>NZ_WVTD01000019.1 GCF_009856825.1 Novosphingobium silvae | reverse complement strand
TCTGACCACGACACGATCAGATCCGCCTGCACATCACCATCACGTCGCATCGCCATCGTCGCTGACCGCCTTCTTTCCGTATCCAGGCTGAATCAGATCACACCGACTTCGTCAACGCGCTGTCAAGCGCATAGAGAATGGTGCGTCCGTTCTGGAATTTGACCTTATCCCAGGTGTAGCGAAGTCCTACTGTGATCGAGAAGTCGCCGGTCGCTTTGAACTTGGCTTCCCCATAGACGGCCGTCGATGGGCGCTTCAGCGTGAAACGCTGATCGGCAGCAATTGGGCCAAATGGTAAGGCGCCTGCCGCCGCGCATGCGGCTTGGGCCGCCGTACCACCGGGCGTGTTAGTCGTGGCTACGTCGTAGTTGAATGCAACGAGTGTACGGGCGTCGAAAAATCCATTCGGGTTGACGACCACGGGCGCGCAAAAGCCAGGGCTGGCGGGTGTAAGTGATGGGTCGAGAGCGAAGGCGGGCAAGGTGCGCAATGAATTCCCGACTGCGATCGAACTGTTGTTAAAAGTTCCCGGAAGCCCGGCCCCGGTGAGCAGAGGTCGGAGAAAGCCGAAGAAATCGGGCTCGTTGTGCGTGTCTATCTTGTCGACGCCGTAATAGAGCCCACCAATGAGACTGAAGCGGTCGCTGTCATAGGAGAGCCTTAGGTCCTGATTGAAATTCTTGCTCGTCGAATTGTAGCGGATCGCGCAAGTGTTGGTCGGCGATCCATCGCAATCGAATGGCGACAGGCGATATTTTCCCCAGTCGTAGCCAGTAATCGAGGTAAGCGAAACTCCGTCGGCGAGATCCCATTTCACATTGAGGGAACCGCCTCGTGACGCGGTGTAATAGTTGCCGCCCGTGTCGGATTCCACCTCGTTGCGGTTGAGTGTGCGGCCTCCCAGTTCCGGACGCGGGGAAAATCGGGAATATCCCGTCGCATCCGTCCGTCCTTCGAGATAACCGATGCCGTAGGCAAGATCCGCTCTCGGGTTGTTTCGCGCAAAGTAACCCTTCAGATTGATATCAAGATCCGGGGAAGGCTTCCATCGCAGGCTCGCGCGGCCAGCAATGCTGTTGCTGTTCGAGAACCAGCGATTCTGCGTAGGGTTGAAGGTATAGCCGCGACTTTTCGATGCCGTCCCGGCGACGCGTATGCCAAGTTCATCGGGTATGAGTGTATACTCCAGTGCGCCCTGGGCTGTCCTGGAATTGAAGTTTCCATAACCCAGTGTCAGGTAGCCGTTTGCGGCACCCAGGTCGGGTTTCCTCGTTATGAAGTTTATCGCGCCGCCGGTAGTATTTCGCCCGTAGAGAGTACCTTGCGGACCGCGAAGGACTTCCACGCGTTCGAGATCATAGAGCTGCTGACCATGGCTCGCGCGAAAGCTCTGGTAGACTTCATCGACATATATACCGACCGGTGACGCAGTGGTGGCTGAGAATTCGTTCGCAACCGAAATACCGCGCAGCGAAAAGTTTGGCTGGGTATCACCGTATGCGGACGTGACCTGGAGATTTGGCATCGATCCCATGAGATCGCTGGTCTGGGCGATGCCACGCGATTGAAGCTCGTCACTGCCGATGGCCGAAATCGCGGCCGGAACCGACTGCAGGCTTTGAGACCGCTTTTGTGCGGTGACGATAATGTCGGCCATGCCGATTGGTTCGCTAGCCTGGGCTTGGGATGTCGAGGACGCCGTCTCCTGCGCGGAGGCCGCATTGGGATCAAGCCATGTTGCCAACGCGGTCATCATTGCGACTGACGAAACCGCAGTCGTACTTGCTAGTTTTCTGCCCTTCATATCTTCTCCTCCATTTTCTAGTTTATGGGACCGGCGGCTTGTTCCGCTCGTGTCCTTGCGGTGCCGGCGCTATGTTGCGTCCGGGATCAGGATCGATGATGTCTCGAGGTAGCTGTCGATACCCTCGGGGCCGAGTTCGCGGCCTATTCCCGAGCTTCGAAAGCCGCCGAACGGGGCACCAAAGTCTAGAATGCGTTTCGAGTTGATTCCGACCGTGCCCGTTCTCAACCGGCGAGCCACGGCCACCGACCGCTCGATATCGCTCGACCACACGGAACCGGACAGGCCGTATTGGCTGGCATTCGCGATCCGGACTGCGTGATCGACGTCATCGTATTCAATTAGTGCGGTGAGTGGGCCGAAGACCTCTTCCTCGGCTATCCTCGAGCCTGGCACCGACAGCAAAAGCGCAGGATCGACCAGGCAACCACTTCCGATGCCATGGGCGCCTCCGATCGGTATTGCACCGTTGGCAACCGCTTCGGCATACATGACCCTGACCTTGTCGGCCTGCGCCAGTGTTGCGAGGGGTCCGATGTGCGTGGCTGGGTCGAGTGGGTCTCCGACGATGAGCCCGTCGAACAGGCCCACCAGATTCTCACGGATAGCGGGGGCAGCATGGCGGGGAACCAGCACTCGCGCCTGTGCTCCGCAGACCTGACCGTTGTTCTGCACCATGGCGAGGAACAGTTCGTTCGCCCGATCCTCTACCTTGAAATCATCCAGCAGGATCGCTGCGGACTTTCCTCCCAGCTCCAATGTGCACCGAGCGAAGCGAGCGGCAGCCTCCTGCGCGACCGCGCGCCCGGCTGCTGTGCTGCCGGTAAAGCTCACTTTGTTTACGCGTGGATCGGCCACCAGCTTTCGGCCGATGTCGCGATCGGCGGTCAGCACGCTGACCATGCCAGCAGGCAAGTCCATAGCCGACGCCGCTTCGGAAAAGACCTGCATGGTGCGGGCATTTTCAGGCGATGGCTTGAGAATGATCGGGCAGCCCGCGGCTATCGCCGCCGCTAGTTTCTCACAGGCGAGGAACATCGGGACGTTCCAGGCCACGATGCCAACCGAAAGACCGACAGGCACTTTGCGGACGAGGACCCGTCCTCCACGCGCGGCGGGGCGATCCTCCTCGAACCGATGCAGTTCGACGAGGCGAGCAACGGCGCGCAAAACCCCGCAGGCGCTTGCAACCTGAAGTGCTTTCGCTTGTGAAATCGGGCAGCCAATTTCCCGCGCGGCAAGTTCCGCCAGTTCGTCGCTGCGATTGTCCAAGGCATCCGCCAGCACGCGCAGCGCCGTTGCACGTTCGGTTACAGTCGTGGCCTCGGCAGCCGCCTGCGCGCTGAGCCCCGCCTCTATTGCGGCCTCCGTCATTGCCTCGTCCGCAAGGCGGACGGACGTCAGCGGACTGAGGTCTATCGGGCTTACCATCGTGGTTGGAGAGGCGCTGCTTGCGAGCATCGAACCGGAAACCAGATGCGTGTCGACCTGGTATCGGGTCATGGCCGGGGCCCCAGTTCACGCAAGTTGAAGCCTCTGCCTGATTCCTCGATGTACTCGTCGCGGATCTTGTGCTTCATGAGCTTACCGGTTTCCGTGCGTGGCAGTTCTTCGCGGAAGCCCAGGAATTTCGGCAATTTGAAGGGCGCAAGGCGCTCCCGCAGAAAAGCGAGTATGTCCTGGGCCAGTTCGGCACTCCCAAGGCCATCGCGAAGTTGGACAACCGCCTGCACGGTCTCTCCAAGGTCGGGGTCCGGTACTCCGAATGCGGTTGCATCGTAGATCGCGGGGTGGGTGGCAAGTGCCGCCTCGATCTCGGCCGGATAGATGTTGACGCCGCCGGACACGATGGTGAAGGAACGGCGATCAGACAGGAAGAGGAAGCCGTCGTCGTCGACATGGCCGATGTCGCCAAACGTCGCCCAGCCGGCCGCGTGGTGCGCCTCGCGCGTCTTTTCCGGAGCGTTGTGGTAAACGAGGCCGGACCGCCCCTCGAAGTAGACGTTGCCGGTCTGACCCGCGGCCAGTTCAGTGCCATCGTCGTCCACGATATGGATCTTGCAGCCATATGCCCTGCCGACTGTGCCCGGGCGGGCCAACCAGTCTGCGCTGCTGGTATGCGTAAAGCCGACCCCCTCGGTACCGGAGTAATACTCGTGAAGGATGGGACCCCACCATGCGATCATGGCGCGCTTGACATCGGGCGGGCAGGGCGCCCCAGCATGGATAGCGATGCGATGTGTCGACAGATCGTAGCGCGACCTGATTTCGGACGGGAGATCGAGAAGCCGCGCGAACATAGTCGGCACCCACTGGCTGTGAGTGACCTTTTCGCGTTCGATCAGTTCGAGTGCTTGCTCCGCACCAAACTTGAACATCATCACGACCGAGCCGCCACTGCGATGCTGCCCCATGGCAAAGCGGAGCGGGGCAGCATGATACAAGGGGGCCGGCGACAGGAAGATGCTGTCGGCGTCCATTCCGAACAGTTCCGCGGCCCGTGCCGCGCGGCGGAGGTCGGATCCGAGCGGTCCGAAATCGAGCGATCGACGCACTGCTTTCGGCCTCCCGGTCGTTCCGGAGGTATAGAGCATGTCGCCGCCTTCGATTGCCTCGGGCAAGGGCTGCGCAGGATCAACGACGAGGGGAACCGCTTCATGACCGGGCACAGGGTCCAGCGTGAGAACCAGCGGTTTCGGACCTTCCATGAAGGCCAAGGCCTGCTCTGCCGGACCGATAAGCATCGGGTCGAGGATGAGCGCACGTGCGGCGCTATCGTCGAATATGTAGGCGAGTTCCAGCGGTGTGAGGCGTGTCGCGATCGGAATGAAGTAAAGCCCGGACCGCTGTGCCGCCCAAGCGGCGACGAAGAAATCGAGGCGATTGCCGATAAGGAGCGCCACGGCATCGCCGACGGCGAGGCCGGAGGCATGAAGGTGCTGCGCCAGAGCCAGCGAGCGCTGGTCCAGATCGCGATAGGACAGACGTGTTCCATCCTGCGCGATCACGGCGTCCCGCTCGGGGTAAAGTGCAGCTATTGCGCCGGGATGACCGCTCATCGCGCAGCCTCCGGACTGAAATGGCTGGTCTCGTTGATGCTGAGTACGGCGAGCGAGCTCAGGCTCTTTCCGGCCAGCCTTGTAATGCTACCATTTCGCGGCACGAAGTTGGCGATGCCGCTGATCCCTAGGGCGTGCGAGAGAAGGATGTTGATCGGAAAACCGTGAGTGAAGACGGCGATCCGCCTTCCCGCATCGGCCCGCATGATCTTCTCGAAGCCGCCTATGACCCTGGCTGTGAATTCACGCTCGTCGTGACCATAGTATCGGATCGGATCACGCAGAAACGTTTCCCAGTCACCGGCAGCCTTTATCGCTTCGGGGGAGATGTAGAGGTCCTCTCCATTGTCGACTTCACCAATATCGGCCTGTTGCACGATCGAAAGACCGAGCCGGTTTGCGAGCGGTTCACCGCTCTGTACAGCCCGATGCAAGGTACTGGAGTAGATCGCGTCGATCGGCTCACGGGATAGCCGCTCGCAGGTTTCTTTAGCTTGCAGCCGGCCCTGGTTCGAAAGCGGGGGGTTGGTGGTGTCACGGGTATGGGCGTTTTCCGGCAATCCGTGCCGGACAAGGATCAATTGCACGAGATATGCTCCCCGAATGACTTAGGCACTTCGCGCTGTGCTTCGATCGTGCGCGCATTTGAAAAACCGCCGTCGCACGCTATGTTGACCCCGTTCACCCATGCAGCGTCGGACGACAGCAGGAAGGCGATCAGCGCGGCGATTTCATCTGGGCGTCCGTGGCGACCGACGATATCTGCAGCGGCTCGCAGCCTGGCGGCTCCCATCGATTGCTCAAAATCTCTCAGTATCGGCGTCTCGACGGGCCCGGGGCTGACGACATTCACGCGGACACCACGCGAAAGCAGCTCCTCCGACAATGATGCGGCCCAGTTGTTAGCCAGGCACTTTGAGGCCGCATAGGCGTCTGGCCCCGAGAGGGCTCCGAGACGGGCCAGAATGGCGTTGTCGTCCTGGGCGAGAACCGCTCGAATCTCCGCAACCGTCCACGGACAACGATGCGCAGTGATGCTTGAGACGACGACGATAGAGCCGCCGGGATTCATCCGATCCACAAGTTGCGAGGTCAATTGGCGGAGGGCGACGGTATTGACCGCAGCAACTTTCATCGGGCTAAAAGTCCCCGGCAGGCCAGCGACATGCGCGATCCCGCCAAGTTCGCCGCCGATATCCTTGACAGCCCGCCTGATCGAAGCCGGATCGGAGAGATCACAAGCGATGCCGCCCGCCAAGGGTTTCAGGTCGAGCGCGATGACTTCATTGCCCTGTTCGCGAAGCCGGCGGCACAATTGTGCGCCGATACCACTGGCCGCTCCGGTCACTAGTATTCGGCCGATGTTCCGGGCGGGGTTCATCGCGACCACCGCAGCATCAGGTTGTCATAGCCGGTGAACCAATTCGAACGGGCCCGCGTGGATGGCGAAACTACGTGTACGTCACGAATGTCACGAATGAATTCCTCGAGGAAAATCTTTGCCTCGAGCCGCGCAAGGTGCGCTCCCATGCAGAAATGCGCGCCTACGCCGAAGCCAAGGTGGCGATTGCCTTTGCGATCGACCATGAATTGTCCCGCGTCTTCAAACACGCGTTCGTCACGGTTGGCTGATGCAAAGTAGAGGACGACCTTGTCCCCCGCCTTGATAGGGGTTCCGAAAAGGTCCACGTCTTCCGTCGCGGTCCGCCGCATCTGCAGTACAGGGGAAACCCATCGCGCCATTTCCTCGATCGCTGAGGGTATGAGGCCGGGATCGCTTCTGAGCTGGTCGAGCTGGCCGGGGCTGGTGAGGAGGGCCTCAAGGCCTCCGGTCAGCAGAAAACGGGTCGTCTCGTTCCCTGCCACGGTCAAGACCATGAAATAGGCGTCGAGTTCTTCCTTCGTGAGAGGTTCCGCGCCGAGATCCGCATTTACCAGAGCGCTGGCGATGTCGTCGCCGGGGTGGGCGCGTTTTTCCGCCGCAAGCTCGCGGAAGTAGTCGAAAAGATGGTGCCGTGCATCGGCCTGGATCACGTCGGGCGCCGACACGTCGCTCATCGTGTTGGCCCAGTTAACTAGATCCACCTGACGGCTTTGCGGTACGCCCAGGACTTCGGCGAATACGATCATTGGAATGGTGACAGCAATTTTCTCGACAAAGTCGAAGGGCTCGTCTTTGGGCGTGGCGTCGATGAGGTCGCGCACGATCTCGCGAATGCGCCCTTCTCGCCGTTCGAGGAGAGAGCGTCGGAATGCGCCGACACCGGGCGCGCGCAAGCGTGCATGGAGGGGCTGGTCGGCGTTGTGCACGCTTGGCGCTCCATGACCTTCTGCCCTCTTGTCGCGGATCTGAGTGCCTTTACCGTTGATGAAGCGAAGGTGATCTCTGCCGATCGCGGAGACATGATCGTACCGTGTCAGCGCGTAGAAACCGATGCCGTCGGGACCTTCGTTGAAGTGGACCGGATCGTCGTTTCGCAACCGGCGAAAAAGAGCGTGATCGGCTTTGGAGGTGTAGTGATCGAGGTCGAGGAGATCGACGCTGCGTATATCGGTGAGGGCATTGGTCATTGTTCTACCCCTCCGGCCGCTATGTCGGGTTCGACCGTCGCTCCGCCGAATATGCTGCGGAACCAGATCACGCCGCAGGTCCGTCCCAGTTCGTCCAGCCGTTCGGCCGTGGGGCGCTGCTTTGGCAGGCCTATATGAACGTAGGCCAGCTGCTCGATCATTGAGCCCAGCGATTCCGCCATCAGCGCCACATCCATTGCAGGGTCGATCACACCCTTGGCCTGGAGCTTTTCCATCCAGCGGCGGTTGCGCTCGATGAACGGTACACGCATTTCCAGCCAGGTATCGAGGAACCGACTTGGCCCGGGCTTCGCGGCGGCCTCGCGGGCGACGCGAAGCATGTCGCGGTGTTCGGCATACGTGTGAAAGAAGCTCGAGTTGTAGTCGATCATCTCGCCGAGCATTCCGCCTTCGGCCGAGGGCTGCTGACGGCGGACCGGATGCCGCAGGCCCATGTGCAGCTCGTCGAGAACGGCATGCAGCAGATCGTCCTTGTCCGTGAAGTGCCGGTAGAAGTTGCCGTGGCTGACGCCAGCGAGCCGGACAACGTCGGCGATCCTCGCGGCATCATACCCGTATGCAGAGAACGCTTTGCGCCCTGCATCGATAAGTTTCGTTCTCGTCAAAGCGCCACGGCGCGTGGGCGCCAGCGGTTTTGTGGGGCGATCGGTATCGCTCATCGGTCCAGGTCCCCTCGTCGAATCATGCTGCGTGCGGTTGCACTTGCTTGCGAACGTGATATCAGTGTCATGTTTCGAGTCAAACAAGAAAATGGAGAGAGAAGCCTATGAAAGGCAAGGTTGCGATCGTGACGGGCGGTACCGGCGGCATCGGCGGCGCGGTGGCTCAAATCCTTCTTGACCAAGGCGTCAGCGTTGTTCTGACGGGTCGGAATCAGGAGAGGCTGGAAGCGGCGGCAGCTCGTCTTGGCGGAGGCGAATCGCTTCTGTGCATGCAGGCAGACGTGGGAAGCGAGGAAGACACCAGGGCGGTGGTCTCCGCCGCTGTCGAGACTTTCGGACGTCTCGATGTACTGGTCGCTAACGCTGGCGCGGAAGGCGCGGTCAAGTCCCTGGTGGAGCTGACCTCGGACGAGTTCACGAACGTGCAGCTGACGAACATCACCGGCACCTTCAATTGCATCAAGCATGCGGCACTGGCCATGACGGATGGCGGAGCGATCGTGGCTACCGGATCGGTGGCCAGCACGATTGGTGTCGCTGGCCTTGCAGCCTACACGGCTAGCAAGCACGCGATCGCGGGGCTGGTCAAAGTGGCGGCCATCGAACTGGCTGCGGCTGGCATACGGGTCAACGCGGTGGCGCCCGCGCCGATCGATAACGAAATGATGCGTTCGATAGAACGGCAGGCCATTCCCGGAGCGGACATCGAAGCTGCGAAAGCGTATTTCGCTCGGTTGAATCCGATGCAGCGCTACGGCCGGAACGAGGAAGTCGCGCGCGCAATCGCATTTCTCGCCAGCGACGACGCGAGCTTCATCACTGGGACCGTTCTCGCGGTCGATGGCGGCCTCGTCATCCAGTGATGGATTGTCGTTGATCGCGCAGGTCGTAGCCGGCCCCCGCCAAAGGGATGGGGTGCGGTCGTTGACTGGCCGATACGCCAAGGCACGAGTTTCAGAACACACATGGAGGCTTGGATGCAATTGCGAATGGTCGCCCGGTGATGCCGGGATTTTCTTTCGATCTCACCGGCCGCACGGCTCTTGTTACGGGGGCATCATCCGGCATCGGACGCCGGTTTGCGCGTCTGCTGGCATCGTCGGGCGCCAGGGTGGTGGCGACGGCGCGGCGGGCCTCGCTGCTTGACGAACTCTGCGCCGAGATTCGCAGCGATGGCGGCGAGGCTCTTGGCGTCGTCATGGATGTTGCCGACGAGGCATCGACTGTCGCAGCGTTCGATGCTGCCGAAGCGGCGTTCGGCCTGGTCGATACGGTCGTGGTCAATGCCGGAATAAGCCCCGCCGGGAGCGCTCTCGGGCTTGCGGTAGAGGATTTCGACGCCACGATGGCGATCAATCTGCGCGGTGCGTTTCTGAGCGCCCGCGAGGGCGCGCGGCGGATGGTAGCCGGGGCGCCTGCCGAGGCAGGGCGCGGCAGGGTCGTGCTCATCGGTTCGATCACCGGCAACCACACTTTCCCCGGCATCGTCTCATACGGGGCATCGAAGGCCGCCGTCGCGCAGATGGGGCGCCTGCTAGCGAAGGACTGGGCGGGTAAGGGCATCAACGTCAACACGATCGCGCCCGGCTACATGGCCACCGAAATGACGAGCGGGCTCTGGGACATCGAGAAGGGACAAAAGCTCCTCAAGGGATTTGCGCGCCAGCGCCTCATGGGGATCGACGCTCTGGACCCGATCCTCCTGTACCTTTGCTCGGATGCGAGCGCGCCTGTGACCGGCGGCCTTTTCACAATCGACGACGGGCAGACGCTCTGATCGTTCCATTACATCAAGGATTTTGAAACATGGATTTAGCAGGCGTAGCCGCGATCGTCACCGGCGGTGCTTCGGGTCTTGGGGGGGCAACAGCGGCGCGGTTGGCGCGTGCCGGCGCGAAAGTTACCATCTTCGACCTGAACGAGGAACTGGGCAAGGCGCACGCCGAGGCGATCGGCGGAGCCTTCTCGCGCGTCAACGTGGCGGATGAAGAACAGGTGCGCGCAGCTGTGCAGGGCGCCGAAGAAAACCACGGCACGGCAAGGGTCTTGGTCAACTGTGCAGGCATTGGCACGCCGGCCAAAGTGATTGATCGCGCGGGCAAAGCGTTACCGCTCGCGGATTTTACCCGCACCGTATCAGTCAACCTGATCGGCTCCTTCAACGTCCTTTCGAAGTTTGCCGAACGACTTCATCTGGCCGAGCCTGTCGGCGAAGAGCGCGGCGTCATCATCAATACTGCGAGCGTCGCGGCGTTCGACGGCCAGATTGCGCAGGCGGCGTATGCCGCATCAAAAGGCGGCATCGTCGGCATGACCCTGCCGGTCGCGCGCGAACTTGCGCGCTATGGTATCCGCGTGATGACCATCGCTCCGGGTATATTCTGGACGCCGTTGCTCGCCGCCCTGCCGCAAGAGGCGCTGGATTCTCTGGGTAAGCAGGTGCCATTCCCCAGCCGTCTGGGACAGCCCGACGAGTATGCGCACCTGGTCGAAAGCATCGTCACCAACCCCATGCTCAATGGCGAGACGATCCGCCTCGACGGAGCTATCCGAATGGCGCCGAAATGAGCGGTTCTGGAACTGCCAGAGGGCTCGAGATCGCAGCGAAAGTCGAGGCTTTCGTCCGCGATGTGATCATTCCATACGAAAAAGATGCGCGGCGAGACCATCACGGCGCACCGACCGATGCCATGATGCACGAGATGCGCGCCAAGGCAAAAGCCGCGGGGGTGCTGACCCCGCACATTTTGACGGATGGAACACATCTTTCGCAGCGCGAGACCGCGCTCGTGCTGATCAAATCTGGGCTTTCGCCTCTGGGCCCGCTCGCTGTTAACACGATGGCGCCTGACGAGGGCAACATGTACCTGATCGGTCATGTCGGCACTCCAGAGCAAAAGGAGCGTTTCCTGAGGCCGATGATCGCAGGCGAGGCGCGATCGGCATTCTTCATGACCGAGCCATGGGAAGAAGGCGGTGCGGGGTCCGACCCGTCAATGATGAAGACGACGTGCAAGCTCGACGGCAACCATTGGGTCGTCAACGGACGCAAGCGCTTCATTACCGGTGCTCAGGGAGCGAGCGTCGGCATAGTCATGGCAAACTCTTCCGATGGCGCATGCATGTTCCTGGTTGATCTGCCGGACCCTGCGATCCGCATCGATCGGGTGCCGAACACGATCGACACTTCGATGCCGGGCGGCCACGCCGAAATTGCCATCGACACACTTCGCATCCCCGCGAGTCAAATGCTGGGCCATGCGGGCGAAGGCTTCAAGTACGCTCAGATACGCCTTTCTCCCGCGAGATTATCGCACTGCATGCGGTGGCTGGGATCGTGCATTCGGGCGCACGAGATAGCGACCGATTACGCATGCCGGCGCGAGGCATTCGGCAAGGTGTTGATCGACCATGAGGGCGTGGGGTTCATGCTTGCGGAAAACGTCATCGATCTCAGGCAGGCCGAACTCATGATCGACTGGTGCGCGGGCATCCTTGATGGAGGGTCGCTGGGTACGGTCGAAAGCTCAATGGCGAAAGTGGCGGTTTCGGAAGCCTTGATGCGCGTCGCGGACCGCTGCGTCCAGGTGATGGGCGGCAGTGGGGTCAGCGATGACACCATCGTCGAGCAGGTATTTCGCGAGGTCCGCGCTTTCAGGATCTACGACGGCCCGACCGAAGTGCATAAGTGGTCGCTGGCAAAGAAGATCAAGCGCAACTGGCGCGAGATGCAGTCGTGAGCGCGAGCGGGCAGGAGGCGAACCTGGGCACCACCCCGGTGCGCGCAGGCTATGCGTTCGACGAGTCCGCGCTTGAAGCGTGGCTGCGCGTAAACGTTCCAGGATTTGCCGGGCCGCTTCGCGTCGAGCAGTTCAAGGGAGGGCAGTCCAACCCCACCTACAAGCTGGTCGCCGCGTCCGGCACTTACGTCCTGCGGCGCAAGCCGCCAGGGCAACTGCTGAAGGGGGCTCATGCGATCGAGCGGGAAGCGCGAGTGTTGCAGGCGCTTGGCACCACCGGCTTTCCCGTCGCGCGCATTCATGCTGTCTGTACCGACGACGCGGTCATCGGTACGTGGTTTTACGTCATGGAGATGGTCGAAGGGCGTATTTTCTGGGACGCAACGATCCCGGAGGTCCCGGCCTTCGAACGCCCGCGTTACTTCGATGCGATGAACTCCACGATCGCACGGCTCCATTCGCTCGATCCTGCCGCCATCGGCCTTTCCGACTATGGAAAGCCGGGCAATTACTTCGCACGGCAGATCGCCCGCTGGTCTAGGCAGTACCTCGACGATACCGATGCCGGCCGAGACTGGAACATGGACCTTCTCGTCGAGTGGCTTCCCGACAACATCCCGGCGGACGAGAAAGACGAGGTCCGCATCGTCCATGGCGACTTCCGGATCGACAACATGATCTTCCATCCGACCGAGCCCAGGGTCCTCGCGGTTCTGGACTGGGAGTTATCGACGCTGGGGCATCCACTGGCCGATTTCGCCTATCACTCGATGATGTATCACATGCCGTCGCACATCGTCGCAGGACTGGCCGGCGCGGATCTTGCTGCCCTGCATATTCCTCCCGAGACCGCCTATGTGGCAAGCTACTGTGATCGTACTGGCCGCGATACGATCCCGGGGTACCAGTTCGCGCTTGCCTTCAACTTCTTCCGGCTCGCCGCCATTTTCCACGGCATCAAAGGCCGGGCTATCCGTGGCACTGCCGCATCCGCGCAGGCACATGAACGTGCGGCGGCCTTCCCTGAACTCGCGGCGCTCGGCGTCGCCCAAATTCCGCAAAGGTACTGACCATGGCAGAAGCATATATCGTGGAGGCCGTGCGTACGGCCGGTGGCCGCCGCAATGGCCGCCTTTCCGGGGTCCACCCTGCCGATCTCGCGGGGGACGTTCTCACCGGTCTCGTGTCGCGCGCCGGAATCGATCCTGGCTCAGTCGAGGATGTCGTTCTTGGCTGCGTCACGCAGGTTGGAGAACAGTCGTTTGCCTTTGCCCGCAATGCGGTGCTGGCCTCGTCGCTCCCAATCACGGTTCCTGCGGTAACGGTGGACCGCCAGTGCGGGAGCTCCCAGCAGGCAGTCCAGTTCGCGGCGCAGGCCATCATGTCCGGAACCCAGGATATCGTTATCGCGGCCGGCGCGGAGAGCATGTCCCGCGTGCCGATGCTGTCTAACCAAGGCAGCGGCACCGGACCTATCAGCGACCGAATCCGGCAGCGATTTGGCGTCCGAGGCTTCAGCCAGTTCGAGGGCGCAGAGATGATGGCGAGCAAGTACGGATATTCGCGGGAAACCCTGGATCGCTTCGCACTTCACAGCCACCAGCTCGCCGCCGCAGCGATGGCAGCAGGGGCATTCGATCGGGAAATCGTGCCGATCGCTATTGCAACCGCAGAAGGACCTGACCTCCACACTGTCGATGAAGGTGTGCGTCCTGATTCCACACTTGAAAAGATCGGTACGGTGAAGACGCTGGTGGACGGAGGAGTGGTTACCGCAGCCAATGCCAGCCAGATCTGCGATGGCGCTTCGGCGATCCTCGTGGTTAGCGAGCGGGCTCTGAAGGACCATGGCTTGACCCCGATCGCGCGCGTGCATGCGATGACAGTCAGCGCCGGCGACCCGGTAATCATGCTGGAGGAGCCGATTGCCGCCACGCAGCGATTGCTGCAGCGCGCCGGCATGTCGATCGACGAAATCGATCTTTACGAGGTCAATGAGGCATTCGCGCCCGTGCCGCTGGCCTGGCTCGAGGTCCTGAAGGCGGACCCTGCCCGTCTCAACGTTCATGGGGGATCTATCGCCCTGGGGCATCCGCTCGGATCTTCCGGTACTAAGCTGATGTCAACGCTGGTCCATGCGCTTCGGCGCCGCGGCAAACGGTACGGCCTCCAGACAATGTGCGAGGCGGGCGGCATCGCCAACGCAACGATTATCGAAGCGCTTTGAGGCGCTTCCTACAGGAGTTCGAATGAGCACAATCACTGTAATCCTGCGTGATGGCTCGCGCCGGGAAATTCAGGCTGCGGCAGGCGTATCTGTCATGGAGGCCGTTCGCGACGCTGGTATCGACGAGATGCTGGCTCTTTGCGGAGGATGTTGTTCGTGCGCGACATGTCACGTCATGGTTGAAAGCGAGCAGGCGGCTTTTTCTTCGATGACCGAGGATGAGAATGATCTGCTAGATTCTTCCGATCATCGCACAGAACGTTCCAGGCTTTCCTGTCAGCTCGTCATAACGCAACAGGCCGATGAGATCCTGATCAGGATCGCCCCCGAAGATTGATCAGGCCCTGAAAAATCCCGATAACAAGGATGCGAACCGTGGCTAGAGAATCTACTGATGGGACGAATGGCGGCTGCCTTTGCGGAAAGATCAGCTATGTCCTGACCGCAAACCCGCTGGTGACAGCGATCTGCCACTGCACCCATTGCCAAAAACAAAGCGGAAGTGCTTTCTCGGTCAATCTCGTGGTGCGCCGGGAAGACCTGAAGATTTCCGGGGCGCTGTCTACGTTTGAGGACCAGGCCGACAGCGGCGCTCTTATTCACCGCCGGTTCTGTGGTTCATGCGGATCGCCAATCGTGACCGAGCCTCTAGATAACCTTGAGATCACCTATCTCAAGGCAGGCACTCTCGATCACGGGCATGGCATTGTTCCGACGGTTGAAATCTGGTGTGCCAGCGCGCAGCCGTGGTGGACATCGGATGCGCCGCTGCAGGGGTTCGCCAGGAACATTCCCGTCTAGACGGTGAAAGCGCCGTCTCGCTCGCTTATGGCGGACGGCGCTTTGCCAGCGGTATGGACTGCCTATTTCTGCGGCATCTTCAACACCGCTTTCACGATCTTCCCGTCATGCTGATCCTGCACAGCCCGATTTATATCATCGAAGTCATAGAAAGTGACGAGCTTGTCGAAAGGAAAGCGCCCTTCGAGATAGTGCCTGATCAGTTCGGGGATGAAGATGTCCGGCTGGCTGTCGCCTTCTATGATGCCCTTTATCGTGTATCCGAACATCAGAGTGGTCGACGCCAGTCCTGGCAGGCGTTGCTCCGGGTCAGAGGGCACGCCGAGCAACCCGAGCGTTCCGTGAGGTCGCAGACATCCCAAAGCGCTTTCCATGACCGGACCGGCGCCCGTCGTATCCAAAACGAAATCGGCTCCGGCGCCAGTCAGTTCACGGACGACCTTGGAGGCTTTTTCGTTCGCGGGATCAATGACGTGGGTGGCGCCTAAATCCAGTGCCAAAGCGCGACGTTCGGGTTTCGGGTCGGAAACAACAATCGTGCTGCACTGCGCGATTACGGCGCCCAGAACGGCGCTAAGACCCACAGATCCGCCACCGAAGATGACCAGAGAGGATCCCTTGTAACAGTTCAGGGCCCTCAGGACAGCACCGGCGCCCGTCTGTACCCCGCAACCCAAAGGCCCGAGCAGGTCGAGCGGAATGTCTCTGTCGACCTTCACGACATTCGTTTCGTATGCGAGGGCATGCGTCGCGAACGATGACTGTCCGAAGAAATTGCTCGAGATCGCTTCTCCATGGCTGTGGAGGGATTTCGATCCGTCTGCTCTGCATCCCTTGTAGTTCAATGCCAAGGCTTGCTCGCAGTACGTTGGCTCGCCGGAACGGCAGCGGGCGCACTTGCCGCACGATCGGAAGGTGAGGACTACGTGATCGCCAGGCACGACTTTCGTAACGTTCGCGCCGACGCGAACAACGACTCCCGCCCCTTCATGCCCCAGAACGGCCGGCAACGGAATTGGGAGAACCTGGTCGCGGGCCACGATGTCGGTGTGGCACAGCCCTACGGCTGAGATGCCCACGAGAATCTCGTCGCCCCGCGGTTCGTCAAGATCGAGCTCTGCGAACTTGAAATCGGTCTTGGGGGCCGTGGCTAGAGCGGCAGTTATCTTCATCGAGAGTCTTCCGGATCGGTTTTTTGGTATCTGCAGGGTGCTTGAAGACCGCTGGATTCACCCTAGCCGAAAGGAGGGCGAATACCCTTGTCAGATGTTATCTATACGGATAAATAAAATCCAGGGAGATGGAGCATGGCCAGAGTCGGTACCCGTGTTGTCGAGGGCAACCGTGTCGCAGCGCGAGAACGTCTGCTGGAAGCGACGAGTTCGCTCCTGAGCGAGCGCGACACGCTTGATGTCTCGTTGAACGAGATCGCCGTTCGTGCCGGCCTCAATCACGGCCTCGTGAATTACTATTTTCAAGGCAAAGACGGGTTGCTTCTTGCGCTGCTTGGTCGCGATGCGGCCCAGGCCCTGCGTGCACTCCAACATTTGGTAGAGCAAGATATGCCGCCGCTTCGAAAACTGGAACTTCATGTCAGGGGCGTGATAAACGTCTACTTTCGTTATCCATATATAAACAGACTCATAAATGTTCTTCAGTCGGCTGATGCTGAAAATGCAAAGGACTTGGCCAGAATTTTTATCGCTCCGCTTCAAGGGTTCCAAAAAAAGATAATAGACGAGTGCAGGGATGCGGGTGAAATAGAAGATGTTGACGAGACATTTTTCTATTATTCAGTAATTGGTGCATGTGAGTTCATTTTCCATTCTCGTAGAACGCTTCCCTATCTCGCGGGGCCGCCCGAGATAACAACCGCCCTCAAAGATGCCTACTCCGACCATCTTGTTCGCTTCGTGTTGGACGGGCTTAGAATCAGGGCAGAGCACTCCGCATAGAGAGTGCCGAAGGAGAGGACCGATGTTCAGAACCCGCTCGCGTATCACAAAAGGTGCGCCTTCACTCGACCGCTCCGCGGTAAGCCGTGGCAACGAGTTGTCCGCGGACGACTTCGTTTCGGTGCGGGCCTACGATCGCCTTTGCCGCGGCCGAGCTGGGGTTATCATTCTTTCCGCGCCACCGGGTTATGGCAAGACGACCTTGCTGCGGGCTTTTTCGCGGGAGATTGAAGCTGGCGGGGGTGTCGTGGCCTGGTGCCCGATGGATCGGGTAGTCGCCGGCGTGCAGACTGTGGATCATGTCGATGTCATCTTTATCGACGATGCGCATGATGCCGACCCACGCAAATTTTCCCGCCTGATCCGGACGATCACCTCCAGCGACGCGGGACAGCGGTTCGTCATTGCCACTCGAACTTTGCCTGACATGGATTGGATCGCGCTGGCTTCCAGAGGGCGCGTCGAAATCCTGGACGTGGAAGCACTGACGCTCGATGAGGACGAGGTCGGTACGGTTCTTGCGCATTACGCAGGCTGCAAGCCAAGCCCAGAGCAGACACGGAAAGTGTCTGCATGGATCGAAGGATGGCCGATAGCGGCGCAATGCTATGGGATGTTGGCGCGCCGAAGAGACGGATGGTCGAAGGTGAACATCCTGGAAACTTCTCCTCGGGAGAATCTTGGCCAGTATCTCAACGAAAGCATCTATAATGAGCTCGACGATGCGATGCGGCGCTTTCTCTTCGACCTTTCCGATCTGGGTCGTTTTTCCTCGGCGATGCTGCGCGAGGTCATCGACCCGTCGGCCGAACTCCTTCTGGCGCGCGCACGGCTGGAGAACGTGATGATCGTACCCGCCCTGAATGGCGGCGAATGGTTGCGGCTCCATGGGATATTTCAGCAGTTCCTGGAGGCGAAGAAGCGGCAGGCAGGGACGACGAGGCGTATCGATATCCTCCGTAGTGCCAGCGAATGGTGCGAGCGTCGGGGCGCCTTGTGCGATGCCGTCGATTACGCACTGGACGCGGGCGATTTCGATAGAGCGCACCAACTCCTGACCGATAATGCAGCGCGCATCGCCCATACCTTGGGAGAATTGCCCAGGATGCTGGTGTGGACGGCACGACTGGAGCGTGCTGGCGAACCGATTTCGGTGCCGCTGCGTCTCTGGAAAATTTGGGCGCTGGTACTGGCTCAACAGATCGAACCGGCATGCTCGGAGCTGGACATCCTCGATGGTGAAATGCCGAGCGATGCGCCGCTGTCGTGGCTTGTCCATCGCGACAAGCTTCGGGTAAGCATCGCTGCGCGCCAAGACGACTTGCCTCGGGTTATCGAATTGGCGGATGCCTGGATGGAGCGCTGGGAGTACCTGGATCCATTTCATACAGCTGCGGTGCGCGTGCTGCGTGCATTGGCCCATCTGCAGATGGGAGATCGCCATATGGCCCGCCGCGACTTGCTTGTGGCGCGTCAGCGGGCGAGCGAAGCAGGGGGGATCTACGGAAGAACCTGGGTGGCAAAGGCCGAAGCCTATATAGAACTGCAGTCGGGACGCGCTTCGCAGGCGCGTGAAATCATTCTCTCGGCGCTTGGGAACGTCCACGCCGTAGATGAAATAGCGGGGTCCACGGTCGGAACCGTCCATCTCCTCGCCGCGCGAATACTGGTCGAGACGGGGGAGGGGAGGCTAGCCCGCGAACATCTGGCAGCGGGGCATCTTCATTTAGGCGATAACGGTCTGATCGAGACCCATGTCGCTGCGCTCGAGGCAGCGACACTTTTGGCTGAGGACGCGGACGGTATCGATGCGGCGCTGTGCGAGACGCAGCACCGCGTGGTCCAAGGAGTTCGCTACGCCGTCAAGGCTGATCTACTTGCGATCAACCTACAGCTTCGTCATGGCCGCGTCACGGATGCCGCAGACGGATTTCAGGCGGCTTTTGTCAGTAAGCCAGGTGGATGGCTCCACGTCGCGACAGGACTGGCAGTGCCGCACTGCATGTCACACGATGTCGATCAGACTCGTGCCTGGGTGGCGTTTGGCGAGGATCATGTGTCCGAGGCGTCGGCGCTAGCCGCGCAGCTTCTGCCCATGGCCGAAATGGCAGGCCGTGCGCGCGACCATGTCGCGTTGCTCTTGCTATCGGCAACCTGTTCGCTGCGCGAAGGCAAGTCGGCAAATGCAAAGCGGAGCCTCGAACGAGCGCTGCGTCTCGCCAGCGAACGCGGGTTCAGACGTACGGTGATCGACAATGCATGGGGATTGACGGCGCTGCTGGGCGACACGGAAGTCTTTTCAGCCGGCTCCGGTGCCGCGGCGGAACTGCTCGAAGCGCTGCGACATCGCTATGGAATTAATCTCGAGGCCGGGGACGGGCATGCGCCGGTCGATCGGCTGACCAGCCGTGAGCAGGAAATCTTGTCGTTACTGGACACGGGCCTCACCAGCCAGTCTATCGCTGATCACATCGACGTGGGTCTCTCGACTACCAAGTGGCATATTCAGAACATCTACACCAAACTAGGGGTGCGCAATCGCACGGGCGCACTGGCGCGCGCCCGGCGATTGGCGCTTCTGTAAAGGATCAGGCGACCTTTGCAGCCCTTACAGTCACGGTTTGAGGTATGGTGTATTCGAGAAGCCCGCCCAGCCCGTTTTCTACGCCTAGGCCCGACTGCTTATGGCCGGCGAACGCCTGGAATGGCGAGAGGTGCTGCACTTCGTTGATCCAGACCGTTCCCGTCTCCAAACGAGCAGCGATCGCGAGCGCGGCATCGGTGTCCGCCGACCAGACCGAGCCGGCCAAGCCATATTCCGATGCATTCGCGCGTGCCACTACGTCGTCTACGTCGTTGAATTTCAGCAGGGGCAGAATTGGGCCGAATGCCTCTTCCTGCACGACGCGGGACAGCTCGGGTGGGTTGTCGACGATTGTGACCGGGATAAAGTACCCCGGCTTGTCAACTTCCACCGTGCCGCCGGTAAGGAATTTGAAGCCCTGAGCCTTGCAGTCGTCGAGTATGTTGACGACACGCTCGTACTGTTGCCTGTTCTGAACCGGACCAAGCGCAATGCCCTGTTGTGCACCGTCGCCCATTTGGACCGTCCGGGCGTAATCCGAAATGGCTTGTGCCAGGCGGTCGTAGATTTCTTCGTGCACATACATGCGCTTGGTCGCGATGCAGATTTGCGCCGAATTGCGGAAGGCAGCCCAGAAAAGATCCTTGGCAACTACATCGACGTCAACGTCGGGCAGAACGATCGCGGCGTCGTTGCCTCCCAGTTCAAGGGTCACGCGTTTGAGGTCGGCGGCAGCCGACGCCATCACGCGTTTACCGGTGGCGGTCGAACCGGTGAAGCTCACTTTGTCGATGCCAGGATGGGCAGTGACTTTCGGCCCCAGAGCGTCGCCACCCGTAATGATGTTCAGCACACCGTCCGGAATCACGCCGCGAAGCAGTTCTCCGATCCGGAGCATCGTCAGGGGCGTAAATGGGGAAGGTTTCAGGATCATCGTGTTGCCGGCGCGCAGAGCCGGTGCGATTTTCCAGAAAGACAGGAGGACAGGGAAATTCCACGGCGAGATCCCGGCCACGACACCAAGAGGCAGATGGCGGGTCTCTGAACGTCGCTCCTGAGTATCCTCGTTTATCTCGACCGGGATGACGATGTCCGCCAGGGACGAAAGCCAGTAGGCAGCGCCCATTACCTCGAAACGCGCTTCATCCAGCGGTTTCCCTTGTTCGCTGGTGAGCAGCCGGGCAAGTTCGTCGACGTTCGAGGCCAGCCTCGCAGCCGCGGCTTTCAATACCTCTCCACGTTCGCTGTCGCTCATGGCCCGCCAAGCGGGGAAAGCGGTTCGGGCGGCGGCAACGGCCTCGTCGAGTTGATCGCTAGAGCAATCTGGCGCCTCTGCAAGGGGCACGCCGGTCGCCGGGTTGATCACGGTTATGGTTTCGTTGCTTTCGACCGCCTTGCCGGCGATTGTCATCGAATAGGTGCTCATATGCGACTCCACTGCTTGTTTCACCGACCGGTCCATTCTGGTGAGCGTTTCTCGATGAAGGCGCGAGGGCCTTCCTGATAATCTTCGGTCAAAGCCAGGCGCCGCCCCATGGCGGCTGCGTCGGCTTCAAGTTCAGATTCGGCGCGGTCGAAAGCGGCCCGGGCGATGCAAAGGCTTTCACGCACCGCGATTGGCGCATTCGCGGCGATTGTCTCCGCGAGTGCGAAGGCCGCACTCATGAGATCACTTTTTGGCGCGAGCCGGTTTATCAACCCGAAGGTATGCGCCCGTTCAGCCGAAATCGGCTCTCCCGTAGCGATCAACTCAAGCGCTATCGCGCGCGGTAGCGCACGCGGCAAGCGGTACAATCCCCCCGCAAGAGCGGCGAGGCCGCGCTTGACTTCCGGAAGGCCGAACCTGGCATCGTCAGATGCCACCGTCATGTCGCAGGCCAGGACGATTTCCGTGCCGCCTGCCAAGGCGACACCATTGACTGCGGCGATCCACGGCTTGCGCCGCTCGGCCCGGACGAAACCGGCGAAGCCGCCGGCACGGGTGACGAGATCGCCAATGCGCCCGGCGGAGATTTCCTTGAGGTCTGCCCCGGCACAGAATGCGCGATCACCGGCACCGGTGAGAACAACGCAGCGGATATCGTCATCAGCTTCGGTCTGAAGGACGGCTCGTTCGAGTTCGCGCGCCACCGCGCCGTTGATCGCGTTGCGAGCGTCGGGACGGTTTATGGTGACGAGCGCTACGTGAGGAAGCGCGCGTTCAATAAGTACGTCTGTCAAGATAGTCTCCATTCGAGCAGCCCGTCATCGGCGGTGGTAACGACGCCGGTTTCGCCGATCGGCGAGCGAAGCAAGTCGGTCAGCCGTGCGATCGTCCTGGCATCGGAGGCCGGGACGCGTGCCATGGTTCGGTGTCCCTCTGGCGTGCGCAGGATCACGATACCTCGATCCACTTTACTCTCGCGCCCATAGATGACGGTGAACGTTTCGATCGTCGCCCGGCCTTTATAAAGGTTGATCAATCGCGGCACCGCGCCGCGCGCCGCATCGGCTTTCTCGTCCATGCGATACTCCTGCCAAAGAGCAGGAATGAACGCGGGCTGGCTGCCTAACACGAGCGCGTGATGCTTCGTGACGAAATCGCCTTGGCCGTAGAGCAGGCCGGTTCCAGTGGCTTCCCGCAATCGTCGGACCATCGCACAAGTCGCGTGCAGCATGTAATCGTTAAACGGACCGCCGAAGAATGTCAGTCCGCCTGTGACCGTGAAAGCAGTGTTTTCATCAAGGCCAAGCGATCGGCGCGCCATCTTTGGCACGCATGGGAAGCAACTATAAAGTTCGAGATGATTGAACGGCTTTCCATTCAGCGATTGCGCCGCTTCAAGGACTACCTGCTGTGAAGGAGAAGCATGATAGCAGTCGCGCTTGAGGTAATCCTCTGGTTCCTTGGACGCCGCGCCACCCATAATATGTATCATCTTCGCCGGGGCTATTCCGGCAGCGATCGCTGCGCTCTTCGCCATAACGACGACCGCCGCGCCGAGATTTACGGTGGGGTTGGCGACCATCAGGCGCGGATAGGGCCAGGCCACTAGCGGATTCATCGCGGTGACCGTGCTGATTTCTTCAGGAGAAACTGAGCGTTGCAGCCAAGCATACGGATTGCTCGCCGCAATCGCCGAATACTGCGACCAAAGTTTTGCCGATTCCGACTGCGCTTCAGCGGGGGTGAGCCCGAAGCTGTGCGATGCCGCGTTTTCGAAAAGAGGGTAGATGAATGTGGGCTGCGCCACGCCATGCGCGCGCGCCATCGGACAGAGCATCTCTTCCACTCGCCATGGATGCTCCATGATCCGAGCCTTTTCCGGCCACGGCAGTTCCACGCCGGCCTTGCGCGCCTTTTGCAGGGTGCTTCGCGCCTCGGCCCCGCATACGAGAGCGGTGCGGCTTTCTCCCCGTGCAATACGCAGCGCAGCGTCATGAAGCACTCTAAGCGGACTTTCTCCGCCTCCGGGATGATAGGCAGCCCGGCGTGGTCTGAGCTTCAGCCTTTCACAGAGCCGCCTTGCCGTGTCTTCGTAACGCCAGGTGATCTGATGTATCACTTCGATGGCATCGATGTCGGGCAGGAGGCTTGCTCCACTATCCGCCTCGGCTTTCCGCGCCGCTGCGGCCATAAGGTCGAGCGGGTCGAGGCCGAGCGAAGGATCTGCCGGGCGATCCTTGATTTCGCCGATGCCGACTATAACGATTTCTTCGGTCATGCCGCAGCGTCCGAAGCCCTGTCCAATCCCAGTTCTTCGAGAATTTCATCCGTATGTTCGCCAAGCCGGGGCGGATCACGACGGACAGAAGCCGGAGTTTCACTGAATCGTACCGGATGGCGCAAAGAGACGTAGGTTCCTTCGCTCGGATGCTCGCGTCGCTCGAAGAATCCGACGGCATTCAGATGCTCGTCTTCAAGTACTTCGTCGAGGCGATTGACTTTCATGCACGGCACATTGCGTGCGGTCAGTTCCGTCACCCATTCCTCGGTCGTCTTGGTGCGGGCAACTTCCTCGATCATCGCATAGATTTCGGAGATGTTCTCTGTGCGGAGTGCGTAAGTGGCGTAGCGCGGATTCTTGGTGAACGTACCCGGCGGAAGGCCACCAATCTCGAAAAAGTCGTCCCATTGGGAATCGGAATAGGGAAGAATTGCCAGGAATCCGTCCTTGGTCGGATAGGGCTTGCGATTAGGATTGAATACGCGGCTGTAACCGAAACTTCCCGTAGGGGGATCGAAGGTGTGTCCGTAAAGGTTCTCGCTCATGTTGAAATAACTAAAGCACTCGAACATCGGCACCTCGACAAACTGGCCGACGCCGCTCCGCTGACGGTGAAACAGCGCTGCCATCGCGGCATAGGCGCCGAACAGTCCCGAAGATTTATCGGCGATGAGGGAAGGCTGGTATCTCGGTGCTGGATCGCCATCGACTCTCGACAACAAATCAGTACCGCCCGCTGCCGCCTGAATAAGATCGTCATATGCCTGCTTCTTCGCATAGGGACCATCGGAGCCATATCCCGCGCAATGGACGTAGACGATGTCTTCCTTGAGCGCCTTGACCGCGTCATACCCGAAGCCAAGCTTCTCCAGCCCGCTCATTCGCACATTGGTGATGAAAATGTCCGCCCCGGCAATAAGCCGGCGCAGCGCCTCGCGGCTTTCGTCGCATTTCAAGTCCAGCAATACAGACCGCTTGTTGCGATTGTAGTGCATGAAAATTGGACCCATGGCGGGCGATCGTGCCGATTTTCCGGTGTAACGAAAGATATCGCCCCCATTGTCCGGGCGGGTGCCAGGCGCTTCAACCTTGATGACATCGGCTCCCAGATCGCCCAAGATCTGGGACGTGTAGGCACCGAATAGGACGCTGGTCATATCGACGACGCGGATGCCGTCGAGTGCGCCTGGCAGGGCAATGGGGACGTTCACGTAGGACCTCGGTTCTTTAGTACTTGAAGGAAGCGACCAGTCCGTAAGTGCGGACCATGCCCGGCACTCGAATGGACGTATCGGTCAGGATGTCAGTGGCCGTGTAATAATTCTCATTGAAGAGATTTCGGCCGTACAACCCAATGCTCCACCGATCATCTTGGCGGTGCAGGGCGATGTTTGCATTGACGATCGTATAGGCTTTCACGTCGAATACCGGATCTTCGTCGAGCGATCCGACGGTCTTGCCCTGGTAATTGCCATTCGCGCCAAATCGGATCGCAAGGCTATCGTTGATGGGCATGTCGTATGAAACGAGTGCATTTAGCTGGTATTTTGGGGTGAAGGGAAATGCCGAACCTGCAAAGTCCTGGCTTTGGCCGAAGCGGTTGAAGCCGACGAATTCCGTAACCTTGGTGTGCGTGTAAGAGGCGCCGAACTTGAAAAGCAGGTCGCGTGTCGGCGAGATCGTGATGTCAGTCTCTGCCCCGTACACTTCCGATTTGGGGACGTTGACGATGCGGGTGAGCGAAACGAAGATCGGGTCGAGGATTTCGCCGAAGACCTGCTTGTCACGATAGTCGTAGAAGAAGCCAGCCGCGTTGAATTGCACCAACCGCCCGAGAAGCCCAAGCTTCACGCCCGCTTCATAGGCCGTCACCTTTTCCTGACGAGCAGGGACGAGCTGCGTTTCGACGTTGGCCGCCACGACTGGGAAGGCACCCGACTTGTATCCACGGCTTATCGATGCATATGCAAGTGTGCGACTGTTCGGCGTCCAGGTAACGGCAAGGCGGCCGGAAAGATTGTCCTGCTTGAGCTCACTGGAAACCAAACCGGTAGGGCCGGAGAAATCAGCCTTGTAGGTGAGGCATTCGTTGGGGCCAATTCCCGGGTTGGCGAATGGCCGACCGGTCCGCGCCGCCACGATCGCGGCAACCCCGGTGTTCCAGACAGGAGCGGTATTGTTGTCGTGATCGGCCGAGCAGCCTTTGAAATCCAGCTTGTCATCGGAGTAACGCAGGCCTGCGCTGATCTTGAACTGGTCCGAGATTGCCCAATCCGCGTTGGCGAAGGCGGAGAGAGAGCGGCTCACCTGGCTCGACAAGTTGCGGAACGTGTTGAAGCCATTGGCGATCTGTTCAGGCGTATAATCGGTTTGTGGGACGGTTCCGCCAAGAAATGCCAGAGTGTTGAGAATGGATGAATCGCGGTAGTAACCAATTTGGTTGTCACGAATTTTATCGCGCGAGTAGTATCCGCCCAAGACCCAGTTGACGGGGCCGGTGTCGCCAATGAGGCGCAACTCCTGCGAGAAGGAACGAATACGTCCGTCCGAGAGGTATTCGGATGGCTCGAAGGACGTGCCGTCCACGTCGTTCATATCATGACGCTTAACATCGGAGTACCCGGTAAGCGAAGTCAAGGTGAGCGCATCGTTCAGTTCGTAATCGATGCGTCCGGATGCAGACCAGAACCGGGAATCCGCCTTGTAGGCTGGCTTCCCTGGATAGCTGGGCCCCCAGCCAGCTTCTCCTGCCTTCCAGTTCGTGCGGACCTGATCGGCGAGGCCGGGTGCGGCGAATGGGGGAGAATCGGGATTGAAGGCCACGGCCTGAACCGCGATCGTATCCGAATTGTCTTCCCAATACGAAGCGCCCAGCGTCACTTTCAGTCTATCGGTCGGTTCCCATAGCAGCGAGATGCGGGTTCCGAGGCGGTCCTTTTCGCCGAGACGTTCTCCGGGAACGTCTACGTTGCGCTGCCACCCCTTATTGGAGTTGTCCCAGCGACCTGCGATGCGCACGCTCAACGTATCCGTAAGCGGTCCGCTGACGAATCCCTCGAAGTTGATCGTCTCGTAGTTGCCAACTTCCGCAGTGAGGCCAGCATGAAAATCGCGGGTAGGCTTGGCGGTAATATAGTTCACGAGGCCGCCAGTCGTATTGCGACCATAAAGCGTACCCTGCGGGCCCTTTAGAACTTCGACCCGCTCGATGTCATAGGACGGGCCGTTGCTCATGTACGGGTACGCATAGGCGACTTCGTCGATGTAAATTCCGACGGGCGAGGTCGAGGACAGGTTCGGCGTATTGAAGCCGATGCCGCGGACCGTATAAATTGGTGTGTTTGCACTCGACCGGCTGAAGTTAAAAGCTGGGACGAGCTGCGAGATGCCGGCGGTATCCGTGATACCCGCAGTGGCTAGCGCTTCGCCGCCAAACGCCTGAATCGAGAGAGGCACTTTGTTGATGCTTTCGGAACGACGTTGCGCAGTGACAACAATGTCGCCGAACCCAGTTTCGGCGGTTTGAGCGGAGACGCTTGGCTCCCCGGGAGCCACTGGCGTGCTTTCTTGTGCACGCGCCACTCCGTGAAACATGGCCATGGCGATCGCCGCGCATGAAACGCTAGTCCAGAACTTCCTATCAGGCATTTCCACCCCTTCTCCGTTTTAAACTCTGCAGGCCCGAACGACCTTGTTGTGCCCAGAGTTATAACGGGCGCGCGGTTGACACCCCCGCAAAAAGGACGGGTAATCACGGATGCGGGGAAAGTTTCAAAAACCTCTCCCATCCTTTTGGGTGGGCGGCAGCTATAGAAGTACCGGCAATGATCGGAACCGAAAGAACAGTTCTTCGGAGAGCGATATATGGCGCTGGATTCAGCATCGAGGCAAATTGGCACGACATTCGCGGGCACGGATGGCGGGGATTTGCCTGCGGTCAGCGTTTATGACGCGATTCGTCGACGTGCGATCCAGTTTCGCGAAAAAACAGCGGTCATTGATCTGGAGAGCGCAAGCCTGCATGCAGAGCCAAAGTCAGCGACATATGGAGAACTGCACCAGTCGATTGTGCGTGCAGCAAACCTCCTTCTCGATCTGGGCCTGCGCGAGGGCGACAGAATTCTCTACCTCGCACCCAATGGCTTGGCTGGTCTGACCGGCTTTTGGACTGCCCAGCTGATCGGTGTGGTTGTGCCGGTAAACCCGTTTCTGGATCTGGGGGCAATCGACCAGATCGCGCGGACAACGGGCGCGAAGGCTGTGATGTCGGCAGGCCCTTCGAGCGCTTGCGGCAGCTATAGCTTGGGCCGAGCTTTGGTATCCGGCAATCCTGAACTGGTCGCCCATCTGGTGCTGGGTGAAGACGCGGGCGATGGAACAATCGATCTGCTGGCGGCCTCGCAATCGATGCCCAACGTATTCCGTGGGCGTGAGCCCAACCTTGACGATATTGCCGCGTTTTTTCCTACGGGTGGAACGACCGGCGCACCAAAGGTAGCACGCCTTTCAAACCGTAACCTGCTTGTCGGCGCGTACAGCAGTGCCGTGGCGAGCAGTTTAGACGCTGAGCATGTGGTCCCTCTCGGGTTGCCGATGTTTCACGTTGGCGGCGGCGTCATTGCATCGACCCGAACCATAATGCTGGGCCAGACATTGGCGATTCTCACACCGGCCGGATTCAGAACACCCGAACTGACTGCGAATTTCTGGGGCCTTGCACAGCGCTTCGGCTTTACCCAGTTCATCTCCGTTCCGACCGTGTTTTCTGACCTGCTTGCAACTTATAGCGGTGGCGGGACAACCATCCGGCACTTTACGGCAGGGGCCAGCAAATTGCCGGCCAGCTTATGCAGGAATTACGAAAAGCAGTTCGGTCGAGGTATCCACGAAGGCTATGGGATGACCGAAACCGCTGGCTTTTGCTGCGTTAATCAATCTGACGCTCCCCCGCGGCCCGGAAGTGGCGGCACGGTCGCCCCCTTCTATCGCGTGAAAGTCGTGGAGCTGGACGCGCAGGGACGCTTCATCCGGGAATGCGGCACGGATGAGACCGGCAATATCGCTGTCGCCGGACCTGCGGTATTTCAAGGCTACATCGATCCCGCACAGGATGCTGAAAAGTTCATCACCGGCATGGATGATGGCCCATGGATCGATGCCGGAGATCTCGGGCGCTTCGACGCAGATGGCTATCTGTGGATTACCGGTCGAGAGAAGGACCTGATTATTCGCGGGGGTCATAACATCGATCCCGCTCCAATCGAGGAAGCGCTTCTGGATCATCCTGACATCGTTGATGCCGCAGCGGTCGGCATGCCGGATGCGCGGGTTGGTGAACTGCCGGTGGCGTTCGTACAGATTGCCGAGGGCGCGTCACTGGATGAGGCGGCGCTGCGCGCCTATTGCCTGGAGCGGCTGCCCGAGCGCGCCGGAACGCCGGTGCGTGTGTTCGCATTGGAGGCGCTCCCCCGAACGGCAATGAGAAAGATCTTTAAACCCGAATTGCGTAGGCTAGCCGCTGCGGCGGCTGTTGAGACCAAACTTGGAGAGCTCAGCCTTCCCGATGATGTGGAATGGCTGCTGATCAGCGATAGTCGCGGTTGTCTCACAGTTGAATTCCGGTGTTCATTCGCAGACCCCTTGCTGCATGGCCAGATCGAGGATCACATCGGCGCACTCAATCTTCCCGTTACATTCAGCGAGACACTATAATGACTGATTTGCTCACCCCGGAGTCGTTGGCGCGTCCCTCAACGTTTGCAAATCCGGACGCCGTGTACGACCTTTATTCGCGTTTGCGCCGCGAAAGCCCGCTTGCCAGAGCCGAACCCCGTGGCTACCGGCCGTTCTGGGTGATGACCCGTTACGAGGATATCGTCGCCGTCGAGCGGAACGCGGAGCTCTATGCCGCTGGCGAGCGAACAGTGCTGCTACCCGAGAAGGTAGAGGCTATCTATGAGGCAAAGTACGGGGATCGCAACGGCGTCAAGCCGCTGACTCACATGGACGGTGCGTATCACAGAGCGCATCGCAGCGTTACGATGGACTGGTTCGGAGCTAAAAACTTACGCAAGTTCGAGCCCACGATCGCTACGATTGCCAAGGAATTTGTCGACCGGATGGAGGATCTGGGCGGCGAATGCGACTTCTCGGCCGACGTGGCCTATTGGTTTCCGCTGCGGGTCGTCATGACTCTGATGGGAGTGCCGAAGGAGGACGAGGCTCACGTTCTCCGATTGACCCAGCGCCTGTTCAGCCCGGCAGACAAGGATCTTAAGACCCAGGCCGGCGAAAAGGTCGCTTCGGTGCCGGGGGTAAGCCGGGATGTTTTCGCCGAGTTTGGCGACTACTATCGTGATCTGACCGAGGATCGGCGCAAGAACCCGAGGGATGACATCATCTCCACGATTGCAAACGGGGTGGTGAACGGCTGTCCCATGGCCGAACGCGAAATGACTTCGTACTACGTCATCGCTTCCACCGCCGGCCATGACACTACCGCCGCTTCCATCGGCGGGGGGCTGCTCGGGCTGCTTCAGTCTCCCGACGAGATGGAGAAGCTCCGCGCGGATACCGGCCTGTTGGGGCTGGCTGCCGAAGAGTTCGTACGGTGGACTGCACCGGTTAAGCACTTCATGCGCACGCCAAAGGAAGACGTTGACTGGCATGGAACGACGGTCAAGGCAGGCGAGGCAATAATGCTTTGCTATCCATCAGCCTGCCGTGACGAAACGATCTTCCCGGATGGTGACAAGTTCCTGGTCGATCGCAAGAGCAATCCTGCACACTTGGCATTCGGGAATGGTCCGCATTTCTGTCTGGGCAAATTTCTTGCCACGATGGAAATCAAGGCGTTTTATGCGGAGTTGTTGCCTCGTTTGAAACACATCGAACTGGCCGGCGATCCGACTTACATAGAATCCACCTTCGTGAGCGGGCTCAAGACCCTTCCCGTCAGGGTGCGGTTCTGATGTCCGTGAACCCAAAGCTTTACCATAGCCCAAATTCGCGCTCCTTCCGCGTTCTTTGGGCACTGGAAGAAGTGGGCGTGCCCTATGATCTCGAACTGCTGGTTTTCCCGCCAAGGATTACTAAACCAACGTTCCTAGATGAGAACCCGCTCGGAACGGTGCCGCTTTTCATCGACGGTGATTTGCGGATGACCGAGTCCGCCGCGATCTGTCACTATCTCGGAGCGAAGCATGCTCCTGGTCGATTGGTTCCGGATACTGATGCGGCCACTTTCGGTACTTTTCTGAATTACCTGCACTTTGGTGAAGCCACCCTGACGTTTCCGCAGGCTATCGTGCTTCGGTACGGTCAGTTCGAAGAGGAGGGGCGAAGAAGCCCTCAAGTGGTTGCAGACTATAGCAAGTGGTTTCTGGCTCGTGCTCGCGGGATAGAGGCTTTCCTGAGCCGGGGAGCTTACGCTGCCGGAGCAGTGTTCACTATGGCGGATATCTCAGTCGGCTACGCAATAATGCTTGCCCGGCACACGGGTCTCTTCGATCAGTTGGCCATGCCGACGCAAGATTATTGGCGGCGCCTTGAGGCGCGACCGGCTTTTGCACGAGCTCTGTCTGTTCAAGTGATGCCATGATGTTCAGGTTGGACAGTATGCGTTTCGCAGTACGCTCGTTGTGGCGCCAATGATCGACAGAGAGGCGATAGAGGCCCGGCTTGCGCGGGGCCATAACGCAGCGCTTGGGGTGCGCTATAACGCGCATGGTAAAGATTGGTCGGAAATGGTGCTGGACTACGATCCGGAGCTTGCATCGGACTGGGCTGAAGGGCCGCTGGCGTCCGGCCCCATCATTGCAATGATGGATCTTGCCACGAGCTTTGCAGTATGGATCCGCAAAGGCAGTTTCACCAATCAGGCCACGCTGGACTTGCGTGTGGACTACATGCGTCCCGCCCGCTCTCATCGCCCCGTTTTTGGTAGAGGCGAATGCTATCACGTCACTCGAACCATCGCATTTGTGAGGGGTGTGGCATATCAGGACGATCACCATGACCCGCTCGCACACGTGGCGGGAACATTCATGTTTCTTGAAGGTCCAGCGTTGTGAGGCTGCCGCCATACGCCGATCGCCTCCAAGCGGTTATTGGCACCGAAGGTGGTCAGCAGTGTGTAGTGATGGAAGCTGGTGCGCACGTAACCGGGCGGCCCGGATTTCTTCATGGCGGCGCCATCGCCGGCCTGCTTGAGCTCGCCGCCTTTGTCGCGCTTCACGATGCCATTGGCTTGCCGGAGACCGTACGAGTCAAGCCAATCAACGTGACAGTCGATTTTCGACGAGGCGGGCGGCTGGTGAGCACAACCGCTCGAGGGCAGGTCCTTCGTCTTGGAAGGCGCATCGCCAATGTCGATGCTTCAGCGTTCCAACTTGGTTCGATGAGCCCGATTGCGGTAGCTCGCATGGTCTTCTTGATTGATACATCGACGCCTCAGTCTGGCGTGCGGCTGCCTTAGCAGGAGTTTCACTCTCAAAATGAATGGTTTTGAGGAGCTTTCGCAAATGTTTGCAGACGTCGTCATTGTGGGAGCGGGACATGGGGGAGCGCAATGCGCGCTCGCCTTGCGCCAGAACGGGTTCGCCGGAACCATCACCGTCATCGGCCGCGAGCCGGAGCATCCTTACGAGCGGCCGCCGCTTTCGAAGGAATACTTCGCGCGCGAGAAGACCTTCGATCGTCTCTACATCCGCCCGCCGACGTTCTGGGCCGAGAAGGAGGTGACCTTCAGGCTCTCCACCGAAGTCACCAAGGTGGACGCCGAGGCGAAGGAACTGACGCTCTCGAACGGCGCGACCTTCGGCTACGGCAAGCTGGTCTGGGCGACCGGCGGCGATCCGCGGCGCCTGTCCTGCGGCGGGGCCGATCTGGCAGGCGTCCATGCGGTTCGCACCCGTGAGGACTGCGACACGCTGATGGCCGAAGTCGATGCAGGGACGCGGAACATCGTCGTCATCGGCGGCGGCTACATCGGGCTCGAGGCGGCGGCGGTGCTGTCGAAGATGGGGCTGAACGTGGTCCTGCTCGAAGCCCTGCCGCGCGTGCTGGCGCGCGTCGCGGGCGAGGAACTGTCCGAATTCTACCAGAAGGAACACCGCGATCACGGCGTCGATCTGCGCACCGGCGTTGCGGTCGAATGCCTCGAAGGTGACGGACACCGCGTTACCGGCGTGAAGCTGGTCGACGGCGAGGTGATCCCCGCCGAGGCGGTGATCGTCGGCATCGGCATCGTCCCTGCCGTCGGCCCGCTGATCCTGGCGGGCGCCTCGGGCGCGAACGGCGTGGACGTGGACGAATTCTGCCGTACCTCGCTGCCGGACATCTATGCGATCGGCGACTGTGCCGCGTTCGCCTGCGACTATGCGGGCGGGACGGTGATGCGGGTGGAATCGGTGCAGAACGCCAACGACATGGCGACTTGCGTGGCCAAGGCGATCTGCGGTGACGAGAAGCCCTACAAGGCGTTCCCGTGGTTCTGGTCGAACCAGTATGATCTCAAGCTGCAGACCGCCGGGATCAACATGGGCTTCGACCAGACGGTGACGCGCGGGGACGTCGGCGGGCGCAGTTTCTCTGTGGTGTACCTGAAGGACGGCCGCGTGGTGGCGCTGGACTGTGTGAACATGGTCAAGGACTATGTGCAAGGCCGAAAGTTGGTGGAAGCCTGCTCATCGCCTGATCCAGTGAGATTGGCAGACCCGACGGTGGCATTGAAAGAATTAGTGTAATTTATCCGCTGCGATCCTATCTTCTTCGGCCCTGCTTTCACTCTCATCTGAAAGCCGGGCTGGATCACCAAAAGAGGAATAGAATGCTGATAAACCAGATGGTTACCGGCGAAATTTGGCGGACACCCTCTCCAGCATTGGCAACTGCCGGAAATGGCTGCTCGTAGAGGAGCCCTCGATAGTGGGAATGCTGCGAACATCGGACGCTCCATGATCGGCATTCGGCCATCCTAGATGCATTAAAATGCAATTTCTCATCATAGATCTAGTCCCAGTTTTTTTTCCGGCAGCCCCGGAATTTGGCCATCATCACGGCCAGGCATGGGCGGAATGCCGGTGAGGTCATCAACGGCGGTATCGACGATGCCGAGGCCATCACCCTCGAGGTGATCCAGCAGCGCTGGCCGGAGCGGATCGACATCGTCCTTGTCATGCGTGGGCGCAGGGGGGGCGTTCGCGCCGGAATCGTAGATTTGACCATCGCTGGTATCGACGGCGGAGTAGTCGGTTTCCGATGGTCCCATCGGCGGGAGATCATCCAGATCTATTAAATCGGGACCGGATAGGCCAATCTGGGTGGTCTCGGCTTCGCTTCGCCCTGCAGCTGCGTTCTCATTGCCATTGGCATTAGTCCCAGCGCCGCCGTCCTGTGCATCGGCTGCAGGCATAGGAGGCAGGTCGCTCAAATTCGCCTTGTCATCGCTGCCGGGACTGATCGGCAAGCCACCGCCAACCTTCTCGCCCTCGAACGCATCGAATGCGGCGGTAAGGGCGGCGTCTGCGGCCTCCTGCTTGGCATCGACACCATCAATGTCGAGCTTCCCTGCGCTTTCGAGTGCGGAGGTCTTGTCGCCGGGATTGGAGTTCAGGCGCCATTCCAGCTTCTGGCGATCGTCGACTATCATGGTGAGGGCGTCGCGCACACGAGTTACGAGGACGTTGAAAAGGCGCTGGTTCGAGAGGTTATGCTCATAGGAGAGCATCACGCCGATCCCCCTATCGGCCGTGACGCCTTGAGCCATATGCATATTCAGGGCGTAGGCGAGGCCGATCCTACTGAGCATCGGATCACCGCGCTCCAGTGTCAGGCGCTCGTTACTCGCGGTTTCGACGGTGACGCTTCCCCCCTCGATGAAGACGATCTTTGCCAGTGCGGCATTGTCCAGACCGCGATCCTTGTCGTTGGTGGTCCAGCGGATTGTATCGCCCTCATAAATTCTGAGCGTTTCGAGGTTGGAGAGTTCGAGACGGCTACGGGTGATGCTGGGATCGATTTTCTGGGGATCGAAGCGCAGGTTGCGCCCGTTGGGGCCCGTCAGTTGGACCTTGCCGTTGTCGAAGATGCGGCTGACCTGATACTGCCCGCGCCCCAGCCCGACTTCACGGATTTGCCCCGTCACCGTCAGGGTCTGGCCGACGGTATAATGATGGGCATAGCGCAGCTGCTCGCGCTCTTTGCTGACCCGGTCATGGACAGTGACGTCCAGGCCGTGGCCCTTCAAAGTACCCTCCTGACGCAAACCTTCCTGAATTTCGGTATTGATCTCGGAACGTCCCTCTCGCCCCGAAACGAAGACAGCCGTAATAGCCCGTTCCTCTGCAGAGAGGGCTAACCATGTCTCGGCCGCCTGCTTCGCCGGTTCGGAATGTTCACTGACATTATCGCCCAGCACTTTCAGTGCAGCACCGGCCCGGCCAGTGTTGGCAAGCGCCGCTACGGTTAGGAGTTGCTTGTTGTCTGGATTGATTCGCACGTTCTGATCCATGCGCGCCATGGTGATCCCGCCGGCCTGTACCATGGCAAAGGATTTGCCCGCGTCGATTGAGGATAGCTGTTGGCGGTCGCCGACGAAGGCGACCTTCTCGATGCCGAGAGCTTCGGTGATGCGCATCAGCTTGAGCATATCCTCGCTGGAAACCATGGAAGTTTCGTCGACGACGACAATCGTGCCGGCCAGTTCGTCCCGCCGCTGCTGCGCCCCCGGACTGCTCGGGTCGCTGAGGAATTTCTCATTCTGCCAGACGAATGACGCGATGGTCTGCGCCGACACCCCCGCCTTTTCCATATCCTCGGCCGAAAGGTGCTTGGGCACCATGCCCTCGCGCATGTCGCCGACCATCTTGTTCTGGAAGGCGATGCCGAGGACTTGCTTGCCCTCATCGCGCGCGACCGCCGCGACAGTCTGCAGCATGGTGGATTTACCGGCGCCGGCGACGCCCTGGACGACGACGTAACGATCCTCACTCGAGACGATCATGGTTGCGACCGCGAGTTGCCCTTGATTCAGTTCTCGGGGCGCTGCGGCCTCCTGAAGCCGCGATGGGGCAATGGCGGCATCGACGATCGGTATGCTTTTGCCATTACCGGCTTCGACGTGATCGAGAATGGATTGCTCGACCTTCAAGGACTCAGGTGTGGTGACAGCGTCAACCATCTGACCCTTGTGTTGGATCTGACCTGAAACGAGGTTGCCATTCTTGATGAGCTGATCAATCCGCGCTTCGACATTGTCGATCGTGACGCCCTTGAGGCCAAGATCGAGAGCCGTCTTGGAAACCTGATGGACCTGAAAAGCGGCTTCACGCTGGCTGAGAATGCGAACGGCCGAGGCAACGGCGAGTTGGGCACGGGCATCGCCAGGCGAGCGGGCCAGACGCGCAATGCCGGCATCGACCAGTGGTTCCGGGGACCGCAGAAGGCCGGAGACAAATTCGCGCGCGGTGATCACCACCTCGAGCATGGCCTTGTAGCCACGGACGGCGAGGTTTTCCGGTTGATCGCGGGAGGCGCGCAAAGCGGTGGCAAGGACGTCCTTACCGTCGAAGCCGAGAGTTTCTGCTCGATCGACCCACCCTTTGACCATGCTTTCACGGTCTTCGACGTTCAGCTTGGGGTCGCGCGTATTAACGGTGACGCTGTCGCGGCCCTTGGGGGACACGATCCCGAGCTGCTCGGACTTCAATAGGATCTCTTCGCGGCGGGTGCTGAAGGCGTCGATCACCTCCTTGGGCACATCGACAATCTCGAAAGTTCCGTGCTTGCCGTCGAGGCGAACCTTATAGCCCAATTCCTCCACCCTACCGCGAAGGTAGGAATGCTGGACCGAGCCGATGACGGTGTTGTTAGACCAGATTTTGTCGGCGTGGAGCGCCTGCCATTTGCCGTCTGGCATGCGTGTCATGTTGGCGACGATCGAATGGTAATGGAGCTGGGGATCGAGCGCCCGGCTCGTGTCGTGCTGGAACATGGCATATACCAGGTTTCCAGTCGCAACGGCGGTGGTCTTGCCGTCGACCGTCTTGCGACCTTCGGCGAGGTTCCGTTCGACCCAGGCCATGGTATCCTTGACGGATAATGCGAACGCTTCCACGAGCCGCTTGTCACCGGCAATGTAGGCCATGATCGACACAGATTTTGGCGCCGAGAAGGTCAGGTCGTAGCCCGGTCTACGGTTCTCCTTCGCCTCAATCTGTTCGCCAGTGGGCGTCTCACCCAAAAGAACCTTCTCGAACGCTTCGCGGGTGACAGCGGAGCCATCGGCGATCGCGCTGCCGGCAAGGCCATCACCACCCCATTGACTTACCTCTCCTGCCTGCTCGTTGGTGTAGTAATCCCCGGCAACGAAATCGTCGTTGGTAAAGTATTTGGCGGCACCACCAGCGGAACGAACTGCTGCGATGGAGTGCATCGTCAGTCCCCCATCCCGATGCCGGAATCACCAAGATCGGGATGATCGTGGTGATGGCTCTGGGATGCATCGGTGCTAACGCCTGCGTCCCGAGCTTCGCGCACGCCAAGATCCTCATCCAAGGGGTTGCTCGAAGCGCGAGAAACCTCAACGTCCCTGTGTGATGATCGCGAGGCGACCTCTTGGTCATCGCGACTGGAAACCGCGTAGTTGGTACGAATGCCTGAGCGCTCTGGTGTGTCGAGACCGTTATGGTCGACTGCATCCCCCTTGGCCGCATCGCCTCTGGTGGTTGCGGAATGGCTTGCACCAGGGTCCATGCGATCAAGGGCTTCACGCGCACTGGGATCGCGTCCCTCCTGCGCTTCGCGATCCTGTTCCGAAGGTTGCGAAAGGATGTTGGCGGCAAGCGCGATCGGCGCATCTCGCGCCGCCATTTCCTCGTCGCTAAGCGCGATATTTTCACCACGCCCACCGTCATCACCACCCTTCGGCTTACCCCCACCTCCGCAAACCTTGCTGTCTGGATCGTCCGGCTTGGTCGGAGGTCGCCGAATGAAACCTTCTGCGACCTGCGGGTATTGCTGCCATTGCAGACGGACGCGCGCCGCGGGGAAACCGTCAGGGAATTTCACGAAGCCGTGCATCGAGGGCAGGTTCATGATATCGTCGGGTATGACGAGTGGTTCGATCTGCTTGCGAGGCGTCAGCGTCGATGCGTCGCGAGTGGAATTGTAGCCGTAGGAATAGCCCTCATCCATCTGGCGAATTTCGCGATTGCCGATGTAGCGGGCGCACTGCTCGGCCGTGTCGAGATCGGCCGCGGCGAGCATCAGCTTGGTACGCGCGAGCGAGGACAAGTTGCGGGCGTTTTCTTCGCCGTAGACCTGCACCAGCTTATCGAAGGAGTGAAGGCCAAGGATCATGGCACCGCCGAAGTTTCGCGCAGTCTGGAGGCCGTCTTCGATGGCAGGCAGACGGTGCAAAGCGCCCAGCTCGTCGAACATGAACCATGTCCGCAGTGAGCGGGTCTTTTTCATGGTCATGAGCGAGTGGATGGCAAGGTTCGACCACAAGGTCAGGAGCGCCTTGTTCATCTCGAGGTCGGTATAGGTGCAAGTGATGAAAAGGATCGATCCGGGGGCCTTGTCGGCTGTGATCCACTGCTTGATAGAGTAGGGCTTACCCTCGTCGGGAAGGAAGCGTAACGCCTGTGCATTGGTGTTGAAAACCGCACGGATCGATTCCGCCATGCGGGCCGCTTCCGGTGCGGTCAGAGGGTCGGCAATCGTCTTCTGCAGGTGCCTGTGGACCTGCTTGAGGTCGGCGGTCATCAAGTTGTCTGCGAGCGCCTGGTTGGAGGTCTCTCCCCTTTCGATCAGCTTCATGCACATTTCGATGAAGAGGGTACGCGCTGCGAGGGCCCAGAACGGTTCCGACGAGCCGCCATCGGAGGGTATTAGCGCGGCGGCGGCGGCCGTGAACTCACTGTAGGTTTGGCAATCATTGAAGATCGACCACGCCGGGCAGCGCACGTCCATGGGATTGAGGATCGTATCTCTCTCGGGGTCGTAGAACGCCTCGACGTAAGCGCCGGTAAGATCGAACACGACGGCATTGTCTTCGCGCTCACGCATTTGTTCCAGATGCTTGCGAAGGACAGTAGTCTTGCCGGTGCCGGTGGTGCCCAGCAGCATGGTGTGGGATTGCTCGAGCCGGTGCGGGTAGGGTATGCTGGCGATGTGGTAGGGGTGGTGTATTCCAGCTGCCTTGCGAGCCGCGAAGGGCAGGGCGAGAACTTCCTTCGGTGACAGGTCCGGGAAGAGGTCTTTGGCTTCGTCGACGAACTTGGTTTGGTTATGCTGGCTGATCTCCTTGTAGAGCAGATCCCGGTCCACCAGCATGGCACCGCGTTCGTGGCGTTCTTCCATGATCGAGCCGCCCCGGCGACGGGAGAAATCAACGTACCAGATGGACGCCGGGATGGTCGCGAAGGAGGCGATGAGAGCCGAGCCGATAATGCCACGCATCGCCTTGTGCCAGGCGAGAGCGACTTCGGGCACATAGGGGACGTATCCCATGAATGTGTGCCGCACGGTATGGTCGGGAAGCTGCAGGTTAGCCTGCTTCATGGGATCAAGGGCACACCAGTCCCAAAGCCACGACAGAACGCGCATGCAGATGAGCTGGAAGTTGTTCTCGTCGAGCGTGAACGAGAGGATCGTGAAGTAGGAGAGGGCAAACATTCCGAGCCACATGAGGAAGGGCATTTTCGCGCCCTGCAGCCACATGATGACCTGGGTGTTGAGCAACTGGCTTCCACGCACGAAATTGCCGTTGTTACGGGGAGTGTCACCGCGCGCGGAATGATGTTTGAGAGGGACGGGCCGACCGTCGTCGCGAATGTCTTCGCGGTCTTTTTTTCCGTCTTTACGCGCCATGATAGCGCTCCATGCGACGGGTCGTTTCCTCTAGGACGAGTTTCCGATGATCGGGGTGATCTTCGCGCAGGATCGTGTCGACGGCAGCCTGTGTGTACTCGCACACTCGCGCTAGTCGAAGGTGGCTGGCATCATTGAGTACACCGCCATCCAGGTGGCGTTTGACTATGAACCTTACGAGATCGGCAAAGGATCTGTCTTGGTCGGCAGCGATCGCGTCGAGCCGGTCAAGATCGTGTTTGTCGAACCTTACGGATCGCTGGGTACTTCTCATTTTGAAACCATCCTCTCGAATGAGGGGATGGTGGGCTTTTGCGGAAAGCGGTCCTTTGCTATTCGCAATCCCTACGGATAGCAAGTTTATTTAGTCGCTAAAAGACCATGTAATCCCATGTAATCCCAACTAAGTTATTGAGATAACAGTTAAATGGCGGTGGGAGTGAATGAGATTACATATGGGAGTGATTGGGACTACATTAAGTAATGCCGTAAACAATTGTTTTAGCGCCATAATCCTGCAACCACGTTGCGTAGGGTGTGCTACTGTAGCTGACATATCGTTGTTGGAGCCTCGGTCTGTTCCATCGTTCGTCTGGTGCGGATATGATTCCGGTTTCCGGGGGGCACCGGGCCGCCGTGAGGCGGAAACGCCGGAGGGAATAGAGCGCTTCGCGCGGGTGAAATGGGCCAGATGGCGCATGTTTTCTCCGTGGGTGAGGGGGCGATTTAGAAGGGCTGTCGCAGGGGAGTACGTCGCGGGTTTTCGCATGGCGTGAGAGCGGTTATGGTGGCCGGGTTCAGAGCCGATCAGCCTGACCGAAAGGTACGAGTAATGGCGAAGTCACTGGACGCGGAAATGGCCGCGATCGAAGCCGAGGAACGCAAGCTGGTGGAGCGTCGCAAGGCGCATCAGCAGAAGGTGCGGGAAGCGGCGATCGGGACGGTCGAGAAGGCGGGGCTTTTCAAGCTCCCGCATGATCGACTGGAGCGGATCATGAAGGCGGTGAAGACGCTGGGCTTGGATGAAGTGGAGAAGCGGCTTCAGGCTTCAGCCTGAGCCGTTTCGCCACCGAACAAACGACCGATGGCCGCACGGAAGGGCTTGCCCATTCGGGCGGCCATTCCTTTTCAGGCGGCCCCCGGCGATGCGTAGCCCTGGCCGTCAGGCCAAGGCGAGCGAGCCGGGTGGGGTCGCGCAGCGGTCGGGACGGCATCAGACAAAAAAAGGGAAGCGCGGCCCTGTGGGGCTGCGCCTCCCTTGCGTGGCGATTCCGGCTCACCAGTTGAGCGGGTTTTCCATATACGCGGCATAGAGTGCTTCGGATGCCATGTGCATCTCGTGATCGATCTCGATCATGGTGTCGTTGAGGCGGTCTGCGTGGTTGTGGACCGTCTCGCGATCGTCGATCGTCATGGCGTTCCAGTCGATCATTTCGAGGAAGTCGTCGCGGCGGTCATGGATGCGGCAGGCGCTGTGCATTTCGGCTTCGAGCGAGGCGATGCGACGCTTGATGCGGATCTCCTTATCCGACTTGGGGATGAACTCGATCTTGTCTTCGGGGAGGGTAACTGACGTGCTCATAACGCTCACTCCTTAGTCAAAACGACAGTTACGGTCGGACCTTCGGGGCGCGGTCGGGTCAGGGACGCGAAAGGCGAGCCTTTCGCGCCGCGAAGCGGCGGTGGGGGTCACGATTTTCTTTGGTGGCCGCTACGGTGTGATTGGGGCGGGAATGCCGATCCACCGAAGAAAATGGTGGGGCCCCGCCGTCCTTGACGCGGCCGCGCACCGGAGGTCACAATGGGAAGACTGTGTGGTTGTTTTACCTATCGGCGTGGCGCGGTCGGCGATGCGTAGCCCTGGCCGTCAGGCCAAGGCGAGCGAGGCGAGGCCGCGCGGGCAGGCGAGGGGCTTTGCCGGGCGCTATGACCAGACCATGCGAAGGGCGCAGTTGGGCGAGGTAATCGCCGCCATCTGGTTGAGCGCCGGCAGGTATCGCGCAAGCCCCGGCTCGACATCGAGCCGGCGTGTCATGATTGGATCGGCAAGGCTGCCGCGCAGCTGCTCGATGCTGATCGTGCCGCAGCTATCCGTGTCGAGGCCGAGCATCGCAAGGATGGCGTAGGCGTTCGAGTTGGAGACCTCCATTTCGGGTGCGGCGTCGGGGTTTGTCGAGAGTGACACCATGATGTCGGGTTCGTCATCGCGGCGGGCAATGCGGATGCGACGGCCAAAAAATTGAGCGGTCTCGATCAGGGCGATCGCGTCGACGTCGAACGTGAAGTGACGGGCGATCATGGCGATCGGCATCATGGCAGCGCGGGCCTCCCACGCAAAGACGTGTTCGTCCAGCGAGCCGTAGTCGTGGATGATGAGGTCGAGGCCGTAGCGCTCGCCGTATTCGGCGAGGGTTTCGCGCAGGGCGCCCATCTGTAGGGCGTCGATCATGACGGGGCGCAGGTTGTCGGTTTCGGCGTCATCTTCGATGCGGAACGTGATGCTCATCGGGAACCTCCTTCGTTAAACTCGCCTCGTCTTTCCCTCTCCTCTCCAGTGCCGATCCGGTGACGGATCGGGGCCGCAAAAAGGCGCAATGGGTGAAAGGGCGAAATGACACCCGAAGGGGCACGGCAGGGCGGCCCGATGGTCCCGGAATGGGAGCCGCGGCGCTGGCAGACCGGCGCGGTTCTGTGTCCATGTTCGCGGCAGCAGCGCGCGCCGGGTTCGAGGCCCGGCGCGCGCTCCCCGCCCTCGATTTCTCGTGGCTGGTTCGAGCGGCGCGGGGCCGATCGTCTGGCCTGCGGCAGCTCCTTACCGGAGGGGGGAAGGTCGCCGCGTGCGCCGTCGCCAACGAGCCCCGACGGGGGCGATGTTGGCGGCGGCGCGCGCGGCGACCTGGCGTGGGGGGAACCGTAGGGTTTCCCCCACCTGGCACAAGGGCACGACAAAGGGCCCGCGCCGGGGAAGTCCCCCGATGCTGGCCCGATGCTCCTGCCAAGGAAAGTGAAGGGGCGGCGCTGGTCCGCCCCTGTTATATCATCCCCATTGCTGCCGCTTGGCTTCGGCGGGCATGGGTGCCTGTGCATCGTAGCGGAAGGCGTGGGTGGGAACGCCTGCGTCCTTCAGTTCGTCCAGCAAGTGCGACTGAATGCCGGTGCCTTGGCAAATGATCGCTTCGACGGGCCGGAGGCTGACAAGCTGGTCATTGCGCTTGAATCCTGCGCTCTTGCCAAAGCGCTGCGCGTTGGGGGCAAAAGTGACAATCGGGACGCCAGCTTGTGCGGCCCAAGCTGCGGCGATGGCGTCGCATCCCTTGCGCTGGCCGGTGGTGCAAAGCGTCATGCTCGGAATGCGAGCCTTGATCTGGTCAAGGCGGGCGTAAAGCTGCTGATAGTCGTGCCATTCCTGACCGCCGGAAAAGACGACAAGCGGGCCGGTGGGGTTGCGCTTTTCACGCAAGGCGGTGGCGCGGGCTTTGAGGAAATCGGCCGATGCGATCTGGCTTGCGGTGGTGGCGCTGGAAACCCTCGATCCGCGCGCGGTGCTCCATGGGCGGCCGGTCTGCGAACGGTAGCAGTTGGCGGCATAGTCGCGCATGCATTCGATCGCGGCGCGCTGCTCCATCTTGGTTTGCGCGCGGACCTGCAAATCTTCCATCTCGGTTGCATAGATTTCGCTGCGGTCGTCCTGCTCGATCCGGTCTTTCAGGTCACGGCAAAGCGTGTCCTCTTCGCGGGCCAGCTTCTCCGCTTCGTAGTGAAACGAATTGACGATGCCCCATGCAATCGCCTGCGAGCTCGGTTCAAGGCGGGTATCGCGGAAAAGGTCAAAGATCGTGTTCACGATGGCGTGACATTCTGCCTGCGCCTCGGCGGCTTCGGGCATGTCCAGTTCCTGCCGGTCGGCTCCCATTTCGAGAATGGAAAGCGCGCTCACGTCACCGAATGCCAGCGCGAAACTATCGGACACGCCATCTTGCGCGATCATGTCGGCGATCTCTGCCTGTCGTGCCAGTTCGTCCAGCTCGTCGGCGGCGGCTGCGGTTCCGGCTTCGTCCTCGTCGCGCATAGTGTCGGCAATCGCCTTGTCGAGGTACTGCCTGCGCAGTTCGGCGGGTGTGGTGCCGATAGCCTTGGCCAGTTCGGCAAAGCTGCTATAGCTGCGGTTATTCGTTTCCTTGGTCATGATAACTCATCCTTGGCAGGGGATAGCGAAAGGGTCGGGAGAGGGGGGCAACCCTCTCCCTTCCCGTCGGGGGATTAGAACGCGGGGACGTTGTCCTCTTCGTTCTCGGCGGCGATGCGGCCATCTTCGGTTGCGTTGCCTTCACCGAAATTGTCGTCACGCTGGCGGCGGCGGGTCTGGCGGGTACCGTCCATGTTCTGGCGCATGGGGGTCGGACGGTTCCAGACAACGCGATAGCCGTCCTCGTCGTCACCAAAGACCATGATTGCCATCTTTTCGGGCAGGCTGGGATCGTCGAGGCTGCCCTGATAGAAAACCTCGCCGGTGGAATTGCTGGTCGCCTCCCAAAGCGCGCCGACCTGAACCCACTTGCGGGCGACGTTAAGCGCCATGATCTCGAACGCGGGGGCCTTCTCGTTCGTGCTTTCGACGGGGCGAAGTCCAAGGCGGGCAAGGTCGACAGTCAGGGTTGCGATCGAACCGATGAGCTGGCCGTTCTTAAGGGCGAAAGAACCGATGTTCATAGCTATTACTCCTATAGTGCGGGGCCTGCCCCCTTGTCTTTGGTCCGGGGCGTCTCCCCTTCCCTTCCGACACACTAATTCTACTACCTAAACTCTAAATACTGAACTGCATTGATTTCTTGACAGCTATTTACCGTACATGGTGAACCTGAGCCTGAATAGCTGGCGCGGTAGCGACATTACAAAGAAACGTCGGCCCGACAGGGCCGTCATTACTGACCAACAGAACGTAAAGGGGTCGGTTGTCATTCACCGCACACGGAGCCACCTTCGCCTGTGTCCCAAGTGGCACGCCGGGGATCGCTCGATCAAAAGACGTCGCGCTGCGACCTAGCGGAGCTTGCCGGTCCGCGCTGGCTGTCTGCGACAAGCAGACAAAAGCCAGCCAGCGCGGACCGGCTAGCGCAGCTTGGTTGGAGGCAGCTTTTGATTGAGCAACCCGGTGTGCGACGCCGGGACACTGGCGGGGGTGGCGCAGTTTGTGGTGAATGACCTGGCGCGAGGTTGGTGCTGGGGATCGGCGTCCTCGCCGGTCCCCAGCATAGACAAGGGAACCGGCCCCGAAGGGGACGACAACAGCCGCAGGCTACTGGCATTGTGCGTGGCCAGGAGCGCGGTGGAGGGCTGCTGAGAGGGTAGGGGGCCTCATCGCGGCGCAGGGCCCTGAGGCCCGTTGCAGGCCCGCTGACGGCGGGGGCAGGGCGCCCGGGCAAGGGATCGTTACCCGCAGGGCGGAGACCCGAAGGGGCTCCGGGAGCCGCAGGCGACTAGAGCCCGGTCTCGCCGCAGGCGAGATGACCCCTAATCCCTTGGCCTGATCCAATGAATGACATGAAACCCGAGGCGAGTGATCTGATGCCTCGTGACTCTCCACTGCCCGTTGCTCAACCGATATGCGCGAAAGCATTCTGGATGAACGCATTGAAGAACCGGGCATTCGTCAACACGGATTAGCTTTTCAAAATTGCCATCATCTTTGGGATCGTTGACGATCCGCAGAGCCAGATGCTTGCCGATTGTTACGAGTTGGATTGTAATTCCACGACATTTGATCTGGTATGGAATACGGTAGGACTTGAGGGTGTCGATGCGCATGTTAGGCTCCATTCGGTGGAGCCGCCCAAGGGGCGCATGCGAGGGGCGAAGTCTAAAGGACTATGAAGACCTTTGAAGAAGCGAAGCTATCTCCAGAACAAATCGCTATTATTCATACCTCTATCGAACGTCGTGTCGATGGACGCGACATTCAGGATTTTCTGAAAGGCTTGGTGATCCTGTGTGCGCGGGGCGGGTCCGAGGAGTTCACACGCACGCAGATTGTCGCTGTGGTTGATCCTGGGAGGTCAGATTTCACATCGAACGTGTGGGCCAACGAGAAGAAGTTGCGGCGCCAGTTCGATGCCCACCGGGCCCATTTGTCGGAAGGACTGGATGGGTTGCTGGAGTTGCGGTGCGATCAGGATCGCAGACCCTATCGCTATCGCTTGGGCGTGATCGGAGAATCTGCGCAGGACATTGCATTCCAGCTGGACGGGTCGGTGTTGCGTTATCGAGTCAGCGAGAATGCGCCGAGGTTGTCACTGGTCGGGCGTTTGACTCATCCCGGAGTGGGGTTGCACGCCAAGGATTACCGAAGGTGGCTGTTCCTGACGCCGCTTCTCGTACTGTGTGGGACTTTCATGGTTTTCATGGCCGCGTTGTCAGGGGCCTTATTTTTCGCGGCAAAGGGCGTGTTTGTGGCGCCGATGACGTATTTGGCGCTTCTGACCGTGCCGGTCGGCATTTTTTGGTCCTTGTCGCGCCGATGGGATCGGTTGTTCACCGATCGCATTCTATTGCTTGGAATGGGCGAGGTTTCGGACAGTGATGGCGGTGTGGTTCTCGATTGCGAGCAAGGACGAGAGGGCCGAAGGGCGATCGTCATCAGGAGGTATGTCACAGATTGCCCGATTTGTGATGCTGAGACAGTGATGCTGGCGCGGGGTGGCGTGGAGTTTCCGGGGCGCATTGTCGGTCGGTGCCGAAATAGCCCGCATGAGCACGTCTTCAGCTTCGACAGGGTGACGCTTGAGGGCGCGCCCCTGCGGCAGCGGTGCAGGGGCTAAGGAGGCGAAGGCTTTCTAAGCACGCGAAAGAGCGCCACTCGGCCCGCAGGGCCCATAGATCATCAGAGAATGGGGATAGATCGTAAATGCCGGTAGAAGATGGATCGACGTTGACGCGCGCGGATCTTGCGGAGGCGCTGCATCGCACGGTTGGGCTTTCGCGGAATGAGGCGCTGCACATGGTGGAGCAGATCCTCGCGCGCATGTCGGATGCGCTGGCCGCGGGCGAGAACGTCAAGATCACGAATTTCGGGACGTTCCTGCTGAATGATAAGGCCGAGCGGATTGGGCGGAATCCGAAGACTGGTGTGGAAGTGCCGGTGTCCGCGCGCCGCGTTGTGACGTTCAGGCCGAGCCAGGGGCTACGTGATCAGGTAGCAGGATCTCTTGCACCGTAGGTCGCAAGGCCAAGCCACGAACCATTACCACCGCGAAACTGGCGCACCACGTCGCCGCGGTCCCAATGGCCGGTGAAGATGCCGCACCGGTTGATTCCGCCGACAGGGCGGGTGCGTGCGGCGAGAAGGCGCGCGCGGCGCGTGTCTCGATCAAGGTGCCGCAGTGGTTCCATGATGGTGATCCTATCCGCAGGAGCGATCGCGCAGCGATCGGTCAGATTTCCATGAGGATGTTCGCATATCCTCCGCGTCCCTCTTTTCTCAAGGTGCATGGGGTTAGGGACCGCACCGCTTGCGCTGCGGGTTGCCGGTCTGGCAAATATTATGGGACAGGGGGGTGTCGGGGATTACCAGACCGGCAGGGAACAAGACTGCTTCTCGCTCACCGGGGCGAGTTTTGAGTTTCAATTCCTAACGAACGGTTAATTTCAAGAGAGACCAAAGTTCTCGAAAATGAAATCTCAGGTCATTTGAATGACCGCATGAGCCTTGACTAGGGTGTTCTCTTAATGTTCTAACCTGCCCATAGGTCTCACCGAAGGAGGACAACCTATGAAGATGAAGGACGTACTGGAGGGGTACAATTACGATCTGCCCCTGATGGACGCGGTGAACGACGTCGAACTTCGACCTGTTCGCCGGCTGCTGGCGGGAGCCCTTGTGGGTGAGAGTCTGGATGCCGGATATTTCGCAACCCGCGAAATGGCTGATGCCTATTTCGACCTGTGGAACGACGACCGAAAGGGCGTGCGCTATGGCGAGGGGTACTTGGCCTTTGAGGAGATCCTCAAGGACAAGAACCCGCTGCAGATGAAGTTGTGGTATCTGACCTGCGAGCGGGATCTGAAAGAGACTGTGAAGGATATGCGCTGGCTTGCGATCCTGGCGAACCGTCGCGCCTATATGGCTCGGGCCGTTCGGGAATCGGGGGCGCAAGTGCTGCATGTTTCGGCGCGCAATCTGGTGGCGGGTAAGACGCCCGCCGAAATGGTGGCGGATCAGAAGGTCTGGAATTGAGCGCTCAGGCTACGAGCGCAAGAATGGTTTCCGGCTCGGTCGGCTGATGGCGCGAGACGCGGAAGGGTTGCAAAGGGTTGTCGGTACGCACGACGAACTGGTCGGCGCCGGTGGTGTCGCGAAGCTGACAGGCGACGGCATAGCACTTCTCGAACGAGGTGAGATGACGGCGGCGGGCTGAGAGAGACGAGATAGTCATAGGTTTGTCCTTCGGGTGATGTCCTTCGGGTGATGTGCGCAAATGCGCGGGAACGAGCCATGCAGGTTCGTTCATGTTAAATTGACCCATTGCGATCTATTATGGATGGAGCCGGAGTCGACGTTCAGGCGTTGCTCTGGTTGATCCACGGTAATGCATGGGTCTCATTCAATCGACGGGGTCGAAGCCGCTGCTACGGTTTCGATCCCGTTAGATTCTCGGCTGCATCAACCGTGAATTAGCTGAGCAGAACACCCGATAGCGCCAAGGCGCTTCCGCACAGTCCGGATACCAACAGAAAAAGGGACATTCTTCGGCTGCCGCTGAATGCAAAGACGAGTGCAGCGGCACCCACGGAGATTACCTCGATCATAACCGCGCGCTCCCTATTGGGATGCCCCTCGATCAGGTCCTGAAAACCCACGCCGTTAAGAATGGCGGTAAATGCGATGACCGCGATCCAACCAACTGCAAACAGTCGAAATGTGAAAGCGTGGTCCATGTATGGCTTGACGTCGGCGGGGAGCAGCCTGACTGCAAACCAATATGGGAGCACGAAAGCCAGCGGCGTTAATAGCCCGATCCAGACTAGAGTGGTCCACGTCATTGCCATCTCCTTCACCGCAGTTGTACTCAACGTCATGATCGTACGAACTTAGGCGATTGCAACATTAAATGCCTCTCGCCAAGCGTAGGCTGAGGAATGATCGGAAGCCATATAACTATCTAATAATTAACATAATAGTTGTTATCGCGCCAAAGCTATGCCCATGTTGCAGGGGACGCGCGCGCGTGTGATGATCGCCCTGTCGATGCAGGAGCAACGCGGATGATGGACCCGAAACAGATGACCGACGAACAGTTGGTCGATGCATGGGATAAAGTCGAAGACGGTGAAAACCTTACTGATTTCGAAAAGGCCGTGCTCGACGAAATTGAGCGGCGCAACATCGACTTGTAGAACGTCGTTAGAGTTATGACGATTTGTGCATGTGCATCGCAGGCATCTTGAACGTGGACACGAGAATGCTAATGGCCGCGCCAGGTGCCGGGTAAACGCGACCGCCCGGCACCGCCTTCATTTTATTCGGCCTTGGACACGGCGCTCTCGATTGGATTGGCCAGGTCCGGATCGACGACAGGCTCGGCATTAGCAATGGCGCTGAATGCCGCTTCGCTCAGTTCCTCAGGAGCAAGGGCGATGTGATCGAGCCGTGCCAGGCGTTCGTATTCCTCAGCCGACAGCATGACGACACGCACGGCACCATCGCGCTCGACCGCGATCGGGTGGATCATGGCTTTATCGCAGTAGAAACCGAAGCGCCTCGAAACTTCGCTCGAGCGGAAGGTTTCCATAGACAACCTCACGGTCTGATCTCCTGCAATTGAGGCCAGCGGCTGTTATGGCGCCGGTGTGATCGCCTGTTGATTTGGCTGAAAGCTGATACGCAATCCAAGGGCATCGGCAATTTTGCCGATCGTCGCGAAGCTCGGATTCCCTTCACCGGACAGGGCTTTGTAAATGCCTTCACGGCTAAGGCCGGTATCGCGTGAGAGCTTGCTGAGATTGCGAGCGCGCACCACGTCGCCCAGAGCGGCGGCGATTACGGCGGTATCACCATCCTCAGCAGCGGCGTCCAGATAGGCCGCAATGTCCGCTTCGCTCTTGAGGAAGTCGGCGGGATCGTAACGGCTAAAAGTCACGTCCATGATTTCATTCCTTCCATGCGTTCGCGATTGACTTTGCCTGCGCGATGTCTCGTGCCTGGGTGCTCTTGTCACCGCCGCAAAGCAGGACAATCACGATGGGGCCGCGCTTCATGTAGTAAACGCGGTATCCCGGCCCATAATCAATGCGAAGCTCGGATATTCCATCCCCTACGGGCTTTACGTCGCCCGGATTTCCGAGGCTCAAGCGACGCAGGCGGATCTGTATCCGGGCTTTCGCATTTGAATCGCGCAAACCAGCCAACCATTGATTGAAGGCGTTAGACTGGATCATCTCGATCATGTGATAACCATAGTTGACACACCCCTTACTGTCAACCGTGGTTGGCAATCGGAGCATCGGCCCGCACCTTAGAGATCCTCGCGAACCATGATCGTCATGACCCTGCGCGTGACGCTGGCGTCGGTGGGATCGGGCGAACCCCATTTCAGGTTGGCGTCATAGGCGTCGATCTGGAAATAGACGGTCGTGCCCCGGTATTCGATCTGGCCCCGATCGCGCTCGGTTCTGTCGTCGTCAGGATAGGTGAACTTGCGCACCTCTGCGAGGATCTGGGCCTGGGCCACAACCTCGGCCACCGGATTGTTGGCAAAGGTGCCGAGGCAGGTGCGGGTGATAACGGTTCGCCCGGTACGGTCGAGGCCGTGTCGGCAACGATCGTTGAGACGGGCGATGATTTCGCGTTCGGACATACCGGCTGCGACGGTTGCGAGGGACATGGCAATTCTCCTGTGGGTCAGGCGGCGAGACGGGGGCGCTGCGATACGGGCACGGCAGCGTTGAAGCGTTCGATCCAGCTGCGCATGGTCGGGCGCTCGTCGACGGGGATCGAGGCCGCGACGTCCTGAAACTGGATCAGGTCGAGCGGGGCATCACTGATGATCCGGTCGATGTCGTCGGCGGGCAGCAGCCGTTCATGGCGGATGAAGTCCGTCATGCGTCCCGGTCTCGCGCGCGTGGATTTGCGCCAGAGACCTTCGACCGTATGGAGGCGCGGTGCGGCGCGCGCTTCGACAAGGACGATCAGGCGAAGGCACCATACGGGCAGATTGCGGACTTCTGGCGGGGTCATCCCGATGCAGAACCATTATGTCGCCATTGAGACGATTCATTCTCTTTGACGGGCTATGGATATTGCCCCATCATCGATCGGGTCGGGGCAATAAAGCGGAAGCGCCCAGTGACATATCGAGGATTCAGTGCATCTTTTTCCGTTCGATCCTTGGCTCGGCGTCGAGCCTATATTTGTTGATGGGATGATGATCCGGCCTGCGCTTGATGACGCCATAAAGCAGGACGCAATCAAATACTTACCCGAAACAACTCTCCCTTCTCTCCTTCATTCCGACGGAAGCCCCGTTGTCGAAGTCAATTCGTTCATCACGTTCCTGCGATCCGATGGCGTGTCCCTTGCCAGCGCGGGCCACTATGCTCGGGATCTTCAGGTCTTTGCCCGCTATCTGCGGGATGTGCGTTCAAAGTCGTTACTCGACGCATCCAGTGTCGATGTAGGGAAATATCGCAGCCTTCGGCTCGAGGGGCCGGGCGAGCTCCGACTATCGGGATCGTCTTGGAAGCGCACGTCTGCGGCGTTGACGCGGTTCTTTCAATGGGCCGCCAGCGAGGAAGTGAGACTGATTTCAGTGGCGCCGAAAACCAGATTCCGCCGTGATGGCGCGGTTGCCGAAGATACGATCCGCATGATCCCGCTCGAGGATTACATTCTGTTCCGAGACCAAGGCCTGTTGGACCAGGGTCAAGCGAGCGGTATCACTCAACGCCGGAATCCGATGCGCGATGCCGCGTTCGCCGAGCTACTCGTGACCACGGGTGTCAGACTTGAGGAAGGCGCCAGCCTTCTGATCGGAGAACTGCCGACAACGAATGCCTGCGTCTTCCAGGGCAGTCGCACCGCCATGATCGACCTTCCCGCCACAATCACCAAAGGGCGCAAACCTCGATCGGTGCCGTTCCCGAGGCGGGTCGCCGGTAACTTTATCGACGCCTATGTTCGCGAGGAGCGAAGCCAGTTGGTCGATCGCTGGCGACGCGCGGGTGGGGTCCGGACCATGCGGCAGCCGCTCATCGGCACACTTGCGGGCGGGCAGCGCGTTTTGATCCAGGGCGAGCAACGCCCGCGGTCGCTGGCGACTCTGCGAATCGACGAACGACGGAATCTCCTATTGCTGCCCGGGTCGGGCGCGCCATTGGAAAGTGCGCAGCCGGCAGCATTATGGCTGGCGCAGGACGGCCAAGCCCTCACCCCCGCGGCATGGCAGTCGATCTTCCGGCGTACCAGCAAGAAGTTATCGGAGAACATGGGCTGGGACCTACAGGTATCGCCTCATACCCTCCGGCATACCTTTGCCGTCTACTGGCTTACGCACCTCATCAAAGCGGAAGTGAAGAGGCTCGACGGTCGATCTGTCCCAGATCGAACCGAGGAAATCTACATGAAGGTCGTCAGCGACCCCTTGCGCCGGGTCCAGCGATGGCTGGGTCACGCCAGCATCCTGACCACTGAAAAATACCTCACCTACCTCGATGAAGCCTTCGAACTCGTAGATCAGGCGGCCGAGGCGCTGGACTCTCGTCTGATGGGCTTCTTCTAGCAGTGGGACGGCCTCGCCTATCGTTCAGCGATTTACCTCCGCAGCAGGAGGAGCCGCAAGCTGACGCAATCCTAGCCTATCATCATCGTGACGGTGTCGGGCGCGAAATGACCTGGTTGCTGCACGAGGTAGGGAACGAAGGTCTGGGCCGCGATCTTGCCTTGTACCTTGGGCCGATGATGAACGAGCTGTTCGCCGGCCTGGCCGTCCCGAGTGTCGAACAGTATCGACAGAGCTGGATCCCGCTCGGCAAACATCTGTCCTCCAGCGGGCGCCTCGACGGGGGGCTTCGCGTGATTACGGCCGCTGACATCGATGCTTGCGACGTTCGGGGCCAATACTCCCGGTTCCGTTGCCTTGTTCACGGCCTTCGCGCGATAGACGAACGCAACCCTGATCTGCTACGTCCGGATCTGAAGGCGCGGATCAACTTCACGAGCCGTCACAATGGAACGGCATTACGGCCCCGCGAACCGTTGACACCGTTCGTCGCTCGCGTCCTGAAAGAGGCCGCTGATCGCAGCGTGATAGCTACACGCGAAAGGATCGTGGCGGGACGCGAGCAGATCGAAGCTTTGCGAAACAAGCTGGAGAGGAGCCGCTTTGAGAATGTGTTCCTGAAAGTCGCCGACGGCACGCGTGCCGCTCGAAGCGAGTTCGACATGTTCAAATATCGCAAGGTTGCCATCGCCGCCGCCAGCGATCTTCTCGTTCTCACACTGCCTGATGCGATCTGCTTCATCATCGCCATCGCGCTCCGGGTCGAAATGCCGATAGAATGCCTGCGGACCCTGCGGCGCGACTGCCTGAAGAACCCCGCGAGAGGATATGTCTCCATTGAATACACGAAGGGGCGAGGCGGTCTGCGCGCCAAGATCAAGCGCGAACGCGTGCGTGACGGTGGCATCAATACGCCAGGCGGACTCGTTCGCCTTGCCCTTGAACTATCCCGGCCCGCCGCCGAGCGAATGGCCGATCGAGGCGACCCGAATGCGGATTACCTGTGGGTCGGCTTCGTTGCAGCCGGACTGCCGAGCTGGCGGCGGTTCAGCCTTTCTACCCATAACTTCTACGCCGCTATCAGAAGCCTCGGCCTCGTCGATGAAGCGGGTAAGCCGATAACCAAGATCGTTCCCGCCCAGCTAAGAAAAACGGTGAAGCGGGACAATTACGTGCGCCACGCAGGCCACCTTCGCCGCTTCGCGAGCGATCACTCGAAGCCAGTTGCCGCTCGGCATTATGCCGCGGTGGACGGGCTTCGAGAAGAGCATGCGCGCTCGGTAGAGGTCGCCGAAGGTCAATTGTTCGACATGGCGATGATACCGTTGGTCCTGCCACCGAAGGAGGAAACCAGCGCGCTCGTAGCCGGCCTCTCGATCGGAAACCAAAAGCTCGACGCAGGCGCTGTCGCGTCGTTGATCTCAGGCAATGCCGATACGTTCCTCGGCATGTGTTCCGGATTCTGGTCGAGCCCACTTGGGCGGAATGACGACGGCTCCTGCGCCACCGCGTTCACTGGCTGCCTCCATTGCCCGAATGCTGTGTTCACCGCACGGAAGCTGCCAGCGTTGCTGACCTATCTGACATGGCTAGCTGATCGGCGCGCCGTCATGACGGAAGCGGAGTGGCACGAGCGCTACAGCGCCGACCATGATCGAATTATGGTACAGATACTCCCCGTGTTCGACGCTGGCGATATCGAACAGGCTCGGTCCACAGTGGAAAATACCGCTGTGGCGCCAGCTCTGCCGCCACATCTTCAGCGGGGCTGAGCATGCGTCCGGTTCTGGAACGTGCCGAAGCATCTTGGCGGATTGACCGTTCGGCATTGGTGATTCCGCCCCACATGGTCGTGAGTGGCCGTGAGCAGCAGAATATCTCTCTGGTCGGGGACGATAAGTGGCTGCTCGAATGTGCCATCGCGCGGCCGAAAAAGGCCCATGAAGCCTGTATCTGCTTCGGTCGGATCGCCGATGCTGATGAGCGGGAACTCGTACGAGAATATCTGTTCCTGTCTTTGAACTACGACTCCCGAGACAAGGTGCGCGGCCGCCTCGGCGTCCTGAAACCTGGTTCGCTGATGCAGGTCGGCAATATCATCCGGTATTTTTTGCAAGAAGTGCGGGAAGCCGGATTTCAACTACACGAGATCGATCAGCCTTGGCTGGATCACTGGCTGTCCGCGAAGCGGCACCTCGCACCGGCAACTCTTGTCTACAAGATCCTCTGCGTACGGCGACTTGCGCTCTATACGCCCTACCTGTCGTTCCGGGGGATCGGGATAGCTCCTTGGGGTAACCGTTCAGCGACTCGGATCGCGGGATACCGGGGTGGCCGAGAAAATGTCACACCGCGAATACCGGAAGCCATTAGCGCGCCGGCGTTGCGGTGGGCCATGTTCTACGTCGATCATGGGATCGACGATCTCATCGCCCGACATCGAATAGCTGGCGTCAACATCGCCGCGCGTCGGCAAAGAGTGTCACCGAAACTAAGCGACCAGCGCTTGCGCGCTTATTTGGATGCACTTGAAGCATCAGGCTCTGGAGTACCGGCGACCCAAGATGGTCGACCCGCGTGGCCAGAAATCTGCAAGGCCAGCGGTCTCGGCGTGGAAGTGCTGAAAGCACGCTCGGCTATGCTCGAGAAGGCAATCTCGCAACTCGGAACCGAGCGCCCAGGCGCAAGCAGTGTTTGGGCCAACATGCCAGGAACAAACACTGCGTGGCGGTCGCATCTTCCTAGCTTCAGCAGTCGTTATACCTTCATACCGGCGATGGCCGCGTGCTATCTCGTAATCGGCCTATTATCCGGAATGCGAGGCGAGGAAGCGGCCGCGCTCAAGCGTGGTTGCCTAAGACTCGTGCGAGACGAACATGGGAAGGTTAAGGGCTACGAACTCGTCGGAAGAATCTTCAAAACCCGCAAAAACGTCGACGGCGCTGAACATCGCTGGACTGTAATAGAGCCTGTTGCCAGGGCCGTATTGGCAGCAATACGGTTGCAGGACTATCTACACAACAGCGCCGATCGAACGGAAGCGCCGCGAGATGATGAGCCCCTGTTCAAACCGGCCTTGATTCGGGGGGTAGGCAATGTCCAGCTTACGGCACATCAATCGACCGTATACCTAAACTACTTCGCCAAGGAGTGTCGCCGGCTCGCCGAAGAAATGGCAGCGGCGGCGCCCGCCGAAGCCGACCGCATACTGGCACTATATCATATCCCGGACGAGGGTGATAAACCCTGGCGGTGGCGTACGCGTCAGCTCCGCCGCACCCTTGCATGGTACATCGCCAGCCAGCCCTTCGGCGTGATCGCGGGCATGATACAATATGGGCACGCGAGCGCCATGATGTTCGAAGGCTATGCGGGCACTTCCCAATCCGGCTTCCGTTCGGAGATCGAAGAGGAACGTCGCCTCGCTCAGCTCAGCGATATCGTCGAGATGTACGAGGACTGGAAGGCAGGGATCAATCCAGGCGGCCCCATGCGCTCGAAACTCGTCGCCGAATTTACAAGCATCAGGAGCAAGATTGGTGATCTGCCCGGCACGGTCGTTGATGATCGGCGCCGCGCAAAAATGCTTTCAAACACTGCCGTCACGCTTCATCCGGGTTATATCAACGACTGCTTCTTCTATGCCGACCACGCCCTCTGCTTGAAGGTGAAAGGAGCTGAGGTGCAGCCGGCATTTACGAGGTGCCAGCCTGCTCGTTGTCCGAACAGCGTGGTGGCGAGGCGGCATGTGCTGGCTCTGCAATCATGCATCGCAGATGCCGAGACCATGAAAAATAGCAAGAACATCAGCCCGATCCAGAAACACGCCATTGAGGCACAGATCGTTATTTACAGACAGTTGCTGGAACAGGTCGAACGATGACGAGGAAAGCGAACCCTCCCCGAAAATCGCAAACCACCGTCGCGCTGCTTGACGCCTATAACCGCTTGCGCGACGGCAAAGGCACCGCGACGAATGGCAAGCTGAGCATAACCAATGTTGCCCGCGAGGCGGGGGTCAGTCGAGCGACGGCCTATCGATGCTCCAAACTTCTCGCTTTGTTAGATGAAGCTCCGAAGCCGCCGAAGGCCAAACCACAAATCACGAGCGGTAAGGCCGAGCTGCGCAACGTGATCAACCAGTTGCTCAATCGTATCATCATGCTGGAGGCTGCGTTGGAAGCCAAAGAGGCGGAAATCCGGCAATTGCGTTCAATGCTGCCAAAACCAGGGGCGGCCAGCTCATGATGCGAGCGAGCCCTGAGGACATTACAATCGACGCCACGTTGCACGCTCAATTCGCTCTACGCTACATGGCGACGCGAGCCCGTCACGGGCGGGATACCCATTGAACGCAGATTCAGTTTAGAACCCTCCCCGCTTGCGCAGCACTGATCCTGCCCTGCACAACGCTTGATGGATTTTGGTTGGGCCCATCGCTCGACGAAAAATTCTCTCAATCAACAGCCTGCCTGCGACCAGCAGCTTGAACGGGTATCTCGCATGTAAATGACCGCGATGGGCCGCTTGCTGTCCGACCGGTTCTGGTTTGAAAAACGAAGAAAGCTGCCGTTGGCGAAGTGATGTCGAGCAGGCGCAACTGCTGTGTCTGTGCCGAGAGGGCTATCGTTGAGAGATCTCGGCGCAGACAACAGTTCGCGAACTCAGGCTCAGGTGGACGCGCGCGCCCGCTGTGGCACAGTGTCAGGGAACCAGCGCCGTCCAAACCAGAAGGCAACATTGACCAGCAGGATCAGGACCGGCACCTCGACCAGCGGCCCAATCACTGCAGCGAACGCAACCGGCGACGAAAGCCCGAAAGCCGCAATGGCAACCGCGATGGCGAGTTCGAAGTTGTTGCCTGCCGCTGTGAAGGCAACGGCCGTCGTGCGCGGGTAATCGCTCTCGACGAGCTTCCCCATGAAGAACGCGATCGTGAACTGGACGACGAAATAGATCGTCAACGGGACCGCCACGCGCAGGGCATCACCGGGCAGCGCGAGAATTTCGCTTCCCTTGAGGCTGAACATAGCAACGATCGTGAAGAGCAGCGCGACCAGCGTCACGGGCCCAATCTTCGGCAGGAACGTGTGCTCATACCACTCGTTGCCCTTGGCCTTCGTCAGCACCTTTCGGGTCACGAAGCCGGCGAGGAACGGAATGCCAAGGTAGATCAAGACAGCTTGGGCAATCGTCCAGAAACTCACGTCGATCACGCTACCTTCGAGCCCGAACAACGGCGGCAGGAAAGCCAGGAAGAACCAAGCGTAGACGCTGAAGAACAAGATCTGGAAGATCGAGTTGAACGCGACCAGCGCTGCAACGTACTGGTTGTTGCCCTTCGCAAGTTGGTTCCAGACGATAACCATGGCGATGCAACGCGCCAGACCGATCAGGATCAGGCCGGTCATGTATTCCGGCTTGTCGCGCAGGAACAGGACCGCGAGGGCGAACATCAGGACTGGTCCGATAAGCCAGTTCTGGATGAGCGAGATCACAAGGATGCGCTTGTCGTCGAGGATATGAGGCAGTTCCTCATACCGTACCCGCGCAAGCGGCGGATACATCATGAGGATCAGGCCGATTGCGATGGGGATGTTTGTCGACCCCCAAGACAGGCTGTCGATTGTCTTTGGTAGGCCGGGGAACACGGAGCCTAAGCCTACGCCCAGCGCCATGGCCAGGAATATCCAGAGGGTCAGATAGCGATCAAGGAACGAGAGACGTTCCGGCTTGGGCTCGATGGTCATGGGTCCTGCTCGCTCAGCCAGCTACGCGATTGCCGGCCGCATCGACCACCTGTTCGCCGTCTTCCTTCGCGAAAGCGCCTTGCTGCGCAGCGGGAATGAGGTCGAGCACTTCTTCGGACGGACGGCATAGCTTAACGCCGAGCGGTGAGACGACCAGCGGCCGGTTGATAAGGATCGGATGCTCCATCATCGCATCGATCAATTCGGCATCGGTGAGGTCGGCATTACCCAGGCCCAGTTCGGCATAAGGCGTGCCTTTCTCGCGAAGCAGCGCGCGAGGGGTCATAGCCGCACGCGAGATCAGGCTTTCCAGCAATGCGCGCGAGGGCGGCGTCTTCAGATACTCAATGACGTGCGGCTCGATGCCGGCATTGCGGATCATCGCGAGGGCATTGCGCGACGTGCCGCACTCCGGGTTGTGGTAGATGATGATGTCGGTGGTCATACTGTTTACTCCAGCTTTGAGGCTCGCACCTTCGCTTTGGCCGATTTCGAGAAGTTTTTGCTGCATCGCCATCTTGTCGATGCTGTCGTGCGGGAGGGTGAGGAACAGCGAGATGCGGTTGTGAAGATAGCGCAGCGCCTTCAGGAACGCCTCGCGCTGGCCTTCGCCTTCAACTGCGGCCGGGTCCTCAATACCCCAATGCGCCGTGATCGGATGTCCGATCCACACCGGGCATGTCTCACCGGCGGCGTTGTCACAGACGGTGAAGATAAAATCGAACTTAGGAGCGCCGGGCTTCGCGAACTCGTCCCAGCTCTTGGAATACATGCCCCGCTTGTCGATCCCCATTTCATCGAGAACCGCAAGAGCCATCGGGTGAACCTTGCCCTTGGGCTGGCTGCCGGCGCTGTACGCCACGAAGCGATCGCCACCGAGCTGGTTCATGAGCGCTTCGCCCAGGATGGAGCGCGCGCTGTTACCGGTGCATAGGAACAGGACGTTGTAGGTTCTGTCGGACATGGAGCACCCTCAAGCTGATGTATCGCAGCGAATCTTGGCGATCAGGTCCGAGCACATCTCCGGCGCCCCCTGGCAGCAATCCTGCATGAGGAACGTGAGCAGCCGCTGCATTCCGGCATAGTTGGCGCGGTAGCGGATGAGGCGGCTTTCCCGTTCGGATTGAACGAGGCCTGCGCGCTCAAGCGTGCTCAAGTGGTGGGACATCGTCGACTGCGGCACGCCCGCGCGCTCGGCAATGGCGCCCGCGACATGGCCTTCCGGCCCTGCCTGGATCAGCATGCGGAACACGGACAAGCGCGTTTCATGCGCCAAAGCGCTCAATGCATCGACTGCCCACACCTGGGAGTTGAGGTCATTCATGATTCGTCGATCCTTCTAGGATTATCGAAATATGGGCGCGCCGAAGGCTCGTCAATCGATATTTCCAAAACCGTGGAAATATGGATTCACCGTGCTATTGCGGTCCTTAGAGGAATGCACGTCGTTCAAAGTTATGCGAGCTCAAGCAAGCTGCTGCGGCGCCAATGCTTTCTCCAGCACTGCCTCGATCCTCGGAATGGGAGCGACCGAATGAAAACGCACGACATCGTCATAGTTGGCGGCGGGCAAATGGGGCTGTCGTTGGGCTATTATCTACGCCGTTCCGGGGCAGATTTCGTGATCGTCGATTCAGAAACCGGTCCTGGCGGCGCGTGGCGGCATGGCTGGGATTCGCTGCGGCTGTTTTCTCCAGCGGGATACAGTTCATTGCCCGGTTGGCTGATGCCCCCGCCCTCACACAAGGGGTATCCGACCCGCGATGATGTGCTCGATTACCTGAGCCGCTACGAGGAACGCTACAAGCTGCCCATCCAAAGGCCCGTACGCGTAGAGACCATCCGCCGGTCCGGCGCTCATCTGGAGGTTGTGACGGAGGATGGGCCCTATTTTGCTCGCTTCGTTGTCAGCGCGACCGGTACTTGGTCGCACTCCTATGTGCCTGAGTATCCCGGTCACGATCTGTTTGAGGGGACGCAAGTCCACTCCGCGCTGTACAACCGCCCGGAGGCCTATGCCGGGCAATCGGTGCTGGTTGTCGGGGGTGGCAACAGCGGCGCGCAAATCATGGCGGAGATTGCTCCGATTGCCAGCGCGACCTGGGTTACAACACATGACCCACTGTTTCTTCCCGATGATGTCGACGGGCGGGTACTCTTCGAAAGGGCCGTGGCTCGGATGAAAGGGCCGCCAGATGGAGAGCCTGTCGGCGGTGTCGGCGACATCGTGATGGTTCCTCCTGTCAAAGCGGCGCGCGATCGCGGCGACCTCTCCTCGGTGCGGCCATTCACCCGAATGACGGCAACAGGCGTAGTTTGGCCCGATGGATCGGAAACAGCCGTGGATGCGGTGATCTGGTGCACCGGATTCAAGCCGGCGCTCGACCACCTGCAATCGCTGAACGTGGTGGAGGCCGATGGCAGGGTCCACGTTGAGGACTATCGCTCGATCAAAGAGGAACGCCTCTGGATGGCCGGATACGGCGATTGGACGGGGCCTGGCTCCGCGACCCTGATGGGCGCTGCACGAACCGCACGCGATGTGTCCGCGCTGCTCACTTCGGCGCTGGCGGAGGCTGCCGACAGCTGAGGCACCGGCCGGCTTTTTATCGGGAATTTCCGATTCAATATTGACGATCGCAATCCAATCGGTAAATTACGATGAATGAACACCGAAGAAGCCCTCGCTCTGCTTTCAGCGCTCGCGCACCCTACGCGACTGGAGGCCTTCAGGCTGTTGATCCGGCATGAGCCCGGTGGGCTTTCCACGGGTGAATTGGTCGAGGCATCTGGGCTGAGCCAGAGCACATTTTCGACGCACCTCGCCGTCATGGTGAAGGCGGGTCTCGTCATCGCCGAAAAGCGCGGGCGACAGCAAATTCAGCGCGCCAACCTGGATTCCTTGCGCGGCGTGATGGTCTTTCTCGCCAAGGATTGCTGCCAGGGTCGAACCGAACTCTACGAGCCGCTGCTGGCTGAGCTGACCTGCATCTGACGGGACGCGAGTGAATCCCGTTCCTGTAAGTGCGCCCGCAGTGCAGCGAACCGGCCAGCGTTTGCCTGCCATGTTGAACCTTAAAAGACCACTTGGAGTACGCCAGTGACGATCTCTGTTCGAAGCGTGACCGTCGATGACGCGGAAGCCATCGCTGCCATCTACGCCCATCACGTACTGCACGGCACGGCGACCTATGAGATCGTTCCGCCCACGGTTGCCGAGACCACCGTCAAGATTGAGACCATCACCGACCGGAATTGGCCTTTCCTCGTCGCCTGCGAGGGAACGGAAGTTGTCGGCTATGCATACGCGACGCAGTTCCGAGATCGTCCTGCCTACGCTTTTGCTTGCGAGAACAGCATCTACATCGCGCATGATCGACGGGGCTCCGGGATCGGCAAGCGACTTCTCACGGCTTTGCTTGATGCTGCGGAAACTTACGGCTTCCGGCAAATGGTCGCTGTGATCGGAGGCGGCGAACCTGCTTCCGTTGCGCTGCACGGATCCTGCGCCTTCGAACACGTCGGCCGACTGACAGGCATGGGCTGGAAGGCGGGCCGATGGCTCGACACCGTCTACATGCAGATCGCGCTTGGCGGCGGCACGGCTTCTGCGCCGACAGCGGATCGACCGGCCTAGAGCCCAAATACCTGTGCGGTCGGTCAGTGCCGCCCGGTTCTTCGACCGCGATGCCCTGCGATCGTCCCGCGAAAAAGTGGACCGCAGTCGTGCCGGGCGAGGTTCGAACAGACATTTTGCCGCCGAAATGAAGCGGCGTGCAGCCGACTTGAGAAAGGTATTCGAGAATGAGATTGCGTGAACTCGCAGCCCCCGACCATTTGCCGGCGTTGGACAAGGCGTTCGCATTCGAGCGTCCAGCCACCGGCCTCGGCTCAGACCAGCCTCCGCCCCGCATTCTGTTGCTTTATGGTTCGCTCAGGGAACGCTCGTTCTCGCGCCTCGCCGTGGAGGAGGCTGCTCGCCTGTTGCAGTTCTTCGGCGCCGAGACGCGGATCTTCGATCCCAGCGACCTGCCGCTGCCCGATCAGGTGGCCGGAGACGACCACCCGGCCGTGCATGAGCTGCGCGAGCACGCGCTCTGGTCCGAAGGCATGGTCTGGTGCAGCCCGGAGCGACACGGCCAGATCAGCGGCATCATGAAGATGCAGATCGACCACCTCCCGCTTCAGATGCGCGGGATGCGGCCGACGCAAGGACGGACACTTGCCGTCATGCAGGTGTCCGGCGGCTCGCAATCCTTCAATGCCGTCAATTCACTGCGCCTGTTGGGTCGGTGGATGCGGATGTTCACGATCCCCAACCAGTCGTCGGTAGCAATGGCGTACAAAGAGTTCGACGAAGACGGCCGGATGCGGGCGTCGAGCTATTACGATCGGATCATCGACGTCATGGAGGAGCTGGTCCGCTTCACCGTGCTGATGCGTCCGCATGCGGTGCAACTTGTCGACCGCTATTCCGAACGCAAGGAGGCGGGTGTTCCAGTCGATGCCTCCACAGACCATTCTGCGATCGCCATCGCGCCTCAAAGCTGAATCGAAGGTCCTCTTGGCCTGACTGTCAAATGGGAGTGTCGATGAAGCGGTACTCCCAACGCACCAAGTATCCGGAGGAATGGCAGGTTTCGGGGGCGGCACGGCTTGGCCCAAACGGCCGATTTGGGCGCGTACCAGACATTTCCCAATCTGTCGGCGCAATGATCAAGGCCGCATCAGCAACCCGACAGGCAATGGCAAGTTAGTTTCTTCCGCTCAGCAAAGTCATTCCGGATGCCCCCGCGACGAGTCGCGCCGCCTTCGGCGGTTGCGCTCGGGACAGTTGCAAAGTGCAGTAGCGCTTTGCAACTGTCCCGAGCGCTTCAATGGTCTCGAATCGTCTCAAACGGCGGTTAATTTTATAGCGCATAAATAAAGGGTTGTGATGAGACGAGACACCATCTGCAAACATAAGAACCAGCAGCTCGATTTGGGCGGAACGGGCAGACCAGCAGCGGCAATGCGGCGTTCGCACGCTTCGCGGTCCATGCCCCATCCGCGCAGCGGATAGCGATAGTCGTAGAGTGGATCTTCGATCTTGGCGGCATGGGTGTAGCGGATCGTATCGCGCTTTCCGGCATCGAAACCGATCAGGCGCGTCACCTTCTGGCCCCTTGCCCATGCGTCGATCGCGGGCTGCCATGTTTTCAGGAAGGCGTCCTGTGGCGCTTTCTTATATTTCAAGCTGCAGCTCGAACCGCCGAGCGATTTGCTGGGCAGGGTCGCGTTGGTGAGCGCCATCTCGAAAATATGAAGTCAAGTTGTCTATGATGGCGTTTGCTGCCGTGGATATCAGGGGCTTATTCTCAATTTACCTGCCCGCGGTGTTCATGAACAATCTGAACGATCGGTAGAGTTGCAAAGCGCTACTG
>NZ_WVTD01000018.1 GCF_009856825.1 Novosphingobium silvae | reverse complement strand
GCGGGGGGCGCTCGTAAGGGTACTCAGGCTCGCGGCCGATGACGGTGATGGTTCCGGTGAACCCGTTCTGGCGCAAGGCAATGGCGCACTGCGCCCCGCCATGACCCGCTCCCACGATGACGACGTCCGATGTTTTCATGCGGACAGCAGTTCCCGCAATTTAATCGCCCGGTCAATGCCCTGTACGACATGATCGCAATAGATGCCGGGCAAACAGGCGCTCGCCTCTCCCCGACAGCGGGCGCGCCTCAGGCCGTCCCCGCCGCCGCGCTATCCTGGCCCACTACGTCCATGGTCAGTTCGAGCGAGCGGATCTGTGCTGCCGGATCGTAAGTCGCGACGCTGACGATGAGCTCGTCGGCACCGGTACGGGCGATGAACGCTTCGATCTCCCCACGCACCGTCTGCGGAGTGCCGATCGCGCTGACCGAGCGGACCTGCTCCAGCATCGCCCGTGCCGAGCCAGGCAGGCTGGCGCGGTAATCGCGAACGGGCGGCAGCAGGCGGCCGGGATTGCCGGTCCGCAGCGCCACGAAGCTCTGGTCCGTCGACGAGGCAAGGTAGTGCGCCTCCTCGTCGGTGTCGGCTGCCACGACGTTGATCGCGGCCATGAAGTGGGGCTGCTTCAGCGTTTCGGAAGGCTGGAAGCGCTCGCGGTAGACGCGCGCGGCCTCGTCGAGCGCGGCGGGCGCGAAGTGCGAGGCGAAGGCATAGGGCAGGCCCAGCATCGCCGCGAGCTGCGCGCCGAACAGGCTCGAGCCCAGGATCCACATCTCCACGTCCGCGCCGGCCGCCTGCGGCGAAGGCACGCCGCCCGCCGCCTGCCCGGCGAAGCGCGCCTGCAGTTCGACGACATCGTTCGGAAACCGCTCGGCCGCCGCATGGATGTCCTTGCGAAGTGCCTGCGCAAGGCGTCCGTCCGCACCCGGTGCCCGCCCGAGGCCAAGGTCGACGCGGCCTGGAAACAGCGCCGCCAGCGTGCCGAACTGCTCCGCGATCACGTAGGGCGTATGATTGGGCAGCATGATGCCGCCCGAGCCGATGCGGATCGTCGAGGTGTGGTTGCCAAGATGCGCGAGAACCACCGAGGTCGCCCCCCCGGCGATGCCCTCCATGCCATGGTGCTCGGCCACCCAGTATCGCTTGTACCCCGCGCGCTCGGCCGCCTGGGCGGTGCGCACGGTGATGTCGAGAGCCTGCGCCACGGTGCCGCCTTCGCGCACGGTGACCAGATCGAGGACGGAAATGGGGATCATGGCACTGCCTTCGTTGTCGTGTCCGGCCCCAGCTGGGACAGGTACTGCTTCGCGGTGGCGGCGGCATCGCTGCCCGCCCCGGCGGCGAGCACGGACTGCCAGCTGCGCCGTGCGGCTTCCTCGTTGCCCGAGAGCATGGCGATCACCCCGGCCTCCAGCCCGATCTCGGGATCCTGGGGGGCGAGCGTGGCCGCCTTCTCGATCTGGGCCTGCGCCTGCGCCAGCTTGTCTTCGCGGCGCGAAAGCGTGGCCGAGAGCAGCCAGGCCTGCGCATTGCCGGGCTGCGCCGCACGCGCTTCGGCAAGGGCCGCGGCGGCCTCGCCCGTCTGCTTCACGCCGACCAGCGCGCGGGCGCGGTCCAGCGCGATCGAGGCGGTGAGTTCCGCATCGCCAATGATCTTCGCCTCGGTCGCAGCCGGGCCGAGCAGAGCGATCGCCTGCCCGGGCTGGCCGGAAGCGAGCGCGGCATTGCCGGCCATCGCGCCAAGCCGGGCCCGGCTGGAGTGATCGGCGACGTCCGCCGCATCGCGCGCGGCGACGAAGGCGGAACGCGCCTCGTCCCAGCGGTCAAGCGCGCTGAGTGCCGCGCCGAGGCAAAGCCCCGCGCGCACCCGCTCGCGCCCGATGGCATTGCCCAGCGCGGCCTGCGCCAGTTCGGCGGAGCGCTGGGGATTGGCCTCGACCGCGTTCATGCAGCCACTGCCTGCCCCTCCGTTTGCCCCCCCGCCTGCTCCCGATGTTGGCAGACGGACCACCTGCGCCTCGCGGGCGCGGCGGGCGGCCTCCGCGTCCTTCTTCTCGATGATCTCGATCGGCAGCGACGAGGCATAGGGATTGGCCGTGCTCGGCAGCGCCGAGGCAGGGCCGACCTGGGCCACGAGCGGGAGGAGAAGGGACATGAGCGGCATCAGGGGTCAGGACTCCGAAGGGGCTGCCGGCGCCGGAACGGTGACTTTGGGCAGCACCAGTTCGGCTACCGTGCGTAGCAGCAGGCGGATATCGCCATCGCGCGAGAGGCGGTGGTCCCCGTCCTTGATGAGCGTGACCTGCACGTCGGCTGAACGCAGCGCCTGCGCCAGCTGTAGCGAGATGTCGAACGGCACGTCGGCGTCGCGCTGGCCGTGCAGCAGGCGCACGGGTGCATCGATCGCGATCTCGCCGCCGAGCAGGAGGTTCGCCTGCCCGTCTGCCCAGAAAGCGGGGTGGGTCGGGGTCGGCTCCGGGCCATAGGGATTGTCCTCGAAGATGGTCTCGCCATCGGCGAGCATGGCCTTGTCCATCTGCGGGATGCCCCAATCGGTAAAGTCCGGCGCAGGCGCGATGCCGACGAGGCCCGCCAGCCTTTCGCCAAGCGCGAGCCCTGCAAGCAGCATCACCCATCCGCCCATCGACGAGCCGACAAGGACGATCTTCTCGTCCGTCTCCAGCGCGGAGACGAGCGCCAGCACTTCCTGGGTCCAGCGCGAAAGCGTGCCCTCGCCGAAATGCCCCGGGCTCTCGCCGCAGCCCGAGTAGTCGAACAGGAGGCACGGTAGCCCGCCCGCCTGCGCCATTTCGAACAGGGCGCCCGCCTTGGACCCGGTCATGTCCGACATGTAGCCGGGCAGGAAGACGATCACCGGCCCGGTCCCCGGCGTGAAGCGATAAGCGATGGAGCGACCGTCCGAGAGGTCGAGGAAGCGCGTGGAAGTCATGGAGGCCTTAGTGGGAACGAGGGGGCACAAGGGCAAGGCGCGAAGGCCCAAACACTTGCGCGCGCCGGTGACGGGGATGTCTCGGCGCGCCGTTTGCCTATTTGGTTCCACGTGGAACACACGAGGATCGCCACTCCCGACTGGACGCGGCGAGGATAATCCGATCTTAAAGCCTTCCTGCCAATCATCCGGGCCGCCATGAACGCCAAGGTCATCCATTTCCCGACCCGTCCCACGCGCCTGTCGCTGCGGCTGGACTGGTTCGCCACCGACCGTTCGGTGCTGCTCGGCATCTGGGCGCTCTACTTCGCCTTGCGCGCGGCGGTGCTGCTGATCGATGTCGTGCCGAGTTCAGACGCCGAATGGTACTACCTGCGGGCGGCAAGCCTTGCCGCCGGGCACGGCTACCTCGACAATGCGGGACAGCCCACCGCGTTCTGGCCGGCGGGATGGCCCATCGCCCTCAGCCTCGTGTTCTCGCGCTTCGGGACCTCGCTGGTGGCGCTGGGCCTGTTCAATCTCGCCGGTTCCATGCTGATCGGGCTGGCGACGCTGGTGCTGGGACGGCGGCTGTTCGGCTCGGAAGGCGCGGCAAGGGCCGGACTGCTCCTGCTCGCGGTCTATCCCAACGCGATCGGCTATGTGCCGCTGGCGCTCACCGAAGTGTTCTATACCGCGCTGCTGATGGCGGGTTGCTGGGTGGTGGTGACGCGCACCAACCGCTACCAGCTGGTGAGCGCGGGGCTGCTTTTCGGCCTGGCGACGCTGGTGAAGGCGCAGACGCTGGTGGTCGTGCCGCTGCTGTTCGCGATCGACTGGCTGCGCATGGGGGATCGCTGGCGCCGGCTTCCCGGTCTGCTGGCGGAAGGCCTGATCGTGGTGGCCCTCGCGGCGCTGACGGTGCTGCCCTGGACGATCCGCAACCACACGCAGCTGGGTCACTGGGTGCCTGTTTCCACCAACGGCGGCTATACCCTGCTGACCGGCAACCACGACGATGCCACCGGCGACTATACGCCCGACACGCCGGTGGTGAAGGAGCTCATGGCCCGGCCGGGGCTCGACGAAGTGGAACGCGACGCAGAAGCGCGGCGCCTCGGCCTTGCATGGATGACCGCCCATCCCGACCGCTTCCTGGAACTCGTCCCCCGCAAGCTCATGCGCCTGTGGTTGCCCGATGGCGAGGCGGAGTGGGCCTACCAGGCCGGCGCGCCCGGCTACGAACGTTTCGCGCTCGTCTACCGCGCCGTAAGAGTGGTGAACCAGGGCTTCTATGTCCTGTTGATGCTGGCGTTCGCCGCCGCGTTCTTCGTGATGATCGCCCGTCGCCGGCGCGATGGCCAGAAGTGGATGGGCTGGTGGCTGCTGCCCTATGGCATCGCGCTCTACCCGACGCTCGTATGCGTGGTCTTCTCGGGACAGTCGCGCTTCCACTATCCGGTCATGCCGTGGATCTGCATGACGGCGGGCTGGCTGGCGATGACCGTGCTCGGCCGCATGAGCGAGCGGCGCATCCCGCGCCGGGCGCTGCACTGAGCCTCTCAGTAGAGCGGCGTACCCCGTACTTTCAGGACCAGCCTGCTGCCGGGCGGGACGGAGACGACGCCCGCTTCGGCCCGCTCCTTTCGCGGGGCATCCGGAAGGCCCAGCGCGAAAGCGGCACCGACCGCAAGCGCGAGCGCGGCGGTGATGGCTACGCCTCTCCTGCTGCGCCCGTGCGGTCCCATCGCCCTTACTCGCCCCTCTGGAAGATCTCTTCGATCGCCATACCAAAGAGATCGGCGATGCGGAAGGCGAGCGGGAGCGAGGGATCGTAGCGCCCGGTCTCGATCGCGTTCACGCTCTGGCGCGAGACTTCCAGCCGCTCGGCCAGGTCCTGCTGGCTCCAGCCCCGCTCTGCGCGAAGCACCTTGAGGCGGTTCCTCACCGGTCCCTCCAGCGGTTGATCGCGGTGCCAAGACCCAGCCCGATCGCCCAGACGGGCAATGCCGCCCAGCCCGGCACATGCGGCACCAGGCCGAACGTCTCGAGGAATCCCCAGACCGTCGCCAGCGCGAGCAGCAGCCCAGTCGCCATGAGAGAGGCGTTGACCACCTTCATGCGCAGGTATTCGTCCTGCTCCTCGATCAGGTAGCGCGCCATGGTCCATACCAGGTAGAGGATCGGCAGCGCCGGCAGCACCGCCAGCACCCAAAGCAACGGACCTTGCGCCTGAAGGGACTTCGCGCCGATCACCGCGACCGCCAGCAACAGCACGTAGCTGAATGTCCAGACCATGCCCCGGCGATTGTAGCGCCGCGTCGCGGGAGACAGCGCGCCGGAGGCCGCCTGTGCCCGCTCCGTCGCGCGCATGAAAGGCACCGCCAGCAGCAGCGGCGGAAACATCACCAGCATCGAAGGGACGGGCGGCAGGTCGAACCAGCGCGCGGCGAACCCGGTCCCGAACATGCCCAGCAGGAATGCAGCTCCCCAGAGCCAGGCGGATCGGGAGGCAGTGGCCTGGCTGTTCATGCCGTGCGTCCTTGCGGGATAGTGAATCGCATCAGTCATGCTTCCTTGTCTTCATGTAAAGCAAGGTTGTCATTTGATGACTGGTTTGTCAAGCGTCATTGACACGGCACTCGGATCGCCGGCTTGGCCGCTCCTCTGCCGCGCACAAACGGGGATGACTCTTGCGCTGCCAGTCGCTACATCGGCCCGCGATGAAGCAAGCGCTCACCACGACCACTACCGCGACTACCCGGCCCGCCCGGGCACGGTCGGTCGCGTCCTGAGCACGCGAGCCACCGTCGCCCGGGTTCCGGGCGAGTTGGCGTCACTCCCCCGGAACGAAGCTTTTTAGCCGACGCCGCACCTTCACCCGGAGGCGCGCCTGTGCCATGGCGCGCTGGAACCCGGCTACGGGAAACGAGAGACGAGCCCACGCATGTCCGAGATGTTCAAGATCAGCCTTCCCGACGGTTCCATCCGCGAGATGCCCGAAGGCTCCACCCCGGCTGACGTTGCCGCCGCCATCGGCCCCGGTCTCGCCAAGGCGGCCCTCGCCGCCCGCATCGACGGCGAACTGGTCGACCTGTCGCGTCCGTTCACCGGCAATGCGCAGCTTGCGCTGGTGACCAGCCGCGACGAAGCCGAGGCCCTCGAGCTTGCGCGCCACGACTATGCGCACATCCTCGCCGAAGCGGTGCAGGCGCTGTTCCCGGGCACGCAGATCACGTTCGGCCCCTCGACCGACGATGGCTTCTACTACGACTTCGCGCCCAGGGATCGCCCCTTCACGGACGACGACCTGCCCGCGATCGAGGCGGAGATGCGCCGCATCATCGCCGCCGACAAGCCGCTGCGCCGCGAGGTCTGGGACCGCGAGCAGCTGATCAGCCGCTGGAAGCAGCAGGGCGAGACGTTCAAGGCCGAGTGGGCCGCCGAACTCCCCGGCGACGAGCCGCTGACGGTCTACTGGTCGGGCGAGGACTGGCTCGACATGTGCCGCGGCCCGCACCTGCCCTCCACCGGCAAGCTGGACCCGGCCGCATTCAAGCTGACGCGCGTGTCCGGCGCCTACTGGCGCGGCGACCAGAAGAACGCGATGCTCAGCCGCATCTACGGCACCGGCTGGCTCAACAAGAAGCAGCTTGCCGCGCACCTCACGCGCCTCGAGGAAGCCGCCAAGCGCGACCACCGCAAGCTCGCCGTGGAGATGGACCTGTTCCACCTTCAGGCCGAAGCCCACGGCTCGGTGTTCTGGCATCCCAAGGGCTATGTCATCTGGCGCGAGCTGGAAGCCTACATGCGCCGCGCCATCGATGGCGCCGGCTACCGCGAGGTGAAGACCCCGCAGGTCATGGACGCGCGCCAGTGGGAGCAGTCCGGCCACTGGGGCAAGTACCGCGAGAACATGTTCGTCATCCCCGACGAGGTTCCCAACGTGGCGGACGAAGGCCCTATCGTATCGGACGAGGCCGAGTGGATGGCCCTCAAGCCGATGAACTGCCCGGCGCACGTCCTGATCTTCCGACAGGGCATCAAGTCGTACCGGGAGCTGCCGCTGCGCCTGTACGAGAACGGCTGCTGCCACCGCAACGAGCCCCACGGCGCGCTGCACGGGCTGATGCGCGTGCGCCAGTTCACGCAGGACGATGCGCATATCTTCTGCCGCGAGGACCAGATCGTGGGCGAAGTGCAGGCGTTCTGCGAACTGGCGGACCGGGTCTACAAGGACTTCGGCTTCACGTACTCGATCAAGCTCGCGCTGCGCCCCGAGAAGCGCTTCGGCAGCGAGGAGATGTGGGACAAGGCCGAGGACGAACTGCGCGACGCGGTCGTCAGGGCCGGGCTCGCCACCGAGGAATACGGCTGGGAAGAGCTTCCCGGCGAAGGCGCCTTCTATGCGCCCAAGCTGGAATGGCACCTGACCGACGCGATCGGCCGCACCTGGCAGGTCGGCACGATCCAGTCCGACCGCGTCCTGCCCGAGCGCCTCGATGCGAGCTACATCGGCGAGGACGGCGAAAAGCACCGCCCGGTCATGCTGCACCGCGCGATCTTCGGCTCCTACGAGCGCTTCATCGGCATCCTGATCGAGCATTTCGCCGGCAAGCTGCCGGTCTGGCTCGCCCCCGTTCAGGCGGTGGTCGCCACGATCGTCTCCGATGCCGACGGCTATGCCAGTGAAGTGGCGGCGAGGCTCAGGGCGGCCGGCGTGCGCGTGGAGACTGACCTTCGCAACGAGAAGATCAACTACAAGGTGCGCGAGCATTCGGTCCACAAGGTCCCGCACCTCCTCGTCGTGGGCAAGCGCGAGGCCGAGGAAGGCACCGTCGCCCTTCGCACGCTTGGCGCCGAGCACCAGAAGGTCATGACTCTCGACGAGGCGATCGCCCTGCTGAAGACCGAAGCCACGGCGCCGGACCTGCTGTGATCCGCCCGGGTGGCCCTGCCGACGCGCCGCGCGCCTTCGCGATCTGGCGCGCAGCGGTGGAGGCCACCCACGGGTTCCTGTCCGACACCGACCGGGACGAGATAGCCGCGAGCGTCGAGGCCATGCTGCCCCGTGCCCCCCTCTGGATCGCCGAGGATGCGAACGGCGGGGCGCAGGGCTTCATGATCTACGCGGACGGCACGATCGAGGCGCTCTTCGTCGATCCCTCGTCCCATGGACAGGGCTTTGGCTCCGCCCTCCTCGCGCATGCGCTGTCGATCGAGCCTGCTTGCCGTGTCGATGCGAACGAGCAGGCCGACAATGCCCTGCCATTCTACGAAGCGCGCGGTTTTACCCGCATCGGCCGCTCTGCCTGCGACGGCGACGGGCGGCCCTATCCCATTATCCATCTGCAACACGGAAAACCATCATGATCCAGCGCGAACTCCTGGACACCGCCTGGATCCCGGACGGCGAGAAGCTGGAGCTGTTCCGCCACGACCAGGACTTCATGATCGTCCTTGGCCACAACGAGCTGATGAGCAGCCGCAAGTGGGGGTCGGAGGAAGCCTTGGCGACGATGGCGTGGGACCGCATCAAGGGATCGAGCAAGCGCCCGCACATGCTGATCGGCGGCTACGGCATGGGCTTTACCCTGCGCGCCGCGCTCAAGGTGCTGCCTGCCGATGCCCGGGTGACCGTGGTCGAACTCGTGCCCGAGATCATCGAGTGGGCGCGCGGCCCCATGGCGCACATGACCCAAGATTGCCTGGAAGATCCGCGCGTCACGCTGCTGATGGGCGATGTCGCCACGGTGATCGGCTCGGGCCTTGGCGATTACGACGCCATCCTCCTCGATGTCGACAACGGGCCTGACGGGCTCGTGCGCGAGGACAACAACGTCATCTATTCCAAGGCGGGCCTGCGGGCCGCGAAGCGCGCACTGACGACTGACGGCGTGCTTGCGGTATGGTCGGCCGGGCCCGACCCGGCGTTCACGCGACGGCTCGAGAACGCCGGCTTCGCGGTGGACGAGCGCAAGGTTGCCGCCCGCAGCAACGGCAAGGGGCCCAAGCACGTGATCTGGTTCGCCTCCGCACGCGAGTAACGCCGCTTCGGCCCTGCGCCAAGCGCAGCCGACCGGATCAGATCCGGGCTGCGGGATCGGCCTCGATCGCGGTCGATGGCGTGGGCTTCTGCTTGCGGCGCGCCGTGGCGACGATCACCGCGCTGCCGAGCAGAATGACCCCCACCATCGCGCCGATGGCGAGCAGGCCCACCGGACTGATGTCCGCGCGGGCTTCCATGCTGAAGGACTTGCCCACGCGAATGGCGGCGCTGGCGGTCTGGCGGTCTTTAGAAAGGCGCATGGGTTATGCTCCGCAAAGTGGGCGTCGGCCCGGCCGCTTACCACACATTCCCTGCTTACCACAGGATCCCGTGCTTGTCCGGCCCCAAGGCCTCCGGCGCTTTCTCGCCGATCGCCTGCAGCAGGTCGATCTCGATCGTGCGGCACATGGCGTTGAGCGGCAGGTCGTGGATGTCGTTGGCGAAGGGGTCCACCAGATCGTCGCCGATGGTGAGCACCGCCAGGAACATGAGACCCGCGATCGTGGAGCCCAGCGGGGTGGCGAACTGCAGCGTCTCGACCAGGCCGATGGGCAGCAGCACGCAGAACAGATGCGTGAAGAGCATCGGCAGGAAGCGGTACTGGAAGGGAAGCGGCGTGTTCTTCAGCCGCTCCATCCCGCCTTGCGAGTTCGCGATGTCGACCAGCACGGCCTCCATCTGCGCCTGCTGGATGGTGTCGATCCAGCCATTGCGCCGTGCCTCGTCGATGCGCCTGCCGGTACCGTCGAGAATGCCGTTGGCGACGTTCACGCGCTGGAGCGCCAGGTCCTTCTCGTGCTTGGGAAGGAGGCGCAGCACTTCCTCGTCCTGCGGCAGACGCCGCAGCTGGCAGCGCAGCGCGTTCACGTAGGCGATCTGGCGGTAGACGATCTGGCGCTTGAGCTCGGTCGCCTCGGGATCGGGCATGAAGTTGCGGGCCGCACGCGCGATGTTGCGGCTGGCGTTGATCATGAGCCCCCACAGGCCCCGCCCTTCCCACCAGCGCTGGTAGGCGGAGTTGCTGCGGAATCCCAGGAACAGGCCAAGCACGGTGCCGAACAGCGTCACCGGCAGTTCCGGCGCCGAGAAGGGCAGCACGTAGTAGGTTATCGTGACGATCACGTCCCAGACGAACAGGACGGTGAGCGGCTTCCAGATGGCCCGGACGACGCGGGAGGGACTTGGTACCTTGCTGACGATCATCGGGGAAGCGCGGACTCCGGTTGGGGCTGCTGAGCCAGCTTCGTGCTTCGGTCCTGGAAGCTGTGCGCCGGCTTCTCGGTCGAACGGGCCATGGCGATGGAGGTTCCAGTGGCGGGACGGATCGAAAACCAGTCGAGCCTGTCAACCGCGACGAGGAACGTCAGGACCCCGCAGCCGAAAAGCAGCAGCAGCAGGTTGCCCACCAGCGATTCGCGGAGGCGGGTGCGCTCGGCCTCGGTCATATTGCGCATGTTCGTTCTCCAGAAATCAGGTTCGGCCTAAATTGGTTCGACCAGATTTCGATTGCATCAGCGGATTGCGACGAATCTTTGCTGCGATGCGGCAGATCGGTGTGCAGTGCAACAAGGGAGACAGGATGCAGCCAGCCTGCATCACGGTTCATTGATAAACGGGCAAAAAACCGCGCCCCGCCCCTGACGGCAACGGGCGGCGAATGGGATCAGGCGATCAGAGGGGCAGCGCGTCGCGTGCCAGGATCAGCGCGAGGGCGCAGCCGCTCACTACCAGAGGGCGCAGCACCTTGCTCGCCCGGAAAGCGGAGGAAGCCTGTGCGAGAGCGACAATGCGAGCCATGGTCGCGATCATGCGCTCTCGCCCGTTTCCAAAGCGTTAAGAGCGTTCCTCCGGAAAGCGCCTCATTCTGCGGTGGGCATCTGCTGGCTGGAGCAGTGGAACGACCCTCCGCCCGCCAGGACCGCATCGGCCATGACGCCAACGGTATCGCGATCCGGGAACAGCGCGGCGATCGCGGCCACGCCTTCCTCGTCGTGCGCCGTGCCATAGACAGGCACCACCACCAACTTCGATGTCACGGCGAAGTTCATGTAGCTGGCCGGCTCGATTCGCCCGCCGTCGCTTTCGACCCGGCCCGGAGAAGGTACCTCGGCGACCTTCACGCCTGCCGCTTCCGCCCGCGCCCGGGCGTCGGCATAGATCGCGGCGTTCGGATCGTCGTTCCCGGTCGCCCGGGGAAGCGCCAGCACGTTGGGCGCCACGAAGCGGGCAAGGTTGTCGACGTGGCCGTCGGTGTGGTCGTTGACGAGTCCATCGCCCAGCCACAGCACCCGATCATAACCAAGATCGCGCTTGAGGCGCATTTCCAGATCGTCGCGCGAAAGGTGCGGGTTGCGGTTCGGGTTGAGAAGGCACTGCTCGGTGGTGGCGACAAGCCCGGTGCCGTCCCCGTCCAGCGCGCCGCCTTCGAGGATCCAGTCAGCCAGTTCCACGTCGAGGCCGGCGTCGCGCGCCAGTTCCTCGCCGATCTCCTGGTCGCCTTCCATGAGGTACTTGCCGCCCCAGCCGTTGAAGCCGAAGCGCATGGCCTTGCGTTGACGGTGCTGGTCCATGACCACCAGCGGCCCGGTGTCGCGCAGCCACACGTCGCCATAGCGGCGCGTCTCCAGCTTCACCTTGCCGGAGACCAGCTCGCTCGCCCGCGCGCGGTTCATCTCGTCGCGTACGACAAGTCGCACTTCCTGCCCGCTTTCGGCAACAGCGCTGGCGAAGGCCGCCATCTGCTCCTGCGCGCGTTCGAGGAAGCCCGGCCACTCCACCGGATCGTGCGGGAAGCCTATCCAGATCCAGTCCTGCAAAGCCCATTCGGGCGGAAGCGTGAAAGTCACTTGGCGTTGCATCCCTTGGTTGCGGCAGCGCAGGCCTTGTCGCGGATGGCGCGGAATTCGTCGCCCTGTCGCCAGTTCGGCCACATGGTGCCGTCCGCCAGAGTGCGGCCAAGGTCGTAGAGCAGCTCCACGTCCTGCGCGATGCCGCTCCAGTCCCAGGCGTCCGAATATTCGTCGGCAGGGGCGTGGTAGCGGTTGTCGGTATAGTCCTGCGCCGCCTTCTCGCCCGCCGCCGTGCCGCCCGCGACCAGATCGCCGCTGCGCTCCACGTTGAACATCGGCACGCCGCGCTTGGCGAGGCTGAAGTGGTCGGATCGGTAATATCCGCCGCGCTCGGGATGATCCTCGGGCACGTCGGTGAGGCCGCGCTCGGTCAGCGCCTTGCGATAGAGGTCTCCAAGTTCCGACTTATCGCCGCCCGTCTGGGTGTAGGACTTGGCCCGGCCCGAAGGCAGCAGCGCGTCCATGTTCACGCCGCCTACGGTGTGGTCGAGCGGGTAGACCGGGTTCGCGGCGTAGTATTCCGAGCCGAGCAGGCCCGATTCCTCGAGCGTCAACGCCACGAAGACCTGGGTGCGCGCGGCAGGGCCTGCCTCGGCGTTCATCTTCGCGATGCCGGTCAGCGCCGCGACGCCGTCGGCATTGTCGACAGCGCCGTTGCAGATGTCGTCGCCGGTCGCATCGGGAGTGCAGCGGCCAAGGTGGTCCCAGTGCGCGGAATAGAGCACGACCTCGTCGGGCCGGGTCTTGCCGGGCAGCACGCCCACCACGTTGTTCGAAGTCGAGCGGCGCACCGCGTTTTCGAAGCCGAGGTTGACGTTGAGGCCCAGCGGCACCGGCCGGAAGCCCTTCTTCTGGGCCGCGGCGGTCAGCCCGGCGAGGTCCTTGCCCGCCGCCTTGAGGATCGCTTGCGCGACCGGCTTCTGGATCCAGCCGTTGGCCTGCGTCTGATCCATGCCGTCATTGGGGGTCTGCACATAGTACTGCGCGCCCGTCCAGCTGGAATTGACGACCTTCCAGCCATAGGCGGCAGGGAACGTGTCGTGCACGATCAGCGCCGCCGTGGCGCCCTGCCGGGCGGCTTCCTCGAACTTGTAGGTCCAGCGGCCGTAGTAGGTCATGCGGCGGCCCTTGAAGAGGCCGTCCTCGGTCTCGCTCGCGTAATCGGGATCGTTGACGAGGATGACCGCAGTCTTCCCCTTCATGTCGATCCCGGCATAGTCGTTCCAGCCCAGTTCGGGCGCGTTGATGCCGTAGCCGACGAAGACCAGTTCGCTGTCCTTCACCTGCGTGCCGGGAGTGACGCGGTAGCTGGCCGCGACATAGTCCTCGCCCGGCTTGAACGAGAGCCTGGCAGCCCCGCCCGAGACAATGAGCGGGGTATAGTTGCCGCCGGTGATCTCCACCGTGGGCACCGCCTGCAGCCACTGGCCATTGTTGCCCGGCTGCAGGCCCGCAGCCTTGAACTGCGACACGATATAGTCGAGCACCTTGGGTTCGATTGCCGTGCTGGGAGCGCGTCCCTCGAACTCGTCGGAGGCCAGGCGCTTGGTCACCGCCTGCATGAGCGGCACAGGCACGTCCGGCTGTGCGCCCGCATTGACCGGCGGCGGCAGCGCGGTTCCCTTGGGCAGGGAGGGCTCCTGCGCGGTGGCGGCGGCGGTGCAGGTCGCGGCAGCGCACAGGGCCAGCGCCGTGGTGGCGGCAAGCAACGGGACGAGTTTCATAAAACGGAGCACCTCACACGGGAACGCAAGGGGCACAGGTGCCAGAGCAGGCCGCGCGGGGCAAGACCGGCGCATGTCCGCCACGCCCTGCGCCTTCTCGGCGGAAAGCGCGGTTTATTCCACCAGACTGGAACACGGCCCTTGCCCATGCAGGGGCGCAGCGGCAGGAACAAGGGCATGAGTGCCGACTGGACCCCCACCGACCCGAGCCTCGCCCGGCCTGCGGGCGCCGACTGGAGCGATGCCATCGCCCGCGCCCGCGCCCACGCTCCTTACCTTGCCGGAATGCTGGAGCGGCAGCCCGCGCTCGCCGCGCGTCTTGCCGAGGGCGACGGCGCCGGAGCGCTGGCCTTGGCGCGAGGCGCGGGCGAAGGCGCGCCGGACACCGGCTCTGCCCTGCGGCGCGAGAAGCACGCGCTCGCCCTCACGCTCGCGATCGGCGATCTGGCCGGAGCCTTTCCGCTGCTGGAGGTGACCGGCGCCCTTTCCGCTTTCGCCGACCGCGCGCTCGATGCCGCGATCGTCGAGGGCATCCGCCGCCGTGTACCCGACTTCGATCCCGCTGCCGCCTCGACCGGCTTCATCGCGCTCGCGCTCGGCAAGCACGGGGCCGGGGAGCTGAACTACAGTTCCGACATCGATCCCATATTGCTGTTCGATCCGGCCGTCCTCCCGAGGCGAGAGCGGGACGAGCCCGGCGAGGCCGCGCAGCGGGTGGCGCGCACCCTGGTGGAGACGCTCTCGCGCGTGGACCACGAAGGCTACGTCTTCCGCGTCGACCTGCGGCTGCGGCCGGCATCCGAAGTCAGCCCGCTCGCCATCCCTGTAGGCGCGGCGCTCACTCACTACGAATCCTCCGCCCTCACCTGGGAGCGGGCGGCCTTTATTCGCGCCCGTGCCTGCGCCGGCGACATCGCGGGCGGCGAGGCCTTCCTGGCGGCGATCCGCCCCTTCGTGTGGCGCCGCAGCCTCGACTTTGGGGCGATCGCCGAGATCGGCCGGCTCACCGCGCAGATCCGCGCCAGCACTCGCGGCTCGCCGGTGGTCGGCCCCGGCTTCGACCTCAAGAAGGGGCGCGGCGGCATCCGCGAGATCGAGTTCTACGCGCAGACCCACCAGTTGATCCACGGCGGTCGCCACCCGGCGCTGCGCCCTCGCGGCACTCGCGAGACGCTGGACGCGCTGGCCGAGGCGGGCCTCGTCCCCGCACAGGAAGCTCGGCTGCTGGGCGAAAGCTACGATCGCCTGCGCACGGTCGAACACCGTCTGCAGATGATTCAGGACCAGCAGACGCATAGCCTGCCCAAAACGCACGAAGCGATCGAGGCAGTCGCCCTGCTCGACGGCATGGGGAGCGCAAAGGCGCTGCTGGACGAGCTTTCCGCGATCACCGAGGCAGTGGGAGAGCGCTACGACGCGCTCATCATGGACAATGCCGAACGCTCTGGCGTGCCGGTCGCCATGCCCGACCAGACCTCGCTTGCCGACGAGCTGGAGGCGCTCGGATTTGCCGATCCCGCCGCACTTTCCGAGCGGATGCAGGGATGGCTGGGCGGGAAAGTGCGGGCGCTGCGCTCCGACGCGGCACGGCGCGCGTTCGAGGCCATCCGCCCCGACCTTCTCGCCGCCTTTGCCGCCGCTCCCGATCCGGACCGCCTCATGGCGCGCTGGGAAGAGCTGCTGGGGAACCTGCCGAGCGCGATCAACCTGTTCAACCTGCTGGAGGCGCGACCGGCGCTCATCGACCTTCTCGCCCGGATCCTCGGCCTTGCCCCTCCTCTCGCCGACGCGCTCGCCCGGCGCGCCGACCTGCTTGACCCGCTGATCGATGCGTCCGCGTTCGACCTGCCGGGCCCCGTGGCCGATCTCGTCGCCGAACTTTCCCGCTTCGAACGCGGCGACGACTACGAGCGCAAGCTCGATGCCGTGCGGCGCAAGGTGGGCGAACTGCGCTTCAAGCTTGGCGTCCAGCTGATCGAGGCGGCGAACGACCCGCTGGAGATCGGCCGCGGCCTCGCCCGCATCGCCGAGGCGGCGCTCGTCGTCCTCACCAGCGCCGCCGTGGAGGAATTTCGCGCCACCCACGGCAGCGTTGCGGGCAGCGAACTGCTCGTGCTCGGCCTTGGCCGGATGGGCGGCGGAGTGCTCACCCACGCCTCGGACCTCGACCTCATTTACCTGTTCAGCGGCGATTTCCGGGCGGAATCGGACGGCCGCCGTCCGTTGGGCGCGACGCATTACTACAACCGCCTTTCGCAGCGGGCGATCTCGGCCCTGTCGGTCGCGACGGCGGAGGGCGCGCTGTTCGAGGTGGATACCCGCCTTCGCCCCTCCGGCGAACAGGGGCCGCCCGCCGCCAGCCTGGAAAGCTTCGAGACCTACCAGCGCCAGCAGGCCTGGGCCTGGGAGCACATGGCGCTGTGCCGCGCTCGACCGCTTTACGGCTCGCCGCCGGGACGGACACGGCTTGGCGAGATCGTGCACGAGGTGCTCACCTTGCCGCGCGACCCGGCAAGGCTGCGCGCAGACGTGCTGGAAATGCGCGAGCGGATGGCCACGCACAAACCCGCCAAGGGCCCGCTCGACGTCAAGCTGCTGCGCGGCGGGCTCGTCGATCTGGAGTTCATCGTGCACTTCGTGCAGCTGCGCGAGGGCGGGCCGGGGCTTCACCCCGACCTTGGCGAGGCCGTGCGCGCCCTTGCGGATCTCGCGCTGGTGCCTGCGGCGCTGGTCGATGCGCACGACACCCTCACGCGCCTGCTGGTGGCGGGGCGGCTGCTTGCCCCGGATGCCCGGATACCGGCAGCTTCGGCCTGCATGGCGCTCGTGCGCGCATGTGGCTATGGGGACTGGCAAGACCTCGAGGAAGGCCTCGCCGCCGCGCGGGCGCAAGTCGCGTCCGCCTGGATGGCGGCCTTCGGTGAACGACTGGAGACCTGACGCATGACCACCCCCCGCCCCCACGTCGGCGACATGTTCCCCGACATCGCGCTCGAAACGCCGGAGGGAGGCACTTTCCGGGCCTCCGACTTTCGCGGACGCAAGCTGGTGGTGTTCTTCTACCCCAAGGACGCGACGCCCGGCTGCACGACGCAGAACATCGAGTTCTCGGCCCTCGCGCCCGAGTTCGAGGCCGCAGGCACGGCCTTGCTGGGCGTGAGCAAGGATTCGGCGAAGAAGCACCAGAACTTCATCGCCAAGCACGACCTCAAGGCGCCGCTCGCCACCGATGCACAGACGGACGGCCTCTCGGACGCGCTGGGCATCTGGACCGAGAAGCAGAACTACGGCCGCACCTACATGGGCATGGTGCGCACCACCTACCTTGTCGACCCCGACGGCAGGATCGCGCAGGTCTGGGACAAGGTGAAGGTCAAGGATCACGCGCCAAAGGTGCTGGAAGCGGCACGTGCGCTGTGACAACGGCCGGCGTCAGCGTGGCTGCCGCGATCCGGGCCGTGCTGTGCGAGCGCGATGTCCGGTCCAAGGTGATGAACGCGCGCAAGGTCGCACGGGACTGGCGCCTGGGCCGGCTCGCCTTCGCGTTTGACGTGGCCATGCCCGAGGCGCCCGGCCGGCCGGACGCTCCCGAACTGCTCCTGCCTGCCCGCATGCCCAAGCGCGGCAAGGGCTCGGAACACGGCCGCGTCGCGCTCTGGCATGCGCTGGCCCACATCGAATTCGTGGCGATCGACCTCGCGCTGGACATGGCGGGCCGCTTCGGCGCCGGAATGGGCGAGGCCTTCGTCTCGGACTTCCTCTCCGTCGCCGCCGACGAGGCCATGCACTTCGCGCTCCTCGACCGCCACTTGCGCGCGCATGGGAGCCATTATGGCGCACTTCCCGCGCATGACGGGCTGTGGAGCGCGGCCGACGACACCCGGCACGACGTGGCGGCCCGGCTTGCCGTCGTGCCGATGGTGTTGGAGGCACGCGGGCTCGACGTCACTCCTGCCGCCATCGACCGCGTGCGCGCTGCCGGCGACGAGCGCGGCGCAAGGATCCTGGAACGAATCCTTGACGACGAGATTCGCCACGTGCGTTTCGGCGCAAATCATTTCGACGCTGCAGCCAAACGGCTGGGCGAAGAGCCGGGAAACCTGTGGAAATCCTTGGTTTTTCGTTACTTTCGGGGCAACCTGAAACCACCGTTCAACGACTCGGCGCGGCTTATGGCCGGTCTGTCGCGCGAGCTGTACAGCGCGCTTGCCTAGCTGAGTGATGACGGCATAAGTCATCTTCCGTGAGACGGCGGGGGGTTCCGACCATCTCCAATCCAAGGCTCGACGGCGTCCGTTCACGGACTTTGCCGGGTTCAAAACACGTCGCGCAGACCTGGCAAAGCCCGGCATGCAGCGGCGGAAAGCAAGGTATTGCGAGTGGTCGTAACGAAATTCTTCGCCAAGTTCCGCGCAGTGACTGGTCTCTTCGTCGTCGCCGGACTTTCGGTCGCCGCGCATCCCGCGATGGCCAACAGCAGCGCTGCCGCTGCCGATATCTCCGCCCCGCTGCGCACCGCGCAGGCTGCCAACCAGTCTGTAACGGGCGGCGAGGACGAACAGTTCCGCCAGCTCTTCAGTTCGTGGCAGAACTTCGAGGAAACCGGGCTTGCCGCCGCAAAGCCCAAGCCTGCGGTTGCCGGCTCGTTCGCTTCGGTCGCCATCCCCTCACGCAATCCGCTCATGGCCTCGCGCATGAGCAGCAACTTCGGCATGCGCGACCACCCCATTCTCGGCGGCCGCCGCGGCCACAAGGGCGTTGACCTTGCAGCGCCCGTGGGCACGCCCATCTACGCCACCGCCGACGGCACCGTCAGCCGCGCTTCGTGGTTCAGCGGCTACGGCCTCTACATCTCGCTTGAGCACGGCGCGGACATGCAGACGCGCTATGGCCACATGTCGCGCCTCAACGTCGCCGAAGGACAGCGCGTCCACAAGGGCGACGTGATCGGCTTCGTGGGCAGCACCGGAAATTCCACCGGCCCGCACCTCCACTACGAGGTGCGCGTCAGCGGCGAAGCCGTCAATCCGATCCCCTACATGCAGGCCGGCGTCTCGGTCGCTGCGGCGGGCGATTGACCGGCCGTCAGAGTTTCAAACCCCAGGCACGGTCCGCAGCAGACTGACCGGCCAAGCCAGGTTTGGAGAGGAGGGAAGAGGCGGTCCTCGGGGCCGCCTTTTTCTTGTTGGACACACGTGGAACATCGATAAAAAAGGGCGGCCCTTACGCCATGGCGGGGCCGCCCGAAGTCGGGGAGAAGCGGCTCGCACCGGGGGGTCCGCCAGGTAGCGGGTTGCGGTGCGGGACCGGCAGCGCCTTCTTCGCACCACCTCCGCCCCGCCGCATTGATCGCGGTCAAAACGAGCGTATCCAGCCGGTTCGCCTTCATTTCCGAACACTCGCTCCGTCCTTCTTGCCGATGGACAAGGTTCTCTTCCGCCCGACGCCCCGCCTTCGCGAACGAAGGCGGCGATGCTGCACGCGCTTTACCCTCACCGACGCGCGTGAGGTTGAGATCACGACGATCGTGCGCGACACGTCCGCGCGCGGACTGGGCGCGGCGGCGCTGGGGGAGGCGCCGGCGCCGAACGAAGTGGTGCGCGCGCAGCTGAAGGACGGCCGCGAACTGTGGGGCCTGGTGCGCTGGCGCTGCGGAAACCTGTTCGGGGTGGAGTTCGATACCGCTGGATGACCCCGCCCCGCCCCTAGACCGCCGAACTGAAGCGCCTCAGCGCATCGTTGCGGTAGGGATCGAAACGCGCCGCGATCGAGCGGGCGTAGGGCAGGCCGCCGGGCTGGATCACGAGATCATCGGCATCGGCTTCGCACAGGCCCGCATCGAAGTAAGGCCGCAGGAGGGGCCATGCCCCCTGCCGCAGGTCCGGGGGAACGCAGGCCCGGCCCCGGCAGAGCAACCCTTCGATGATCGCTCCCCGGCGCCGGTCGTCTGCACTGCGGAGGACGCCGCGCGCCGCACTGAGCCGCTCGCGCGAGAGCAGCATGCGATAGCGGCCGGTGTTCTTCTCGTTCTGGGCGAGCAGTCCCGGGAACTCGCTGATCGCCGATGCGCCCAGGCCCAGGAGCACGGGGGCCTCATCGTCGGTGAAGCCCTGAAAGTTCCGCCTGAGCTTCCCCTGCAGCACCGCCTGCGCCAGCGGATCGCCGGGCCGCGCGAAGTGGTCGAAGCCCACCGGCACATAGCCCGCGTCCAGCAGGAACACGTGGCCAAAGGCGGCCATGTCGAACCGGGCCTCGGCTCCGGGCAGCGCGCTGCCATCGATCCTGCGCTGGCGGGCGATGAGGTGGGGAACGTGGGCATAGCCGAACAGCGCGATACGGTCCGCTCCCAACGCGGCGGTGCTTTCGAGCGAATCGCGCAAGTGCGCCAGCGTCTGCCCCGGCAACCCGTACATGAGGTCGAAGTTGAGCGAGCCGACCCCGACGGTGCGCAGCATGGCCGTGGCATCGGCAATCATGCCGGCGGGCTGGATGCGGCCGATGGCTGCCTGAAGTTCCGGCGAGAAGGTCTGCACGCCAAGGCTCGCGCGCTCGATCTGCACCGTCTCGATCACGCCCGCCCAGTCGGGACCCAACGTACGCGGGTCCAGTTCGATGGAGATCACCGGGCGGGACGCGGCGAACTGCAGCGTCAGCGCATCGACCAGGCGCACGAAATCGATCGGGGAGATGCCGTTCGGGCTGCCGCCGCCAAAGGCGATCCGCGTGACGCCCGCCGATGGGGCAAGCCGCTCGGCCACGAGGACGATCTCGCGGTGAAGCGCGTCGAGATAGCTGGCGACGCGTTCGGCCCGGTTCGATGCGCTGGTGTTGCAGCCGCAATACCAGCAGATCTTCTCGCAGAAGGGGATGTGGACATAGAGCGATACCTCCCCCTCGTGTGCCGAAAGGGCTGCTTCCACGTGCGCTGCGCCTACCGCCTCGCCGAATTCGGCTGCGGTGGGAAAGCTTGTGTAACGCGGCACGGGAACCGCCAGGAGTTCGGGGTGATAGGTCCACATGGCGCGGGAATGCCCCGGCCCGCAGCCATGGTCATTGCGTTCGATCAACCCGCTTGCGCTTGTTGTCGGAATGGCAGCCCTTGGCGCAGCACGGTCCCTGCGGCGGCCCGGGCGGCGCATCGCGCGAGGGGACCGGCACGCTCATCGCGGTTCCACCGCACAGCGGCACAGCCAGGGTGCGGGCCTGCGCTTCCAGCGGCCCGACCATGGCCGGCACCAGCGCCAGCGCGGCGAACAGGGCGGGCGCGCGTCTCATGGCTCTTCGTCGATCAGGATGCGGTTGGCGGCTCCGTCCAGATCTTCGAACTGGCCGCTGCGCATGGCCCAGAAGAAGAAGTAGAGCGCCAGAACTCCGCACACGAGCGCCAGCGGGATCAGGAAACCGAGGATCGTCATGCTTCTTCCTTCCCCGCCGCGCGCGCCAGCCGAAGCGAATTTCCCACGACCAGGAGCGAGCTGCCCGACATCGCTATAGCAGCCACCAGAGGAGTCACGAAGCCCATGATCGCAAGCGGCACCGCCGCGACGTTGTAGAGCACCGCCATCGCGAAATTCTGGCGCACGATCCGCATCGTCGCGCGCGCGACTTTCACGGCAAGGGCGACGGGCATCATCCGCTCGCCCACGAAGACCGCATCCGCCGCCTGCTGCGAGACATCGCTTGCCCCGCCCGGCGCGATCGACACGTGGGCGCCGGCGAGCGCGGGTCCGTCGTTGAGCCCGTCGCCCACCATCAGCACCCGGTGCCCCGCCGCCGCCCGCCGCTCCAGCAGGGCGAGCTTGTCGGCCGGGCTCATCGCGGCCACCGCGAACAGGTCCAGTTTCCGGGCGACGCTGGCGACCGCATCGAACCGGTCGCCGGAGGCAACCGCAACAGGAAGCCCCTCTGCCTGCAAGGCGCAAAGCGTAGGCCGCACATCGGGCCGCAGCGGATCGGCGAAGGTCAGGCGGGTGCGCGAGCCATCGACGAGAAGGTCCGCGGCAAGGCCGCCGGTCTCCGCCTCGGGGCGCAGCAGCGCGACCTCCACCCCTTCGAACAGGCCGCGCATGCCGGTTCCTGCGGTTTCCGAGATCCCCTCGATCGTGGCAGGCTCGACGCCTTTTTCGCGGAGGGCCCTGGCAAGGCCACGGCTGAGCGGATGGCGGCTGGACTGCGCAAGGCCGAGGGCTATTGCGCAGTCCCGCGCGGAGAGCACCTGCAGGTTCGTGGGGCGCGGTTCGCCCAGCGTAAGGGTGCCGGTCTTGTCCAGCAGCACCTGGTCCGCCTCGGCCAACCGTTCGAGCGCGGACCCGTCCTTGATGAGCAGCCCGCGCCGCATCAGCGCGCCGGCCGCCACCACTTGCGCCGCAGGCACGGCGAGGCCCAGCGCGCAGGGACAGGTGATGATGAGCACCGCCGTCGCGATGGTCAGCGCCTTGTATGCCCCTGCCCCCGCGATCATCCAGCCGCAGAAGCTGAGGAACGCCAGCGCATGCACGGCGGGGGCATAGAACCTTGCCGCCCGGTCGGCCACGCGCACATAGCGCGAGCGCGACTGCCCTGCCCCGTCCATCAGCCGGGCGATGTCGGCGATCGCGGTATCCTGCGCAGCGGCGGTGACGGTGACGCGCACCGGATTGCCCAGGTTGATCATCCCGGCATGGACGGGATCGCCCGGACCGGCAGAGCGCGGATCGCTCTCGCCCGTAAGCATCGAGGCGTCGATCGTGGTGCGTCCTTCCACGATCATGCCGTCGGCCGCCAGTGCCTCGCCGGCGGCCACGAGCATGAGCATGCCCGGTGCCAGCCTTTCAGCTTCGACGTAGCGCGCGTTCCCGGCCTCGTCGATCACCTGCGCGCCCCTTCCCATCCGGCCAAGCAGCGCGGCGATCCCGGACCGCGCCCGCCCGCGCATCATCGCGTCTAGAGCGCGACCGGCGAGAAGGAAGAACAGCAGCATGACCGCGCCGTCGAAATAGGCGTGGGCCCCGCCCGCCACGGTTTCGTAGAGGCTCATCGCCGTCGCAAGGATCACCCCGATGGAGATCGGCACGTCCATGTTGGTGCGCCGGTATCGCAGCGCCATCGCCGCAGACGCGAAGAACGGGCGCCCCGAGTAGGCGACTACCGGAATGGCGATCAGGGCGCTGATCCAATGGAACATCTCGCGCGTAATCACGTCCGCCCCCGACCAGATCGAGACCGAGAACAGCATGATGTTCATCATCCCGAAGCCGGCGACCGCCAGCGCGCGCAGCAGCCTTCGCGTCTCGTCGTCGTCCCGTGCGAGCGGGTTGTCGGCGGCGCGCTCGGCCTCGAAGCCCAGCCCTCGCAGCGCCTCCAGGATCGCTTCGGCGTCGAGCGCGGCCGAATGGCTGACGGCGACGCGGCGGGCGGAAAAGTTCACCCGCGCCGCCGCGACGCCGGGCACCAGCGCCAGTCCGCGCTCGATCTTGCCGATGCAGCCGGCGCAGCGCATGCCGGGAACGGTGAAGCGGCTGTCGGTGAGCGGATCGCCCGTGGGCACCTCGACTTGCGAAATCGCGTTCACGGCCGCGCCTCCGCCTTGACCGGCACTTCCCTGCGCCACTGCACGCCCGGCGCAGCGACATCGAAGCGCAGCATCCAGCGGCCCGCCGGAAGGGCCTGCGTGCTGACCCATTCGCCCGGACCCTGCTGGCGGAATGCCAGCGGCACGTCGGTCAGATGGCCAAGCGGGTGGCGTGCCAGCGCGCTCATCCTTGCACCGCCCACGGCCGACGGAGCGGAGAGCCGCGCCTCGATGCGCCCGTCGGGCCGCTGGCTCGCCGCGATGCTCCAGCCGAGCGCCTGCTCCTTCCTGGCCTCGCCCAGCCACCGGTTGAAGTGCTGGCTGGCGACGTAGGAGTTCTCGACCACCACGCCCCCGAAGGTCGACCCCGCCAGACGCGCCATGGTCAGGTTGACAGCGACGACGACCCCGAAGCCTGCGACGAGGATGGCCGTCATGTGGCGGCCGGTGAACGGCTTGCTGCGCTGCTTGATGGTCATCGTGTCATCCTTCGGGAGTGTCGAACGTGGCGGCGGAGCGGTCGGCCTCGCCGGGCTCGCCCACGGCCTGCACGGTGAAGGCGAAGTCGCGCGCCCTCGTGCCGGACGGAGCGACGACGTAGACCCGCAGCGGCTGCGTGGCATCGGCGGGGACCATGCGAAGGAGCCGGGCGGAAGCCTGCTGGCGCGCGGTGTCGCCCGTCCACATGACGGCGCCGGGAAGACCCTCGACGACGATTTCCATGCGGCGCGGGCGGGCCTGCATGTTGCGCAGGCGCAGCGTGTAGGCATTGCGGATCGAACCGTCGCTCATGACGATGAAGGGCGGGTTGCGGTCCTTGGCGACAGTCACCTCGGTATGGACCCGCGCCCCCAGAAGGAACAGGAGGCCAAGGCCGATCCCGGACCATGCCAGGAAATAGGCAATGGTCCTTGGCCGCCAGATCAGCTTCAGATGCGGCGTCGGTGGCTTGCCGGCCTTCTCGGCCTGCGCATCCTCGAGCGTCGCATAGTCGATCAGCCCGCGCGGCCGGCCCACGTCCTTCATCACGCGGTCGCAGGCATCGATGCAAAGCGCACAGGTGATGCAGCCGACCTGCGCCCCTTCGCGAATGTCTATGCCGGTAGGACATACGGCCACGCACTGGTTGCAATCGATGCAGTCGCCAAAGGCATCGGGCGCCTTGAGCGCCTTCTTCAGGCTGCCACGCGGCTCGCCGCGCCAGTCCTTGTAGGTGACGGTGAGCGATTTCTCGTCGGTCATGGCAGTCTGGATGCGCGGCCAGGGGCACATGTAGATGCACACCTGCTCGCGCATGAAGCCGCCCAGGACGAAAGTCGTGGCCGTCAGCACCGCCACCGTGGCGTAGGCCACCGGGTCTGCCGTGCCGGTCCAGAACGCGCGCTGCAGCGTGGGCGCGTCCGCGAAGTAGAAGATCCACGCCCCGCCCGTGGCGAAGCTGATGGCAAGGTAGATCGTCCACTTGACGAGGCGCCTGGCGATCTTGGAGGGGCCCCACGGCGCCTTGTAAAGCCGGAAGCGCTGGTTGCGATCCCCGTCGATCAGCCGGTCGACATGCTGGAACAGGTCGGTCCAGACGGTCTGCGGGCAGGCATAGCCGCACCACGCCCGGCCGACCGCGCTGGTGACGAGGAACAGGCCGATGCCCGCCATGATGAGCAGGCCCGCGACGAAGTAGAATTCGTGCGGCCAGATCTCGATGCCGAACATGTAGAAGCGGCGATGGGCAAGGTCGATCAGCACGGCCTGGTCGGGCGCATAGGCACCCCGGTCCCAGCGCAGCCAGGGAGTGACCCAGTAGACCGCCAGGCACAGCGCCATGACCGCCCACTTGATCCGGCGGAACCTGCCGTCGATGCGGCGATTGAAGACCGGCTCGCGCTTCGCGTAGAGCGAGGGGGGCGGCGTGCCGGGCTTGCGGGCGAGTTGCTGATCCTGCGTCATTTCATGTCTTCCGTATGGGGCGGCGGAGCGGAGCCACGCTCCGGCCCGCCGCGCCCCCTCGCCTCCGAAGCGGCCTAGGGCGCCTCCGTCGTGGTGGGAGAAGGCTGGCCTTGCGGGGCCGCGCGGGCACCACCCTCGGCGGGCGCGGCCGTGGCATCGGGGACGGCCGCGAACTTCTCGCCGCCGCCCAGCGAGTGGACATAGGCTGCCAGCATCTTGATCGTGACGGGATCGAGCCGCTCGCCCCAGGCGGGCATCACGCCCATGTGCGGGCGGTGGATCTGCGCGGCGATGTCCTCGCGGGTGGAGCCGTCCAGCCAGATGGCGTCGGTGAGATCGGGCGCGCCGAACTGCCGGCTGCCCTTGCCGCCGGGGCCGTGGCAGACCGCGCAGTTGTCCGCGAAGATCTTCGCGCCCGCCGGATCGGGCCGTGCCTTGCCCGAAAGCGCGAGGACGTGGCTCGTCACCTGTTCGATCTGCTCGGGCGTCAGCAGCCCGTCGACGCCGAAGGCGGGCATGATCGACTGGCGCGTGGCGGCGTCTCCGGGCTGGCGGATGCCATGGAGGAGCGTCTGCTCGATCGCGACGAGATCGCCGCCCCAGAGCCAGTCGTCGTCGTTGAGGTTGGGGAAGCCCTTCGACCCCGCCGCCCCAGCGCCATGGCACTGCACGCAGTTGACCTTGAAGGCGGCGGCCCCGCCCGCCACTGCCGCGCGCATCAGCTCGGGCTTGCCGGGCAGCGACTGGATGGGCGTGATGGCCAATTCGGCGACCAGCCGGGAGCGCTCGGACGCCTGCGCGGTAAGGTCGCTGGCCAGTTCGCCCCGGCTCGACCAGCCGAGCATGCCCTCGCTTGCGCGGGAGATCATCGGCCAGGCCGGATAGGCGATGCTGTAGCCCAGCGCGAAAACGATCGTCGCGTAGAAGGTCCATAGCCACCAGCGCGGCAGCGGCGTGTTGAGCTCCTCGATGCCGTCCCACTCGTGACCCACGGTCTCGGTGTTCGTGGCTTCATCGAGGCGGCCCTTCGGGTGCTTGTCGGCCCCGGGTGCTTCAACCATCGTTCTCGTCCTTGAAGATCAGGGTGGCGGCAGCGTGGTTCTTGGCGCGGTGCCCGGGCCTGAAGGGCCAGGTGACCAGCACCAGGAAGATCGCTAGCATGGCCAGCAGGCCCCAGCTGTCGGCGATGTGCCGCAGCATGTCGTAGGTGGAGTGCGTGCTCATCGGCCTTTCTCCGAGGCGAGTTCCTCCTGCGCGGCAGGGGCGTTCACATCCACCATGGTGCCCAGCACCTGCAGGTAGGCGACGAGCGCATCCATCTCGGTCACGCGCTTGGGGTCGCCGTCGAAGTCGCGGACCTGCGCCTTGGGATAGCGCTGCGCGAGATCGCCCGCGTCCGCTTCGGGATCGGCCTGTGCGTTGAGGTCGGCGAGCGCGCTCTCGATGTCGCGGTCGGTATAGGGCACGCCCACCCGGCGCAGCGCGGTGAGGCTGGCCGCAGGATCGGGAACCTCGAGGTCGCGCTCCGCCAGGAACCCGTACTGCGGCATCACCGATTCCGGCACCACCGACTGCGGGCTCCTGAGGTGCTGGACGTGCCAGCTGTCCGAATAGCGCCCGCCCACCCGTGCCAGGTCGGGCCCGGTCCGCTTGGAACCCCACTGGAACGGGTGGTCGTACATCGATTCGGCAGCAAGGCTGTAGTGGCCGTAGCGCTCCACCTCGTCGCGGAAGGGGCGGATCATCTGGCTGTGGCAGGTATGGCATCCCTCGCGCACGTAGATGTCGCGGCCTGCCTGCTCGAGCGGGGTGTAGGGGCGCACGCCCTCCACTTTCTCGATCGTGTTGTCGATCCAGAACAGCGGCGCGATCTCGACGATGCCGCCGATGGCGACGACGACCAGCGAGCAGATGCCCAGAAGGGTGATGTTCTTCTCGAGCGTCTTGTGGCGTTCGACGATGGTGGTCATGGTTGTGGTCCTTTCGTCGTTCAGGCGGCGGGGGCCGGCAGGGGCCGATCACGGGCGGCATCGTGGGCCGCATCGCGCAGCGGGGCTTCCCGGCGCAGCCTGCCCAGGATCGTGGCCCAGACGTTCACGGTCATGATCGCGGCGCCCACGAGGTAGAGGAGGCCGCCGAAGGCCCGCATGATGAACATCGGGTGCACCGCGGCCACGCTGTCGGCGAAGGAGTTCACGAGGTATCCGTCAGCCCCGTACTCGCGCCACATGAGACCCTGCGTGATGCCCGAGACCCACATCGAGGCGGCGTAGAAGACGATGCCCAGCGTCGCGAGCCAGAAGTGCCAGTTCACCATCCGCAGGCTGTAGAGGCGGCTCCGTCCCCACAGGCGCGGAACGAGATAGTAGATCGCCCCGAAAGTGATCATCCCGTTCCAGCCCAGCGCGCCGGAGTGGACGTGGCCGATGGTCCAGTCGGTATAGTGCGAGAGCGAGTTCACGCTCTTGATCGACATCATGGGCCCCTCGAAGGTGCTCATGCCGTAGAAGGCGAGCGCCATGACCATCATGCGGATGATCGGATCGGTGCGGACCTTGTCCCAGGCACCGTTGAGCGTCATCAGCCCGTTAATCATGCCGCCCCAGCTCGGCATCCACAGCATGATCGAGAACACCATGCCCAGCGTCTGCGCCCAGTCGGGCAGGGCGGTGTAGTGCAGGTGATGCGGCCCGGCCCAGATGTAGAGGAAGATCAGCGACCAGAAGTGGATGATCGAAAGGCGGTAGGAATAGATCGGACGCTCGGCCTGCTTGGGCACGAAGTAGTACATCATCGCCAGGAAACCGGCGGTGAGGAAGAACCCGACTGCGTTGTGCCCGTACCACCATTGCACCAGCGCACCCTGCACGCCGCCGAACAGCGGATAGCTCTTGGCGCCCAGCAGGCTTACAGGCATGTCGAGGTTGTTGACCACGTGCAGCATCGCCACGGTGACGATGAAGGCGAGGTAGAACCAGTTGGCGACGTAGATGTGCGGCTCGGAACGCTTCACGATCGTGCCCACGAAGACCGCGAGGTAGCTCACCCACACGATCGTCAGCCACCAATCGACGTACCACTCGGGCTCGGCGTATTCCTTGCCCTCGCTGATACCGAGCAGATAGCCCGTGGCGGCAAGGACGATGAACAGCTGGTATCCCCAGAACACGAAGCGGGCGAGCGCGGGAAAGGCGAGCCGCGCCCGGCAGGTGCGCTGGACGACGTAGTAGCTCGTCGCGATCAGGGCATTGCCGCCGAAAGCGAAAATCACCGCCGATGTGTGCAGCGGGCGCACCCGCCCGAAGTTAAACCACGGCTCCAGGTTCAGCCACGGCCAGGCGAGCTGCGCGGCGATGAACACGCCCGCAAGGAACCCCGCCATGCCCCAGAACACCGTGGCGATGACGCCCCAGCGGATCGGGTCGTCGTCGTACCGCCCCTGATCGGGGAAGCGCAGGGCGCCGCGCGCGATGCCATCGTAGTCCGCTCCGCGCAGGGAAAACCAGAGCGCGACGAAAGCGGCGAGGGCGACGATTCCCATGTGGGCCGCGAAGCCCCCGTCCGCCGCCAGCGCAGATGCCATGACGGCCAGGAATAGCACGACGAGCCAGACGCCTGCCCGCGCAAGGACCGAAACCATAAGCCTTCTCTTTTCGAGGTGAGTTGCTGATCAATGGCGGCCTTGCGGCGGGCAACGGAGAGTCGCATTGACGGCGATCAAATTGCCGGCTCGCGCGTAAAATCGGGCGGTTCTTGCGCGCGATCAATTCAAGCGAAGAGGGGAAGGCGCAGGTTCGGGTGCGCCGCTCAAGAGGGGGGATTTCGCAAGGTGCGGCCCCGGCGGCTACGGAAACACACGATATGCGCAAGATCACCCTGCTCGCAGCCGCACTGGCCGCCGCGACCGCCATCTCGGGCCCGGCCCTCGCCGGCAGCCCCGCTGGCAAGTTCCAGGTCAAGGTACTGGCGACCGGCGTCCTTCCCGATGGCGGGATCGACAAGATCAAGTCGATCGACAGCGGACTTGCCGCAACCCTGTCCGGCATGGGCGTGAGCGACGTGGATGCGAAGGCGAACGACAATGTCGTGCCAACGCTCGCGGCCGAGTACTTCTTCAGCAGGAACGTGTCGGTGGAGACGATCTGCTGCTTCACCCAGCACCACGTCGATGGCGCCGCCGACCTGGCGGGCACCCGTCTGGTGGACCATGTCCTGATCCTGCCCGCAACGGTGACGGCCAAGTTCCACCTCGACACCGGCGGTCCGCTCAAGCCCTATGTCGGCGCGGGCCCGGCGCTGTTCCTCGTCTTCGACGAGAAGCCCGGCTCCACCGCCCGCGCGCTCGGCGTCGACAAGGTAAAGATGTCGAACTCGCTGGGTCTCGCCCTGCAGGGCGGCATCGACATCGCGCTGGGCGAGAACGGCTATGGCATCTCGCTGGATGCGAAGAAGTACTTCATCAAGCCGACCGCCAGCTTCTACGCCGATGGGCAGCAGGTGCTCAAGACCCGCCACGACCTCGATCCCTGGGTCGTCAGCGCGGGCCTGTCGTACCGGTTCTGAGCCATGCTGCCGTCGTCGCCCCGGCCCGGTTCCGGGGCGGCGTCACACCTCGTGGAAGTTCAGCGTCGCGTTCAGGATGAATACGATCGTGCCCGAACACAGCGATACGATCACCCGCGCCAGCAGATAGTGCGTGTCCAGCGGCCCTGTCAGCAACGCGAAGCCGGCGAGGATGATCCCGAGGCCGACAAGCGCGTTGCCCAGGAAGTAGACGTAGCCGGTGAACAGCCCCCGGTCGCTTTCGCGGAAGACCCATGCCCGCGCGATTACGTAGTTAAGGGCATTGGCGCTGAGGAAGCCGAGCGTCACCGCCACGTACTTGTCCACGCCGATCTGCGAGACCAGCAGCCAGATCAGCGCCATGTCCACGCCGAAGCAGAAGCTGGAGGCGACTGCGTTGCGCAGGAACAGCACTGCACCGTGTCGGCTGAACAGCCCCGGATGATCCTGGGGTCCATGGGCGTAACGGGAAATCAGCATGATCTTCGCCAAACTTGGTGGAAGCGCGGTTGTTTCCTGCGCGGCGCGAGGCACCGCACCAAACACGCCGGGCCGTTATCCTGCCTCGGCCACGAGCGCTTCATAGTCGAGGATCGCGACCTCGCGGCGCGAGGGCAGCTCGATTACGCCTTCGTTCCTGAGGCGGGTGAACTGGCGGCTGACGGTCTCGATCGTGAGCCCGAGGACATCAGCGATCTGCTGCCGCGAAAAAGGAAGCGTGAGCATCCGCTCGTTGGGTTTGCCGGCATCGATGCGGCATCCCGAACCGCCGAGGCGCTCCGTCATCTCGACAAGGAAGCTCGCCATCTTTTCCGCGGCGGACTTGCGCCCCAGCAGCAGCATCCAGCGCCGCGTGCGATCGAGTTCGCCCAGAGTGCGTTCCAGCAGCTTGTGCTCAAGCGCGGGATGCTCGCGGGCGAAAGCGTCGAAATCGCGGCGCGAGAAGACGCAGACGGTGGAATCGGTGAGCGCGGTGACGCCGTGGCCCGTGGTGCCGCCGAAAGGCCGCCCGATGAAATCGGAAGGGTATACCACTCCGACGATCTGCTCGCGGCCGTCCTCGGTGTTGGTGGAAAGCTTGAGGACGCCGTCGATGACATTGGCGACCAACACGGAATCCTCGCCTTCCCAGATTATCGATTCGCCGGCCGACAGCATGCGCGTGCGCCCGATGGCGTTGAGCGCGCCAAGTTCCCGCGCATCGAGCGCCGAACAGATCGCCCGGTTGCGGACGACGCAGAGATCACAGGAAGCCATGGACGTGGGTCACCGGAAAAGGACAGTTGTCGAACGCGCGGATAGCGCAAGTGAGGCGATGTTGGAACCTCGCCACTGTTCGCGAGAACAGGCCCGCGAATGTCACAGCTGGCGCTTCTCGAGCTTGCGCGCCAGCGTGCGGCGATGCAGGCCGAGCCGCCGTGCGGTTTCCGAGATGTTGAAATCGCACTCCACCAGTGTGCGGTGGATGTATTCCCACTCCAGCGTCTTGATCGAGCTTTTGCGTCCCTCGACCGGCACGCTGGCGTCACCGCGCAGGGACGCGAAGGCAGCTTCGATGTCGTCGGTGTTGGAAGGCTTGGCCAGATAGTGCGCCGCTCCCAGCTTCACCGCTTCCACGGCTGTCGCGATGCTGGCGTACCCGGTCAGCACCACGATGCGGGTATCGGGCGAATGGCCGTGCAGCGCCTCCACCACGGTGAGGCCCGAGGCGCTGCCGAGCTTCAGGTCGACTACCGCAAAGTCGAAGTGCTCCCTCGTGTAGAGCGCGGCGGCTTCCTCGGGACTGGCGGCGGATTGCACCGCGTAGCCCCGCCGCTCGAACGAACGGCGCAGGGTGCGCGCGAAAGTGGGGTCGTCCTCCACGATCAGCAGGCTGGCGCCTTCGGGCAGCACATCGATTTCGCTCATGGCTTTTCGTCCCCGTCGTTCAGGGCCAGTGTAGCCAGAGGTATCGCGAGTTGCACGCTCGCTCCGCCGCCGGGCCGGTTCTCGACGTGTACGGCCCCGCCCAGCTTGCGGATGACATTCACGACGAGGAACAGGCCAAGCCCTCCTCCGTCGCGGCCCTTGGTAGAGGCGTAGGGCTGGCCGATGCGGCCCAGCATCTCGGGCGCGAAGCCCGGCCCTCGGTCGCTCACTGTGAGCACGAGCGTGCGCGCGCCCGCATCGCCGTCCGTCCACGCCTCCATCACCACGAGGTCGGGCGAGACTTCGGCGGCATTGTCCACCACGTTGCCGATGACCTGGCGCAGGCCCGGGTCGGCGATGATCGTCACGTCCTCCTCCACCCGGTCGACCAGCCGCAGCTCGCCGGGGATGCGCGCGCGCCACTCCTCGGCGATGTCCTCGATGAAGGCGCGCACGCCGGTGACGGCCGGGTCGATCCCGCGCACTTCCCCGGCAGACATCAGGATGCCCGAGACGATGGTCTTGCACCGCTCCAACTCGCGCCGCACGTCGGCAAGATCCGCCGCCATGTCGGGATCGCCGGCGATCAGGGGCTCGCGGCTCCAGTCTCCCAGGATCACCGAAATAGACGAAAGCGGCGTACCCAGTTCATGCGCCGCACCCGAGGCGAGCAGGCCCATCCGGATGATGTGGTCCTCTTCCGCGGCCTGCTGGCGAAGCGTGGCGAGCTGCCCATCGCTCTCGCGCCGGTTGCGGTCGAGCCTGACCACGAAGACGATCAACAGCACAGCAGCCAGCACGAAGCAGAACAGGCTGCCCTGGATATAAAGGCGGAACGGATCCCCGGAATGGGGCGGCGGCAGGCGCAAGGGGGTGTAGTGGAACGTCAGCAGCGCCATGCACAGGCACGCGTTGACCGCCACGAGCCAGCTCCAGCGCGCCTCGAGGATGATGGCCCCGATCACGATCTGGAGCAGGAACAGGAAGGTGAAGGGGTTTGTCGCCCCGCCCGAATGGTAAAGCTGCCAGCACAGCGCCACCACGTCGATCATCAGCGCCGAGAACAGCTCGCGCTGGGAAAACGCCCGGCGCCGCTTAAGCACGCCCGCCACCATGAGGTTGACGACGATCAGCAGCAGGGGCGCCATCAGCAGCGGAGCCAGCGGCAGCCGGATGCCAAGGCCTGCCGAGACGACCACGATCGTCGCGAGCTGCCCGAAGACGGCGGTCCAGCGCAGCTGGGTCAGCAGGATAACGCTGGAGCGGCTCGGCGAGTTCAACGCTCCTCCGGATGGGAGGAACAGGCTCGCCACCCGTTCGATCACGCCCGGCGCCAGACGAACGCAAGCCCCACGGCCGAGAGCAGCGCCATCGCGAGCCAGGTAAGCGCATATGTCAGGTGGCTGTCAGGGAAGCGAACTTGCGTGAGGCCCGGCACCGGCCTTGCACCTGTGCTTCGTGCGGGGCCCGCCTGCTCGGCCTGTGCGTCGACGAAGGCCGGCACCACTGCGCCTACCCCGCGCGCCGCTGCGAGCGCGGCCACATCGCGGGAGTACCAGCGATCGTCCTGCGGCCGGTTGGACTGGAGCAGGCTGCCCGCCGGCTCGCTCCTGCGCAGCAAGCCCACCACGGTCACGCACCCTTCCGGCGCTGATGCGGCGGCCGCGCTCACTGCCGTTCCTTCGGGCACGAAGCCCCGGTTGATCCAGAGAGTGCGGCCATCCTCCAGGCGCAGCGGCGTCATCGTCCAGTATCCCGTGCCAAGCTCCGTCGCGGCCCGCACAAGGGCTGTCGCGCGCGCCTGATACACGCCCGATGCCCGCACGCGAAGATACTCGAGTTCGCCAGCGCCCGTTCCCGCAAGCCGTGCGCCCGCCGGAAGGGCAACCGGCGCGGCATGGACCCGCGCTTCCACCCGGGCGATCAGCGCATGTTTCCAGTGCATGCGCTGCACTTGCCAGACGCCCAGCGCGGCGAATGCCACCATGGCCACAAGCAGAAGCGCGGCAAGCCCGAAAGGCCGCCGCGCTGCTTTGTTTTCGATACGAGTCACTTGCGAACCGGATTGCGCGTCAGGGCATCTGGCTCATGTCGTGACTCATGGGCATCATGTTGGTGTTGAGGTGGTACATGACCCAGAGCGAGCCCGACAGCGCGATCACCACGATGACGATCGTGAAGATCAGCGCCATCACCGTCCAGCCGTTCTCCGACTTGGTGTTCATGTGCAGGAAGTAGATCATGTGGACGACGATCTGCACGATCGCGAAGGCCATGATCACCAGCGCGGTCGTCCGTCCGTCGGGGATGGCACCGGACATCACGAGCCAGAACGGGATCGCCGTAAGCACCACGGAGAGGATGAAACCGACCACGTACTCGCGCATCGATCCGTGGCCGCCATGCTCCATGGCGTCGTGCTTGTCGGCGCCGGGATGCGGATGTGCGTGCTCTTCGGTGTGGGTGTCGGCGTGTGCCATCACAGCATTCCCATGAGATAGACGAACGTGAAGACGCCGATCCAGATGACGTCGAGGAAGTGCCAGAACAGCGAAAGGCACATGAGGCGGCGCTTGTTGGCCGGGATGAGACCCTTCTGCGCAATCTGCACGACAAGCGTGAACAGCCAGATCATGCCAAAGGTGACGTGAAGGCCGTGAGTGCCCACCAGCGAGAAGAACGCGGTGAGGAAGCCCGAACGCATCGGCGTCGCGCCCTCGTGGATGAGATGGTAGAACTCATACATCTCGATCGAGAGGAACGCCCCGCCGAACACCGCGGTGACCAGCAGCCACAGCTGCGTGCCGCCCTTATTGCCCTTCTCCATGGCAAGCATGGCGAAGCCGTAGGTGATCGACGAGAACAGCAGCATGGCGGTGTTGAGCGCCACCAGCGGCAGTTCGAACAGGTCCTTGGGACCGGGCCCGGCAGCCAGGCTTCCGCCCAGCACGCCGTATGCCGCGAAGAGCATCGCGAAGATGAGGCAGTCGCTCATCAGGTAGATCCAGAAGCCCAGCATCGTGCTGCCGCCTTCGGGATGGTCGTGCTCGTTCAGGTCATAGAACGCGGCCTGCAGCTCGGGCTGGCTGAGGTCATGCGTCGTGTCGATGGTTGCAGTCATGGGCTCAGGCTCCCGCGGCGGCGAGCTGGCGGGTGCGTGCCGCCTCGGTCGCTTCGACCGTCTCGACGGGAATGTGGTAGTCCCGCTTGTAGTTGAACGTGTGGAAGATGGCGTAGCCGATGATCCCGGCGAACGAGATCGCCGCAAGCCACCAGATGTACCAGATCATCGCAAAGCCGCAGATGGTCGACAGCGCAGCCAGGATCACGCCGGTTCCAGTGCCCTTGGGCATGTGGATCGGGCGGAAGCCGGAGGTGGGACGCTGGACGCCGCAGCGCTTCATGTCTTCCCAAGCGTCGATGTCGTGCACGATCGGCGTGAAGGCGAAGTTGTACTCGGGCGGCGGCGACGAGGTCGACCACTCGAGCGTACGGCCGTTCCACGGATCGCCGGTCTCTTCCTTCAGTTCCTCGCGCTTCCAGATGGAGACGGCGAACTGGACCAGCATGGCGCCGATGCCGCCGGCGATCATGGCCGCGCCGATACCGGCGATGATGAACCAGATCTGCAGGCTCGGATCGTCGAACACGCGCATGCGGCGAGTGACGCCCATCAGGCCCAGGACGTAGAGCGGCATGAACGCCACCCAGAACCCGGGCACCCACAGCCAGAAGCTGACCTTGCCCCAGAACTGGTTGAGCTTGAAGCCGAAGGCCTTGGGCCACCAGAAGTTGATCGCCGCGAACAGGCCGAACAGCACGCCGCCGATGATCACGTTATGGAAGTGCGCGATGAGGAACAGCGAGTTGTGGAGGACGAAGTCGGCAGGCGGCACGGCGAGCAGGACGCCGGTCATGCCGCCGACGGTGAACGTCAGCATGAACGCGATGGTCCACATCATCGGCAGCTCGTAGCGGATGCGACCGCGGTACATCGTGAACAGCCAGTTGAACAGCTTCGCGCCGGTCGGGATCGAGATCACCATGGTGGTGATGCCGAAGAACGAGTTGACGCTCGCTCCCGAACCCATCGTGAAGAAGTGGTGCAGCCACACGAGGTAGGACAGGATGGTGATGACGAGGGTCGCGTAGACCATCGACGAGTAGCCGAACAGGCGCTTGCCCGAGAACGTCGAAGTCACTTCCGAGAACACGCCGAAGAGCGGCAGGATCAGGATGTAGACCTCGGGGTGGCCCCATATCCAGATGAGGTTGACGTACATCATCGGCGAGCCGCCGAAGTCGTTCGAGAAGAAGTTGAAGCCCAGGTAGCGGTCGACCGAGAGCATCGTCATCACCGCCGTCAGCACCGGGAAGGCGGCGACGATGAGGATGTTCGTGCACAGCGACGTCCAGGTGAAGATGGGCATGCGCATCATGGTCATGCCGGGCGCGCGCATCTTCACGATGGTGCAGATGAGGTTGACGCCCGAAAGCAGCGTGCCCACACCTGCGATCTGCAGCGCCCAGATGTAGTAGTCGACGCCGACCCACGGGCTGTACGCAAGGTTCGACAGCGGCGGATAGGCCAGCCACCCCGTCTGCGCGAACTCACCGATGAACAGGCTCATCATGACCAGCACCGCACCGGCGGTGGTCATCCAGAAGCTGAAGTTGTTGAGGAACGGGAAGCTGACGTCGCGCGCGCCGATCTGCAGCGGCACGAGGTAGTTCATGAGGCCCGTGACGAACGGCATCGCCACGAAGAAGATCATGATCACGCCGTGCGCGGTGAAGATCTGGTCGTAGTGATGGGCGTTCAGGTAGCCTTCGTTGCCGTTGAAGGCCATCGACTGCTGGATGCGCATCATGACCGCATCGGCGAAGCCGCGCAGGAACATGACCAGGCCCAGCACCATGTACATGATGCCGATCTTCTTGTGGTCCACGCTGGTGAACCACTCCTTCCAGAGGTAGCTCCACAGCTTGAAGTAGGTGAGCGCCCCCACCATGGCGATGCCGCCGAGCACCACGACCACGAAGGTCGCGAGCACGATCGGCTCCTGCGGGATGGCGTCCAGCCACAGGCGGCCCAGCAAGGGGCTCCAGTGGGAGTGGTCTACGGCGGCTTCGGTTGCCATGATCGTGTCAGTTCCGGGAATTCAGGGAAATGTGCTCGACCGGCGACGTACGGGCGGCGGGAGCCGCCCTTTCGTCGCCAAGGCCGATCGATTGCGGCGCGGCAAGGCCGGCGCCGTTCAGCGAGCGCATGTCGGCGGGCGCCTTGATGGTGCCGTCCGGCGCGGCGCCAGGGATCTGGCGGCACAAGGCGCGCACCCAGGCCAGTTCCTTGCGGACCGCATCGTTCGGGTTAGCCGTGGCCTTGCTTCCTTCAGCGCGTCCGTTCTTGTCGTATTCGAGCATCGAGACGTTGCGGATCCCGGCCTTGCCGAGCCCGCCGCGCGCGTCGATGGCCATCATCTCGCTCGAGCACATCTTGCCGGGTTCGACGCACATGTCGACGATCGCATCGTAGAGATCGGGCGCGACCGAGGAGTAACGGATCACCTGGACCTTCTCGCTCGGCTTTTCGAGCTCGAGGTAGGCCGCGCGGTCGAGGTTACCGCCGACCGGGCGCGGGGGCGGCGCGTTCTTGAGCGGATCGTCCGCCGCTTCGCCGATGGGGCCGGGCTGCATGGGCGAGGCCTTCACCTTGCCGACCCATTTGGCGAACTGATCTTCCGAGACGGAATGCGCGGCAAAGCGCATGTTCGAGAAACCCGCGCCGGAGTAGTTCGCCGAAAGGCCGACGAACTTGCCAGGCTCGTTCATGACCGCGTGCAGGCGGGTTTCCATGCCAGGCATCGCGTAGATCTGTCCGGCCATGGCCGGCACGTAGAACGAGTTCATCACGCTCGACGAGGTGATCTTGAACTGCAGCGGCCTGCCGGTGGGCACGACCAGCTCGTTCACTGTGGCGATGCCCTGCTCGGGATAGATGAACAGCCACTTCCAGTCGAGCGCGACGACTTCGACCTGCAGCGGGCGCGCATCGGCGGCCACGGCAGTCCTGGCGTCGATCCGGCCGATGGAGCGGTACGGGTCGAGCAGGTGCGTGCTCACCCAGGTCACCGCGCCCAGGCAGATGATGATTAGCAGCGGAGCCGTCCAGATGAGCAGTTCCAGCTGGGTCGAGTGGTCCCAGTCGGGCTCGTACCGGGCATCCTTGTTCGACGCGCGGTAGCGCCATGCGAAGATCGCCACGGCCGACATCACGGGCACGACGATCAGCAGCATGAGCAAGGTCGAGATGACGACCAGGTCTCCCTGCTGACGCGCCACGTCGCCAGCAGGATCGAGCACGACCGTGTTGCAGGCGGCCAGCGATCCGGCAAGCGCAAGCGCTGAAAGCGCGCGCAGGTTGAGGAAGCGACTCGGGCCGCTGCTGCGGCCGGGCGGGTTCAGACGAGACTCGAGCGGGTGCATGGCGCTGCGCCTAGGCTCGTGCTGCGGATGCGAACATAGGACATTTTGTCCAATCCCCTTGCGCCTTGTCCATGACATAGGCGGCACGTGTGAAGCCGGGCGCCTGCCGCGCCTGCGCGATTCGCGGACGCGTGGAGACTTTTCACCCGGACGTGTGTTACTACCAGACGAAGGCTGCGAGACGCCAGATGAGCATTACAACCACCCCGACCCGCGAGGAACTCGGCCTGCCGACGTTCAAGGCGCACCACACGATCTCTCCCGGAGAGATCGCGATCGGCGTGATCATCGGGCGTACATCCGAGTTCTTCGACTTCTTCGTCTACGCGATCGCGTCGGTGCTGGTCTTCCCGAAGCTGTTCTTTCCTTTCGTGGATCCGCTTACCGGCACGCTCTATTCGTTCGCCGTCTTTGCGCTGGCCTTCCTGGCCCGGCCGGTCGGCTCGCTCGTGTTCATGGCGATCGACCGCGCCTATGGACGCGGCGTGAAGCTGACGATCGCGCTGTTCGGCCTGGGCGGCTCCACGGCGGCTATCGCGTTCCTGCCCTCGTACGAGACCGCAGGCGCAAGCGCGGTCTGGCTGCTCGCGCTGATGCGGCTGGGCCAGGGCTTTGCCCTGGGCGGCACCTGGGACGGTCTGGCTTCACTGCTCGCGCTGAACGCTCCCGAGAACCGTCGCGGCTGGTACGCGATGATCCCGCAGCTCGGCGCGCCTTTCGGCCTCATCGTCGCCAGCCTGCTCTTCGCGTTCATGATCGCGACCTTGCCGGCCGCCGACTTCCTCGACTGGGGCTGGCGCTATCCCTTCTTCGTGGCCTTCGCGATCAACGTCGTCGCTCTGTTCGCGCGCCTGCGCATCGTCGTGACCGAGGAATTCCAGAACCTCTTCGAAAGTCGCGACCTGCAGCCGGTCAGCGTCATGAACACCGTCTCGCGCGAGTGGCGCACGATCGTCATCGGCGCGTTCGCCCCGCTCGCCAGCTTTGCGCTGTTCCACATGGTCACCGTTTTCCCGCTCTCCTGGGTGTTCCTCTTCACCCGCGAGGCGCCCACCGGCTTCCTGCTGATCGAGGCCCTGGCCGCCGCGTTCGGCGTCGTCGCCATGGTCTTCTCGGGACGCCTCGCAGACCGCTACGGCCGTCGCACCCTGCTGGGCGCCTGCGCCGTCGGCATCGCGGTGTTCAGCGGCTTCGCTCCCCAGCTGCTTGACGGCGGCACCGCGGGCGAGATCGTGTTCATGATTTCCGGGTTCATCCTGCTCGGTCTTGCCTTCGGCCAGTCGTCGGGCGTCGTCTCTTCCGCGTTTGCGACGGAGCATCGCTACACCGGATCGGCGCTCACCAGCGACCTTGCCTGGCTGTTCGGCGCCGGCTTCGCGCCGCTCGCCGCGCTGCTGCTGTCGGTGAAGTTCGGCCTGATCGCCTCGGGCGGCTATCTCCTGTCGGGCGCGCTGGCGACTCTCATCGCGCTGTGGCTGAACAAGGAACTCGCCAGCCGCTGACCTTGTCGGCTCCGGCAGGCGGATAGAAAAAGGGCGCTTCCACCGTGGTGGAGGCGCCCTTTTTCGTTTCCGATGCCGCTTGGGGAAGCGGGCGGGGGCGGTCAGCCGTCCTCCTCGCGGTGCACGGGATCGCGCTGCGTTCCGGCCTGGACCTTGCTTTCACGAAGGAAAGCGTCGTCGTCCTCGCCCTTGCGGTGTTGCTTCGGGTTGGCGCCGGCGCCGCCCGACCCGTGAAACTCGGAGCCGGGGTTGAGCCGCTCTTCCGAGAGGTCCTCGCCCTTGGTGCGCTCGTTCGTCATGATGGCCTCCTTGGTGCATCGCTGCCGATTGCAGTTCACCCTGTAACCGCCGGGGCATCGCTATCGATCCCGGCTCGCGCCCTCAGCCGGTGGCCTGCTGCTGGGTTTCGATCGCTTCATCGCGTTCCTCGACATCCGAATGCCACAGGTTGCGGCCGACGAAGATGATCACGATGAGCGCCAGGATGATGGTGACCACGGCAATGGCCGCGCGCCCCTTCCGCTTTGGCGAGACGTTGGTCGGATCGGTGTTCCTGTCGGGTGTCATCACAGCTCCTTTGGATGCGCAGCCAAGGGCGCCGGAAGCGCCCGCAGTATAAGCGGGCAGTCCGCGAGGGAGCCATGCGTTGCGCCTGAACCAATCCAGGTTAATCATCCTGGAAGATCGCATACATGGATCAGGCCGGTGCCTTTTGCTCGCAACGCCGGGCTCCGGCTCGGAGTTGGCGCAGCCGGAGGGGCAACAGGGATACCTTCATGCGATACAGCCTACTTGCCGGTGCAATCCTTTCCATCGGCTGCGCGACCGGGGCGCTTGCCCAGTCGACCACTTCCGTGAATGCCCCGCCCCCGCCTGTCGCCAAGCCTGCGGCCGGGTCCGCCGCCGCACAGCCGCCGGCGCCCGCCAGCGACATGCAGGCGGTCCTCACGGCGCTGGCGGCAATGCTGCCCAAGCCGATCGAAACCCTGACGCCGGTCAAGGCCCGGATCCAGCCCACCGCTGCCGACGCGGCGAAGGCCGTGATGCGCGCGCGCGGCCTTTCCACCGCCCCCGATCCCGCGGTGAAGACGCGCGACATACCCTATGGCCAGGATCCATGGCAGTTCGCCCGCATCTACGAGCCGGTGCAATCCTCCGATCGCCCCCGTCCGGTCATCGTCTACTATCACGGCGGTGGCTGGGTGATTGCGGACGTGAACGTCTATGACGCCGCGCCGCGCTTGCTGGCAAAGCAGCTCAACGCCATCGTGGTATCGGTGGAATACCGCCATGCGCCCGAGGCGAAGTTCCCTGCGCAGCACGAGGATGCCGCCACCGCTTATGGATGGGTGCTGGCCAATGCCGCAAGCTGGGGCGGCGATACGAAGCGGGTGGCCATTGCCGGCGAAAGCGCGGGCGGCAACCTGGCGGTTGCGACGGCCATCCATGCCCGCGACAGTGGCCTGCCCATGCCGGTGCACATCCTGAGCGTCTATCCGATCGCGAACAGCTCCAGGACCCTGCCCTCGCGCATGGATTCGGCGAACGCAAAGCCGCTCAACACCCCGATGCTCGACTGGTTCGCCCATTACTACAGCCGCACCAAGGCCGATGCGCAGGACCCGCGCATCAACCTTGTGGCAGCGAACCTGCGCGGACTTCCGGCCGTGACCATCGTGAACGCACGGATCGATCCTCTGCGTTCGGACGGCGAGACGCTGGCGGGCGCGCTTCGCAGCTCCGGCGTCAAGGTCGAACAGCGCACGTTCGAGGGCGTCACCCACGAGTTCTTCGGCATGGGCGCGATTGTCCGCGGCGCCTATGATGCGAACCAGTATGCCATCGCGCGGCTCAAATCAGCGTTCAAGAACTGAGACTTGCAAGGAGAAAGACAATGTCCATGAAAGACAGGCGCATCGGTATCTACGGCGTGGCCACCGCAGTCGGGGCCTTGTTGCTGGCCCCCGCCGCAGCGCAGGCGCAGGCGATGAGCGCGAAGGAGTATGTCACCGCCGCCGCTGCCAGCGACCTCTACGAGCGCGAATCCAGCAAGATCGTGCTTTCCTCCACCAGCAACCCCAAACTGCGTGAGTTCGCGCAGATGATGGTGGCGCACCACACCAACAGCACCGAGGAAGTCAAGGCGGCGGCGAAGGCATCGGGGCTCAAGCCCATGCCACCCAAGCTGACACCGGCGCAGTCCGAGATGATCGCACAGCTGAACAGCGAAACCGGTACCGCACGCGACAGCGCCCATATCGCGCAGCAGAAGATGGCCCACAACCAGGCTCTGGCCGTGCAGCAGGCCTATGCCCGCGAGGGCACCGCCAAGCCGCTGCGCGACGCCGCCGGCAAGATCGTCCCGGTGGTCGAACAGCACATCACGATGCTGAAGAGCATGTAGAAACGTGTTGGAGCGGAACCGTCGTTTGGCGGTTCCGCTTCACCCCTCGCCGGCAAGATCATCCTTGCGAGGGGCCTGGCGGATCAGGCCGCCTTTCCGGCCGGCCATGCAGTGCGCTGCGCGTCCGGGTCCACCGGCCGCTCCGACGAGGAGGAAGCGGCGGCACCCAGCGCCTGCGGATAGGGCAGATGCAGGATCTTCCCGCTGAGCCGGACGAGGCCGCGGTTCCTCAGGTCGCCCAGAACCCTGTTCACGTGAACGGGGGTGAGCCCCACCACGTCGGCTATGTCCTGCTGGGTCAGCGGGATCGTGCAGCGGTTGTCATCGACCTTGCCGGTCGCCTGCAGCCGCTCGAACAGTTCGACCAGCAGGCCCGCCACGCGTTCAAGGGCCGTCTTGCGGCCAAGGCTGACGATCCATGCCGTCTGCCGATCGTGGTTCTGGAGCACGCCGCCAAGCAGCTTCATCACCGTATCACCGGGCCTTGCATGGACGCCGGCCAATGGGATCGCCCGCGCCTTCACCGGCGTCAGCGCCAGGATGGGAAGCTCCGCCTTGCCCGATAGCAGCCACTGCGGCTCGCAATAGTCTCCCGGCAGGAAAAGGGCCGTGATCTGACGCCGCCCGTCGGGCAGCACGCAGTAGCGGCTGGCCCAGCCTTCCTCCAGATGGAGCACGTGATCCTGAAGCTCACCCCGGTGCGCGAGGTGTTCATGGCGCCTGAATTTGCGCTGGCTGAGATGCCCTTGTTCCATCGGCATGGCGTCTTTCGGATTCCCCCCGGGATCGACAACATGCCACCAACTCACCATCAACCGAATTGATCCAGATTGTACTCGTAAGTTCTTTTGCGGTCAAAAGGATACATTCGGCGCGTGCGCTGCAAGTTCTCCCTCAGCATACTGCGAATGCGGCGGGCCATTTCGACAGAAATAGTGCACCACAATTGTCGATGACGGCCGTCTGTAACACGCGCCTTCGTCCGGCACTCGCCCCGGCAACCCGATCACGCAGCACCGCCGCCAGTTGGGCATCACCGCACCACCCGATTTTCGCAACTGATCGACGTTATCGGGTCCGGCGTGCAGGGAACCAATGCTTCGGCGCATGACTTGGTTTGGCATACGAAGGAGCCAACCACATGAGCGGAACCGAATCCGGCCGGGGCGACACCGAGCGCACGGCGAACGATCCATCCGAAACGCCGCGCGGGCCTTTTGGCGACACCCGCCCCGACGAAGGCCACGACGATCGTACACGCGGCGGCCAGAAGCCGGAAAAGGTCGAAGATCGCCCTCTGGTGAACGAGGTCGAGCCTGACGACTACCCCGAGGCCGAACGCCGCGATGGCGATCTCACCCGCTGAACCACCAACCACAGGAGCTGCAATGACTGACATGCGCGACGATGCGCCGCCAGCTACCGCCAAGCACGGTAGCGGCGCAGATCATGCCGGGGACCTGGCGCTGGAGCCCAACGGCGACAGCCTCGTCTCACGTTCGGTGACGATCAACCGGCCCCGGGCCGAACTCTACCGCTTCTGGCGCGACTTTTCCCAGTTGCCCACTTTCATGGACAACATCGTTCGTGTCGATGTCACCGGCGACAGGACGAGCCATTGGGTGGTCGCCGCGCCCGGCGGGTCTACGGTCGAATGGGACGCCGAGATCACCCAAGACATCGAGGACGAGGCCATCGCCTGGGCTTCCACCGATGGTGCGGGCGTGGCGAACAGCGGTCGTATCGAGTTCCGCGATGCCGGGGCGCGCGGAACCGTCGTCACCGCGACGATCCTCTACGATCCGCCGGGCGGCATCGTCGGGAAAGCGGTGGCCAAGCTGTTCCAGCGCGAGCCCGCAGTCCAGGCGCGGCGCGACCTGCGCCGGTTCAAGCAGCTCATGGAAACCGGCGAAGTCGCCACCAATGCCGTGAACAGGCAGCAACACGAAGAGGAGATCGCCTGATGCGCGCATTGGCATGGCATGGGAAGCACGACGTCCGCGTCGATACCGTCGACGATCCGGAGATCGTCAACCCGCGTGACGCGATCATCAAGGTCACCTCGACCGCCATCTGCGGCTCGGACCTGCACCTTTACGACGGGTATATCCCGACCATGAAGGCTGGCGACATTCTGGGCCACGAGTTCATGGGCGAAGTGGTCGAGACCGGTCCCGGCTCGACGCTGAAGAAGGGGCAGCGCGTCGTCGTTCCCTTCACCATTTCCTGCGGCAGCTGCTACCATTGCGGGAAGCAGCAGTACTCCGCCTGCGACAATGGCAACCCGGCCGACAACCAGGACATCGCGCAGGAGGTCTACGGCCAGCCGATGTCCGCGCTTTTCGGATACAGCCACATGACAGGCGGCTATGCCGGTGGACAGGCCGAGTACGTGCGCGTGCCCTTTTCCGACGTCGGGCCGATCGTCGTCCCTGACGGCGTTGACGACGACAAGGTGCTGTTCCTCTCCGATATCCTTCCCACCGGCTGGCAGGCTGCGGAATACGCCGAGATCGAGCCGGGCGACACCGTGGCTGTCTGGGGCTGCGGACCGGTGGGTCTTTTCGCCGTGCAGTCCGCCTTCCTGATGGGGGCCGAGCGGGTCATCGCGATAGACCACTTCCCGCACCGCCTGGAGCTGGCGCGCAAGTTCGGCGCGGAAACCATCAACTTCGAGGAGACGAAAGTCTACGAGGCGCTGCAGGAGATGACCGGCGGGATCGGTCCCGATGCCTGCATCGATGCGGTCGGCCTCGAGGCGCACGGCTTCTTCGTGGACAACGTGGTGGACCAGATCAAGGCCTCGCTGTTCCTGGGAACGGATCGCACCCATTCGATCCGGCAGGCGATCGTCGCGTGCCGGAAGGGCGGACGCGTGTCGATGCCTGCGGTCTACGGCGGCATCGTCGACAAGTTTCCGCTGGGCGCCTTCATGGAAAAAGGCCTGACGCTCAAGACCGGCCAGACCCACGTCCAGCGCTATCTTCCCGGCCTGCTGAACGCGATCATGGAAGGCAAGATCGACACCACTTTCCTGATCAGCCACCGCCTGCCGCTGAGCCAGGCACCCGACGGGTACAAGATGTTCCACGACAAACAGAACGAGGTCACCAAGATCGTGCTCAAGCCCGATCTCGACCGCGTAGCCGCCTGAGGAGAGCCGCGATGGAACGCAAATTCACCGTCGTGACTGGTGCCTCGACAGGCATCGGCTTCGAACTCGCCCATCTTGCCGCGCAGGAAGGCCACGATCTCCTGATCGTGGCCGACGAGGCCCTGATCGATGCTTCGGCACGCGACCTGCGCAGCCACGGTACCGAAGTGCGCAGCATCGAGTGCGACCTGTCCACGATCGAGGGTGTCGACCATCTGCTCGAAGCCACAGGCGGCAGGACGATCGACGTCCTTTGCGCCAACGCCGGGCGAGGTCTGGGCCATGGTTTCCTGGAGCAGGACGTGGCGGACTGGAGGCGGGTGATCGACACCAATGTCACCGGCACCGTGTACCTTCTGCAGCGCGTCCTCAAGGAAATGGCCGCGCGCGATGCGGGCAAGGTGCTTGTCACCGGGTCGATCGCAGGCCTGATGCCGGGCACGTACCAGGCCGTCTACAACGCCACCAAAGCCTTCATCGACAACTTCACCGACGGTCTGCGCGGTGAACTGAAGGACCGCAAGGGCGTGACGCTCACCACCTTGATGCCCGGCCCCACCGAAACGGAGTTCTTCGCCCGTGGCGGAATGCTCGATACCGACGTCGGTACGAAGGAAAAGGACGATCCCGCCAAGGTCGCGAAGGATGGCTGGGACGCGCTCCATGCGGGCAAGTCCCATGTGGTTTCCGGTTGGATGAACAAGCTGCAGGCCGCAGCCAGCCACATCACGCCGACGCCGATCCTGGCTGAGATGCACCGCAAGATGGCCGAGCCCGGCTCGGCCAACTGATCGCTCCTCAGGAGCTGTCCTTGCTCAACCGTCCAAGGACAGCTCCCAGCGGGCCGCGCAGATACGTGACCGCCTGATAGGCCCTTAGCGCAAGGCCGGCCCACACCGTATACAGGCGGTGCCAACCCGTGCTGCGAGCAGCGGCGAAGATGTGGTGGCTGCCGGAACCGATCCATCGCCTCCCCCGGTAGACCAGCTTGCGCCGCCAGGGCAGGTCGTGCCCACCCGGCGAAACGCGCTTGCGCAGAGGAAGGCGCGGAGGCGCGATCCGCAACCGGTATGCAAGTCCCTCCCGGCGATGCCGCAAGCCTGCCGCCTGGGTGCCGGCGATGAAGTCGGCATCGACGGTGTCCAGCGCCAGGCGCCCTTCTTCCCGCGCCGACTGGATCATCGCATGCAGGGCCGGATGCCTCACGATCACCACGTTCGTCCCGCGTCCGTCCGACGAGTATGGCTCGACCCAGGCATCGCCGAATGCGACGTCAGCCGTCTCCGCGACGACATCGTCGCAGTAGTCGCAGGCCGAGTTGCGGAAGAACCCGGCGCCCCAGTCGCCGTCGGCAAGGTGCCACCAGTCCTGCCATCGCATGGACCCATCGGCGAGTGTGAGCTGCGCGGTATACCAGTTCGCCGGGCGGGAGGGATCCTTGCGGCGATACTCCACCGCGCGGACCTCGGGCATCGGAGCGTCCAGCTGCCAGGCAAAGCTTTCGACGAGCCGCGCGCTCTTCATGTGCCCGCAGAACAGGCCGAGCGTGAAGGCGATGCGCTCGGCAAGGATCGGCTCCTGCGCGCGCAAAAGATGGATCGCCTTGATGAAACAGGGCACACCCACCACCGCGTACCGTCCCGGCGTGGTGCGGATCGCATCGAGCACCGACGAGATCTCGACCGGGTAGTAGCGGGAATGCGCACCTTCCCGCAGTTCCGGGACGCTGCGCGACAGGCGGTAGCGGAAGAAGCGCCCTTCCTGCGCCGGGTCGACCGGTATGACATGGGCGACGCCATCGACGAGGCCGCTCTCCAGCAGCGACGCCGCTACCCAGTTCGCCATCCCGCCCGAACTTCCTTCCGACCGGTATGCGCCTTCCGAGACATGGCCGACGTAGGCCTCTTCGTAACGCCCGATCCGCTCGTCGCGTACCGCCGCCGAGGGAAACCGCGCGGCGGCGATTTCGTCTTCGTTCCGGGCGCCCGGCGAGAACGGACACATCGCGGTGAAGGCAGGCGTGGGCTTTGCCGTGAAATCGCCACTGGGCTTGAGCTGCCCGTGTTTGTCCCACTTCATCGCCGCGCGCGGTGCGCAGCCGCCACAGCCGATGCAAAGCCCGGCCTCGACCACGTCTGCGGGTGCGAGAGTGGCCTCAGCCAAGCGCCGTTTCCAGATAGCGCGAGGATTGCGCACGCAGGGCGGCGATACGGAACTCCACACCCTGGTCGAGCGGAAGGCCGAGCAGCGCCTCGTAGCTTTGCGCCGGGGTCGCCTCATCGACCATATGGGCTGAGGCGCCGACGCTCTGCACGAGATCGCGGACCTTGTTGAAGCGATAGGCCGACGGGGTGCAGGCGAAGGGCTTGCGATGATGCAGCGCAAATACGCAGCCGTGGAAGAAGTTCGTCGCCACCGCATCGGCTCCTGCGATGAGGGACGAGAACTCATCGGGGCCGGCCTCGATGCGCTGCTCATCGGCCCAATCGTTGCGGTAGCCGATGCTCAGCAGCCGCCGCCCCGTGGCGCGGGCCCACGCCTTCACGTGGCGGACGAACCATTCGGGAAAGCCATGTCCGTAGACCGCAAGGTAAGGCGCCTCTTCCTCCGCCGGGGCGGTCGCTGCGGGGGGGAACTGCAGGCAAGGGTCGAGCACGAGCGCGGGGTCCCGGCCCAGCGCGCGCCGCACGATCTCGCGGCTGTTTTCGTCCCGCACAGAAATGAAGGCGAAGCGCTCCAGCTTGCGCGCCCAATCCGCATCGAGGCCCGATGACGCATCGTGGTTTCCAAAGCTCGCCGCATAGGACACGAGCCGACCGGTGCGCAGCCGCTCCCCGAAAAAGATCGGCTTGAAGCCGTACCATGGGTGACGGAAGTTCCAGACCTCGTCGCTGCCGACGACGACAGCGTCGTACTCGGCCGTTTCTTCGGGACGGTCGAGGGGGAACCTGCGCGACTGCTCGAGCCTGTCAAAGGCGGACAGGAACTTGCGCGCCTTGATCCCGTACCGGCGGATGTCCGCCCGTTCGGTCCGCTCGGGCAGGCGCGGGCTGAAGGCGCAGCGCCATTCTGCACTGCGCACTTCGGGCGCATCATGATCGAGCAGTTCGGCATCGTGCCCCATCGCCCGCAGACCCTCCACCAGGCAGCGCGCCTGCCAATAGGACGCGTAGTTGATGCAGCGGTGAAAGGTGAGGACGCCGACCTTCATATCGCATCACCGCCCGTAGATGCGGTCCAGCACCTCGGCGCTGCGGACGTAGTTCTGGGCGGCGGCATCGAAGCGAAGCGAGGCCGCGCACTGCTCCGCCCAGGCTGCGGCCGAACGCGCACCCCATTCGTCGGGCGGCTCGGCAAGGGAAGTCGTGGCGGTGCCCTGAAAGCGCTCCGCGGTGAAGTCGTAGAAGGAGCCGCCCACGTTGCGCAGGGCAGCGCCGCCGCGCGTGCCATAGAACGCCGCTTCGATCACCGCGTCGCGCCCCGCATTCAGCCGCCACGAACAGGCGAGCCGAACCTCGGCGTCGCCCGCGCGGAACTGGGCCGTGGCGTAATCCTCGACCTGCCCGGCGTTTAGCGGACGACCCTCACAGGTAAGCCGCGCATCGACGGCCCCGGTCTGCGGAAAATCCAGCACCCAAAGCGCAAGATCGACCAGATGCACGCCAAGATCCACGACGCAGCCGCCACCGGACTGGTCCGGGTCGTAGAACCACGGCTTGTCGGGCCCGTATGCATTGTGGAACGTCAGGTCGATCGCGAAGACGTCGCCCAGTTCGCCCGAACGGACGAGGTCGGCGATCTGGCGCATGGCCTGCGTGTGGCGATAGGAAAGGTCCACGCCCAGCAGCCTGTCGGCGTCCCTTGCCGCATCGATCACCGCCTGCGCTTCCACGGCGCTGCGACCCAGCGGCTTCTGGCAAAACACCGCCTTCCCGGCCTTGAGCGCGGCGATCGCCTGCTCGGCGTGGAGAGCGCTTGGCGTTGCGATCACGACGCCGTCCACGTCCTGCTCCAGCATCTGCTCGAGCGTGTCCACGCGCACCGCGCCGGGCGCAAGGGCTGCCGCCTCATCCGCGCAGGCGGGCTCGGGATCGCAGATCGCACCCGCTTCCACCGCGCCGGTCGCCAGCATCGCTTCCATCCGGTGGCGGCCGATCCAGCCGGTTCCAAGAAATCCGAGGCGAGGCTTCATGAGAACGTCACCAGCGCCTTGACGAAAGCTCCCGGCTTGTCGCGCGTGTCGTCCAGCGCCTTGCCAAGGTCATCGAGCGTGTAGCGATGCGTATAGAGGGGGGCGGGGTCCAGCCGCCCACCGGCGACGGCCTCGACCGCTTCGCGCAGGCCCTGCATCTGCACCGCCGGATCGCGTTCATGCGCGTTGATCACGTCGATGCCTTTCCAGTTCCACATCTGCATGGAAACCTGGCGGGGACCGTCCTGATGGTACCCGGCAACCACCAGCCGCCCCCCGAAGCCGACGAGTTCGCCCGCGAGATCCAACGGCCACTGCTTGCCCACGCATTCGATGACGCGTTCGCAGAAGTTGTCGCCGGTAAGCGACTTCACCTTCTCGATGATCTCCCAGTGGTCGTGCATCGCGATGGTCTCGGCCGCGCCGTAGCGCCGAGCAAGTTCCAGCGATTCCTGCCGCCGTGAAATGGCGATGACTCGCGCCCCTGCCGCGGTGGCGAGCCGGGTCAGTACCGCGCCGAGAAAGCCGATGCCGACGATCGCCACCGTCTGCCCCGCGCGAATGTCGCTGCGGCGGAAGATGTTGAAGGCGCAGCCGAGCGGCTCGCCGGGGAACGGCTGCCCTGCCAGTTCCTCGGGCAGGCGGATGGTCATGTCGGCGGCGGCGATATCGTACTGCGCGAAGGCCCGGTACGAGAGGGCGGCCACGCGCTCGCCCACGGCGAAGTTCGTCACACCCTCACCCAGTGCATCCACGAAGCCCCATGCCTCGTGGCCAAGCCCGCCGGGTTCGCCGGGATAGGTCATCCATTCCTGGCCTGCCCACGGCTCCAGATTGGAAGCGCAGACCCCGCAGCCCTCGACGCGGATGCGGATCTCGCCCGGCCCGGGTTCCGGCCGAGCCGTCGCCGCGATCCGGATCGCACCCGGACCTTCGAGCACGGCCGCGCGCATCATCTGTTCGTCCTGCGAAACCATTGAACCCTCAAACGTTGAAAATGTTGATGATCACCCGGTGACCAGCGCAGTGCGTCTCGCGCCGCAGCGGCATGACCAGCCGGGAGAGCAGGATCGGAGCGGCCGGGCACCCGGCTTCTCCCGTACGCGAGTGGCGATCACGCTCACCGGCCGAGCCGCATCGCTGCGCATTCGTCAGCATGCGGGAGGAGAGCGGTCACGCTGGCGACTGGATGGCCCGCCGCAGCGGCGATCACGCCTGCTCCTCGATGAAGGCGTCGAACTCGGCGCAGGCCTGGTCGTCCGGCACCTGAACCGGAGGATGCTTGCAGAACCATGTCGAGGCCGGATGAATGGGACCGGCAAGCCCGCGCATCCGCGCCAGCTTGGCGCAGCGGATCATGTCGATGGCAACGCCGGCGCTGTTGGGGCTGTCCTCCACCGAAAGCCGCAGTTCCAGGTTCATCGGCACGCCGCCGAAGAGTTGCCCCTCCATGCGCAGGAAGCAGACCTTGTTGTCGTTCTGCCATGCGACGTAGTCGCTGGGGCCGACATGGATGTTCTCGTCCTCCAGCCGCGCCTGCGCGACGGACTGCACTGCCTCGGTCTTCGATTCCTTCTTGGACGCGAGCCGGGTGCGGTTCAGCATGTTGAGGAAGTCGGTGTTGCCCCCGGTGTTCAGCTGGTACGTGCGCTCCAGCTTAACGCCACGCTTGCGGAACAGGTCGGTCAACACGCGGTGAACGATGGTGGCGCCGAGCTGGGCCTTGATGTCGTCGCCGATGATCGGGACGCCTGCGGCGGCGAACCGCGCTGCCCATTCGGGATTGCTGGCGATGAAGACGGGGATGGCGTTGACGAAGGCGACGCCTGCCTCCAGCGCGCACTTGGCGTAGAACTCGGTAGCCTGCTGCGAGCCCACCGGCAGGTAGTTCACCAGCACATCGGCCTGCGTTTCGCGCAGCACGGCCACGACATCGGCCTGGCTGGGCTCGGCTGCCGCCGCCTTCCGGAACGTGCGCTCGTCCGGATAGTCCATCATGTGATCGGCCACGCCATCGAGCACGCGGCCCATGCGAACCATCGCGCCGGTCGGCTCGATCGTTTCACAGAATACCGTCGTGCAGTTGGGCTTGGCAAAGACCGCGCTCGACAGGTCGTGCCCGACCTTGCGCTCGTCGATATCCCAGGCCGCCACGAACCGGATGTCGCTCGGCCCATAGCCGCCGATTTCCGCGTGCGAGAGGCCGACCATCTCGTTCGAGCCTGCGCGGTAATGTTCCACGCCCTGCACCAGCGAACTCGCGCAATTGCCGACGCCTACCAGAGCGACGTTGATACAGTGGCGGTCGGGGGAAAGCATCAGACCATGCTCCGTTCAGTGCCGAGCCGCTCGTCGCGGTCGAAATTCAATGCGGAAAGCTCGGGCGCGCGCAGGTCGAGGCCGGCAGGCGCCTGGGGCGGAGCGATCCCCTGGCCACCGGTGGCGGCAGGCGCATAGCGGTCGATCATCCAGGCGCAGAAGTCCGCGAATGCCTGAGGGTCACGCGCCGGGCTCGTGTGGTGCGGCTCGATGCCGAGATGCTGCGGGGTGAAGCAGAACGTGACGGTGACGTCGAAATCGGCCAGCGCCTCCATCTGGCGATCGAACCAGTCGACCGCGTTGGGACGGAAGCTGTCCGCCCAGGAAAGCCCGGTGCGAATGCGGCGGGTGCCCAGCCGCTTCATCCAGGCCACCGCTTCGCCAAGGCGCGGATCCTCGAAGTGGAACCACTGCATGAGGCCGATGTCCTGCGCATGCTTGGCATAGACATCGAGCGCGGGCTTGGGGGTACCGTCCTCGCGGATGAGGCCAAGGTAGAAATGCCGGTAGTACGACGAGCCCTCCGCCTCGCGGTGACGCGTTTCAGCGCCCCAGCTCGTCGGCAGATCGAACAGCGAATACCAGAAGACGCGCGGCGCGATGGGCTTCAGAAGCTCGACCGTGCGCTGGAGCCCGAAGACCTGCACTTCCTCGGCCCCGAAGGAACTGACGCCCACTTCGGTAACCCAGACCGGCTTGTCCGTCACGGAACGGATCTCCGCGATCTTGTCCGGCCAGGCGGAAAGCGGCCACAGGTTCCAGTCCAGCGGAAAACCGTGCACGGCCACCACGTCGACCGCATCGAGCGCCCCGTGTGCCTCCATCCGGCGAAGCCAGTGCGGATCGATCGGCGACATCCCGCCGAGCACGCGCGTCATCTGCGGGTTGACTTCGTGGATCGCCTGCCCGGCACGGATTACGTGATCCGCGAACATCGACCACTCGGGATCGATGGCGGGGTCCCAGTGCGATTTGTTGTTCGGCTCGTTCCAGAGCATCGCCGCTTCGATCATCGCACTTCCCCCCCTCTTGCCGGATAGACAGCCGCCGGACCGTACCCAGAATAGGGAACGGGGGCCGTGCGGCACAGATAGACGTCGGCCTGCGGATGCGCTTCGATGGTGAAGCCTGCCGCACGTAGCATGGCCTGGCTGCAAGCGGCGTTAGGAGCCCACCAGTTGGTCCAGTCGTTCGCGAACTCGCGCTCGATGAAATGCATCTTGGGATAGCCCGGATCATCGAAATAGGCGGGCGGCGTGGTCGTCCCCGGCATGAAGAAGGGGTGGTTCTCCGGAACGGCAAGCACGTCGTTCGATCCCTGCTGCAGGGTCTGGAACAGCATCATGTCACCGGCCACGTGTTCGCGGATCAGATCGAGCGCGAGCAGCGGGTGGCGCAGGTGATACAGCACGCCCATGAACACCACGAAGTCGAACTTCTCGCCCAGCGCGGCCACGTCGTAGACCGACATGTTGCGGAATTCGATGCCTTCGAACCCCAGTTCGGCACAGGCGAAACGTGCCTGCGCGAGATAGCGCTCATCGCTATCGATACCGACGACCCGCTCCGCACCGCGTCGCTTCATCTCGACGGAGTAGAACCCGGCGTTGCAGCCGATGTCCAGCACCGACTTGCCCGACAAGTCCGCGGGCAGGACATGCTCGAAGGTCGCGAACTTGAACCGGGGGTAATCGCCTAGGAAATGGTCCGGCGCCGTGGTGATGCCGTCATGCAGGTCGATGTTGTGGAACCAGGGGCCCAGTTCCTCGATGCCCTTGCGCAGTGCGGCACTGCGGTCCTGGTCTCGGGGTACATCGGCATGAACGGAAGCGGATACGCGGCGCAACGAAATCCTCCAAGGGGCCGTGCCCGACGCCTGCAAGCAGGGAAATGTCACGCACAGGAAAGATGCTGGTTACGATCGGGCCAACGAGGGATCTCCAGCCTTGTTCCCCAGCATCTACAAAGATTGCTCCATTCTAATTCAGGTTAAGCTATTTCCTGAACCCAGGTTTGGATTGTAGCTGCCAAGCCATTCCCCGGGATACCTCTGCCCACGCGGCGCATTGTATCCCCCATGACTGACACGTCGCAGCTGTGGATACAAGCCATGCGAGCGGGTCGCTACGAGGAGGCCTGGCGCCTGTCGGACGCCACGCTGCGCTCCCGCGATCCTGCAACCAGGGACGATCCTTCCCGTCCATACCACGAGCGCTGGGTGTGGGACGGGCGCAGCTTCGATGGGCGGCATGTCCTTGTGCGCTGCTACCATGGCCTTGGCGACACCATCCAGTTCGTGCGCTTCCTGCCGCAACTTGCGACTAGAGCCGCGACGGTGACGCTCGAGGTGCAGCCCTCGCTCATCCCGCTGATGGATAAGCTGGAAGGCCTCACATGCGTTATGCCCTTCGATCCTGCGGCGCCGCTTCCACCTGCGGAATGCGACCTGGAGATCACCGAGCTGCCGCTCGCGCTGCGGATGGCCCCGTCAGCGGCGCCCGCTCCTTACCTGTCGACCAGCAAGGCCATCCTGCCTGAAGGAACTATTGCCCTGTGCCATGCGGGGGGTGACTGGGACCGGGAGCGCTCGCTGCCGCCCCGCCTTCTTGAGCCCCTATGCTCGCTGGCGCCCTGCGTCACGCTGGTGCCCGGTCCCACGGATCTGCCGGTGCTGAACCCCGGCGGCTGCCCCATGGACATGGAGGCCACGGCCGCAATCATCGCGGGCGCATCGCTGGTGATCACCGTGGATACGATGGCTGCTCATCTCGCCGGAGCACTGGGCGTCCCCACGTTCCTGATGCTCAAGGCCGAGCCAGACTGGCGCTGGTCACCGGGCCAGACGACCAGCCCCTGGTATTCGTCGATGAGGCTCTATGCACAGCCCACGCCGGGAGACTGGCCTGCCGTCGTCGGCAGCATTCTCGCCGATCTCGAAACACGCACTCTCATGAAGAAAGGATGACGCCATGCCTTCCGTTCCTTCCGTCCCGGTTTCCTGGGGAGAACTGCTCGACAAGGTTTCCATCCTCGAGATCAAGCGCGAACGCCTTCCCGCCGGGCCCGGTCTCCTGAACGTGGAGCGCGAGCACGCCCTGCTGGGCGCCACTGCCCGCGAGGTATTGCCGCGCGAGGGCATAGCCCCGCTGTTCGAGCAGCTGCGGCGGATCAACCGGACCTTGTGGGACGTCGAGGATGCCCTGCGCCAGCGCGAGGATCAGGCGCGCTTCGGACCCGGGTTCGTGGCGCTGGCTCGATCGGTCTACCAGACGAACGACAGCCGCGCGGCCATCAAGCGGCAGATCAACCTGCTGCTTGAATCGGAACTGGTCGAGGAAAAGAGCTACGCCGCCACTTCCCCGGCGCCGCGTCCGCAGACTATCATCTCCGAGCGCATCGGTTGAGCGTCACCAGGCGCACATCGCCATGGTCGATCGCCAGCGTGGTCACCGAGGCCGGGTCGCAACCGAGCATGAACATGCGGTCCATCGGCATGGCGAGCATGTGAGCGACCAGTCCGCGAATGATGTCGCAATGCGTGACACAAAGGACGGGCGCGTCCGCCTGGGCAAGACCGAAGATGAAGTCTGCGGCGCGGGCGATAGCCTCCTCCATGGTCTCCCCGCCCGGACAGCGCGCGGTCGCCCGCTCCCGGTTCCAGGCCTGCCAGTCGCGATCGTCTTCCAGCGCGGCGAAGCTGCGCCCGGTGAATGTGCCGAAGTCGATCTCGTCCAGCGCGGGAGCGACGAGTGGATCGATGCCGCGCATCGTGCCGACCGCACCTGCGGTCTGCGTCGCCCGGCGCCGGGGACTGGTATAGATCCTGTCCAAGGGCACGGCGCTCATCTCGGCAGCCAGCGCCAGCGCCTCGGCCTCCCCTTTCGGGTTGAGGGCAATGTCGGAGCGGCCGCTCAGAATATGGCCGACTTCGTCGTGGGTCGCGTGGCGGGCAAGATGGATGAAAGTCATGCGCGATCAGGTACCTGCGCCTTCTTCAAAACACAAACAGTCTAGCCGGATGAAGCGGCGCGAACTTCGCCGCGAAACGTAGATGATTAAACTGGATTAGTTTTAGCTGGAACAAGGAACCTGTTGAAGAAGATGATGTTGATGCTTCCGGTGATCCCAGCCCGAAGTTCACGGCTTCGGTGGCCCGGGTCATCGTCGGACACACCTACGCGGGGGGACTTCTCATGGCGGAAACCGTACTCATCACCGGCGGCGCCGGCTTCATCGGCCGACAGGTCACGGCGGAACTCCTGCGGCGCGGGAACAAGGTGCGGGTGCTCGACTGCCTGCTGGAACAGGTCCACGGCGGCGGCACACGGCCTGAAAGCCTCGATGCGGAAGCAGAGCTGATCGTTGCCGACGTGCGCGACGGCGATGCGGTATCGCGCGCGCTCGACGGCGTGGACAGCGTCGTCCATCTCGCCGCGGAAGTGGGCGTTGGCCAGTCCATGTACGAGGTCGAGCGCTACACCTCGACCAACGACGTCGGCACTGCGGTCCTGTTCGAGCGCCTGATCGACAAGCCGGTGCGCCGGGTCGTCACGGCATCCTCGATGAGCATCTACGGCGAAGGCCTCTACCGCAACGAAGACGGCGAGTTCGTCGAGAATGCGGAGCGCGGAACCGTTCGCGACGGCCAGAAGATCTGGGACCCGCTCGACGAGCAGGGCCGCCCTCTGTCGCCGGTTGCGACGCCCGAGTGGAAGCGTCCCAGCCTCGCCTCCATCTATGCCCTCAACAAGTACGTGCAGGAGCGCACGACGCACATCATGGGTGCGCCTTACGGCATTGAAAGCGTGTGCCTGCGCCTGTTCAACGTCTATGGCCCGGGGCAGGCCCTGTCCAACCCCTACACCGGCGTCCTGGCGATCTTCGCCTCGCGCCTGCTGAACGGTCAGCAGCCGATGATCTTCGAAGACGGCGAACAGCGCCGCGACTTCGTGCACGTCAGCGACGTGGCCCGCGCTTTTGCCGACGCTCTGGTGCTGCCTGCGGCTTCCGGCAAGACCTTCAACATCGGTTCGGGCGAAGACCGTTCGGTGACCGAGGTCGCGCAGGCGCTGGCACGCGCGATGGGACGCAACGCCGTAGAGCCCGAGATCGTCGGCAAGGCGCGCATCGGTGATATCCGCCATTGCTTCTGCGACACCACGCTTGCGGCTGAACAGCTCGGCTTCCGCGCCACGCAGGACTTCGAGCAGGGCTTGGCCGAACTGGCCGACTGGGTGCAGCTCCAGACCGCGGAGGACCGCGTGAGCCAGGCGCGGGCCGAGCTCGAAGCCCGGGGGCTTGTGGCATGAGCGGCGGGCGCAGCGATCGCCCGATCCTCGTCACTGGCGGCGCAGGCTTCATCGGGTCCAACCTTGCCGACCGGCTGGCCGGCGCGGGTCACGATGTAATCGTGCTCGACGCGCTTTCGCGGCCGGGCGTCGAACGCAATCTCGCGTGGCTTCGCGAACGGCATGGCGAGCGCATCCAGCCCCTGATCGGCGATGTGCGGGACGGCGCGCTCGTGGCCGATGCCGTAGCGAAGTCGCAGGTCGTCTTCCACCTGGCAGCGCAAGTCGCCGTGACCACCAGCCTCACGAACCCGCGCGAAGACTTCGACATCAACCTGGGCGGCACTTTCAACATACTCGAAGCCGCCCGGGGTGACCGCATCCCGGTGATCTTCGCATCGACCAACAAGGTCTATGGCGATCTGGCCGACATCTCCCTTGGAAAGATCGATGGCGGCTACATGCCAACCGATCCCGGGGTGCGCGGCAACGGGATCGGTGAGGACCGCCCGCTGGATTTCCACACGCCCTATGGTTGCTCCAAAGGCGCGGCGGACCAGTACGTGCTCGATTACGCCCGCAGCTACGGAATCCCTTCCGCGGTCCTGCGGATGAGCTGCATCTACGGCGAGCGGCAGATGGGCACCGAGGACCAGGGATGGGTCGCGCACTTCCTCATCCGCGCGCTCGAGGGTGAACCGATCGTCCTTTACGGCGACGGCCACCAGGTGCGCGACATCCTGGAAGTGGGCGACGCGGTCGATGCCTACCTCGCCGCGTGGAAGCGCATCTCCGAGGTTTCCGGGCGTGCCTTCAACCTTGGCGGCGGTCCTGCCAATGCGGTGAGCCTGCGCATCCTGCTCGACTATGTGGGCACACTCGTGGGCAGGGGCCTCGATGTGCGGCACGACGACTGGCGTGCGGGCGACCAGCGCTACTTCGTGGCCGACACGCGCGCGGCAACCGAGGCCCTGGGCCTTTCTGCCGCCCTCCCCTGGCGTGAGGGCGTTCAGCGCCTTGCCCGCTGGCTTGCAGCCGAGCGCGGGCTCGACACGCAAGTAACGCAAGCGCCTGCCATCGCCGTGACGGAAGGAGTGGCCGCCCTGTGAAGGCAGGGAGGCTCCGCGTCCTGATCACGCTCGATGCAGTGGGCGGCGTGTGGCAGTATGGTCTCGATCTCGCCCGCGGGCTCGTAGCTCGCGGGGCAGAGCCCGTACTGGTAGTACTGGGCCCTGCTCCCGATCCGGTGCAGGCGCAGGAAGCGCGCCGCATTCCCCGCACCACGGTGATCGATTCCGGCCTTCCGCTCGACTGGCTATGCGCTGGCCCGGATCCCGTCCTCGATGCCGGACGGCGGATCGCCGACCTCGCCGCCGAGGTGGAGGCCGATATCATCCACCTCAACACCCCCGCGCTGGCCGCCGACTGGGCCGGCTCCACGCCCGTGATCGCGGTGACCCACGGCTGCGTTTCGACCTGGTGGGAACGGGCGAAGAAAGACGAACCCCTTGCGCCCGACTTCCACTGGCACCGCGAAGTCATGGGGCGTGGCCTTCGCAGCGCCGACCGCGTGGTCGCGCCGAGCGCGTCCTACGCGCGGCACGTCGCGGAGCACTATGGCCTCGTGCAAGAGCCCCGGGTCGTCCACAACGGCCGCCATCCGATTTCCGAGGCCGCCGGCGGAGAACCCACGGCTCGGGCGCTGACGGTCGGACGTCTGTGGGATGCAGTGAAGCGGATGGACCTGCTGGACAGGGTCGCGGCGCGGCTGGCCGCTCCATTCGATGCTGCAGGCGCTGCGGTGGGTCCGCATGGGGAGACCATTCAGGTCGGTCACCTCAATCTGCTTGGACAGCTTGACGCAGCAGCGCTCGGCGCTCGATTGCAGGAACGGCCGGTGTTCGTATCCGCCGCCTCGTTCGAACCGTTCGGCCTGGCAGTGCTGGAAGCCGCGCAGGCCGGCTGCGCGCTTGTCCTATCGGACATCGATACGTTCCGCGAGCTTTGGGACGGCGCCGCGCTCTTCGTTCCGGAAGGTGACGACGACGCCTGCCTTGAGGCGATCTCGGGCCTTCTTGCGCAGCCGCAGTCCCGCATCGCTCTGGGCGAAGCGGCGCGCACGCGCGCGGCTCGCTACCGTCCTCAGGCCATGGCCGACGCGATGCTCCACATCTATGACGAGGCGCTGTCACAAGCGCCTTCCCGCGGAAGGGTTGCCGCATGAAGATCGTCTATTTCACCCATTCGCTCGCTTCCTGCTGGAACCACGGCAATGCGCATTTCCTGCGCGGAGTGCTGAGCGAACTGATCGCGCGCGGGCACGATGTGTCCGTTCGCGAGCCGGCCAACGCCTGGAGCCTCGGCAACCTGCTGGCCGATCACGGCGATGCAGGGCTCGACGCCTATCGCAAGGCTTATCCTGAGCTTTCTTCGATTGCCTATGGCCCCGACGCAAGCGTCGAGGACATGCTGGAGGGGGCGGAGCTGGTCATCGTCCACGAGTGGAACGAGCCGGAACTCGTCGCGCAGGTCGGCCGCATCCGCGCGCACGGCGCCCCGTTCACCCTGCTGTTCCACGATACCCACCACCGCGCGGTGAGCGCCCCTCATGAAATGCGCGCATACGACCTGTCCGGGTACGACGGCGTGCTGGCCTTCGGCGAGGCGCTGAGCGAAGTCTACCGGGGCTGGGGCTGGACCGACCGCGTGTGGACCTGGCACGAAGCGGCCGACGTGCGCCGGTTCCATCCCCCGCGCGAGGAAGATGTCCGCGAAGGGCTGGTCTGGATCGGCAACTGGGGCGACGGCGAGCGGACCGGCGAGCTTGAGGAATTCCTCTTCCGCCCTGCTCGCGAGGCTGCCCTTGCGCTCGACGTCTACGGCGTGCGCTATCCGGACGAGGCGCGCGCGATGCTGGAACGCTACGGGGTGCGCTATCACGGGTGGGCCCCCAATGCGGGCGCTCCCGGGATCTTCGCCCGCCACCTTGCGACCGTGCACGTCCCGCGCCGCTACTATGCGACGATCCTGCCCGGCATTCCCACCATCCGAGTGTTCGAGGCGCTGGCCTGCGGCATTCCCCTCGTCTCCGCGCCCTGGGACGATGCGGAACGGCTCTTCCGTCCGGGCGAAGACTATCTCGTCGCGCGCAGCGGCGAGGAGATGACCCGCCATCTCACCGCCCTGCGCGACGATCCTGACCTGCGAGCCGATCTTGTCGCAAGCGGGCTGGAGACCATCCTCTCGCGCCATACCTGCGCGCACCGCGTCGACGAACTGCTCGCCATCGCCGCCGCGCTCACGACCACCCCCGCCAAGGATGCCGCATGAAAATCGCCTTCTACGGATCGAGCCTGCTGTCGTCCTACTGGAACGGCGCCGCCACCTATTACCGGGGCATCCTCAAGGCGCTGGCGGCGCACGGCTACGACATCACCTTCTACGAGCCCGACGCTTTCGACCGCCAGCAGCACCGCGACATCGAGCCGCCGGAATGGGCACGCTCGGTCGTCTATCCCGCCACTGAAGAAGGCCTGCGGGGCGTCCTCGCCCGGGCGGGCGACGCCGACGTGGTCGTGAAGGCCAACGGCGTGGGCGTGTTCGATCGCGAACTGCTCGAAGGCATCGTCGAGCAGAGCCGGCCCGGTGCCATGCGGATCTTCTGGGACGTGGATGCCGCCGCCACTCTCGACGAGATGCGTGGGGATGCCTCGCACCCGGTGCTGAAGGCCCTGCCGCAGCTCGACATGGTTCTGACCTATGGCGGCGGCCCGCCGGTGGTTGACGCGTATGTCGATTTCGGCGCGGCGCGCTGCGAGCCGATCTACAATGCGCTCGACCCCGAAACGCATCACCCAGCTCCTCGCGATTCCCGCTTTTCCGCCGACCTGGGGCTGCTTGCGAACCGCCTGCCTGACCGTGAAAGCCGTATTGAGGAGTTCTTCCTGCGGCCTGCCGCCGCTCTCCCGCAGCACCGCTTTCTGTTGGGGGGCAACGGCTGGGACGACAAGGGAATGAGCGAGAACGTGCGCGCGATCGGGCACGTCGGCACCGGCGATCACAACGCCTTCAACGCCACCCCCCGCGCCGTGCTGAACGTGGCCCGCGATTCGATGGCGCAGGTCGGCTTCTCGCCCGCCACCCGCGTGTTCGAGGCGGCCGGCGCCGCCGCCTGCCTTATCACCGACGCCTGGGAAGGCATCGAGCAGTTCCTCACGCCTGACAAGGAAGTCCTCGTTGCGCGGGACGGGCAGGACGTGGCCGATATCCTGTCGGGCCTTTCCGAGGAACGGGCGGAAGAGATCGGCGCCGCAGCCCTGAAGAGGGTGCTGGCCGAGCACACTTATGCGCTGCGCGCCGAACAGGTGCACCGCATCTTCCAGCAACACCGCGCAAGGGAAACCGCATGAAGCTCGTCGTTCTCGGCCTTAGCCTCGGTTCCTCGTGGGGCAACGGCCATGCCACCACTTACCGCGCTCTCCTCGCCGCTTTCGCCGCGCGTGGACACGATGTGCTGTTTCTGGAGCGCGAAGTCCCGTGGTATGGGGGAGACCATCGCGATCTCGTGAACCCGCAGTTCTGCCGCCTCGAATACTACCGCGACCTCGACCAGCTTTCCCGCCACCGCGAGGCGATCGCGCAGGCCGATGCGGTCATCGTGGGCTCGTACGTCCCCGAGGGCGTGGAAGTCGCGCGGTTCGTGCAGGAACATGCATCCGGTGCGACTGCCTTCTACGATATCGATACGCCCGTTACGCTGGCCCGGCTGGCGCGAGGCGATTACGAATATCTCTCTCCCGAGGTCATCCCCGGTTTTGACACCTATCTCTCGTTCACGGGCGGGCCCACGCTGCGGCGCATCGAGGCGGACTATGGCTCTCCGGCAGCCCGCGCGCTCTACTGTTCCGTCGATCCCGAGGCCTACCGTCCGCTTGACGAGCCTGTGCGTTGGGACCTGACCTACCTTGGCACCTACAGCCCCGATCGCCAGCCTACGTTGGAGCGGCTTCTGCTTGAGCCTGCGCGCCGCCGCCCCGACCTGCGTTTCGCGGTGGCGGGGCCGCAGTACCCCGCCGACATCGACTGGCCTGCCAACGTCGAGCGGATCGAGCACTTGCCCCCCGCCGAGCACGCGGCGTTCTACAACGCCTCGCGCATGACCCTGAACGTCACCCGGGACGACATGATCGCGGCAGGTTGGTCGCCCTCGGTCCGCCTGTTCGAAGCCGCGGCATGCGGCACTCCGATCCTGTCCGACCGCTGGGAGGGTATCGACAGCCTGTTCGTGCCCGGACGCGAGATCGTGCTTGCCGATACGCCGGAGCAGGTCCTCGACGTTCTGGCGAGCTCCACCCGCGAGGTCGGCGATGCGGCACGCCAGCGGGTCCTTGCCGCCCACACCGCCGCACACCGCGCTGCAGAGCTGGAAGCTCACCTGGTCGAGGCCATGCCGCGCCGCGCCAACAAGAACATGGAGAAGAGGACGATGAAGCTTGCTCAAGACCAATCGCTCACCCTAGTAGCCGGCGGGGCGGGCTTCATCGGTTCGCACCTGTGCGCGGAACTTCTTGCCCGCGGCAAGCGCGTGGTCTGCTTGGACAATCTTCAGACCGCACGGCCCACGAACCTGCGCCTGCTCGAGGACCACCCCAACTTCGAGTTCGTGGAAGGCGACATCGTCAATGCGCTGCCGGTGGACATCACGTCTCGCGCCGGGCAGTTCGAGCGGATCTACAATCTCGCCTGCGCCGCATCGCCGCCGCAGTACCAAGCGGATCCAGAGCACACGATGCTGACCTGCGTGGTGGGGACCGACCACCTGCTGCGGCTCGCCGAGACGTCGGGCGCGCGCTTCCTGCTCACCTCCACCAGCGAGGTCTACGGCGATCCCGAAGTGCACCCGCAGCCTGAAAACTATCGCGGATGGGTCAACTGCACCGGCCCGCGGGCCTGCTACGACGAGGGCAAGCGCGCAGCCGAGGCGATGGCCTTCGACTTCGCGCGCATGGGCCGCGCCGATGTCCGCGTCGCCCGCATCTTCAACACCTATGGCCCTCACATGCACCCGGACGACGGACGGGTGGTATCGAACCTCGTATGCCAGGCGCTCTCGGGCCGTGACATCACGATCTATGGCGACGGCAGCCAGACCCGCAGCTTCTGCTACGTCTCCGACATGGTCGAAGGCCTGATTGCCCTGATGGAGGGAGACCTCGACGGGTCGGAGCCGGTCAATCTCGGAAATCCCGAGGAACTGACCGTGACGGAACTGCTCGAAGCGATTCTCCAGATCGTCGACCGCCCGGTGACGGTGACGCACCTGCCCTTGCCCACCGACGATCCCCGTCGCCGCCGGCCCGACATCTCGCGCGCCGAAGCGCAGCTCGGCTGGCGGCCACGTACGCCGCTCTCCGTGGGCCTGGCGCGGACATGCGCCTGGTTCGCCGAGGAGATCGCCGGCGGCGACGTTCAGGATCCGGTGACTGTGCCGGTAGCGGCGGAGTAACATCGCCAGTTGCAGGAGAAGATCATGAGTTCAGCCAACAAGACCACCGATCACGACGAAATCCGCAAGTGGATCGAGGAGCGCGGTGGGCGCCCGACGATCGTCGCCTCGACCGACGATGGAAAAGGCGGCCTGCTGCGCGTGGACTTCGCCGAGCCTGACGACGAACTCGAGGAAGTGGACTGGGAGCGGTTCTTCGAAATCTTCGACGAGAACGACCTCGCGTTCCTTCATCAGGACGAGACCGCCGAGAGCAAGCAGAGCCGCTTCAACAAGTTCGTCTCCAAGGACGGCTGATCGCAAAACTTCCGCAAAGCCTCCCCTCGGGTCTCCCGGGCGGGAGGCTCGCCCCGTCCGGATATCGGTAATCGAACGGCTGAACGATGTCCGACGACGGTGAGATCTCCCGCCTGACCGCACGGCTGACGCTGGCAGAGGCCGATCTGGGCGACGCGAGGGCCCGCCTTGCGGCTGCCGAGCGGTCGGAGGCGCGTTATCGCGCCCTGTTCGATGCCATCGACGATGCGCTGTGCATAATCGAGATTATAGAGGACGGCGCGGGCGCCCCCCTCGATTACCGCTTCCTTCAGGCCAATGCGGCCTTCGAACGACAGACCGGCATTTCCCAGCCCGTGGGCCGGACGGCTCGTGAACTCGTGCCCGATCACGAACAGCATTGGTTCGACACTTTCGGCCGCATCCTTCGCACCGGGACGGCGGAGCGCTTCGAAGATCGGGCCGATGCTCTCGGGCGGTGGTATGAAGTGTTCGCAACGCCTTTTGGCGACCCAGGCGACCGTCAACTCGCGGTGCTTTTTCGCGATGTGCTCGAGCGGAAGCAGACCCAGACACAACTTGCGCAGAAAGCGCAGCAGCTGGCCGCCATCTTCGAAACCGCGCCTGTCGGCATAGCCCTTTCGGACGCGGCAGGCACGCTGATCCTTGCGAACGCCGAGGCCCAGCGGCTCTTCGTCTCGGGGCGCCTGCCCTCCGTTGATCCGGTCGGAAATCCCGGGTGGAAAGCCGTCGATCAGGACGGCTCACCCGTTGCAACCGCGGACTACCCGGGGATCAGGGCGCTGCAGGGCTTCAGCACTCTGCCGGGAATGGAGTTCATCCATACCGACGCGCAAGGCGGCGAGCGGTGGACCACGGTCGCATGCGTTCCCCTCCGCGATGGGGAAGGTTCCGTCACCGGAGCCGTGACCGTCGTCAACGACATCGACGAGCTTAAGCGATCCCAGCAGGCCCTTCGTGCCAGCGAGCGGCGCCTTCAAAGGCTCCTGATCGAGCTGCAGTATCGCGCCCGCAACATCCTCGCTGTCACTCGCGCAGTCTTCTCCCGCACCGTGGAGGCCGGCGGCGACATGGACAGCATCGCGGAACACTTTCGCGGCCGACTGGACCATCTTGCCCGCACCCAGATTTCCGCCGCCCTAAGCCCGGACGGGCTGGCCGATCTGGAAGACCTCGTTCGCGAGGAACTCCTGAGCGTCGGCGTGGCCGATTGTGAAAACGTGTCTATCGCCGGCCCCGCCGTCGGATTGAGCGAACGGCTCGCCGAGGCCATAGGTCTTGCCATTCACGAGCTCACAACCAACGCCCTGAAGTTCGGTGCCCTGCGCTTCCCTGGCGCACGACTGCAGATCGAGTGGAGCATCAATCCGGCCGATTGCGGGGGTTTCTCGCTCGATCTTGCATGGTCGGAGCAGGGCGTTCCCGCCATCGACTGCACGCCGGCGCGAAGAGGCTTTGGCAGCGGCTTGATAGAGGACGCTCTTCCTTACCGGTTGGGAATGAAAACCAGTCTCCAGTTCCGTGCGGGGGGCGTATACTGCCTCCTGTCCGTCCCCGCAGTGGCTTCCGCCGGAACAGCGACGTGGAAGGAAATGTAATAAGCATTGGTTTGGTGGTCGGAGGAAAGCCTTGCTGGTGGCCGGCTCATCCGCTGGCTGACGCTCTCGGAGCGTCCCTTGTGCGGCTGTTGACCCTCTGACGTGTCTAAGACGCTACGATGGCGCGCAGAAGGGTCGGACGTCAGCGGCCGTCTCGCTCATTATAGTGAGCGCTAGTCGATGGCTTTGTCTCCGATATGTTCGGCGCGTCGCACGTTTAGGATTGTGCGATCCTAAGGATTTGAGAGGGGCTGCAGGGTGGCTGATTTTTGCGTGTAAGCTGCGAAAGGTATTCACAGAGGAGCCGCCCTGAGCGTTGCTCGGCCTGCGTATTGTTTTGGTGTTGGTTGCGGGGGCAGGATTTGAACCTGCGACCTTCAGGTTATGAGCCTGACGAGCTACCGGGCTGCTCCACCCCGCGTCACCGTTTTGGGCTGAGTGTGTCAGCCTGCAAAGCGTTGGCCTTGGCGTTGCAAGGCATGCAAAAAGGGGGCTTTGGCCCCCCTGATGCGTTTGTCATTGTGATGGG
>NZ_WVTD01000017.1 GCF_009856825.1 Novosphingobium silvae | reverse complement strand
CCGCCGGCATCAACGTGGGCTTTGACCAGACGGTGATCCGGGGCGACATGGACGCGCGCAGCTTCTCGGTCGTCTACCTGAAGGACGGGCGCGTGGTGGCGCTGGACTGCGTGAATGCGGTCAAGGACTACGTGCAGGGCCGCAAGCTCGTCGAGGCGGGGCTCTCGCCCGATCCGGCCATGCTCGCCGATGCAGGCACCGCGCTCAAGGAGCTGATGTAGCGGCGGAGCGCAGCTTCGCGCGGGCCCAGGCCGCCGCCTCGGCAACCACCGGGTCCTCGTCCGCCAGCAGCGGCTCGACTTGCGCCAGCAGGTCGCGCCGCCCGCTGTTTCCCGCCGCGTAGAGGCAGTTGCGCACGAAGCGGTTGCGTCCGATCCGCTTGATCGGACTGCCCGAGAACAGCGCGCGAAAGCCCGCATCGTCCAGCGTCAGCAGGTCTGCCAGCTCGGGCGCCGTCAGCTCCGCGCGCGGCAGGAACGGGCGCATGGCATGGGCGGCCTGCGCGAACTTGTTCCAGGGGCATACGGCCAGGCAATCGTCGCAGCCGTAGATGCGGTTGCCCAGCCCTTCGCGTAGGTCGTCCGGCACCGGTCCCTTGTGCTCGATGGTCAGATAGCTGACGCAGCGCCTGGCATCGAGGCGGTATGGCGCGGGAAAGGCGTCCGTAGGACAAGCGTCCTGGCAGGCCCGGCACGATCCGCAGCTGTCGCGCGCAGGCGTGGAAGGCGCAAGGTCCAGCGTGGTGTAGATTTCGCCCAGGAACAGCCACGATCCATGCTCCCGGCTGACCACGTTGGTGTGCTTGCCCTGCCATCCCAGGCCGGCGGCGGCGGCCAGCGGCTTTTCCATGACCGGCGCGGTATCGGTGAAGACCTTGACGCCGACCCCGTCAGTTTCGGCGCCCAACCGGCGCCGGTCGCCCTCGGCGACGATCCAGCGGGCAAGGTGCTTGAGTGCCTTCTTCACCACATCGTGGTAGTCCGCCCCTTGCGCATAAGTCGAAATTCGCCCGATCTCGGGTTGCCCCGCCAGAAGCAGCGGGTCGGCGGCGGGGGCGTAGCTCATGCCCAGGGCGATGACGCTGCGCGCCTGCGGCCACAGCCCCTGCGGGCTGCGGCGATGGTGCGCGCGCTCTTCCATCCAGCCCATCGTGCCGTGCATGCCCGCCGCGATCCAGGCGTCCAGCCGCGCGCCGCGCGCGTCGTCACCCGCTGCCGGGGCGATCCCGAACGCCACGAAGCCAAGGGCGCGCGCTTCTGCCTCCAGTTCGGTCGCGAAAGCGCTTAGCTCGCCCTTAACCAGGCCTGCGCGATCCTGTGCGCTCGTGGTAGAGCCGGGAAATGTCATGGATGCGCAAGTAGGAGATCCGAGGGTGACCGGCAATGGACCGCAGGCTGCGTCCGGGCAACTCGCGATCGAGGCGCGCGGGTTGGTGAAGCGGTTCGAGGGCGTGACCGCGGTCGACGGGGTGGACCTCGCCGTGCCGTCGGGCTCGGTCTACGGCATTCTTGGTCCCAACGGCGCGGGCAAGACCACGACGCTGCGCATGATGCTCGGCATCATCGATCCCGATTCGGGCTATCGCCGCATTCTGGGTGCCGAACGTCCGCACGATGTCGCCCATGCCATCGGCTACCTGCCGGAGGAGCGCGGCCTCTACCCCTCGATGAAGGCAACGGAGGCGATCGCCTTCCTGGGAGCGCTGCGCGGCTTGCCGCTTCGCGAAGGACGGCGCCGTGCGCATGAACTGCTCGAACGCCATGGCCTTGGCCATGCCGCAAGTCGGCAGATTCGCCAGCTGTCCAAGGGCATGGCGCAGCAGGTGCAGATACTGGGCACGCTTGTGCACCGGCCCCGGCTGGTGGTGTTCGACGAGCCTTTCTCGGGCCTCGACGCGCTGAACCAGGGCCGGCTCGAGGCGATGATGCGCGGGCTTGCGGAGGAGGGAACCACGGTCATCTTCTCCACCCACGTCATCGCCCATGCCGAGCGGTTGTGCGACGAAGTGGCGATCATCGCCGGTGGCAAGGTGCCTTTCGCCGGACCCGTCGACCTCGCACGGGATCGCATCCCGGCGCAGGTCCGCCTCGAGACGCGGGCGGCGGACGGCCCGTGGCGCTTGGCGCTACCGGCAGAGGCGCGGCGCGAAGGGCAGTTCTGGCACTTCGCCCTGCCCGACACCGGCATCGAGCCTCTGCTGCGCGCGCTGATCGCGGGCGAGGCCGGCATCCTTTCGCTCTCGATCGAGCGGGCGGGGCTGCACGATGCCTTCGTCGCGATCGCCGGGGCGGCCGCCGCCCGCGCGCTCGGCGACCAAACGCCCGAGGAGATGGCCCGATGAGCGCCGAGATGCCAAGCGGCGTGCACGGCCGCCTTTCGATCCTTTCCGCCGCCTGGGTGGTCGCCCGGCGCGACTTCACGGCGATCCTGTTCTCGCGCACGTTCTTCTTCTTCCTGCTCGGGCCGCTGTTCCCAGTGGTGGTCGGCGCCCTGGCGGGGAGCGTGGGCAGCAGCGTCGAGCGCAGTTCCGCCCGGCCTGAAGTGGGCGTCATCATGACCGGCGCCGACGCGAACGCCATCCTGCGCGCCCGCGACGGACTGGCCGAGCGGCTGGGGCAGGGGCTGCCCGGGCTTGTCGTGCTGGAGCGGCTGGCGCCGGGGGAGCGCGCCGATCCCTCTGCCGCGCTGGCGGGCAAGCGGGCGAACATCGCGGCGGTGCTCTCGGGCAGTCCGGCGGCGCCCGTGCTTACCGGACCCCGGGCCCAGATTGAGGCGTGGAGCGGCGACATCGCCCTGATCGCCGCACAGGCGGAGCAGGGCGCGCTGGCGCCGTGGCCCCCTGTGCGGCTGCAGGCCACGGCCTCCAGCCAGGTCAGTGAGCACAAGGCCAGGCTGCGCACCGCGCAGGCCGCGCAGACGCTGCTGTTCCTGCTCACCATGATGCTGGCGGGCATGGTCCTGTCCAACCTGGTGGAAGAAAAAGGCAACAAGATCATAGAAGTCTTGGCCGCCGCGATCCCGATGGAGGCGGTTTTCCTGGGCAAGCTGTTCGCCATGCTCGGGGTTTCGCTGGTGGGCATCGCGGCATGGGCGGCAGTGGGAGGAGGGCTCTACCTCGCCGCCGGGTCCGCGCTTCCCGACCTGCCAGCCCCGGCGGTGGGCTGGCCGATGCTGGTGGTGCTTGGCATCCTCTACTTCTCCATGGCCTACCTGCTGCTGGGATCGGTGTTCCTTTCGATCGGCTCCCTCGCCGCGACCGTCCGTGAAGTGCAGACCCTGTCGATGCCGGTGACGATGATGCAGCTGATGCTGTTCTTCTTCGCGACGTACGCGATGACCCAGCCCGGCAGCGCGGTGGAGATTGCGGCGGCGCTGTTCCCGTTCAGCTCTCCGTTCGCGATGCTGGCGCGCGCCGCTCAGGATGGGGCGGTGATGCCGCACATCGGAGCGCTGCTGTGGCAGGGCGCGTGGGTGCTGCTGCTGGTGCGCGTGGGCTCGCGGCTTTTCCGCAGCCGGGTCATGAAGTCGGGCGGGTCGCGTCGCCGCGTGCGCCGGGCATTGCGCCGCCAATCCGGGGGCCGCCGATCCGGCGCGGCCGTTGAATAGAGGCGGGCGAATCGCCATCTTCGTGTCGAGAGCGGCCGAGGAGGCACCATGATCACATCGACCACGCGGCGCGGGGTGCTTGCCTGGCTGGGCGCGGGCGCGGTTTTGCCGATGCTGGCCGCGTGCGGAAGCGATGCCGAGGCCTACCCGGTTCGCTTCTCGGACGAGGAATGGCGCCGCCGCCTCACGCCCGAGCAATATCGCATCCTGCGCAGGGCCGGGACCGAGCGGCCGCGTTCCTCGCCTCTTGACCGCGAGCATCGGCGCGGCACGTTCCTGTGCGCGGCCGATGGCAACCCGCTGTTCTCCTCGGCGGCCAAGTTCGAGAGCGGAACCGGATGGCCGAGCTTCTGGAAGCCGCTGCCCGGCGCCGTCGAAACGTCCCGCGACCATGCGCTGGGGATGGCGCGCACCGAAGTGCACTGCGCGCGCTGCGGCGGGCACCTGGGACACGTCTTCGACGATGGTCCGCCGCCCACGGGCAAGCGCTACTGCATGAACGGCGCGGCCATGCGCTTCCGGCCGGCCTGACGCGTCCTCAGGCGGTGATGGCGTATCGCTGCAGGCGGAAAGTGCGCCGGGCGAGTTCCTCGAGGCCCATCAGCTGCCGGAAAACGAGGCCGTAGCAGGGCTCGCGCCGCCAGCAGACGGTCGCCTCGAATTCGGGCAGCTCCTCGGCCTCGATCCGCAGATGCTGGCCCAGGGCCAGATGGCTCTCCACCTCGATTCTCGCGCCCTGCCGGGAAAGGTCGCAAAGCTGCGCATCCCACGCCTCTCCGCTCACAAGGATGCGGATGGGAAGATCGACGGCAATGCGGATCGGGCGCTTGGGATAGGGACCGGCTTCGGCGATGAAGCGCTGGACATCGATGGGCCGGTTGAAGCGGAAGCCCGCCTCGCCTTCGTTTTCCCACACCAGGTCAAGCGGCATACGCTCGCCTCCGGCGCTCTCCAGCGCAAGGTGGCCCAGCCCCGAAAGCGAGTGGAAAAGACGCAGCCTGACGCCGGTTTCCGAAACGTCGCGCACGATGCACAGGTACTCGCCGGCCGGACCCACCAGTTTCGCGGCGCGCAGCAGCAGCGCGAAACGCGGGGTCGCCCGCAGGTCGGCCAGCGACCGGTGCGCTTCCAGCGGCGATGCAGGCCCGGCAATACGGCGGTCCCGTAAATTCATGGCGAACTCTACCCCTCGGCCCGCACTCCGCGCAAAGCCGGCACGGGAGCGCGGCAGGTGCGGGGGCGGCACCTGTAATCCATAGTGCCCTTCAAGTTACTTAAATGTAAACGTCGCTGTCGGAACTTCGCATTACTTTGAAGAAAAAGGTGAACACGCTGGCGAGGGAGCTTGCATCCTGGTGCGGGCGGCGGGACTCGAACCCGCACTGGAATCCCAAGCGGATTTTAAGTCCGCAGCGTCTACCATTCCGCCACGCCCGCACGGGGTGGATGCGCCGGCAGGCTCCTAGTCGCGCGCCGCGTGCAATGCAATGCAGCTGCCCGCAGGGGCGTGCGAACATCGCCCTCGGTGAGCATTGTTTCGGCCATCGCCTCTGGAGCGCGGCTTGACCGCAGGGTCGCCGGAGCGACCATGCCGTGCCGGCCGGCCCCTTGCGTCATCACTCCACGTTGAGCCGGGCGCGCATTTCCTTGCCCGGCTTGAAATAGGGAACGCGCTTTTCGGGCACGTCCACGCTTTCCCCGGTACGCGGGTTACGCCCCTTGCGGCCGTCGCGGTGGCGCGTCGAGAAGGCGCCGAAGCCGCGCAGTTCAACCCGGCCGCCATCGGCAAGGCGCTGGGCGATCTCGTCGAAGAAGGTGTCGACGGCACGCTCCACTTCCTCGGCGCGAAGCTCCGGATTGTCCTTTGCGAGCACCTGCAGCAACTCGGACCTGATCATCGCGCCAATTCCCCACATGACCCAGAAATCGCGCCGGAGCATAAAATTACGTCCGCAAGCGTTTCTGCTGCGGGGGAAAATGCCATCGCGGGCCGCTTCGCGCAATGGGCCGTTTCACGAGCGAGAAATGATGCAGCCGCGAACGCGGCCACGCAGCGCGACGGATGCCATCTCCCCTTTTACAGGCGCCAAATGCCCGCTAACGTCGCTTCTTTCGCCCGCCGACGAAATCCTCATGACAGGGCGGCAGGGTCGCAACAGGATGCCAGGACAGGAGCGGCATGAAGGACATCGCATTTTGGAACGAGGGTGACTGGATCGCGGCGATCGGCGCCGTGTTCCTCTTCGCCGTGCTCGCGATCGGCGGGTTCATCGCCACGCGCAAGAGCGAGGAATTCGTCGGGCACCCGCGCGGGCTGTTCGTGCTGTTCTATGCCGAGATGTGGGAGCGCTTCTCCTACTACGGCATGCGCGCGCTGCTGATCCTCTACCTCACCAAGTTCTGGCTCTTCTCGGACGGGCCCTCCAACATGATCTACGGGGCCTATACGAGCCTCGTCTACATCACGCCGGTGTTGGGCGGCTACCTGGCCGACCGCTGGCTGGGGCAGAGGAAGGCCGTGCTGTTCGGCGGCATCGTCCTTGCTCTGGGCCATCTGTTCATGGCGTGGGAAGGCATGCACGGCGTCACCGACCCCGCGATCAAGCAGGCGGACCCCGCGATTAACGTGTTCTGGCTGGCGCTGGCGCTGATCATCGTCGGTTCGGGCTTCCTGAAGGCCAACATCTCGGTCATCGTCGGCCAGCTCTACAAGATGACCGACACGCGGCGCGACGCGGCCTACACGATCTTCTACATGGGCGTGAACACCGGTGCGGCCCTTGGCACGATCCTCGTGGGCTATCTGGGTGAGACGATCGGCTGGTCGTGGGGCTTCGGCCTTGCCGGCATCGGCATGGTGCTGGGGCTCATCATCTTCGTGGTCGGCAAGCCTGCCCTGCGCGGCCGGGGCGAGCCGCCCAAGGCGTTGCCACGCCAGCGCGAAATGGCGCTCTACGGCACCGGCGCCGCTGCAGTCGCGGTGGTGTGGTTCCTGATCCAGTACGTCGACGTCATCCAGGGCCTGCTGATCGTCTCGGGCGTGGCGATGCTGGGCTACACTCTTTACGAGGCGTTCAAGCTTCCCAAGGAGCCGCGCGAGCGCATGTTCGCCATCCTGTTCCTGATCGCGCTCAACCCCATCTTCTGGGGCCTGTTCGAGCAGGCGGGCGGCTCGCTCAGCCTTTATACCGACAAGTTCGTCGATCGCGGCGGAGTGCCCACCAGCCTCTTCCAGTCGATCAACCCGATCTACATCGTGCTGTTCGGCCCCATGTTCGCCGCCTTGTGGCAGTACCTGGGCAAGAAGGGCCTGGAACCCTCGGCGCCTGCCAAGTTCGGCCTGGCGCTGATCCAGGTGGGCCTTGGCTTCCTCGTCTTCACCTGGGGCGCGGGCACCGGGGACCCGGCGGTGATGACTTCGGTCGTCTTCGTGTTCCTGATCTACATGCTGCACACCACCGGCGAGCTTTGCCTCTCGCCCGTCGGCCTCTCGGCGATGACGCGCCTGGCCCCGCTGCACCTTGGCAGCTTCATCATGGGCGCCTGGTTCTACATGACGGCGGTCGGCAACTTCGTGGCGGGCAAGATCGGCGAGGCTACCGGCGGCGAAGGCGGGGTCATGAGCAAGGAGCTGACGCTGGCGATCTACACCAAGATCGGGTGGGTCACCGTGGGCGTCGCCATGGTGGTGCTGGCGCTCTCGCCGCTGGTGCGCCGCTGGATGCACCTTGGCACCCTTGGCGACCGTGCGGGCGACCATGACCTTGCAGGAGAGCCGGGGCTGGGGCTCGAGGCGCAGGAGGCTGGGCTGCACCCGGCCCGGCGCACGGACTGACGGAACGAAGGACGGCCTGGTCCCCGGGGCGTGCCTCGGGGGATGGGCGATGCAACAGGGGTAAGGTCATGAGGGTATCGACCGCGATGCGGCGCTGGGCGTCGCTGGCGGCGCTTGGCGCGGCGCTCACGATGGGAGCGCATGGCGCCGACGCGAAGAAGAAGGACAAGCGCGAGGATGCGTCGGGCCCGGCGCCTTACGCCTCGACCTACAAGCCCTATCCGGGCCGGCCGACCGCGCTGGTCGGTGCCACGGTCTACGACGGACGCGGCGGCCGGATAGACAATGGCACGGTGCTGTTCGAAGGCGGCCGGGTGGTCGGCGTCGGGGCTGCCGACCTTGCCGTGCCTTCGGGCTACGACCGCATCGATGGACGCGGCAAGTTCGTGACGCCCGGCGTCATCGACATCCACTCGCACCTCGGCGTCTATCCCAGCCCCTCGATCGAGGCATTGTCCGACGGCAACGAGATGACATCGCCCACCACGCCCGACGTATGGGCCGAGCATTCGGTGTGGCCGCAGGACCCCGGCTTCACCCGGGCCCTGGTCAACGGCGGGGTCACCTCGCTCCAGATCCTCCCCGGCTCCGCCAACCTGATGGGCGGGCGCGCCGTGACGCTCAAGAACGTCGCCAGCCGCACCGTGCAGGGGATGAAGTTTCCCGGCGCGCCTTACTCGCTGAAGATGGCCTGCGGCGAGAATCCCAAGCGCGTCTACGGCGGCAAGGGCCAGAAGCCCTCGACCCGGATGGGCAACTTCGCCGTCAACCGCCAGGCATGGATCGATGCCAGACAGTACATGGAAGGCGACCATGCGGAGCGCGATCTCGGCAAGGATACGCTGGAGGGCGTGCTGAAGGGCGAGATCATGGTCCAGAACCACTGCTACCGCGCCGACGAGATGGCGCTCGTCCTCGATATGGCAAAGGAGTTCGGCTACAAGGTCACCGCCTTCCACCACGCGGTCGAGGCCTACAAGATCGGCGACCTGCTCAGGGCGAACGATGTCTGCGCCGCGATCTGGGCCGACTGGTACGGCTTCAAGATGGAAGCCTACGACGGCATTCCCGAAAACGCTGCGCTGCTGGCGAAGCAGGGGGCGTGCGTGGTCATCCACTCCGACGACGAGAACGGCATCCAGCGCCTCAACCAGGCCGCCGCGCGCGCGCAGGCGGCGGGGCGGCGGATCGGCGTCGACGTGCCGGACGCGCAGGTCGTGGGCTGGTTCACCTATAACGCGGCCAAGGCCATGGGCATCGGCGAAAAGACCGGCAGCCTGGAAAAGGGCAAGATGGCGGACGTCGTGCTGTGGAACGGCAATCCGCTCTCGGTCTATTCGCGTCCCGAGAAGGTTTGGGTGGATGGTGCTCTGATGTACGATGCAGCCGATCCCAAGCGAAAGCCGGTAAGCGATTTCGAACTTGGCCAGCCGGGCGAAGGAGACGTGAAATGAGCCGCCGCCTGGTTCTCGCCGCAGCGCTTGCCGCCTCGTTCCTCGCGCCTTGCGCCGCCTTCGCGCAGGATTTCGCAGTCACCAACGCGACCGTCGCGACCGGCGACGGCGGCGAGCCCATCGCCAACGGCACCGTTCTGGTCCGAGGCGGCAAGGTCGTCGCGGCCGGCGCGGGAGTGGCCGTCCCGGCGGGCGTCCAGACGGTGGACGGCAGCGGCAAATGGGTGACGCCCGGCCTGTTCTCCGCCGTCACCGACCTTGGCCTGTGGGACGTGGAGGGCGTGGACGACAGCAACGACACTTCCGCCGATAAATCGCCCTTCAACGCCGCGCTCGACGTGGTGCCGGCGCTCAACCCGGCAAGTGAGCATATCGGCGTCAGCCGCGAAGGCGGCGTCACCCGCGCCAGCGTCACGCCGTTCAACGCCGAATCGATCTTTGCCGGGCAGGGCGCCCTGGTCGATCTCGGCGCGGATCCGGCGATGGTCGTGAAGGGCCGTGCGTTCCAGTACGTCGAACTCGGCGAATCGGGCGGGCGCCTTGCCGGCGGCAGCCGCGTGGCCGCCCATGCGGCGCTGCGCAATGCCCTTCGCGAGGCGCGGGAGGCCGTGGCCCTGCAGCCCGGCGCGCAGCGGCAGGGCGACGTCCTCCTCACCCGCGAGGATGCGCTGGCGCTCGGCCGGGTGATCGACGGCACCCAGGCGCTCTACGTGGGTGTGGAGCGCGCTGCCGACATCCGCAGCGTGCTCGCGCTTCGGGCGGAGTTCCCAAAGCTCGATCTCGTGCTCGTGGGCGCTACCGAAGGGTGGCTCGTCGCCTCCGAGATTGCGGCCGCGCAGGTGCCCGTCATCACCAATCCGATGCACGACCTGCCGGCAAGCTTCGAAATGCTGGCGGCGACGATGTCGAACGTCGGGCGCATGAAGAAGGCGGGCGTCAAAGTCGCGATCGGCATGTTCGCGGGTTCGGATCAGCCGCGCTATGCGCCCCAGCAGGCGGGCAATCTCGTGGCGCTGGGCAGGATCCAGGGCGCGACCGGCCTTTCGTGGGGCGAAGCGCTGGCGGCGATCACTTCCGTCCCGGCCGAGATCAGCGGACTTGGTGGCAAGGCGGGCATTCTGGCCCCAGGCGCGGCCGGTGACGTGGTGCTGTGGGACGGCGATCCCCTCGAACTTTCCTCGGCGCCCGTCGCCGTGTGGATCGACGGGGTGAAGCAGCCGCTCGGCAACCGCCAGAGCCGCCTGCGCGAGCGGTACAAGGATCTCGACGAGACGTACCAGCCCAAAGCCTACGCCTGGTGAAAGAAGGGCAGCGGGCGAGGTCGTCCGCTGCCCTTCGGCTGCCTGAGGCGCTCGAAAGCATGGGGTGACCGGCCCGGGAGATAGCACCGGGAAGCGGGGTTCCACGTGGAACCTGCAAGTCTTGCGCAACGGTGCTTCGAGGGACGGCTCGGCATGCAGGAGCGGCCCGGGCTTTCCGCAAGGGCACCTAGGGGCACGGCGAAGGAAGTGAAGGAGCGGCGTTGCTCCCGGCGTGCTGGGCACCCGGAAGCGCTGCCGCCGCGATCACGCGCGTGCTTCGTTCACTCCGGCGCTGTTGTGGCGCAGGGCCTTCAGCACGGTATCGACGATCTGCGGCGCGTTGAGTCCGGCCTCGTCGTACTGCGCCTCGGGCTTGTCATGGTCCTGGAACACGTCGGGCAGGCGCATGGTGCGAATACGCAGCCCCGCGTCGGTCAGGCCCTCGTCGCTCGCCATGGTGAGGACATGGGCGCCAAGGCCGCCGATCGAGCCTTCCTCCACCGTCACGACGATCTCGTGGCTGAGCATGAGGCGGCGGATCAGATCGGTGTCGAGCGGCTTGACGAAACGCAGGTCCGCGACCGTTGTGGAAAGGCCCCTGGCGTCGAGCTGGTCGGCCGCTTTCAGGGCTTCGGACAGGCGCGTGCCGAGCGAAAGGATGGCCACCTTTGTGCCTTCGCGCACGATGCGGCCCCTGCCGATCTCCAGCGCCTCGGGCACCTGCGGCATTTCCACGCCGGTGCCGTTGCCACGCGGGTAGCGGAAGGCGATGGGGCCTGCGTCGTAGAGCGCTGCGGTGTGGACCATGTGGACCAGTTCCGCCTCGTCGGCGGCTGCCATGACGACCATGTTCGGCAAGGTGGCAAGGTAGGTCACGTCGAACGATCCGGCATGCGTCGCGCCGTCGGCGCCGACCAGGCCCGCGCGGTCGATGGCGAAGCGCACGGGAAGGTTCTGGATCGCCACGTCATGCACGACCTGGTCGAAGGCCCGCTGCAGGAAAGTGGAATAGATCGCGCAGAACGGGCGCATCCCCTGCGCGGCGAGCCCGGCCGCGAACGTCACCGCGTGCTGTTCGGCGATGCCCACATCGAAGCTGCGCTCGGGGAACTGCGCGGCGAACTTGTCGAGCCCGGTGCCCGAAGGCATGGCCGCCGTGATCGCGCAGATGGCGGGGTCGCGCTCCGCCTCGGCGGTGAGCGCCTTGGCGAAAACGCCGGTATAGCTTGGCGGCCCGGCAGGCGCCTTCGCCTGCTCGCCGGTGATGACGTCGAACTTCTGGACGCCGTGGTACTTGTCGGCTGCGTTCTCGGCCGGGGCGTAGCCCTTGCCCTTCTGAGTGACCACGTGGACGAGGATCGGGCCGACGCCCGCATCGCGCACGTTCTCAAGCACGGGGACGAGCGCGTCGAGATCGTGCCCGTCGATCGGGCCGACGTAGTAGAAGCCCAGCTCCTCGAACAGAGTGCCGCCCATCGCCATGCCGCGGGCGAACTCGTCCGTCTTTTTGGCGGCGACATGCAGGGGGCGGGGCAGGCGCCGCGCGAACTTGCGCGCCAGTTCGCGCAGCCCCAGGAACTGCCCGGAGGAAACCAGCCGCGCAAGATAGGCGGAAAGGCCGCCCACGGGCGGTGCGATCGACATGTCGTTGTCGTTGAGGATAACGACCAGGCGATTGCCCGCCTCGCGCGCGTTGTTCATCGCCTCGTAGGCCATGCCCGCGCTCATCGCGCCGTCGCCGATCACGGCGATGCCGCGGCCGGGGGCGCCCTTGATCTTGTTGGCGACGGCAAAGCCTAGTGCCGCCGAGATCGAGGTGGAGCTGTGCGCAGTGCCGAAGGGATCGTACTCGCTCTCGCTCCGCTTGGTGAAGCCCGAAAGGCCGCCGCCCTGCCGCAGGGTGCGGATGCGGTCACGCCGCCCGGTCAGGATCTTGTGCGGATAGGCCTGGTGGCCCACGTCCCAGATCAGGCGATCGGCAGGCGTGTCGAACACGTAATGGATGGCGATCGTCAGTTCGACGACGCCCAGACCCGATCCAAGGTGCCCGCCGGTCTGGCCGACGGCCGAAATCATCTCGGCGCGCAGTTCGTCGGCGAGCTGGCGCAGCTGGGCGGGCTTGAGCTTGCGAAGGTCTTCGGGAGTCGGAACTTCGTCGAGCAGGGGCGTGGCCGGATTGGCGTTCATTCCTCCGGCCCTACACGCTTGTGAACGGCCTGTCGATTGACGGCGTGTGCAATATCGCCGCGAATGGCGGGGCGGTGGAGCGGCGGGCGTTATGGCGCGGAACTGTGCGCGAGGCGCCGCCGTGGGTCAGCCGCACTCGGCGCAGATGCCTCGCAGTTCGACCACGGGGCGCACGTCGGCGAAGCCGGCGCCCTTGGCCGCCGTCACCAGCGCGCCGGTGAGCTTGTCATCGTCGATGTGGACGGCCTGCCCGCAGCTGTCGCAGATCAGGAAGATGCAGTCGTGCTGGCAGCCCGGGTGGCTGTTGGCGACATAGGCGTTCGCGCTTTCCACCCGCCGCGCCAGGTTGGTGCGAACGAACAGGTCTAGGATTCGGTAGACGCTGTTGGGCGCAACCCGCTTTCCGCGCAGGGCCGATACGCTTTCCGCCAGGTCGTAAGCACTGGCGGGGCGCTCCCGGTCGGCAAGTGCGGTGAACACATCCGCGCGCATCTCGGTCCACTGCTCGCCCGATTCGACGAGAGCGTTGCGGGCCTCGTTGATGAGGCTGGCGCCGGAATGTTCGTGATGATCGTGATGAGCAGCCATGCCGCTCATATGGGGTGTCGGAGCGGCTCAGGCAATCGGTGCCGCGATCGATCGCCGATCAGGACGCCTCGGCAGCCTGAACCGAAGGTGCGATGTCGTTCGCAAGCGGCGAGATCTGGCCGATGCCCATGGCGCCGAGCACCAGCAGCGACCCGCCGGCGAAGCCGAGCGCGAAGAAGCGGTAGAAGTCGGGCTTGAAGATTCCCATGGCAGCGGCTTTCGTAGTCTCGTGTGAATGTATGATCGGGCGTGGGGCCCAAGTGGTCAAAAGTGCCTGTCCGTCCAGTGAACGATGGACAAAGTTCCGCCATTCTTCGACGAACCGTTGAGCCCGTGGGCCGGACCGCGCCCTTGGTGCACGCTTGCCGCTTGTGAAAAGATGCGAGTCGCGCGGTATGCAGGGTTCAGAAGGCTGACGCTGCAAGGGAGAGCAGCGCGAGGGCAAGGACCGGCAGCGCGGCGCAGCCGAACGGCAGCGCCATGGCCGCGATAGCGCTGCTCCGCGAGCGCAGTCGACCCAGCCGCAGGAGCACCGCCGCGATCGTCATCCCGGCGAGGAAGAAGACCACGACCATGGGACCGAACCAGATCACCCACATGGTCGAACGTCTCCTTCCGCCTTCGTGCGCGGCCCTGCCCGCCCGATCCTCAGTGCTTGAAGTGGCGCATGCCGGTGAAGACCATGGCAAGGCCAGCTTCATCGGCGGCGGCGATCACTTCATCGTCGCGGATCGAGCCGCCCGGCTGGATCACCGCGGTCGCTCCCGCCTCGGCAGCGGCGAGCAGGCCGTCGGCGAAGGGGAAGAAGGCGTCGGAGGCGACTGCCGAGCCCACCGTGCGCGGCGCGTCCCAGCCGAACTTCGCGGCCGCTTCGGCAGCCTTCATCGCGGCGATGCGCGAGGAATCGCGGCGGTTCATCTGGCCCGCGCCGATACCTGCGGTAACGCCGTCGCGGGCGTAGACGATGGCGTTGGACTTGACGTGGCGGGCTACCGTCCAGGCAAAGAGGCAGTCGGCCAGCTCGCGGTCGGTGGGCGCGCGCCTGGTCACTACCTTGAGGTCGTCGAATGCGATGGCGCCGTTGTCCCGGCCCTGCACCAGCAACCCGCCGGTGATGGGCTTGACGGACAGGCCGCCACGGCGCGGGTCGGGCAGTTCGCCGGTCAGCAGCAGGCGCAGGTTCTTCTTGCGGGCGAAGAAGGCGCGGGCCTCCTCGTCGGCATCGGGGGCGACGACGACTTCGGTGAAGATCTGGCAGATCGCCTCGGCGGTGGGCCCGTCGAGGGGGGTGTTCACGGCGACGATGCCGCCGAACGCGGAGACATCGTCACAGGCAAGGGCGCCCTGCCAGGCATCCAGCAGGCTGTCGGCCTGCGCGACGCCGCAGGGGTTGGCGTGCTTGACGATGACGACGGCAGGCTTCTGGCCCCGGAACTCGGCCGCAAGCTCGAACGCGGCGTCGGCATCGTTGTAGTTGTTGTACGACAGTTCCTTGCCCTGCACCTGCTCCGCCTGCGCGAGGCCCTTGGTGAAGGGGCCGACAGGGGTATAGAGCGCGGCCTTCTGGTGCGGGTTCTCGCCGTAACGCAGAGTGGTGGCGAGGCGGCCGTTGACGCTGAGCATCTCGGGGAATTCCAGTCCCTGGTCGGCAAGCGCGAACCACTGGCTGATCATCGAATCGTAAGCGGCGGTCTGCGCATAGGCGCGCGCGGCCATCAGTTTGCGGAACGCAAGCGTCGTCGCGCCGTCGGTCGCCTCCAGCTCGACCATCAGGCCCTCGTAGTCGACCGGGTCGGTGACGATGGTGACATAGGCGTGGTTCTTGGCCGCCGAGCGCACCATCGACGGGCCGCCGATGTCGATGTTCTCGATGATCTCGTCGCGGCTTGCGCCCTTGGCGACGGTCGCCTCGAAGGGATAGAGGTTGACCACGACGAGGTCGATCGCGCCGATGGCATGTTCGGCCATGGCGGCGGCATGCTCGGGATTGTCGCGCACGGCCAGGAGGCCGCCATGCACCATCGGGTGCAGGGTCTTGACCCGGCCGTCCATCATCTCGGGGAAGCCGGTGATTTCGGAGATGTCCTTCACCGCAAGACCGGCGTCGCGCAGCGCCTTGGCGGTGCCGCCGGTCGAAACCAGTTCGACGCCCCGGTCACTCAGCACCTTGCCGAGTTCGGCAAGCCCGGTTTTGTCGGAGACCGACAGAAGGGCGCGGCGGATCTGGACGGTATCGGTCATGGGGCGGCTTCCTTGGCGCAGGGATCTTTGCGCGGGCCCTTAGGACGGCAGGGGGGTGGGGGCAAGTGCGAGGGACCCTTATGCGGCAAAGGCACGTTTGCGCAGGGCGGATGCTTCTCGTGTAACGTTTGCGCAGCGGCGCTTCGGACGGCCCTGGAGACCGTCAGTTCATCTTCTTCAGCAGCCAGCCGAAGGTCCCGCCCCCGCGCGAGACCATGCCCTGGATCACGAGCTGCTGCGTGGCCTGCGGGCGGCCCTGGCCATCGACCCAGAGCGAATCCTCCACCGTGACCTGGCCCGCTTCCTCTCCCGAGGTGGAGCGGAACTGCCAGTAGCCGCCGTCCGGGAGCGAGAGCGCGGCGCCCCTGCCGTCCGCCGTCAGGTTCACCTCGACTTCGGGGCCCAGGTGGAAGCGGATCGCGAAGCCGATCATGCCGCGCTTGCCCTTGCGGCCCGAGGGAAGCAGCAGGTCCTCGCCCCGAAGCTCGGTACCGTCGTCGCGCAGCAGCAGGATGCGCTGGTGGCTCAGGCCGTAGCGCGCGGCGTAGCCGTTGTGGCTGGCATCGAGCCGGGTGGCGGCGAGGGCGTTCTCCTGCTGCAGGGTCTTGCGGTCGAGCGTCACCTCGGTGACCCCCGATCCGATCGCGCCGCCGATCAGCACGGCGGTGGAGTTCGCATCGTCAAGCGTTAGGGTGGAATGCGCGGCCGTGGCTCGCAGGCCCTGCTCCAGCCGCACCGGCACCAGGCCGCCGCCGCTGGCCGCGCCGCCGCAGTTCACCACTATGCGGTGCACGCCGTGCGAGAACTCGAAAGCCAGCGTGGAGGCGCAGCCGAACCGGGCGTGGCGCGGCATCGGCGGGGGCGCGGCATCGAACTGGAGGATGGACTTGTGCGCGACCACTCGCTGGTAGCCCCACTGGCGCACGTCCCGCAGCGGGCGGGTGCGCACGCCGCTCGCGCGGACCAGCGCGTCGAGGTCTTGTGCAGAGACGGCCCAGCCCCCCTGCCACGATCCAAGCCCTCCGTCGCCGTGCGCCAGCGCCAGCAGCGGTGGCAGCAGCAGCTCGACCACGCGCTCGGCAGCGGGAGGCGCGTCGCGGCGGGTGGCGTGATAGCAGTTGCGCAGCCGCACCAGCAGCGCGATGGCTTCCATCTGCGCAAGCGGGCTGCGCGACAGCACGCCGCCATCGTCGCCCATCAGCTCGCCCAGCGCCTTGATGAGGCCCGCTTCGCCGTAGAGCCGGCGCGGACGGCCATCGGGCAGCAGCAGTCCGGCGGCGATGATGCCGACCCACCCCGCAACTTCGGCTAGCCCGTCCTCGGCATGGGTGACGTGCCGGTCCAGCCAGCGCGCCGTCGCCGAAACGTGTGCCAGGGTGCGCAGTCGCAGCGATTTCTCGCCGGACAGGATCAGCGGAGCATGGGCCAGCCAGTTCGCCAGCCGCATGCCGGTGTTCCCGACGTTCCACGCAGGCCCCTTGCCGGGCTTGGAAGGCGGCGCGGAATTGGCCTGCAGCCATGCGGTGAGCACGCGCTCCGCCACCGGAGCGCCTTGCTCGCGCGCGGCGCAGGCTTCCAGATCGCTCAACCACGAAAAGGAATGGACCACCTTCTCAAGCGGCGGCGTCATTCGCTGGGCGCCCGAGAAATCCACCTGTGCGATCGGCGTTTTCGCACCGTGGACAAGGAAGTGGCCGGCGCGGATCGCGGTGCCCGCCGCCCGGTTGCCGGGCAGCGTGTTATCGACCGTGGCGAGCAGGCGGTTGCGCCCCTTCTTGCCGACGGGGCCCGATAGCATCGATCCGGGCACGCCCATTCGATAGGCCATGCGGATCAGCTTCTCGCCCATCGCCAGCTGCGGAGGCGAAAAGTCGATCAGCGCCAGGGCGCGGCCGGGCTCGATATGGCCCGGTTCGATGACCTCGGCCGGGTGGGCGCCGTTCTGCCCGGCATGAGAAGTGGCGCCAAGGGAAGCGGGGGCATCGAAGCCGTGGCCGCCAAGGGAAGCGGGGCCGGGGACAATCGCCGCCTCTTCCATCACACCCTCGCCTGCCGCATCGGACAGGGGAATGGCCCGGTCTGCTTCCGGGTTCCCCTTGGTTCGAGAGGTCGGGTGTGAGGCCGGTTCCACCCTAGGCCAGGCCCTTGAGCGTCTGGATGTTCGCGGCGTACTGCGTCGCTCCGCCGCGGAAGGTTGCGGAGCCCGCCACCAGCACGTCCGCGCCGGCGGCCACGCACAGCGGAGCGGTCTTGGCATCGACCCCGCCATCGACTTCGAGGCGGATGTCGCGGCCCGACTTGTCGATCATCTTGCGCACCGCCTCGATCTTGCGAAGCTGGCTGGAGATGAAGCTCTGGCCGCCGAAGCCCGGGTTCACGCTCATGATGAGGACGAGGTCGATCTCGTCGATCAGGTAGTCCAGCATCTTGGCGGGGGTTGCCGGATTGAGCGAGATGCCCGCCTTCTTGCCGAGGTTGCGGATCGTCTGCACCGTGCGGTGGACATGCGGCCCCGCCTCGGGGTGGACGGTGATGTAGTCCGCGCCTGCTTCCGCGAAAGCCTCGAGATAGGCGTCCACCGGCGAGATCATCAGGTGCACGTCGAACGGCTTTGCGCTGTGCGGGCGCAGCGCCTTCACCACGGCGGGGCCGATGGTGATGTTGGGCACGAAATGGCCGTCCATCACGTCGACGTGGATCCAGTCGGCACCGGCCTCGTCGATGGCGCGGACTTCCTCCCCGAGCCGGGCGAAGTCGGCGGACAGGATCGATGGGGAAATCAGCGGGATTGTCATGGCCGGTAACGCAACTCCTTGCGCTCGGGATACGCCACCAGATCTGGGGGCGACAAGCGCTGTCGAGGCGTTTTCCACACGCCATGTTGCGGCGCCTGCCTGCACCGGCGCGCGTCGGCTCCGAAGACCAGCCGTTGCTTGCAAGCGGCAGAACGGCGAGTTCACTGCGCATTCACGGCGGCGCGTGCATCCTGGCGTCATTAACAGGGTTTGCCCCATGCGCCTTTGCGCGGCGGCCGGGACAGAAAACAGGTGCCGCGGCGAACAGGCGGTGGCCCGCGCCCGGCAAGCTCACTAGATGGAAACGACATGACCACCACCACTTCCAGAGGATCGACCGCAATGCCTTACCGACTGTCCGCTGTGCTGGCCGCCGTGGCCGCCGTCGGGCTCACCGCTCCGGTGCCTGCTCTGGCGCAAGGCCGTGCCGAGTACCGCGACGAGATCCGCAACGACATGAGCCGCTGCACGTCCGACAAGGGCCCCGCGCTCATGGTCACGGTCGATGGCGTGAAGGCGTCCTCCGGAAAGGTCCGCGTGCAGTCCTATCGGGCAACGGCGGGCGAATGGCTGCAGAAGGGCAAGTGGCTCTCGCGCATCGAGGTTCCGGCCCGTGCAGGGACGATGACCTTCTGCGTGCCGCTGCCCGCTTCCGGCACTTATGCCATCGCCGTGCGCCACGATGTCAACGGCAACGGCGGCACCGACATCCGCACCGATGGCGGGGCGATGTCGAACAATCCTCCGATCAACATCTTCAACCTGGGCAAGCCGAGCTACAGCAAGGTGGGCGTGCCCGTCGGCCGCGGGGTCAAGACGATCCGGGTGCAGATGAAGTACATGTGACGCGGGGCGGCCGGTCGCCGCGGGCTCAGGCGCACGGCGGGGGCGGGAGCGGGGGCTCCAGCCTCGCCCGGGCATCGGCAAGGTCCTCGGGCTTGTCCACGTCCACCGCCGCAAGCCCGTCGCGCGCAGCGACAAGGCTCGCCTCGATGCCGATCCTGCGCCCGAGGCGCGCGATCGCTGCCGCCAGCGTGAGGCGGCCGAGCGCATAGCCGGCAAGCATGCCAAGGCCGAGGCGGGCGGCGATGCGCCAGGGGCGCTTGCGATCCGCCTCGACGATCTTCCACGTATCGATGGCAAGGCCTGCGCGCGGCGTCGCCAGCAGGAAGAGGTTGCAGCCCGACCAGTGCCCATCGGCGAAGCGCAGGTACGTGCGCCGGCTGCCCGGCACCGCCGCCTCGATCGCCTCGCGGCGGGCGAGGAGAACCGCGACGTCGCTTCTGTCAGGAGTATCCGCGATGAAGTCGCGCACCCAGCGGCCCTGCAGCAGGGCATGGTCGCTGGTGGTGACGAGCAGGGGCGCGCCAAGGGCTTCAAGGCCGATCGCCACGCTGGCGCTTGGCCCCGGGCCCGTCTCCAGGACCTCGCATCCAAGCTCACAGGCAAGCGCGCGTACCGCCTTGTCGCTGGCGGAAACCGCTATCCGCTCGATCCCCGCCGCGCGAAGGGCCGAAACCACGTGCGCCAGCATCGGGCGGCCGGCGATCTGCACCAGGGCCTTGTGCGAGACCCCCTCGGCCGCTGCCACCGGATCGGGAGCACCCGGGCGCGAACCGGCCAGCACCAGAGCGGCGGGGGAGTGGCCCGGCATCACGCGCGCGCCTGCCGGGCCTGCGCCCTGCGCCGCCGCCAGACCTGCCAGAGAACGCCGGGCGCCGCGAGCACGGGATGCCGCTCGCGCCAGGGAGTGATGTCGACCGGCACGCCGGTATGCCGCTCGATCTTCCAGGCGGCGTAGCGGGCCGCGCCCTCGAAAGTGGTGGATGCCTTGACGAGGCGAAGGACATTGTAGGGCTTGCCCATCCGCCGCCTGCGCCGCCACCACGAAAGGACGCGGCTGCGGCCGCGTACCGCCGGGCGGATGACTTCGCCTTCGCGGGTGAAGGAGATGCCCTGCGCGCTCAGCGCCAGAGGCAGGAGCCCGGCGAAGTGCTCGCGGTTGGCGGCGAGGATCGAATCCTCGCGTCCTGCCTTCTCCACCCGGAATTCGGCCGCATAGGTGGCGCGGAACAAGGCGCGCCAGTAATCCTCGGCGGTCCCGACGTCCGGCCCCAGCGCGACGGCGAGGCGGGCGGCAGTGCGCGCGGCTTCAGCCACGGCGCCGGCTATGGCGCTGCGGGAAGCCTCGTCGCGCTCCCATGCAAGCGCGCTTGGCTGGACGAAGCGGGCCCAGATCGTGGTATCGAGCCTTTCCCCTGCGGCGGCGGCGCGGAACGTCTCGAGCGCCATCGTGGCGACCTTGGCGCGCAGCGGTACGCCGTCGCACTCCCATTCATGATAGCTGACGCGCGGCCAGATGCGCTCCACCTGGCGGCCGGGCAGCAGCACGTAGAAGTCCAGCACGCCCTCGAGCGAGCCGGTGCGCAGGTTCGAGCCGTAGAACAGCACGCCGAGCGCCCCGGAGCTTTCGCCCAGGCGCTGGGCGAAGGCACGCACTTCGGGCACGACATCGCGGTCGAGCGCGGCGGCGGTGCGTGCAAGGAGCGGGTCTTCGATCATGCCGGCGTGCATCGGGCAGGCCCGCGCCAATTACAAGGCCTCAGGGCTCAGGCCGTCAGGGGATCGGACTTCAGGGAACCACGAAATTGATCTGCGGGCCTTCGTCCAGCACATAGCGCCCGGCAGGGAACGCTTCGCCATCGAGGATGAAGGAGCCGCCGATGTCGAGATCGAGGTCGTTCGCGGCAAAGCGCTTGGCGCCGTTGCGGGTGAGGAAGTCACCCTTGAGGCCGAACATGATCGCGGGAAGCAGCGCCACGATCCAGCGCACCGGCGAATCGATCACTGCGAGCTTGAGCCCGGGAGCGGGGTTGCGCCCGAACGGCCGCGCACCGAGCGGGAAACGCTCGAACGTGGTCGCGAACGTCAGGAACCGCTCGTCGGAGCGGCCGCGCCCGGCATAAGGCAGGTGGCGGCCGCTGTTGCGGTCAACGATGCGGGTGGGTGTCGTCGCGCGCCAGATGTTGCCGGCGCGGCCGAAAAGGGCACCGATGATGGCGGCGAGGATCGAGAGCCCGACCGCGAAGCTGTTGAACGCGCCCCGCCGGTGCACTTCCTGGCCCGCCTCGGTCGCACGGGCGAAGATGCCGGTGCCGAGCACGAAACCGAGCACCGAGCGGCCGCTGCCGTCCCGGGGCGAGATGCGCAGCGGGCGGCGGGAGAGGGTGCCCCGGCGCTGCGCGGCCGCGAGCGCTTCGGCGAGCGACCAGTGCGTCGGCAACCCAAGGTCCACCGCAAGGGCATTGGTCTTGCCCTTGGGCAGCACGATGAAGGTCGGCCAGTCGTCCCCGAAAATGTCGGAGCCGCAGGACAGCACGTCGCGCACGGTGCCGTCGCCGCCGTCGACGACAAGATAGTCGATCCCGCGACGGGCGAACTCGGCCAGGGTGTAGTGCAGTTCCTCGCGCGTGCCGGGGGTCTGCGTCAGGATGTTGGAACAGTCCGCCATCTCGGGCGCGACGCCCTTGTTGCGGTGGCTGCGCGGATTGCGCACGATTCCGACGAGCGGAACGGCGCGCCCCCGGCGGGCCGGGCGCACGGGACGGCCATCGCGCCGTGCAGGCTCACCGAAGACCGGCAGCGCTTCGAATTCGTAAATGCTTCCGTACACGCCCTCCATGTAGGGATGCGTGTTGGGAAAATCATCAGGAAACATTGCATGACACATTAAGGTTACAGTTCAATGGCAGCTGTTGCCTGCGGGCCACCGTCGCTTTGCGGCGGCGAGGCCCATGCTCCGGGCCGTCCGGTGCCGATTGCCAGCCCGGGCCCAAGCCATTACGGGCAGGCGTCATGATCCAGAAACAACAGGTGCTGCCGGTCGTCGTGGTCGGCGCCAACCCCGTGAAGCTGTGGGGTCTCACCATGGCGCAGCGAGTCGGGCGGATCGCCCGCGCCGCCGGGCTCGAGCCTGCCGAGCAGGTGCCGCAGGGCGCAGCCATCCTGTCGAACGCGGCCCATGCCTGGGACCCGGCATGGTTCGGGCATGTCGTCGCAAGGCCCGGCATGGTGCTGACGCTGGGCGGCGTTCCGGCGCTGGCCCATGCCGCCAATGCCTCGCAGGCGGCGCGGATCGAGGCCGCCATGGCCACGGGCGCGCCCCTCGCCGATGCACAGGGCCTAGACGTGATCGCCTTCGAGGATGGCCCCACGGTCGAGAACAAGCAGCTTCGCAAGCGCGAGACGCCGTTCCTCCGGGCGCTCGAGCCTGCAACCATCCGCCCCATCGAGCGCGCCAGCTATTTCGGCGCCTACAAGGGCGTGACCGATCTGCTCACCAAATATCTCTGGCCCGAATGGGCGCTGGTGCTGACCCGCATCTGCGCCGCGCTGGGCGTGACGCCGAACATGGTCACCGCCGTGGGCGCGGCGTTCTGCGTGGCAGCGACAGTGCTCTTCGCCTATGGCCACTATTGGGCGGGAATGGCGACGGGGCTCGTCTTCATGGTGCTCGATACCGTGGACGGCAAGCTGGCGCGCTGCACGATCACGTCCTCTGCCTGGGGCAATGTGTTCGACCATGGCATGGACCTTGTCCATCCGCCGTTCTGGTGGTGGTTCTGGGCAACCGGGCTCGGCGCCTGGGGCCTCGCCTACGATCCGGCGACCTTCTGGTGGGTGCAGGGCGTGATCCAGGGCGGCTATGTCGTCCAGCGCGTGATCGAGGGCATCTTCATCCGGCAGGCCGGGATGCACATCCACGTCTGGCGGCGGTTCGACAGCCGGTTCCGCCTCGTCACCGCGCGGCGCAACCCGAACATGGTCATCCTTGTCGTCGCGACGGCCCTCGCGCGGCCCGATCTCGGCCTTGTCGCGGTCGCGTGGTGGACGGCCATCTCGTGCCTGATCCACGCCGTGCGCCTCGTGCAGGCCTGGATCGTCATGGCCCGCGGCGGTACGATCACCTCGTGGTTATCGGAGGGCTGAGAGACGTGAACACCACCATCGAGAAGTTCGGCTTTCCCGCCAGCCTTGTGGCTCAATACGAGCACTGGCTGGTTCTGGCTCGCCCGGCGCAGCCCACGCTGGGGTCGCTGGTGCTCGCAGCCAGGAGCGATGCCACGGCCTTCGGCGATCTTCCGGCCGAAGCCCATGCCGAGCTCAAGACCGTGACCTCGCAGATCGAAGCGGCCCTTTCGCGCGCGGTGGGCCATGCCAGGCTCAATTACCTGATGCTGATGATGGTGGACCCCCACGTCCACTTCCATGTCATCCCCCGCTACGAAGGCTCGCGCGAGTGGCAGGGGCGCGAGTTCGTGGACTGCGGCTGGCCCAAGCTCCCCGACCTTGGCCATGCCGTTGCGCTGGAGGGCGAAGGGCTGACAGGCTTCGCCGCATGGCTGAAAGGGCATTTCGCCGCCTAGACGCGGCCTAGACAAAAAGGCCGGGCGACCCCCAGCCCGTGCTCACCCGTTAGTGGCGCTCACCAGGTGTCGGTGAGCCGGGTCGCGATCTCGATATCGTTCAGGAAATCGACTTCCGCCCAGTCGAGCCCCTCGATCGAGACGGTGCCGACCTTGCCCGTGGGCGCGATCGAATCAATCACCTTGAGATACCAGTGCTGGACGCCCTCGGGCGTACGCATCGCCTGCCGCACGGTTTCGCGGAACAGGGCCGCGCCCTCGCCCCGGAAGGCCAGGAAGCCGATCGACTCCGCGTTCGATTGCGCCGCTGTCAGGGTCTTGCCGATGTGGACGAGCCGCCCGTCCGCCTCGCGCTCCACCTTCATGTCGTCGCTGTCGTAGCCCTCGGCCTTCACGTCCACCGTCACCGTGATCGGCCAGGGCTGGCCGTCCGGACCGGCGGCACCCGCCTGCACCTTGTGGACGATCTCCTCGGACACCAGCGTGTCGCCGTTCAGGATCATGAAGTCCCCGTGCATGGCCACGCGCGCGATCCAGCAGGAGCCGAGGTTGTCCGCGACCTTGTAGAAGGGGTTGAAGCGGATCGAGATATCCACGCGCGGATCGCTGATCGAACGCAGGTGATCTTCCAGCATGTCGGTCATGAAGCCGGTGACGACGTCGATCTTCTTCACGCCCGCACGCGCCAGCATCTCGATCTGCCAAGCGATCAGCGAGCGGCCCGAGAAGTCGATCAGGCACTTGGGGCGCTCGGCGGTGAGGGGGAGCAGGCGCGAGCCCTGTCCGGCGCTGAGGAGGATGGCGTGTTCGATCATGGTCCAGGTTCAGTCTGCGCAAGAGGCATCGGGGGGAGATGAGGCGCATCTAGCGACTGGCGGGCCAAAGGGAAAGCTCTGGCGCGGGCGATCCGCGACACTTCGCCCAAACTACGAGTGATCCCTTGCAAGTGAAGGCACCCTCGTCCAAATGCACCGCGATGCCCGCCAAACGCGACCGCCAGGAGAGTGCCTCTCCACTAGCGCGGATACTCCAGAACACGGCCTGGCTGCTTGGCGGCAAGGGCTTCGGCGCCGTCTGCGGCCTTGCCTATCTTGCCATCCTGACGCGCACTCTGGGCCTCAAGGACTTCGGCCACTTCTCGCTCATCTTCGGGACGGCGCAGGCGATCACCTCGATCGCCGGGTTCCAGACCTGGCGAGTGGTGGTGCGCTATGGCAGCGAGCACATCCACAATTCGGACTGGGACAGGTTCGGCCGCCTGGGAATGCTGTGCGGCGTGCTCGACGCGGTCGGCGCGGTCATCGGCTGCGCGCTGGCGGCCGTGCTGATCTATGGCTTCGCCCATGTGCTGGAGCTCAACCCCGACTATATAGACCTCGCGTTCTGGTTCTGCTGCGGCTCGCTGTGGGCGCTCGTCTCGGCGCCCACCGGCATCGTTCGCGCGCTCAACCGGTTCGACATGGCCGTCTACGTGGAGGCCATCGTGCCGAGCGGGCGGCTGGTGGCGGCGCTGGCGATCTGGGCTACGGGGCCCACGGTAGGCCGGTTCCTGGCCGCCTGGGCCGCGATCGACATCCTGGAGGCCATCCTCTACTGGATCATGGCGCGCCGGCTCTGCCCGCAGGCCGTGCGCATCTCGAACTTCGGCAAGTGGCGGCAGGCGGTGGACGAGAACCCCGGCGTCACGCGGTTCTTCCTCATCACTTATGCCGGCTCCACCATCGACGCGGCCATGAAGAACGGGCCGCTGCTCGTCGTGGGCGGCTGGGTCGGAACGCGCGCGGCGGGCCTGTACCGCCTCGCCTCGCAGCTGTCGCAGGCGCTGAGCAAGCTGTCGACGTTGCTCACCCGCTCGGTCTACGCCGAAGTGGCGCGCGTGCGGGTGGCGTCCAAGGCGGCGGAGTTCCGCAAGCTGGCGCTGCAGACCACCCTGATCGCCGGTGCGGCGGGGATCGTGGTCGTCCTCGTCGCGATCGTCGCGGGCGAACAGCTGCTGGCGATGATCGGCGGCGAGGCGTTCGAGAGCGGGGCATCGATCCTGGTGCCACTGGCGGTCGCGGCAAGCTTCGATCTTGCCAGCGTGGCCTTCGAGCCGGTGCTTCATTCCACCGGCCGCGCGCGCCTGTCGCTGCTGGCGCGGCTGTTGGCGGTGGGCGCGCTGGGCATCGGCCTGTGGCAGTTCATCCCCATGGGCCCGAGCGGCGCGGCCTGGGCCACGGCTCTTGCAGGCGCGGTCTCGTACGTCGCCATGGGCCTCATGGCGTGGCGCACGCTGCAGCAGGTCGAGGCAGGCCGCATCGCCGTAGGCCTGCCGGACGACGAGCTGGACTAAACCGGCAAACGACGCGCAGCCCTCCGGCACCGGAGAGCAGCCACGCCGAACGCCGCTACCCAGAACGCTGCCGCCCGAGGGATCAGGCCCGCAGGTCCGCCCATTCCGGATGGCGCTTGAAAGCGACATCGACGTAGCTGCACTGCGGAGCGATCCTGAAGCCGTTCTCGCGCGCGTCGGCGACCATGGCTTCGACCAGGCGCATCGCCACGCCGCGGCCGCCGATGGGCGGGGGGACCAGCGTATGCTCGGCATAGCGCACGCCGCCGCGCTCGGTCCAGGTGAGGCGGCCGATGTGGTCGCTGTCGGCCACATGGGCGTGATATTCGCCGGTGGAGCCGGTCTCGTGCTTGGTGATGGTGACGCCGACCATGGACGGTTCTCCTCGTTGCGCTTGACGGCTGCGCCAAGCGCTTTCAGGGCATATGGTCATGCAGTTCACCTCCGACAACACCGCCGCCGTCCACCCCGCCGTCTGGAGGGCGATGATGGCCGCCGATGCAGCCGACACCGGCTATGACGGCGACGCGCTCAGCCGCAGCCTCGACGCGGCCTTCACCGACCTGTTCGGCCGGGACTGCGCGGTGTTGTGGGTGGCGACCGGCACGGCGGCGAACTGCCTCGCGCTCGCCTCGATGGTGCCGCCGCACGGCGCCGTCGTGTGCCACCGCGAGGCCCATATCGAGATGGACGAGGCCGGGGCGCCGGGCTTCTTCCTGCACGGTGCCAAGCTGCTGCTGGCAGGCGGGGAAAGCGCCAAGGTGACGCCCGCCACGCTTGCCGCCGCGATCGATCCCATTCGCGACGACGTGCACCAGGTCCAGCCGCATGCGGTCTCGATCACGCAGGCCAGCGAGTACGGCTGCGTCTACCGGCCCCACGAAGTGCAGGCCATCGCCGACTTTGCCCGGGCGCGAGGCCTTGGCCTGCACATGGACGGGGCGCGTTTCGCCAACGCCGTCGCGCACCTGGGCTGCAGCCCGGCCGAGGCGGCCGGCCCGGTGGACGCGCTGAGCTTCGGCTTCGTCAAGAACGGAGGCATGGGCGCCGAGGCGATCGTGCTCTTCGATGTGGAGGCTGCGACAGTGCTGCGCTATCGCCGCAAGCGCGCGGGGCACTTGCAGTCGAAAGGGCGGTTCATGGCCGCGCAGATCGTCGCCATGCTGGAAGGCGACCTGTGGCTGGAAAACGCCCGCTCCGCCAATGCCGCCGCCGCGGCGATCGGCGCGGTGGCGGCGGGCCGCCTGCTCCATCCGGTCGAGGCCAACGAGGTCTTCATCACCTGCACGCCGGCCGAGCGCGAGGCGCTGCGGGCAGGGGGCTTCGTCTTCTACGACTGGGGGCCCGATGCGGCCCGCCTCGTGACCTCGTGGGATGCACGGGACGAACACGTCGCGGCGTTGGCCCGCGCGCTGGCCGGGCTATGAGCGAAGGCGCGGAGACCTCGCGCGCGAAGGTCATCGTCGCGTTCCTGGTGGTGACGGCGATCTGGGGGTCGACCTGGCTCGTCATCAAGGACCAGGTGGGCACGGTGCCGGCAAGCTGGTCGGTGACCTATCGTTTCCTCGTGGCGTGCATCGGCATGTTCGTCTTCGCCCTCGTGCGCGGCGATTCGCTGCGCCTGCCGCGCGGGGCGATGAAGCTCTCGATGATGGTCGGCGTGGCGCAGTTCTTCTGCAACTTCCAGTTCGTCTACCGCGCGGAGATGCACCTGACGTCCGGTCTGGTCGCCGTGTTCTACGCGCTGCTGATGGTGCCCAACGCGCTGCTGGGGCGGATCTTCCTCAAGCAGAGCGTGGGGCCGCGCTTCGTCGCGGGCTCGCTGGTGGCGATGGCGGGGATCGCGCTGCTGATGGTGCACGAGTATCGCGCGGCACCGCCCGAGGGCCGGATCGCGCTTGGCGTCGTCCTTGCCTTCGCGGGCCTGATGAGCGCTTCGGTCGCCAACGTGCTGCAGGCAAGCTCGATCGGCCGCGCGCAGGCGGTCGTCCCGCTGATCGCCTGGGCCATGCTGTGGGGAACGCTGGCGGACGCGGCCTACAGCCTTGTCTTTGCAGGCCCGCCGGTGTTCGACTGGCGCTGGAACTACCTGGCAGGCGTCTTCTACCTTGCGATCATGGGCTCGGTGGTGACGTTCCCGCTCTACTTCACACTGATCCGCCAGCTCGGGCCCGGCCGCGCCGCCTACAACGGCGTGGCGGTGCCGGTGGTCGCCATGGCGCTTTCCACCCTGTTCGAAGGCTATCGCTGGTCGGCGCTGGCGATCGGCGGGGCGGTGCTGGCGATCGCGGGGCTGCTCATCGCCCTATCGGCGCGGGCAAAGCGCGCGTAACCCGTCGAGGTAAGTGGGATAGCGCGGACGCCACCCCAGGCGCGCCCGCGCCTTGCCGTTGGCGACGCGCCGGTTCTCGGCATAGAAGCCGCGCGCCATCGGTGAGAGCCCGGCCTCGTCCAGCGACTGCAGAGGCGGCAGCGGCGTGGAGGTCAACCGGCAGGCTTCCTCCACCACCCGGTTCTGCGAGGCGGGCAGATCGTCGGCAAGGTTGTATGCGCCCGGCGGCGCGCCAAGGCCCGCAAGCACGCCCGAGCCGATGTCCTCGACGTGGACGCGGCTGAACACCTGTTCCGGCAGGTCTATGCGATGGGCGCGGCCCTCGGCCAGCCGGTCGAAGATGGAGCGGCCCGGGCCGTAGATGCCGGGAAGGCGGTAGACCCGCGCACCTGCCGCCAGCCACGCCCCGTCCGCCTCCGCGCGCGCGGTGCGGCGCCCGGTTCCCACTGGCGCGCTTTCGTCCACCCAGGCGCCGCGCGCATCGCCGTAGACGCCGGTCGAGGAGAGATAGGACAGCGCCTTGCCGCGCAGGGCATCGCCGTAGCGCTCCAGCACCGGGTCGAGCGGCTCGCCTCGCCCTTCGTTGCCGGGCGGGACAGAGGAGAGCACGTGATCGGCATCGGCAAGGGCGACGCGCACGTTCCCGGCATCCTCGAACGAGAGCGTGCCCTGCGTGCCGGTCGAGACGACTTCCCACCCCTGCGCGGCGAAGCGCGCGGCAACGAAGCGTGCGGTGTAGCCGAGACCGAAGATGAACAGGCGAGGCATGGCACCGGGCTTAGCGGCGCGGGAGGCATCGGGAAAGGCCTTGTCCTCTCGGAAAGCGGCGTCCTGCCGGAAAGCGGCGTCCCCTCGAGAAGGGCCGGACGGAGGGGGCCATGCGCCGTCTCGCACGCCTGTGCTGGCAATCCGCCTGCGAGCGTCTAAGTATGCCCTCATGGATATTGCCAGCAGACCCTCCGAGCCCGTGGAAAACCCCAAGGTCGCCGATGCCGCGCCTGCCCCGCAGTCGCCGCCGGTCATCCGCCGGGAGGACTATCTTGCGCCTGCGTGGCTGGTGCCGCAGGTCTCGCTGGACTTCCGGCTTGGCGCCGAGGCCACGCACATCGTCTCGCGCCTGTCGGTCACGCGCAATCCCGCTGGCAACGGCACTGCGACGCTGCGCCTCAACGGAGACCAGATCGCGCCGCTGGCGGTGCGGGTCGACGGACGCGAAGCGAACGACTGGCGGCTCGACGGGGCCGACCTCCTGGTCGAGCTGACCGGGGAGGCGCACGAGATCGAGATCGAGACCAGCGTCAATCCGGCAGCCAACAGCCAGCTGATGGGCCTCTACGCCTCGAACGGCATGCTCTGCACCCAGTGCGAGGCGGAGGGCTTTCGCCGCATCACTTTCTTCCCCGACCGGCCCGACGTGCTTTCCACCTATTCCGTGCGGATGAGCGGCGACAAGGCGCAGTTCCCGATCCTCCTTGCCAACGGCAACTGCACGGCCAGCGGCGAAGGCGAGGACGGCACGCACTGGGCCGAGTGGCACGATCCCTGGCCCAAGCCGAGCTACCTCTTCGCGCTCGTCGCCGGGGATCTCGTCGCCAACCATGCCACCTTCACGACGATGGGCGGGCGCAAGGTCGATCTCAACATCTGGGTCCGCCCCGGAGACGAGAACCGCACCCAGCACGCCATGGAGTCGCTCATCGCCTCGATGAAGTGGGACGAGGAGACCTTCGGGCGCGAATACGACCTCGACCTGTTCAACATCGTCGCCGTGTCGGACTTCAACATGGGCGCGATGGAGAACAAGGGCCTCAACGTCTTCAGCACCCGCTACGTCCTGGCCGACCCGGAAACCGCGACCGACGGCGACTACGATGCGGTCGAAGGGGTCATCGGGCACGAATACTTCCACAACTGGTCCGGCAACCGCGTCACCTGCCGCGACTGGTTCCAGCTGAGCCTCAAGGAAGGCTTCACCGTGCTTCGCGACCAGCTGTTCAGCGCCGCCATGGGCAGCGAGGCGGTAAAGCGGATCGAGGACGTGCGCGTGCTGCGCATCGCCCAGTTCCCCGAGGACTCCGGACCCTTGGCCCATCCGATCCGGCCGGATTCGTTTCAGGAGATCAGCAACTTCTACACCGCCACCGTCTACAACAAGGGCGCCGAGGTGATCCGCATGATGCGCACCATGGCGGGGCCCGAGCGGTTCCGCCGGGGCACCGACCTCTATTTCGAGCGTCACGACGGCGAGGCCGCCACTTGCGAGGACTTCGTCAAGGCGATCGAGGACGGCGCAGGGCTCGACCTCGGGCAGTTCCGCCTGTGGTACTCGCAGGCCGGCACTCCGCAGGTGACGGCGACGCTTTCGCACGAGGGGACCACGGCAACCCTCGCGCTGACCCAGACCGTTCCGGCAACTCCGGGGCAGAGCGAAAAGCAGCCCATGCCCATTCCCCTGCGCGTCGCCCTCTACGACCGCGACGCCGGAGAGCACCGGGGCGAGCAGCTTGTCGTGCTAGACAAGGCGGCGGACAGCTTCACCTTCGAGGGCTTCGCCAAGCCGCCGGTCCTGTCGATCAACCGCGGCTTCTCCGCCCCGGTCGCGATCGACTTCCCGCGCGTCGACGCCGACCTCGTGTTCCTTGCCGCGCATGACGACGATCCCTTCGCCCGGTACGAGGCGATGCAGGGCCTTGTCGTCCAGCATCTCGTCGCGGCGGTCAGCGGCCGGCTCGACGATGCCACCCGCGCCGAAGGGCGCGCGGCCATCGGCGCGGCCTATGCGGCGGTGCTCGCCCACCCTGCGCTCGACGACCTGATGCGCGGCGAGTTGATGATCCTGCCGGCCGAGACCTACCTTGCCGAGCAGCTGGCGATCAGCGACCCCGGCGCCATCCACGCCGAGCGAGAAGCGCTCAAGGCCTGGCTCGGCACCGAACTGGCGAGCGAGCTGCGCGCGCTGCACGATCGCGCGCTCGCGGTGGCTTACTCGCGCGATGCGGCGGCGCGCGGGGCGCGTAAGATCAAGACGCAGGCGCTCGTCCTCATCGCCGCGGGCGATCCGGCCGAGGGCGCCCGCCGCGCCTTCGCGCAGTATCAGGCAGCGGACAACATGACCGACCGGCAGGGCGCGCTGATGGTCCTCGCCAGCCTCGACGCTCCCGAGCGGGAGCAGGCCCTGGCTGATTTCCACCGCCGTTACGCAGGCAATGCCCTGGTGATCGACAAGTGGTTCTCGCTGCAGGCGGGCGCTCTGGGCCCGCGCGTCCTCGAACAGGTGAAGGCGCTGGCCGGGCACCCGGACTTCACGATGACCAACCCGAACCGCGTGCGCGCGCTCTACATGGCGGCCGCCGGTAACCCCCGGGCGTTCCACGCGGCAAACGGCGAGGGCTATCGCATGATCGGCGACCTCATCCGCCGTCTCGACCCGATCAACCCGCAGACCGCCGCGCGCTTCGTGCCCGCGCTCGGCCGCTGGCGTCGGATCGAGCCGGTGCGCGCAGCGATGATGCGCGAGGAACTGGAGCGCATCGCCGCCATGCCCTCGCTCTCGCGCGATGTGCGCGAACAGGTGACCAAGAGCCTTGGCTGACGATGTCGCCGGCCCGGCCGTCGCTCCGGTCGAGGTCTTACGCGCTCCGCTGCTCGAGGAACTGCCCCACGGCTTCCTCGGACGGCGCGGCGGGGTGAGCACGGGCGCGGTCGCGGGGCTGAACGTGGGGCTGGGATCGGGCGACGATCCCGTGGCGATCGCGCGCAACCGCGCGCTTGCCGTGCAGGCGGTGCGACCCGGTGGCCGGCTCGCCAGCGTATATCAGGTCCACTCCGCCGACTGCGTGATTGCGGGCGAATGGGCCGACGATGCCCGTCCCCATGCCGACGCGCTGGTGACCGACCGGCCGGGCGTCGTTCTGGGCGTGTTGACCGCCGATTGCGCGCCCGTCCTCCTGGCGGACCGCGAGGCCGGGGTCGTCGGTGCCGCCCATGCCGGATGGAAAGGCGCCATCGGCGGTGTCACCGATGCGACCATCGCCGCAATGGAGCGGCTCGGCGCCCGGCGCGAAAGCATCGTGGCTGCGGTCGGGCCCTGCATCGCGCAAGGCTCCTACGAAGTCGACGAGGGGTTCCGCGCCCGATTCGTCGCGGACGATGCTGCAAATTCCGCCTTCTTCGCGCCGGGCGCGCAAGGACGCCACCAGTTCGATCTGGCGAGCTATGTGCTCCACCGCCTTCGCGCCTGCGGTATTGCAGACGCGCAGGGCCTGGCGCTCGATACTTATGCGCGGCCCGCCAGCTTCTATTCCTACCGGCGCGCGACGCATCTTGCCGAACCGGCATACGGCCGGCAGTTCTCGCTGATCGCGCTCGCCTGAGCGCCGAAGGCCGCGCATTCTGGCGCGAAAAGCGGAGCAATCCCGCTTTTCCGCCAAGCTGAAAACCCTTCGCGATTGTCCTGCATCAAGGAGGACGCGCGCCGAACGTGCCACCAGCACCACCGAAATGCACAAGATTACTTGTCCATCGACTTGGGCGGCGGCGTTTACGGCACTGTGCGCGCGCCAAAAAGGCGGTTGGCACGTTTGTCTTTCGTGTATATCAGGCCCCCAAAGTCGGCAGAGGCGTGGGCTGTGCGCGCGTCTTGAACCGGCACGGGGGATACCAGGATACCGTGGTCAGATTGACCCCCCTGTCGGGCCCCCCGGCGGTGGGTTGTCGAAAGCAAGGCAAGGGCAGACATGGCAGAAACAGAGGGCGTGCGGCGGCGCGATTTCATCAACATAGCCGCAGTAAGCGCCGCGGGCGTGGCAGGGGTCGGGATCGTCATCCCGTTGATCAGCCAGATGTCGGCCTCTGCCGACGTCCTCGCGGCCTCCTCCACCGAGATCGACATTTCCGCGATCCAGCCCGGCCAGGCGATCAAGGCGATCTTCCGCAAGCAGCCCGTCTTCGTGCGCAATCTGACGCCCAAGGAGATCGAGGAAGCGAACGCGGTCGATGCCTCGTCCCTTCGCGATCCCCAGACGCTCGCCGAGCGCACCAAGGAGGGCAAGGAGAACTGGCTCATCACCATGGGCGTGTGCACCCACCTGGGCTGCGTGCCGCTGGGCGCCGGCGAGGGTGAGGTGAAGGGTGAGTTCGGCGGTTACTTCTGCCCCTGCCACGGATCTTCCTACGACACCGCCGCTCGTATCCGTAAGGGCCCTGCGCCCTCGAACCTCGAGGTTCCGGAATACGAGTTCTCATCAGACACCGTCGTGAAGATCGGTTGAGGCCAAGAGAGAGGATCACGAACATGAGCTTTCCCTGGGCCAACGAATACAAGCCGAACCATCCCTTCATGCAGTGGATGGACGAAAAGCTGCCCATCCCCCGGCTGGTCTACAACGCCGTGGGCGCCGGCTATCCGGTGCCGCGCAACCTCAACTACTTCTGGAACTTCGGTTTCCTCGCGCTGATCTGCCTGACGATCCAGATCGTCACCGGCATCGTCATGGCCATGCACTATGCGGCCAACACCGCTGTCGCCTTCGATACGATCGAGCAGACCGTCCGCGACGTGAACTGGGGCTGGGCGATGCGCTATGCGCATGCCAACGGCGCCTCGGCGTTCTTCGTCGTCATCTACATCCACATCTTCCGCGGCCTCTATTACGGATCGTACAAGGCCCCGCGCGAGATGGTGTGGCTGCTGGGCGTCGTGATCTTCCTGCTCATGATGGCCACCGCCTTCATGGGCTACGTGCTTCCCTGGGGCCAGATGAGCTTCTGGGGCGCCAAGGTCATCACCGGCCTGTTCGGCGCGATCCCCTTCGTGGGCGAGCCGCTCCAGCAGTGGCTGCTCGGCGGCTTCGCGCCCGACAATGCCGCGCTCAACCGCTTCTTCTCGCTGCACTACCTGCTGCCGTTCGTCATCGTGGGCGTGGTCGTGCTGCACATCTGGGCGCTGCATATCCCGGGCTCCTCGAACCCGACCGGCGTCGAGGTGAAGAGCGAGAGCGATACGGTTCCCTTCTACCCCTATTTCATCGCAAAGGACGGCTGGGCCGTGGGCGCCTTCGCGCTGCTCTTCTCGATCGCGGTGTTCTACTTCCCGAACGCGCTCGGCCATCCGGACAACTACATCCCGGCCAACCCGATGAGCACCCCGGCGCACATCGTTCCGGAATGGTACTTCTGGCCATTCTACGCGATCCTGCGCGCCTTCACGCAGGACTTCTTCATCATCCCGGCCAAGCTGATGGGCGTGCTCGCCATGTTCGGCGCGATCCTGGTGTGGTTCTTCCTGCCCTGGCTCGACCGTTCGCCCGTGCGTTCGAGCAACTATCGCCCGGCGTACAAGAAGTTCTTCTGGTTCGGCCTGATCCCGACGATGGCGGTCCTGTTCTACTGCGGCGGCGCGCCGGCGGAAGAACCCTACGTGATGCTCAGCCAGCTCGCGGCCCTGTACTACTTCGCGCACTTCCTGATCGTCCTGCCGGTCGTCTCCGCCATCGAGAAGCCGCTGCCGCTGCCCTACTCGATCACGGAATCGGTTCTCGGCCACGATGAGGGGTCGCACCTTCGCCCGGCGCACGGCGCAACCGAAGCCGTCCACCCCGAGACGGCCCCCGGCCACACCGCCTGATCCAGCCAGAACGAAAGACGAAAGACATGGCACGCATTCTCTCGATCCTCGTCGGGCTGTTCTTCACGGTGGCGCTGGCGTGGTCGTTCGGCCTCGGCTTCTACACCTGGGCGACCGAGCCGGCCGCCGAGACCGCCGAGCACGAGTTCCACCGCCACCCCAAGGAAGTCCACTTCGCCAGCGACGGCGCGTTCGGCAAGTTCGACAAGCAGCAGCTCCAGCGCGGCTTCCAGGTCTACAAGGAAGTCTGCTCGGCCTGCCACTCGCTGAGCCACGTGGCCTTCCGCGACCTTGAGCAGCTGGGCTATTCCGAAGGCCAGGTGAAGGCGATCGCGGCCGGCTTCCAGGTTCCGGGCACCGACCAGACCACCGGTGAGGCGAACAGCCGCCCGGGCATGCCGACCGATTACTTCCCCAAGCCGTTCGCCAACGACATCGCCGCGCGCGCCGCCAACAACAACGCGGTTCCGCCCGACCTGTCGCTGATGACCAAGGCCCGCCATGACGGCCCGGCCTACGTCTACTCGCTGCTGACGGGCTACCAGGCCCAGCCGGCCGAGCTGCTGAAGAAGTTCCCGGACGCCAAGACCCCGTCCGGCCTGCACTACAACCCGTACTTCGCGAACCTCAACCTCGCGATGGCGCCGCCGCTCACCGGCGAGGGGCAGGTCGAATACGGCGCGGGCAATCCCCGCCCCACGGTCGACCAGATGGCGAAGGACGTCTCTGCCTTCCTGATCTGGACCGCCGAGCCCAAGCTCGAGAAGCGCAAGCAGACCGGCCTTGCCGTGTGTCTCTTCCTGCTCTTCGCCACGGTGCTGGGATACATGTCTTACCGCAATATATGGGCCGGCAAGAAGCACTGAGCTTCCCGCCCACAAACCGGCTTGCCAATCCTGCCATGCGCCCCGCCATTCCCCGATGGCGGGGCGCTTTGCATTCGGGAACGGTTGCCCTGGCGGCCTTCTTTCCTGTATCGCGCCGCCTGCGCAGACCCCCATGCCGGAGAAATCCCCAGTGACGCTCGACGACCTTCGCGGCCTGATCCGCACGATCCCGGACTTCCCCAAGCCCGGCATCCTCTTTCGCGACGTCACCACTCTCATCGGCCACGGGGCAGGCTTTGCAGCGGCCGTCGGCCACCTGGCGGCGCGCGCGGAAGCCGACGGGGCCGAAGTGATCGCCGGGATCGAGGCGCGCGGCTTCATTTTCGGCGCCGCCGTCGCCGCGCGGATGGGCCTGCCCTTCGTGCCGGTGCGCAAGCCCGGCAAGCTCCCGGTTCCGGTCCTCGCGATCGACTACGCGCTCGAATACGGCACCGACACGCTGGAGGTAGACCCCGGGGCAGTGCCGGACGGGGCCCGGGTGATCGTCGTTGACGATCTCATCGCCACGGGCGGCACAGCGCTTGCTGCCGTCGAACTGCTTCGCCGGGCGGGAGGCGAGGTGATCGGCGCGCACTTCGCGATCGACCTGCCCGAGCTTGGCGGGGCCGAGCGGCTGCGCGACGCGGGCGTCAGGGTACAGGCGCTGCTGGCCTACGAAGGGCACTGACGCGCCCGGCGACGGGGCCGAGGGGAAACAAGGGCTAGAGCCCCGAGGGCATGGCCTTAGCGCATCGACATGCGCTCAGGCGGCGACTGCATCCTTGGCCGCCTTGCCTTTCCTCGCCGCCGGCTCCGGCTCGAGCAGCGCCTGCACCGACTTCGACGTGGCTACGGTGCCCAGTTCGTTGAGCGCGAAGACGTTCGCCTCGATGTCGGCCAGCTCGTAGAGGTAGTTCACCATCACCCCGTGCGACTGCTTCTGCCCGTTGGCCGACAGGTCCGCGTTGGCGTGGACGGCCTCAAGCCGCGCGCCGTTGCCGAGATGGAAGCGTGCCACCGGGTCGAGCGGCTGGCTCACCTTGCCCGCGCCGCTCCTCGCGCGTTCGCCGCTGGCTTCCCCGTTGCCGCTGGACCCGACAAGGTAGCGCGCGGCCAGCTGGCGCAGTTCGCTGGCGCCCGGTACGGGGGCGGCGCCGTCCCGCTCCTTCGCCAGCCACCGGGCGAAGCCGGGCACGGGCGAGAGCGTGGCGAAGGTCTTGAGGTGCGGCAGCTCGTCTTTCAGCAGGCCGACCACCCGCTTGATGAGGTGGTTGCCGAAGGGGATGCCTTTCAGGCCAACCTGGCAATTGCTGATCGAGTAGAAGATGGCGCAGGTCGCATCGCGTGGATCCACGCCCTCGCGCTCCTCGGAGATGATCTCGTGGATCGCGCCGGGGATGCCGGCGGTCAGCGCCACTTCCACGAAGATCAGCGGGTCGTCGCGCATCTGCGGGTGGAAGAAGCCGTAGCAACGCCGATCCGCCGGTTCCACCCGCCGCCTCAGGTCGTCCCAGCCCTGGATCTGGTGCACCGCCTCGTAGCGGATGATGCGTTCGAGCAACTGGGCCGAGCTGTCCCAGCCGATGCGGCGCAGTTCCAGGAAACCGGCGTTGAACCAGGCGGTGAAGGCGTTCTCCAGATCGCGGTCCAGCGCCGCGAGGCCCGGCGTCGTAGCGGCGCGGGGCACCGCCAGCAGGTCCTCGCGCAGGCCGATCAGTCGCTGCGTCCCCTGCGGCGCGAGGTTGAGCTGGTTGATGAGGCGGCGGCTGGGGGACTTGCTCGCGGCGTTGAGCGCAAGGGCCGATGCCTCGTCGCGCTTCTTCGTCCACGCGGCGATGGCCTTGTCGATCGCCTCGGCGTCGGCGGGGTGGAGATCGTGGATCTTGCCCAGAAAGTCCTGCCGGGTTTCGAGATCGCTCGCCTCATAGAGGTCGAAGAAGGCCGAGGCGAGGGCCGGGCCCGAGGCGCGTCCGCGCAGCGACAGCAGCGCATCGGCAAGGTCGAGCAGGCTTTCGCCCCTGTCCTGCCGGGGCGCCACGCCGATCCCGCGCAGCATCTTGCCGAGGCCCGAATTCATCAGCATGTCGAGCGCGCCGCGCCGCCGTGCGACCGGTCCCTGACCCGAGGTGCCGGCGCCGGCACTCTCGGATGGCGCGCGGGTCCGTGAAGTGTTCATGGCGTTCTCGATCCTCTGGTTTCCGGCAAAAGGCTATCATCGCCGGTAGGGCAAGAGAATACAGGAAGGCACAAGGGAATGGGCTGAACCGCTGGAAACCCGGGCAATTCCGGGGGGCGAACGGCAGAAGCCGCCCGGGCGATTGCGGGCGAGGGCAAGAGAGTCGTTGACGAAGCCCCCCGCGCCGTGGCAAGCGCGCTCGCACCACGGCATGAGCGGGTATAGCTTAGTGGTAAAGCTCCAGCCTTCCAAGCTGGCTATGCGGGTTCGATTCCCGCTACCCGCTCCACCTTTGCCGTACTGACGGGTTCAACCTTCCGACCGGTAGCCAGCGCGACGATCGCCGCGAGGCGTCCTTCTACCTCGATCTCGATGCCGCGCTCGCCTTTTGCGGGGCGCAGGACGATACGGTCGATCAGCTGGCGGATCGCCGGCATGGCGCCGTCGCGTGCGGCCGGGTCGGAGATCGCGGCGGTCAGTTCTTGCACTTGCCGGCGGTAGTCCTCAGCGATGGCAGGGTGCAGGGTGATGACCGGCAAGGCTTCCAACTCGGCGAGCTGGGCGGCAGCAGCATCGCGATCAGCCCGAGCCTTGGTCAGGGCATCGCGGATCTCCTGGAACTCACCGGCGCCGCCGGAGATAGCATCGACCAGGCGCGTCACCTTGGCCGATGATTCGGAGAGCTTGCGTTCCAGGTCGCGGCGCTCGCGCTTGAGATCGGCCGTGCGCCGGGTCCTCTCTTCGTGAAATTCTTTCACCCAGATCGCCACGAGGCGCGGGTCGAGCATGTGCCGCTTCAGCCCCTGGAGGACGCGCTCCTCGTAATCGGCGTTCGCGACCGTGCGGTTGTTCGAGCAGTTGTTCCCCTCGCGGCGACCGGAGCAGCCCCAGTATGTACGCGAACGAACGATGTAGGGGCTTCCGCACTCACCGCAGAACCCCAGGCCGGACAGCAGGTGCCGAGCCCTGCGTGCCTTGTGCGGCACCGTCCCCTCGAGCCGCCGCAATCCGTTCTGGACCTCGTCCCAGAGATCCTGATCAAGGATGCGCAGATGCGGCACATCTTCAATCACCCATTGCTCAGGAGGGTTCGGCCGTATGCGAACGGTGCGCGTGACCGGCTCTATGACCTTCGACGTGCGATTGTGGATGATCCTCCCGATGTAGAGCTGGTTCTGAAGCATCCCGTTGCCGCGCGTACGATCCGGTCGGATGGTTGTCGCCCGCCAGCGATCGCCGCGCGGTCCGGGTACGCCTTCCGCGTTTAGACGCTGGGCGATCGCCACCGGGCTGATGCCGGCAGCGTAGTCGCGAAAGATCCGGCGCACGATTTCTGCCTGCTCGGCGTCGATTTCACGCAGGCCACGGACAGGGCGGCCATTGGGATCGATGCGATTGGCGGTTCGGTACCCATAAGCAATGCCTGCCGGTGATCGGCCCTGCGCCACGGTGTCACGCTGACCGCGCTTGATATTATGGCGCAGTTCAACACGCTGCTGCTCGTCGAGAAGACCCTTGATCGCTCCTTTGAAGCGATCGATCTCGCCGTCGCCCAGCGTGAACAGGCGGGTACCCCAATAGTTCAGGCGATCGCGGATGTGGTGGCTGTCGCCCTGGTTGCGAGCGATGCGGCTCGTCGTATCGACTAGGACCTGCTCGATGTCGCCCTGCTCGACTCGCGAGAGCATGGCGGCAAGGCCGGGGCGCTGCGCCTCGTTGGTGCCGGCGCCGCCGCCGATCGCATAATCCATGAAGACGTCGATAACGGCCCAGCCCTCGCGCGCAGCGCGTTCACGACAGACTTCGACCTGCTGATCGATCGAACGACTATTCTGCAGCTGGCTCGAGTAGCGGGCGTAGATGAGAGTGCGCATCGGGTCAGCGCTTCACGCATTCAGTGGCCGGATCGATCGGCGGAACCGACATCACAAGGCGAATCCTTTTGTCGAAGGCGGGCAATGTCATTCGCGGCGGCTGCGCGCGCAAGGGCCTTCACCAACTCGACGACGGCCGGGTCAAGATCGGGGAGGCGCGCGGAGGTGCTCACTGGCCGGAGATCTCCGCGGTGAGTGCGCCATGATGCAGCGCCGACTCGGAGTATCCTTGCTCGCGCAGGCGCACCGCGTATTCGGTGTTGCGGTTGAAGATCAGTTCTGCATCGCCGAAGCGGCTGGTGTAGAGCCATGCCCTGGGCGGGCCGAGATCCGCGCGCAGCAGGCCATTCCAGGTGGCGTACTGGTGATCCTGCTCGCCCTGGGTGGTCGACAGGCCGCAGTCGCGGCAGGCGATCGTCTGGCCGGTGCTTGGGTCCGACCTGAAGACGATCCTGATGCTGCCGCACGACGGATTCGGGCAGGGTTTCAAAGCGGGCAGCGGCGGCAGCTGCAGGTGGTCGCACGGGTCCATGCGGAAGCTCGCGTGATCCTTGAAGCCGGTGTCGTCGCAGATGAGGCAGTGGGGCAGGGTCACAGGCCGAGCCTTGCGTTGGCGGCGGCCAGCATCAGCAGTTCGCATCCTGTCGGTGCGCGGTCTGCTTTCGCGTGGTTGCAGCGGTGGTGCATCATCAACAGGTTGCCGATCGCGTTGGCGCCGCCGGCCGCACGCGGCACCACGTGATCGAGCGTCGGGCGATTGGCGGCCGAGCAGCGCGCACCGACAGGCGGCACCCGGCCGCCGCAGGATCCGCAGCGCTTTCGCTGAGCCTGGCGTAGAAGGGCGACCCGGTCGCGGCGCAGCCGCGCCTTGCGCTTGGCGGAACGCCTCATCGGCCTGCCACCGCTTCGGGAAAGCCGGGCATATGTTGGCGCAGCTGCTCGCCCGTTTCGGTCAGCGAGTAGCTGGAGCCGATCGGCATGCCGTCGTCCTCGCGATAGAGCGGGCCGTACGTGGCGTATCCACCATCGATCAGGCGGTGCAGGATGCGGCGCAGCTGTTCGACCGGCATGCCCAGGTCGCGCGCCACTTCGCGGGCGTAGGGGATTGCATCGTCGTACCAGCAGCAAAGCTCGGCGATGACGCGGCGGGCGTCTTCATCCGCCATGAGCTCCTGTGCGATCTTGAGCGCGGGATCACGCATCGGCGGGCTCCACGAACTTGCCTGCCTCATCGCCCCAGCAGTCCCAACCCGGGCGGCTGTTGCGGCTGAAGATCTCGGCGTAGGGCCCTTCGTACAGAGCCTCGACCATGGTGTACTGGTCGTCGGGCTTGCGGCTGTGCTCGCGCACGGGCGCGACGATCAGGTTGCGCACGGAGCGCGACTGGACCTTGGGCTTGCCGATCGTACCCACCAGGATGAACTCGGCGGCCGATCGGAAGACGTAACCGGTGCCGAAATGCCATGCCTTGCCAGTGCTGGACTGCTTCGCCCAGGCGGCGGCCGACTTGAAGGTGAAGCCCCACGCGCGCAGCAGCTCCACCGCCTCGGGCAAGAGCGGTGCCGTGGCCCACATGAACAGCGCGCAGTCCGGCGCGGCCAGATGGCCGACCGGGAGCGCGGCGATGTCGGCCAGCGACATGCACTTGTAGTGCGCCGACGGGTTCTTCTCCTCGCCAGCCTCCGAGTAGTTGGCGAAGTGCCAGGGCGGATCGACCAGCAGGCCGCCATAGGCGAAGGGGCGCATGGCGCCGAACGGCCATGTCACTGCAGCGACCCCTTTTCCCGACCAGCAAGCGGAAGCTTCCCGGCATTCAATCGGTCGGCATCATCCAAAGCATTCTGCAGAAGAGCGATCATGGCTTCGGTTTCTGCCCGGTCCATCAGGACGGCGGCGCCGCAAGGGTGCTGCGGCGCGTTGATCACCAGCGCCGCGAACGAGGTGCCCGAATGGAGGGTCGCGGTGTGAACGGCAGTACTGGTCATCACCAGACAGCGCTTCAGGCCCTCCTCGTGCGTGGGGAAGTGCATCACGGGCGGAACGGTGCGATCGTTCTTCGTCATGCGCTCTGCTCCTGCGCCGCTGCTTCTTCCGCAGCGATCCGTTCGGCGCGCAGTTGTTCGAGCAGAGCTGTGCGCTGTGCTGCCGCCTCTTCCTCGTCGACCAGACGCTCCGCGTCGGCGAGGTTCGCTTCGATCTCCGAGACGGGTACGCGCACGTGCACGACCACGAACTTGAAGGCATCGTCGGTGTCGTCGGGCTCGATGCCGCTATGCCAATCACTGTTCGGCCAGAATGCTCGCCCTTCGAGCGGCGTACCTGCAAAGGGCGGCAGGGTCATTCGCCCGGCGCGCGTTTCGATCAGCTCCTTGCGCTGCTCGGCGGCGTGCTCGGCCGCCCAGTCGCGTCTCGGCGCGGGCTCTGCTTTCTTCTCGATCGGGCGGAATGTGCCGATGTGCTCGATACCGACACCGTCGCCGTCGATCGCATAGACGCCGACGCACTTCTTTTTCTGAGCCTTCGTCGGCTGATCGCCCCAGCTGGGGATCCGCTCCATTTCCTTCGGGTCCTTGGGCCACACGGCGTTGTGCTTGCCAACCCCTGCGGCAAGCAGGCCCGACGCGAAGCCGTCCTTCTTGGCCGCTGGTGCGACCAATTCCTCAGCTTTGGTGCTGGCGAGCTTTTTCACCAACTTGACGTCGACGATGCGCTCTTCGCCTTCCGTGCCCATGAACATTTCGACTTCGGTACGCCCGCCGGCGGCAAGGTAGGCATCGAGCCCGACGAACTTCACCTGCGCGTTCGACAGCGGCAAGGTTTCCCCGCGCAGGGCCTGGCGGACCTGCTGCGGGTCATGAGGCTTCCACGTTGACTTCTTCTGCGCAGCGAAGACCTTCACCTGGAGCGCATGATCTTCCGTACCGGCGTAGGCCTTTGCGCTGTCCACGCCGATCTCGTTGGCGCGTAGGGCGTCGAGGATCTCGGGCGCGAGGGTGGCGAGGCGAAGGCGGCCGTTGACGTGCTTGACGCTGACGCCGAAACGCTTGGCGCAGTAGGCGACAGGATCGGCATCGAGGCCGTGCTTCGTCGCCCGCTCGACGATTATGCGATATGCCTCGAACTCGTCGGCCGGGTTCATGGCAACGCGGTGGAGGTTCTCCGACAATGATGTCTCGGCCGCTTCGTCGCGGAATTCGACCATGCAGGGGACAGGGTAGGTAGGCGACAGGCGTTCCTGCTGGACCAGCAGCTGCATCGCCTGGAAACGCCTGCCACCGGCGATGACTTCGAACCGGCCGTCCCACACGTTCTTCCCGCCTGAAGCGAGCGGCTCACCAGCCATGTGCTCCGGACGCGCCTCACCGCTGGTGAAGTGCGCGGGCACTACCACGAGGTTCTGCTTCAGGCCGCGTGCGGCGATGTCCTCTGCAAGCGAATCGACGTCGGCCGCGCGCTCGGTCTGGCGGACGTTGAGGGTGGACAGCATCAGGCGATCTAGCGGAATCGGGGCGATCACTCCCTCGTCCAGGTCGGAGAAGTCGGTGGCTGTGGCATCGGACAAGGGTCAGTCCTTTCGGGGGTGATAGCGGGTCGGTTGGTCGGGAAAGGGGATGCCGCTGGAGAAGACCCAGTGTTCGCCAGCGAAGCGGACCAGGGCGCAGCGGCCATCGGCGAAGACGAGCTGAAAGGGGCCGTCGCGGGCGGCATCGTCGATCGGCACCGCCTCGATCGAGGTGGGCCCGGTCACGCGCCGATCCTCATCACCTGTTCCAGTGCAGCTTGGGCGCGCGCCAGCCCGGCTTGGGCGCGCGCGGCGCCATCGTTCCAGAACAGGGCGCTCTTGGTGGCGCGGCCGTAGGGGCAGGCCGGGAGATCGTGTCCCTTGTTCCATGCGTCGATCGCGGCGTCGCGTCCTTCCGACATGCGCTGGTTGATGGGGGTAAGGCGAGGCATCAGGCAGCGCCCTTGACCTTGCAGTGGCTGTCACGGCAGGCGGCGATCTCGCGGTGATCTACGCCCCGGTCACACTGGTCGCACCAGCGCTTTCCCGTCTGCATGGCTGTCGCGATGGTGCGCGGCGCAGGTGCCGGAGCCTGTGGCCGCGGCGCCGGGCTCGTCGTGACAGGTGTGCCGTTGGCCCGGGCCCAGGCATCGCGGATCACGCGTTCGCTCGCAGCGGAAAGGCTCAGCCCGGTGTTGTCGATGCGAAGAGCGCTGATGTCCTTGCGCCATTCATCCTGGCTGCGGATCGCCAGCATCGTGATGAACTTCTCGAGCCGATCGTGCAGGAAGATCTTGTTGCGGATGTGCTCATCGAAAGAAACGGCGGCGATGCCCGGGAAGATCGTGCCCGCCAGCTGCAGGAACTGCCCGGCATATGCCGAGGACAGCGCGCGCAGCGCGGTGGCCGTGCGGCGCTTGCCGTGCTTTCTCCACGAGGCCTGGATCCCGGAGATGTTCGAAACCATGCCCGGCTTCCAGGCGGTGGGGTTGTTGTGCGGTGCCACGCGCAGGCCTGCATCTTCCATGGCCTCGACGATGGCACAGGCTTCTTCATCGCCACTGGCCACGGCCGCCTTGAACAGGTCCAGCTTCGAAAGCGGCTTGCGCTGCTGGTTGAGCTTCACGAAGCTTGCCGCCTCCGCCGAGACATTCGGGTAGGAGCGGATATTGCAGGGCAGCTGGGCGATGTCGCCGCGCAGCTTGGCCGCCAGAAGGCGGTGCTGCCCGTCGATGACGTAGAATGCCTCGCCCTGGCCCTGCTGCCGGCGTGCGACGACGAGAGGCTGGCACAGATCCCAGTCCCAGTCCTGTGCGATGCGACGGATGAGCGCCTGGCTGTCTCCACCTTCGGCCGAGCGTTGGTAGGCGGGATCGATCCCCAGTTCTGCCGGAGGCAGGAACTGGAGCACGGGCATGCGCCCCAGCGGCGGATTCACTTTCAGATTGGCGGGCTTGGGCGATGCCATGGCGGCGCTTCCTTCAGGGATGGAACAGCTTGCAGAGGAAGGTGAGGATCGCCGCCGCCGACATGGCGGCGCCGGCGACGACGATCCTCGTGCGGCCCGGGCGGTACGAGCCCGGGCCAGCGGGGGGCCTGGTGATCACGAGAAAGCCCTGACGAGCGCCATCATGACGATGCAGGGCAGAGCGATGGACAGCAGCGTTGCCAGGACCACCCAGAGGACGTTGGCGTAGAGGAACCAAGTCTCGAGCTGGTCGAGCAGCGGCGCGTCTCCCTCGTGTCGAAGATCGACGGCGAACGAGCGGCGTTCGGTCACGCGGCCTTCCTCTCGGGTGTGACCGGGCGCGCGCAGGAAGCTGCGGTCAGCGGCACGTCCAGTGCGCGAGCGAGGATGCACAGGTTGCGGGCACGGGCGACGCGCTCGGGCGTGGTGGCCTTGCCCAGCGCGGCATCGCGCGCCTTGCCGAGTGCCTCCCGCCAGCTGCCGGGCGCGCACAGGGCGCTCGCAAGTTCCCAGCGCGCATCCTGCTCGGGCAGAAGGTGGCCGTAGACGGCCGGTGCACCATTGCCCGGGTAGTGGACGATGGTGCGCCGGTAGTCGGTGACTTCCTGCGCCAGCACGCCGGGTGCGCCGCAGAGCACCGCGATCGCGTGCCAGGGCATCAACTCGCGGTTGGCGACGTGCTCCGGCAATTCGCCCGCAGCGACCTTGCGCCTGGCGGCGGACGACCGGCGCGCGTGCTCGTCGGCGGCGATCGCAGCGAGCTGGGCGAGATCAGCCACGGCCGGACTCCCCGCGCAGGCTCAGCCCGACCCGCAACGTATGGCCGAGGCGGTTCTTTCGGGCCGTGAAGCCGCGATCCGACAGTTCACGGCCGAAGCGCGTCTGCGGCCAGCGTCCCGGATCGGCCTGCGGCAAACCGGAGCCCACGCACCATTCGATGAAGTCGCGGTAGAGGCTGGATGAGCCGGTGGCGGCCAGGCGATCCGATGTATCGCAGCGGGTGGCCACCCAAGCGTCGACAGGGTGCGCGCTGACGATCTTCGGGGCGATGCCGAAAGCTGCGGGGCAGGCTTCCCGGAACCGGCTTTCGGCGGCCTCGGCCGAGGCGGCGGCGTTGCGCAGGCGCTCCTGCGCGGCGAGCAGTTCCTCGGCCGCGCGGCGGCGATGTTCCTGTGCGGCCTTCCACTCCTCGGCCAGCAGGCCGAGGCGCGCGAGGTCGGGTGAGACGGTGCCGCCGGTGGCCTCGTCCGTAGGGGCGAGGGCGAGGCTCACCGGCGGCGGCCCTTGGTGCGACCCGAGGGCTTGGAGGGAACGGGCTGTTCGGTTTCGCGCAGCTGGGAAAGGGAGACGGTGCGGTTCCCGCTGGCGATCTCGCGCGGGTAAAGGCGGTCGCGGATGGCGACCAGCACCAGATCCTCGGGCTTGTGCGCGATGATGCGCACCTTGCGGACGATGTCGTTACCGTCGAGGTCGATATCGTCGAAGTATGCGGTGGACCCGGCGTGCGGGTACGGAGCACTGACGTTGAGCATTGAAGCCTCCATCAGGCGGTGTGCCTGTTGGAGTGCAATATGCGATCATCGCAAACTGAACGTCAAGTCGAAATTTGCGAACTTCGCAAATCGGGAAACGGATTTGCGATCATCGCAGCGTTCTGGCGCGCTTGTGAGGCGCTGTACCCTGCTCAGACCTTTCTGCGAACCTCAACAAGGCCAATCCGTGTTCAACTTTTGTTCTCATTATGGCAGTACACGTATCAACCTGATTCGAAAGGAGGTCGCGAGTGCTCTACTACCGCGTGCGAGTGTTTGGTGAAGCCAAAGGGCCATGGCGCCCGCTGAAGCGGCAGGCAGAGCAGGACGCGCTCGAGCTTGGCCTTGGCGATTACGACGAGTGGGGAGACTTCTTCGTATCAGTCCCAGGTGAGATCGAAGAGCTGCATGCGCGCTTTGTTAAAGTGTGCGCCTAGGCAAATCTACGTCCCGCAAGGTGTATGAATATACTCTTCCGACCACTGTCACAGGGGCAGCGCCCAGCGGTATTTCCTTGTGGGCAGGGTTGCTGGAGCACGGCACCAGTCGCGCGGGATCAGCCTGAAATTCCTTGAAGGTCGTCTCGCCATCTTCCGTCTGGATGACATACCTCCGGCCTGGCCAGAGCGCCTTGTCGTCCGGATCGATGATGATGGTGGTCCCGTCTGGAACGATGAGATCCATCGAGTCTCCGTCCACCTTGAGTGCATATGCTCCAGCGGGCGTGCCTGGATCTGACACAGGTATCCGCATCCCGCCCCGCTGCTCTTCCGGGCGAAAGTCCCCCGCCGGCACAGAGCCAAGCAAGGGTATAGTCCTGATTGAGTAGCTGTCTGGCTCCGGTGCCAGTTCAACCCTGATCGCGTCCATCTCGGCCAAGCGAAACTGCCGCTTCCCAGCAAGCGACTTGGACAGGTGGTTCTCACTCATGCCAACGGCCTCAGCGAGATCACGCTGGCTCATGTTCCTGCGGCGCAGCTCTGCCTTGATGTCTTCCGCGTTCATAGGGCCATGAACCAACGGCCTGCGATTATCGCAATCGCTAATATCGCAAAAACGGTCTTGCAGTAAGTTTGCGCTCATCGCATAACTGGGAGCATGAACACTCCCGCCAATCTCGTGATTGATCATCTAGGTGGCACTTCCGCGGTCGCTCGGCTGATCGAAGCTCCAACATCGACGGTCCATAGTTGGCGGCGCATCGGTATCCCGCCTTCGCGCATGGCTCATCTGCGGCTCGCTGCTACCGCCGCGGGAAGGGAGTTGCCGGAGGATCTGGACGAGTTGGCTCATGGCTGCGCTGATGCCGCAGTGCAGGACGAAGCGTCCATTATTCAATCCGGCGAAAAGTCTAACGGGTCGGTCGGGGCCCCCGCATGACGCCGGCTGTTGCCCGCCTCAAGCTTGCAGTCGTCCAGGCGATCTCCCGCAACGGGGGCAAGGATAGCGCTGCGCTGACCGCCAAGCGCCAGCCTTCCACGGTTGGCCGGTGGCACAACCGCAACGACGACGTGTTCCCGCCGGTCGAGTGCGCGTTCGAACTGGACCAGCTGTGTATGGTGCTGGGGGACGCGCCGCCGATCCTTTCGGCGATGGCGGCCGAGCTGGGGCATGTCGTCCATCGGCTGCCCTCCGTCGCCACTTCGACGATGAACCCCAACGATGCGCTTGTCGCGGCCATGGCCGAGTTCGGCGACATTGCCGCCGCCATCCAGGCGGCGCACCGCGACGGCAAGGTCTGCGATCAGGATTGCAGCGAGATCACGCGGCAGATCGACGAGGCGCAGGCCTCTCTCGCGCGGCTGCGGGCGCTGTATTGCGCCGCGGCGGGGGCGTGATCATGTCCGGCCGGCTCGATCGAGACAGCGCGCACTACAAGATCGGCCCGCTGACGACCTATGTCGACGCGGCCGAGCTGGAGCGCCGGTTTCGCAAGGCGCGGGCAGGCGAGCGCGTCACCTATGCGATCGGGCCTGCCGTCAGCCTAACGGCCGCGACTGCCGCCTTGGTGCGCGCCTGGCACGACGAGGGCCTGTGCCACCTGCTGCGCGAGCGGGAAAACGATGGCCGGGGCTTCCGGTATTTCCTGCAGAAGCGGCACGGGGCGACGACGAGCGCCAATTCGGCTGCGGTGGCCTGTCCGATCGAGGGGCGACCAGAGGCCAGGCTGCTGCAAGTGCTGGCCGATATCGCGGAAGGCGGCGGCCCGCTGCCCAGCCTGGACCTGCTGGCGGATCGGGCCGAACTGCCGACGCGCAATGCCGCGGATTACCGCCTTCGCCTGCTGGTGGAAGGCGGCTTCGTCCGCGTCCGCCGCGAAGGGCTGAACCGCTATGTGGACATCCTGAGGCAGGAGGCAAGCCTGTGACGGAAGACGAAGACGAGCCCGGCGGCTCTGCCTTTGCCCTGTACGCGACCGCGCTGGCGATCGTGGCAGGCGGCGGCAGTCTGGGCTTTGCCTGGGGTCTGGCCCTGCTGCTGGTCGGATCCTGAAGCCGGCGCCCGCCGGGCTGATGCAGCTGCGAGAGATGAGGTGAATATGGCTACCAAGCGTAGTCCGAAGACGCGCGTCCTCAATCGGGGGCGTGCTTGATGTCGGCCTATTCCGACCTGGGCCCGCAGGGGCCGACGCGCATGGAGGTGTGCCTCGTCGCAACCGACGTGATGCGCATGGCGGCGCAGGCGCGCGAGATGTGCGGGACCGGGCCGAACATGGACCTTGGCCGTGCCCTGCGGATCCAGCGCGCCGCGCACACGAAGCTGGCCGAACTGACCGCGCCCGTGGAGGACGGCGATGCCGACGATTGACGAGCGCAAGGCCGAAGTGCGCCGGCGGTTGACGATCGGCGAGGTCATCGCGCGCAGCTGGAAGCTGACCGGCTCGGCCGGAAGCGGACGGCGGCGGGCCAAGTGCGAGTTCCACGGCAGCGAATCGCTGAGCTTCAGCGTGAAGGATGCCGATAAGGGCGACGGCTTCGGCCACTGCTTCGGCTGTGGCTGGCATGGCGACATGTTCAAGTTCGTGATGGACATGAAAGGCTGGTCGTTCGTGGACGCGCTGGCCGATCTCGAGCGCATGGCAGGCATCTGCGAGGCGGGCGGGGACGAGCGCGCAGCGCGCGGGCCTGTGCAGCGCGTCAAGACAGACCAGCCCCGGCGCCGGGCGCAGCGGCCGAAGATCGACACGCTCGACATGGGGCGCTGGATCTGGAAGCACGCGCGGCGCGACGATCGCACGGTGCGGCGGTACTTCATGGGGCGCGGCGTTCCGGAGGCTCTGACAGGCGCGGAGCGCCTCGCGCAATTTCGCTACATGTCGGACTGCCCGTGCTTCCCCTGGGAGGCTGGCACCGACCCGCGCAAGGTGCTGACGGCGCCCGCGATCGTGGCCCTTGTGCGCGTGCCGACGATGATGGGCGAAGTGCCGGCGCTGGAATGGGTGCCGGTGGGGGTTCACGTCACCTTCCTGAACCCCGAAGGCACGGGGACGATGAAGCGGCGCGCGCTCTGGGCGAAGCCGGACGACAAGGAGCCGTGGCTGCCCAAGCGCCTGATGCTGGGTCCGACCGGGCGCGGGTGCGTGGTGCTGGGCGAATACCGGCCGGATGCGAAGCTGTGGGTGGGCGAGGGCAACGAGACGGTGCTGTCCGGCATGGCGATCGGCAGGGCCGATGCCGGGGACGTAGGCATCGCGACGCTGAGCCTCGACAACCTGCAAGGCGGGATGCGCAAATGGCGCAACAACGTTTGGCCGCTGTTCGACGTGCGACCCGATCCCGAACGGCCGTGCTTTCTGGTGCCCGGGCACCGCGGCGAGGTGGTGGGTCTGGTTGACGCCGACATGAGTCCGCTGCGCGGCCAAAAGCATCCGCGCACCGGGCAATACCTTGGCGAGGCCCTGGTGGAGCGCAAGGGCGGGCCGATCGTGCGGCGCGCGGTGACCGGCGCCGAGCGCGCGCGGATCTGCGGCGAGCTGATGGTGAAGGGCTGGCGCGCGATCGGGTGCCAGGCGCGCGCCGTGCAGCCGCCCGCGGGCCTGGATTTCAACGATGCAGTTCAGGAGATGGTATGACCGACGTGCAGGACAGTGCTGTCGAGGCGATGGCGAAAGCGCACTGCGACTTCTTCGGTGGCGAAGGGTGGTGGGATACTGGCCTGCTCGCCGACACTAAGCCCAAGGCGATTGAGGCCATGCATGCAGCCCTGTCGGCCATGCCCGCCGCGACTGCCCTTGAGGCGTGGCAGGAGCTTGTCGAATACGATGATCGCACCTCGCCGGAGGGATACCCGGATATGGCGCTCATCACCTTCGAAGAACTGCGCATGTTCATGTCGCGGGCCGCGTTCCCCGACTGCACGTGTGGCGAGATAGCTGGGGAAGACCCGGATTGTTCTGTCCACGCCGCCTCCCTGCCCGCGCCAGACACGGCGGGGGATGTGGTGGCGAATATCTACGATCATATTTGCCATGCCGATCGCTCTCTAGAAGCGATGACCGACGCCACGGTGAACGCAATTGAAGCGTGGAAGTTAAACGACGCTGACGCAATCGACAAAGCTATGCGCCACGGCCTTGAGAGGATCGCTAAAGACGTAAGGGCGATTTTGCTCGCCGCCCTCAACTCCACCGCTGCAGAGGGAGGGGTGTGATGGGCGACGATCGCCTGCGCGGCCTCGTCAAGACCATTCAGTCCTACAACCAGGAGATCGGTGACGCCATGGAAGGGCGCCGCGGCGTCTACGACCAGGCGGCCGCCATGGGCTACGATCGCAAGACGATCCGCAATCTGGTGCGCCGCCTCGGCATGAACCCGGCCGATCGGGACGCGGCGGACGATCTGCTGGCCCAGTACGAGGCCGACATGGGCGTGACGGGCCAAGCGATCGCGCATGCCGATGCCGGGCCGCCTGCCAAGCGCGAGAAGTTCGTGGCGCCGCCGAATTCCAGCAGTGAGGACCAGCTGCGCGCAATCATCAGCAAAGTGCTCGAGCTGCGAGCCGAGCGGGTGGAGATGCGCAGCACCATCGCTCTGGAACTGAAGAAGGCGCGCGCGGGCGGGTTCGATCCGCGCAAGATCACCGAGGCCTGCATCTGGCTGGAGAAATGCGACAAGCATGGCCGCGACATGATGCTGGCCAGCGAGGAGCTGTTCCAGATCTATCGCGATATCGGCGACGGGCCGCGCCCCGCGTCGCAGCTGGAAGGCGACAGCAAGCTGGTCGCCATGTTCGCCGGGCCTGCGCAGCCTGAGAAGAAGGCGCCCACCATCAAGCAGCGGCAGGCGAGCGATGCCGTCGCCTACGCGCAGATCAGCAGACGAAACAGGGGATTGAAGTGACGGATCAGATGATCCCGGTTGCCGCCATTCCGAAGCCGTCGATCGACGACTGGCTTGCCGGACTTCGCGCAGCATGAGCTGGCTCGACCGTGCCGCCCGATGGTTGCTGTCAGGTCTGACCGCCACGGACGACGACCTTTATCGCGTCATTAGGGAAACGCCGGCGCACACCGAAGAGGTCGTGGATTCCGCATCCGTCATGGGTCTATCGGCCGCCTGGGGCTGTGTGAACCTGTTGGCTGGCACCATCAGTTCGCTCAGCCTGGGCGTACAAGTGAAGTCTGGCAACGTGCGGAGGCCTGCAAGTGACCATCCGCTGCAGAGCGTGCTGGACGATCCCAACGCAGATCAGACACCGATCGACTTCTGGGAGCAGATGAGCCTCAGCCTGGAGCTGTGGGGCAATGCCTTTGCGCGCGTCGATCGGCGGCGAGACGGCTCGATCATTTCGCTGACGCCGGTTCGACCAGACATCATGCGGGTGCAGCGCGTCAGGGACAACTCGCTACGCTACACCTGGTACGACAAGGAACGCCACGAGGATCCTCGACGATTTTGCCCAGCTGCAATCCATGGTGGACGCAGAGCTGCGGTATGGCCTCCGGTATGTCGAGGAGCAGGAATTCCTCTTCGGTGCAGGCGGCGCCGGCAATATCGAGGGCATCGTCCCGCAAGCTTCGGCTTTCGCTCCGGCGTTTGCGCCCGAGCGCCGAACGAAGATCGACGATCTGCGCCTGGCGGTACTGCAGGCCCAGCTGGCGCGCCTGCCCGTGGACGGTTTCGTGCTCCACTCGGTCGACTGGGCTGAGATCGAGCTGACCAAGACGGCAGACGGCGCATACCTCATGGCCAATCCTGCGCAGATCCTTGGTCCAACGATTTGGGGCAAGCCGGTGGTCGAAACGGAAGAACCCGAGTTCCTTGGCGAGTTCCTGGCCGGCGCATTCCGCACCGGCGCGCAGATCTTCGATCGGGAAGACGCCAATGTCGTCATCGCCACCACGAACAACGACGACTTCGAGAAGAACATGATCACGATCCGCTGCGAGGAGCGGACCGCGCTTGCAGTGAAGCGCCCTGAGGCATTCGTCACCGGCCCGTTCGGCACTGCCGTGGCCGAGCCCGCAGGCGGCTGACCGTAATCAGCTGAGAAACTCTACTCCGGCGGCACTGGTGCCGCCGGGGCCCCTATGTGGAAGGGAACATTCAGATGGACATCAAACCGAACCGGCCTGTCCGGGTGGGAAACAAGATGCTGCGCAGCGGAGCAGCGGACAGCGACTTTCTGGCCGAGGTCGAAGCCGAGCTCGCGACGGTAGCACCAGTTGATGAGGGCGCGCTGCTGCGAGAGTTGGCGGCAGGTGTCCTCGAACTGCAGCAGCTTCTCGTTGCCCAGAAAGCCGAGAGTGATCAGCGCATTGCAGATCTGTCCGAGGCGATCGCCGTGCAGGTCACGAGACATGAGGCCCTCCAGGTGGAGCTTGGTGGACTGACAGAGCGCCTTGTGGCGCTGGAAGCCGGCGGTTCCGATATCCAAGGGAAAGTCAGCCCGGCTGCCGAAGTGAAGCAGGACGCCGACGTAGCGGGGGGCGCGGCTAAAAAGCCGGCCACGAAAGCCGCGGGCAAAGCGTCGGACGAAGACTGACCGCGCAACCTGATCGGACCCGCAGATGATCTTCGAGCTGCTGCATGCGCCGTTTCCCGAGGGATATGGCGAGGCGATCCTTTCGATCGACGAATGCAAGGCGCATCTGCGGGTCGATGGTGACGATGAAGACGATCTGATCGGCGCGCTGCGCGACGCGTCGATCGAATTCGTGGAGCGATACTGTTCCGTAAAGCTGGCGCCGACCGCAGGGTTGATCTGGCAGGCGGCCGGGTTCCCGAGCGCGTTTTCCACGCCGATCATGCTCTCGGTTTCCCCGGTCACCGCCATCACCGCGATTACCTGGGCGGATGGGTCAGGTAATCCGGTGGTCGGCGTGCCGGCCGATTATCGTCTGAGGGCGCGGGGCGATTTGCTGCCGGCCGTTGGGGCGAGATGGCCGTCATGTGCTGGAGGAGCCGTCTCGGTCGAGTTCACCGCCGGCTACGCCCCTGGGGACGCGCCGCGAAGCCTCATCGCCGCTGTGCGGCTGTTTCTGGGCCATCTGTACAAGAACCGCGAGGCCGTGACCGACCGCGGAACCGAAGCAGAAGTGCCGTTCGGTGTGCGTGAACTGTGCGCTTCATTTCGCCGGGTGCTGATCTGATGGCGCTTCAACCGCTCACTGCCGGTGAGCTGCGCTCCCGAATCCGCGTCGAAGCGGAAAGCAAGGTTCCGAACGGGCAGGGGGGCTTCACGTCGGATTGGAGCCCGGTCGTGATCGTCTGGGCGAAGAAGGTCCCGCTTCGCGGCGACGAGATGACGCGGGAGGGCGACCAGCAAGGCGGAAATCCGCGCGTTCCTCGAGGGCCAGGGCGTCAACATCAAGGAGCTGCTCGGCCCGGGTGATAAGGATCACAACGACCACTTCCACGTTGCGTTCTCGAAAAGCGCTCGCAGCCAGGACGAGATTGCCCGTCGAGCCCAAGCTGCCCAGAACGCCATCCTGTCGGACCAGATTTCCTACGCCGAGCAGGAGAGGCAGGCCCGGCGTCGGCTGCTGGATGCGCAGCGCAAGACTGCCGCCACCGAGGAAGAGCGCGATCGCCTTGCCCGCGAGGAGATCGAGGCCGATTATGGCGCCCAGAAGACGAAGATCGACGCCCAGCTTGCCCGCAGGGACCTGAAGCCTGAAGAGGCATCCCGGCTGAGCCAGTTGAACGATGAAACGCGCGCGCAGCGCATCGATAATATCCGGGTGCAGCGCGCAATCGAGAAAGTGGCGGCCGGTTACGATTCGGCCGCCCAGAACGCCGACGCGCAAATGGCGATGCTGCGCATCCAGGGCGACATGGCTGTCACGCAATCGGAGCGGCGCCGGATCGCGCTCGAGCTGCTGCGCCTGGAGCAGGAGCAGTACGAGCGCGCGCTGATGCGGATGCCCCAGATCACAGGCTGGTCGTATGCCGTGGTGTTCCGCGGCACTTCCAGCGCTGCTTCGGCAAGCGTTGCGGTGTCGGAGCGCGAAACGGGCGGCTTGTATGAGCCCAGGGTGTTCGAGGACGATACGCTGACGCCCGGCTCGTACTGGTGGTGGGTGCGCATCTACGACGCGGCCGACAACCTGCTTTCCATCTCTCCTGCAGCTTCGGGGACGATCGTCTGATGGGCCGGTCCAGGGCGGAGGAAGTACCGTGGCTGCTCGGCTCCGTTCTCAACCTCCTCGTCGGTGCGACCGTCTTCGTCATCGCGATCGAGCAATAGGACCCACTTCATGGAAGCTCAGAAATTGGCGCTCGCCGGGATTCTCGGCGACGACATCAAGCATGTCATCTCGGCAGTTGGGTACGACCTTACCGGGGTGACGATTACCTTCGAGCTATCGGCCGGCGCCGAACAGCCGGCGATCGTGACGGCGGAGGTGGATCTGCTGGACGTGATCGAGGACGAGGACGGTGTCTCAACCTCCATCGTAGAGGTTTTCGCGTCCGCAACCAGCGTGCGCGCGGCGGTTGCCGGCGTTGGCGGGCTCCCCGGCAACGAGCCGCTGACGCTCTTCTACCAAATCAAGTTCAACAGGCTGCCCGGAGATCCGGGAAGCGATGCGGTAACGACGATCCTCTTCGGTGACTACGTGATGAAAGGCGAAGTGAATGGCTGAGATCAGGCTCGAGTTCGTTGGTCCTGGCGCGCGCCTGGCGCTGGCTGCTGCGCGGCGCATCGAAGGCATCGCCGGTAGCGCCGTGCCGGCGATCGACGAGGCCCGGGACGAGGCGGTGGCGGCGGTTCAAACCGAAGGAGCATCACAGGTGGCGCAGGCGACCGCGCAGAGGGAACTCGCGGAGGCTGCTGCTGCCCTCTCTGAGGAGAATGCTGATGCCGCCAAAAATGCTCTCACATCGGGCCCCCGGCCCCTCGAACTGGTCCAGGGCATTTACGGGATCGTCGGCACCGTCCGCTTCGTATCGACTTACCTCGGCCCGCTTGTCCGACTGCGCCGCTCGAGCGACAACACCGAAAGGGACTTCGGCCCGGCCGCAGGGGGCGACTGGGTGGACACGGCGGAAATCACGGCTTGGCTCGCGGGTGCAACGGCAAGCGTCAAGACGTTCTACGACCAGCGCGGATTCAAGCACTGGACTCAGACGAGCAACGCCACGCAGCCGGCCTTAACGATCAGCGGCACGTTCGCCTGGGCTACCTTCACGGCGCAGCAGAACTTCCAGCCCACGGCTGCATGGGGCGGGTTCGCGCGATACAAGGATGCTGTATCCTACAGCCTGCTCGCCAAGGTAGATGCGGCTTTCACGACGGGGCGGCCGATCGTGTGGTTCTCTCAAGGCACGGCCGGAACCGCGCGCCGGGTGGCGCTAGAGATCGACAGCGATCTGCGCGTGCGCGGCAACTCCACCACGCACGACAATTTCACCGGCGGCTATCTCACACCGCAGTCCGATCCACTCATCCTCAACACCTGGTTCCGCGTTCTCCATCGGACGAACTTCCGAGGTGGGGCAAATTCGGTCATCGCGAACGGCTTGGAAAAGAGCATTGTGATGAACGAGGTGGTCAAGACGCCGGACACGAGCAGCCTTTCCGTGCGCTTCAACAACACCAACCCGTCAGGTCTGCCGATCAGCATCGCCGGGTTCGTCGCCTGGGATCGCCAGCTCACCAACGATGAGGCAACGTTCGCTGATGCCGAGTTGGCGAAGTACGCGCCCGGGTATGTGGCCCCGACCGTGCCGCCCCTGATCTGGCTTTTTGGAGACAGCCGCTTCCAGGAAACGCAGATCCCCGATCCGAACCAGCGCATTCAGAAGGTCTTGGCGGACAGCTTCAACCCCTACCGCCGCGTCCAGAATCAGGCTGTCGCCGGAACAGTCATCACATCTGCTCGGGATGCGCTGCTTTCGCGGACCATTGGCGCTAGCGAGGTTGTTCTGGTTCAGTCGGGCATCAACACCGATCTTGAGGACACCGATGCAAACCATTCTGCGTACATCAGCCAATTTCAGGAAATGTACGATTACATGCCTGCAGGGAAGCGCATCGGCTTCAACACGGTGGTGCCGCAGCAGTCGGCCGTGACAGGCACGTCCAGAAACACCAACATCACGGCGTTCAACAACCTCCTGCGCGCCGCATTTCCGAATAACACGATCGAATTGGCGCAGGCCATGTCGACATACGGAGGCAACACCACGGGCGCGCCTCCGGCCGCAATCTCAAATGATGACCTTCACCCGAATGCGCTTGGGGTATCGGCGGTGGTGGCGCCGACGCAGAAGGCGTTCATCGAGAGCAAGGGCTGGTGACGCAGCCTCTACCAGACCCTTGCGTCGTAATCAGCTTCACACGCGCGGCAGCTGCTCTCCGGACTGCAGCGAGGGTCTCCATGCGGGCAGCTGCGCGGCGAGAGGATGATGCCGAGCAACGCCCGGTAGAAGTCGCGGAAAAGCTGCACCTTTTGCCCCTGGTAGCCCTTGCTCTCGCCGTAGCAGGCGGCGGGGCGCGGCACAACAGGGTGACCCATGCCTGAAACCGGCAACGAGCGCATAGGTTCATGCGCTTCGTGATCGAGCCGGAGAACTGGCCATCGCTCACCCATCGCTGGGCGATGGCGCTCGGCGCCGATTCCCGCCTCATGCCGCACCATGTTCCGCTGTCGGCGCTGCCTCCGTCCTTCGAGGGCAATGCCTGGGCGTACGCGGCGGCGCTGTTCAGCCTGACGCTGGCCTCGTGCCTGTCCCTGAAGCGGCTGCTCGGCACCGTCAGCGAAGCAAGCCGGGAGATCGCGCTGGAGCGCCGTATCGGCAGCTACGTGCGTCGGCCCGCAATCCCGTTCTGGACGCCGCTGGGGCTGTTCCGGTGGAAAGTGTCCTGCCTCTACCTCACCGTGCTGATGGGCGCGATCGGCGACGTGCTGGTCATGCTGTTGTGGGGGGAAGTGTCGGCCCGGACGATGGAGGTCCTGCTCTCGCTCGATCGGGCGCTCGACGGGGCCACCATCATGCCGTTCATGCTCGCCTTCGTCATCGGCGAGTGGTCGGACCATGCAATCCCGCAGGCCCTGATCCGTTCGCAGCAACTCGCGTGTCCGCCCAAGTGGGCTCGCATCAAGGGTTCGGTCGGGATGACCGGGCTGATCGCGTTCATCGCCCTGGGCGTGACGGTAGGCAAGGCATGGACGTGAAACCAATCCTCGCGGCTGCAGCGGTGCCTATCGCGCCTTCCATCGGCCCGGCCATCGTGACCTTCGCCGGGCTCGACATTCCCATCCTCGCCCTCGGGCTTTCCACCGCGTCCCTGCTCCTCGCCCGCTTCGTGGCGCCTCCCAGCCTCGAGAAAATGACCCGGGAGCAGGAATGGGCGCTTACCGCCCTGCTGATCATCATCCTTCTGCTGGTGGTCACGGGACAGATGCCGCTGGTCGGCACCGGCAAGCCCATGGAGACGGGCATGGCCGTGGTGACGGGCATCGGACTCGGCTTTTCCGGGCTGCTCGTCGTGCGCCTCATGCGGGAGCGCGTGGTGGCGATGATGAAGGCCATGCTCGGTTCGGCCAAGGAAGAGTAGCTCATGGTGGTGTCGCTTCGCCGTGAAAGAGTAGCTCATGGTGGTGTCGCTTCGCCGTGAAAGATGCCATGACGGCTGGATAGCAGCTGTCGCTCTGTCAGAGTGGGTTTGCAATCCAGAACTCTGTGGAGGCAACCATGCTTGTAGCTGATCAATGTGCGACGTATGCCGCTATCCGTACAGACCTCGGTGCTATTTTTGTATCGCTGGAATTGAGTAGATCAACGTGGCTGGTGACGTCGTTGTCGCCTGGTGCTGGCGAGCGAATGTCCAAGCACACCGTGCCTGCTGGCGAGGTGGGGCGGCTGCTTAGTCGATTTGCGGAACTTCGCAACAAAGCTCAAACACGTACCGGCCGCGAGTTCCGCATCGTCGTCATTCAGGAGGCGGGCCTCGACGGCTTCTGGATCCATCGAGTTCTGCAGCAGGAGGGGATCGAGAGTCATGTCGTCGATCCCGCTTCCATCGCGACTTCGCGTCGACGGCGACGTGCTAGGGTCTAAACTCAATCAGCCTATTGAAAATCTGTTGGCACATTGATTCAGGAGGGCTCCGTTGAAGCAGGAGGCCCTTAGAGATGTCGCGTTCGTTATTCTGGCTGTCGGATGAAGCATGGGGCGCAATCGAGCCCCACCTGCCGAAGAACCAACCCGGAGCGCGGCGGGTCGATGATCGCAGGGTAATCTCCGGCATCGTTCACATGCTCAAATGCGGCGGCCGCTGGGCTGATTGTCCGACCCAATACGGCCCGGCGACAACGATCTACAACCGCTGGAACAGGTGGAGCCGCCGGGGCATCTGGACCCGCATCCTGGCGGCGCTGACCGAGGAAGGCTGGATCGCGGAAACCGGACAGATCGACAGCAGCTACATCAAGGCCCACCGCAGTGCCGGTGGGGCAAAAGGGGGGCGCGAGCCAATGCCATTGGCATCTCGCGTGGCGGCAGGACGACCAAGATCCACGCACTCGTCGATGTCCTGGGACGGCCGCTTCGCCTCGTCCTGACACCGGGCAACACGTCGGACGTGAAAGGCGCGGACCTGCTGATCGGCGAAACCGTCGGAATGAAGCGGGTGATCGCCGACCGTGGCTACGACGCCAACCACATCAGGGCTATCTTGCGCGAACAGGGCTCCATCCCCGTCATCCCCGGCCGACGCAACCGTAAGCGCCCCATCCAGTATGACGAACGACGCTACAAAGATCGCTGGAGGATCGAGGCAATGTTCTGCCGCCTCAAGGACTTCCGCCGAATCGCTACCCGCTACGACAAGCTCGCCAGAAACTTCCTGTCAGCCGTAAGCCTCGCTGCCGCCGTTGCATTCTGGCTCTGAACGAGTCTCGACCCTAAAACGGACAAGATCGATGGCGAAGCGCTAGTGCGGGCGTTGCTCGCGTACAAGCGAGGTGAGCCGCGGGTTTGTGCAATGGTTAGGGTGCCGAGTGTGGAAGCAGAGGATCGGCGCCGTATAAACCGCGAGCGGAAGGTGTTGATTGCCGAGCGTATTCGCCACGTCAACCGCATCAAAGGCTTGCTGTTCGGCCAAGGCATCACGAACTACGAACCATTACGGCGGGACCGCCGTGAACGCTTGGATGAATTGAGGACAGGGGACGGACGGTCGATTTCACCCCATTTGAAGGCGCAGATTGACCGAGAGCTTGATCGCTTTGAGTTGTTGTTGGAACAGATCAAAGCAGTTGAAGAGGAACGAAAAAAACTCATCGAAGCACAAAATGCCGATAGTCCGGTGGCAATGCTCATAGGCATCAAAGGAATTGGTCCGGAGTTTGCCACCATCCTATTTGGCGAGGGATTGTTCCGAAATTTTGACAACAGGCGTCAGGTGGCGGCCTATGCGGGGCTTGCGCCGACCCCTTGGCAGAGTGGTGCAATTACCTACGAACAGGGTGTTTCAAAAGCCGGAAACATCCGTCTGCGAACAACGATGGTCGAGTTAGCGTGGCTCTGGTTACGTAATCAGCCAGAATCAGCACTAACTCGATGGTTTCACCAGCGCGTTGAACGCAATGGGGGGCGCCTGCGTAAACCCATGATCGTAGCTCTTGCCCGTAAGCTACTCATCGCGTTGTGGAAGTACGTCACTGCGGGAGTTATAATCGATGGTGCCGTAATGAAAACTGCCTGACACAATTTCGATTTCACTGTTCCCCGAGGCTTGATCAGCTTCGTGGATCCAGGAAGCGGACCGCAAAGTGTATGCTGGCTTCAAACGCCGAGTGAAAGACTGGTATCGCCTCCTGAGCCCGCGCCCGCCGCAAACGGGATAATGGTGCAGCCGTTTAGAACGGCGACCGCATGTGAGCTGGACCGGGTTCGATCTATCGAAGCCGCGTCATGCAATCGGGCTCAAGCCTGGATCTTAAATTGGGAGACGAAGAATGCCATTTGATAATGCACATTGTCTGCTTTCTCATCATGTGAGCATACATCTTCGAATAATTCGATAATAGACTAATTAAAATGATAAAACCTCCTTCTGCTGATCTAGTAGGAGGGTAGGAAGCGCCTCCATTTGGTAAAATCCAGGTTACGAGCCGCCCGGACGGGAGTTCTCGCCGTTCGCCTTTGCCTCCTAATCAGCTTTGTACTCCCGGGATAACCCCGCCTTTGGGTGCCCCGAGGAATGTTGATTTACTACTCGACCGATCCTTCTCGTGTGGAAAGAAAGCTTTATGGACGTTCGCCAGTTGCAGACGACGCTGGGCGTCAAGGCCGATGGGGTATTCGGCCCGATCAGCCGGGAGGCCCTGCGCTCACGCTTCACCAACATCAACGCGCCCGCGATCACGTCGGCCGAGATGGACAAGGTCGCCGCGCGCCTCGGCTGCACCGTCAAGCAGCTGCGCGCCGTCTCGATCGTCGAGAGCGGCGGAGGCGGCTTCGACAAGGACGGCCACCCCAAGATCCTGTTCGAACGGCACCTGTTCCACCGGCAGACGGCCGGCAAGTGGTCGCCCGCCTCCTCCAGCCAGGCGAGCGGGGGAAGGTACACCGAGAGCAGCTGGGACAAGCTGGGCCTGGCCTGCGCGAAGGACCCGGATGCCGCATTCGGATCCTGCTCATGGGGCAAGTTCCAGGTTCTGGGCCTGCACTGGTCCAAGCTCCGGTACGCCAGCCCCTATGCCTTGGCATTCTCGACCGTCGCCAGCGAGGCGGCGCACTATGAGCTGCTCGCCCGCTATATCGAGGCGTTCGGACTGACGGACGAGCTGCGCGCCCTGAGCCGCGATCCCGACGACTGCCGGGCTTTCGCCAAGGGGTACAACGGGCCAGCCTACGCGCAGGGCGGCTATCACCAGAAGCTTGCGAGGGCGATGCAGTGAAGCGCGAGCCCCTCTCCCTGCGCGACTACATCGGCGTCGGCCTGGTGTTCGCCTTCGTCTCGGTCCTGTTCGGCCTGATGTTCAAGAACATCCCGGAGAAGAACGAGCAGCTGATCGTCTACATGCTCGGCCAGCTGTCAGGCTTTGTGGCGACCGTGGTCTCGTTCCACTACGTGCTGAACAAGAGCAGCGAGAAGGCCACCGAGAACACCGGCAAGGCCTTCGACGCGCTGAAGGCGGCGGCCGAGAGCACGCCCACCACGGCCGGAGAGAGCAAGGCCCTGCGCGAGGGGGACTCCGTGACGCTGGAAAAGGCGCCGTGAACCCGATCCCGATCGGCTGGTGCCTCGCGGGCGCCGGGGCAGCCCTGGCGCTTGGTGCCTGGGGCGGCTGGACCGCGAACGACTGGCGCCACGACAGCAAGGCACTCGAAGCTCTGGCCAACGCCACGAAGGCGGCGAACGACAGCGCGCAGCATATGCGGGAACAGGGCGACCGCTACGAAAGGGACAGGCAAGATGACCAGGCACAATCCACTTTGCGGGAAAGCACCATCAACACGATCTATCGCGACCGGCCGGTGCCTGCTGACTGCGCTTTGCCTGATGCTGCCGGGAGCGTGCTCGACGACGCCATCGCCGCCGCCAACGCCCGCCGGACAGGCCAACCTGGAAGCGGACTGTCCGGCAGTGGAGCCGAGGCCGTTCCCGTTCCTTGATCCAGCGCGGCTGCTGTGGGAGGCGCGTCTCGTCGCGCAGTATGGCGACTGTGCGAACCGGCATCACCGGTCGATCGAGGCTGGAGGGCGCCAGGGAAGCATGTGAATTGATGAAGGGATCAATGGGCTTGCTGCGCTCGTGCGCTTCCTTCCCTACAGCCCTGACCTCAATCCAATCGAAAAAGCCTTCTCCCGCCTCAAGGCCATGCTAAGGAAGGCAGGCGAGCGGACCGTCTCCGGCCTCTGCGCCCTCCTCGGCATGCTTGTCGATCTCTTCTGTCCCGACGAGTGCGCCAATTACTTGCTCGTGCGGATATGACCAGACTGATCAGAGTCCACTCTAATTCCTTGTCTTATGAAAAATCGCAGTACTTTGATGCGCCTTATTTTGAATGCCCCGCTTTCTCTCCCTAAGAAATTCGACGGGACGGCTAAGCCCTTCGACATAAGGCACTTTCACCTGTATCAAGTTGTTTTCTTGTGCCATGAAGTCAAAAGTCGAACGGCGGAATAAATTGATATGCTCCAGCGGATGTACCGCATCGTGAGCCGGCTTAAAGGTTGCAGGGTTCAGTTTTTTTGACATTCCCTTGTCGCTAGGAACCTTCGTCACAATGAAACCGCCTGGCTTCAGCATTCTAGAAAATTCGGACATCATTGCTGCGGGATGGGGCAAGTGCTCCAAGACCTGATCTGAATAGATGATGTCGTAATGCTCGTCTGGGACGGACGATAGATCGCTGACGATAGGGATGCCATGCGCCAACGCATTCGCAACCCGGTCTTCTGCAAGTTCCGCGCCCGACACATTGAAGTTGAAAGCTTTAGCCAACCGCGACCAATGCCCCCACCCCAAACCAAACTCAAGAACGCTTATATCATGAGGGCGTCTATTGGTCAAAGCCTCAAGAACCTTAAAGTCCCTCATATAAGTATTCATATCTTTTATTCGCCGACGATCTTTTTTCTTTCGCCCTTCGTCGGATACCCAATCCTCATACAGCGCATCCATGTTATCTGACGACAAAATTGCCTTTTGATAGACGCAAGAGCAACGCTCGCACTCCACCAAATGGTAATCGTCGGCGACGAAAAGAGATGGGTCCGGACGCCCTTGATAGTAATCCTGAATGAAATTCATCATTACTGGAGCGACGAACGGTATCTTGACGAGAGTTGTGCAGTTTTGACTCTCACAAACAGGGCACTCGCTTCTCTGAACAAAATTCATCAATCACCCTTGTGTAAAATAAGCGTTCACTATGAATTATTAATATAGCCCTGCAAATTCGTTTATCCGACCCCGACCATTATTTGCCGATACGACCGAACATCCGGCCGCAAGAATCGGCTCCACAGTATTTTTAGAATGTAAGCAGAAAATGGCATCGCATCAAGGGGTTACCATTGCCGAAACTCCTCGCACTCCCCGCAAGGTTTGCCGAAGGTGCATTGGATAACACCCGACGGGCAACATCATTTGCTCGAAAAACTGCTGCGAGCCACCGGCGAAAGAACGCGAAGAAAGTCATTACGCCCCCGAGATTTCGAGGCGGGCATTATCACGTACCGAACCCGCGCGCCATCTGATGGATATGTGGAGCCGGTGGCCCGCCTTTGCGCGTGCCTTGGCCGTCATCGTGCTCAGCATCACCCGCCTGGTCCTCGGCCTTTAGGCGGAGGGCCGCGTCCAGTGGGCGCTTGACGTGGCGATCAGGCGAACAAGCTTGATCGGGCCCTCGGAAAGAGCCTTGATGAAGCCGATGAGCAGATCTCTGCGCTCTTGAGTCAGGCTGATGGCGCAGTAATCGCCATCCCCCACATCAACGGCAATCTGCACGATCTTGAGTGATGCTCGCTCGCTCATGCTGTGCTCTCCCCCATCAGGCAGCCGAGGCTCGGCCGCATCACCGTCGGCGGACTGTCCGGCAGTGACGCCCCGACCGTTCCCGTTCCTTGATGCGGCCCGGCTGCTGTGGGAAGCCCGCCTCGTCGCCCAGTATGGCGACTGTGCGAACCGGCATCATCGGTCTGTTCTCCGGCGGCATTCCGACAATGGCAGGTGATCACCGAAACTTGGGATCATGTTGCATTGCCGCTTGCTGGAGGCTAGCTGTCTCCCGACACTAGGCTGTAATCCGGGCGTTCGCACGCGCAGATTGCAAAAGTAGGCCTGAGTGCGGGCTGGAATCAGATCTTATGATCAAACGGTTGGTTAAAAACAGCTCCGCGGTACTGGGTGGGCAACTTATCAGTGTCGGCATTTCGTTTATACAGAGCGTAATACTGGCGAGATTTTTCGGTCCAGAGCAGTTCGGCAAGTGGGCGCTTCTGATCGCCAGTTCATCGCTCATCGGTAATTTTCTGGGATTTCGGACTGCAGAAGCCCTCACAAGCTTCTGGATTGAGGCCAAGGAGGACGGCGATACGGCGGCCGCTCAACGTTATCTCTCATCCTCACTTTTGGTTGAGTTCATCACGAAGCTGATTTCGGGAGTTGTCTCGTTCATCGTAGGCGTGGCTCTTTTGGGAGCGCTCGACGCGTCCGCTGATATTATCGCCGCGGCGGCTCTGATCGGCCTGTTCAGGTTTTTGAGCTTTGCGGATGCTGCCTGGGTGAGTTTGATGCGAGATGCGAAGCGCATCTACTCACTCTCCTTTGTCCCAGTCATGCAGATTTCGCTGCAGATGGTGCTAGTGACCTCCCTGGTCTGGGGTTTTTCGGGCAGGTTGTTTCTGGCAGCACTGGGGTATGTGCTCTCACAGGCCGTCAGCCTCGTCGTGAAGCTGAACCAGCTTCGCGATGTCTCAAAGAACATGCATGTGCATGTGCTCCGGCGTCCCCACCTTGGGCTCCTAAGGCGAGACCAGGCGCCGGCGTACTGGCGGATGATGGTTGCCGGCTATTTCACGTCCTGCCTTTCGTCGTTGATGAAAGAAGGCGATACGTTGGTGGTGGGACTGGTAGCGTCCGATAGCTCTGTCGGCTTTTATCGCCTCGCCCGCTCCCTCGTATCGATCGTGCAACTTGCGAACCAAGCGATAGCAACCCTGATCCTGCAGGATTTCAGCGCGTTGCGTCGCGAGGGCCCCGCAGCCATCCTGGCTGTCGTGCGTCGTATAGCCGTTCCATTCGCCGTCATTGTGATGTTCAGCTGCCTGCTGCTGGCACTGGCGTTGCCGCATGTCATCACGTTCGTATATGGATCCGCTTACCTGGGCGCAGTTTTGCCGTTTCGAATACTGCTTGTCGGAACAGCGATCTCCACCAGCCTGTTCTGGGTGACGCCAGCCCTGGTTGCATTGCGTGAAATGAGGGCAATGCTTACCATCAATATTGTCAATTTCACCCTGTTCGTCATCGCTATGGCCGTTGGCATTCATTATCTGCGCGGCGTAGGACCGGCAGTCGCAACATCTGCAGCATGGGCGTTCGGATATGGCGCATCTCTTTTCTGGTTGCTGTTTGTAATCTGGCGAGAGCGGGGCTTCGATGAGCGCCGCAGATCTTGCTGAGCGATCGCGGACTTTTTCTGATAGGAGAAGGGGAGTGCACAAAAAGTGTAGTCCGGTGAGACGAAAGAAAAACGCCGGGCTGCCGGATAGCTATCGCAGAAAGGTTGCTGTCATTGGCGGGGCGGCTTCGCATGGCTTGACACCGGCACGCCCGACAGTCTGCTCGACGCCGACGAGTGATTTTCAGAGTGCTGCTAGCGCTGCAATGTTCATGAGAACAAATACTTAAGATTTTAGGAGTTGTTAAACGGTGAGCCTACCAGCAAATCTTGCCTCTCCTCAAGATGCTCGCGTCTCGATCGCGATGGCGACATACAATGGCGCTCGCTTCATCCAAGAGCAGCTAGATTCCTTTCTAGCTCAAACTCATCTGCCTTGGGAGTTGGTCATAACTGATGATCAATCATCGGATGAGACCCAGCAGATTGTGGAAAAATTTACAGAGGTAGCACCCTTCAAGGTGCGCTTCATCCGCAATGAACAGCGACTTTATTTCTCATCTAATTTCATGAAGGCTGCCTCTTTGTGTGAAGGTGACTTCATCGCGTTCTCTGATCAAGACGACATTTGGGAGCCGAATAAGATCGAGATGTCCCTCGAAGCCTTGGCGAGACCTGGTGTCGTGCTTTGCGTTCATGACGCTTTGAAGTTCACGAAGAAAGGCGAGCCGGCAGGACTGGAGACAAGAAAAGTTCCGAAAGGCGAGATATCCGTTATGGACCCGCTAATCAATTTTTCCGGCTTCGTGTGCACTTTCCCCCGCGCTTTGATCGATATTATTGACTATAATACTAGACCTATGGATGTGATTGAAGAGGAAAGGAAAGTATCTCATGACCGCTGGGTTACACAGCTAGCCCTTCTTTCAGGTAAAATATACAATCTTCCTGACAAGCTTGCAAATTACAGACAGCATGATCAAAACGTAAGCGGATTTGCCCGCATTGAACGCTCTAAAAAAGAGATTATCAAATCTATCAGACTTAAGTATGATTCTTATCTCCTTAAACGCAAAGAGTTTCTTGAGGAAATTGCTGATCTTTCTGAAGGCATAGATGTAAATGAGTGGGACTCATGCCTGTTTTCAGAACATCAACTAAAAAATCGCCAAGAGCATCTGCGTCAGCATGCGTACATTTTCAGTAAGAGGCTGAAGATGATCCGTGGAAATAAAATAGCGGGCGTTGCGAGATACATTTCTTATGTTACAGGCGGAATGTACAGGCAAACTTTAGGTGGAATTAAGCAAAACAAAAACCTTGCCCTAGATGCGCTGGCTATATGCGTGGCTAAACGTAGAAAATACTAGAGCGGTTTTCGATCATTCTGGTTCGTAGCCACATGATTTGAAGTAGTTGGCGCATTCCTGAGGCTGGAAGATATCGACGAGTTTGCCGATCAAGCTCCACAGGCCGCTGACCGTTCGCTCGCCCGCTTTGCGGAGCATGGCCTTGAGGCGGGAAAAGGCCTTCTCGATTGGGTTGAAGTCGGGGCTGTAGGGCGGGAGAAAGCGCAGGGTTGCGCCTGCGGCCTCGATAAGCACCTGCATCGATGCGCGCTTGTGGCTCGACAGGTTGTCCATGATGACGACGTCGCCGGGCCGCAGTTCCGGGACGAGGACCTGAGCGACGTAGGCTTCGAACCAGTCGCCGTTAATCGGTCCATCGAGCACCATGGGTGCGACCATGCCGGTCATGCGCAGGCCGGCGACCAGGGTGGTTGTCTTGCGATGGCCGTGCGGGAAGCCCATCCGCAACCGCTCGCCTTTCGGGCAACGGCCGTGGCTGCGGGTCATATTGGTCGCGGTCCAGGTTTCGTCGATGAAGACCAGGCGCTCCGGTTCGAGATCGAGTTGCCCCTCGAACCAGTCCTGACGCTGCTTCAGGACGTCTGGTCGATCTTGCTCTATCGCATGGCCTGTCTTTTTTTGCGCGTCAGTCCACGGCGAACAAAAAAGCGATGTAGCCCGGCCACGGAAACGACCATGCCCTTGTCCGCCAGCGCCAAACGCAGTTCTTCGAGGGTGATGTCCCTACGCTCCTCCCAAATGGCCAGAATGTCCGCTGCCCGCTCTTCCATCCGCCGCGAGCGCATATCCCCGCCGCGGGGCTTTGGGGCAATGTCACCCGTCTCGCGCTGCTGTGCTCGCCATCGGACCGCCGTTGATGGTGCCACACCGAACCGGTCCGCCGCAGCACGGCAACTCGATCCACTATCCACCGCTGCCAAAAGCCGAGTGCGCAAATCCATTGAAAGAGCCATCCATGCCGGCCTCCTTCACCAGCATGGATTCTGAATCAGAAATCGCGCCCGAAGGGAATCCCATGCCGATTCAGAACGGTCGAAAACCGCTCTAGCCGCCGCCGGACGGTGCCTTGACCGATTGGCTGTCGACCACCGCCGCGGATGGGCTCTGCTCGCGTGCCTCACGCTCCCGGTCGAGCATCAGCGCCATGTCGTGGATCGTGCGGAACAGCAGTCGGCGCACGAAGCGGCGAAACCACCAATAATACCAACGCGCGTTGGTAAAGCCGCTGTCGCTCAACCCTTATCAAACGGGCTCTCAGGTCATTGATCAGGAGCGGATCTAGCCGTTGCTGTGCTTGCGCGTGAGTTCACACATATGATGTATCTGTGGCCGCTTCGCTGCTTCTTGCTAAAGACGCACCCGCCGCAAGGTATGCTCCAGGCGGAGCGCTCCAGGGAATCGAACCCGCGCTAAACTGAGGCCCGCTGCCATGTACGATTATGGCGTGCTCCCTCTACCCGCTCCAGCCGTCCTTCCCCCATAATCACATCCGAACGCCTGCCCCGCATGCGCGTAGCATCACAGGGCAGGTTCGATCGGCGGCTTACTTCGTGAGCGAGGTCGAGGTCAGCACTGCCGGGGCAGCCGGGGCCGCAGCCGGGAAGGCCTGCGCCTGTGGCTGTGGCTGTGGCTGCGTCGCCAGGAACGACAGGTCTTCATCCAGAAAGCCTTTCACGCCCGAGCCGCTGGCGATGAACGCGCTGGTGCCGGTGGTCAGGAAGCCCGCAATCGGAACCAGGGCAATCGCCGCGATCACGCCGCCCGTGCCGGTGACGCCCTTGTCGTCGAAAGTGCCGCTCACACGAACGTTGCGGCCGTTGAGGCTGAGCGAGACGACGCGGGCGCCGATGTAGCCCGACTTGCCCCACATGCCCTTGTTGCGCACTTCGGTCACTTCGCCGATGGCGGGCGTGCCCGACGGGATCACGACGAGACCGTTGTGCGTCACGTTCTCCGCAACTTCCATCTGGAAGCGCTGGCCCACGCGGAGCTTTTTCTTCTTGGTTGTCAGTTCCTCGCGCGTCACCAAGGCGATGGCGGTTCCCGCGCGCAGGATGTCCGGCTGCGTCGACGGCAGCAGCGTTGCGACCGGCGTCGCGACCACCGTCTGGACCTGGGCAGTGCCCAGTACCGGTGCGGGCAAGGTCTGCGCGGCCAGCGGATGCGCGAACAGCGCCGCGCAAGGCAGCGCCAGAGTATGGATCGTCTTCATGATTACCCCCATTTGCGGCGAATCGTGCACCGCGCGGACGAGATAATCGGAAAATCCGCAGCCGGGGATTGCTGCAGGCCCGTGTTGCCAGAATTTAACCGCGTCGCCCGGCGCATGAAAAAAGGGTGCGCGAAGTGCTTGCGTGCACCTCGCGCACCCTTGGGCGCTCAGGATGGGCAGGGCGTCAGAAGCGGTAGTTCGCGCTCACCGTGAAGTTGCGCGGGGCGCCGTAGCGGTACTGGCTGAACGAGCCGATCTGGCTGTAGTACTTCTTGTCGAACAGGTTCTCCAGGTTGCCCTGGATCTGCAGCGCTTCGTTCACGTTGTAGCGCGCCATCAGGCTGACCAGCGTGTACCCGTCCTGCTGGAAGCGGAAGGGCGTGTTCAGGTAGGGGTTGAGCCCGTCGATGTAGGCCTTGCTGCGGTAGTTCACGCCGCCGCCCACGGTCAGGCCTTCCAGGAAGCCGGGCAGGTCGTAGGTGGTGAAGATCTTGAGCAGCTTGCGCGGCTGGTCGGTGTTCGCGGCGACGTCGTTGGCGTCCTCGGCCTTGAACTGGCTGTAGCTGGCGTTGAGGTTCCAGCCCGGCAGCGGCTGGCCGGTGACTTCGATCTCGAAGCCCTTGCTGACGACGCCCTGCGCTGCGCGATAGGGCTGGAGCGGCGTGCTGCCGGGGACAGGGATGGGCGCTCCGTCGACGATGCCCACGTTGTCCTGCTCGATGCGGAACAGCGCGAGCGAGGTCTGCAGCGCATCGCCGAAGAAGCTGCTCTTCAGGCCGATCTCGTAAGCGTTGCCGTCAAGCGGGTCGATCAGCTGCAGGTCGCGGTCGCGCAGGTTCTGGGGCTGGAAGATGCGGGTGTAGCTGGCATAGACGCGGTGGTTTTCCGCCACGTCGTAGAGCGCGCCGACATAGGGGATGAACACGTTGTCGTCGCCATAGTCGCTGGGGCCGCTCCAGGCGAAGCCCTTCTGGTTCCAACTGGCGAGGCGGCCACCGACGATGACCTTGAGCGGGTCCGCCACGTTGAGGCGCACCGCGCCGTAATAGCCGGTCTGCTCGATGCGCTCCTGCTCGTTGCGGACAAGGCCGGGGTTCCAGTCCGGCTCGGGGAAGGGGACGCCGTTCTGGCCGATGAGCGGGACGTCCGTGGCCCACGAGTTCAGCCCTTCGCCCCAGGCGGGGTTGTTCTCGGTATAGGGCGCGACGATGTTGTCGGTGTGGCGCTTGAGTTCGCTGTAGAGCGCGCCCAGCACGATCTCGTGGTCGCGCCCGAACAGGTTGACGCTGCCTTTCAGCTGCGCGTCGATGCTGTTCTGGGTGCTGACACCCTTCGACTGGTAGGGGTTGCTCGATTCGATCGCGCCGGTCGCCTTGTCGACGCCGCCGTAGAGGTAGAGCAACTTGGTGTCGCCGGTGTTGCGCAGGCGGTTGTAGTTGACCGTCAGGTTCCACCTTTCGCCGAAGTCCTGGCTCACGGTGGCGAAGATGTTCTGGTTGGTGGAGTTCCAGTAGGTCCAGTCGGCCGCCGTGGTCTGCGAGCGCGGCAGGTCGGTGCGGGTGCCGTCGGTGTAGAACGTGGGCAGCGAGCCCCAGGTCGCCCCGCGCGGATTGGTGTCCTGGTGGCTGATGCCCGCGCGCACGAGCGTGGAATCGGTGAGGTCCGCCTCGACCACGCCGTAGAGGACCCACTTCTTGCGCTTCTGGATGTCCATGTAGAACTCGCCCTCCTCGTAGCGGCCCACCGCGCGGGCGCGCACGCGGCCATCGGAGGTGAGCGCGCCGCCGACGTCGGCCGAGAGGCGCCAGGTGTTCCAGCTGCCGATGCTCGCCGTGGCGTAGCCGGTCAGCTCGGTGGCATCGGCATGCTTGCGCACGAGGTTGACCGAGGCGGAGGGATCGCCCGCGCCCGAGAGCAGGCCGGTCGCGCCGCGCACGATCTCGACGCGCTCGTAGATCGACACGTCGATGCTTGTCTCGCCGTTGCCGCCCGCGAGCGTCCATGCCGCGGGCACGCCGTCGATCTGGGTGTTGCGGATTTCAAAGCCGCGCGCGAAGAACTCGTTGCGAACGTCGTCGAACTCATTGGCGGACACGCCCACCGCGTTGACGATGACGTCCTTCACGCTGATCAGGTTCTGGTCGAGGATGCGCTGCGCGGTCATCACGCTGACCGACTGCGGCGTCTCCTGGATCGACAGGCCGAGGCCGGTGGCGGTGTCTATCTTGTCGTCGATCGTGTAGCGGCCGGTCACCACGATCTCGTCCGGGCCGGGGCCTGCTTCTGACGCCGTCTGCGCGCTTGCGGGCATGGCGTAGACGGCGAGCGCGCCGCCGATCATGAGTGCGATTCTGGAGTTCATACTGCTCGATCCCTGTTCGGCCGGCCCCCGTCGACCCGCCATTCCTGTCCGGACGCGCCTGGCAAGGCGCGGCCCGTCGCGATTGGCTCGGCCGCTTTCGATCGCCCACGCGTGCGGGCACCGGAGAGCCGAATTGCCGCCCCGCTAATGGTACTGAAACTCATTCGCAACTGCAAAGTGGGCTCTGGGCCGAGAAGGTGCCGAGAGAGGTGCAGGAAAGCTACATAGGGCCGGGAAAGGTTGCGGGCCTCGGCGGGGCGGTTTGGCTCAGTCCTCGCGGCCCTCTGCGTGGCGGGCGTTGAGGTCGGCCCAGAGCTTTTCGGTGCCAGCTTCCTGCGCCTTGTTCACGTATTGCGACGCGACCAGCCAGCCCTTGATGAACTGCAGCGGTACGACGCAGCCGATCGCCAGCAGCGGGAAAGAGGTGAGCAGGTGCACCCAGAACGGCGGCTCGAACCGCACCTGCAGCCACACCGCGAAGAAGGTCAGCGGGAAGGCGATGATGCACAGCGAGAAGAACGCCGGGCCATCGTCCGGCGCGGCGAAGGCGTAGTCGAGGCCGCAGGCGGGGCACCTGTCCTGCAGCTTGAGCCACTTGCGGAACATGCGTCCCTTGCCGCAGCGCGGGCACAGCCCCTTGAGCCCGCAGTGGAAAATCCACTTGCCCTTCGCGGCCCTGACGCCGTCCTCGACCACGACGCCGGTCCCGATGTCGGCTCCCGCTCCCGCTCCCGGCGACGGGCCATCGCGTGCGGGATCGCGGGCCTGCTCTTCGTCTGCCATGTCGTGCCTGCCTTGCTTCGTCGGGCTGCCCGGGAACGGACGCGGTGCCGCCCGACCATGAGCGCCGGTTCGCAGGACTGTCAATCGGCGCGTGACCTGGCGCTCCATCCTTCTGTTTCGCCTCGATCTGTCCTAGGACCTCGCGCGAAGACGAACGGCAGCGGCAGGAGAGCAGGCCTTGAAGCATATCCCGTGGATCATCCTTGCGCTGGTGGGCGCCGCCTGCCTCGCCGTGCTGGCGGTCTCGCGCGGGGAGCCGGTGAACGCGCTGTGGATCGTGGTCGCGGCGGTCAGCTCGTTCCTCGTCGCCTACCGCTACTACGCGCTGTTCATCGCCCGGCACGTCATGGCGCTGGACGGCGCCCGCGCCACTCCGGCGATCTACCGGGCGGACGGGCTCGACTACGTGGCGACCGACAGGCGTGTCCTGTTCGGCCACCACTTCGCGGCGATCGCGGGGGCGGGGCCGCTGGTGGGGCCGGTGCTGGCTGCGCAGATGGGCTACCTGCCGGGCACCTTGTGGATCATCTTCGGCGTCGTGCTGGCGGGCGCGGTGCAGGACTTCATGGTCCTGTTCATCTCGATGCGGCGCGACGGGCGTTCGCTGGGCGAGCTCGTCCGCATGGAGATGGGTCCGGTCGCGGGCACCATCGCGCTGGCGGGCGCCTTCCTCATCATGGTCATCATCCTTGCCGTGCTGGCGCTCATCGTGGTGCGGGCGCTGGCGGAAAGCCCCTGGGGCATGTTCACCGTGGCGGCGACGATACCGCTCGCGCTGCTGATGGGCATCTATACTCGTTGGATCCGGCCGGGCCGCATCGGCGAGGTTTCGGTGCTGGGCTTCATCGGGCTGATCGCGGCCATCGTGCTGGGGCAGGATGTGGCGGCCTCGGCGTTCTGGGGACCGGTCTTCACTTTCACGCCGCAGGCCCTGTGCTGGATCCTGATCGGGTACGGCGCGCTCGCCTCGCTGCTGCCGGTTTGGCTGCTGCTCGCCCCGCGCGACTACCTGTCGACCTTCCTGAAGATCGGCGCGATCGCGGCGCTGGCTATCGGCATCGTCGTCATGGCGCCGCCGCTGCGGATGCCCGCGCTGACCCAGTTTACCGGCGGCGGCGGTCCGGCATGGTCGGGCGCGCTGTTCCCGTTCCTGTTCATCACCATCGCCTGCGGGGCGGTCTCGGGCTTCCACGCCTTGATCGCCAGCGGCACCACGCCCAAGCTGATCGGCGCCGAGACCGACGCGCCCTTCATCGGCTATGGGGCGATGCTGATGGAGGCGTTCGTGGCGATCATGGCGCTGGTGGGCGCCTCGATCCTCGATCCGGGCATCTACTTCGCGATGAACAGCCCCGCCGCCGTGCTGGGCACCGACCCCGCGAGCGCGGCGCAGGCGGTCACCGCGATGGGCTTCCCGGTCAGCGCCGAGACGCTGGCGCAGACCGCGCGCGACGTGGGCGAGCACACCATCGTCTCGCGCACCGGCGGCGCGCCGACGCTGGCGGTGGCCATGGCCGAGATCTTCGCCCACATCGCCGGGGGGAGCGCGATGAAGGCCTTCTGGTATCACTTCGCGATCCTGTTCGAGGCGCTGTTCATCCTGACCGCGGTGGACGCCGGGACCCGCGCCGGGCGCTTCATGCTGCAGGATCTCATCGGCCTCGTGGTGCCATCGTTCCGGGCGGGCACGTCATGGGTGCCGGGCGTGGTGGCGACGGCACTGTGCGTGGCGAGCTGGGGCTTCTTCCTCTATCAGGGCGTCACCGATCCGCTGGGCGGGGTGAACACGCTCTGGCCGGTGTTCGGCATCTCCAACCAGATGCTCGCGGCCGTGGCGCTCATGCTCTCGACCGTGGTGCTGTTCCGCATGAAGCGGCAGCGCTATGCCTGGGTGACGGTGGTTCCCACCGCATGGCTGCTGGTCTGCACGCTGAGCGCGGGGACGCTCAAGCTGCTGTCCACCGACCCGGCGGTCGGCTTCCTTGCCCATGCGGCGAAGTTCGGCGCGGCGCTGGAAGCGGGCACCGTGCTCGCCCCTGCCAAGTCGATGGCCGAGATGGAGGCGATCGTCTTCAACGACCGCGTGGACGCAGGTCTGTGCGCGCTGTTCCTGGCGGTGGTGCTGTCGCTGCTGTTCTTCACCGTGCGCACCTGCATTGCCGCGCTGCGCGAGGAGCGGCCGACCGTGAACGAGAGCCCGGCGCACATGGTCGCTGCGTCATGAAGCGGCGCGGCGTCATGAAGCAAAGGGACGTCATGAAGCGGGTGCGCGACATGCTGCGCCTGATGGTGGGGCAGCCTCCCTACGAGGCCTACCTCGCCCATATGGCGCACCACCATCCCGAAGCCGCGCCGTTGACCCGGCTCGAGTTCTTCCGCAACCGCGAGCAGGCGCGCTACGGCGGCGCGGGCGGAGGCAAGTGCTGCTAGGTCGAAGGGCGGAAGCGCAGGGTCGCTGCGGGGCCTGCGCTTTGCCCGGCCTGCCCTTTTACGGAGTGGGTACGGGCTGCTCCGAGCTGGGCCGAGCCGCCTTGCCGTTTACCGTCGGCAGATGCGCCAGGAACGGCGGCGCTGGAAGGCGCGCAGCGGCGACGGGCTCATCCCGGAAAGGGACGAGCGGCCGTCGGTCAAATGCCTAGCGGGGAATGAGGGAAGGACCCTTTCGGTCCTACTTCTTGCGTGCCTTGCGCGCGGCATAGCGCGCATCGCGCAGCGCCTTCTTCTCGGCCTCGGACATGGAGGCCTTCGCGTTCGCGGCTTCCGCGGCCTGACGCGCCTTCTCGGCCTTTTCGGCCTTCTCGGCGGCGCGGGCCTCGCGCGCGGCCTTGGCCGCTTCGCGCTTCTCGGCCTCGGCCGCTTCGCGGGCTGCGGCCCTGGCGAGACGCTCCGCCTGCACTGCCGGGTCGATCGGCGCCTTGGCCTTCAGCTTCGCGAGCGCCTTGGCACGGGCCTGTGCCGCCGCATTGACGCGATCCTGAATGCCGGGTTCCTTGTATCCTGCCATCGACTGCTACCTGGTCTTCTCGAAAAAACGTAGTGTGGGAAAGGGGTGGGAAGCGCCCGGCTGGCCGGCCGCTTCCCGTTCCGGCCCGATCAGGCGGGCTGGAGGTTCACGGCCGAGGTCTTGCCGCGGCGATCGGTTTCCAGCTCGTAGGAGACGCGCTGCTCCTTGTCGAGCGTGCGCATGCCGGCACGCTCGACGGCCGAGATGTGCACGAAGGCATCGTCGCCGCCGCCTTCAGGCGCGATGAAACCATAGCCCTTGTCGGCATTGAAGAACTTTACTTTTCCGGTGATCATGGGACGCATTCCTTGTCCGAGGTTTGGCGGGCATGCTCCAACGCGGGGCATCCCGGCTTCGCGAAGCAAAAGGGACAAGGGAGCAGCTGAAGCGGCCCGATATCCGTCGATGGCGACATCAGCCCGACCGCCTATAGCACATGCTGCGCGAATAGCCACCGCTGCCGCGCGCCGCCGCGCCGATGCGTGCGGGAAGCCGGACGGGGGCGTCCGGACGCCTGCCTCCCAGCCTGTGCCCGGCCTGCACATCGCGGCTCGACAGATCGACCCGAAACCTGCGTATACTGGCGGGCGCACGAAGCGTGGCCGGTGGCGCGGCCACCTTCCCCGCCGAGGGAGAATTTCCGCCTTGAGCAGCATTGCAGAGCGCGAGCACCAGATGTTCCCGGTCCTTGGCCCGGGCGAGATCGCGGAGGCGCGGCGCTTCGCCAGCGGCCCGGAAAGGCGCTTCGCCGCCGGGGAGAGCGTCTATGCCATTGGCGACGTCGATTCGCCCACCTGGCTCGTGGTGGAAGGCAGCATCGAGGTGCGCCGCCGCGACGGCCTCAACCGCGAGGCGCGGATCACCAGCCATGGGCCCGGGCAGTTCACCGGCGAGATCAACCAGCTGGCCGGTCGCCCCTCGATCGCGGGCGGCAGTGCGGGGCCGGAAGGGTGCACCGCGCTGCCGATCGATGCGGCGCACCTGCGGGCGCTGATGATCGGCGCCGCCGAACTTGGCGAGAGAGTGATGCGCGCGCTGATCCTGCGCCGCGTCGGCCTGATCGAGGAAGGGGGCGCGGGCACCGTGCTGATCGGCGTGCCCGGCAGCCCGGAGATCCTGCGCCTGGGTGAATTCCTGCGTCGCAGCGGATATCCCTACCTCGTGCTCGACGTGAGCGAGGACGGCGAGGGCCGCGAGCTGGTGCAGCGCCTTGGCGTCGCGCCCGGCGAATACCCGCTCGTGGTTTGTCCGGCCGGGCCGATCCTGCGCGGCCCGGACGAGAACGAGCTGGCCGCGTGCCTGGGCATGGCCGCGCAGATCGACCCCGAGACGGTGCAGGACGTGGCCATCGTCGGCGCGGGTCCGGCGGGACTGGCGGCGGCGGTCTATGCCGCTTCGGAAGGGCTCTCGGTGGTCGTGCTCGACTGCCGCAGCATGGGCGGGCAGGCCGGCGCCTCGGCCCGGATCGAGAACTACCTGGGCTTTCCCACCGGCATCTCCGGGCAGGCGCTGGCCGGGCGCGCCTTCAACCAGGCGCTGAAGTTCGGCGCGCAGATGGCGATCCCCTGCGAGGTGGAGGCGCTGGAAGAGGAGGCTGCGAAAGACGAGGCTCCCGGTTCGGGCAAAGAGCACGGCAGCGTCCTGCGGCTTCGCCTCGCGGGCGGGGGCGCGGTGCGGGCCCGCGCCGTGGTCGTTGCCTCGGGCGCGCGCTACCGGCGGCCGGGCGTCGAGGGGCTGGAGCGGTTCGAAGGCGCGGGGGTCTCGTACTGGGTCTCGCCCATCGAGGCGCGGCTCTGTGCGGGCGAGGAAGTGGCGCTGGTGGGCGGCGGCAACTCGGCCGGGCAGGCGGTGGTCTTCCTCGCGCCGCAGGTGAAGCGGCTGCACATGATCGTGCGGCGCGACCTGTCCGAGACGATGTCGCGCTACCTGATCGAGCGGATCGCCGCGCTCCCCAATGTCGAGGTGCACGTGGGCGCGGAGATCGCGGGACTGGAGGGCGACGAGCACGGCCTTTCGGGCGCGACGATCCGCGACAATGCGAGCGGGGCGCTGCGCCGGTGCGACTTGCGCCACCTGTTCCTGTTCATCGGCGCCGATCCCAACTCCGAATGGCTGCCCGAGCGCATCCAGCGCGACAATCGCGGCTTCGTCATGACCGGAAGCCATGCGGGCACCGGCTGCGACCTGCTTGAAACGGGCATCGCAGGCGTGTTCGCCATCGGCGACGTGCGCGCAGGCTCGACCAAGCGCGTCGCGGCCGCCGTTGGCGAGGGCGCCGCCGTCGTCGCGCAGATCCACGCCAGATTCGCCGCCAAGGGAAAGGACGCGCCATGACTGGCTGTTCGCATCGATCGACGATCAACACAGTGATGCCCAGCGCCAAGGGGTGCGAGGAGTGCCTGGAGACCGGCAGCTACTGGGTTCACCTGCGCCTGTGCCGCAGCTGCGGGCACGTGGGCTGCTGCGACGATTCGCCCAACCGCCACGCCCGCGCTCACTTCGCGGCGAGCCACCACCCGATCATCGAAGGCTACGACCCGCCCGAGGGCTGGGGCTGGTGCTATGTCGACGATGTGGAGGTGGACCTGCCCGACCGGACGCCGCAGCTGGGGCCGATCCCGCGCTTCTTCTAGCGCGCGAGCGCAAACAGGCGCGAGGCACGCCTCATCGCCCGCTGGCGAGTGCGGGGTAACGCCGGGGAAAGGTTCAGCGGACGGCGAGGCGGTCGGCGCTGGGGGTTCCTTGCGGGCATCACGCAAGGACTGCCGGTTCAAAACCTTTTGTTCGCCGAAGGCCTAGCAGCGCGTTGACGAAGTCGGTGTGATCTGATTCAGCCTGGATACGGAAAGAAGGCGGTCAGCGACGATGGCGATGCGACGTGATGGTGATGTGCAGGCGGATCTGATCGTGTCGTGGTCAGATA
>NZ_WVTD01000016.1 GCF_009856825.1 Novosphingobium silvae | reverse complement strand
CTTCAAGGCATCGTGGTCTGCGGGATATGCGGACACCGCATGGGTCTTCACTCACTCTGCCCATAAGAAGACCCCCGTCTATCACTGCATCGATAGCGAGCAGAGCGGGCACTGCCAGAATGTGCGCGCAAACCAGGTTGATGCAGAGGTCGAGCGGCTGTTGATCGAAGCTCTGCAACCCGATCGCATCGACCTTGCGCTTGCGGCTCATGAACAGATGAACGGCGAAAACCGGCTGCTGGAACGTCAATGGGCGCTGAATCGGGAGAAGGCGCATTACGAAGCGGAGCGTGCACGCCGACAATATGATGCCGTGGAGTCGGAAAAGCGGCTCGTCGCACGTTCGCTGGAAACGTTGTGGGAAGAGAAAATACGCGAAGCCGACGCGTCTAACAGGATTACGCGCGGTGGCATGTCGAGCAGGTTAACGCCCTGGCCGCCGCCGCGCGAACGCGTATCCTGACCATTGCCGACCCTGTTGCCCGCGTTCTCGAAGCGGGCTGGCATCGACGAACGCAAAGAGATGATGCGGCTCGTGATCGACAGCGTGACGGTCGACAAGAGCCGTGCGCAAGGCCGTATCTGGTTCGCGATCCTGTGGCAGACCGGCGCGCGAACAGAGCATGTGATCATCCGCAATACCGCCAACTATGACGATCTGGCTCACTTCGCACGCATCGAGGAGATGGTGCGAACGCTCAATGCTGTGGGATCACTCGACCGTCAGATCGCGGACGCCCTGACAGCCGAGGGCATCATGAGAAGATCGGCGCTCTGATCTATGCCAACCTCTTCGACAACGAGGGCGAAGACACCTTCTCGCTGATCTGGTCCCGCCCCAACGGCAGGCGCGCCGACTAAGACCCCACGCAAGACCCCGCCACAAGGTCGGGGCCTCGGTCCGTCATGCCTTCACTGTCCGGAGCCGCAGCGAATTGCCGATGACGCTGACGGACGACAGCGCCATCGCGGCAGCAGCGATGATCGGCGACAGCAGCAGCCCAAACGTGGGATAGAGCGCACCGGCCGCAATCGGTACGCCTGCCGCATTGTAGATGAACGCGAAGGCGAGGTTCTGGCGGATGTTGGCCATCGTCGCCTGCGACAGGCGTCGCGCGCGGACAATGCCGGTGAGATCGCCCTTGAGCAGCGTCACGCCCGCACTTTCGATCGCAACGTCGGTTCCCGATCCCATGGCGATACCAACATCGGCGGCGGCAAGCGCCGGCGCGTCATTTACGCCGTCACCCGCCATCGCCACCACCTTGCCCTGCGCCTTCAGGCGCTCGACGACCGCGGCTTTCTGGTCCGGCAGCACATCGGCCTCGACCTCATCGATGCCGAGCTTTCTCGCAACGGCTTCGGCTGTGGTGCGATTGTCACCGGTCAGCATGACGATGCGGATGCCTTCCGCATGCAGGGCCTTCAGTGCCTCAGGCGTGGTCGCCTTGATCGTGTCGGCGATGGCGAAGATGCCGCCGATGGCTTTATCGATGCCGATATAGATGGCGGTTGCGCCGTCGCGGCGTAGCTCATCGGCCTGTGCCGCGAGCGGCGCTGTATCAACCCCATGTTCGGCGAGGAAGGTGGTGCTGCCGAGCACCACATGCCGGCCCTCGACACGACCGATCGCCCCCTTGCCGGTCGGCGAGTCGAAGTCGGCGACATCGGGGATGGTGATCTTTCGCTCGTCGGCAGCCGCCACGATCGCCCGCGCAAGCGGATGCTCGGACGCCTTCTCCACGCCGGCTGCAAGCCGCAGGATGGTCTCCTCGACAAATCGCGGGGCCACGACGATCCGGGTCACCGCCGGCTTTCCTTGCGTAAGCGTCCCGGTTTTGTCGACCACCAGAGTATCGATCTTCTCCATCCGCTCGAGCGCCTCCGCGTTCTTGATCAGAACGCCGGCGGCCGCCCCCTTGCCGATACCCACCATGATCGACATCGGCGTCGCGAGCCCGAGCGCGCAGGGGCAGGCAATGATCAGCACGGAAACGGCCGCGATCAGGCCATGCGCCAGCCGCGGCTCCGGCCCCCATACACCCCAGGCCGCGAAGGCGAGCAGCGCGACGGCGATGACGACCGGCACGAACCAGCCCGACACCTGATCAGCCATGCGCTGGATCGGCGCGCGCGAGCGCTGGGCATCCGCGACCATCTGGACAATGCGGGCGAGCATGGTGTCGCGCCCGACTTTTTCAGCCCGGATGACGAGCGCGCCGGTCTGGTTCAGCGTACCTCCTACGACCGCTTCGCCGACTACACGCGTCACCGGCATGGATTCGCCGGTCACCATCGATTCATCGATCGATGAGCGACCCTGCTCGACCACGCCGTCAACCGGCACGGTTTCACCGGGCCGGACCCTGAGCCGATCACCGATGACGACGGCTTCGACAGGAATATCCTCTTCAGCATCGTTCCGCCCGATCCGCCGGGCGGTTTTCGGCGCGAGATTGAGAAGCGCGCGGATTGCGCCGGAGGTCTGCTCCCGGGCGCGCAGTTCCATGACCTGACCGAGCAGCACCAGCACGGTGATCACGGCCGCGGCCTCATAGTAGACCGCGACCGTGCCATCGGCGCCTCGGAAAGCCTGCGGGTAGAGCTGCGGCGCGAATGTCGCGACGATGCTGTAGCCCCAGGCGACCCCGGTGCCCATCGCGATCAGCGTGAACATGTTGAGGCTGCGGTTGACGATCGACGCCCAGCCACGTTCGAAGAACGGCCATCCGGCCCACAGGACCACCGGCGTCGCCAGCGCGAACTGGATCCAGATCGAGATGCGCATCGGCACCAAATGGTGCAGCGCCGGGATCAGGTGACCGCCCATCTCCAGCAGGAACACGGGCAAGGCGAGCACGAGGCCGATCCAGAAGCGTCGGGTCATATCGGCGAGTTCGGGGCTTGATCCGGCATCCGCCGCCGCGATCAGCGGCTCCAGCGCCATGCCGCAGATCGGGCAACTACCCGGCGCATCCCGGCGGATTTCCGGATGCATCGGGCATGTCCAGATCGTCCCTTCCGTTGCGGTTGCCGTTACTGCCGCAACGTGGTGATGCTCATGGGTATCAGGTCCATGCGTGTGGCTATGGTGGGAATGATCGCCATGGGCGGCAGCACCCTCATGGTGATGTGCAGCATGCGCTGCCAGTGCCGCATAATGCACGGGGTCGGCGTCGAACTTCGCCTTGCAGCCGGCCGAGCAGAAGACGTAGCGCTCGCCTTCATACTCAGCATTGTGAGCGGTCCTGGCGGGATCGACCACCATGCCGCAGACCGGATCATGGTCGACGTGACCGGACGGCGTTTCGCCGTCCGGCTCATGATGGTGATGATGGCCGTGCGCCCCAGTCACCTCGGCGGCGCGTTCGCTCTTCTGATCGTCGTCGGCCATTCATCACCTTTCGCACGCCCCGCGGGCCTATTGGTTTGCCTTCACTCCTCGATCAGATGGAACTCTTCGAGCAGCTTGGCGATCTCGGTGCCTTCGAGCTTCTTCATCAGCAGCTTGCGCAGAAAGGCCGGTCCGGGAAGGTCGATACCCTTGCCGTCCCTCAGCGGACCGATCGCCGCCAACAGCGTACGGATGTCATAGGTCGAGTTGAAGACCTCCGGCACACCGCGCTCGACATTCATCAGCGTATAGACGGCCTCCATCGGGGTTCTCACCGAATATTCCGTGGTGAAGATGCAGTCCCGCTGCTTCGATTCCGCGAACTGGCCGATGAAGGCGAAGTTGACCGCGCCCTCCGGCACCACGTCCGGCCGGTCACCCGCCTGGCGCGGCATGAAGAAGGCGGTGATATAGGGCATCATCGTGGGCACGGTGCTGGCGCCGGAGGCTGCGAGTTCGGGAATGTCCTCGACCGGCACGCCGAGGTGATAGAGCCATTCCTGGGTGATCTCCTCGCCGGTGCATTCCTGCATCGGCTTCTTCACATAGTCGCCTGGCTTGTCGACGAAGAGCGCATAGAACCAGGCGATCATCTGGTCCTTGGGCTGCTTCTTGAAATGCGGCTGGCGATGAACCGTCCAGCTCAGCAGCCACGCCGAGTCCTTCACCGTGACGATACCCGCTGAGACGATCTTGCCGGTGAAGGGGTTCCGCTTCGTGATCTTCTCGACATAGGCCGGAATACGGGCATCGAGGGCAGTGATCGACGCGGAGGCCCATTTCGTTTCCGGGATATGGCCCCCGAATACATCGGGGCGACCGAAGGCCGGATCCTTGGCAGCTATCCGCCGCCACAGGTCCCAGGCCGGCGCCGGTCCCTCGTTCAGTTTCGCTGGCGTCTTGTGGTCGCCATTGTCCGAGTTCTCGGTCAGCGACCCGATCGTGATGAAGACGAGATCGTCTGGCCCGAGATCGACGCCGCCTTCGACGCCGCGCTCTTTCCAGTGAATGCGGGTCGCTTGCTTGCGGCCGGGCTGGATGTCGAAATCGACATCGGTGACCTCGACGCCGTAGCGGAACGTGACGCCGTGATCGGTCAGCCACTTCACCAGCGGCAGGACCATCGATTCATACTGGTTGTAGCGGTTGAACTTGAGCGAGGAGAAGTCGGCGAGACTGCCGATATGATGGATGAAGCGGTGCAGGTAGAGCTTCATCTCCAGCGCGGAATGCCATTCCTCGAAGGCGAACATGGTGCGCCAGTAGAGCCAGAAATTGCTTTTGAGGAAGTCTTCGCCGAAGACCTCGTTGATACGCTTGTTCTCCATCTCCTCGCGCGTCGCGAGGAAGACCGAGAGCAGGTCCTTCTGGGCCTTGTCGTTGAGCGTCAACAGCGCTTTGTCGGGCACGTCCTGGCCCTGGTTCTGCGTCGTACGCTGGAGCGAAAAGTTCGGATCGTCCTTGTTGAGCCGGTAGAATTCGTCGAGCACGCTGGCATCCTCGATCTCCAGCGAGGGGATCGAGCGATAGAGGTCCCACAGGCACTCGAAATGCTCCTCCATCTCGCGGCCGCCGCGAATGACGAAGCCCTTTTCGGGCACGTCCAGACCATCGAGCGCGCCGCCGGGGATTTCCAGCTCTTCCAATATGGTGATGCGGTCGCCCGAAACGCCGCCGTCGCGGATCAGGAAGGCGGCGCCGGCGAGCCCCGCGAGGCCCGAGCCGACGAACCACGCCGTCTTTTTGTCGGCGCCTTCCGGCTTGCGTGGACGGACAAAGGCTTCATAGTTTCCACTGCTATAATGCATGGCAAACTCCTGTTTTTCTTGTTGGGATCAGTCGGCGGGCTTGTAGCTGTAGAAGCCTTCGCCCGACGCGATGCCGAGCTTGCCCTTGTCGATGTAGTTTTCCTTCAGCCACGCGGCGAGCGACTGTGCGTGCTCATCACCGTGCGACAGGATGTTGTAGGGGGTGTTCAATCCGATGATGTCGTAGATCTGGAACGGCCCCATCGGCGCGCCGGTGGCGATCCGCCAGACCTTGTCGACATCTTCCGGCTCGGCATAGCCGCCGGCAGCCAGATCGGTGGCCGCGTTCAGGAACGGCACCAGCAGGGAGTTGAGGACGTAGCCCGCTTTTTCCTTGCGCACCGGGATCGGCACCATGCCGATCGCGGAGGAGAAGGCGATCAGGGTATCGAACACGGCCGGATCGGTGTCGTCCGTACCCATCACCTCGGCAGTGTTGAACTTCCAGATGCTGTTGGCGAAGTGCAGCGCCAGGAAACGGTCCGGGCGGCCGGTGAAGGCTTTGAGGTCGCTCGGCAGCAAAGTCGAGCTATTGGTGGCGAAGATCGTTCTGTCAGGCGCGAGCCCCGCCAGTTTCTCGTAGAGCGCCTGCTTGATCTCGAGCACTTCCGGAACCGCTTCGATGACCAGATCGGCATTCGCAACCGCAGCCCCAAGATCGGCGGTGAGCGTGATGCGTCTCGAAGCTTCGGCTGCCTTGCCGTCAGCCGCACCCGTCACCTCTTTCACGTAGGTTTCTACAAGCGTTTCGAACCGATGCCTCGCCTGGTCGAGTGCTTCGTCGCTGATCTCATAAGCGGTAACGTCAAAGCCACTATAGGCGGCCTGGAAGGCGATCTGGCTGCCGAGGACACCGGTGCCTAGCACCGTCACTTTCAGGATGTCGCTCATTCATTCTCTTCCTTGCGTCGGGTTTCATAGAGAAACGGCGCAGCGACTTCGGCGGGCACGCGAACCAGCTTGCCGGTAGCTTTCTCGATGAGCACCCATTGCGACAGGGCCGCGACGAGCGTCTGACCGTTACTGTCTTTGAACTCGACGCACCGGGCGTATCTCGCTCCGCGCGGCTTCCCTTCGACCCAGGTTATGGCAAAGGTCTCTTCGCCCGCCCGGATATTGCCGCGGTAATCGACCTCGTGCCTGAGCACCATAGCAACATAGGTGTCGGCATCCCTCGGACGCGCGGCTGTCAGCCAGTGCGCCACCGACACATCCTGAATCCAGGTCACCCAGACCGCATTGTTGACATGGCCGAGTTCATCGATGTCTTCTTCGGTTGCCTGGAAACGGATATGGAAGCGCCGACGTTCGTCCACTTTTCCAGCCAAGGGCACGCCTGAAGCATCGCAGCCGATCCTGCGGCGTCCTTCGCCAGGAAGGCTCATGACCGGGTGGATGGCGCATCGAGGCCTGCCATCGCGCGAAAGAAGCCGACAAGCATTTGCTCTCGGGGAATAGCGCCTTCGACATCGCCCTCGACCGCCAGTCCCATCCACAGTGCATAGAGGCCGATCCCGGTCTGCAGCGGCGGCAAGGCAGGCCGAAGCGCAAAGCGCCGCGTCAGATCCGCCACAAGTTCTCCGAACAAATGGTGGCAGGCGGCCTTTCCTTCGCGATGCCGTTCAGCGAACGCGGGGTCCCGCCGCGCATGAAGCTGCAATTCGATCGAAAGCAGCGACCAATGCTGTTCGTCAGCCAGCTTAGCCAGCCGCGCCGCAAGCACTTGCAGAGTCGCCTCGATATCATCGCCGGAGCAGTGGGCGACCAGATCGCGCAGAAGCACGACCTCGTCCTGGATATGAGCCTGCAGAATCTCGACCAGCAGATCGTCCTTGCTTGCAAAATTCGAATAGAAGGCCCCCTGCGAATGACCCGCTGCACTACAGATGTTGCGGATCGACATGGCCGCCACCCCTTCTTCCACAATGGACGAATGTGCTGCGGCGAGCAGCTTATCCCGCGTCTGGCGCTGCGTTTCCTTTCGCGTGAGGCGCATGAGCGATCGACCTCCAATTCAGCACGGCATGGAAACCTTTCACCCATGTCGGCGTTCACCGTAAAACCAGATATCACCTGATATCTCGAATGCAACGAAAATCCGGTTCGAAGGATCGCCCTTGGCTGAGACCTATATCCCCTACTCCACCAGCGTCGAAGTGCTCGGCGAAGACGAGGAGCGGCTCACCGCCGAAATCCTCGAAATCATGGCGAGCACCAACCGCAAGGCGTTCGAGCGCCATCGGCATGCGGTGCGCGACGCCCATGCCAAGAGCCACGGGTTCCTGAAGGGCGAACTCGTCGTCCCGGAACTGCCGGAGCATCTGCGCCAGGGGCTTTTCGCTCGCCCGGCCACCTATTCCGTGGTGATCCGCCTCTCTTCGGCGCCGGGCGACATCCACTCCGATACCATTCCCGCCCCACGCGGCATGGCGATCAAGGTGATCGGTGTCGATGGCGAGCGGCTTCTCCCCGAAGACCAGGGCCACAACCAGGATTTCCTGCTCGTCAACATCCCGACCTTGAGCTTCGGCACGATCGGTAAATATCGCCAGCTCATCGGCCTTCTGGAGCAGAATGCCCAGAACCCGGCCTTTCTCCAGCGAGCGATGGCTGGGGTCGCGCGCGGCGTGGAGGCGGCAGTCGAAGCGGTCGGCGTCGAGCCCGGCGCCACGCTGCGCGGGCTCGCTCGCGACAATAACCATCTGCTGGGCGAAACCTATCATTCGATGGCGGCGATCCGCTTCGGCGACCATATCGCCAAGATCAGTGCCGCGCCGTTCTCCGACAACGTCCGTGCACTGACCGGCAAGGATGTCGGCGCGGTTGAGGATTCCACCATGCGCGATCTGGTGGTTGAACATTTCCGCGAGCAAGGCGCAGAGTATCAGCTCCGTGCTCAGCTCTGTGCCGATCTCGACAGGATGCCGGTCGAGGACGCCGCCGTGCTCTGGCCGGAAGACCTTTCGCCGCACCAGCCGATCGCGACCCTGCGCATCCCGCCACAGGAGGCCTATTCGCCGGCGCGGCGCGTCTACGGCGATGATGTGCTGTCGTTCAATCCCTGGCACGGTATCCGCGATCATCAGCCACTCGGCTCGATCATGCGCGTGCGCATCGCCGCCTATGAACGATCCACCCGCTACCGCCATGAGATGAACGCCCAGCCTCGTGTCGAGCCGACAAACATCGACGCCATCCCGGACTGACGCACCGATCGTCACACGCAATCACGAAAGGAGGCCAGCCATGGCCGAAACCGAAGACACCCCGCAGATCGACGAAACCCGCCTTCAAGCCATCCGGCGGCGGATCGAGGAAGTGGCCGGCGACGCGCCGCAGCTCGCCAAGCTCGCCCTTGAGCAGATGGTGACGAAGCACAATCCCGACCTCAAGGGCACGGCGGGCTCGGCTGGCCGTGTCGGCGCCCAGTCCGGCAATGTCTCCGAGCTCACAGCCATCGCAAACTTGAAGCCAGGCGGCGCGGACCGGCTGAAACGCATCTTCGGGCTGGTGAACGGCAATTTCGATGGCGCACAGAAGGTCGGCACGCTCCACAATATGCGGTTCGTGTTCTTCGACAACGACACACGAATCCTGTTCGCCACCGCCTATGACGGCGACTGGGACACCTATATCAACGACTTCGCCACCAAGATCCCCGACCTGATGGACCTGCTTTTCGCTTCGGTCGAAGGTTGGCCTGGCATCGCAAGCCCCAAGGTCAAGGATTTCATCGCCGAGCATCAGATCACCGCTGCCGGCTGGTTCGTCGCCAACCCGCAGGTGACCGTCGTCGACGTGCGCCGCCTTCAGCGGATGGAACATGCCGTCAACGAATTCCTGGACAAGGTGGGCTGAGCCATGGCGATCCTTCAGAAACTGAAAGAGCGCTTCCGGCGCGACAGCGTTACGCTCGATCTGCACGACATTCAGGCGCTGATCCTGCGAAGCCGGCCCGAGCCTTATGTCGGTATCCACGCCATGCTCCATTTCGACGAGGCGGAGGGCGCGCGCGATCTTCTCGGCCGGCTCGCGCCCCATATCGCATCTGCCGACAACTGGAGCGAGGATCTTGATTTCTGGATCGGGGCCGCACTCAGCTTCGAGGGGCTGAAGGCGCTCGGCGTTCCCGAAGCGCAGCTCAAGACATTCCCGCTCCCCTTCCAGCAGGGCATGGCCGCACGCGCGGAGCAGCTTCGCGACTTCGGGCCCAACGCGCCGGAAAACTGGGAAGAGGTGTTCAAGCCCGGCAACTGCCATCTCGCGCTGACTATCTACGCCGTGGATGATGCTGCGCTCGATAAGGCGCTGGCGACGGCGCGCACCGAACTCGACCGGAGCAGCGGCGTGACCCTGCTCGGCGAGCATCGTTTCGGCGCGCCGGATGGCGCGAAAAACCCGTTCGGTTTCCGGGATTCGATCTCCCAGCCCGCCGTCGAGGGTAGCGGCGTCGATCCGCTGCCGGGCGAGGAGCGCCCGATCAAGGCGGGCGAGTTCATTCTTGGATATGAAAGCGAGAACGGCCAACCGCTTGGCATGCCCGAGCCCGCCGGGCTGGGCAAGAACGGCACCTTCGTCGTTATGCGCAAGTACAACAGCCGGGTCGGCTGTTTTAACGCCTTCCTCAAGGCGCATGGCGAGACGCCGGAGGAACGCGAGCTATTAGCCGCCAAGATGTTCGGTCGCTGGCGGTCAGGCGCTCCACTGACGTTGTCGCCGGATCATGACGACCCGGACCTCGGCGCCGATCCGCAGCGCAACAACGACTTCAATTTCAAGGACGACCCCAAAGGCCGCGTTGTGCCGCTTGGCTGCCATATGCGCCGGCTCAATCCCCGCGACTCCGAGTTGACGCTGCTCACCGACGTCAACATTCACCGCATCATCCGCCGTTCCTCGACCTTCGGGCCGGTTTATTCCGAGGATGTGGCGCCGAAAGACGATGCCAAAGGCGATCGCGGCCTCTTCTTCATCTTCATAAGCGCGCGCGCTTACGACACGATCGAGTTCATGCAGCAGGAATGGATCAACCGCGGCAATTTCGTCGACCTCGGCGAGGAGCGCGATCCAATCGTTGGTCTGCATGAGGAGGACGGCCGGTTCACGATCCCGCAGGCGCCTGCGCGCAAGCGCATCGACGGTGTGCAGACCTTCAATGTCATGAAGGGAGGCGAATATCTGTTCATGCCAAGCCTATCGGCGCTTAAGTGGTTGGCAGAACAACGCTAAAGCTATTCACCTGATTGTCGGTTGAGATTTGAAGTGTGCAGAGTGACCCGGAAAGTGCGGGGCTGTGCGGAAGGTTAAGTGAGTGGGAGTTGAGTTTCGGCAAGGCTGGGGATGGTTGGTCCTTGTGGCGCTTACGATTTCGACGACCGGCGATGAAATCACGTTGCTGACGTTGATGTTCCGCACTGCCGAGAACGCATCCGGCTATGCGGTGCCGACGCTGCTGACCGCGGAGCTGCTACCCGGTCTGATCGCCGCACCCTGGGCGGGCCGCTTGATCGACCGCCGGGAGGCGGCCCGCATTCTGGTCATGGTGTCAGTTCTGCAAGCGGGCGTGATAGCATTTATCGCCTATTATCCCATGTTCACGCTCGCCGGGGCCGCGCTGTTGAGCGTGCTGTTCACGATCAGCAGCGCCGCAACATTCGCGTTGATTCCAGTGCTGGCGAGCGGCTTGGAATGACCTCGCACTCGCCAATTCCCTTATGGAAATGGTTCGCAGCCTTGGAATGCTCGCTGGTCCAGTCGCTGGGGGCGTACTGGTGGGATGGATCGGATCGCGCAATGCGCTTTTAGCCGATGCCGCCAGTTATGCCCTTTTGGCCCTCGTCGTGATGGCGAGCAGGCTTCGCCGCAAGCCACAACGGGACGATCAGGAGGAAGAGACCCTGTTCGCGGACTACCTGCCGCTGCTCCGCAATCGACGGTTGATGGTGGTTACGGGTGCGCTCAGCCTCGAAGTGTTTGCGACCGCCATAGCCGACGTTGCTTTCGTGTTTCTCGTGATGGTGACGCTGGGAGCGGGCCGACCGCGTTTGGAATGCTGACGGCACTATGGGCGGTTGGGATGTTGATCGGCGCTGGGCTGGCCGAAAGGGTTATTGGCCATAGGGTCGGACTGGCGGCGTTCGGCACGGCCGCTGTCATGGGCGCGACCATGCTGTGGATCGGCCTTGCGCCGATCGGGCTGGCAATCGTTGCCGTCGCCTTCATCCTAGGCGGCGGCGCAAACAGCATCCACAACGTCGCTGTCCGAACCTTGTTCCAGTCGGAATGCCCGCCCGCCGATCATGGCAAGGTCGCCGCGATCTATGGTGCGGTGACACGCACCGCCGTAATCGGCGGCTATGTTGCTGGCGGCTTCTTTTTTGTGCCGAATGATGCGCCAACCGCCTATCTCGTGGGCGGCCTGCTGGGCGTTGTCGCGGGCTTAGTCGGATGGCGGATATTCAATCGTAGATGGAGCGCAGCACCAATCAAAGCATCGACGCGCCAAGATTGACCTGATTGTCGTGCCCCTCCGCTAACGGCTATACCAATCAGGTGGCGTGATTGAGGCGCGGTGCGGAACGGACACGATAGCGACGCCCTAATGATGTAAGGCAGAAAATATATGACCTTTCAGTTTGATCCATCATTCGATGCAGAATCACTCCACATGCCGGGAGATTCTTTGATCGAATTAGACCAGATAGAGAGTTCATTAGGAATATTGCTGCCGTCTGAGCTTCGTGATTTATTTATTGAATTCGGATCAGCGATAGTTTTCAATAAGGATGTTGAATTTCCTGCGGAAAAATGCGCCTATTCCGATGATTCAGGAAGAATTGGCGTTTCAGTTATATATGGCCCTGTTGACGGAAGCTCAGGAATAATTCGCATAAACGAACAATTATCCATGCAGATTCCAAAAACATCTGTGGTTTTTGCGGAAATCGGTCTGGGCAATATGCTGTTAATTGACAGAATTGATGGAAAGATATCCGTATGACTGCACGATGAAGCTCTGCCTTCTAGGGCGATAACCCCCGTATACGACAGCTTTCATGACTTTATCGATGCACTGGTAGCCTTCGATCCTCCTCCCCTGCCCAGTTTAAAGGAATTGGGATTGGACTTGAAAGCGATGGGGATAGAAGAGGAGTAGCTAGATGTTACGGTTCGGCGCTGACGGAAACCACATCATTGGCGGCGGCTCGGCCGGCTGCGTCATGGCCAACCGCCTTTCTGCTGATTCGGATAAAGCTGTCTGCCTCATCGAGGCGGGGCCGCGCGATCGCAATCCCTTCATTCACATGCCGCTTGGCGTCGGCGTCATTGCCCGCACGGGATGGGTGAACTGGAACTGTGAGACCGAAGTCGAGCCTCACCTTAACAACCGGCGGCTCTATTGGCCGCGCGGCAAGACGCTGGGTGGCAGCAGCTCGATCAATGCAATGGTCTACATTCGCGGCGATCGGGCGGACTATGAGGGCTGGGGGGCGGCCGCCGGAGCTGACTGGGACTGGCCGCGCATGCGCGAGCTTTTTATCGCGCTCGAAAACAATCAGGCTATCCACGACGAGCATCATGGCAATGCCGGGCCACTTTGCGTCTCCAATCTTGGGCGAGTGAACCCACTTACGGAAGACTTCGTCGAAGCTGGGGTGGAACTGCACTACCCGCGAAATCCCGACTTCAATGGCGTGAGCCAGGAAGGCTTTGGTGTCTATCAGGTGACCCAGAAAGACGGGCAACGGTTCAGCACGGCGCGAGCGTTTCTCGATCCGGCTCGCTCGCGCAAGAATCTCGCCATCGAAACGAACGGCCTCGTCGAACGGATACTGTTCAAGGACCGTCGCGCCATCGGGGTCCGCGTCGGCGGCCGGGACCTGCTGCTGCGCCCCGGTGGAGAGGTGATCCTTTCGGCTGGCGCGGTCAATTCGCCGCAGATTCTGATGCTGTCGGGCGTCGGCTCGGCGAGCGAACTCAGGCAGCATGGCATAGAGATCGTTCTGGATGCGCCCGAAGTCGGAGCCAATCTCGCCGATCACCTCGACTATACGGCTGTGGCAACCACGGCCGATCGCGAAGGATTTGGGGTGGCGCCCAGTTTCCTGCCTCGTGCGATACGCGGCGCATGGAGCTATTTCCTTCATCATGAAGGCGAATTGACGTCAAATGCCTCGGAGGGCGGCGCTTTCCTCAAATCCGACGCCGGCCGGGAGCGGCCCAATCTTCAATTCCATTTCCTGCCGGCGATCCTGCGTGACCATGGCCGCAAGACAGCCTTCGGCTACGGAATGACCGTGCATGTCTGCGACCTTCTACCGAAGAGCCGCGGCAGGATCGGGCTCAAGATCGCCGATCCCACGGCTCATCCGCGCATAGAGGGCAATTATCTCAGTCATCCCGATGATGTGGGCGTCTTGCTGAATGGCGCGAAGCTAGCCCGCAAGCTCCTTCATGCGCCGGCGCTCGCCCGTCACTTGCGCGAGGAGGTGCGACGGGACCCGCGGTCCAGACCGACGAGGCTCTGATCGACGACATCCGCGCGCGCGCTGAAACAATCTATCATCCGGTAGGAACATGCCGCATGGGCAGTGACTCGGCATCCGTGGTCGATCCGGCAGCCCGTGTACGTGGCATTGACGGTTTGCGCGTGGTCGATGCATCGATCATGCCGTCGATCGTGTCGGGCAACACTAACGCGCCTACCATGGCGATCGCGGAAAATGTCGCGCAAATGATGATCCGGCCTTGAGGAAGAATGGCGATGAGGTTCAGTTTCGTATTGGCAGCCATGCTGCTACTTGCAGCATCTGCGTCCGTCGAGGCACAGCGCGCTTCTTTCGGAGTGTGGAAGAATCCGCAGGACAGCGTACATGTGCGAGCCCAGCCGTGCGGAAGCAGAATGTGCGGGGTCGTGGTCTGGGCAAGTGACAAAGCCAAGGCGGATGCGCGGCGCGGCGGGACAAACGATCTGGTAGGTCTGATCCTGTTTCGCGATTTTGTTCCTGAAAAGAAGGGCGTGTGGCGCGGCAGTGTTTTTGTACCCGACATCGGCCAAACCTTCTCTGGAACAATCACCACGCTCGACGATCGGCGGATGGAGGGAAAGGGGTGCCTGACAGGGCGGATCATGTGCAAATCGCAGATATGGACGAAAGTGAACTGAAATCCGTCCAATCATCGTCTGACCGAGAGCGGCAAGCCAAGGATTTTAATAAGACACATCAAAAGCTTCTACGATAAATTGAAGAGGCGCGGAGCAGGAAGCGGGCATGGCGACAGCGATGTGTGCAGCCGCCACGGGATCAATTCGGCGACGGGCATGCGACTTGGTCAGCGTAAGCAGGCGGATAATCCGTTATTGATCGTCGCGGCCAGAAGACGGTCCGCTGCGGCAGCGGCTGCACGAACAGATTAACCTAATGGAAATCACACGATAAGCGCCCCGCCTGATGCGCCCGACGACACATTCCGCCGCTAGCAGGCATCCCCCCGGAAATTCCAGCAATCTACGCACGCCCAAAATCCGTAGCGTCCGATAAACTCTGCCGGAAAGGAGGACTGTCCCACAACAAGCTATCAGGGGTTTTCCGACATGCTTATAGGCTACATGCGCGTCTCTTCCACAGATGACCGGCAATCGGTCGATCTTCAGCGCGATGCGCTGATCGCAGCCGGCGTCGATAGCCGGCATCTCTATTCCGACAAGGCATCCGGCGCTCGCGAGGACCGGGCGAGCCTGCGGGCCTGCCTCGAATATCTCGCAGCCGGCGATACGCTGGTCGTGTGGAAACTGGATCGGCTCGGCCGCTCCCTGCCGCATTTGCTGTCGATCCTGACCGATCTCAGGGAGCGTGACGTGTCATTCCGGTCATTGACCGAGCAGATGGACACGGGAACGCCGCATGGCGAGCTGCTGTTTTCGCTGTTCGGCGCGCTGGCCCAGTATGAACGGGCATTGACGCGCGAGCGCATCATGGCAGGCCTTGCGGCCGCCAGACGGCGCGGGCGCTACGGTGGCCGCCCGCGAACGATCGATGCGGAAAAGCTCGATCAGATCACCGCCGCCCTTGCCGGTGGCGCTAGCAAGTCGTCGATCAGCCGCACGTTCAACGTGCCCCGATCGACCCTCGCAGATACGCTCGCGCGGGCCGGATGGCTCAAACCGCCGCGCCTTGCGTAACGACAAAAACATAATTATATTTCCGTAATGCCATCCATGCGCTTCTCCTGGCACCCGGCCAAAGCCGAGAGCAATCTGAAGAAGCACGGCGTCAGCTTTGCGATCGCTACTCGTGCGTTCACAGATCCTTTCGCGCTGAGCGATCAGGATCGGATCGAAGGTGGCGAGCGACGATGGCAAACCTTGGGCCTCGTGGAAGGGCATCTGCTCCTCCTCGTGGCCCACACTGTCGTCGAGCAAGACGATGACGGCGAGTATGTGGAGATCATTCATATCATTTCGGCTCGAAAGGCCGATCGAACGGAAAGGCGACGTTATGAAGAAGAAAGACGCTGATACCGTCCGTTTCCAACTCGATCCGGACAATCTGCCGCCGTTGACCGAAGCGCAACAGGCCGAACTGGATGCCCTGCAGGCGATGCCGGATAGCGGGATCGACTATAGCGACTCTCCGGCGCTGACAGAGGATTTCTGGCGGAACGGGCAGCGTGGGCGCTTCTATAAGCCCATCAAGCAGCAGGTGACGGCACGCCTTGATGCTGATGTGCTCGCCTGGCTCAAATCGCAGGGTAAGGGCTACCAAGCCCGCATGAACGCCATACTTCGCCGTGAGATGCTGGCGACCGCCAGAAGGCAGGAAAAGCCACGTTAATTTAGATAGTTAGGCTATCGGTTATCGTGATATAATCGTACATGGATTTACCCCAGAAAGCGTTTGGCAAGTCGGATCAGACGCGCTGCCCGGCCCGAATAGGGAGGAAAGACGAGAGGCAGAGCGGAGAAGCGGTTCTGGAGAACGGCGCGCTCATGACTGAAAGTCCGGAACCCGTGATGGCCATGTGCCGCCCCGATCCCGGAATTGTTCACACCGCCGAACGGCAGATGATCGTGGACGTATTGGACGATGGTAAGGTTGACGCCTGCACTGCCGGAAGTCGTGGCCGCCAGGATATGATCCACTCTCGCCCGGTCACGATCGAACACATAAAGCGCCAGCGGCTTGGGTCTTGCGTTGATCCGACCGATCACGGTTTCAATGTCATCATAGGTCAGGACCGGCAGGACGGGACCGAATATCTCCTCATGGTCGATCGCCGCCTCGGGAGCGATCGCCTCCAGCACTGTGGGCGCCAGCGCCCTTCCCTGCCTTTCGCCGCCGACAATGATCCGCCCGCCCGTGGCCAGGGCATCCGCAATCAGGCCCCCCAGTCTGTCCGCATGGCGATCATTGACGATCCTTGCGAGATAGGGGCTCGTCATGCCCGAACCATAAGCGGCGGCGATCCGGCGGCGCAGCGCTTCCACGAACCGGTCGCGGATCGAAGCGTGGACGAACACATGATCGGGCGCGATGCAGGTTTGACCGGCATTGGAGAATTTGCCGAAGGCGATCCAACTGGCGGCCGTCTCTATGTCGGCATCCGGTCCCACGATCGTGGGCGACTTGCCACCCAGTTCCAGCGTAACGGAGGTCAGGTGGCGGGAGGCTGCCTGCATTACGACTTTCCCGACCTCGGGGCTGCCGGTGAAGAAGATATGATCGAAGGGCAGCGCGAGCAGGGCCTGAGACATCTCCTTCCCGCCGAGGGCGACGGTAACCAAGTCTGGCGGAAATGTGTCGGCGATCAGCCGCGCGATGACGCCCGAGGTAGCAGGTGTCATCTCCGAAGGCTTCAGGATAGCGCTGTTGCCGGCAGCAAGGCAGGACACAAGCGGCCCCAGGCAGAGATTGAATGGGTAATTCCAGGGCGCGATGATAAGGCACACGCCGCGTGGCTGCGGCACGATCCGTCCGGCCGTGCCGAAACCGATCAATGTCGGTCCGACATGGACTGGCCGCATCCATCGGCGCAGATTACGACGGCTGTGGCGGATTTCCTGCATGACCGGAAGAATTTCCGTCAGAAACACTTCGGCCTCCGGCTTGCCGAAGTCGGTCGCCATGGCCTGGACGATCTCCCCTTCGAACTTTCGTATGGCAGCCGCGAGGCGCGCCAGCGCAGCGCGTCTTTCAGCAAGGCCAAAGCGCATCCGGCGCTCGTCCGACATTGCCTTTTGCGCGGTGAAGAGCATTTCCACCGGGCGGCCATCACAGGGTTCCTGCGAAATCGAATGGCTCTCTTCAATCATTTCATTCTCGTCGAAAACATGACCTTCGCGCGAGTCTTACGAGCGCAAAAGCAATAAGGAACTACACGAACATGTAGTATCGACCCGACATGCCTGGGAACCGAATGGACTCCAACGCTGCTTTCGCGACTGGCGGAAACGGCACTTCGCCGTGTGGAATTGACCGCGCGCGTCAGCCTGCTGCGCGCACCTTGCGGCTACGGCAAATCGGCGACGCTCGCGGCCGGTTGGAAGGAGGCGGCGGACACTGGTCGCCCGGCGCTTTGGGCAAGTCTTGCAAGCGACGACACAAAGAAGGGCACCCTGCGTCGCCTCGCCTTTCAGGCCGGAACCGCCGCGGACATCGAGTCCATTCTCCAATGGATATGGCATCAGGACAGGCCCGGGATTATTTGCCTCGATGATGTTCAGGAAGCGCCGCATCTCGAAACGCTGACAAGAGACATGATGGATGCTCTTCCCGATGATTGGCGAGCGGTCCTTGCAACCTCCGCCCCCTGGGGATTTGGCGTCCTCAACGCTGACTGGCAGGAAGTCGGCCCCGATGCCCTGGCCTGCCGCGCCCAGGATCTGAAGGAATTGATCCGGGTCCCTTCAGCCCTCGACCGGATCATATCGGACACACAGGGTTGGCCCGCATTGTGCCGCATCGCGGGCCGTGTATCCTACCGGATGCAGCCACTGCATTTATGGCCCGAGATCATCTGTTATCTCGATCAGATGGTGTTGGCGCCCTTATCGCCCGCTCTGCGCACATGGCTGAAAAAGGCGGCATTAATCGCTCCCCTCGATGCCGAAAGCCACGATTTTGCCCTGCGCGTCCACGACGGCGCGCAATGGATCGCACGTGCGCAACGCGAATGCCTCCTATTGAGGCCGGACAGTGACGGAATGTTTGCGCTCAATCCGGCGCTGCGACACCATCTTGCCTTGAGCGGACAGTCGCAGCTTCGTTCCTCTCCAAGCCATCTTCTAAAACGTGCGGCTTTTCATCACTGGCGCGCCGGCCGGCCAGCGCAAACGATAGCGCTTTCGCTGCGGGCCGGCGATCCGGCCTGGGCGCGGGGGCTGGGCGGTGAGATCGTCATGGATGTCGCCCTGCGACAAGGCCGTATCGATGAGTTGGCCCATTGGCTCGAGGGCGTGCCCGACACAGCGTTGCTGACCAATCCCATGGCTGGCCTGGGAAAGATATGGGCCCTTTCCTTCCAGCAGCAGCATGCAGGGGCGACGCACCTTTTGAAGTTGCTGTCACGCACGGATGCGCATGAGGAATTGCTGACGCTGCTCGGTGCGACGACAGCGGCGCTGAGGGACGATGTCGTCCGGGCGGAAATGCTCTGCCGGCAATGGCTCGAGCTGCACGCCCGGGAAAATCCGATGATGAAGGCCTCCGCCCTGGCCTGCCTCGCGAGCATCGTGGCGAGCCAGTCGAACGCGGCCGAGTTCGCGGCACTACGTCCCCTACTGGATCAAGCCTGTGCCCTGGCCGATCAGGGCTTTTCCCGCGACTGGGCAAAGATTGCCGAAGTGCTGCTCCTGCTGACGCAGGGGCAGATCATTCCCGCACGAAATAGGATCGACGCGCATCTGACGGATATGGTCTCCCCGGTCGCCGAGCAGACGCTGAAAACATTGCGCCTCGCTGTGCTGGCCGAAAGCGGCGTGCCTCTGGCAGAACTGGAATGGCCGTTGCTTTTCTGCGACCAGATCGTCGACGTCCGCATTCATACGGCACGGGCCATATTACGGGCCGCTCGTCTGGCCGGAGATGCGGACCTCTGCGAAAAAATCCTGACCGAACTGAACGTGAAAGCCGTACGCGACCACATGCCGCGACTGCAACTCATGGCCGATATCCTGACTGCGGAACATGAAATCGCGTCGGGTCGATCGGTCACCATCCCCAATATTCCCAGGAACGACGCCATCACTTCGGCTCACCTCGCCATTGCGGACGTCGAGTGCATGCTTCTGTCTGCGACGCGGGCGCTTGCCGACGGGAAGGATCACCTCGCGCGCCAATTGACGGACCGTATCCTGGCCCGCATCCGCAGGGCAGGATGGCAACATATCATACTCAAAACCCTCATGCTGCGTTCGGTGCTGCATCTACGTAAAGAGGCGCTGCAACTTTCCATACGGTCAGCGGAAGAGGCCTCGGAAATTCGCGACAGCACAGGACTGAAGGAAACAGCGCGGGAGTTCCGGAATATCCTGGAGCATATTCACGCGGGATGGGCCGTAAAGGCGAGGTTTGATCGGTCCGCAGCACAACATCACTTGCCGAGTTCACAACATACCGAAGGATCCGACCTGTCTCGCCGCCAACTCCATATCCTCGGCCTGGCGCGGGATGGTCTTACGAGCGCGGAGATCGCCAACATATTGGGTATCGGCGAAGATGGCGTAAAATGGCATTTTCGCGCGATCTTCAAGTGTCTCGCTGTCAACAGGCGCACCCAGGCCGTCGCCACGGCGATACAGCGCGGTCTCCTTCACTAAACGATCTCCCACGTCACAAATAGAGGCAGGCATGCTGTTGCGCGGCCTCCCGCAAGGCAAGATCAGCAATCCATTCTTAGTCGACTCTCGTTGCCGCCCTCGCCAGCATGAGATCCACGAGAAAGTCCAGAAGCTCTCCGCTTGCGACCTCGTGCGGTTCGAGCAGGCCCTGGAACATGCTTCCCTCGTGGACAGCCAGGATCAGTCGCGCGATGCGCGGGAGGCCCCGGGCAACGATGCGGGAGTCCTCGCGAAGGATGTCGGCGAGCGCGCCCTCGATGATGGCGAGGATCCGTCCTTGCCGTTCGGCATAGTGGCTCGCCATGGCAGGATGGCGCAAGGCATAGAGGCCGAACTCGGCCTGGAGCAGATACCAGTCCCGATCGAACGGATAGCTGGCGATAAAGGCCTTGAGGAAATTGTCGGCCGTCGAGCCGGGCATGGACAGGGCGCAAGCGGTCGCCTCCTCCAGCCTCGACTGCAAGCGCTCGATCACCCGGTCATAGAGGGCGAAGAACAATTCGTCCTTGGATCGGAAGCTGGAATTATAGGCCCCCCGGCTCAGACCGACGCGCTCGCAAATATCTTCCTGGGTGGAGCCATGGAAGCCACGTTCGGCGAAGGCCTCGAGAGCGCCATCCAGGATGCGCTCCCGGGTCTGCGCCCGGGTCGGGCGCGTTCGTGCCGGGCGGCGGCTCACGGGATCACGGGCGGGAGCATTTCGATACAAATATGTATTGAGTCGGTTGGATGTCAACGTTACCGTGCGGGAGCAGGAGACGTTCTTCATGACCTTGCGATGTTCGATGCTGGTTGCCGCGCTGGCGACTGCGGTCTGTCAGGGCGCGCAGGCGCAAACGATCGACAGGCTTGATCTCGATTATCGAAGCGCCCAGGCGAGGCTGCTCGAGCGGTCGGACGCGATCCAGGGCGCCGACGCCGATGTGCGCAGCAAGGAGGCCCAGAAAGGCTCCACGAGCACGTTGCGGCGTCCGACCGTCGAGTTCGAAGGACAGATGATCCGCTATCAGAAAACCCTCTATCTGCCGCTCGGCCCGCTGGCGGACGTGGCCCAGGATTATTCCATCTCTGACCCCCTGCGCTTCGAGATCGAGCGCACCAGCACCCGGCCGATCGTGACGGCGACGCTGCCGCTCTATTCCGGCGGCCAGATTCCCGCCGCCCAGGCGGGCGCCGCGGCGCAACTGGGACAGTCGCGCGCCGAACGCCAGATCGTCATCGACAACGGTCTGTTGCAGATGACCCAGCTCTATTTCGGCCAGCAGTTGCTCGAGCGCGTGCGCGATGTTCGCCGTGATGCGCTTGCGGGATTAGAGCGGCATGTCGCGGACGCCCTCAAGCTCGAACAGGAAGGGTTCATAAGCCGGGCCCAACGCCTCCAGGCGCAGGTAGCGCGCGACGACGCCGCGCGCGAACTGGAAAAGGCGCAGGCCGATCTCGCGAGTGCGCAGGTAGCGCTTGCCGGCGCGCTGCGGGCGCCGTCCGGCGTCGATCCCGTCTCCCCGATCTTCGTGATCCGTCAGCCGCTCCGTTCGCTCGACACCTATGTGGACGCGGCCCTGCGCGCCCATCCCCAACTGGATCGGCTCGGCGCGCTGGAAGACCAGGCTGAAGCGGGGGTGGCCCTTCAGCGCGCCAAGCTCCGGCCTACGATCTATGGCTTCGCCCAGTATAATTTCGATCGGCGCGACACGCTGTTGACCGATCCCGACTGGTCGGTGGGCGTCGGGCTGCGCTACACGCTCTTCTCCGGTGTGGGCCGCTCGCAAGCGGTGCAGGCCGCGCGGGAAACGGTGACGCAAGCCAATGCGGGCCTGCGCGAAGCCCGCACCCAGATCGAAATCGGCGTCACGCGGTCCTGGAACGATGCGGAAGCCGCGCGACGGCGGTTTGAGCTGACCGACACGGCCATCACTGCGGCGCAGGAGAATCTGCGGGTCCAGACCCTCGGCTATCAGGAGCAGCAGACAACCTCGCTCGACGTGATCGATGCGCAGCTCGGTCTTGCCCGCTCCCGGATCCAGCGCGCCCAGGCCGGATATGATTTCGTTGTCGCGCTCGCCCAGCTTCTCCACGTCAGCGGTCAGATCGCCACATTGCCGGACTATATCGACCAGGGTGAAAGGGTCACGCCATGACCGCCACATCGGAAACCCTGGTCACCCCGGACGAGACGGCTCCGCCGGTTCCGACCGGGCGGAAGCGCAAGTTGCTGCCGCTCATTGCTTTCCTCGTCGTGGTCATTCTCGGCCTCGGTCTCTGGCTGGCCTATCGCCCGGTTCCCGATCAGCTCCAGGGCATGGTCGAGGCCCGCGAACTGCGGATCACGAGCAAGGTCTCGGCTCGGATCACGGCCTTTCATGTCGAGGAAGGCCAGCCGGTGAAGACGGGACAGCTGCTCTATACGCTCGACAGTCCCGAGGTCGAAGCCCGCTCCGAACAGGCCGGCGGCGCGCTCGCCGCCGCGCAGGCGAATGCGGACAAGGCCGATGAAGGCGCACGGCCGGAGGATATCCGGGCTGCCGAGGCCCAGTGGCGACGCGCGCAGGCGGCGGCGGACCTCGCCCAGACCACCTATCAGCGCACCGAGCGCCTCTTTGAACAGGGTGTGCTGGCGGGGCAGAAACGCGACGAGAGCCGCGCAAACGCCCTGGCCTCCAATGAAGCGGCCCGAGCGGCGCGCGCGCAATATGATCTGGCGCTGGCCGGGGCGCGGCGACAGGATCGGCAGGCCGCGAGCGGACAGGTGCGCCAGGCGCGCGGCGCCCTGGCCGAAGTCGAGGCGGCCGAGAAGGAAACCCGGGTGTTCGCGCCGTCGGACGGTGAGATCGGACGCAGGCTGGCGCAGTCGGGCGAACTCGTGCCGCAGGGATTTCCCGTCTTCGTCCTGACCGACATCGATCATCCCTGGGTGACGCTCACCCTGAGAGAAGATCAGTTCAGTGCGATCCGCCGGGGACGGGTCCTGACCGGCCGCATACCTGCGCTCGGCGATCGTTGCGCCCAGTTTCGGGTCTTCTACATCGCGCCCGCCGGCGATTTCGCGACATGGCGCGCGACCCGCCAGTCGAGCGGCTTTGACGTGAAGAGCTTTGACGTGCGCCTGTCGCCCGTGTCGCGGGTCGATGGGCTGCGCCCCGGCATGACGGTCCTGTTCGACTGGCCGCAATGATCCGGGCCTTCGTCGATAGCGCCCGGCGCGAAACCGCCTTCCTGCGCGGCAGCGTCTGGGATCTGGCGCTGGTCACCTGGCTGCCTCTGCTGCTGCTGGCGATCGTCGCGGTCCAGTTGTCGGCAGGCGTCATGCGGAACCTGCCGATCGTCGTGGTCGACGAGGACGGCGGCGGCGTCGCGCGCGACCTCACCCGCAAGCTGGAGGCGTCACCCGGGCTCAAGGTCGCGGCGCGGCCACCGGACATGGCACAGGCCGAGCATCTGGTCCGCTCCAACGCCGCCTATGCCGTGGTCCTGATCCCGCGTGATCTCGAGCGCACCGTGCTGCGCGGCGAGACCGGCAAGATCCTCCTCTTCTACAATGCGAGCTATTCCACGCCCTCGGGTTCGGTGTTGCGTGAAGTCGGCACCGTGGTCCAGGCCCACGCAAAGGCCTTGGCCGGGGAGCAAAGCGCCGCGATCGCCGGTCCCGCGCGTGTGCGGCCGCAGCCGGTGAGCGTGCAGAGCCGGATCCTCTACAACCCGCAGGCCAGTTACGAGCTGCAACTCGTCGCCCTGATCCACCCCGCACTCCTGCACCTGCTGTTCATGATCGCGGTCGTGAGCGCGCTCGGTCGCGAGCTGCGGGACGGGACCATCGGAGCATGGCTTGCAGGGCCTCGAGGCGAGGCGGTCGCCGCCGTCGCCGGCAAGATCGCGCCCTATATCCTCATCTTCCTGCTCTGGGGGGCGCTTGCGACCGGCTATCTCGCGGTCTACCGGGGCTGGCCCGTGCAAGGGAGCGTGGCGATGCTGATGGGCGGCTATCTCGCCCTCTATCTCGCCTATGCGGGCATGGCCTTGTTCATCGTCGGGGCCACCCTTTCCATGGGGCAGGCGCTGTCGATGACCGCCCTCTATGCGGGCGCTTCCTTCGCCTTCGCCGGGGCGATCTTCCCGATCGAGTCGGCCTCCGCCTTCGCCCGGCTATGGAGCGCGCTGCTGCCTTTTACCCGCTTCGCGCGGCTGGTCGCGGAGCAATGGATGATCGGCGCACCCGTGCTCGCATCTCTTGGATCGATCCTGGCGCTGTTTGCCTTTCTCGTCGTCGGCTCGGGCGCCGGGCTGCCGCGCTATGTCTCGGCGCGGATGAGCCCGGAGGTCTGGGGACGACGATGATCGGCCGCGCCTTCCTCGCTACCTTCCGCGCCGTTCTCTCCGACCGCTCCGCCTTCATGCTGATCGTCGTGTCGACGATCCTCTATTCCTTCTTCTACCCTTCAGCCTATTCCGGGGAGGTCGCGGTCCGCATTCCGGTGGCCGTCGTCGATCTCGACGACAGCGGCGCAAGCCGCAGTCTCGTGCGCCGGATCGCAGCGCTCCAGCAGGCCGATCTTGCCGCGCGCCCGGCCTCTCCAGGAGCCGCCCGGCTCTGGCTCGAGACGACCGGCGCAGGGGCCGTGGTCATCATCCCCGAGGGGTTCGAGCGACATATTCTGAACGGCGCCCAGGGCACGGTCGCGCTCTACGGCAACGGCGCCTATCTGCTGCGCAGCAGCACGGCGCTGTCAGGCATCGGCCTGGCGGTCACCCCGATCGCCGGCGAGGCGGCGAGCGATCAGGCCATGGCGCAGGGCGCACCCGCCCGCCCTGCCCTGTCGCTCGTTCAGCGCCCGCTGTTCAACACGCGCGAAGGCTATGGCAGCACGGTGTTCCCCGGGGTCGGCTTCCTCATCATTCACCAGACCCTGCTGATGGGCCTGACGATGCTCGCCGCCACCCTGCGCGAGACACTGGGACGCTTTCGTCTGCCCTCGCGCACCCTTATCGGAATTGCCCTGGCCTTCTTCGTGATCGGCTGGGCCGACGTGGCCTATTATGCGGGTTTTGTGTTCTGGTTTCAGGACTATCCCCGCGCCGCCGGCTCTCCTGGCGCCTTGATCGTGGGCGGCAGTTTGTTCGTGGGCGCGACTGTGGCGGCGGCGCTTGCGCTGGCCAGCCTCTTCCGGACACGGGAACGACCCCTGCAACTGTGGATGGGCACGTCGCTCGCCATCTTCTTCCTCGCGGGTCTCTCCTGGCCGGCGGAGGCGACGCCGGCCTGGCTGGCGCTCCTCGCGCGCCTCCTGCCAACCACCGCGGGCATTCATCTCATGGTCGGGCTCAATCAGATGGGCGCGAGCCTTGCCGAGCAGACGCGGGAGGTGCTCAACCTCGCCATCCTCATTCTGGTCTACGGAGGCCTGGCCTGGTGGCGCTTCACGAAGATTTCCGCGCCGGACCTTCAGCCTCTCAAGCCTGACTGACGCCTCAATGGAACGAGATCGTCAGGGGCACCCCAAGTGCAACCCTCTCGCCCCGGCCGACGCGACCTTGGCGCAACCCAGGGGGAGGTGTTCGAAGCGGACCTCTGCAGGGCTTCATCAGATAGAGATCACCGAGATGGGGATAAACCGGAGGCTGCCTCGACTATTGCTCTGCTTTCGCCGCCGCGAGGATCGCGGCCTCTACCGGCGCCCAGGTGGGGTCCGCAGGCGAAAGCATGTTGAAGTGGCCCGCATTCTCCAGGGTGATCACCGTCGCCTTATCGCCGGCCGACTGTGCGGCTGCTGCATAGGCTTGCGCGGCTGAAGGCTCCAGCACGACGGAAGCGACCATGAATTGAGGCACGGCCAGAGGCAGCCATTCGATCGGATTTGCCTGACGGTAGCGGCCCGCCTGTGCGTCAGGAGCGCCCCCGAACAGGTTGACGAAGATCGGGCGGCCGCAAATATCCTTGTCGAACCCGTACAGGGTTCGCAGGTCGCCTGGGCCGTCGATGGCGACCGCGGCGGAAACCTTCAGTGGATCAGCGCCGCGGACCTCGCTGTCGGCAGGCAATCTGGGACGGGCCGCCAGCCACAGGGCAGCGTGGGCGCCGGCCGAATGTCCCACCGTCACCACATGCTTCAGGTCCAGAGGCTGGGTTCGTGCCAGCACCCTCAAGTGATCGAGCGCCGCTCCCCAATCCTGGAAGGTCCCAGGCCACCCGCCGCGGGTGTCACCAACCTGTCGATACTCTATATTCCATGTCGCCACGCCCTTGTCCGTCAAGGCGCTCGCCAACGGCGCCGTGCCTGCCAGTGTCTCATAGCCTTTGGTCCAGCAGCCACCGTGAATGACCATGACGACGGGAAACGGGCCAGGACCTGCAGGCAAGCGCAGTTCACCGATCTGCAGAGGATCAGGACCATAGGCCTCGACGAGCGTCGGAGCGGTGACGGGAAGGGCGTGGAGTTGGGGCGGTCCGATCAGCGCATGTTGGTTATCCGACGGCGTCTGCGCCCAAGCGGTGCTCGTGACAATCAAGACTGTAGCCAGGCCTAATGAACGGTATCGCATGATCTACCTCTTTCATGCATCTTCCCGCTCCGACGTTACCAGCCAGTTCGTCAAATGTGAGAAGACAGCGATTCGTCATTAGATAACATGGTTCGCTATATTCTTTTCGGAAACACCATTCCGTCATCGAGTGGGCAAAGCGATAGATGAAATCCCGTTTCTGGCGCAAAGCATATGGCGGCTATGCGCGATCACGGTAGCCTTGATCATGGAAGTGATACGTCAGGCGACCAAAGAGCTGTCTAGATTTCATTGTCGTCGTGAATTGCGGTTTCAGAGGATCGTGGGTTTTATCTCACTTGGCTATCCATGCTTCGACCAGCTTGACCGCATCCTCTACTGTTTTGACCTCACCGGCGGCTTCATCCGGGATAGTGAGTCCGAATTCGTCTTCAAGCGCCATCACAACTTCCAGCACATCGAGACTATCCACGCCGATGTCATCGTAGAAAGACGAAGCAAGGGCAATCTGATCCGGATAGACGCCGAGCTGACGGCTAATGATCCTGAAAACTCGGGGAGCGATTTCTTCCATCACAAAGCCCTCGCGCGGACACTATCGGCTAGGAAACAGGGCAGATTCTCGTAAACTCAATCATCGCAGAGCAACGATATTGTCCTGCGGCCAGTAAATTCATCATGCCTTGCTGAGCATTTTCTCGGCGCTCGTTTTCACAAAATCCGAAATCTGTCCTGACATCATTTTGAGGAACAGCGGTACGCTGACGTCGCCGCGAATCTCGCTATCCTCAATGTCGAGTTGCACCGGGATATTCTGCCCCATCGCCCCGATGACCAAGTGTAGTGCGTAGTCCGATACCCACTCGGAACTGAGCGAACCGCCTCCCGGGATATGCGCTGCCAGCTTGGGCAGGCCGGCCTCGATCCTGCTCTTCGCTTCGATTTTACCAAGGCTGTGCGGGATAACGACTTCCATATCTTCTTTCCTGTTCAGGCCGTCCGATCGACGAGCAGCAAGGTCGATGTCGCGGAGGCATAGAGTTTGCCGGCCATGTCGATCAGACGCGCCTCGGTATGCGCCACCCTCTTGCCCATCGACACCACCTGGCCGATTGCACGGACCATCCCGACCCTGTCGGTCAAGGGCGCATGATAGGCGACCTTGAGTTCGAGCGTGACGCAGTTGATGGGCACTTGGGCCGCGGAGTTCGCCGCGATGCCGCAGGCCGAATCCAGCAGCGTCGCGGCATAGCCACCATGGGCGATGCCCATGAAATTGTAGGTCTGCGAGGTGGGCGTCGCGACAAAGACGACCTTCCCCTCCTCCGCCTCAAGCAGATCGATGTCGAACAGGTCCATCATGGGCGGCCGGGTGCCGGCCGCCATAAACTGTTCGATCTCTTCCAGACCGGTCATCGCTTACCTCAAAGCTTTTCGGTCAGTTCAGGAACGATCTTGAAGAGGTCGCCGACCAGGCCGATATCGGCGACCTGGAAGATGGGCGCGTCCTCATCCTTGTTGATCGCGATGATGGTCTTGCTATCCTTCATGCCAGCAAGGTGCTGAATCGCACCCGATATGCCGACGGCGACATAGACTTCCGGCGCCACGATCTTGCCGGTCTGGCCGACCTGAAAATCGTTGGGCGCATAGCCAGCATCGACCGCCGCGCGGCTTGCGCCCACACCCGCGCCCAGCTTGTCGGCCAGCGGATCGATCACGCCATGAAACTGCCCGGCCGAGCCCAGCGCTCGCCCGCCCGAGACGATGATTTTGGCCGAGGTGAGTTCCGGGCGCTCGGACTGGGCGATCTCGGCACCCACGAAGCTGGAAAGTCCCGCATCCGTGCCCGTCGCAGCCTCGATACTGGCCGAGCCACCCTCGCGGGCCGCCTTCTCGAAGGCTGTGCCACGCACCGTGATAACCTTCTTTGCATCAGACGACTGGACCGTCGCGATCGCATTTCCCGCGTAGATGGGACGCGTGAACGTGTCAGCGCTTTCCACCGACAGGATGTCGCTGACCTGCATCACATCAAGCAAGGCCGCCACGCGCGGCGCGATGTTCTTGCCATTCGAAGTGGAAGGCGCCACGAACGCGTCATAGCCGCGCATCAGGTCCGCGACGGCCGGCGCGACATTCTCGGGCAAAGCGTGTTTGAACGCCGCATCGTCGAACGTTACGACTTTGGCGACACCCGCGACCTTCGCAGCAGCCTCGGCCACGCCGCCGATGCCCGCACCGGCAACCAGCAGATGGACCTCACCAAGTTTGGCAGCGGCGGTGACGGCCGATAGCGTCGCATCCTTGACCGACGCATTGTCATGTTCAACCCAGACGAGCGTATTCATAACTTATTCTCCGAGAAATCCGCCCCCGCTTCATCTCTGTGCGCACAGGATGAAGCGGGGTGCGCCGTCACTTGCATGGGAGAGGTTCGGCAAGTTCGGCGCGTTTGAAAGTTTATCAAATCGCCATTTCCTTGAGCCTGGCGACCAATTCATCGACGTCGGCCACCTTGATGCCCGCCGAGCGCTTGGGGGGTTCGGTCACCTTGAGCGTCTTGAGGCGCGAGGCGATCTCAACACCGAGATCGGCCGGCGTCTTCGTCGCCAGCGGCTTGGATTTGGCCTTCATGATATTGGGCAGGCTCGCATAGCGCGGTTCGTTGAGACGCAGATCGGTCGTCACGATCGCCGGCAGTTTGAGGCTTACGGTCTCCAGACCGCCATCCACCTCACGGGTCACCGCGACAGTCTCGCCCGATACTTCGACCTTGCTGGCGAATGTGCCCTGCCCCCAACCGAGAAGGGCTGCCAGCATCTGGCCGGTCTGATTGGCATCATCGTCGATGGCCTGCTTGCCGAGGATCACCAGGCCCGGAGCCTCCTCGGTGGCGATGGCCTTCAGGATCTTGGCGACGGCGAGCGGCTCGACCTCATCGTCAGTCTGGACGAGGATCGCGCGGTCGGCCCCCATGGCGAGCGCGGTGCGCAGCGTTTCCTGCGCCTTGGCGACGCCGATCGACACCACCACGATTTCGGTCGCGACTCCCTTTTCCTTGAGGCGGATAGCCTCTTCGACGGCGATCTCGTCGAACGGGTTCATCGACATCTTCACGTTCGCCAAATCGACGCCCGTCCCATCCGCCTTCACGCGCGGTTTCACATTATAATCGATAACCCGCTTGACGGGCACAAGCACCTTCATGGATCAATCCTACTCTGATTGTAATGCCGCCTGATATTCGGCAATGAGTCTCTCACAGATGGATCGGGCCGGTTGGACGGCAGTGGTAGCGCCGACACCGTGGCCTGCCGACCAGATCGTCTTCCAGGCCTTGGCCTCCTCCGAAACCGAAAGCGCGCCATGTGGCTCAGGGAGAGTCGCGGCTTCCAGCGAGGGCCGGAGAAAATTGGCCCCGACGCCGGTGACCCGGTCCGTATAGACGATATCCGCTGGTCCGGCCCCGATCACCATGTCTTTCTGTGCCGGCGAGGCGAGACTCTCTTCCGACGCGATGAAGTGGGATCCGATATAGGCAAGATCGGCCCCCATCATCTGCGCGGCCGCGATCTGGTGGCCGCGCGTGATGGCGCCGGAAAGCGCCAGCGGCCCCTGGAAGAAGCGCCGTATCTCGTCAACCAGTGCGAACGGGCTCATCGTGCCGGCATGTCCCCCCGCGCCGGCAGCGACCGCGATCAGACCGTCGACGCCAGCTTCGAGCGCCTTTTCCGCATGACGCACGTTCGTCACGTCGTGAAAGACCAGCCCGCCATAGCCCTGAACCACCTGGACAAGATCCGCGATGGCGCCGAGCGAGGTGATGACCAATGGCACATGGTGCCGAACGATCAGTTCCAGATCGGCGTCGAGCCTCGGATTGCTCTTATGGACGATGAGGTTGACGCCGAAGGGCGCCGCTCCCGGCATGGGAGCCAGCCGCTCCTCGATTTCATCCAGCCATTCACCGAAACCTTGACTGGTGCGCTGGTTGAGCGCCGGGAAAGTACCAAGCAGTCCCGCCTCGCAGCAACTGACGACAAGGTCCGGTCCCGACACAAGGAACATCGGCGCAACGATGGCTGGAATGGCCAGCCGCTTTTCGAGGCTTGCCGGAAGCGTCAAAACACGTCGTCTTCCAGCGCCATCAGCGACTTCTTGCCCGCCTTGATCGCCAGGAAGCTGGCGGTCGCCTGAGGCAGGATACGCTCGAAGAAGAACGTCGCCGTCTTGATCTTGGCATCGTAGAAGCGCTTGTCCTCGCTGCCGAAGAAGAGCTGCAAGCCTGCGATCTTGGTCGCCTTGGCAAAGCAATAGCCCATGGCCACCAGGCCCATCAGACGCAGATAGTCCGCCGACGCCGCGCCCGCCTCTTCGGGATCCTTGAGCGCCCGCTGCGCGACCGTGGCCGTCGAAAGCTGCAGCGCCCCGAACGCCTTGGCGAGCGCCTCGATCATCGGCTTCATCGGTCCGTCGACGTTGTTTTCCTCGATGAAAGCCGACACCGGATGGAAGAAGCTGCGCAGATAGCGGCCCATATGGGCGCCGAGCTTGCGGCCGACGAGATCGAGCGCCTGAACGCCGTTCGTCCCCTCATAGATCATGGTGATCCGGGCATCACGGGCATATTGCTCGACGCCGCTTTCGCGGATGTAGCCGTGGCCACCATAGCATTGGACCGCAAGGTTCGCGCTGTCGAACGCAAGGTCGGTGAAGAGCGCTTTGACGACGGGGGTCATGAGCGCAATGAAGTCACTCGCACGCTGGCGCACTTCGGGTTCGGGAGAATGTTTTTCCGCGTCCAGGGCGCGCGAGACCCAGGCCGAGAGCGCCCGGCATCCCTCATTATAAGCCCGCATCGTCATCAACATGCGGCGAACATCGGGGTGAACGATGATCGGATCGGCTGCCTGATCGGGATATTTGGGTCCCGAGAGCGCCCGACCCTGAATACGATCTTTCGCATACCAGGCCGCCGCCTGATACGCCGCCTCGCCCACACCCAGGCCCTGGATGCCGACGGAGACACGCTCCGTGTTCATCATCGTGAACATGGCGGCCATGCCCTTGCCAGGCTCACCGACGATCCAGCCGATCGAATCATCGAAGTTCATCTGGCACGTCGCCGACGCCTTGAGACCCATCTTGTGCTCGATCGCGGCGCAGGCGACGCCGTTCGATTGACCGGGAGTACCGTCCTCCCTGGGCAGATATTTGGGGACGAGAAACAAGCTGATGCCCTTCACGCCCTTGGGGGCGTCGGGCAGGCGGGCGAGCACGAGATGGATGATATTCTCGGTCAGGTCATGCTCACCGGCGGAGATGAAGATCTTGGAGCCGGTGACCTTGTAGCTGCCATCGCCCTGCGGGACCGCGCGGCTGCGCAGGAGCCCGAGATCGGTACCGCAATGAGGCTCGGTCAGGCACATCGTGCCGGACCACTGGCCGCTCACCATCTTGGGCAGGTAGGCCTGCTTGAGCGCGTCACTGCCATGGCCCTCGATCGCAGTGGTGGCACCATGGGTGAGGCCCGGGTAGAGGCCGAAGGAGAGGTTGGACGAGCAGATCATCTCCTCGACCAGCTTGTTGACCGCTTCCGGCAGCCCCTGCCCACCCCATTCCGGATCGGATGCGAGCGCGGTCCAGCCACCTTCGGCGAACTGCTTATAGGCTTGCGCGAACCCCGCCGGCGTCCGCACAACGCCGTTTTCCAGATGACACCCCTCCTCGTCGCCCGACCGGTTGATCGGCAACAGGACGTCGCGACAGAAGCGCGCCGCCTCCTCGAGGATGGCATCGGTCAGATCCGGTGTGAACTCCGACAGCGCGGGAATATCCCCGAAGCCGTCATCGGCATGGAGTTCGTTGAGCACGAAGCGCATGTCGCGCAACGGGGCGTCATAGACTTGCATATTTATATCTCCTGACCGGTCGGCCATCCGGCCGCCGGCCGCCAATCAGTTACGCAGCGGCTTGCCGGTGACGAGCATCTGCTCGACGCGCGCCTGGGTCCGCGGGTCGCGCACCAGTTGCATGAAGGCCTTGCGCTCGAGCGCCAGCAGATCCTCTTCGGTCACGATGTCGATGAGATCCTTCTCGCCGCCCGTCAGGACGTCGGCGAGCGCGCCGGATACGACACCATCGTAAGATGTGGCGAGGCCACGGGCCTGGAAGCCTTCGACAGCCATCGAAAGAGCGGACTTGCCTCCCGCGCCAGGCAAGCGGAATTCCGGAGCCACAGGCGGTTTGTAACCGTCGGCCAGTTCCAGTGCCTTCGCCTTGGCGTCCGCCAGCAGACGGTCCCGGTTCATCGTAATGCCGTCCGAGGGACGCAGGAAGCCATGCTCCTTCGCCTCGGCGGCCGACTTTGCCACAGTGGCTGTCGATACCGTCTCGAAGACCTTGGCTACGGCCGGCATCGGCCCCTTGGGCATGCCGGGACTGGAGCGCCAGCGATCGATCATTTCACCGCATCCGCCCCAGCCAGGGATCAGACCCACGCCGCACTCGACCAGACCCACATAGCTTTCGGCATGGGCCTGCACGGCATCACTGTTGAGCAGGATCTCGCAACCGCCGCCCAATGCCATGCCGGCCGGAGCGCTCACGACCGGGAACAGCGCATATTTGAGCGCCTTGTAGGCCTGCTGCCCGCCCGCGACGAGCTTTTCGATCTCGCCCCATGCCGCGATGTTCAGTGCGAACAGAGCAAGACCGAGATTGGCGCCGGCGGAGAAATTGCTGCCCTCATTATAGACGACGAGCGCCTTGAACTTGTCCTGCACGACCGGGATCGCCTGACCGATCAGCTTCATCACATCGCCGTCGAGCGCGTTCATCTTGCCGGTGAACTCAAGGCAGGCAACGCCGTCGCCGACATCCCAGAGTGCCGCCGAACCATTTTTGAGGATCGGCTGGCTATGGAGCTTGATGTCTTCCAGCAGCAGCACGCCCTCGGGCCGCACGACATCATGATAGTCGCCGGCGGCATCGAGATATTGCCGACGGCCGTCCTGCACCCGGTAGAAAGGCCGATCTCCGGCTACCTTGAGGATCGCGGGAACATCCCGCCCCTCGGCGGCCAGCCGTTCGGCGAGCTTGCCCGGCCCAAGGCGATCGATCAGTTCGAACGGCCCGAACTTCCAGTTGTAGCCGAGCTTCATCGCGTCATCGATGCCGACGATGTTGTCCGCAGCTTCACCGACCAGACTCGCGGCATAGGAAAGAACCTTGCCGAGAATTTCCCAGGCATAGGCGCCGACCTTGCCGGGCGCAGCAACCAATGCTGCCAGGTCCTTCTCGGCCCGGCCCGGCAAGGAAGCCGGCTTCACCGATACGCGATATTCGCCGGTCGCGAGATCGAGCGCTTTCTTGGTCTTCGTCGCCTTGTCGAACGCGTAGAAACCGCCCTTGCCCTTCCGCCCGGTAAAGCCTTCTGCGATCATCCTGTCGACGAGCGGCATCGGCCTCACCGTGTCGAAATAGGCGTCACCTGCCGGCAGCGTCGAGGACAGGCTCTTCGTGAGCAGCGGCATGAGGTCGACGCCAACGAGATCGACAAGGCCGAAAATGCCGGTCTTGGGCACGCCCATCGGCTTTCCGCCGATCTGGTCGGCTTCCTCCACCGTCAGCCCCTGGTCCATCGCGGCATTGATCGCGACGGCCAGCCAGTAGGTACCGATGCGATTGGCGATGAAGCCCGGCGTGTCCCGCGCCGGCACGATGCGCTTGCCGAGCTTTCGATCGACGAAATCCGAGACGCGCCTCGCCACAGCCGTATCAGTGTCGGGGCCGGTCACGATTTCGATGAGCCGCATGTAGCGCGGCGGATTGAAGAAATGGGTGATCAGGAAGTCCTGTTTGAACTGATCGTCCCGCCCCTCGACCAGATGGCCAAGCGGAATCGTCGAGGTATTGGACGATACCGCCGTGCCCGGACGCTTGAGCTGCTCGAGCTTGGCGTAGAGCGCCTGTTTGATGTCGAGCCGTTCGACGATCGCCTCGACGATCCAGTCGCATTCGGCCACCCGCTCGAGATGGTCGTCGATATTGCCCGTTTCAACGAGCTTCGCCGCAGCCTTCGACATGAAGGGCGCCGGATCGGTCTTCAGCATCTTCGCGACCGCACCCTTCGCCACGGCGTCACGATCGCCGCCCTCCTTGGGCACGATATCGAGCAGCAGCACCGGCACGCCGGCATTGGCGACCTGCGCTGCGATGCCGGCGCCCATGACGCCTGCGCCGATCACGCAGACCTTTTTGATGGTTTCCGGCGGGGCGCCGACTGGCTTGATGGCCTGCTCGCTCATTCCGCCGCCTCCAGCACGGTGGCGATGCCCTGACCGCCGCCGATGCACTGGGTGGCAAGCGCATAGCTGCCGCCTTCGCGCTTCAGCAGAGCCGCGGCCTTGCCCACGATCCGCGCACCGGTCGCCCCCAGAGGGTGGCCTATCGCGATGGCGCCGCCGTCCAGATTGACCTTCGACTGGTCAAGCCCCAGGTCGCTGATGCAGGCCAGTGACTGGCTCGCAAAGGCTTCGTTGAGCTCGACAACGTCAAGCTGGTCCACACTGAGCCCCGCCCGCTGCAGCGCCTTGCGCGAGGCCTCGACCGGTCCGATGCCCATGATCTCCGGCTGGCAGCCAGAGACAGCAACCGACTTGATGCGGGCAAGGATCGGCAGTCCATGCGCGCGCGCATAATCCTCGCTCGTGACCAGGATTGCGCTTGCGCCATCGGTCAGCGGCGAGGACGTTCCCGCCGTTACCGTGCCGTCCTGGCTGAAGGCCGGCTTCAGCCCGGCGAGGGTTTCCGTCGTCGTGCCGGCACGCGGCGTGCCATCCTTGTCGACCACGCCCGCCTTGGTCGTGATCGGCACGATCTCGGCCTCGAGCTTGCCGGCCGCGATAGCCGCGGCCGCCTTGTCCTGACTGGCGACCGCAAAGGCTTCCTGCTGGGCACGGGTGATCTGATATTTGGTCGCGATATTCTCCGCCGTGTCGCCCATGCCCATATAGGCGGCGCTCTTCTTCGCGAGCTCGGGGTTCGGCAGCGGATTGAACCCCATCATCGGCACGCGGCTCATCGACTCCACGCCCGCGCAGATGAAGGCCTCGCCGGCGCCAAGCTGAATCTGGCCCGCAGCGATGTGGACCGAGCTCATCGACGATCCGCAGAAGCGATTAACGGTCATGCCGCCGACAGAGAGCGGCAGGTCGGCGAGAAGACCGATAAGGCGCGCGATGTTGAAGCCCTGCTCGCCTTCAGGAAAAGCGCAGCCCAGCACGATATCCTCGATATCTTCGGCCTTCACGCCGGTCTGCTGAATCAGTCCGCGAATGACCTGAGCGGCCAGATCGTCAGGGCGGACGCGCGCCAGCGCGCCCTTGCCTGCCAGGTGAAAGGGGGACCGGGCATAGCCCGCAACAACCACATTACGCATCGATGATAGCCTCTCCAGGGAATCGGACATCTGATTACCTAATGGTGCGTGAAATGACGTTTACGTCAACTAAAATCTTTGGCACTCTTCTCACGCCGTCGAGGGAATCGTCATGCACCGGTTCCCGGGAGGCTTGATATCGGAGGTCTTGGCCGAGGAACGTACGGATGCTCGCCAGTGAAAAACCGCGCACTCTCATCCCGGCGATGATGCTCGCGCCCGTCTTATCGACGGCTGCGCCTCTCCCCAAGCGCCACTGCACCTGTTTTCGAAGGCGCACACATGCGATTTTCTGAGCATCCCCTCCGGCGTCAGATCGTCGGCGAAATGCATCTGCGCCGTTTTCCTGCACTCGAATTGCCCGCCATGGCATTTCAGACGGTTCGCCTGGTCGATGAGAATGACCGGGAGAAGGAATGGCTGATCCTGCAGCAGCGATGTGCCTCTGGACTCGATCGCAACCTGCGCCACCTGGAAACGGAGTGGTCCGCCAACGGGCGGCTGGCCTGGGAAAGGCACAGTGAAGCGGTCACCACGACGCTAACGTCAACCTCGGTCAGCGCGGACGCGCAGTTCTGGTCTGCTCCCGACGTCGGCCCCTTCAGTGATACCTTGCAGTGGATGGAAACGCTGCCGGGCCTGGTCATCCGCGCAACCCACATCGTCGTTGTGGCGAACGATAGCTACGCCGAGCCGGTTGTCGATCGGGCCGACTTCCATCCGGGCCATCTCGTCTCCTGCATCATCGGGGATAGCGTCCGGATCTGGAGCGACTTTCGCATTCACGCCGGCGGCTACGGGCGCCTGGTCGTTGCCGCGAACGGGGCGGCTGACGGCGAAGTGTCGCGTTCCATCCAGCGCATTCAGGAACTGGGCAATTATCGCAATCTTTCCTTGCTTGAAGGCACGCACAGATCAATAGCTTGACGGCGTCACACACGAACACGCCCGAACCCTGACGACGGGGCCAGCAGCGCCTGACCCCTCCAATTCGCACACAACCTAATAGGCATTTTGATGACGCATTGAGCTATTGACTTACCTATACGTCATTGAGATGGTTATGGGACGCTGATTTGCCGCATATTGGCTCCAGACGTGAAACAGACGGTCGCCTGAAGGCGCGCGGAGAGGAACAATGTCGATCATTCTGACACTACTGGCTTCGAGCACTGCATTGCCCGCCGACACCGTTGTCGGTCGCTGGCAAACCGAGAGCCGTCATGGCGTCGTGGAAATCACCCGCTGCGGGCAATCGATCTGCGGTGCCTTGATCAGTTCCGACGGGATCAAAGCCAACCCCGAACTACGTGACGAAAAGAACAAGACCGCTGCGTTGCGCGGTCGTCCGCTTCGTGGATTGCAGATTCTGCAGGGTTTTACGTGGAAGTCGGGCAGTTGGTCGGGTGGTTCCATCTACAACGCTGAGGATGGCGGTACATACAGCGCGACGGTCACGTTAGCCGATCGGGATCATTTGCGCCTCAAGGGCTGCATCGTCTGGCCCCTGTGCAAGACGCAGACATGGACGCGCCTCCGATAAGCACGAGGAATTTGACAATCACGAAAGGGGAGATGGGCGTGGCAGGCAAAAATTGGAAAGTTGGGATCGCAACATCGGCCGTGGCGGCTGGATTGCTCGCGCCGCAAGCCGCGAGCGCGCAGGCCTTTTACCTTCAGGAACAATCGTCCAGAGGTGCCGGACGAGCCTTTTCGGGCGAGGTCGCCGACCAGGGCGTACAGTCCCTCTGGTGGAATCCGGCTGCGATCGCAGGCATGGAAGGAGTCGATGCCCACCAGGCCGTAAGCGTAATCCTTCCCAAAGGGTCGGTTGACAATGTCAACACGCTCATTGTCCGTCCCGGGCAGTCGGCTGCGGCTGTAGGCGGGAGCCAACGCTCTCGTGATCCGATCAATAATGGCGTACTACCCTCCGGCGCGATAGCCGTCGGCCTGACATCACGGCTCGCTTTGGGGCTGACCGTCGCCTCCCCTTATAGCTTCACAACCAATTATGATGCCGACAGCTGGGCACGGTATAGCGCCGACAAGACCAAGCTGCGAACATACGACATCCAGCCATCGATCGCCTACCTCGTTACGCCAAATCTCAGCATCGGCGCCGCGCTTAATATCGAATATGCCGACGCATCATTGTCCAACTATCTGCCGAACCTATCGCCTCTTCTCGCCGACGGCCACCAGGAGCTGAAAGGCAATGGTTGGGATCTTGGCTGGTCGGCCGGGCTGCAATATCGCGCCGGCCCCATGCAACTGGGCGCCAGCTACAAGTCGAGCGTGAAGCATAATCTCGACGGTTCGGTGACGACGACCGGTCTTCTTGGTCCGCTCGCCGGGCAAAACAGCGTAGTGAATGCAAACGCCACGTTCGAGACCCCCTGGCAGGCGATCTTCGGAGCGCGCGTGGCGGTGTCGCCCAAGGTCACCCTCAACGGTCAGGTGACCCGCATGGGTTGGTCGAAATTCGACGCTATCCGGCTCGGCGCGCCGCTCAACGTTTCAATCCCGGAAAATTACCGGGACACTTGGAGCTTCGCAGGCGGCATCGATTACGCGGTCACACCAGCCTGGACCGTTCGTGCCGGCGTTCAACACGCCCAGACCCCGACGCGCAACGGCAATCGGGACGCTCGAGTGCCTGACAGCAACCGTTGGAATTTCGCTGCCGGCACAAGCTATGCCGTGTCTTCCCGGTTCACGCTCGATGCGGGCGCAGCGTATATTACGTTCAAGGATACGACTATTGATCGCACGACAGCGGCCTATGCCGGCACGGCCGTGCAGACGCCGATCCTGATGGACGGCAAGCTCGAGGACGCGCACGCCGTCGTGCTGTCACTCGGCGGACGTTTCCACTTCTGATGCTGGAGATCGCCATGCCCCAGCCCGCCATCAGCGCCTTCCCGTCGATACCGGAACCGGCAATTCCGCCACGGCTCCTGACCGACCTCCTCGACAATGCGTTGAACCTCTATCCCGAACGCGTCGCCATCGACTTTCTCGGGCGAACCTGGACTTATGCGCAGGTGGGGCAACTCGTTCGCCGTGCAGCACGTGGATTGCAGGATCAGGGGCTGCGCAAGGGCGATCGGTTCGGCCTGTGCCTGCCGAACTGCCCCTATTTCGCGATATTGTACTTCGCGGCGCTGCGCGTGGGTGCGATCGTGGTCAACTTCAACCCGCTCTACACGGAGCGCGAACTGGAGCATCAGATCCGGGACTCGGGAACGCGCATGATGGCGGTACCGGACGTCCGGATAATCCACGAGAAAGTGCAAGCCGTCGCGCCACGTGCCGGGCTGGACAAGATCGTGTTGTGCGGCATGAGGGATATGCTGCCCTGGCTGCAAGGCCTGGGCTTTGCGCTATTCAAGCGAAAAGACCACGCGCGGATACTCGACGAAGGCCTTCATGTCCGGCTCAAGGCGCTTCTCGCCCATGATGCCGAACCTGACGCGGTAGAACGTCACCCTGATGATGTCGCGGTCCTTCAATATACCGGAGGCACAACCGGCGTGCCCAAGGGCGCAATGCTGACCCACGCCAACCTCACGGCGAACAGCGCCCAGATGGTGGTGCATGTGGGAGGACTTCGCCCGCAGCAGGAGAGAACTCTCGGCGTCCTGCCCATGTTTCACGTCTTCGCACTCACGACGGTGCTCAACTTCTCAGTCGAAATCGGCGCCGAAATCGTCCTGCTGCCACGGTTTGAGATGAAGCAGGTTCTCAACACGATGAAGCGCAAGCCGCCGACACAGTTCTTCGGCGTGCCTACGATCTATGTTGCCCTGAACGCGCTTCCGGACGACGAGATACCCGATCTCTCGGCCGTGCGCGCCTGTATATCCGGCGGCGCACCGCTCCCGCTCGAGGTACGCGAGGAGTTCGAGGCACGCACGCGTGCCAGGGTCGTGGAAGGATATGGGCTCTCCGAAACCGCCCCGATCATCGCCTGCAACCCGTTGTTTGGGACGGTGAAGGACAATAGCTGCGGCCCAAGTTTCCCCGGCACCATCATCGAGATCCGAGATCCGGAGAATCCCTCGCGGGTTCTTCCCCAGGGAGAACGCGGAGAAGTGTGCGCCCGCGGCCCTCAGGTGATGAAGGGCTATTGGCAGCGCCCTGCAGAAACCAGTGCTGTCTTCGTCGATGGCGCGCTACGAACCGGCGATATCGGCTATTTTGATGAGGATGGCTATCTCTTCCTCGTCGACCGCATCAAGGACATCATCTTCTGTGGCGGATATAATGTATATCCCCGGATCATCGAGGATGCGGCCTACCAGCACCCGGCGGTAAAGGAGGCGATCGCAATCGCGATTCCTGACGCCTACAGAGGTCAATCTCCCAAGTTGTTCATCGCGCTGCACGAGGGATCGAACCTGACCGTCGATGAACTCAAGGTCTTTTTGCAGGATCGCCTCAGCAAGATCGAGATGCCCAAGGCCTTCGCATTCCGGGACAGCCTGCCCAAGACGTTGATCGGCAAACTTTCGAAGAAGGATTTGATCGAGGAGGAGAACAAAAAGCTCGCCTGAGCCTCTATCCCCTGTCAAGCTACGAGGCTTATGCGCTTGAGTGGTAGGGTAGCCGTGATTGGAGGACAGGGAGTGGATGGCATGGGGAACTCGCTCCACCTCGCCGAGGACGATGAAACGCTTAAGGACGCGGATCGCGACAACCCCACGCACAAGGGGAGAACCCGCGCAAAGGATGCGGATTTACAAGTGTACGGCATCCAGGATGTCGCTCAGGAACTCGGACTGACACTTCGCACGCTACGCTTCTACGAAAAGGAGGGGCTTATCGCCCCTCAACGGGTAGGCAGTACCCGGGCATATTCCAGGCGTGAGATCGGACGCATACAGCTGATTTTGCGCGGCAAACGCCTTGGCTTCTCCATCAAGGAAATCAAGGAGTTTCTCGATCTCTACGATGCCGATCCCGAGCATAAGGAGCAAATGGAGCGATTGATTGCCCGCATCCGGGAAAGGTTGGTCGACTTGAAGACGCAGCGCTCTGCGCTCGACCTGACAATCGACGAGCTTACAACCATCGAAGTGGAAGCGATGGCAAAGTTGCAGCGATAATTTGGTCATCCCATTCTCTAACCGAGCGGTAACGCTTGATCGCGGCGCCCCCGATCCAATCAAGCCGTCAAGCGACGAGCGCCGCGCCGATCGCTAAGGCCGCCCCAGAACCGCGCCATGATCATCCAGGCGATGCCCGACGCGGTCATCGCCCCGCCGACCTGCCATGGCTCGAGGCCAAGCACGCGCGCGATGGGGCCCGCGAGCGCCACGAACGACATCATCGCCATCGAGCAGACGAAGGTCTCGAACATCAGTGGCTTCATGCTGAAAGCGCCTGATGCTTCCTCCCCCACTTGTTCGTCGCCTGTCGCTGTCGCAGCTTCGGTCATGCTGCTTCGTCCCGTGATGCGACCGGCGAACGGCCACCATTCCAGAGCAGCGCCGTCGAGACGGCATAGACAACGAGCCAGCCGAGGTTGAACGCGGCGCCGTCAAGCCAGGTGTGCGCCGGCTCGGGCAGGATGCGCGCGATCAGCATGCCGATCGCGACCAGCGAGACGGGATTGGCCAGCGCTGCGAACCAGCGTGGCCAGGCGGTGCGGCCCAGCGCGATGACGATCCCGAGGAGCAGCAGCGCCAGGCCCAGCGTCACGATCGGCATCAACCAGGCGATGAGCAGGACATGGTAGAAGTGCTGGCCGAGATCGAGCAGCGCGCCATGGGCCGCGGCCGGCGTTTCGAGGATCGTCTTGTAGGCCATGCCGACATAGTAGAAGCCCGCATGGCCGAGCGGAGACCAGGCGTTGCCGGCGACCAGCAGGACGAAGGTCAGCCAGCGCCACCAGCCCATCGCCGGACGCAGCCCTTCGAGCAGATGCCAGCAGCCCGCGAGATAGAAGACGATGCCGGCATCGGCCACCAGCGCGCCCGCGGCGAGCCGCGCCTCGGAGGATGGAAGCATCAGCGCGACACCGTCGAACTGGATGCGATCGGCATAGGTCTTCAGGATCAGCGGATAGTCGTCGGGACTTGCCCTAGCCCCGATGATCAGCGCGTCGCCAAGCGTCCAGAGGATCGCGCCGATCACGCCCGCGATACCGCAGAGACGAAGAAGCGGGAGCCGCTGGATATCCGTCATAGGCTTGTCCTTGCTTCGGCGCGGGATCGATCGACGAGACGCATGATCTCCTGGGCGATCAGCTCGGGCTCGCTGAACGGAACCATTGCCAGCGCTACCGTCGCCTGGCGGCCACGGGCAAGCCTCAGCCCAAGGTGACCACCGCGATCGCGCGTGAACTGTTCGGCTATGCCTGGGACATCGCCCGTCGGGTGTCGCCGGCGATAGCCGGCTGATCCACCCACGACATTAACGAGAGGAGGCGCCAGCGCACCAACTGCATAGCCTTGGCCGACGTGCCGCGGGCACCCGACTGTGATGGGCAATCCACGGTGTACGGTGGGGCAGGTTCGTCCGACGCCCGAACTTATACGGAGGATAGGCCCAGCGACGGATACGGATAGTGCGGTAATCAACCCGCGGATGAGAGCATGATCAATCGTCGTCGATCAGGCGCCCGCAGCACACCCGCCAAGGTCAATGCGACCGCTGGTCTCGAGGCCAGCGAAGGAGTAAACTCGGCCAGCGTCTCGGATGGCAGTCATGAGAGCGTATATCTGTGCCCGTTTTATGTGACGCCCCCGACATGGCGGTTTGAGTAGACGCGGAGAAGGGCGATGTCGCCCTTCTCCGCGCTCAGTCAGGCGGCGAGCAATTCGTCCGCCGGACCGAAGAATTCGTAATGAATGCGGTCGGATGGGACGCCAGCCAGCGACAAGGTCGAGACGGCGTGCCGCAGAAACGGGCGTGGTCCGCAGATATAGTAATCGGCCTCACCTACAGGCGTGTTGGCGACCAGCCATTCATCGGTAATGATGCCGGCGACGTCATAATCCCGTCCTGCGACTTCATCTTCGAGCGGGGTCTGATGAAAATCGGTGACGGTGATTGACTTGCCCCGCCCAGCGACAGCGCGAACATGATCACGCATTGCGTGGGTATCGCGGTCATGAGTTCCGTGGACATAGTGCACGGGGACTCCCGCCTCGCCCTCAGCAAGCGTTTCGAGCATGGCCACCATCGGGGTCAGCCCCACGCCGCCCGACAGGAGGATCACCGGGCGTTCGACATGCGCTGCCAGGAAGAATTCGCCTGCAGGCGCGGCAACTTTGAGCACCGTGCCCGGCTTGGCTTCATCATGAAGCCAGCCTGACGCAAGACCAAGCGGCTCACGCTTGACCGAAATGCGATAGGTTTCGCCGTTGGGGGCTGCTGAAATCGAATAGTTGCGCTTGACTGGCGGATGTCCCGGAATTTCAAGCCAGAAGGTCAGATATTGCCCGGGCTTGTGCCGCATGACGGCCCCGCCATCAACGGGGCGCAGAACGAAGGAATTGATGACGCTGCTCTCACGCACGACGTCCTCGACGCGAAAATCGCGCCAGCCATTCCATCCGCCGGTCGCATCCTTCTGTTCTGAGTAGACTCGCTGCTCGCGGGCGATCAGGATGTTGGCCAGGAACCAGTAGGCTTCGCCCCAGGCAGCGAGAATCTCATCGGTGGCCGCATCCCCCAGCACCGCCTTGATCGCCCCCAGGAGCGCCTCGGCAACGTGCGGATAATGTTCGGGCAGAATTTGCAGGCCAACATGCTTCTGCGCGATCCGCTCGACCGCCGGGGCAAGCGCACCGAGATTTTCGATGTTGCTCGCATAGGCGAGAATGGCGCCGGTCAGCGCCCGCGGCTGCGAACCGGCATCACCATGGTGCGATTGGTTGAAAAGGTCGCGAATGTTCGGGTTCTGGAACATCCGGGAATACATCTCGTTCACGATGTCGAGGCCATGCGCTTCGAGCGCGGGGACGGTCGCCTTGACGAGCGCAATGGTCTGATCGCTGAGGGGCTGCGTCATCAACTTCTCCTTTTTGAATGCGTTGAAAATCCCGGAATGTCAGAGCTTGGGAATGTGATCGTAAAAATCCACCTGCATCTTCATCGGCCCTGTCGGCGTTACGAAATGCGGTTGCTGAGGGAGAATCAAGCCAGGCTGGTCAGGCGTCAGGACGATCTCCGAAGGTGGCTCGAGGTAGGTTAGCCGGAGTTCGCCCTCCAAAACCCGGATCACGCCCCAAACACCAGCCTTCGTGTCATGTCGCGCGCGCAAGGCAGCCGGCAGAGTGTCCTGGTTGAACACCGGCGTGGAACGGTAAGGCAAGATTTCAGCCATGGGTTTGCCCTGGTCGCTCGATGGCATCCTTACGTTCCGCGTTGGCGACCGATGCAGCACTCCGTTCCTCCAGTTGGAAGAACATCGCCAGTTGCAGGCTCTCGGCGATGCGCCGCGCCTTCGCTTGTAGCGCCGCTGCCGCTTCGGGCGTCATCCTGTCATTGGTCGTTTGAACCCAGAGTGCGAGCCAGCGCTCGAACAGCGCGGGCGTTATCCTGGCCTTATGCTTCAAATGGGCCGGCACCGGTTGCCCCTTGTATCGGCCACTGGTGAGCATGACGGAGGACCAGAACGCAGTCAGCTTCCCAAGATGCTCCGGCCAGTCATCGATCGCATCGTTGAAAATCGGCCCAAGCGCGGGATCGGCGCGGACCCGCGCGTAAAATTCCTCCACCAAAGGAGTCAGCTCTTCTTCTCTGATTTTCGAGACACCGTCCACGACTCGCGCTCCAATCATGTATATATAATACATCGATCATGATTGCGCAAAAACGCAATGCTAGCGCATATTTCCAGGTCGTCGGTCGCGGCGATGTACACAGCCTGAGAAACTGCTCAGCCCCGCTAGTTTAGCCTTGAATCCGAAACACGAAGGCATAGCATCAGCCAGCGACCCGAAGGAGTCTCGGTAAGACGTAGACACCTTTCCTTGCCCGCCCGTCAAAAGACGGGCGGGTTTTCTTTTCCGATTCCGTAGGACATTCGCTGGAACGCTAATCCGCGTGATCTGGCGCACTCGGAATTTTCAAACACCGTCACAAATACCTAATTGTGCGCAGCTCAAGATCTAATCACCCGATTTTCGCGATCAAGCGGCCGGCGGCACCCTGCTCTGCCGCCAGATTGCGATTATAGGCGAGCGGCATCCGGGGACTCTTCCAGCGTAGCGCATCCATGATCCCCGCCAGATCCTCGCCGCTCGCAAACAGATCCTGGTTCAAGCCCACCCGCGTCGAATGCGCGCTCACGCCCTTGAGCAACTGCGCCAGATCATCGGCGGTGAGGTCGCTCAGCGCGCCCTTGTCGAAGGCGCGCCGGATCATTGCCCGCCAGATCGGCCCGATCGAACCCGGGTGCAACGCCCCCTCTCCCACATCATATTCGGTGCGCGCCGGCACCACCGACTTCGGCAATGTCTTGCGCAGATCCCAGCTTTCGCGGCCAGAAATCGTCTCGATCCGCCGCCCCTTGACCGCGGCCCGCGCCTTGTAGCGGCGCACCTGCACCCGGCGAAACAGCGGTCCCTCCTCGATGTCGGCAGCCGCAGTCCAGGCGGCGATCGCCCGCACCGAGCGCGGGCTGAGGAACGCGGTCGCGCCCTTTCCCTCCTGATCGCCCTTGCTGCGCGAAATCGTCAGCAGCCGCGCCTCGGGATCGATGGCGTCCACAATGTGCTCGACCTCGACCGCGACCAGCTCGGAGGCGCGCAAGCCCGTGTCGTAGGCGACCGACAGCAAAGCCCGATCCCTGAGCCCCGGCAAATCATCCGCGCAGGCCTCAAGCAGCCCCCGCACATTAAGCCCCCGGGGTGCGTCCCGCTCGACATTGCGCACCGGCCCCTTGAACCGCAGCGGCCGCGCCTGGGCTTGCGTGCTGCCCTTCTCCCGGCGGATCGCGCGGAGCCGCAGCTTGACCAGCTCGGCCTGGGTGGGATCCTTGATGTCGAGCAGCTGGTGGATCTTGGCGATCGACGCCTTGTAGCGACCGAGCGAGGCGGGTTTCGCCCCCTGCCCTGCCCGGGCATCGAGATAGTCGGCGACCGTCTCGGGAGTCGCCGGCGAGGTCACGCGCCCGTTTCGGCGGCACCAATGGTCGAACGCCTCGATGTCGCTGGCAAGCGCGCGCAGGGAATGCGGCGAGGATGCCGCCTGATAGGCGGCGATCAGCTCGGCGTTGATCGTGATTGGCGATCGACAGTTCAGCTTGGTCACCTCCCAGGCGAGGTCGACGGCCTGTCGGCCTCGCCGGCTGCTGATGGGCGCTGGGAGGCTCATCTGGACAGCGCGACAATCTGGTCGAAGCTGTGCGGTTCGACCCCATAGATAGCCTCACGCGTCACGCGCCCATCAAAATCGCTCTGCCATGACCAGAATATCGTCTTTTCAGTGTCCAAATGCCCTGCCCTCCGCCGGGATGCACATACCCACCTTATAGAAAGGCGTCAAATCCGCTTATATGATAACTGCAATTATCGTATGTCGGTTTACAATCACTACCACTAAGTGAATACCTATGATAGATTAGGTTTCATTTGCATAATAACCCATTGTTTAAAGACAGGATTTCAGATGCCTCTGGGTGGCCTCTCCCGCCTGCTGCACCATTCCAGGCAATCCACGCCAAGATCCGGTCTCGCAGAGATCAGCGCGGCACTCGCACTGGGCCGGCTTGACGGACGGGTCGCGAGTATGGGCCATCGCGTAGAACGCATCTTTGCCGCGCGCATTGTCAGGATGGTCCTCGTCGACGCGCTGCGAAGCGAAGGTCATGCATTTACCGATGCTCGCTTTCATAGCTGGTTTGCCGGCCTCAGCACACTGAGCGATGAGCCGTCTAGAAGCGCGCGCCCGCCTCGCACGATGTGCCTCGCGATCCTCACCGAACTAAACCACAGCGGTTGGGCACCGATGGCCGAGTTGGCGCGCGCTATGTTGCCGGCCCTGCTTGCGCCCGCCGATCATTTCGAGACGGCAACCTCGAGCGAAGATGCCCATCAGGAAGTCCACGCTGTCCTCGCGGTCGCCCGATCTCTTCTGACCAGCATTGGCGTTCGGCAAGAGCCTGACCCCAGCGCGGAACTTTGCGAACTTCACGACGCGATCGGAGCCGATGTGACCTTCACACATCAGGAACCAATCTTCTCTTCCCTGCCTCGCGGACCAATCGGAGCGAAACCGCGACACTTGGTCTCGCGTCCACCGAGACCTCCATTTTGGGCGCTCGACCTGCTCTGGGGTGAGCGCCTGTTCGCACAGGGGTTGATGTCGGTGCCCCTGCCCTTCCCCGGCCTCGTCAAGCCCATGACCGAAAACGTGGACGATTTGGATCAGCCCGATCCGGTCTCAGAGGTTGCAGCAGCGTTACGCCACAGCGCTGAGCGCCTGATCGCCGCATTGAAGGATGCCGACGTGGCCGTTCGGACCATAGTCGATGGACAGCTATGTCATCGCAACACGTCCAGAGCACCGATGATCTTTGGCATTCTTGCCGGGTTTGGACAACTGCGCGGGGCTCAGCTCGAAGCGATCATCGGCGCCTCACGGCTCGGAACCCGAAAGATGCTTTCCACGCTTGAGAAGAGTGGTTTGCTACATCAGACCAGAACGGCCGGCGCAGATCTTTTCTCCGTCCGCCTCAAAGCGGAGGCTCGCTCTGTCGTTGATCGAGGCAAGGACACCCCTGCCCTTTCTCGGGAGGCGCTCGACGATTATGATACTTCCATGGCCGCCATCGACGCCTTGCTCGCTCGCACTGGCGCTCATTGAGCATGCTCACAAACGAAGTGAACGCGCTCCAAGTGACGGGCTTCCAGAGCCTGAACCTATCCGTTATCAGGCCAAGCCGGCGACAAGCCGCAAAATATCGATCGCCGGAAAGGCCCCCTACAGCGCGCCGACGACGTCCGCCCTACCCATGGGGTGGTCCGCATGCAGGATGGTGCTCCTGAGCGCTTACAGGGCAAATCTCTCGCGATCCGAGGTCCGTTCCCGTTGGTGATGCTGAAATTCGCTGCGAACTGCGCACCCCTGCACACGAAACGAACGAGTTTCGAACTGCCGAAAAGAAACGCTGTGAAATTTGCAATGCACCGCGGCTGAGCGAGAAAGCCTGGTTGCTTCAAAACCCGGGACAATCTCGGTGAGCCATCGTCCGGCCCTCCTGATTGATGTACTCCACCATGGCGTCTTGAGTGGCACGATGGATCAGTGGAAATATTCGGCCGGGTCGCGTGCGTGAAGCCGTACTCGTTCGAGCTCCTTAGCGATGAGGTTTAAAGCCGGTCGTCCAAAAGTCGGCAACAGAGATCCTTGGTGGGTCGGTCTGCGCGCGCAGTGAGAATAAAAGCTCGGCCTCTAGCACAGCCTTCAGCTAGAATGACCTGAGCGGTTGATCTGACGATCGCTCGCCTGTCCCCTCCCCTTCTTCTTCTTCTTCTTCTCCCAATAAAATCAATCGATATCCGCCGCAGGCGTAAGAGTTAATGGGATTAGATTCTAAAGTTAAAGAAGTTAGTGCCTGTGCAAAATCGCTTAGAGCGAGAGATGAGGGCGAGTCGCGGCCTGTGGATAAAATCTGATAACACGCGAATCTGCATCTGATACCACGCACCCTTGATTCTAAAAACACGATGATCGCGATCCGATAGTACGTATCGCTTCGCATATGCCCTGTGGATAAGATTGCCGTCCACCACCATGGCTTCATCTGCAAGGCTTGGTTTTCTGCCTCTTTCTCCGGATCGAATCTTCGAAAACGCTGCCGCTAGCTGAGGCGCTAGCCCCTGGCGAACTTGGCGAATGGACGCTTCTCGAACGTGCTTTCAGTAATGTTGGCGCAGGCCGTGTCGTGTTATCGGGAAGCGCGGATGCACGGCGGGCCGAATTCATTTGTCAGCGGTGGACAGCCGTTACCCCGCGATCTCAGCCGTTCCAGCGGTAGATGGCTACTCTGTCTGACAGTCGCATGCGGTGCGAAAGTACTGGCGACCGCGATCACCGCTCAGTCTACTCCCCTGCCCCTGCCCCTGCCCCTGCCCCTGCCCCTGCCCCTGCCCCTGCCCCTTTCCCTAGCGTTGGTTGCAGGAGCGTAGGGATGCGTTGCTGAAGAACTTCGGCGCTGAGGGTTTACATCATCCTGCCCGGCACCGACCGGGATTACCGTGAGACAATGACCTCATTCGGACTGAGAAATGAGGGGGTTCCTCTGCGGAGACAGCCCAGCTGCCCAGTTCGGTGATCAGTCGGATCGACGTGCTTTTAGAATCACCGGGTCCGAGGGATTGCTACGGCGCGCTGGCTGACTTCTCTGCGAAGTTAGCGGGGTCTAGGGCCGCGCCAGCAGCTTAAAGCCGGATTTCCGAAAACACGTCGTACACGCCGTCTCGGCTCAATCAGCCTGAAAGCCGTTGTGAGGTTCGTTCATGACAATTGGCATCCAAGTCGCCACGCGATCTTACGGGCTGTCGAATTTCGGGCTCAGAGCTTTCTGATCGAATGGCGAACCCTGTTGCCGGCCTCGCGATCGAGCCGACAGGTTCACTCAGCGCAGATCTCACTCGATCGCCGAAAGCGATCACGCTGGCTGCACCAGCGGGTATTGGCCCGGTTATCGGTTGTAGATGGCGTGAAGGGCATCCTTATCGCCGCACCAGCGAGAACCAGAGTCTGGTGATAGGCTTGTCATGCATCCGAGCGGTCGATCGGCTTACCCTGGAGGCGCGCCCTTCGCGGTGGAGGTGAGCCACTGCCGGCGCGATGGCATGGTTCTGTTCAATTGCGCGGGCCGGGGGGCTACTTAAACCAGATGGGGCGGGGAAGGGGGCGCCTCGCGGTGGGGGCGCGCCCTTGCAGAAATCGGATAGGGCAGGGGTGTTGGTGCGAGCTTCGCGCCGACATGCGTCTGCTTAGCGCCCTGGTACGCAAGCCCTTGCGGTCAAAGGCCGCGCAGCTGGTACTTGTTGCGCTCGTGGTGCTTTTTCATGAAACCGTAGAAGCGCTTGGAATAGTTGCGTGGAATTTCGTTCGGGTTTCGATTGAGAAACGCATCAAAGGTTTTCATCAGGACATCGAGATCCCATCCGGGACATTCGCGCATGATGGTGGCGTACGTCTCCGGGTCGAGCACGTCGGCTGCCCGATCCCCACGGCGAGGTCTCGGCGCCTCTTCAGCGGCTCGCGCGAACTGGACATCATGCGGATCTGTATGTGGCAAACCAGCATCGGCGCCGTGGTCATACTTGAAGCGGGCGGCTGTCCGGGCAACCAGGCTGAGGGCGAGGCTGGGATCAACTAGGTCTGGCTGAGCCTGTTGCGAGCGAGTGGCGTCGCGATCGTGAGAATGCCCCGATGCCGGGGAGGGCAGGGGGGACGCTACTGGAGAGGGCTCATTTCGCTGCCCGATGCGCTTCTTAGTCGACGGCGCCGAGGTGCGATCGTCGAGAAACTTGCGCATGACCATCTTGAGCTTCGGTCGCGGGCTTTCCGCGTCGATCGCCTCGAGGTGAATTTCCGGCAGGTTGTTGGCCCGAGCGAGTTCAAGGATCTTGTTCTTGAACGAGGGGAGGGAGCTTTCGCTTCCGCTCTTTTGATGGAGCGTCTCAAAGCCGATAGTGAAGCCTTCGGCGCCGTTTCCGCCTGCGTGCTTGCGGCTTGCACGGTAGAGCCATTTCCCGAGCCCGCTTGTGATCTCGAAATAGAGCGGTGAGATCGCAAGGACGTTTCTCTTATCCATGACCCCATCGAAGAACCACCGCGATAGAGTTATCTCCATTCCAAGCGATCGCTGGGTCTTTTCGTCGACGAGATGCGTGTAACTGTCGATCCAGGAGAACGTCGTCTCGCGGGTCTTGGAGTTCGCGCGGATGTTGGTCTTGATCGTGGTTGCCTGCAGACGATCGAGGGCAGCTATGAGGCGTTCGTATGCGCGGCCGCTGACACCCCAGCATATCCGGCGAAGCAGGTCGCCGGGCTGTAGCCTAATGGTCGGTGAAAGATCATTGTCGCCGCGCTCTCGCAGCTCGTTGAGGTGCGAGGCCAGGTAGATCATGATGTCGGCATCCCAGATCGTGGCCATTCCGTACTCGGGATTGGCTGATACGTGAACACGCACGCTTTTGTCCGGGCTCGTATATTCGATTGGTTTGAGGCGCTTCTTCTTTGCGAGGCTGAAGAACGGGCGCTGCATGGTTTCCTGATAATCGCGCAGGGAGATGTCGCTGAAATCGGGCAGCGTGAAAAACATCTCAAATTGTACCTTGCGACCATTAGTGGTCGTCTGCGGCGTATCAGAGGCCACGCTTCTCACCCAACTCCGTTGCTGTGTCCCACGCGTGGGACTGTACGATTAAGATATTGATATAATTCGATAAAAGAGGTTTTTAAAGTTTGCAAAAACCTATCCGATGCTAGGTCACCGGGCCCGTCCCTTCAGAATCTTGGCGTTCTCGATCAGCGGCCGCAGAGCTTCGAGAATATCGTCGGCGGACAGGTCGGTAGGGGTGAGGGTGAAGGTCAATCCTCTGCCCTGATCACGATCGATCTGTCCTATGGTTGAGCCATTCGCCTCGATGACCAGCTTGCGAGCCCGTCCGCGCCGGGGAGAGCTGGCGGCCTTGACGAGGCGGGCGACAACCTCCGCGCCGCTGATCGGCTCTTCGTCGCCCGATTGGCGGAAACTTTGCTCGCTGGCTATATGCGCGGCTGCCTCTTCGATCTGCGGCCGGGTCGCAGCGTTGCGGATGAGGGGCAGCAGCTTGTCGCCATGGCGGACCTGAAGGTCCATCGGCGAATGAAATGCGCTGACGACTGACTTCGGGATTTCGGTAAGGCCGATATAGCGAGCGAGAGTTGAGGTCGAGAGTTTGACACGCTCCGCCATCCGGGCCTGGATGCCGTCATAGTAGGCTGCGACAGCCGCCCGGTAATTTTCGCCACGCTCGAGATCCGAAATGTCCTCCCGCTCGCGATTTTCGATATCAGCAAGACGGAAAGCGGCTTCATCGTCGATATCCTCGATGATCGCCACAAGTTCGATATCGGGGTAATGGTTGGCGTTTAGCCAGCTCACTGCCCAATGTCGGCGCGTACCAATGAGAAGTTCGTAACGCTTTTCGGCGTCTGGCGTGCGCCGAACTACGACAGGAATCCTGTTGCCGTTCTCTGCCTGAATGGAGTCGATGAGGCTGCGCAGCCGCTGCTCATTGAGCAGTTCATAGTCGCGCGCATTGCCCGACCAGATCGAGCACTCGGAAGGCTTGAGCCGGATGGAGGGCTTCTTCACCATCCGCGCCGACTCCCCGAATGCATCGAGGCGCTTCGTCGTGAACGTCGTGCGCGGTTTTGCGACAGCGACATCCTCAACGGCGATGACTGGCTCGGCCGGGGTGGAGGCTAGGGCCTCCGAAATCAGTGACCGCCGGCTCATGCTGCAGCACTCGCAGGTGCATCATGCCCAACGATGCTGGCTGATGGCCATTGCTGTCGCATCTGCTGGACGACCTCGCCGAAGACGAGATCGAGATTCTCGCGGCACCGGTTATACGTCGCGTGCGAGGCCGAGGGCTTGCTCTCGTAGACCGAGCGGAATGCTTGCGTGGCATTCTTGATTTCCTCTGAAGCCAGGATGGGCTGGCTCAGCAGGAAGTTGGCGTACGTTGCTTGCATCATCTTCCACATATCGTGCTCGCCAGGCTTGCTTGGCGTGTAGGCCGAACAGACGACGCGGATGAACCCATAGTCGACAGGCGTGCCGTTGGCTTCGAGCACTTCGATGTTCTCTGCGATCGTGTCCATGAAGTGAATCGTGGAGAGATAGTCCAACTGGCGGGCAGGTACCGGGATTAGCAGGCCGGTGGCCGACGCCATGACGTTGAGGCCGAGAAAGCCCATGGCTGGCGGAGGATCGAGTAGGATGACATCGAAGTCTTTGATGATCGTTGAAATCCCGATGCGCAGGCGCTGCAGACCTTCGCGCACCGCTTGGCCTCCCTCCCTGAGGGTGGATGTCAAATCCCACTCCGCATCCTGCAGGCCCAAACTGGACGGAATTATCTTGATCGTCGGCCAGGCGGTGTCGTGGATTGCCGCAGCGAAGTCGTCGAATGTGCTACGCGGAGACAGGAAATGCCCGAGCGTCTGCTCGTCATCAATCAGCGTTTCGGGCTGGATGTCGAACATCGTTGTGGTGGATGCCTGCGGATCGCAGTCGATCACCAGGACCTTGTAGCCGTGAAGAGCGAGATAATCCGCAAAGTGCTTGGTGATGGTCGACTTGCCAACGCCGCCCTTGAAGTTCTGAACGGCGATAACGACCGCATCTTCATCTTCGGCCTTGCCCGGGTGGATGCCGAGGGCGTCACGGATGCGGGTCAGATCTTCCAGATCGTAATACCGGCGACCATTAGCCTGCTGCTTGGGTGGTTCGAGCCGCCCGTCTTTCTCCGCCTTCGCCAACGCTTCGGGCGTCCGGCCAACCAGTTCCGCCGCTACGCCCGGGCCGAAGGTCAAGTCCAGAACCTTACGATCCTCCGGCTTGAACACGATTGATTTGACCCGGTCACGCATTTCCCCGCACGACCGCGTTATGGCTCGAAGGGTATTTACGGTATACGACATCTCTCGCCGGGCCCTTAGCTATGTCAGCGGAATCGGAGTTGGTTCGTGATTTATGAGCAGAATCGGCGCTAAAAGTCAAACCAGCCGGTTCGGCGTTGTCCGATTGCTAATGGCTACCTCGCCTATGTAACCAATTGCCAACTCGACAAGATGTCAGCGGCTGAAGCGCTCGCAGGCTGATTGGAGGTGGAATGCGGGTTCTGCGTGGCCTGTATAGATTTCCTGAAGCAACCAGTTCCGTTCGCTTTCCATGTCATCGGCAGCAATGGTCTTTGACCAGTAGCGCATGGCGGCATCCCATCGATAGCCGCGCGCCTTAAGCGCATCTTTGCCGTCGAACGGTGCATCCACGGCATTGACTTTGTAGCTTATGCGATCAGAGGCGGCGATGAGCTTTGCCAGTATCGTCTCGCCATCTGCGGCGGCGTGTCCAAGCAGATAGATGAGTGCCAGGATGTCGTTCTGGGCCCGGTGGCCTTCGAAGAACCAACCGCACTGGACGACGAGGTAGCCAAGCGCCCGGCCGTCGAAGCCTAGCTCAAGCCAATCGATTTCGGCCATCGAACATGCCCAGGGCCTGCCAGCGACGGCGGGCAGACGCCGATCGACGAATGGTCGGTCGAAGGCAGCGTTGTGGGCGACGATGATGTCGGCCGAGGACAGAAGCCCGATCGCCGCCTCGACGTCGATCGTCTGACCGCCAAGAATGTCATCGGTCAGCCCCGTCAATCGGGTGATCTGGGGGTCGAGCGGCACCCCGGGGTCTTCGCGCCATACGCGCGGTGTGCCGATCTGCACGATCCGCCCGAGCGCATCGAAGCGGAACCTCTGGATGGCCAGCTCGATGATCTTGTCGGCACTGTGATCAAGTCCGGTCGTTTCGACATCGATGGCGACGCCGACCCGCAGTGGAGGCTGCGGCTCGCCGAAGTACAATCGCTCCGCCGGCACCAGGCGGCGCAGCACCCTGAAGTCGGGATGGGCGCTAAGGAGGTCTGCCGCCTCGTGGCAAGCGGTTTGGGAGGCCGTCATGCAGCCCCCGATGAAAGGCCTGCGCGCTACAGGCAAGGCGCCCCGGGCGAGAAGCCGGGGACAGTCCTTCTCCAGAAGGCGCGTAGAACTGCTGTCGAACATCGGCAGGGCTGCGATTGCGTCCGAGGGGCAGAGGCACCGCGCACGCCGGATTCTGGGGGAGGCATTGCCGTAAGTTTGAGGCTAGCCGTGATAGGCAGTTGCATCGATCTGCTCGGCGACGTCATCGCCCGGAGCGCCGTACCCGTCATCGCCCGCCTCCTGCGCATGAGCGCGCACTTCCTCGATGCGCCGGGCAATCTCGCGCTCAAAGACCTTGAGCATAAGGCCAGAGCCCGCAGGCATGGCGGCGACCTCTTCACTGGCCCCCGGCAGTTCGCGCTGCAAACGGGCAGTCATGGCCTCCACGCGCCGGACTGTGGCCCTAGGAGAAAGGCCTGAGGCTTCGGCCATGCGCTGCCAGTGCTTTGCGTAGATGTGCCGCCCCCGACGCTGCCCGCCGATGGCCTGGGCATGGTTCTGGGTGATGTTCGCCCAGCCAAGTCCCGACATGAGATCGTAGAGCGGAGCAAAGCGGGGAGCGTGATGCGTGAGCAGGACCGAATAGTTCTTTGCGTGGGAATCTACATTGCCGATGGCGATATTGAAAATCACGGCGTCGAGCAGCTGCGTGATTTCCCGTGCAGTCATATGCGCGCGCACGGTCGCGAAAAAATCCGCGATCGAAGGGCCGCGCGTGCCCGTGCCGTTGTACTCGTACTTGGCGACGGGAGGGCGGCCCAGGGCCTGGCAAAAGTCCTCCTGATGAATTCGTCGCACCCCATCCGGCTCACCTTCACGGTCGTAGCGTGTCACCAGGAGATAGAATCGCTGACCAGCAACGCCTGTCGTTACGGGCGCTGTGAGGAGCCCAGCGCGCCGCGCCAGAACCATGCATAGCGCCTCGTTCTGGACGCTGCCCACAAGGCGCGGGTTGTCGGGTTTCAGGATATGCGTGGAGGGCGCGCCATGGACTGGCACCGCGATCGCGTCGCCGAGCTTTGCCACCGGAAGCTTGTCCTGCGCGCCGGCAAGGCTCATCGAGACGCCTTCCTCGTCGACGAGGAAGGGGCGGGCAGGCAGTTCGTTTATGATCCGCTCCAGAGCATCGCTACCCGTGATCTCACGATAGCCGGGCGTCCCGCCCGATGCATCGAGGCCAATGCTGAGCGCGCCGGCAAGATCGGTTCCGGTACGCGAGATCAGCCCGAGAACATCGTCCGCAGTCGCACCCACGACGCGGGTCATTGCGCGCAGCGGATCGCCTTCTGGAAGCAGGTTCATGAGCCAGGGAAGAACGACACCGCCTGTATAGGTGCTGCCATCGACTGGCATCCTGAGCGAAATCGGAAAACGGTCCGGGGCTGCCTGCCAGGCGGCGCTGTAGGAAAGCCGGACCTCGTCATTCGCCGCCACGAGCGTGGCAAGATGACGACCCTCGAAAGTGATGGGAAGTTCCATGTGCCGGCTCAGTCAGGCGAGCCCAAAGCCGTCAGTCGAAGTCCGACAGCCTGCGCAGCAGCAAGAGCCTTGCCCAATTGGGCAGTGGCCTTGCCCGCCTCAAGATCCACGATGAAACGCTCGCCGGTATTGATCGCAAGCGCGAGCTCGCGCTGGGTAAGGCCAAGGCCCTTGCGAGCGGCGGCAATCGCTGTGCCAAATTGTTGAGCCGTGTGTATCATGTCTTCCCGTTCGGTAAGATGGCAGCTTCATCGCCTGAACGCAAGGCCATATCTTCCCGTTCGGTAAGAATACTAGCGTTGGCTGAGGCGGAACGACGGCATCTTACCGAACGGGAAGATGAATCTCAGTCAGACGTGGGATGAGCCTGAAATGGTGCGGCGTAAGCGCGCTGCAATTCACAGTGCTGCATGTGTCGCGAGGATGGCCATGCAGTAGCGCGATATAGGGATATTTCATGCTGATGCCCGTCATTGATGCATCAGCATGAAAGCCTGGCTAGCGCGGAGTTTGAAAAGCAGGGTTACCAAACCCTTCAATCCTAAGCGAATGCTGGGCGATGCGCGGCGGGTGCAAAAAACTGCTCAAGGATCATGTTAGCTGAGCCGACCTCAGCGCCGGTAAACGCATGCATCGTGGAAAGCACGCTGGAACTGCTCGGACTTGTCCGGCAAAGGGGCGGCTACATATGCGTGCATGGTCTCGTGAACGAGACTTCAAAGACGAGTTGACGACCCAAGTATGAGCAGAAGCGAACGCGGCAAAGAAATGGAAGAGCCAATCATCGAGGCGAGCCGAGGTTCAGTCGCCAAGTTCATCGCCTATGCCAAGCGTCGCGGCACGATCACCGTCGACGAGTTGAACCTCGCGCTGCCGCAGGACCAGATGACCGCCGACCAGATTGAGGACGTCATGGCGGCGATGTCGGAGATGGGCATCAGGGTCGTCGAGAACGAGGACGATCCGTATGCCGATGACGCGCCCGCCAGCGCCGCCTCGTCGGACGACAGCGACGAGGATCGGCTGCCTGCCGACGAAGGGGCCGATGATGGCGCCGACGATGGCAGAGAGGGCGTTGACGGCGGCGCTGTCTTCGAGAGCCGTGAGCCGCGACCGAAGAAGGCCGAGAACCTCGGCAGCACGGACGATCCGGTGCGCATGTACTTGCGCGAGATGGGCGCTGCCGAAATGCTCACCCGCGAGGGCGAGGCCGCTATCGCCAAGCGGATCGAAGCCGGCCGCGACATGATGATCCAGGGCTTGTGCGAAAGCCCGCTGACGTTCCATGCGATCATCCAGTGGTCCGAGGCGCTCAACGCCGGCCACATGCAGCTGCGCGAAATTCTCGATCTCGACGCGATGCTGGCGAAGGAGCCGCAGGTCGAGACGTTAGGCGAAGACGGCGAGGCCGGGGACGGCAGCGAGATCAGCGAGAAGACCGCAGGTCCCTCGTTCAGCGATGACGAGGAGTCCGAGGAGCAGGACGCTGCGCAGGTGGACGAGGATGGTAACCCGATCGCCGGCCCGCGCCGCGAAGAGGCGGATGCGGAGGAGGGCGGCATCAGCCTGGCGCAGATGGAAGCGACGCTGATGCCCGAGGCGCTGGGGAAGTTCGCGCTCATCGCCGGGCTGTTCCACAGCTTCGAGCGCCTTCAGGCCGACCGTACGGAAGCGGCGGGGCTGGGTATCGTCTTCCCCGAAGCGCGCGAGGAACAGTACCTGCAACTGCGTGCCGAACTGACCGCCGAGGTGGAATCGGTCAAGTTCCATGCGGCCAAGATCGAGCAGTTGATCGACAACCTCTACGTGTCCAACCGTCGTCTGACGACGCTGGGCGGCCAGATGCTGAGACTAGTCGAGCGCCACAAGGTGAAGCGCGCCGATTTCCTCGAAGCCTATGTTGGCCGTGAGCTGGACGAGACCTGGGTCGCCGAGATGGCGGGCCGGGACAAGAAGTGGGCCGCGTTCGCCGCCGCCGAAGCCGGCCCTGCCGAGCGGATCCGCAACGAGGTTTCGGAAATCGCCGCGTCTATCGGCATGGCGCTCCCGGAGTTCCGCCGCATTGTCAACATGGTCCAGAAGGGCGAGCGCGAGGCGCGCATCGCCAAGAAGGAGATGGTCGAGGCGAACCTGCGTCTGGTGATCTCGATCGCCAAGAAATACATCAATCGTGGGCTGCAGTTCCTCGACCTGATCCAGGAAGGCAACATCGGCCTGATGAAGGCGGTGGACAAGTTCGAGTACCGCCGCGGCTACAAGTTCTCGACCTACGCGACCTGGTGGATACGCCAGGCGATCACGCGCTCGATCGCCGATCAGGCCCGCACCATCCGCATTCCGGTCCACATGATCGAGACGATCAACAAGCTGGTTCGCGCCAACCGCCGTTTCCTGCATGAGCATGGCCGCGAGCCTACGCCCGAGGAAATGGCTGAGCAGCTCTCGATGCCGCTCGAGAAGGTCAAGCGGGTGCTAAAGATCGCAAAGGAGCCGGTGTCGCTCGAAAGCCCGGTGGGCGACGAGGAAGACAGCTCCCTGGGTGACTTCATCCGGGACGAGAACGCGGTGATCCCGGTGGACGCGGCGATCGAGGCTAACCTCAAGGAGATGATCACGCGCAGCCTCGCTACGCTCACGCCTCGTGAGGAGCGCGTTCTGCGCATGCGCTTCGGCATCGGCATGAATACAGACCACACGCTTGAGGAAGTCGGCCAGCAGTTCTCGGTAACCCGTGAACGCATCCGGCAGATTGAGGCAAAGGCACTGCGCAAGCTAAAGCACCCTAGCCGCTCGCGCATCATGCGCGCTTTCCTCGACTGATAGCGCCGTCGGCGTTTGGTGAGTATGGGAAGAGATGACGTCAAGATTCAGAACGCCGACCGAGAAAGTCGTACGCGATGTGCTGGAGAAGCACGCCTGTCCGGTTCGTTACCATGAAGTGCGCACCCGGTTTCTCGGAGCAATCGCCTCACCACTGATGGAGACTTCGCCGCTTCCGGTGGTGAAAGGGCTGTGGGGCGGCGAATTCCCGCCGTTCGATTCCATGGATGATCTCAATCATCTGATCGATGTGCTGATCAATCAGCTTTGGAACAGCCTGACCAGGCACAATAGCCGTACAGCGTCCTTCAGGCTTTATCGCCTTGAACTCGATCCGTCGGCGGAGAATCTTGCGAGGTACGCCCGAGTGCGCCGACAGGAGCTGGAAGGCTTTGTTGAAGGTCTGTTCGGTGGTCATGAAGCCCTAGAGTTGCCGGAGCGAGCCCATATGTCCCTGGGGCACCTTGGTGAACTTCGCGCGATGATGGGCGGCATTGAGGACCTGGTTGCGCGTGACATCCAGGCGGAAAGCCGAACCCAGCTCGAAACGACGTTCAGACACGTGCGAGAACTCACCAAAATCATGGAAACCGAAATCCATGAGGCTGTGTTGTCTTGCGCCCGGGCTCGACATCAGATGCTCGAGGGATTTACGATCACAAAACCCGTCATGCACTGACCGTGCAACCAGCCCGGATCGAGTTGAGACTTTGGCTTCCAAGAAAACTCTGAACGCGAAGAACCTTGAGGACTTGGGGGCGACTCGCCTCGCCCAATTGCTGATCGAAATCAGCACGGGAAATGCCCTCGCCAAGCGTCGCCTGCGGCTGGAGCTTGCTGGCGCACAAAGCCCGGGGGAGGTGGCGCGTGAAGTGGACAAAAGGCTCAGCACGATCCGGCGATCGCGATCCTTCGTCGACTGGCAGAACCGTAAAGCCCTGATCGCGGATCTTCAGACGCAAAGGAAGGCCATTGTCGAGCAGGTCGCTCAATCGGACCCTGCCGAGGGCATGGCGTTGATGTGGCGTTTTCTCGGCCTGGCCAATTCCATCTTCGGGCGCTGTGATGACAGCAGCGGGATGGTCATTGCCATTTTCCATGAGGCTGTCGCGGATCTGGCGGAGATTGCCGTGCGGGCAAATCCCAGGCCGGAGGTGCTGGGTGACGCGGTCTATGATGCATTGACCGCCAATGAGTATGGCCAGTACGACGACCTGATCGGCACCCTTGCTCCCGTTCTGGGAGAGCGCGGGCTTACCTATCTGCGCGGCCGCATGACTGCGCTGGCGAAGACGCCTGTCAAAAGGCCGGCAGGCAAGGATCGGGTCACCGTGGGTTGGGCATCAAGCGGTGCCATCTACCAGGATGAGATTGACGAGCGTGGCCGAGATAGCACGGTGAAGCTCGCCCTCATGGAGATCGCTGACGCATTAGGCGATGTCGATGCGTTCATCGCGCAGTATGACGAACCCACCCGCAAGGTGCCCCGGATCGCGGCTGAAATCGCCAATCGCCTCGTCGCCGCAGATCGTGCTGACGATGCCCTTCAAATCCTTGATGCGGCAACGCAGAACAATCCCAGTCACTCCAGCTTCAATTGGCCGGACTTCAAATGGGTTGATGCAAGGATCGCCGTTCTGGACGCATTGGGCAGGGGGCGTGAGGCACAGGACATGCGCTGGTCCTGCTTCGAAAGTTCGCTGTCGTCCGGGCACTTGCGTGAATACCTCAAGCAGCTGGCCGATTTCGAGGACATCGATGCCGAGACGCGTGCCTTCGACCACGCGCAAGCCTGCAACAGCGTTCTTGGTGCACTGTCGTTCTTCGTGGAATGGCCGAAGCTTGACCGTGCCGCCGGCCTTGTAATCGGTCGTTTCGAGAAGATCGACGGCGACCATTACGAAATCCTAACGCCTACCGCTGACGCGCTTTCGGCGAAATATCCGTTGGCAGCAAGCCTTGTGCTGCGCGCCATGATCGATTTCACCCTGATCCATGCCCGGTCAAAGCGTTACAAGCACGCCGCTCGTCATCTCATCGAGTGCGCCAGTCTCTCGCGACAAATCTCCGATTTTGGCGCGCATGAATCTCACACCGATTATGAAGCGAGATTACGCAAGATGCACGGGCGCAAAGGTGGGTTCTGGGGCCTTGTCGATTGACATAGCCCCGCCCCCCACGACCCAATGCTCCGCTCGGTCGGCCGAATGGATTTTGCCGTGATGCCCGGACGTGGCGATGGCGCGCGCAACGGTGGTGGCCCTGATCCCCGAGATCCAACCTGGACGCCGCGCGGCCGCACGCTGGCGTCACCGCCATTCGGCACCCGCGCCGAGGAGGAAGCGATCCTGCGCATCCGCGGCCATGACTCCCACCGATCGGCAAGCTCAGGGCGCGGGAACGATCGAGCGGGCACTCAACGTCCTTCGTGAAGCGGCTGCCGAAAGGAGCAAAGCCCAGACCTGGGGCGTAGCGCTCGCGCTCTGGGTTCCGCGAGGCGTTGGCCGGGCCGCATGTCGACGCGGTGCGGGAGGCGCTCTCGAAGCTCAAGATCCGCTTCGTCCATGATGACCCCGATCAGTCATACCGAAGGGATGGCCCGGTCGCGGTCGCCCGTTTCGAGGACAACGACGCTAACGCGGATGGCAACGAGGAGGTGCGGGATCTCCGCATTCTCCGGCAGCGACGCGTGGCAGACCTGATGGCCGAGTTCCTTGCTGCTTTGGAAGTGGAAGGGTGACGGCCCCGCAACTCACCTCGTGGGAAGGGCGCTGAGCCAGTGCCGACTGCGGCCAAGGGCCGACCCCTAACCACGCTTGTCGAGCCAGCTCTTGGTTGGACATATCTTTCGCGCGAGGCACTCGCTCGGGCCAAGGCGCAGCTGGATGAAGAATCCATGGGCGTGCGCGATGAGATCAGGCTTCCTGACGATCCATCAGGGCTATGCCGATCTTTTCTTCCCCGGAACCTTGGTTCTGCACACACGTGTCCGATATCTCCCTCGACCAACGATCCGCGCGTCATCGCCAGCACCGCGGCGCGCATTGCCGAAGCAATATTCGAGCAGGGCGCGGTCTACACCAAGTGCGGCGTCATGCTGGAAGGGCTGGAGCCGGAATCCGGTGCGCAGCAGGATCTCTTTGCCGCGCTCGCCTGCCTTGCTGGCGGCGCTGGACGGCATCAACGATAGGTTCGGTCGCAACACCCTGCGCCTCGCTTCTGAAGGTATGGGCGCCAAGTCCTATGACACCAAGCGGACCTTCAAGAGCCCGTCGTGGACGACACGCATCGACCAGGTGCCGATCGCGCGCTAAAGGCGGCGCGAAGCAAGCTACCGTTCCAGTGCCACGACAAGGAACCAGCCATGTGTAATCGCGCCCGCTTGAAGAATGAGCCGGAAACACTGTTCGGCTCCGCCCCGAAGCTGTTCAGCCCTCGGCCGCGCGACAACCGCTTCAATCCGCAGGAGCTGAGACCCAAAGGCCGCTGCTATGTGATCCGCGAGCAGGCAGGCCAGCGCGCGTGGGACGTGATGACGTGGGATGTGCTTGGCGGCAAGGCACCCTGGCCAATGACCAATGTGCGCAAGCTGGGCCTGCCGCAATGGCGCCGACTCGCCGAGAATCCCAGCAATCGTTGCATCGTGCCGCTCACCGAGTTTTGCGAGTTTACGCCGGACAAGTACGACCTCAAGGACGGCAAGCCCCTGCTTAAGGGCGAAATGTGGTTTTCAGTGGCAGATCAGCCGGTGTTTGCCGTGGCGGGTTTCTGGCAGGCCAACGAAGAGGGTAGCGGCTTCGCCATGGTGACCTGTGATGCCAACGAGCTGGTCGAACCGATCCACCCCAAGGCAATGGTGATGATCCTCGACCCTGACGACGTCGATATCTGGCTCCGGGGTTCGTTCGACGAAATCCGGCTGCTTCAGCGCCCCTTTGAAGCTGAGAAAATGACAATGCACGGCCCGGTTTTCCCGACCCGAAAACCCGCGACTTCGCTGCCAAGTTAGGCAGGGGTACTATTCTTCGTCCGGCAGGGGCATCCCGAGGTCAGGTCGTAGCACGCGAAAGAGCCCGCATTACCGGTTCGGTCACGACATAGACCGCCTGTCGCTTCGCACCGCGATTGTGGTGATCAACCCGGAAGCCCTGGTAATGCCGCTTGACCAATCCGGCTCGGACCAATTCGCTCACGGCCCGACTTACGTTCGTACGACCTGAAATGCGGATACGCTCCAGGACCTTCTCATCAACCAAACGCTGCGCGTCGTCAGGATCCGCAGGTAGGGCACCCGCATCCTCGAGCATCTGGCGGACCCGACCTTCGATCGAAAGACGTCGCGGGTCGCGCTGAGCGACGGGTACTAAAGCATCGCAAAGCCAGTCGCGAACCGGCACACGCATATCACCGACGAGGACATAGGGCCCGGCAGAGCCGGTGCGCTGGCTGGCTTCGACAAGCAGGTTGAGCACCATGAACGCGTAGCGCGGACGTTTGCAGTTCGTGGAAAGGCGCTCGAGGATCGAGACCGTAGTGGTCGGCGGCGGCGCAGCGAGACGCATCGGTTCGGAAGGTCTGCTGTCGCGGAAAAGATCGGCCTGGAACATTTCATGAATCAAGCACGACCGACACCAGATGTGAATCCCTTTTCCGCGCAATAAAGCAAATAGGACAGCCGTGTCACTTTGCCGGGGGTAAAGTGACACTCGAGGTTCTTAATTCGATAGTTCAGTTGCCAGGAAGGACGCCTTCGGCTTTGACTCGAGGCCGGCACGACTAAGGAGCAACCCGCTGCATTCGCAAGGACGTGCAAGCGCGGCGGCGTCAGGCGGACGCAAAAGCAAGTTCCGCTTCGCGTCGTGAGCCTTGAACTTCTGGCGGTCTCCCCCGGCTCGCCCCCTGCGGTATGTTGCGTAAGTTTCCGGTCAGGGCGCAGGTGAAGCATATACATGGATGTTACGGTGGGACTCCCCCGGCACGTCGCCTGATGTTGCGATGGAAAAGCTCTTCAGACATACAGGAAATCGGCCGCTGCGGAGAGTGCCGTGTACCTGCCCCCTTTTCGAGTTCCGGTATCTGAGAGCGCGCTGCTGTCGTTGGATCCAATGGACGTGATCGACAGTCATTCCAGTACCGTCCGAAGGCTGATCGGCGACCATTTTTACACTATTGATGAAATTCCCCGGGCGTCCGCAATGGCGTACCTGGTAGAGACCATCGCCAAAAAGGTAAACTCTGCTTGTATGCGCTATAGACTGTCCGATAAGTGTCCTTCACGGACAGCACAAACCAGGCTATGAGGCGAGGGGTTTTTGTCGGTTTCAGGATACGACCGGACTCCCCGCCACCGCTAAATTTTCGCTACCAGCCCCGCAAGAATACGGCCGGATTCAGGGAAGAATACCGCCGGCCGCCAATGTGCTGCGCGGCAGAGTTCCGGCATTTTCAGGGGCACTTCCTGGCGGTATCCGCAGGCTACGGCCGGCCGGGGCAGGGGCCTCTCTCAAGTTCCGTACACTCGGCTAAAATGAACGGGGCGGTAGACGCCTGTCCTACTGAGGGGTGATGGTCAAAGGCAGCTTACGCGTCTACCTTACGGGGGCAACCGAACGGTTGACCTCGTTAGATGGATTGTGACAGATGCCCCTTATTGGCTACGCCCGCGTATCGACGGACGAACAGGACACGTCTGCGCAGCTCGGTGAGCTTCAGCGCGTGGGCTGCGCAACCATATTTGAGGACCGGGCCAGCGGTGGCAGCCGGAGCCGACCTAAACTAGCCAGCGCGCTCGCAGCGGTAGGGCAGGGGGACACCCTTGTGGTTGTGCGGATTGATCGCCTCGCACGATCGTTGTCGCATTTGCTCGAAATGGTTGAAGGGCTTCGTGCGAAGGGGGCGTATTTTCGCTCGATCAACGATCCGATCGACACCAGCAGCCCGCAAGGCATGCTGATGACACAGATGCTGGGCGCCTTTGCAGAGTTCGAACGCGCGCTTATTAGGGAGCGTACGCGCGCTGGCCTCAAAGCGGCAGTTGCCCGCGGCGCTAAGCCGGGAAATCCGAAAATGCGCGCCCGGGATCCGTCAGCAATCGATGCCTTGCGTCACACCCTGAGAGAAAAGCATCTCCACGATCTGATCGATGGGCGGCGGGGTTGGCTGCCGCTCGTTGAGCGCCTGCGCCCGCAGTTGCCCTGGGCGGTGGTGTTGCGGCACATTCGGTCGATCAAGCCCCCGGTGCGTTCGTTTTCTGAACGCACGCTGGTGAAGGCGTGCCGAACGCTTGTTGATGCAGGCTATGCAAATCCTGTGATCCTTGAGACGGCGCCGCGCCTTTCGAATGATAGTCGCGTTGCCCTACTCGTTGCGGACAAGCTCAGGAGCGAGCCAGACGCGACGCTGCGCGGCATTGCGGCTTGGTTAAGTAAGGATTTGCGAGAGCCAACGCCGCGAGGGGGGATGCAATGGTCACCTGAGGGCGTGAGACGAGTCATTGCGCAGGCGCAAGGCCTAGGCATTCTTCCTGATAGATCGGCGGCCCGGGGAATTCGCGAATGAGCGTAGGAGAGCGAGCACGAGATCAGAATTCCGTTAGCGGCCCGGTGCCTGCCTCGAGCGGATCAAACAGCCCGATCCTGACGTAATTTGGGACTTCACGGTCGTTCCCGAGCGCGACCGTGAATGACGCGTTTCGCCGAAACCTGACATTGGCGGATACGCACCCCAAGGTCATCCCGCGTTCGGTTATTGGTCGGCTCGCGCCGTCAAACCGCGAGACTGCATCCACTAGATTAGTTCGTCGCACTAGTGGGCGCTAGTGGTCCCCTTCGGGTTCAGATAGACCCCGTGCGAAAGCGCTCATAGATGTGAAGCTCGGCCGACGCTACTGCCTCCCGCCAAGCTTTATAGAATTGCACAGGAGTTCGCCATTTACTCGTCGTCCGCCGCCACGACAATGAACGTAGGCGGCGCATCGGCGGGAACCGGCGTGCAAAGCCCGCCATAGATCAGGCTGGCAAAGTCCGGTGATCGTGCCCTACGGCGTGGTGTAGATTTCCGTCACCACCGTCCATTTCGGCATCGGGATGAACCGGTGATGCGCTAGGTACAGCCGAGAGCATGGCGATGGGATTGTCGCTGACGGGAGCCATAGTTTCAAGCGTCATATAGGGGGCGTGCTGGACAGCCCATTCGTCACTCTGCTCCATGAGGATGGCGCCGATCAGGCCCGTGAACACTCGCTTCGGCGCCCCCCCCAAAAAAAAGGCGCCTTCCACGTCGGCCCGGATACCCCTTCGGATGCCTTCAATCCCCGGCGCAACCGCCCGCACTCGCCAGCGGGCATTTGGCATGTCCGCCTGCTTCCTATCGGTCAGGCAATCGGGTCGGTCACGGCCGCGTTTCTGGCCGGATCGAAGTCATAAGGCGATCGGCCTCGTCGAGTTCCTCGAATCCCAGATCGCCGGTGGACGCTGCCAGCTTCAGCCGGGCCAGGATATAGTCGTAGACGGCCTGCGCGCGGTCGCGGTCGGTGGCGAAGCTCTGGCTCTGTGCGTTGAGCACGTCGTTCTGGGTGCGGATGCCGACGTCGCGCCCGGTCGCAGCGGCGCTCTGCTGCAGGTCGGCGGACCTGAGCGCGGTGTTGAGCGCGGCGACCCTGCGCGCGCCGGTCGAGGCAGCCTGCCACGCCTGCTGCGCCTGAAGGCGGGCATCGCGGCGCGCGGCGTCGAGATCGCGCAAGGCCTTGGTCGCGTTCGCCTGCGCCTCGCGTTCCTTCGACTGGATGCCACCGCCTGCATAGAGCGGGACGGTCAGGCGCACGCCTGCGGAAGCGGTCTGGATGCGGTCGGGCACGATGCCGTTGCCGCCGTCGCCGCCCATCCGGAATTGTCCCTGGTAGCCTGCGACACCCTCGATCACCGGCCGGCCCGACAGGCCGTAGCGGTCGATTTCCGCCCCGGCGGCGCGCGCGCTGTGCTCGGCGGCCCTGACGGCGGGCGCGCGGGTCTCGGCGCGTTCCTGGATGTCCTGCAGCGAACCGGTCGGCACCGGCGCGACGAAGTCGGCGGCGGGACGTTCGAGCCCCTCGGCGCCGAGGCCGGTCAGTTCGGAGAAGGCGGCGCGGGCATAGGCCAGTTCCGCTTCGGCGCCGATCCGCTGCGCTTCCGCCGCGTCGCGCTGGGCTTCCGCCTCGCGCACGTCGGTGATCCGCGCGCGTCCGGCGTCGAAGCGGGCCTGCGCGCCCTTGCGCTGCTGTTCCGCCGCCTCGACCTGCCGGGTGTAGGAGGTCAGCTTGTCCTCGCCCGAAAGCACCGAGAAGTAGGCGTCCGCCACGCGCAGGATGAGCGCCTGCTGCTCGCCTTCGAACTGGACGTCGGCGATCGCGGCCTTCTCGCGCAGCTGGGTTGACTGGGCACCCTTGGCGGCGTCGTAGATCGGCTGGACGGCCTGCACCGCCACCGAGGCGCGTCCCGAGCTGCGCTGGCCGGTGAACACCGGCGTGAGGTCTTCGGGCAGCTGGGCGTTGGTTTCGGTCATGTTGTACTGGTAGCCGGCCTGGACCTGCACGCTCGGTCGCTTGAGGGCGCGGGCCTGCACGGCGGCTTCCTGCCCTGCATCGCGCTCGGCCTCGGCGCTCTGGTGGTCGGGGTCGTGCAGGGCTGCGGCGCGCCAGGCGTCGACAAGGTCCGTCGCATGGGCGGGCGTCGAGGAAAGCATGGCGGCAGTGGCGAGGAACAGGACGCGGCTCATGCCTTCGCGCCCTCGGGGGAGGTGTCGTGCATCGGGGTCTCCGGCGTGGTGTCTCGCTTGCCCGCGCGGTCGAACACGAGTTCGTAGAGCGCCGGGAGGAACACGAGGGTAAGGATCGTGGCGACCATCAGCCCGCCCATGATCGCCCAGGCCATAGGCCCCCAGAACGTGGAGCGGGTCAGCGGGATCATCGCGAGGATGGCGGCGAGCGCGGTGAGCATGATCGGGCGCAGGCGATGGACCGCCGCCTCGCGCACGGCCTCGCGCATGGAGAGGCCGTGGCCCGACAGCGCGTCGATCTGCGCGATCAGGATCACCGAATTGCGCAGCACCATGCCGAACAGCGCCAGCGAGCCCAGCATCGCCACGAAGCCGAACGGTATGCGGAACAGCGCCATGATCAGCGCCACGCCGATCAGCGCGAGCGGTCCGGTCGCCAGCACCACGAGCATCCGCTTGACGTTCTGGAGTTGCAGCATCAGCAGGACCACGATCACCATCATCGCGGCCGGCACTGCGGCCATGGTGGCGCGCTGGTTGATGCTGCTCTGCTCCTGCGAGCCGCCGTTCACCAGCGACGCGCCAGCGGGAAGGTCCCGGCGCAGCGCCTCGACCTGGGGTTCGAGGCGCTTGGTGAGGTCGGTGGCCTGCTCGCCCTCGACGTCGGCGGCGATGGTGATCGTCGCCTGCCGGTTGCGCCGGTAAAGCAGCGCGGGCTCGCTGCTCGCGGTGACCCGGCCCAGCTGCGACAGGGCGACCGGGCCGCTCTGCGTGGCGATCGGCAGGTTGGCGATGCGGCCGAGGTCGGTGCGCTCGGCCGTGTCGAGGCGCATGACGACATCGAGGGCCAGATCGCGGTCGCGGTAGGTGGTGACGCCGGCCCCGGCGATCGCGGCCTGCAGGGTCTTCTGCACCGCCTCGGTGGAGAGGCCGAGGGCACGCACCTTGTCCTGGTCGAGATCGACGCGGACCGCCTTGAGCGGTTCGCCGAGGTCGCTGTTCACGTCGCGCGAATGGCTGTCCGCGCGGACGATCGCTTCCAGCTTCTGCGCAAAGGGCGCCAGTGCATCGAGGTCCGGCCCGGCGAGGCGGTATTGCACGGGCTGGCCCACCGAAGGCCCGTTCTCCAGCCTGCTGACGCGCCCGCGCGCCTCGGGGAACTGCGCGGCGAACAGGTCCTGCACGTGCGCGATCACCTCCTCGCGGGCTTCCTCGTCCTTCGTCTGGAGGACCAGTTCGGCGAGCGTGATGTCGGGCGTCTGGACGTTCAGCGGCAGGTAGAAGCGCGGCGATCCGCCGCCGATGTAACTCGTGACCGAAGTGACGCGCTCATCCTTGGCCAGCAGCTTTTCCATGCGCGCGGCGACGGCCTGCGTCTGGGCGAAGCTGGCGTTCTGGGAAAGCTGCAGGTCGACCACCAGCTCGGGCCGGTCGGACGCCGGGAAGAACTGGCGGGGCACACCGAACTGGAACAGGAACACGGAGCCCACGAACAGTGCGGCGGCCGCGGCGACGACGGTCTTGCGGCGATCGAGGCAGCGGTCGAGCGCGCGGCGGAACCAGCTGTAGAAGCGGCCTTCGTACTGCTCCTCGGGCTCGCCCGCGTCGTCTCGCGCATCGGCACGCTGGGGCAGCAGGTGATAGGCGAGGAACGGCGTGAAGATCACCGCGACGAACCACGACAGCACCAGCGACAGCGCGATGACCTGGAACAGCGAGATCACGTATTCGCTCGCCGTCGCCTTCGACATCGCGATCGGCAGGAAGCCCGCGACGGTAATCAGCGTGCCGACCAGCATCGGGATCGCGGTGGTGGTGTAGGCGCTGATCGCGGCGCGGGTGCGGGTCCAGCCCGCCTCCAGATGGGTGCTGACCGCCTCGACCACGATGATCGCATCGTCCACCAGCAGACCCAGTGCGATGATGAGCGCGCCCAGCGAAATGCGTTGCAGGTCGATGCCCATCCAGCTCATCCCGGCGAAGGTCATCGCCAGCACCAGCGGGATGCACAGCGCGACGACGATGCCGGGCCGCCAGCCGAGCGACAGGAAGTTGACGACAAGCACGATGACCACCGCCTCGAGCAGCGAGCGGGTGAATTCGCCGACGGATTCGTCCACGACCTTCGTCTGGTCCGACACCGTGTGGATTTCGACGCCGACCGGCAGTTCGTCCTGGTACGAGGCCACGGTCTGCTTCAGGTTCTTGCCCAGCCGCGCGACATTGCCGTCGTCGCGCAGGCTGATGCCCACGCCCACCGCATCCTCGCCGCCGAACCGCATCCTGAAGGTGGCGGGGTCCTTGGTCGTGCGCTCGACTTTGGCGATCGCATCGAGGCGCACGCTCTTGCCGTTGGCGAAGATCGGCGTCGCCGCGATCGCCTCCAGCGAGCCGTAGGCGCCCGCCACCTGCAGGCGCACGCGCTCGGCGCCCGCCTCGACCGTGCCCGAGGCCGAGACGGCGTTGGTGCCGTCGAGCGCGTCGGCGATGGCCTGCGACGAGATGCCCAGCATCGCCAGTCGCGCGCTGTCGTAGGTGACGTAGACCGCCTCGTCCTGCTCGCCGATCATGTCGGTCTTGGCGACGTCGGGCAGGGCCTGGATGCGGTCGCGCAGCGTTTCGGCGTAGCGCTTGAGCGTGGGATAGGAGAAGCCGGGGCCGGTGATCGCGTAGATGTTGCCGTAAGTCGTCCCGAACTCGTCGTTGAACGCGGGGCCGACGACATCGTCGGGCAGGTCCGCGCGGTGGTCCGTCACGGTCTTGCGCACGGTGTACCAGATATCCGGCACCGCGCTGCCCTTGACGGTGGAGATCAGCGTGACGTTGAGCGTCGCCTGTCCGGGACGGGCCTTGCTCTTGACGTAGTCGATGTCGGGGATGTTCTCGGTCAGCACCGTCTCGATCGGCTTGATGACTTGTTCGGCCATCTGGTCGGCGGTCGCGCCCGGCCAGCCGACGGTGATCATCATGGTCTTGACGGTGAACTCCGGGTCTTCCTTGCGCCCGAGCGAAAGGTACGAGAGCAGCCCCGCCACCGAGGCGACGGCGAGCAGGAAACCGACGAGTTGCTGGTGGCCGAGCGCCCAGCGCGAGAGGTTGAAGCCGGTCACGAGGCAGGCACCTCGGCTATGCGGACCTTCTCGCCGGCACGCAGCAGGTGGATGCCGGCGGTGACGATCGTCTCGCCCGGGCGCAGGCCGGAGAGGACCGTCAGCTTGTCGCCGCTCGCCTGTCCCACCTTCACTGTGCGGGGTTGGACCGTCATCGTGCGCCGGTCGACGACCCAGGCCTGCGCCTTGTCGTAGCCTTGGGCGTCGTGGCCTTGGGCGATCGCGGTGAGGGGCACGAGGATGCCGCTTGCCACACGCTCGTCCTCGATGCGCAGTTCGGCGGTTTCGCCCATCCGCAGCGTCTCGCCGGGGGCGATGATGGAGAAGCGCGCGGCGAAAGTGCGGGTCGCGGGATCGGCGGCGCCCGCGATGCTGCGCAGCTTCACCGCGTACTTGCGCGAGGGATCGCTCCACAGGGTGACGCTGAGCCGCTTCGCGCGCTGGACCGGGCCGAGCCCGCCCTCGGAAAGCGAGACGGCGACTTCGGGACGCGAGGGATCGGCGAACGTCAGCACCGCCTGTCCGGCACCCACGACCTGTCCCACCTCGCCCTCCACTTGCGTGATCACGCCGCCACGCGGCGCGGTCAGGACGGTGCGGCCGACTTGCGCGGCGGCGGTGCCGCGCTGGGCACCGGCGGCGCGTAGCTGCGCCTGTGCCTGATCGGTGGCGGCCTTCTGCTGGTCGAACTCGGCCTGCGAGATGAAGCCCTGGGCGAGCAGGTCGCGCGAGCGGGCGAGATCGGCGCGTTGCGTCGCCGCCGCCGACTGGGCCGCGCCGGTCTGCGCGGCCGCGCTGTCGAGCGCGCGGGCATAGTCGCTGCCATCGAGGCGGAACAGCACCTGTCCGGCGCGCACGCTGTCACCGGCGCTGACCGCGCGCTCGACGATCCGTCCGGCCACCTGGAAGCCCAGCTGGCTCTCGAAGGCGGAACGGATCTCACCGGCATACGTGATCGCGCTTTGGCCGGAGTTTGCGGTGAGCTGCTGGACGGAGACCGCCCGCCGTTCGTCCTTGGCCGGGGGAGCCTCGTGACATGCGGAGAGCAGAAGCGCCGCCAGCGGCACAACCAGGGCAAGACGCGCCATTGTGATCCCTTGCTTGAAACCCTGTAAAGACAGGGAAATTGCCATGTGAGGCGGGGCAAATGGCGAGGGCGGGCAACAAGGCGATGAGTGCCTTGTAACAGCTTGTAACGCCCCGGAGCCGCTACCTCCCGGCGTGCTCGAACGGCGGCGGCACCTCGCCGGGGGCGAGCAGGCGGAATGCGAAAGGATAGTCGCGGCCGTTCCAGCGCACCGTGACGCGCACGTCTTGCCCTGCTGCGGAGCGCGGCAGGGCGGCGGTCACGATCCGGCCGCCGAAGCTGGCCTCGGGGTCGACCGTGGTGGTCTGCAGGATCTGTCCGTCGATCTGCTGCATCGTGTAGTCGAGCCGCTGCTGGATCGAGCCCATGGCCATTGCGCCGCCGGAGATCGCCATCGCCGCGCCCGCCTGCCCGGCGCTGTTGTCCTCCCACACGATGGTGCGCGAGACCACGCCGCGCGGGGTCGCGACATGGCCGTGATAGGCGTAGCGCTCGCCGCTCGACGAGGCAGAGACCGCAGCCAGCGTGCCTGCGACGAGCACGGTGCCGATCCGGGCGCGGCGAGCCTTGCTTTCGGCAGCCTCGGCCAGCGCATCGCGGCTCTGCACGGCGATCGGCTGGTATCCGAGCGAGACGCTGACGTTCTCGACGCCGATATTGGCGGGAGCGTTGCCCCGGTTGTAGACCGCGATGTCGAAGACGAGGGCGCCGTTCTCGATGGGGCGCGGGGTTATCTGGACCGCGCCGTCGGGGGTCTGCAGGTCTACGGTCGGCACGCCGCGCGTGAAGCGGGCGGTCTCGTGGCCTACGCTTACCGGATAGAGGCTCGGCGGCGAGGCCGCGAGGGCGGGGTTTGCGGCCAGCGTCAGGATGGCCGCGGAAACGACATGCTTCATGAGGTGACACCATTGTGAAGAGGGGGGTGTGCGGCGCGACATGCCCTGGGGGAAGGCTGCCGCGCCGCACCGGCGCGCCCGAGGCGGGGGCGGGGGGTGGAAGGCGCGCCGAAACCGAACAGGTCTACCAGACTCGCGGAACGGTTCGCACGATCACGCCGGTGGTGCGCGATGCCAGCACGATGCTGCCGTTAGCGTAGATCCAGGCGTGTCCTGCGGGCGCCACGGCCAGTCCGTAATAGGCCGGGTTGACGACGTAATAGCGCCGCAGTTCCACCGGCAGGACGGCTCCCACGACCCAGACGCGGCCATAATAGGCGCTGGCGACGGGGTAATAGCCATAGCCGGGCGCGAAATAGTATCCGCGCCGGACACCGACATAGCCGACGAAATCGGGATGCCCGTGCCACCAGCCGGGATTGCCCGGATACCAGCGCACCGGTGGAGCGGGCCGCACCACGGTCACCGGCGGGCGGACGTATACCGGCGGCGGATGGCCATGCCCGGGCGGCGGCGGATGACCGTGCCCCGGCGGCGGGGTGTGGCCGTGCGGCGGCGGGCGATGGTCATCGGCGGTGGCGGGCGAGAGGGCCAGCATCGACACTGTCAGGACGGCGAGGCTGCCTGCCCGCAACGCCGCGTGCTTCATGGCAATGGACCAGGACGATCTTGGCATCGGGACTTCTCCGGTTGGCTACCTGGAGAAGATTGCCGTCGCTGCGCAACAAGGTGATCTGCGGATGGTAACACCGTGTAACGCCCGCCGTCTCCGGGCGCCGGTCAGGCGGCGGGCAAGTCCACCGAGGCGCTGAAGCCGCCCCCGTCGCGATTGCCGAGCGTCAGCGTCCCGCCATTCTGCTGGGCGAGCGCATCGACGATCGCAAGCCCGAGCCCGGCCCCGCCGGTGTGGCGCGCGCGCGAATGGTCGAGCCGGTGGAACGGGCGGGTCAGGTCCTTGAGGTCCGCTTCGGGCACGCCCGGTCCATCGTCGTCCACGCGGATCTCGATGCGGCCCTGGCGTTCGCGGACGGACAGGCGGGCCTGCCCGCCATACCGCACCGCATTGTCGACGAGGTTCGCGAGGATGCGCTGCATCGCCAGCGGGTCGATGCGCACGGCAAGACCGGTCGGCGGCGGCGACGTGGCGGTGACGTCCTCGCCCTGGAGCGCGCGTGCTTCCAGAACCGAGCCGATCATGGCGGCGATGTCGGTCGTCTCGTGGACCGGGCGCGGCGGGGTCGCGGAAACGCGTGCGAACGTCAGGGTATCGTCGAGCAGGGCGCTCATCTCGCCGAGGTCGGCCATCGCCAGCGCGCGCTGGCGCGGGTCGCCGATGTAGTCGGCGCGAAGCTCCAACCGGGTGAGATAGGTGCGATAATCATGCGCGACCGCCGCGAGGAAGCCGGTCCGTTCTTCCACCAAGTCGCGCAGGCGGCGGCGCATGTCGTTAAAGGCGATCGAGAGTTGCTGGATTTCGTGCGCGCCGGTCACCGGAAGGTCCGGGGCGGACAGGCTGGCCTCGTCGTTCTGGAGCGCGCGGGCCAGGCGGGAGAGCGGGCGCGTGGTCAGCCCCGCGATCAGGACGACGACAAGCACGCTCGCCGCCGAGACGCCGATCAGGATGGCGTTAAGGCTCATCACGAAGCCGGCGATCGCTGGCGGCGTGGTGCGCTCGATGATAAGGACGGTGCCGTCGTTCAAGCGCACACGCAAGCGGATCGGGCTCGCGGAGTACTGGCGGCCCCGGCCCAGGTCGGTCAGCCGCGCATCGGGCGGAAAGTCGACGTGGAACGGGCGCCCCTGCAGGGCCGCGCGATAGGCGGCATTGGCTTCCCGCAGATCGGGGTGGGTGTTGTCCCCGCGCGGCAGGCCGTCACCCAGCATGACCAGCGTGGTGTTCACGCTCAGCCCGCGCAGCACCGCTTCGCGCGCGGCAGGCGGGGTCGCTTCGACGGCGAGAGCGATGGCCCGGGCGTCTTCGGCCGGCACCAGACGGAACAGCTCGGCGTCCGGCTGGTTCTGCTTGCTGGAAATGATCGTGATCGTCAGGCCGACTACGATCAGGTGGACGAGGACGATCAGGCCCACCCGTACCCGCAGGCCGTCGACCGGACGCAGCCAGCGCATCGTCAGATCTTCAGCACGCTGGGCGCGAACAGATAGCCGTCGCCACGCACGGTGCGGATCATCACGGGTTCGCGCGGATCGTCACCCAACTTGCGGCGCAACCGGCTGAGCTGCACGTCGATCGCCCGGTCGTAGGGTGTCGCCATGCGACCGCGCGTCATGTCGAGCAGCAGGTCGCGGCTCAGCACGCGGCGGGGATGCATCACGAGCGCATGGAGCAGGTCGAACTCGCCTGTGCTGAGCGTGACGGGGCGACCGTCCGGGTCGATCAGGTCGCGCGAATCCACGGCGAGAGTCCAGCCGGCGAAGCGATAGAGCTCCGCCCCGGGGCTCTCGACCGCCTGCCCGGGCGCCTTGGTCCGGCGCAGGATCGCGCGCAAGCGCGCCAGCAGTTCGCGCGAGTTGAAAGGCTTGGGCAGGTAATCGTCGGCACCGCATTCGAGGCCGATGATGCGGTCGATGTCGTCGCCCTTGGCAGTGACCATCAGGATCGGCAACTGCGGAACCTTGACGCGCAGCGTCTGGCAGATCGAAAGCCCGCTTTCGCCCGGCAGCATCAGGTCGAGGATCAGGCAGTCGAGCGAGGGCACGTCCGCCTGGCGGAAGAAGGCGGCGGCATCGCCATAGCCTTCCACCACGAAGCCGTTGGCCCTGAGGACTTCGGCGACCAGGTCGCGAATGGCGACGTCGTCCTCGATGATGGCGATCGTTCCTTCGGATTCCATGGGGTCCTGACCTTGTGGAGTTCAGCCGAGCCGGCGTCGTAAGTCCTTCATGCTAGAGCATGATCCGGTCGGTTCAACCGGATCATGCTCTGCATCTCGGTGGCGGGTGGCACGTGGGCTTATTTGCCGTACTTGGCCATGGCGGCGCGCAGTTCCTCGGGCGTGACCTTGCCGTCCTTGTTGGCGTCGATCATCGTGAAGCCCCGCTCGCGTCGTCCGGCGGCCTTCCATTCCGCGAGGTCGAGGGCGCCGTCGGAGTTGGTGTCGACCTTCATGAAGGCGTCGCGAGCCTTGTCGGCTGCAGCGGGGTCCTGCGCATGGGCGGCGGCGAACGGCAGGCTCGCTCCCAGTATCAGCAATGTCAGTTTCAGTTTCATCGTGTCACTCCAGATGAGCCCGTAATCGAGCTGAGTATCCAATAGCCGCGCGGTTCACTGCGCATTGGGCACGAATGTTCGTCCTTGTAACAGTTTGTGCAGCCGGGCGTTGAAGGCGTGTTTCGCGATCTTTGCGAAAAATTTCGCACCAGACCGACGGAAGTTCGCTCAAGCTGTATTCAAGGAAGGCGGCCCATTGATCTGCCACCCGCTGAGTGAGGTGGTCCCGGTTTTCTGGGCAGGGTGTTATGCTACTCCCGACCTGAAGGATTGGTACGTGAATGACCACGACGAGGAAGCGCTACAGCGCGGATTTCAAGGCGAAGGTGGCGGTCGAGGCGATCCGTGGCGACCTGACGCTGGCGGAACTGGCACCAAGCATGTCGGGATGATCGACGTGCTGGTGCTGCCCGCGCTCGGTATCACTCCTTGACCCCATCCTCGAGAAGGCCACGCGAGATCGCTACCATTAAACGTTGATCCCCAGCATCGTCAATGTAGCCGGTAGCAAACCCGAGATCGCAGGATTGCAGCGTTCGCCGAGCTATCAAGGAACGAGCTGGAATCTGAACATGAGGTCACGCAAATGACCGGCAGCTTTCGGCATCATCGGCCTTTCTGGGCCCGCGAACGACTAACGTTGGTCGGTAGGCGACCTGCGTTGTAAAGATGTAGCCGGCTTGACCGGTGTCTTCTTCAGGCGTCTGCACGACGTGATAGGGGCGATTGGCGAAGTAGCGCTCACCTTCGAATGAGTCGGATCAATCCAGCAGCGACGAACTCTGCAGTCAGGCGGTTACTGGAACACCTTGCACCTTGGCGATGCCGTCGACGTCCGACGCCGGAAAGGACTCGATACGCCCGCCCACCTTCTCGCTCACATTTCGCCGCTCGGATGGGCACACACCCTGCTCACCGGCGAGTACCTTTGGCCCAAGGACGCCAGTGCTTAGGGTGTCAGTCCGCCCTCAGCCGGAACCGACCCCATGTCGGGGGCGGGGCGATGACTGCATAGAAGTCAGTCGATCGTCTTGTCGGCGACGACGCGCGCGCGTTGATCCGGGAACAGATCAGCCAGCACAGCGCCGGGTTGCACGCGGCGCTGGCGAAATCCGATCAGCAATCGGCCTTCTCGAGATGGTACGAGACGATCCGCGCAATCGAGGAATTCATCAACCTGCCGCGCCTCGGCCTGATGTCGGCTGACACCATGCGGCGGATCGCCGTCTGGCGCTTGGTAAGCGCGATCAGTGAAGGGTATTGTTTCGCAGGGGCGGGGTCGATCGCCGCTGCGAGCGTGCCAAGGAAATCGCCGATGCCCTCTGGGGTGAGACCGATGAAAACGGGGCGCTCCTGCGTATTACCTTCACCATCGGCACTACGCCCTGCACGCGCCAGGGTGTGACCGGGATCTACCGGCGGATCGCACTTACGGCCGCGCGTCCCGGGCTAGGGATTGCCGCGTTATAGAGGGTGAATTTGGCCGCCGTCCTTGTAAATATCGGCGGGCCGGTGCGCTGTGCATAGCGCCTCCACACAAAATTCATAATCGGTACTGCCAATAGGGATGCTGCGTAGAGGGGCCGCGGCAGCTTTATCGCAAACGGCTTCAACGTGTCCCGGATGGCGTCCCGTCTGTCGATTTTTTCCAAGGAATTACATGACGTTTTCGCGCCCTTCAGACAGGCCACTCAAGACACCGATTTCAGAGGGGGAATGCTTGAAGAACGGAAACCTGCCCGCTATGCGGACTGGAAAGCAGGCTCTCCTGTTGGTAGTGGGAGCCAGTTTGGTGGTGGCCCAGACGGCCTGCTCCCGGGGCGCCGCGAAAGTCGATAGGACATACGCGCAGCCGCCGCTTCTCAGTTCCGATGCATCGGCTGCGCTGGGACAACAGATCACCGCTCTGGGACAAGGCTTTGACGGTGACATCGGCATTGCGGTCGAGGACGTGCAGACGGGCGCAGTCGCCGAATTTGACGGTCGCACCTTCTTTCCGCAGCAGAGCGTGAGCAAGTTTTGGGTAGCGCTTGCTGCACTCGACGCAGCTGACCGTGGCAGAATAAAGCTGGACACGCCCGTTGTGCTGACACCATCAGACCTGACCCTCTTTCATCAGCCTATAGCGAATGAGATCCGCACCGCCGGGCGATACCGCACCACTCTTGGTGCCCTTATGAGCCGTGCACTGCAGCAGAGCGACAACACCTGTAATGACTTCATATTGCGGGCAATCGGCGGGCCCGGGTCGGTGCGAGCGTTCATTGATGCCAACAACATAGCCGGTGTTCGGTTCGGCCCGGGCGAGCGACTGATGCAGAGCCGCATCGCCGGCCTGACCTGGCACCAGGAATACTCTCTCGGCGACGCATTCTTTCGCGCCCGAGCTCAGGTTCCGCTCGCGCGGCGCCGTGCGGCGTTCGACGCCTATGTCGCCGATCCCGTCGACGGCGCGCAGCCGGTTGCCGTCGTGAACGCTCTGGCTCGCTTACAACGAGGGGAACTCATTTCAGCGTCGTCGACAGCGCGGCTACTGGGCACCATGTCCCATACAAGGACCGGACCGCAGCGACTGAAGGGAGGTCTCGCACCTGGTTGGTCGCTCGCGCACAAAACAGGTACAGGACAGGAAATCGGCGCGACGCAAACGGGCTATAATGATATCGGCATACTCACCTCTCCAGGGGGCCGGTCATACGCGGTCGCCGTCATGATCCGTCGAACTGCGGCGCCGATCTGGTCGAGGATGGTCGTCATGCAAAACGTTGTCCGGGCCGTGATCGCCTACGATGCGGCGCTACCAATGCGCCCGTCACGCGGCGTAACCGCTGCATTGAAACGTTGAGGATGAGCGCGCAGTACGCGGATTTTATGAAACGACATCAATAACCTGTTAGAATGGCCCAAGGCATGCTGGCAGCGCATGCACCGGCAAAGCCTATCCGGGAAGCAGCCGTTCAACGGCTGCAATCAGGTCGGCGTGCCGGTAGGGCTTGTCCAGAACTTCAGCGAACAGGTCTCCATGCTGCCTAGCGATGTCGCCTTGCGCTCCGCTGACCAGAATGATGGGGATGTCCGAAATCTCCTGGTCGGCCTTGATCGCCTGCGCGAGCTCAAGGCCGGTCATGATAGGCATCATGAAATCCGTAATCAGTAAAGCCGGACGGCGCGTGCGGATTCGTTCCAAAGCCTCGTGGCCGTGGGACGCCAAAGTCGTCTCGTGCCCTTCATCCTCAAGGATGTCGGCGAGCATGGCCGCCAACAGAAATTCATCATCCGCAACGACTATCAGTGCCATGATTGTGTGCCTCTGCCCAGCGCTATCATGGCGGCCTAACTGGCGGCTGTGGCGGAAGCGGCGGATCCCTTAGCGTTCACCCTCTGCCCCTCGTCAATCTTAAATCCGTCCTGGGCGAAGGCGTATTGCCGCGGCGCGAAATCGAACACGCTTTCGCGCATTTTCTGGATCGAGATGGAGCGCCGTAATTCATGGTTCTCTTCAAATTGTCGCAGGAGAACAAGGTTATCGAGCACTGCAGACACTTGCCCGAACGGGGCATGCACTTCTGGCGCGAGAATCTCCCGGGTTTCCCATGTCGCCATTGTCGTAACCCCTAGCGAACGAAGTTTGTTCGTGAGGGTTGCAAAAAATTCGAGCAATCTGTCGCGATGGACCGCAGCCCGCTCAAACCCCCCGAGGCCGTCGATGAAGAGCCGCTTCACTTGCCGCTCCTGGACCTCGTCGATCAACTCGTGCGCAAGGCGGTCGATCAATTGTTCCCCGAGTGCCCGGTTGCGTATGGTCAGACTGGAGCTGTCGGGCTCCGGCAGCGCAATACCCAGACTGGCTGCCTTGGTTCGGAGCCGCTTTTCATTTTCGAAGAAACCGAAATGAAGAGCAGGTTCATCAGCCGTCCCGCGAGCGAGGAAATGCAGACCCAGCGTCGTCTTGCCACTACCTGTCGGGCCCGCAACCAGCGTGATCGACCCCGCAGGAAGCCCTCCTTCCATCAGATCGTCGAGAAGCAGCAGGCCGGTGCTCATTCGTGCGGAGGGCAACTCACAGGCTTCCGGCGCCTCGGCAAACACCGTCTCGATCCTGGGGTAGACAGTGATTCCGCGTCGATCGATTTCAAACTTGTGCAGGCCCCCCAGGGCCTTGCTGCCGCGGGACTTGCGCACCTGCAGCTGGCGGACTGTCCTGACGCCCGCCAGCATATCGCCCATCTCGATGACGCCATCGACCATCGTGTGCTCGGGGCTGGTTTCCTCCAGACTGGCACTCGTCAGGAACAGCACCGTGCAGCCCACGAATGCGGCCTGTCCCTGCACTTCGGCCACGAACGTCTTGACGTCGAAATCGGTGTCGGCGCGGTCGCGCGCGTTCAAGAGGCCGTCGAAAACCAGCAACGTGGCTTTACGACGCTTGGTTTCCCGGCGAAGCAGCTGGACCACCGCATCGAGGCCTTCCTCGCGCATGGTCTGGAACACGCTCACGTACGATATGTCATTCCCGAGCCGCTGCGCGTTGAAGAAGTCCAGCGTCCCCAATGCCTGAAACAGCCGATCATGGCTTTCCGACAGAAGCGTGACGAACAGCACGCTGCCGCCGCCCGCCGCATGATGGAACGCGATCTGGTTCGACAGGATGGTCTTGCCGGCACCGGGACGGCCCTGGACAATGTACGACGCACCTTTGATGAGCCCCCCATCGAGGATCTGGTCAAGACCCTTGATCCCGCTCGCAATCCGCGAGAACTCCTCCACTGCCAACACTCCTGCCTGAACGCTTTAATCTGATCCGCGCACGTCATATCGCGGCGCGTACGATGGGGAAGCCCAAAAACACGGCATTCGCATCAGATTACGCAGCCGAGCTGGATGGAGGGCCCACCTTTGCAATACGCATCGCGAGGCGCATGGGCTTCCTCCCGCCTCCCGCGGTTGTTTGGCCGGGACCCTATGGGCTTTCTTCACCAGAAGCAAAACGCAGCCCCTGAGCGTCACCTACCTTCGCTTCGCCGTCGAACAATCGGTCCAGACGTGCATGGACGTCGTGACGGTACTGCTGGACGGTCATCGACCTCGGCGCATTGACCTCGAGCTCATCAGCGATAGAGGCCTTGATGCGGCCAATGGCGTCGTCTGTGAGCAGGCCAGCACCGTGCAGTTCGCGACAAAGCTGGACGACGCCGACCGCAGTGGCCTGCGCGCGCAGGCCCACGTTGGTGAGGTCATCGTGCATCTTCTCTTTTCCCGATCTTGCCTTCACGGTTAGTTCTCCCAGCTGCCGGCGGCAAACAAGCGCCCTTTATGAGGCTTGGCTACGCCTTTATCGACCAAGGTTTGACGGTTCATCCAAGCGCCTTCAGCGTCGGCCGAGGACCGACGGCCTCTCATCGATCTCTACTTCGAAGCTGGCGCGGTGCGCCAGTATGAAGCTCTGATACCTGCCATTCACACCGTCGAGCCGCATACTCAGGATATCGCGGGTCCCTAACGGAACCCGGGTTTTCGGGTTGAGATCGCTGGTTTTTAAGGGTAGGCGCTCCGCCCTGGTGTTCAAATAGCCGGCGCTCGTGCTGGCGCGGGAACTTCCAGGCACCCGCTACGCGAGCGTAGGCGGAGGTGCGAACAAAGGTCCAATCGAGCCGCGGAAGGGTGACCATGTTTCGACAAATATTCAGATACCTCCGCAAGGCATTGGCCACGCCCTGGTTCTGTAACGCCAGAAACGCGGACTGCTCATTTCATCGACGGTGCCCCGACTGCCGCCGCGAGCAAGACTCGTAATCTACCGGCCCGTCAGCTCTCTCCAAACAGAGCGCGCTGTGAGGCTTCGATCTCCTCGAAATAGCGCCGGCGTGCGTGCCGTTCCGTCACTACCCCGACGACCCGCCCGACACCGTCCACGACCGCCAGCTCGTCCGCCGCAGCAAGGTCGAACGCCTTGAGGGTCGCACGGATGTCCGTTGTCGGTGTCAGCACGTTCGTGGTCAAGACTGCTAACGCGGCCACCGGGGTGTCGGGATCAAGCTGAGGGTCGTAAGCCTTTGCGGTCGCGACCACACCGGCGTAATGTCCCTGGCTATCGACCAGCACGGCTTTGGCCGTCGAACCCAGAGGAATGCTGTTTCGAAACTCCTGAACGGAAGCGTCGGCAGACACGCTCGTCCAGTCCTTGCGCATCAGACGTCCCGCCGTCAGGCTGAGCATCCATCCAATATCTCGCGGGCTACGGATTATCGAACCGCGGACGTGCAGGCGCCAGGTGGAGAAGGAATAACCGAACGTCTCGCGCGTAAAGGTGCCGGAGACAAGTGACGCGGCCAGGACGACGCCCATCAGCGCGAAATCGTGCGTCGTCTCCAGCATCAGCATCGCCAAGGTCATCGGTCCGCCAACTACCGTCACGGCAAGCGCACTCATTCCGACCAAAGCCGCATCGTTCAGATCGAGCGCAACACCAAACGGCAGCATCGCCAATCCGGTCGCATATATAAGCCCCACCAGCGATCCGAGAAAAAGCGATGCGAAGAACAGTCCGCCGCGGAATCCGAAGCTGATCGAAATCGCCGACGCCGCTATCTTCAAAACGAGGACGATGAGCAGCACATGCAAGGCAGGGGGCAGCGCGAGGTTGAGGTGCATCGCGCCGTGCCCGGACGATAGCGTCTGCGGTGAGATCATCGCCAATGGCATCAAAAGCAAACCGCCGACCACCGGCTTCCACCGCACCAATCGTTTCATGCGCTGCGCCTGCCCTTCCGCGAAGGTGACCAGGCGCATCAGTCCGATGCCGACGAGGGCGCAGATAAGGCCGAGGACGATGTAAAGAGCATAGTCGCCGACGCCTAGAACCCGGTCGGCGCTCGACGCAATCAGATAGGGCTCGATACCCAGCAATCGGGTGACGAATGCCGCACCCAGCGCCGCAGCCACGACGGGGGCGACCGATGCCGGCGTGTAGGCGCCGATGACAATCTCGAATGCGTAGAATGCGCCGGCCAATGGGGCGCCGAACGCCGCTCCCACGGCTGCGCCGGCCCCCGCACCGACCAGCGTGCGCATGTCGGCGCGGCGCAATTTGAACCATTTGCCCAGTTGAGACGCGATCCCGCCCCCCATTTGCGCATAAGCCGCTTCCAGACCCACCGACGCTCCCGCACCGTTGGATATCAACGTCTGCGCGCTGATCACAAGGTTGTCGAGAAAGGGGATACGTCCGCTATGCAGCGCATTCGCCTCGACGACGTCGATCGGTGCGCGCTGACGTTTGCGCAACAATCGGTTGAACATCACCAGGCCTAGCCCTCCCAGGGGAAGTGCGAGGAGCCGCCAGGGATGGTGAATTTCGCCAAGGGCACTCAGGCGATTGGAACTCAGCCCGTAGAAAAGGCGCTGCATCGCGTGGGCGGCGTAGCCCAGAAGATTGGTGACCGACCCGGCTGCCAAACCCGCCGCTAACGCCAGCAGGATGAAAGCGATCTCGCTTTCCCGGAGCCGCTGGCGCTGCCGGATAACGAAGGATCGCAGCGTCTGGGTCCCTAAGCGTCGCACGTCCCCGCATGCGAGGCGCCGGCCGCTACTGTCAAGAGCGAGGTGGCGGCCGGTACGCAGATACTGCAAAGTCGCCTGTTCTCACGGGGTGGTGAAGCCGGATCTGGGAGCGATGATGCAGGAAAAGACTTAGTGAGGCCCGCGAACCATCAGGTCACCTCCACTCGACCAACGGCTTGTCCCTTCCGGGCTGCTCGAACGCGACTTTATCGAACGTCACCGAAATAATGCAGCGAGGCGGAATATCCGGACTCCTCTGGAGGCAACGGACCGGCTGGCCATCGTCCAACGCGGCCAGGCGGCCGCTCAGCACCAGCGTATACCCTCTTGTCGAAGGTGCCTCATCACCCTCGAGCTTGATCGTCGAGGTATAAGGCCGGCCCCCTCGTTGGCGAGTCCGGGATGCGCCGGGTGCATAGAACATCGCGATCGCCAACTGCCGGCTAGGGACCAACCGGTCTCCGGACGCTTTTCCTTGCCCCTGTGGGCCCATGCCTGTGCCCTGCGGCGGTTCCTTGCCGATCTGCGTGCCGCAGCTCTCTGAGCTGGTCCATGGTCTGTCGATCCAGAATCCCTCTACCGCGTCATACGCCGTCGCTGCCGCCCTGTCCTGCGCCCAGTCGCCCGCTTCAAGCATTGCCGGACGAGCGGTCAGACGCAGGGCCCGGGTCTTCTCGTTGTACGTCCAACCGGCCCAGCTGTCCGTGCCATCGGTTTCAGGCCCGGCACAACCGAACGGCATCCGGATAGTGAACGAGCGGCCCACCAGGTCTCGATTGGCTAGGGGTAGCGGATTTCCGCCCGCCGCGGTGTCGGCCGCTTTCGCCGCAGTCGCCAACAGTTCTGCTCGATTTAAAGGGGGCGGCGCGATCTGCACCAACGGCGCCGGCTCGACCTCGGGAACAGGCGCGGGGGAAGGAGTAGAAGCCGGCACCGCCGCGCGCTTGTTATTTGCAGCGGTTTGAACAACCGCGGTTACCCCGGCCCCGAGGCCCAGTGCAACCACGTGGGAAAGGATGAGAAGTTTGACGCGTGGGCCGTCCATGCGTCCGGCCTAGCAGATTGTCGCTGGAAATTGACCCCCTTTTGCCACGCTTCACAGCCGGAGGCCAATTCGCCTGCGCCTGACAGCGCATTGTGCTACGCCAGGGGCATGACGCTCGATCAACTTGTCACTCTCGTCGTGCTCGTCGGCGTGATCGTCGCTCTGATCTGGGACAAGCTGCGGGCCGATGTGGTGGCGTTGACGGGGGCGGCCATCCTGTTGCTGACCGGTGCGGTCCGCCCTAGCGAAGTGCAATCCGCGTTCGGCAGTCCCGCGATCATCACGCTGGCTTGCCTGTTCGTCATCGCGCATGCGATGGAGCTCTCGGGGTTACTCGATCTTTTGATCCGCAAGGCCGTGGCGTTATGCCGCCGCATTGGCGTGGCGGGGTTATGGCTCCTGATCGCTCTTAGCGGCGGCGCATCCGGCTTCCTCAATAACACCCCGATCGTCGTTCTGACCGCGCCGGTGGTGCGCGACGTCGCCACTTCGCTCAACCTCGACCCCAAACGCTTCCTCCTGCCACTCTCCTACGTCGCAGTCCTGGGCGGCTGCTGTACGCTGATCGGGACGTCAACCAACCTCCTGGTGGATGACATGGCGCGCTCGTCAGGTCAGCCGCCGTTCTCAATTTTCGAGATCACACCTGTCGGACTGACCGTCGCGTTGGCTGGCGGCCTGTATCTCTTCCTGTTCTCGGGAAGGCTGCTTGCCCGTTCCACGAACGCACCGGCTATTGAGGCGGCATTGCCGCGCCATCTCAGCCACGTCGACATTGCGGGCGAGACGGTCGGAGATGCGCAGGATTTCGCAGTGGAGCGGCCCCTGCAGACCGGCAAGGCCATAACCGCCTCCGCCATCTTCGTCGGGGTCATCGCCTTGGCTGCGCTGAACCTCGCGCCGATCGCCGCATCGTCATTCGCTGGTGCCGTACTCCTGATCCTGCTGCGGGTCATTCGACCCGAGGAGGCATACGGCGGACTACGTCCGGATATCCTTCTTCTCGTTGTCGGTATGGTGGTTATCGGTATCGCCATGGAGCAGACCGGGCTCGCGGCATCCGCCACGGACGCGCTGATCGGCCGGATCGGCCTGTTTGGTCCTCTAGGGGCACTGATCGTCCTCTATGGAGCCACCTTGGTCCTGACGGAATTGCTGTCCAATGCCACCGTGGCGGTGCTGGTGACGCCCGTGGCGGTCGCGCTCGCGGAAAGTATGGCGGTCAGCCCGCGTCCATTCCTGGTTGCGATCATGATGGCTGGCAGCGCCGCCTTTGCGACGCCGTTTGGATACCAGACGAATGTCCTGGTCTATCAAATGGGCGGATACGCCTATCTCGACTTCACCAAGGTAGGCTTGCCGCTGAACATCATAACCTGGGCGGTGGGGGTTGCCGCAATCCACTGGTTCTTCCCGTTCTGAACCTGTCCGGGCCTGCCTGTGGAGCCAATCCGTTCCCGATGAGTTGGTTGTCAAAGGCGGCTGCGCCTTACCATCAAACCAAAAAGGACAACCTTATGCTCAAAGGCGCGGCCTTTTTCGCTGTCATAGCCCTGATCCTCGCCATTCTCGGATTTGGCGGCGTGGCAGGTTTCGCATGGGACCTGGCAAAGATCCTGTTCTGGCTGGCACTGATTATCGCGGCTGCGCTCGCGGTGCTCGGGTTTACCATTTATAAAAAAGTCAGCTGATCTGCACCCTGATGGTCGATACAAACAACGATACCGCCGCGCGTGGATCGGATGCACTTTTGCCGGCAGCGTCGCGCGTCGCGGTGATGACCGTCACAGTCATCGCAGTCCTTGCCGTGGCATGGCTATTGGTCGAGCTGTCGGGACTGCTGATGCTCGTCTTCGCATCACTCGCCCTTGCCACCGTTTTCGATGCCATGACGCGCCGCATCTGCCGATTGCTCGGCGCGCCGCGGGGATTGGCACTGGCGCTTTCAGTGCTGGCGTTCCTCGGCGTGTTCGCCGCAGCGTTTTTCCTGTTCGGCGCGCAACTGGCCCGCGAGTTCGATACCATCCGCAGCGCTCTACCTTCCGCTTTCGAGAAAATCCTCGCCTTTGTCGAACGCCTGGGGCTCGGCGAGCCGGTTCGAAAGTTGCTGGATCAGGGCGGGGGGGATGTTTCGCAGGTCGTATCGCGGGCCGGAGGCTACGTGTTAACGGCCGGAAATGTGTTGACCAACGCTGTGCTCGTCCTGGTCGGTGCCATCTTCATTGCAGGCGATCCAAGTATCTACAGACGCGGACTGCTGTTACTTATGCCGCGCCGTGCGGAGGCGCCACTGGCTGCCGCGTTGGACGACGCCGGTCGAGGCCTGCGCGGATGGATGTTTGGCCAGTTGATCTCATCGATGGTCGTGGCTGCCCTGACCTGGGGCGGCTTGGCCGCTCTGGGCGTTCCTGCCGCTGGCGGGCTTGGGGTGATCGCAGGATTGCTGGATGTCATCCCGATGGTCGGCCCCATCATTTCGGGAGTGCCCGCCGTGTTGCTCGCGTTCACGGTTTCCCCGGCTTCGGCTCTCTGGACCATAGGACTATTCCTGGCGGTGCAGCAGCTTCAGGGGAATTTCCTCCAGCCCATGATCCAGAAGCAGGCTGTCGACGTGCCTCCAGCGCTCCTCCTTTTCGCCGTAGTGGCCGCCGGCACGTTGTTCGGCTTCCTGGGCGTCCTACTGGCAGCGCCACTGACCGTGGTCTCTTTTGTGTTCGTGCAGCGAATCTACGTGCGGACCCTGCTGGGCAAGAAAATCGACGTCGCGGGCTAAAGCGCAGGAAGAAAATACTATTGCAACAATCCCTTAATCAGCTTTGCAATGAGAAATACAATACACACCATTGCGCCAAAGCATAGAATCGACGTGGCCGCATCCCCAGACTTTACCGCAATTGTGATAGCCACCAGGCCTGCCGTTACGCCAGCGGCAAGAGCGGCGAATACCATAATTTCCTTTGGAATGATCTTTCGTCCCTTCGTTTCCGGGAAGGATGTTGGCTGTCGCTCGTGGAGCTTCCTTCCGCGGTAGCAGGCGGAGCCGAATGTTGTCGTCATCGCCGGCCATCTCGCATCGACCGAGCGCGCCTTACCTAAGTCTGGTGCGAAAATCCATGCAGGCTTGCTTCTACCCGAACGGGCTATTAGGCGCGTCTTGACCCGGACCATCGCTTTCGCATAGTGCAGGCGCAGGCAATGGATTCCTGCCTGGCCTCTCGCCGAACCGCCCTCACAAGGGACGATGATTCCTACTTGGCGCCGCAAGGCAGCAAGGAGGAATAGTGCGCGCTAATTTTCGCAATCTCTATCGAACTTTGAATGTCGCAGCATTCATCCGTGACCGCCATGATCATGCGATGTCGGTGCTGCGATGGACCCTTATTCTCGTGCCTATGGCGGCGGCGGTGGGCACCTTGTGCGCGGCTTTCCTCTGGAGCTTGGACGCCGCCACGCAGGCGCGGTTCGACCATCCATGGCTGTTGTTCCTGCTCCCGGTGGGCGGTGCGGCGATCGCGCTTCTCTATCACCTTGTCGGCCGCCCGGTCGAAGCCGGCAACAACCTGATCGTCGAACAGATACATGAGCCGGGCGGGGGCGTGCCACTGCGCATGGCGCCCCTCGTATTTATCGGCACGATCGCCACACACCTGTTTGGCGGCTCGGCCGGCCGGGAGGGAACTGCGGTGCAACTCGGCGGTAGCCTTGCCAGCGCGGTTGCCGGCTTGTTCCGTCTCGATGCCTCCGGCGTTAGCATTCTGCTCATGGCAGGCGTCGCGGCGGGGTTTGGTGCCGTGTTCGGTACCCCCATCGCTGGTGCCGTGTTTGCGCTCGAGGTGCTGGCGGTTGGTAGGGTCGAATATTCCGGCCTCGTGCCCTGCCTGCTCGCCGCGGTCGTCGGGGACTGGGTTTGCCACGCCTGGGGCATCCATCACGCCGCGTACAACATTGCCAATTTGACATCGACCTCAGGGGCGCTGTTGGTCGAACCAATGCTGCTCGCAAAGGCGGCGCTCGCAGGCATCGCCTTCGGCTTGGCGGGCTTGGTCTTCGCCGAAGCCAATCACGCCTTGGGCGGCCTGCTAAAGCGGTTAATTCCTTATGGACCGCTCCGGGCAGCCGTCGGCGGAGTGGTCGTCATCGCGCTCGCCTACAGCGTTGGCACGCGCGCCTATCTGGGACTGGGCGTCTGGTCGGCGGTCCCCGGCGATCCCACGATAGCCGGCTTCTTCACCACGCCGGCGAGTCCATGGAGTTGGGCGCTCAAGCTTCTTTTCACGGTCCTCACGTTGAGTGCGGGTTACAAGGGCGGCGAGGTGACGCCGCTGTTCTTCATCGGCGCGGCGCTTGGCAACGCCCTTGCCGGCCCGCTCGATGCGCCGATCGACCTGTTCGCCGGCATTGGCTTTGTCGCGGTGTTCGCAGGCGCAGCCAATGTGCCGCTGGCCTGTACCATCATGGGCATCGAACTGTTCGGGTCAGCGTATGCCGTACCGATCGCGGTGGCGTGTTTCGTTGCCTACATCTGTTCGGGCCATAACGGCATCTACCTCTCGCAGCGAATCGCTGTGCCCAAGCGTGGCGGCGCGGGACGCCCGGGCGTCATAACGCTTCGCCATGCGCGGGCCGTCCGCCGGACTACAGACGCCCCATCCTCGATCAACACGAAGGAGCGCGATTGATGTCGGAATTGCGAAAGATCACAACAACAGAGGTCGGCATGATCCGCATCTATCTCAAGCCATCGGATAAGGTCGGCAAGCGCCCGCGTGCCTTCTGGTCCGGCAAGCCGCTTTATCGAGAGCTCGTCAGCCAAGCGAAGCGCGATCGTCTTATGAATGCCGTCGCCCACCATACCTTCTATGGCTTTAGCAACCATGGTCCCGTCATGGAGAATGGCGCAGAGCTATCCAATCCGCATCTGACAATGTGTGTCGAACTGATCGGTCGACGACGCCAACTCGAGCGTTTCTGCGAACGACATTGCGAACTGCTCGCCAACAAGGTCATAGTCTACAAGCATCTGGAGCATTGGAGCATTGGATCCCTCCCGGCTAACGCGTGAAAACTAGCGCCTGCTGATCGGGAACGAACAGCGCAACGAGGTCGCGCTCTTTCTCTAATCGGCGCGGTTCGGCAGTACCTCGGCGAGAACGCTCCTTGAGGCGATAATCTAGGAGATCGATCTGACGCTGGTGAAAGCCAATCCTGCCCCCCTTAAGCGAAAGTTCAGCCCGCTATCGGCATGATCCGACAGAGTATCGTTGACGTAGGCCTATTCGAAGATGCCAGCGCGCATTGTGGCTGAGACAGCTCTCAAGCCCGTCAGTATAACAACAAAGGAAAAGACTTTGCAGAAATGGCGTCATAGCCGGGCGACTGCTGGTGCCGTTGGTGCCGTATTTTTGGTTATCTCCGCTCAGCCAATTGAAGCTAGAGCAGGAGAAAGGATCGGTAATCACCTCGACCAATGTGATGGCCGGAAAAACGCGATTTTAGCAGTCGTTAGCGGCATCAAAGCAAGCCAGGGAACTATGCGCATCCAAAGCTATCGGGCGACAAAATCAGATTGGTTGCGAAAAGGTCAGTGGCTCAAGCGTATTGAAGTTTCAGCTCACGCACCTTCGATGAGAATTTGTATCCCGGTAGACGGGCCAGGCGATTACGCGATAGCGGTTAGGCACGATATCAATGGGAACGGCAAGACCGACATCACCAAGGATGGCGGCGGAATGTCGAAAAATCCGCCAATCACCATTTGGAACTTGGGAAAGCCAAGCTATAGAAAAGTAAGCGTCGCGGTGAGCGGATTGCGTGAAATACATACAAATATGAGGTACATGTGATGATGAGCATTACGCTGGGAGAGGTGGGGTCAGGCTTATGACAACCATCGGCGCAGGATAAGGGATAGCAACCCCAGCGCTGCAACGCTGGCCGCCCAGATCCCGAAGAACCAGCCTAATTTGGCAAGGCTCGCGCGCATCAGTGATACCCCTCACCGCTGACCTTGCCCCTGAATACCCAATAGGCCCACGCTGTATAAGCGAGGATCACTGGCACCAGCACGCCCCCGCCGACCAGCATGAACAGCTGGCTGCGATAGGGTGCCGCCGCTTCCCAGATCGTGACTCGCGCGGGGATGACATCGGGCCAGATCGAGATGCCCAGGCCGACAATGCACAGCCCGAACAGGGCCAGCGCCCAGAAGAAGGGCTGCGCATCCTTGCGGCGCGACAGGCTCCGGTAGAAAAGGGCAGTGACGATCAGTGTCGCCAGCGGCACCTGCGCCGTCGCAAGCACGCCGGGGAACGACAGCCAGCGACTTTGATAGCTGTTTTCCAGCGTCAGCGTGGCGAGGCTGACGGCGACGATCACGACCAGAAGGGCAATGCCCAGTCGCCCGGCATAAGTCACGACCTGCCGCTGCAAGCCCCCTTCGGTCTTCCAGTTCAGCCAGCACGCGCCAAGCAGTGCGTAGCCAATCATCAGGCCAAAGCCGGTGAGCAGGGAAAAAGGCGAGAGCCATTCCCACCATCCCCCGGAATAGGCCCGTCCCGAAACGCTGATGCCCTGAAGCAGCGCGCCCAGTGCAATCCCCTGCGCGAACGTCGCCACAGCCGAGCCGCCGGTGAAGGCGATGTCCCAAACGGCTCGATGTGCTGGATCGCGCCAGCGAAACTCGAACGCCACGCCGCGCAGCACCAGGCCCAGCAGCATCGCGATGAGCGGCGCATAAAGGGCCGGCAGGATGATGGCATAGGCAAGTGGGAAGGCGGCGAGCAGACCGCCGCCTCCCAGCACCAACCAGGTTTCGTTTCCGTCCCAGACCGGAGCGATGCTGTTCATCGCGGTGTCGCGATCCTTGCCCACCTTGAACAGCGGAAAGAGGATACCGATGCCAAGGTCGAACCCGTCCATTACGACATAGGCGATGATGGCGAAGCCGATGATGGCGGCCCAAACGACGGTAAGGTCGAGCATCGTCATTCTCCTCCTTCGATGGCGGGCGCAGGGGTTATGCCGGCAGTACGGATAGGCGCGCCGTCGAGCGCGCTTTCATGCGCTTGCGGCGGCTTCTTCATCAGATGCAGAAGATACCAGATGCCCATGCCAAAGACGCTGAAATAGACGATGACGAAGGCCAGCAGCGAACTGGCTACGGCGGGGGCGTCCAGCGGCGATGCACTGTGGCTGGTGCGGAGCAGGCCATAAACGGTAAAAGGCTGCCTACCCACTTCCGTCACGATCCATCCTGCCAGCACCGCCACGAAGCCGGACGGCCCCATCAGGAGCGCCGCGCGGTGCAGCCACCTCCAGTCGTGCAACCGGCCGCGCACCCGCGCCAACAGGCTCCACGCGCCAAGGCCCAGCATGGCAAAGCCCAGCCCCACCATCACGCGAAAGGCCCAGAAGACGATGCCTACAGGCGGCTCGTCCGCGTCAGGAACGCTGTCCAGACCCCGGAGCGGCGCGTTGAGTTCATGTTTGAGGATGAGAGAGGATGCCTTGGGGATGGCGATGGCACGGTCGATCCGCTTCTCCTTGCTGTTCGGGATGCCGAACAGGATCAGCGGTGCGCCGTCGGGATGACTGTCATAATGCCCTTCCATCGCCATGACCTTGGCCGGCTGATGCTCCAGCGTGTTCAGGCCGTGCATGTCGCCGGCGAATATCTGGATTGGCGCAACAATCGCGGCCATCCACATCGCCATCGAGAACATCGTGCGCGCGCCGGGATTGACGCGATCCTTCAACAGGTGCCACGCGCCGACACCGCCCACGGCGAAGGCCGTGGTGAGATAGGCGGCCAGGACGGTATGGACCAGGCGATAGGGGAAGCTTGGGTTGAAAATGATCGCTGCCCAGCTCGGCCCAGGTAGGAACTGGCCGTTCGCGCCGATCTCATAACCCGTGGGCGTCTGCATCCAGCTGTTGACCGACAGGATCCAGAAGGCGGAGATGAAAGTGCCGATCGCCACGGCGCAAGTAGCAGTAAAGTGCAGCTTGCGCCCGACCTTGTTGATGCCGAACAGCATGACGCCCAGAAACCCGGCCTCCAGGAAGAAGGCTGTCAGAACCTCATAGGCCATCAACGGGCCGATGACAGGACCGGC
>NZ_WVTD01000015.1 GCF_009856825.1 Novosphingobium silvae | reverse complement strand
ATCTGACCACGACACGATCAGATCCGCCTGCACATCACCATCACGTCGCATCGCCATCGTCGCTGACCGCCTTCTTTCCGTATCCAGGCTGAATCAGATCACACCGACTTCGTCAACGCGCTGTTAGGCACGACCAACGAGAAGCCTTCAAAGCGCCTTGAGAATATCGAATAAGCCCCGAGGTGCAGTTCGCTCTGGCGTCTACGCGTTCTTGCTGCTGAGTAAGGCGGGGAAGGGTGGATCCACGTTACTCCTGCAGCCCCGCCACCACCTCGCGAGCGAGCGCGGCAAGCTGACTGCACGGTCCGTCGAGCCCCGGTGCTGTGTGCAGGATGCACGAGACATGCGGCAGGTCGGGCAACGCGCCATCGGTGATCGGCGCGTCGCGCAGGAACAGGCCGGTGCGGCACGTGAGGCCCAGCCCGGCGTCGACCGCTGCGCGCAGGGTAGTAAGGTTGGGCGTCTCGAGGGTAATGCGGTAGGGCCGCCTGGCGTCCTCCAGAGCGCGGATGGCGGCCTCGCGGAAGCGGCAGGGCGTTTCTAGCACCGCGAGCGGAATGATGTCGAGCCGGGCAAGATCCTCCTTGCCGAACCAGGCCATCGGCGCCGTCGTCACCGCTGCACGGTCGTTCGCGGCTGCGAAACCGAGAACGATGTCCAACTGGCGTCTGTCGAGCAGCTCCATCAGCTCGGCTGTTCCCGCGACCCGCGAATAGAGTTCAGCCTCGGGGTGCAGCTCGACGAACTGCGCGAGCAGCCCGGTCAGAAGCAGCTCGGCAAAGTCCTGGACCATGCCGATCCGCGCAGGGCCTGCGAACTGGCCGTTGGTCACTGCCGCTACCGCCTCGTCGTGAAGGTCCAGCACCTTGCGCGCATAGTCTAGCATCAGGTCTCCATGCGCGGTGAGCGCGAGGCGCCGTCCTTCGCGGTGGAACAGCGACTGTTGGAGCAGCTCCTCCAGCCGCTTGATCTGCAGGCTCAGCGCGGATTGGCTGACGAAAACCCGCTCGGAGGCATGGAGCATCGAGCCGGTATCGACGATCGCCACGAAGCTGCGCAGGAGGTTGGTCGGGAGGTTCACGGGCATCGCATAGCTTTCGTCTTTGGATGTCGCTGGAGAGACGGCATGAAGCATGAGAAATTCTCAATCAATGAAGTAGACATTTGAGGTAGCCAAGGAATTCTGTTGCGGCGGCGCCGGACTGGCTGGGACTGCGGAATGGCCAGATTTCCGCCACCTGAGACCGATGCGGCCACGTTTGCAGAGCCAGTATAAGCTCCGCAAATAGCCCGCCCAGTTGTTCTCAATTGAATTGATAGAGATTTGGGTGCCAGCTTGCGGACATCGGCAACGAGGCTCGACGCATGTCCCGATTGAAGCACCTGACCAATACTCTGAACAACGCCCGCTGGCTGTCGCCGCTGCTCTTGCTTGCGCTTCTGGAGGTCGGTTCACGCACCGGGTTGATCCCGGAACGAACGCTCGCTGCGCCGTCCAGAGTGCTGGCGACGCTCTATGGCATGATGGTCTCGGGTGAACTGGCGGACAATCTGTGGGTCTCGTTCCTGCGCATTGCGGCAGGGCTGACGATCGGCGTGACCACCGGCGTGGTGCTTGCGCTCGTTGCTGGCCTCTCGCGCCGCGGCGAAGTTACGGTCGATCCGCTCATGCAGATCAAGCGCACGATCCCGACGCTGGCGCTCACCCCTTTGTTCATCGTCTGGTTCGGCATCGGCGAGACCCCCAAGATCGCACTGATCGCGTTCGCCTCGATCTTCCCGGTCTACCTCAACCTTTACAGCGGCATTCGCGGCACTGACCTGCGCCTGCTGGAAAGCGCCCGCAGCCTTGGCCTCAGCCGCGCGGAACAGGTCTGGCACGTCATCCTGCCGGGCGCGCTGCCTTCGCTGCTGGTGGGCCTGCGATATTCGCTTTCGATCTCGGTGCTGGTGCTGGTCGTGGCCGAGCAGATCAACGCCTCGGCTGGGCTCGGCTACCTCATCAACAACGCGCGCGACTTCATGCGTACCGACATCATCCTGGTTTGCCTGATGATCTACGCCGCGCTCGGCTTGGCAGCCGACGGGCTGGTCCGGGCTATCGAACGCCGCGCTCTGCTCTGGCGGCCCGAAATTGTGGCGGCCTGAGCCGCCTCTCCCAACATATCGGAAGGATCCGCCATGGACGCGCGACTGACCCAGTTCACCACCATCACCCCGACCACTGCTTCTGCGAGGCCGGACGCGGTCGTGCGGCTACGCGACTTCACCCGCAGTTTCGGTGCCAACACCATTATCTCCGGTCTCGACCTCGAGATAGCCGCCGGTGAGTTCGTGGTCCTGCTGGGTCGCTCGGGCTCGGGCAAGACGACCCTGCTGCGCACGCTCGCCGGGCTCGACGGAACCGAGGAGCAGGACGTGACCGTCCCGGCTTCGCATGCTGTGGTGTTCCAGGACGCGCGCCTGCTGCCGTGGAAGAAGGTCTGGCGCAACGTCGCCCTTGGCCTGAACAAGCGCGACGCGCGGGCAGCGGCGGAAGAGGCGTTGCAGGAAGTCGGGCTCGGTCACCGGCTGGATGCCTGGCCGCTCACGCTCTCGGGCGGCGAGGCGCAACGGGTGGCGCTTGCCCGGGCGCTGGTGCGCGAGCCGCAGCTGCTGCTCCTCGACGAGCCTTTCGCGGCGCTCGATGCTCTCACCCGCCTTCGGATGCACGAACTGGTGCTGTCCCTGTGGCACCGACACCGCCCTGCGGTGATGATGGTCACTCACGATGTCGACGAGGCGATCGCGCTCGCCGACCGGGTGATCCTGCTCGATCACGGCCGCATCGTCGCGCAGGAACGTATCACTGCCGCCCGCGGGTCAGAGCGCGCCGGCCTCGCCGCCGGCTTGCGCCACCGCCTGCTCGAAGCTCTCGGCGGAATGGTCGTAGAAAACCATGCGGCTGACGTCGTGGCGCTGCATGCCGGAGCCCGTCCGTGAACGCGCCTGCGACGTTTCCCACTGGCGCAGCCACCGTCGACACCGCCCCGCTGCGCCGTTTCGTCACCGGGTTCGCGGCGCTGCTGGACGACACGGAGGACCTTGACCTTATCCTGGAACGTGGCGGCGCGCTGCTCGCGCAGTTGGTCGCGCGAGACACCTGGCTGCAGGAGGAATACGCGCAGGCCAACCCTGATGGCTACCAGCAGTATCTTCTGCACTGCGACAGCGCAGAGCGGTTCAGCGTCATATCGTTCGTGTGGGGGCCGGGGCAGGCAACACCGGTCCACGACCACCGCGTATGGGGTCTCGTCGGCGTGCTGCGCGGGGCGGAGAAGGTGCAGAGTTTCGGGTTGCGGGACCGCGATGGCGCACTCGTGCAACTGGGCGCGACACGTGACTTGCTTGAAACAGAGGTTGAGGCGATCGACCCGCGCCAGGGAGACATTCACCGCGTCGAGAACGCATATGCCGACCGCACCTCGATCTCGATCCATGTCTATGGCGCCAACATCGGCGCGGTCCATAGGGCAACCTATCGGGCCACCGGGGAGGAGCGCCCCTTCGTCTCGGGCTACGCCAACACGACCATCCCCAACATCTGGGACGCAGCGAGGAGCGCATGAGCATCACCCCCCAACACGTGCGCAGCGCCTTGCTGGCACGCCGTGAAATTGCGCTCCTCGACGTGCGGGACGAGGCCGCGTTCGCAACCGGCCACCCGCTCTTCGCCGCGCAGATCCCGCTGGCCCGCATCGCCGCCGAGGCCGAATGGCGCCTTCCGCGCAAGGATGTCGATATCGTGGTCTACGACCATGGCGAGGGTCTCGCGCCGTTCGCGGTGGAGAAATTGCGCGGCCTCGGCTTTACCCGGGTCGATCTTCTCGAAGGTGGCCTCCAGGGTTGGTCGGATGCCGGCTACGAGCTGTTCGAGGACGTCAACAGCTACTCCAAGGCATTCGGCGAACTGGTAGAACACCGGCGCGGTACGCCTTCGTTGCAAGCACCCGACGTTCAGGCGCTGATAGACGAGAAAGCCGACATCGCCATTCTCGATGCACGGCGCTTCGAGGAATATGCGACGATGAGCATTCCCGCGGCCCGGAGCGTGCCGGGCGCGGAACTCGTTCTTCGAGCGCCCCAGGCAGCGCCGGATCCGGACACCACGATCATCGTGAACTGCGCCGGGCGGACCCGCTCGATACTTGGTGCGCAGTCGCTCATCAACGCAGGGCTCCCCAACCGCGTCTTCGCGCTGCGCAATGGCACCATCGGCTGGACACTCGCCGGGCAGCCGCTGGAGCAGGGACGGCAGGAAAGCGTCGAACTTCCCGGTGATAGCGGTGAAGCCCGCATCCGAGCGCGCGAGGTAGCTTATCGCGCGGGCGTGCGCCGCATCGACGCCGCAGTCCTCACGGCGATCGCGGCCGAGAGCCATCGCACGCTCTACCGCTTCGATGTCCGCCAGCCGGAAGCCTATGTCGCTGGGCACCTGCCGGGCTTCCGCAACGCGCCGGGCGGGCAGCTGGTGCAGGAAACCGACCACTTCGCTCCTGTTCGCGGTGCCCGGATCGTCCTTGCCGACGATCTCGGCCCGCGGGCCGACATGACCGCGTCATGGCTCGCACAGCTGGGTTGGGAAGTGCTGGTGCTGGATGGCTTCGACGGGCCGCTGGAATCCGGGGCCGACGGCGCTCCGCCGCCGCGTGGACCTGGGGGCCGCTACAAGCGACCCTACGAGGGCACCGACAATCCGCAAGCCGCCATGCAGGCCTACCTCGATTGGGAATACGGCCTTGTCGCGCAACTTGCGCGTGACCGCACCCACGGCTTCTTCGTCATCTGATCATCCCTGGCAGGAGTACCCTCTCATGACCGTCAAGTTCATCGGCTATATCGGCTTCAACGATACTTCGGAAATCCACAATGCGACCCGCTCGCGCGCGCTCGACCGCGAGTATGTGGACGCCGCCGCGATCGCGCAGGAGAAGGGCGGCTTCGATCGGGTCCTGATCCCGTTCGGCTCGGCCTCGCCCGAGAGCCAGATCGTGGCGGCTCATGCGGCAGCGATCACCAGCCGTCTCGGGTTCCTCGTCGCCCACCGCCCCGGCTTCACCCAGCCCACGCTGGCGGCGCGGCAGCTGGCGACGCTCGATCAGCTTTCGGGCGGGCGCGCCGCGGTTCACATCATCACCGGAGGCGCTGACGAGGAAATGGCACGCGATGGCGATGTCCACACGCTCAAGGCCGAACGCTATCTGCGCTCCGACGAGTACATCGAAGTGCTGCGCCGCGAATGGAGCGAAGCCCAGCCGTTCGATCACACGGGCCGCTTCTACGAGGCGCGCGGCGCCTTCAGTGCCATCAAGCCCGACAACCTGCCGGTGTTCTTTGGCGGGTCATCACCTGAAGCCATCGAGGTCGCCGGCCGTCATGCCGACGTCTACGCGCTCTGGGGGGAGAGTCTGGAGCAGGTGGGCGAGGCCGTGCGCACTGTCCGTCATGCCGCGGCGCAACATGGCCGGCACCCCGGCTTCTCGCTCTCGCTGCGGCCGGTGATCGCCGACACCGAGGAAGCCGCCTGGAGGAAGGCCGATGCCATCGTCGAGCAGGTTCGCGCCGCCCGTGAGGCAGCCGGCCTGCCGACCACCGGCCACCGGCCACCCAACACGGGCTCGCTGCGCCTGCTGGAGACGGCGCAGTCGCAGCGCCGTGACACGCGCCTGTGGACCGGCGTGGCCCAGCTCACCGGCGCCGCCGGCAACTCCACCGGCCTCGTCGGCACGCCCGAACAGGTCGCCGAGGCCATGCTGGAATACTACGACATCGGCATCGACCATTTCCTTATCCGTGGCTTCGAGCCCCTCGCCGATGCCATTGATTATGGACGCGACCTGATCCCGCTGGTGCGTGCCAAGGTTGCGCAGCGCGAGCAGCAGAAGGTCGCGCTGGCGAGCTGAGGAACGCTTCTGGATCGACCCGGAGGACGTTTGTGGTTCCGAGCAAGTGGGGAGCCCCGCCCTTCCAAAGAGGAAAGCCGGCCTCCTGATTTCGTCGGGATGACGTGGGCGCTTGTCCGGATCGGAAAGCGAGCCAACCCATTGGCAGAACTCACCTTTCGATCAGTCCTTCGCATTGGTTGATTGCTTCGCCCGCACATAGATTTCGAGCTCCAGAGCAGAGAGGAACACCGCTATGGCCACTTCCGCGACCACCTTCGATACTTCCACCGCCGGCTTGGTGATCAGGCCTGTCCAGCCCTCGCACGGTGCCGAGATCGAGGGAGTTGATCTTTCAAAACCGCTCACCGACGAGCTTCGAACCGCGATCCGGGCGGCGGTGCTCAAGTACAAGGTCGTGTTCTTCCGCGATCAGTCGCTCGACGATGCCGGTCAGGCTGCGTTCGCTGCGAACTTCGGTCCGCTCTATACACATCCCACTACCAGGCACGACGCCGCAACCAAGGAGGTCCACGCGATCGCCGCGAAGTATGACCGGGAATATGAGAAGAAACTGGGTCGCAAGCTGAAGGCTGGGGATGCCTACCACACCGATACCAGCTGGCGCCTCGTACCGACCTGGGGCGCGGTGCTGCGCGACGTGAACCTGCCCGAAGTCGGCGGCGATACCATCTGGGTCGACGCGAACCTCGCCTATGAAACGCTGCCCGACGAAGTCAAGCAGCGGCTCGAGGGCAAGTACGTGACGCACGACTTCACGGATTCGCTTGCACTCTCGGGCCACGAATACCCGATCGTCGCGCACAAAGTCGTGCGCACCCACCGCGAGACGGGACAGAAGATCCTTTGGGTCAACTTCCAGCAGCAGCCGCAAATCCTCGGCATAGAACTGGCCGAAAGCCGGGAACTGCTCGAGGAGGTACTGCGCCAGTACAAGCGGCCCGACCTGCAGGCGCGCTTCTCGTGGAGGCCGGGCACGGTGGCGTTCTGGGATAATCGGGCTGCGGTGCATTATGCCGTTCGCAACTACGGCGACTTCCCGCGCGAGTTGCACCGCATCCTGATCGCGGACGAGCCGCTATGGACGGATCTCTGATCGATGGTCACCAGGCGTAACCTGCTCGCCGGCATTGCAACGACCTTTGCCCTCGCCGCCTGCGGCGGGGGTAAAGGCGCAGACGCCAAGGTCTTGCGCGTCGGCAGCCAGAAGGGCGGCACCAAGTCGCTGATGCTGGCGTCAGGCGCACTCGACGGCACACCGTACAAGGTTGAATGGTCGGAGTTTCCGGCGGCACAGAATCTTCTGGAAGCGCTCGGCAGCGGGGCGATCGACACCGGCATCGCCGGCGACGCGCCGTTCCTGTTCGCCTACCAGGCGGGCAGTCCGATCAAGGCCATCGGCGCTCAGAGCACGCAGGAACGCGAGCCAGGCGCCATTGCGCTGGTGGTGCCCGCGGCCTCGTCCATCCGGAATGCCAGGGGCCTCAAGGGCCGCCGTATCGCCACTACGCGCGGTAGCGTCGGTCATTACTTGCTGCTGCGCACCCTGCTTTCGGCGGGGCTGGGGGCGAATGACGTGACGACCGTGTTCCTCTCGCCCAGCGATGCGAGGGCGGCGCTGCAGACCGGGGCGGTGGACGGCTGGTCGACCTGGCAGCCCTACGTCGCCGCTGCATTGGCCGAGGGGGACCGGATCGCCGTCGACGGACGGGGTCTCGCGCAGGGCTACGGCTTCGACATCGCGCACGAAAGCGCCATCACGGACAAGCGGGCGCTGCTGGACGATTTCCTGAAGAGAGAGGCGAAGGCGCTCGAATGGGCAAGCACTCACATTGCAGAGTTCGCCCAGGTCCTCGCCCGCGAGACCGGTCTTCCGCTGCCGATCGCCCGCGAGTTCGCCGGGCGGGGAACTCGCCTCCCGGTGCCGATCGACGGTGCCTTGATCGAGCGCCAGCAGGTCGTGCTCGAAACCTTTCGGCGGTTCGGCGAGGTCAAGGCCAATCGCTCCCTGAAGGATGCTTTTGTGCTGGCTTAAAGTCAGCCTCTCTCGATCAAGCAAAACTTGAGAATGGCCGGCGAAATTTAATTTCTACTATATTGGTAGAGATGCCATCAGGGTTCGATACAAACAGATCCAGGGACCTATAATCCGTGAAACTCCTGAAGTCGGTTGCCCTTGCCGCCAGCGTATCCTTCCTCCCCTTTCCCGTCCATGCCGAGGATCCGGACGAAGCCGCTCCTGCGGCGGATGTGGAGGGCGCCGCCATCGTCGTGACGGGGGCACGCGGGCAGGTGCAGCGGTCCGTTGCCGATAGCCCGGTGCCGATCGATGTGATCGGACCGGCGGAGCTGAAGTCCACTGGCCGCTCTGGGCTCAAGGAGATCCTGGGCAACATCATCCCGTCGCTGACGATGCCCGCTCTCGGCGGCGGGGGTACTTCCGCGAGCGTGCGACCGATCTCGATCCGCGGCCTCTCGGGCGACTATGTGCTCGTGCTCGTCAACGGCAAGCGCCGCCACACAACTTCGCTCATCAACAATCTCTCGCGCATTTCGGGGGGCTCCACTCCGGTCGACATCGACCTTATCCCTATCAGCGCCGTCGGCCGGATCGAGGTACTGCGCGACGGAGCGGCGGCGCAGTACGGGTCGGATGCGATTTCCGGCGTCATCAATGTGATCCTCGATGACAGCGCGGACGGGGGAGATCTGTCGCTGACCGGCGGGTCGCTCTATTCCAAGGGCGGCGAACTGGCACAGGTTTCGGGTTCGTACGGCACTCCGTTAGGCGATAACGGCGGCTTCGTCCGCTTCGCGCTGGAGGCCAAGTACCACGACCGGGCCACATCCTCGGCCGAGCCGATCCCTTACATCTATCCGCTGGTGAACGGTCAGCCCGACCCGCGTGAGGCGAGTGCGAACCACCTGATCGCCGGGGGGTATGGTCGGTCTAACCGTGACAAGATTGTCAACACCAGCTACAATGCGGAGCTGCCGCTGGGCGAGGACGCTACACTCTATTCGTTCTCGACGCTGAGCTATCGCGACATCAAGGATGCGCGCGGCGCTTCGGTCGCGGCCCCCACCGGCTACGGCGGTCAGCCCAATACACAAGGCGCCTCGGTGCTGCCGCAGATCTATCCAGGTGGCTTCCAGGCCTATCGTCGCATCAGGGAGTGGGATTACCAGGCCGCGCTCGGCGTTCGCACGGCGCTGGCGGGCTGGAACTTCGATCTTTCCACCTCATACGGCATGGACAACGTCGAACTGGGCGCCGAGAACACGCTCAACCCCTCGCTCGGGCCGACCAGCCCGACGAAGTTCTTCATGGGGCGCCAGAAACAGGACTTATGGGTCACCAACCTCGATGTCAGCCGTGAATACGATGTGGGGCTCGCCAAGCCGCTCAACATTGCTTTCGGGGCCGAATACCGGTGGGAGCGTTTCCAGAACATCGCAGGCGAGCCGGACAGCTACCGGGACGGAGGCTATGTTATCCCGGTCGACGACACGCCGTTCGGGGAACTCTACGGCGGTCGCTCGCCCTCGCCCGGGCTGGTTTCCTTCACCGGCACGTCTCCTGCGGACGAAACCAGCCTCAGCCGCAACAATCTCGCCGCCTATCTCGACCTTTCGACCGACCTGACGCCGGGCTGGTTCTTGGGCGTTGCAGGGCGGTTCGAGCACTATTCGGACGGCGCCGGAGACACCTTCAGCGCCAAAGCTTCGACCCGCGTCGAACTGGCGCCGGGTCTCGCGCTGCGGGGCGGCGTCAACACCGGATTCCGGGCCCCCTCCCTCGCGCAGACCGGATTCTCAACCACGCAGAACACGGTGACGGTAATCGGTGACGCGCGAGTGCTGACAGTCTCGAAGTTCCTGCCCGTCAACAGTGCGGCGGCGCAGGCGTTGGGGGCCAGCCCGCTCAAGCCCGAGAAGTCGCTCAACTTCACCGCCGGCGTCACTTACGAAAGCGGCCCGCTTCGCCTCACTCTCGACGCCTACCAGATCCGTATCGACGATCGCATCGTGAAGACTGAATTCCTGGGCACCGCATCCAACGGCGGCTCGGCGATCAGGAGTATCCTCGAGGTCAACGGAGTCCATGACGTGGACAGCGCGCAGTTCTTCACCAATGCCATCGACACCCGCACGCGGGGCGTGGACGTGGTGGGCGAATATACGCTCGACACCCAGGCGGCAGGTACCTTCCGGCTGAGCGCGGCCTATAGCTACAACAAGACGAAGATCCTCCACGTCATCGACAATCCGCCAGAACTTGCCAGCCTCAACGTAACGCTGTTCGGCCGCCAGGCACAGCGCGACCTCGTCGCTGCAACACCGCGTTCGAAGGTCGTGCTGACGACGAACTGGTCGTCCGGCAAGGTGCGCGCGCTGGTCCGCGCTACCCGCTATGGCGGGTACACTGAATCCAGCAACGTGGCCGCTTCCGATCGCATCTTCGGCGCACGGTGGGTTGCCGACGCCGAGATCGGCTATCAACTGACCGAAGCGCTGGACCTCGCCGTGGGGGCCAACAACGTGTTCGACACTTACCCCCAGAAGAACGGCGCGATCGCCTTCGACGGGTCGGGGTTATACGGCGGCTTCGCACCGTTCGGCCTTAGCGGCGGTTTCTACTATGCACGGGCCGGACTTAGATTTTGAAGTGTCGGCATTTCAGGCACGGACCGGTTGAGCGCCGATGTTCATCGCTTCGCGGATGGAGTGGATGTTCTGTGACACAGCAGACCGCGCGGCGAGTGCGAAGCGGGGGCCCGGCCTGATGTAACATCGGTACGGACAGGCTCCTCGACGCAAGGGTTGTGGACGGCGCAGGTGCCGGTTTGACAAAGCGGCGCAATGGCGGTTTGATGCGCGAAGATGGGCACCTCCACCAAGCCTTCCACCCCGACGAAGGGTGAAGCGACGCGAAATCGTATCCTGGATGCATCCGAGGTTCTCTTCGCGCAAAATGGCTACATCGGCACTTCGCTGCGGGACATTGCGAAGGAGGCGGGGGTGACCATGGGGCTTGTGCACTATCACTTCGGCAACAAGCACCTGATCCTGGACGCCGCGCTCGAGCGCAAGCTCGAACTGCTGCACGGAGCCATCCATGCCAGCTTCGCGGACGCACAAGCAGCGGGGCGATTTGAGCTGGAAGACATGGTGGCGGCCTTCATCCTGCCGTTCCTGCAGTTCGCCTCGCGTCCCGATGATCCGATGCGCAACTACATCGTCATGACCTCGCACCTGATGAGTTCGTACCGCCTCCCGGAGCTGCGCCCGATCCTGGCGAAGCTTTCCATCGTCTCGCAAATCCTCATCGATCGGCTGCGTGAGCGTTGTCCCGACCTTGCGGAGCGTGAACTGCTGGCCGGGGTCTATCTTATCGAAGCGGCGCTGATCTTCATGGTGCAGGACCCCGGCTTTCTCGACGACATCAGCGCCGGCCACCATTCCGCCGACCGGCTGGAGGAAATGGCGGCGCCGGCGCTCAGGTTCTTCGCCGGCGGGCTTCAACGGCTCGGCGCTTCGTGACCGGCTGTTCCGCCTGATCGTTTTGACAGGTAGGTCGATCGACCAGTTTTGTTATTCTGCATCCGTGACGAGGACCCGGGAGAGGTCTCGAAAGGAGCAGCGATGGGAAGGCAGGACATCGAAGCCCTGATGATCGACGGCCGCAACGCCGCCAACCTCAGGGGCGACCCGATCACCGGCGACCGATACACTTCCAGAGAGTTCATGCAGCGTGAGTGGGACCACATGTGGACCCGCATCTGGCACATCGCCGGCCGCACCGCCGAACTGGAGGAACCGGGCGACTACGTGGTGCACGACTTCATGAATGAGTCTGTCTTCTGCGTTCGCCAGGATGACGGGTCGATTAAGGCTTTCTACAATTCGTGCCGCCATCGCGGCATGCGGCTGGTCTGGGACGCAAGTTCGCAGGATACCTTCCAGTGCCCCTACCACGGGTGGATCTGGGGCAAGAACGGCGTCCTCAACTATGCGCAGGACCCTGAGGATTTCCCGCAGGGCAACCCGTGCGGCAAGCTCAAGCTGAAGGAACTGCGCTGCGCCACCTGGGGCGGTTTCGTCTGGTACACCATGGACGACGCCGCGCCCGAACTGCTCGACTTCCTGGCGCCGATGCCGGATCTTTACAGGAACTATCCAATGGACACCGCCGTGCGGGTGTTCTGGATGAAGATCGACCTCAACACCAACTGGAAGTTCGCAACCGACAACTTCTCGGAAAGCTATCACACCCGCACCGCGCATCCGCAGGTGCCGCCCTGGATCGACCAGGATGTCGACACCGCGCGCCACGAGATGTGGGCTGGCGGCCATGGGCGAACCGTGCAGCCGATGCGGCCCTCGCTCTCGGACCGATTGCCCGATGGTGTGGACCATCCCTTCGACATGATCCTCAGGGCCTGGGACATCGATCCGGCGGCCTATCCGGACTACGAGACCAAGGCCATGCAAGGCTGGCTCGACCTCAAGGCGGCCAAGCGACGCCTCTGGAAGGAGCGCGGGTACGTCCACTACGAGCACATGGACGACGAGGAGATCACCGACAGTCCGCACACGGTGATCTTCCCTAACGTCACCATCAGCTTCCTGCCGGACAACCTGATCTTCTTCCGCACCGAGCCGCATCCGGACGATCCGAACAAGTGCACTTTCGACCTGTGGTGCATGGCCTTCCCTGTGGAGGGGCAGACCATGGTGGAGTCGGTCATGGCCGGCCCCCGACCGCTGCGCGAGGCCCAGATGGAGCACCGGGCCTTCGACAACGGGCGCGGCGTGCCGGAGATCAAGGACCAGATCGTCTACCAGGACATGCTTCTGGCCGAGGGGCAGCAGAAGGGCATGCACTCTCGCGGATATACCGACGCCTATCTGGCGGCGCAGGAAACCCGCGTCAGGTTTTTCCACGAGGTTCTGAACGACTACCTGGAAGGCCGGCGCTGAGGCCGACCGGGGAGGGAGCTTGTTGATGAAGTACATCCGCGCGGGAGCTTGCTTGAAGGCGCGCCCGGGACGGGGAAGTTCACGGTTGAAAAAGCGCGCGCGAACCTAGCAGCCTTCACCGATGTAGGAAAACCGCGCGCCACGCCCGCCGACGAGGCAAGACGCCTCCGCCTGAGCACCAGAGAAAAACAAAAGAACGGGAGACGACGCATGAAGACCTGGCTCAACGACAGTTCAAGGCCTGCGCTGTGCATCGCGCTCGGCGCCGCCGTGCTGGTGGCGGCAAGTCCGGCGCAGGCGCAGGAGGCGGCCGCTGCGGCATCGCCGCAAGAGGGCGCCGGAGCGCAGGGCTACGGCATCCAGGAAATCGTCGTCACCGCCCAGAAGCGCGCCGAGAACCTGCAGGACGTGCCGATCTCCATCACCGCGGTCGGGGGCGAGGCGCTGGCGGCGACACAGGGAACGTCGCTGCAGGCGCTGCAGGGCCAGATCCCCAACGTCCAGATCGACAACTTCGCCAACACGCCCCAGAGCGCCGTCTTCACCGTGCGCGGCATTGGCGTGATCGAGCCCGATCCTTATGCCGGCAACACCGTGTCGATCGTCGTCGACGGGGTTCCGCAGTTCTTCTCGATGGGCGCGCTGCTCGATCTCTATGACGTCGACCGCATCGAGGTGCTGCGCGGGCCGCAGGGCACGCTGTTCGGCGCGAACACCACTGGCGGCGTCATCAACGTCGTCACCGCGCAGCCGACGGGCGAATTCGGCGGCCACGTCAAGGCGGTCTACGGCAACTACAACCGCTTCGACGTGACCGGCTCGATCGAGGCGCCGCTGGTGGAGGACGTGCTCTCCCTCAAGGTCGCGGGCATCCACACCCAGCGCGAGGGCTGGGTCACCAACGTCGTCGACGGCTCGGACATGGGCAAGAAGAACCTCGACGCGGTGCGCGCCTACCTGCGCTTCACGCCCAGCGGCAACTTCGATGCGACGCTGCAGGGCGAGTACGTCAACGCTCGCAACGGTTCGCCCATCGTCATCAACGGGGCGAGGCCCGGCGAGGCGCTATACGTGGCGCCCGGCACGGCGGGGCCGGGCACCGGGGGCATGTACGTCAGCCCCTGCGCGGCAAACGGCCAGTCCGGCATGTGTATCGCGCCCGACAAGTACTACGGCGCCAACAACTCGGTGCCCGACCAGTCCTACATGGACACCTATTCCGGCACGCTGACGATGAACCTGACCGACACCGCGCTGGGCGACTGGACGTCGATCACCGGCTACAAGAAGTTCAAGCTGCGTGAATACACCGACCAGGACGGTACGCCGCTGTTCCTGAACGACACTTACCGCCGCACGGAAGGCTGGCAGTTCAGCCAGGAACTGCGCACCAACATCGAGGTGACCGATACGCTCAACATGCTGGTCGGCGCTTTCTACCTCAAGAACCACTACGACCATATTCAGGCCTATCGCCTGCAGTTCGCCACCCCCGGCCTGCTGCAGACCAACCTGCAGGATCAGGACAACTATTCCATCTCCGGCTTCGCACAGGCGTACTGGCAGGCGACCGACCGGCTGAAGCTGCAGGCAGGCATCCGCTACAGCCACGAAAAGACGGAATCGGCGCCGAGCCTCGTCAACAGCATCGGCGATCCGGCCGGCTCGAACTATTCCGGCGAGGGCAACCTCGTGCTTTCCAGCTTCACCGTGGGCGGAAAGAAAAGCTGGAACAACGTGGGCTGGAAATTGGGCGCCGACTACGAGATCCTCGACGACACGCTGCTCTACGCAAGCTGGGCGCGCGGATTCAAGTCGGGCGGCTTCACCGCGCGCGTCGGCGTGCCCGCGGACGGCGACACACCCTATGACCCGGAAAAGGTCGACACATTCGAGGCAGGCATCAAGGCCGACTTGCTCGACCGCCGGCTGCGCATCAACCTGGCCGCGTTCTATTCCAACTACCGCGACATGCAGGTGGCGCAGATCTACTTCGACACCGACACGGCCACGCAGGGCAACCGCATCCTCAACGCCGGCAAGTCCGAGATCAAGGGCTTCGAGCTGGAGACCACAGCCGTGCCGGTCGATGGCATGACCCTGCGGGCCTCGCTTGCCTACCTTGATGCAAAGTACAAGGAGTTCCCCTATACCGACCCGCTTTCGGGCGAGGTCCTCGATCTCGAAGGCTATCGGCTGCAGAACGCGCCCAAGTGGAACGCCAGCTTCGGCGCCAACTTCGTGGTGCCGCTGGGCAATGGCGCGGACCTCGTCAGCGACGTGAGCTACACCTACACCAGCTCGAAGTACTACACCGCGATCCTCGACACGCCGCGCTCGAAGATCCAGCCCACGCACCTTGTCGATGCCTCGCTCACCTACAGGCCGGATGGCGCCGCATGGTCGCTGGGGCTGTGGGCGACCAACCTGCTCGACAGCCGCTACATGTCCACGGTCTACGACAGCCCGGGCTACGCCGGCCTCGCCGGCTACGCCCCGCCGCGCCAGTGGGGTGGGTCTGTGAACTTCAACTTCTAGGTGCGCGCGATGCACGGATGGACATGGTTCGAGGCACGCAGGACTTGGGAAGGATAGACGGATGAACCGCGTAAAGGGCAAGGTCGCCCTCATAACCGGCGGCGCGTCGGGCCTGGGTGCTGCCGATGCGCGGCTGCTGGCCGACGAGGGGGCGCAGGTGGTGATCACCGACGTGCAGGCGGAACTGGGCCGCGAAGTCGCCGCCTCGATCCCGGGCGCGCTGTTCCTCGAGCATGACGTGCGCGACGAGGACCAGTGGCGCGGGGTGGTCGCCCGGACCCTGGACCGCTTCGGCAGGCTCGACGTGCTGGTGAACAACGCCGGCCTCGTGCGCTTCGGCCACGTGGAGGAATGCGACCTCGCGACGTTCCGCCTGCAGATGCAGGTCATGGTCGAGGGCTGCTTCCTTGGCTGCCACACCGCCTTGCCGCACATGACCAAGGGCGGCGGCGGATCGATCGTCAACGTGGCATCGGTCGCCGCGCTCAAGGGCATCAGCGCAATCCCCGCCTACAGCGCCGCCAAGGCAGGCATCATCGCGCTGACCCGCAGCGTTGCGGTGCACTGCCTAGAGCAGGACTACCGCATCCGCGTCAACGCCATTGCGCCCGGCGCGCACGACACGCCGATGACGCAGTCCGCCCTGGCAGAACTGCCGACGGACAACGCGGGCCTCGATCAGGTCAACGCACGCGGGCAGGGCACGCCGCAGGACGTGGCGAACCTCGTGCTGTTCCTCGCCAGCGAGGAATCGCGCCAGATCACCGGCACGCACATCGTCATCGACAACGGGGAGACGGCGGCATGAACATCGGACAAGTCGCGGACCGGCAGGCCATCGCCAATGTCCTTGCCCAGCACAGCCGGGGCGTGGACCGCGCCGATGCGGGACTGCTGGCGGACTGCTACCACCCGGACGGCACCGTGGACTACCGCTTCTACGCCGGTCCCGCGCCCGAGTTCGCGACGATCCTCGCGGGCGCGCAGAAGGCGGGGCCGGTCACTCTCCACCGCACCGCGCAGATGTGGATCGAAACGGACGGCGACCATGCGGCGTCCGAAAGCTATGTCATGGCCTATGCCTCCAGCGCCGGGGCCGGGGAAGGGGGCGGGTCAACCCAGCACCTGATCTGCGGCCGCTACCTCGATCGCCACGAACGTCGCGGCGGCCGCTGGCGCATGAGCCACCGCACGTATGTGCTCGACACCAGCGTGAACTGGGCGGCAGGACCGGGCGTGCACGATGCGCTGCCCTCGCTCGGCCCGCTGGACTTCCACATGCCCGTCGGCAGCCATGGCGCCGTCGATGCAGGCATCGCCTTGCTGGCACAGGCCCGCGCAAAGAACGCGAAAAGAGGAAGCCGAACGATGACGCATGACGACCGGATGATCGACGCGGTGATTTCCCGTCAGCAGATCGCGGACCTGACTATGGCTTACTGCCGCGGCGTGGACCGGGCAGACGCGGAGTTGCTGGCAAGCGTGTTCCACGAAGGGGCCGCCGTGGTCAGCGGCGCCTTCAATGGCGATGGGAAGGGTTTCGCCCGTGAAATCTGCGCCTTGGTGGAAACGAGTTACGAGCAGACCTTCCACTCGATCGCCAACCAGTGGATCGAGGTGGAGGGTGACGGCGCCGTGGGCGAGACTTACGTGATCGCCGTCTCCACGTCGCGCGGCGAGGAAAAGACCGACACGCTCACCGGGGGGCGCTATGTCGATCGCTTCGAGCGGCGCGAGGGGAAATGGGGCATCGCCGAGCGGACCTTCGTGCTCGACTGGCTGCGTTCGGAACCGAGCACGCGCGACATGACGGGCGGCATGTATGCGGCTCTGGACCTGCACGGCCAGCGCGGCAAGGCGGACCCGGTCTACTCGCTGGCGCATGGCTGAGCGCGCCGGCAGATTGCGGTAGCTTGCCCGAAATGGCCGGAGCGAAGATGGCCTCGGACGGAATAAGGAGCGCCGCGTTGCAAGTCACGCTCCTTATCCCGGGGTGATGCCTAGGCGGGCAAGGCGCTGTCTACGGTGACCGGGTCGTCGCTTTTCACCAGCGCTGCCGCCTCGCGGTTCGTTTCCACCGCGGGAGGAGACCCGCGCAGTGGCATTCCGGCAGTCTCCTTGACGGTCAGCATCGTGATGAGCCCGATCGTGGCCGCCCCCATCAGGTAATAGGCCGGTACCAGGGGGTCGCCGGTCTTGGCGACCAGCCATGCGGTGACAAGCGGGGTGGTTCCGCCGAACAGCGACACCGAAATGTTGAAGGCGATCGAAAGCGCACTGTACCGCACAGGCGTATAGAACAGCGCGGGCAGCGTGGCGGGCATGGAACTGGTGAAGCACACCAGCGCGATGCCAAGCAGCATCAGCCCGAGGAAGATCAGTCCGTCGTTACCCGTCCCGATCAGCATCATGCACGGGACGGACAGCACGATCAGCGCGGCGCAGGCGCCGATGATCATGGGACGCCGGCCGATCCGGTCGCTGAACAACCCGCCCACGACATTGAGCGGCATCATGACCACCATCACCAGGATGATGAGCAGCAGGCCCTTGCTCTGGGCATAGCCCATGGTCACGGTGAGATAGTTTGGCATGTAGGTGAGGAGCATGTAGTCCGTCACGTTGAACACGAGCACCAGGCCCATGCACTTCAGCAGCTGATTACGGTGCACCTGGAAAAGATTCCTGAGGCTGGGCCGGTCGATCTCGCGCCTGTCCACCTCCTGGGTGTAGGCCTGAAAGGCCGGGGTCTCTTCCAGCTTCAGCCGCATGTACAGGCCGAGCAGCCCGAGCGGCCCCGCGACCAGGAACGGAATGCGCCAGCCCCACGCCAGCATGTCCGCCGGCGTAAGGCTCATCTGCAGGGCAGTGACAGTGCCTGCACCCGCTATGTAGCCGCCCAGCGTGCCGAACTCCAGCCAGCTGCCCATCTGGCCCCGTCGGCGGTCGGTGGAGTATTCCGCGATGAAGGTGGCGGCGCCTCCGTATTCGCCGCCGGTCGAGAAGCCCTGCACCAGCCGCGCGGCCAGCAGCAGCAACGGTGCGCCGATGCCGATCTGCGTGTACGCCGGGATGAGGCCGATGGCGAATGTGGCGGCCGCCATCATGATCATCGTGGCTGCAAGGACCTTGTGTCGGCCGTAGCGATCGCCAAGGCTACCGAACACCACGCCGCCCAGGGGACGGACGAGGAAGGCGGCCGTGAACGTCGCGAATGTCGCGATCAACTGTGCGGCCGGGTTACCGGTCGGGAAGAACACATGGCCAAGGGTGATGGCCAGATAGCCGTATACCCCGAAGTCGAACCATTCCATGGCGTTGCCGAGTGCGGCTGCGCCGACGGCGCGGTTCAAGGTGGATCGCTCGACAAGGATGACGTCGTCGATGGTCAATTCGCTGCTTGGTTTGAACCAGCCGAAACGGGCGCTCAGCGCCTGGCTCGCGGACATGTTTTTCTCCGGTTCCGCCGAAAGCTGGCGCAATGGTGCGCGCCTGACACATGGCGGTGAGGTCGATGATCGACCATGGAATGGAAGCGACGCCGGAAGCGGCATCAAGCGGGTCGCGCGGACCTACACATAGATTCCACTCTGTGGGATCGCTATAGACGGATCGTGCTTCAGGCGGGACAGTCGGAGTGAGCCGGGCCGCCCTCCGCACCGTAGTCGCGCCATGCCTCAGCTGTTGCTGGTTGGAGAGACAAAGGCGGGCCGGGCCAGGGCCCGCCACCATTTCAAACGCGCGCAGTGTTATGGTCGCGCGATCCAAAGCGCTGCGCCCCCACGAGCCTGGGGCGCAGCATCAGGATTGGGACATGGGATCAACGAGCCTCACACGCACGCTTGTGCGAGTAGCCGTCAACCCGCCGTCAGGAAGTTGCGGGGTCGCGGCCGGCGTTTCGTCTGCCCGAGATGAGGTCATCTTCCGGTTTCGCCTTGGCCACGCCGGGCGCGGTAGACGGAGTGGCGTGTCCTTCGTTCGCGGGAGTCGAGGCGAAGGGCTTTGCCTCGGCACCTGCGATGCCGCTGTCCATGTCGGCTTCGGTCGCGCCCTGCGCATCCACGCTGCCGGTGCCCGCCTGGCCTTCCTGGCCGCTCGATGCACTGGAGCTGTCTGGCCCCACTGAAAGCTTGCCCATGTCTATAGCCTCCTTGTCGATGTGATACCAATGGAGCGGCGCCGGAAAGCGCCGCTCCTATTGTGCGTTGTGCTGGGAGCGACGTGCGGGCGTCAGCTGCGCAGGCTGTCCGGCACGACGCCGCCGTTCTGCGCCAGCTTGTCCATGACCGCCCGGTGAAGAGCGATGTTCTGTTCCGCAGAACCGTCCGCGCCTGCATGCACGTTCAGCTCCTGGGCGAGCTCCTTTCGGGCGGCGAGGCTGGAATCGAGATCGAGCAGCTTGAGCAGATCGACGATCGACGTCTTGTAGTTGCCGCCGTGATCGTCCTTCATCCCCGCCATGGCTTCAAGTACGGCGCCCACGTCAACCGATTGCGGCGCGGGGGTGGGGGTTGCCTGCGGGGCGGCGGCAGGCGCGGGCTGCGGTGCATGGGTTTGTGCCGGAGCCGGGGTCGGTTGCGGAGCGGCAGGGGCCGCCTTGGGTGCGGCTTTTGCCTTGTCGTGATGGAAGATCTTGGTCAGGATGTTTCCGAAAACGCTCATATGTTACTCCCGGGCAGGTGTTGACGGGCGCATTGCCCGCTTGCTGCGACAAACGCGCGGCTCGGCGAAAGGTTTGACGGAACGTTCATGGGTTGATGGCCGTTCAGCCCTCGTCCCGAACTTTTCAACGCGGAGCCAAAAATCATGAAGCATCAACTGCTGTTCGCGGCGTCTCTCGCCGCCGTCAGCCTCGCCGGCTGCAACAAGCAAGCCGATCCGGCCACCGAAACCGCCACTACCGCCGCGGCTTCGGAGCCCGTCACCGAAGCCGCGACCACCCCGGCCGAAAGCCCCGGCCAGGCATTCGCCAATGTCGCGGCGGCAAGCGACACTTTCGAGATCGAGACGTCCAAGCTCGCCGCAACCAAGGCGGAAGCGGCGAAAGTGAAGACTTTCGCGGAGCAGATGATCAAGGCGCATACCGATTCCACCGCGAAGCTGAAGGCCGCCGCGAGCGAAGCTACGCCCGCGATCACGCCCATGCCTGTCCTGACCGCGGCGCAGCAGGCGACGCTCGACGAACTTCGCGGCAAGTCCGGCGCCGAGTTCGACCGCGCCTACATCGCCGCGCAGGTAACCGCGCATCAGGCGACGCTGGATGCCCTGAAGGGGTATTCGGCGGGCGGCGACGTGCCTTCGCTCAAGGCATTCGCGACCGAGCTCGTCCCCATCGTCACCGCGCATCTCAACATGGCCAAGGCGCTTTGATCGCTGCCTTCCACCAGCCGCCGCCCTTCACGGGCGGCGGCATCGTTCCGCCCCGGGGTGCGGGACGCCGATCCTTGTGAGCACTGCCGGCGTCACCAGCCCGGCGCGGGCATTGCTGGTGCGCCAGGTGCGGGCGATCTTCAACGACTACGAGCGGGGCGACCGGCCGGTTGTTCCTTCTCCGGATGCCCTATTCAAGGAAGATACCGCCATCCGCCTCGTCCATGCCGACGTCGTTGCGATGATGGTCGGCGGCATGCGTGCCTTGTTGCTGCAGATGCTGCACCCGGCCGCCCTGCAGGGCGTTCTGGACCATTCCGACTTCCGGCGCGATGTTCAGGGAAGGCTGCGGCGAACTGCCCGCTTCATCGCCCTCACCACGTACGCGCACCGGGACGAAGCGCAAAGAGCGATCGAAACCGTCAACGCGATCCACACGCGCGTGCGCGGAACTATGCCCGATGGCCGGGCCTACTCCGCGACCGATCCGCGCGTGCTGGCCTGGGTTCACGTGGCGGAAGCGACCAGCTTCCTCGACGCCTACGTGATGTATGGCGATCCGGCATTTCCACCGTCCCGGCAGGACGAATACTTCGCTCAGTCAGCAACGATCGCCGAGGCGCTCGGCGCCGCGCCGGTGCCACGCTCACGCGCCGAGGCCCTTGCCCTTATAGGTGAGATGCGCGGCGAGCTCGTCGGAAGCGCGGCGGCGCGCGAGGTGGCGCGGTTCCTCCTCAAGGGAGACAGCACCCGGCGAACCGGAGCCATCGAGCGCACGCTCTGGACGGCGGCCGTCGATCTCCTGCCGGCATTCGCGCGACCCATGCTCGGCCTGGAGCGGGCACGTATGTCCGGGCTGTCCGCGATGACTACCACCCGCATGATGGCGCGCACGATCCGCTGGGCCTTTGCCGGAAGTCGCTGAGGGGCTCTTGCGTCTCGCGGACTGAGCCGGGACCAGCGCCTGCGCTCAGCAATCCTCGGTGGCAGAACCATGCCCTGAAATGATGGCCTCGATCGCCATGATATGGGCGAGGTGAGTGAGCCCCTGAGGGAGATTGCCAAGGAACGCCCCGGTCCTGGGATCGACCATTTCGCTGAAGATCCCGACGCCGTGCGATAGCCCCACGGTAATCTCCTGCAGCGCCTGCCGTGCCCGATCGGTCTCTCCCATCAGGGCACGCGCCTCTGCCATCCAGAAGGAACAGGCGATGAAACAGCCTTCCTCCTCGTGCACGCCGCTGTAGCGGAAGTGGAAGGGCCCTGTGCTAAGCTCCCGCTCGATCGCGTCAAGGGTTCTGGCAATCCGCTCCGGCTCGTCGAAGCGGAAGCGAACCGAGAGCGCGAACGCGGCGTCGAGGCCTTCGGAACCGGGGTGCAGGACATAGGCTTGCCGCTTTTCCGACCAGCAGTTGTCGTTGATCCAGCGCTTTACGCGGTCGCGTTCGCGCGCCCACCGTTCGCGGCAGTTGGGAGGGAGCTGGCCCTGGTCCACCAGCTCCACCGCCCGGGCAAGCGCCTGCCAGCAGCTGATCTTGGAGAACGTGTAATGTTCGGTCTGGGGCAATTCCCAGATGCCGGCATCCTTCTGCCTCCAGTGATCGGCGCACCTGTCCGCCAGCTGGACGAGCAACTGTGCGGTCGAGGAATCGAGGATGTTCCCGCAGGAGACGAAGCGGGAGACGGTCTCGAAAATGTCGCCATAGATCCCGTGCTGATGTTGCGCCGTGGCGACATTGCCGCGGCGGACAGGGCCGGTGCGCCGCCAGCCGGGCACGTCGATCTCGACCACGTCCGGCGCGCAGTCCCCGTTAAGTGTATAGAGGACGCGCAGATCCTTCTCGGCGATCCGCTTGAGCAACCAGGTCAGCGCCGCCTTCGCCTCCGCCTGCGCTCCTGCGGCGAGGAAGGCCTTGATCGTGTAGCCCGCATCGCGAACCCAGGCGAAACGGTAGTCGTAGTTCTTCCTGCCTCCGATCCCCTCGGGCAGCGAAGTGGTCGCCGCCGCCGCGATCGCGCCCGAAGGCGAAAACAGCAGCAGCTTCAGCGCCAGCGCGCTGCGGATGAAATCGTCGCGCCATTCCCCCGCATCGAAGATGCGGTGCGCCCAGTCTCGCCACTCCTGATCCGACAGGTCGATCCGTTCGTCGATGTCGGCAAGGGGTGGCACCACCAGCGGCTCGTCTTCCCCGGCCACGATCGCGACTACCTCGCGGCTGCCGGGAGACACCGAGAAGCGCGCGAGTATTGCCTCGTCCGTCCGTTCGCACACCACCCCGTCGCTGCACAGGAAAAGGCCGAGCACGCGGTCAACATGGAAGACATCGTGCCCGCCGATGGTCGACTGGTAGGGGCTGGCGGCATTGGCGCGCCGACCGGGGCGCATCTCGACGCAAAAGCGCATAGTGCCGTCCAGTCCGTCCACCCGCCGGGCAAGCTCGGCCCAGGGAAGACGACCCGCGCTTCCGCTGTTCATCGACTCCACCAGCACTGCCCGCGCGCCGTCTGTCGTGAACGTCGTCTCGAGCACGTTGCTTTCCGGGCGATACCGGCGCTCGACGGTGAATGGATCTTCGGGCTGGATGATGAAGCGGCCGCCTTCCTCCGGATCGAGCAGACGGTCGAACAGGGGCTGGGAATCCATGTTGGGCACGCACCACCAGTCGATGGAACCATCCGCGCCCGACAGAGCGACGGAACGGCCGTCGCCCAGTGCCCCGTAATCCTCCAGCGCAAGATATCCGTCCTGGCGCTTGCCCCTTCGTTCCCTGGCAGAGGCGGAACCGTCCTCGTCGCCGCGTCCCAGCATGTGCCTGACCGTTGCAGCTCCGGCGGCGAGGGCATCGGTCACGTTGGCGCTCATGGTTTCTCCTGCGAACGCAGCGTACAAGTCGTGCGACCGGGGCGGGTTTCTCCCTGCGGCGTGTCTTTTTTGCATTTCGCCGGGTCGGCACTTCACGATAGGCTGGCGGAACCATCCCGTGGAGCGTCCGGTTACTCCGTCGAACAGACAATCCAGACATGGAGAACAGGATGAGCATCGCTTCGGCACTCGGCTTCGGCCGCAAGGTTCGATACGCGATCGTCGGTCTCGGCGACATTTCGCAGCAGGCGCTGATGCCCGGCGTCAAGCACACTGGCAACTCGGAGATCACTGCGCTTGTATCGAGCGACCGGGAGAAGCTCGGCGCTCTGGGGGAGCGGTACGGGGTGGAGCATCGCTACGACTATGACGAGTTCCCGCAGCTGATCGCGTCCGGGCAGGTCGACGCGATCTATCTCGCCACGCCGAACTGGCGGCACGCGGAGTTCGCGATCCCCGCGCTGGAGGCGGGGATCCATGTGCTGTGCGAGAAGCCGCTCGAGGTCACGTCCGAAAAGTGCCGCGAGATGATCGCGGCGGCAGAGCGAGGCAACGCTTTGCTGATGACAGCCTATCGCCTGCATTTCGAGCCCGCGAACCTGGATGCCATCAGGCGCATCCGTGCGGGCCAATTGGGCGAACTGGTCGCCTTCACCTCGTGCTTCTGCCAGATGGTCGACCCATCCAACCACCGGGCAGGCAACGGGATCGAGGCGGGGCCGCTTTTTGACATGGCGCCTTACCCCATCAACGCCATTCGTTTCCTGTTCGGCGCGGAGCCGCTTGAAGTGGTTTCCGCCGTCGCCACCCGCCATCCGGGCGCAGGCCTTGGCGAGCTTGACGATACTTTCGCCGTGACCTTGCGAATGCCGGGAGAACGCCTCGCGCAGTTCACGGTCAGCTACTTCGCCAACCAGATCGACAGCCTGATCGTCGCCGGCACCAAGGGTTCCATCCATATGAACCCAGCCTTCGGGTACGGTCCGGGGCTGGAGCACCACCGCAAGATCGGCGAGCAGCAGGATCACGAAACCTTCAAGGCCACCGACCAGTTCGGCGGCGAGCTGAAGTATTTCTCCGAGTGCATCCTCGAAGGTCGCACGGTGGAACCCGATGGCGAGGAAGGCCTTGCCGACATCCTCGTCATCGAGGCGATCGTGGAAGCGTTGCGTTCGGGTGGGCCCGTCAAGGTGGCGCCGCTCGCCCGTACGCGCCGGATAGCGCCTGACGCGCAGGAGCAGCGGCTCAACCCGGTGAAGGCGCCGGAACCGGTCAACGCCTCGTCGCCGACGGGGCGGTGAAGCGAGCCCGAGAGCGAAGTGCCTTGAGCCCGTCCTCACACGGCCGTGAGCCCATCCCCCCGCTGAGCATCGTGTTCGGCTTCGGTCCCATGCTGCCGATGGCGCTTGCCGCCATCGGCGCGTGGGTGGGAGCAGGCCCCTTGCCTGCGCTTGCGGAGTGGCTCGCGATCATCTGGGCTGCGCTTATCCTCGCCTTCGTGGCGGGAGTGCGCCGGGGGTACGGCTTCGGAAATCCGTCCGCGTCGACAGGCGTCCAGATCGCGACGATGCTCGCCTATTTCATTCCGGCAGGAGCAGCGTTGATCCTTGCCGGGCTGCAGCAGCAGGCCCTTGCCCTGGCCTGCCTGGCAGGCGCCTATATCCTGGTGATAGCACTGGACCGACAGGCCGCGCTGCAAGGCAATGCGCCCGGGCACTTCGCGCGGCTGCGGCCAGTGCAAATGGCCATCGCCGTAGTGGCGATGGCCGCTTTGCTGCTACGCCGCCTGATCTAGAGGCAGCCTGATCAAGGTCAGTTCGCCGCGACGTCGTCGAGCGCGCTGCGGATCGCCTCGACCTTGCTGTCGTCGTTCACGTCGACAGAGACGGTGATGGCGCCCGTAAGCGCGCCATCGCTGCGTCCTTCCTCCAACGGCGCCGGCGCGTCCCCGCCGCTGGGCTGATCGCCGGCGCTGTTCTCGTCACCGGCGGAGCTGACGAACACGTCGGTGCGCTCGATGCCGAACTCCTGGACGAGGCGTTCGACGGCAAGTTCCGCGCTTGCGCGGGTGGCAAAGGACTTTTCGATGCTGGTGCTCATGATGATCCCGCTTCTCGGTCAGGAGTGATAGCCGGCAGGCGAGGCGGCCGGCTTGAAAGTCACGGGACGAAGGCCTTCCAGGTCCTCTTCCGGGATGTGGCCATGCGGATCGGGGCGGAAGTGCGGGTCTGCGCGCAAATTGCCGTCGCGACTGTCGTCACGAATGGCGTTGCGCTCAAGGTCGGTGGGTGAATGACCAACGCCCGAGACAGGCGCGGATGCCGCTGCGGCCGGGCGTGCCAGCAGCTTCTTTCCTGCGAAGACGGCAAGCCCGAGGAGGGCGAGTTTGCGGATCATTTTTCGTATCCCTTTCCTGAAAAGAGGTCGACGGACTCAAGCATTCCCACGCCCGCATGTTCCTTGCGCCAAGCACAAGGGGCGCGAACAACGATGAACCGGCATCGCCCGGCGGTGACTTCGATCAGTGCCCTGTCATTGCTGCGCAAAGCGCGTCTTGGGCACGTGCGTGATGCGGCATGCAAGGTCCGCTTCGCCCGACGCCACGATGTAGTGGTCTCCGCCGTCGGCTATGCCGGTGGTGAAGACGACATCGCGCACGTACATCAGATCTTCCAGCGGCCGGGTCAGCTCGGGCGCGGCTTCAAGCAGCGGCTGGTGTTCGGTCCGCACGACGATGCTGGGATCGTCCCGGTCCAGAACCGACCAGTAGGTGCGGTAGATGCCCACGATCTCCTTGGGCTCCACGCCATGCCACAGCGTCAGCCAGCCATCGTCCGTGAGGATCGGAGGCGCGCCGCCGCCCATCCGCGCCGTGGCGACGGTGGCCGCATGTGGCCGGATGCCGGGCTTGTGCCATGGTTTCCAGAACAGGGCATCGGGCGAATGGGCGAGATTGATCGACGGCCCGGCCCGCCACTCGCTTCCCGGCGGATAGGCGAAGTAAAGGTCTCCCAGGGGGCGGGTCTGTGCCCAGTACTGATCGCCGATCAGTCCCTCGAAGATCAGCATGTCCTTGTTCTGGTGATCCAGCACGATAGCCTCGAACGTCCAGTCGAGACCGTCGGGCGAGCTGTAGAGCGTGGTCGAATGCCGCTCGGGGCTGACCGAGCAGGTGGTCATCAGATAGCGATCCCCCACCCGGCTGATGCGCGCATCCTCGACGCCGTAGCACTGGAAATCGTACGCGGGCGCGATGGCGCGATCATAGTGGGTTTTGACGATCTCCAGCCCGTCCGGGGTGAGTTCCACCGGAAGCAGCCACGACAGGGAGGTGAGCGCCATGATCCGCCAGCCCCCGCCGCGCAGCAGGAACTTGCGCGGGTCGGCCGTCTCTGCATGCTCCAGAGGCCATGGGTCGAGAACGTAACGCCCTTTCCCTTCTCCGCCTTCCCAGCGGATCGCATGAACGTGCCCGTCGCGTATCGGCTGGCGCAGCGCTTCGGCAACCCTGACCATGGCCAGCAGGTTGCCGTTGGCAAGCCGCGTCAGGCCGGGGTTGAAGGCGCCCAGCACGTAAGTCTCGGCATCGAGATGCCCCGCGAGCGGCGAGCGGGAAAGATCGACGTCGTGGGGCGTGATGACGAGGCGGTCTACCGAGTAGCTCATTCTTCCTGCGCCCTTGGCACGATGGTGAGTTGCTGGACGACGGCCCTCCGTGGTTGGGTGAGAAGATAGTGCACGCCCACCGCGATGTCCTCGGCCCGGAGCATCGTCTCCTCGCGGATCATCTCGCGCTGCTTTTCAGCCGGAACGTCGGGATACTGCATGTCGGCGCCGGTCTTGCCCGGCTCCACCAGCGAGACTTTGATGCCCTTGCTGCCCAGTTCGCGCCGCAGGGCTTCGGAGAAACCCGCGATGCCGGCCTTTATCCCTGCATAGACGGTCGATCCGGGGCCTAGGACGTGGGCGCTCATGGAGCCGATGAGGACGATGTCGCCCTTGTCCTTCAGCAGTTCGGCGCCGGCATGAGCGGTGGTGAGATAGGCCGTGAAATCCGTGGCGATGGCATAGCGCAGTTCCTCCACGCTCACGTCGGAGAGGCCGCCGGCCGCCACGGCCGCGTTCACGACCACGATGTCGGGCGAGGGCAGACAGGCTTTCGCAGCCTCGAAGAACTGACGGACGGCGTCGGGTTCGGCGAGATCGAGCGCGATCCCGTCTCCTTCGCCCACTTCCCGGATGCGTTCGAGTGCATCCTCCAGATGCTCCGGCGTGCGGCCGCAGATGAACACTTTTGCGCCCTCGCTTGCAAGGAGCACGGCGATGGCGCGGCCGATGCCGGTGGTCCCGCCGGTGATGAGGGCTTGGCGGCCTTTCAGCGTGGATAGCTGGGTATGTGCGTCGGCAAGGTCGGTCATGATGTCTCCTGCATCGGCCTGAACTTGCCCAACCGCTTTGCGCCCCATGCCGTTCCCGTAAATTCACCCCGCACAGGACGGGGAGGCGCTTCCCGCTCCGCCACGAGGTCCGCTCACCGAAAAGCAGGATAGCGGGCGGCAACCAAACCTTGCCGAGCCCGTTGGCCAGACAAGTCCACAAAGGGCTCCATGACCCTGATTTCGGCGTGTTCGGTACTTCGCCGGGATCGTCCCCGATACGCGAGGACCCGATGCCACTGACGATCAACGGAACGGATCACGACTTCACAGGTGATCCGCGAACGACCCTGCTCGATTTCCTGCGCGAGGACTGCGGGCTGACCGGAACCAAGAAGGGTTGCGACCACGGCCAATGCGGTGCCTGCACCGTCCTGGTGAACGGCCAGCGGATCAACAGCTGTCTCACCCTGGCGGTGATGCACGAAGGCGATGAGGTCACCACCATTGAGGATTTCGGAACGGCTGAGGAGCTTCATCCGCTGCAGGCCGCGTTCGTCCGCCACGACGGGTATCAATGCGGATATTGCACGCCCGGCCAGATATGCTCGGCCAAGGCGATGCTGGACGAGGCGGCGAGCGGCTGGGCCAGCTTCGTCAGCGAGGATCTCTCTGCACCCGGCAGGCTGACGCCCGAGGAAATCCGCGAGAGGATGAGCGGCAATCTCTGCCGCTGCGGCGCCTACTCGAATATCGTCGATGCCATCACCGAAGTTCTGGAGGCGGGTCGATGAGGGCGTTCACGTATAGCCGGGCCGAGGCGGTCACTCACGCGGCCGAACAGACCCGCGACGGTGCACGGCTGATTGCGGGCGGCACCAACCTGCTCGACCTGATGAAGCTGGAGATCGAGCGGCCGGACGAACTGGTCGACATCAACCGTCTCGAACTCGGCACGATCGACGAGCAGGATGGCGGTCTGCGCATCGGTGCGCTGGTGACCAACAGCGCTTGCGCCGCCGACGAGCGCATCCGCCGCGACTATCCGGTGCTCGCCCGCGCGATCCTGGCGGGAGCCACCTTCCAGTTGCGCAACAAGGCCACCACCGGCGGCAACCTGTGCCAGCGAACGCGCTGTTATTACTTCTATAACCGCGACCAGCCCTGCAACAAGCGGGAGCCGGGCAGCGGCTGCAGCGCCCTTGGCGGCTTCAACCGCATCCACGCGATCCTCGGCGCAAGCGAAAGCTGCATCGCGACCTATCCGGGCGACATGGCGGTGGCGCTTGCAGCGCTGGATGCCAAAGTCGAGATCGCGGCAGTCGATGGCAGCATCCGCAGCGTGCCGGTGCGGGCATTTCACCGGCTTCCCGGCGACACGCCCGAGCGGGACAACGTGCTCGAGCCCGGCGAGGTGATCACCGCTGTCGTCCTGCCTTCGCCGGCGGGCGGCGCACAGCTCTATCGCAAGGTGCGCGACCGGGCGTCTTATGCTTTCGCACTGGTGTCGATCGCCTGCGTGCTAGGAATGGAGGACGGGCGCATCAGCCATGCCTCGCTCGCGTTCGGGGGGCTGGCGCACAAGCCGTGGCACGACGAGCGGGTGGACGCGCTCCTGCTCGGCCGCGAGCCGTCGGACGCGCTGTTCGACGAGGCGGCGGACGTCCTGCTGGCCGACGCACGGGGCTATGGCGCCAACGACTTCAAGATACCGATGACCAAGCGCGTGCTGAAGGCCGTGCTGCGCGAGGCGACAGGAGAAAACGCATGACCCGTTCGCTCACCATGGATGAACCGGACGAGCGCAACCGCCTTGATGCCATGGCGCAAGGGGTGATCGGCAAGCCTCTCGACCGGCCCGAGGGACCCCTGAAGGTATCTGGCTCCGCGACTTATGCAGCGGAATACAGGTACAAAATACCGGGCTGCGTCGAAGGCGTGCTTGTCACGGCGACGATCGCCAGGGGCGAAGTCACTCTGCTGGACGAGAGCTCGGTGCGCGACTTGCCCGGCTTCATCGCCGTGATCTCCGACGAGCGCATGATCGCGCGCCCAGCGCAAGGCGGCGCGGGCGAGTCCCCCGTGCGCAAGGTGCGCGAGGTGCAGTACTACGGGCAGCCCATCGCTCTCGTGGTTGCGGAAACCTTCGAACAGGCACGCCATGCGGCCAAGCACCTCAAGGTCGAGTACCGCGAGGAGCCCGATGCGCTTGTCGATCCCGCAGACGAGCGGGCGACATTCGAGCCTTTCGAGGATCCGACGATCCAGGGAGATCTTGAAGGCTCCATGCGTCAGGCGGCCCACGCGGTGGACGTCATCTACACGACGGAGGGCCACAACAGCGCGGCGATGGAGCCTCATGCCAGCATCGCCCAGTGGGATGGGGAGACGCTGACGCTTTATTCCAGCCTGCAGATGCTGCGCTTCAACCGCAAGGAACTGGCCGACGCGCTGGGCATCGAACCCGAGAAGGTGCACCTGCTTTCGCCTTACGTGGGCGGCGGGTTCGGCTCGAAGCTGGGTATCAGCCCGGAGGGTGTGGCAGCGGCCGTGGCGGCGATCCGGCTGGGTCGACCGGTGCGCGTGGTCATGCTGCGCCAGCAGGTGTTCCAGTGCGTCATGCGCCGTTCCGAAACACGCCAGCGGCTCCGGCTCGCCGCTGACGCAGAGGGGCGGCTGATCGGCTTCGGTCACGAGGCATGGGTCTCCAACCTGCCCGAGGAGGAGTTCGCCGAGCCTGTCCTCCAGGCGAGCGAGTTCCTCTATCCCGGCGAAAACCGGGTGCTCGATCTGCAACTCGCCCGTGTCCACCGCGTCACCGCCGGTTCGGTGCGCGCGCCCGGAGAAGCGGTCGGCATGCAGGCGCTCGAGGCGGCGATGGACGAGCTTGCCGAAGCGAGCGGCATCGACCCTGTCGAACTGCGGCTCCGCAACATTCCCGAGCGGCACCCGAGCGAGGACATACCGTACAGCTCGCGCAAGCTGGAGGAATGCCTTCGCAGCGGGGCCGAACGCTTCGGCTGGGACAAGGGCCCGCGCCGTCCCTGCCAGCGGCGCGAGGGCGAGTGGTGGATCGGCAGTGGCATGGCGACGGCCACGCGGGTGCACAATCTCAACGAGGCCCACGCCCGCGTCACGCTGCGCGGCGACGGCACCGCCGAAGTCGCCAGCGACATGACGGACATAGGCACCGGCACGTATGCCGTGCTGGGCCAGATCGCCGCCGAAATGCTGGGCCTCGATCCGGCGGCGGTAGACGTGAAGCTTGGCGACACCGCCTTCCCGCCCGGTTCGGGCTCGGGCGGAAGCTGGGGCGCCTCCTCAACAGGTTCGGCCGTGTTCGAAGCGTGCGAGGGCATCCGCGAGGAACTGGCAAGGAAGCTCGGCTGCGCCGAAGCTGGTCTTACGCTCAAGGATGGCCATGCGGTCAGCGGCAATCGCAAGGTGCCGCTTGCCGACCTTCTCGAAGGCCGTGACGTCGAGGAGATCGGACACTTCAAGCCCGGCAAGATCGCGGAGGCCTTCGCGGCTGCCATGTACGGCGCGTTCTTCACCGAGGTGGCCGTGAACGCCTACTCCGGCGAAGTGCGGATACGTCGTTTCACGGGAGCCTTTTCGCTGGGCCGCGTGCTGAACGAGAAGACCGCCACGTCGCAGTGCATGGGTGGCATGGTCTGGGGCATCGGCAGCGCCCTTACCGAGGATCTGGTGTTCGATCCTCGCGATGGTCACATCGTCAACCCGGACCTTGCGGAGTACCATCTTCCGGTAAACCTCGACGTGCCGCACCTCGACGTCCTGCTGGTGGAAGAGCGCGATCCCGCGGGCAGCCCGCTGCAATCGAAGGGCGTGGGCGAACTTGGCATCTGCGGCGCGGCCGGTGCGATTGCCAACGCGATCTACAACGCCTGCGGCGTGCGGCCCCGCAGCTTCCCGATCACGCCCGACAAGCTGCTCCCCGGCCTGCCCGAGGTATGATCGGAACATCGAGAAAGGATGAGCACATGACCTGGAAACGCGGGGCGCTCGGCGCCGGTATCGCAGCGGCCGGTGCTGCGGCCCTTTATCGTCTGTGGCTTGCACGATCGGGTGCCGCCGATCCGAAGCAGGTCGGATATCCGCCGCTGGCATCGCCCAAGCAACTCGACGAAGGCCTCTGGATCGTCGACGACACCATGGTCGCGAGCGGCCTCTCCCTGCCGGTGAGGATGACGGTCCTGCGGCTGGATAACGGCGATCTGGTGTTGCATTCGCCCACCGCCTTTACCCCCCGGCTCGCCGGTGCGCTGCGCGCGCTCGGACCCGTCCGGCACTTGATCGCGCCCACTACGGCGCACTGGACGAACCTTGCCGACTGGCAGCGGGCCTTTCCTCAAGCGGCCACATGGGCCGTTCCGGGCTTGCGCGAACGGCTGCAGGTACGGCTCTCGAGCGTCCTCATCGACAGCGATCTGGGCGAGGAAGCCCCTTCGGAATGGGCCGATGCGCTGGACCAGGGGCTCATACGTGGGGGCGGCGGTTTCTGCGAAAGCTACTTCTTCCACAAGAGCAGCCGCACGCTGATACTCTGCGACACGATCCAGAACCTTGAACCGCACAAGTTACCGCCCGTGACTCGCCTTGCCGTACAAGCCGCAGGCGGAAACCGGGGGACGACCGCGCATCATGTCCGCAAGGCGCTGAAGCTGGGAGGAGAAGCGGCCCGCAAGGCGATCGGCCGCGTCACCGCGCTGCAGCCCGAGCGGGTGATCTTCGCACATGGCGCGATCTTCGAAACGAACGCCGCCGCTCGCCTGCAGCAGGCGTTCGCATGGATGACCCGGGCGTGACGCAGGCGGCCGACCGGGCGAGATCGATCCGCGACAGCGCGCGGGAACAGGCCCGATCGGGTGGAAGTTCCATCAGGATGGAGACACGCACATGAGCCGAAGCAGCGCCGGGAAGCGCATCGTCATCACCGGAGCCTCGAGCGGGATCGGTGCAGCCACTGCCATCGCCTTCGCCCGGGATGGCGCGCGCGTGGTGCTCGCCGCCCGCGGCGAGCCTGGCCTCGAAGACATCGCGCGCCGCTGCCGCGAGGCGGGAGGCACGGCCGAGGTTCGGGTGCTCGACGTGACGGACGCCGAAGCGGTCGCAGCCTTCGCAAGCGAGGCACGCGACCTGCTGGGCGGCATCGACCTGTGGTTCAGCTGCGTCGGCGTGGGCGTGGTGGGCAAGTACCAGGACGTCCCCCTTCAGGATCATGAGGAGGTGATCAAGGCAAACCTCCTCAGCCACATGTACGAGGCCCACGCGGTTCTGCCGATCTTCCTGCAGCAGGATCGCGGGACATGGGTGAACATGATCTCCGTCGGCGCCTTCGTTGGGACGCCCTATGCGGCAGCTTATGCTGCCAGCAAGTTCGGCCTGCGCGGGTTCAGCGAGGCGCTTCGAGGCGAACTGTCCAAGCGGCCGAACATCCACATCTGCGATGTCTACCCCACGTTCGTGGATACGCCTGCGGTTGGGCATGCGGGAAACTACACGGGCGCTCGCCTTTCGCTTCCGCCCGGATCGCTGCCGCCAGACACCGTCGCCCGGGCGGTGGTCAGGCTTGCACGCCGGCCGAGGAACTCGACCTTCGTGGGCGCACCCGGCATCGGGCTGAAACTGGTTCAGTTCGCCACGCCCAACCTGAGCGCCTCCATGATGAACGGCTTCATGGACGCCTGGTCGCGCAAGGCGGAGCGGGGCGAAGTCACCGATGGCACCCTGTTCTCGCCGCCGACGACGCCGAGCGGACCCGACGGTCATTCGCGGCGGCCGGAAGTGCGCCGTAAGGCGGCGATCGCCGCGGGCGCTACGGCGGTGTCTGCCTTGGCAGGAGGAGCCCTGCTGCTCTTGCGGCGCGGGCGCACAGACCGTTGAGGCAGGCATTCACGCGAGTGGAGGTACATAGTGCTTGAACATGTTCCAGCCTGGCTCGGATCGCTCCTGAAGAACGTGCGGGCAGGCCATGCCAAGCTCGCGATTGTGCAGCAGGACCTGGGCCTCACGCAACTCGCGATCGAGCTGTCGAGCCCCGCGTTTGCCGATGGGCAGCGCCTTCCGGTACGTTTCACCGCAGATGGCGAGGGCTCCTCGCCGCCACTCGTCTGGAATGCGGTGCCACCGGAAACGGCATGCCTCGCGCTTCTGGTGGAGGACCCGGACGCTCCCGCTCCCAATCCGCTCGTGCACGCTCTTGTCTGGGCGCTTCCTCCCGATACCAACCGTCTTGCGGAAGGCGAAATCCTTCCCGACGGTGCGGGTTCGGACGACGGGCGTGATGTCGGCCGGAACAGCTATCTGGGTGAAGGATGGCTGCCGCCCGATCCGCCCACGGGACATGGTCCGCACGACTACGTGTTCCAGCTCTTCGCTCTTTCGGAGGCGCCACAGCTAGGCGAGAATCCCGGACGCTCGGAATTCGTGCGCGCGATCACAGGGCGTGTTCTGGCGGCCGGGGTCCTGATCGGGACTTACTCCCGGGGCGAGGCTGCCCAAACCCCGACTGCAGAAGTGGCCGGGCTGCGGCCGGCAGGAGCGTAGGCGAGGCTCGACCACGAAAGGCCGGGCAAGGTCAACCGCGACCGATCATCCCAAAACCAACGGCGAAGGCCAGGCCGGCGCAAAGGAATGCGGCAAGCATCAGCAGGCCGTCGCCCACCAGCATCGCCAGTCCGAACGCGGCTATGGCAGCCATCGGAGCCGTGCTTGCGAAGGGCAGGAGTTCGAGCGGCGGCACGGTAAGCGCCAGCACGATGACACAGATCGCCGCTCCGCGCAGCCAGGCGCCCTGCGTCAGGGTCTTCATGCGCCCGTGAAACCATCGGTCGAGAAAGGAACCTGCCTTGCGCAGGAACGGCATGGCTTTGCCGATCCGCTTCGTGCGCAGGGACCTGCGTTCCAGGAAGCCCGGCAGCCACATGTGCTTGCGGCCCATCACGATCTGCGCTGCGAAAAGGACGATGATCGCTGCGAGTGCGGTCGGTACCCCGGGGATGCCGCCAACGGGAGACATCTCCAGAAGAGCAGGCAGCAGCAGGAAAGGGCCGAAGCTGCGCTGCCCCAGCACCTCCACGATTTCGCCCATCGTGGTCTTCTCATTGTCCTCGACGAGTTTCTCCAACTCGTCCAGCATCTTGCTAACGGCGCCATGGGCTTTGCTCATGACGGAGCGAACGTCGCGGAACGGCGCCTGTTCCCCGCAAGGCTGCAGTTTGCGGCGGCGCAGGGCAGCGGACCAGGTCGGAGGCGTCCTTTCGCCGTAGTTGCCGTATCGCCCATGTTCGTTCACAAGGGCGCAATGGCTGACCAGACCAAGATCAAGGGTAGGACGTCCAAAGCCCAGCGCCGGCAGCGCGAGGTGCCTACGATCAGCGACGTAGCCGAGCACGCGGGCGTCTCTCCGATGACGGTATCGCGCGTCATCAACAATCGTGCCGCCGTCCGCCCGTCCACTCGTGAAAAGGTCGAACGATCGATCGAGGCGCTCAACTATTCGCCCAGCGCCGCCGCCCGCACGCTGGCTGGCGGCGAGGAGATGCGCATCGGTCTGCTCTACAGCAATCCCTCCTCCTCGTACCTGAGCGAGTTCATGGTGGGTGGACTGGATCAGGCGAGCCGCAACAACGTGCACCTCGTCGTGGAGCAGTTCGAGGAAGGGTGGCCGGTGGACCAGTTGATCCGGCACCTGCAGCGTGGCCGTCTCAACGGCATAATCCTGCCGCCTCCGCTCTGCGACGCGCCGCAGATGCTCGAGGCGCTGCAGATTGCCGGCATACCTGCGGTCTCGGTCGCGACGGGCTATGCACCGAATGGAACCGCGGTGGTAAGCATCGACGACTTCCATGCCGCCTGCGAGATGACCCGGCACCTGATTGCGCTCGGGCATACCCGCATCGGCTTCATCAAGGGCAACCCGAACCAGCGGGCCAGCGAGCGGCGCTACGAGGGCTATGTCGCAGCGCTGGAGGAGGCGGGCCTCACGCTGGAGCCATCGCTTGTCGTGCAGGGTTTCTTCACGTACCGCTCGGGGCTGGATGCGGCAGAGCAGATCCTGGACCTGGCCGAGCCACCGACCGCGATCTTCGCCAGCAACGACGACATGGCCGCCGCCGCCGTCGCCGTGGCCCATCGCCGCAGCCTTGATGTTCCCGGCGATCTCACTGTCTGCGGGTTCGACGACACGCTTCTGGCCACGACCATCTGGCCGGAGCTGACGACGATCCGGCAGCCCATCAGCGACATGTCCCGGGCTGCGGTCGACCTTATCGTCGAGCAGTTGCGGCGCGCCAGCCGGAACGGCAGCGAAGCCGAGACAGAGGATGCTCCGCACGTGCTCCTCGATTACACCTTGATCCGCCGCCAGTCGGACGCCGCGCCGCGTCGCCGGCCCCGGTCCCGCTCACGCGGGCAGGACCGCACCACGCATTGATCCGCTCAACCGGCGGTGATCGTCATGGCAAGGTGCAGCGCCTGTCCCGGGCCGAGTGAAGCCATGCCCTCGGGCCGGTTCAGGGCATTTGGCATGTGCGTGACCGGCTCCAGGCAGAAGATCGGCAGTTCCGGTGGTCGATAAAGGTGAAGGAACGGCGCTCCGCTCGCCGTGACGCGGACGAAGCTTCCGTCCTCCCGCGTCACTTCCGCCTCTCCGTCCCAGCCTGCGTAACAGTTGTCGATCAGGGTGTCGCCCGCCAGTGGGCTGCCTTTGTCCCAGTCGCCCAGCGCAGCCGCAGGAGCGATGCGCTCGGGCAGCAGGTCGTCGCCCGTGAGCCAGACGCCCTGCGCCTTGAAGCGGAGCCTCGTTCCCGGTTCGCGCGCGAAGTAGGGATGGAACCCAAGTCCGGCAGGCATCGGCCGATCCGAAAGGTTCTCGACCCGCAGGACCAGCTCGATGCCGTTCTCGAGCAGCGAGATGCGCTGCTCGGCCCGGTAGGCAGACGGCCAGGAGCGATCCCCTTCATGGACGAGGAGTACACGGTCCTCGCCCGCCTTGGCGACGGTCCAGGCAGCGGTCCAGCCGAAGCCGTGCAGGCTGTGAGGATGATCGCCGAAGTTCAGCGGAACCGTGCAGTCCTCGCCGCCGTAGCGAAACCGGCCGTGGCCGATGCGGTTGGCGTAGGGCACGAGCGGGAAGCACGCAGTCTCCAGCGGTCCGCGGGGATCGGGCGGAACATCGCCCGGGGTACCGCGCAGAATGTCCCGCCCCGCCTTGCGCAGGAAGCGCAGGCTACCGCCGCGTCCCGGCGAGATCGCCGCGTCCACATCGCCGCGCGCCAGGCGGATCGTGGGCGTCACCCCTCCATGTCCTCGAGTTCGCGTCCCTTCGTCTCATGCACCATGGCGCGCACGAAGAAGAACGAGATTGCCGCGAAAAGCGCGTATCCCGTGTACGTGACCGCAAGTCCGGGGGACACCGCAAGCGAAGGGAAGCTGACCGAGATGGCGGCGTTCGCCATCCACTGGGCAAACCCGGCGATGGCAAGGCCGGAGCCGCGGATCTGGTTGGGGAACATCTCGCCCAGCATGACCCACATGATCGGCCCCCAGCTCATGTTGAAGAACACGACGTAGAGGTTAGCGGCGACCAGCGCGATCACGCCATTGTTGCCTGGCAGGCTGACGGCTCCCGCTGCGTCCGTAACGGCCGTGGAGAAAGCGTAGGAGACGACAGCCAGAGTCACTGCCATTCCAGCCGAGCCGATCAGCAGCAGTGGCTTGCGGCCGATGCGGTCCACCAGGAGGATCGTGGCGAGGCAGGCACCGATGGAGAGCACGCCCGACAGGATGTTGGTCTGGAGGGCATAATCCTCGGAGAACCCGACTGCCTCCCAAAGCGTGGCGCCGTAGTAGAAGACTACGTTGATACCGACGAGCTGCTGGAATACCGCAAGGCCGATCCCGGTCCACACGATGGGACGAACCTTGCCGCTGGCCTTGTCGAGAAGGTCGGAGAGGCGGGGGCGGTGATGGTCGGCGGCAAGGCTGGCGCGGATTTCCGCCACTTTGCGTTCGGCTTCCGTAGCGCCGAACAAGCGGGTGAGGACGGCTTGCGCACGTTCGATATGCCCGCGTGCGACAAGGTAGCGCGGACTTTCCGGAATGCCGAGGAGGGCGAGGAAATAGATCGCCGCCGGAATGGCCTGCAGCCAGAACATCCAGCGCCAGGCCGGATAGCCGAGCCAGAAGTCTGCGGTCGATCCGCCCGCATAGCGCGCGAGCGCGAAGTTGGCGACGAATGCACCGGTGAGGCCGGTGATGATCATGACCTGCTGGATGCTCGACAGCCGTCCCCGGACCGACGCGGGAGTGACTTCGGAGATGTAGACGGGCGAGATGACGCTGGCCGCGCCCACGCCCAGGCCGCCGATGATCCTGGCGATGATGAAGATCTCCGAGCTTCCGGCGGCGCCTGCCAGCAGCGCGCTGACCAGGAACAGCACGGCGGCCAGCATCATCACGCCGCGGCGGCCGATCCGGTCCGACAGCCTTCCGGCAACGAAGGCGCCGATCGACGAGCCGACGAGGATGGCCCCGACGTTCACGCCGATGCCAAGCCGGCCAAGGTCGAATGCGCTCTCAAGGCCCTTCTGCGTGCCGTTGATGACGCCCGAATCGTAACCGAACATGAAACCGCCGATCGTCGCGACCGCTACGATCGCGGCGATGAAGGTCATGTTGACCTTCTCAACCACCCTCTCACTCATCTTCCCGTCTTCCTTGTCGTATGTTGTCGCGGGATGCGCCTTGATCTAGCGCCAGCCCGCGTCGATGAAGTAATCGTGTCCCGTACACATCCTTGCATCGTCCGAGGCAAGGAACATCGCCAGCGCCGCTACGTCCGCCGGAAGTATCCGGCCGTCAAGGCACTGCGCGGCGACGATCTCGTCCTCTCCTTCCGGTGTGTACCATTTCATCTGGCGCTCGGTCTTCACGTTCCCGGGCACGATGGTGTTCACGCGTATCCCATCCCTGCCGAGTTCGCGCGCGAGCGCCCGGGTCATGCCTTCGATCGCCGCCTTGGCAGTCTGGTAAAGGACGAGATCGGACAGGGCCAGATGCCAGCTTATCGAACCGAAGTTCAGGATCACTCCGCCGCCTGCGGCGCGCATCGCCGGAATGGCAGCGCGGGCCACGAAGAACTGGTGCCGCAGGTTCACCGCCATGTTCTCTTCCCAGAACTCCGGGTTGACTTCGGCGATGGTGTGCCGGTCGTCGCGCGCGGCATTGTTGACCAGCACGTCGATACCGCCCAGCCTGTCCTGAACCTGCGCCATCATGGCCTCGAGCGCGGAAAGATCGCGCAAGTCGCAAGGGTGGAACGAGGGAGCGAAGAGGGCTTCGCGGCCGAGCCGTTCCGCAAGCGCCTGTCCGGGACCGTCGAGGATGTCGCAGAACGCGACACGGGCGCCTTGCGCCGCGAAGCCTTCTACCAGCCCTTCGCCGATGCCGCTGGCGCCGCCGCTTACGAAGACCTTCTTGCCCTTGAGGCTGGGATAGCAGGCGCGGGTGGTGTCGTTGCCGACCAGTTCCGCGATCATGCGAAGACACCGGCCGCCAAAGCACCCTGCAGCATGGTCCCGGCGGCGCGGCTTCCACTCGGTAACGAGGCTGACGGCCGAGGCGCGGCCAGATACGAGCGCGTACTACTGGTGCGCACGCTCTCTCCTGCGGAATCCCCGAAAGAAAATACGATCACCATCCCTAACTCCCACTCGACAGGGCGATGTGATAGCGATACCAAAGCGATTGTCTATTCGTATTCGGCACCGGAGCGTCAGTTTCCGGGCGGCGAGGGGTTCAAGAGGATGGCCATGTTGATGGGTGGTTTCGACAGCCTGCGGCACCGCACCTGCATCCAGGACGCGTGCCTGTGCGGAAGCGCTGGTGTGGCCGAAGCTTTTTCGGCGCTAGCGATATCAATGATCCACCGAAATCGCGCGGCATCGAACCGGCAGCGATAGTCCATATGTCTTGCGCCCGAGAGGCGGCGTGAAGTGAAACGGGTAAGGAGGGGAATGAAGATGACCGGCAGGGCGCGCGCGGCGCAGGTCGCACAAAAGGGATTGCTGGCGCTGGGGTTGTCGTGGATGGCGCTTGCCGCCAGCGGCGCGGCGGCAGAGCCGATGGCGCTGCTCGACCGGAACGGCAGCCGTGTCGCTGTCGAGCCCTATGCGCCCAATATCGTGCGGGTGACGATCGCCCTCGATCCGGCGTTGGCGAGTGCGTCTCCGGGCGAGGGGCCAAACGCGAAGGCCGATGCCGCGGGCTGGACTCACCGGGCGGATGCCTCTGGCGATGTGTTCGCTTCTTCCGCGCTCACGCTGACGGTCGACGCGCAGCCCTATCCTCCTGCGCCGACGATGATGCAGCGCTATTTCGCGCCGTCGCTGCCGCCGGTTACCCTGTCGGTCAAAAGTGCGGACGGGACCGTGCTCACTCGCATGACCGGGTGGGAAATGGCGCCTGTCACCGTCAACGGCGAAAAGACCTTCAAGGCCGGCGCGACGTTCGACGCGGCCGCCGACGAGCACTACTATGGCCTTGGCCAGAACCAGGAAGGCACGCTCGACCTCAGGGGGCGGCAGATCGACTGCGCGCACAACTACGACGCACCGGCGGGCGAGACTGTCTGCGTTCCCTTCATGGTCACCAACAAGGGCTACGGCATCGTCTGGGACAACCCGGCGCGTACTCTCGTGTGGCCTGGCCTCCACGGCAGCACTCGCTTCCAGTCGCAAGTGGGCGAGCGCGTGTCGTTCTTCGTCATCACCGGCAAGACCACGGACGAGCTTTACGCAGGCTATGCCAAGCTTACCGGCGAGACGCCGCTGCCCCCCAAGGCGGCATTCGGCCTGATCCAGAGCAAGGCCCGCTACGAGACGCAGAAGGAACTGCTCGACGTCGCGCAAGGCTATCGGCAGCGCAACCTGCCGCTCGACGTCATGGTTCTCGACTGGTTCTACTGGTCGCGCATGGGCCAGCTCGACATCGATCGCACCTATTTCCCCGATCCCAAGGGGATGAACGAGCAGCTGAAGTCGATGGGCATGCGCTCGATCATCAGCGTCTGGCCGCGCTTCGAGCGGGAGTCCCGCTACTTCGACATGCTGTCCTCCAAGGGTTGGCTGCTGAAGGACAAGGAGGGCAACGTCGTCGACGGCCTGCCGATGCGCTATGATCGGGCCGGCGCCCTGATCGACAGCACCAATCCCGAGGCGCGCGAGTGGTTCTGGGGCAAGCTGCGCGACAACATCCTGTCCGAAGGTTTCGACTGGTTCTGGCTCGACGAGACCGAGCCAGACCTTATCCCGGACGGCTACTTCTATTCGATCGGTTCGGGCGACCGCTACCACAACCTCTTCCCGCTGGTGCACACCGGCGGCGTGGCGGCAGGGTCCGAGCGGGATCGCCCGAACTTCCGCAACATGATCCTGGCGCGTGCCGCTTACCTTGGTTCGCAGCGCAATGGAGGGCTGTTCTGGTCCTCCGACGTCAAGTCCACCTGGGAGGCGCTTGAGCGGCAGGTTCCGGCAGGTCTGGGCTTCACCGCCAGCGGCCTTGCCTACTGGGGCAGCGACATCGGCGGATGGCAGTGGCCGAGCGGACCCAAGGCGCAGCACCCGCTACTCGTCGATCCTGCGGGCGCGACCGCGATGGCGCCCGACTACACCGACTATCCCGAGCTGTTCGTCCGCTGGTTCGAGTACAGCGTCTTCACGCCCACTCTTCGCATCCACGGCCAGCGGCCCGGAGCCTCGCTCTGGGAATACGGCACCGCGGCCGAGCCGATCCTCGCCGACTGGCTGCGCCTGCGCTATTCGCTGATCCCGTACCTCTACTCGCTGGGACGCGGGACTTACGAGACCGGTGCGCCGTTCATGCGGGCGCTGTTCATGGACTTCCCCAACGACCCCAAGGTCGCGACGATCGGCGACGAGTACATGCTCGGCAAGGCCTTCCTCGTCGCTCCGGTGACGAAGCAGGGCCAGACCCGCCGGTCGGTCTACCTGCCCGCGGGCACCGCCTGGTACGACTACTGGACCAACCAGCGCTTCGAAGGCGGGCAGACGGTGGAGGTCGACACGCCCATCGAGCGTATTCCGGTCTTCGTGAAGGCCGGCTCCATCGTCCCCATCGGCGCACAGGTGCAGAGCACCGCCACGAAGCAGATGATCGACAGCATCCGCGTCTATCCGGGCGCCGACGCTTCCTTCACGCTCTACGACGATGATGGCACCACCAACGCCTATCGCGGGAAAGGCGGTCGCAAGGCGGAACTGGTCTGGGACGATGCGAGCGGCAGGCTCACCAGCCGTCAGGCGCTGCCGACGGGCCAGTCCCTGAACGGCCTCGTCAGGATCATGGCCGGGCAGTAAGCCCCGGTCGACATTTCAGGAGACGGACCAATGACAGGAATCAATCGCCGCCAGCTCGGCCTCGGCTTCGGTGCCGCAGCGCTCGGGGCTGCTTTGGGGGGCCGGGGTGCTGCCGCACAGGGCGGAGCCGCAACTTCCGCCGCCGCTTCCTCGGGCGCCGCCGCTGCCGACGCGCTTTCCTTCCCCGCCGACTTCCTCTGGGGCTGCGCGACCGCATCCTACCAGATCGAGGGCGGGGTAAAGGAAGACGGACGCGGCGAGACGAACTGGGACGTGTTCTCGCACACCCCGGGCAAGACGCGCGACGGTGGAACCGGTGACGTCGCCTGCGACAGCTATCACCGCTACAAGGAGGACATCGAGCTCCTCAAGGCGCTGGGCGTCAAGGCCTATCGCTTCTCCGTGGCGTGGTCGCGCATCTTCCCGAGCGGCAGGGGCAAGCCCAACCAGAAGGGGCTCGACTACTACAATCGCCTGATCGACGGCCTGCTTGCAGCGGGCATCGAGCCGCACATGACGCTCTTCCACTGGGACCTGCCCACGGGTCTAGAGGGCGGCTGGCAGTCGCGCGACACCGCCTATGCGTTCGGGGATTACGCCGGCTACATGGCGGGCAAGGTCACCGACCGGGTGAAGCACATCATGACGGTCAACGAGCTGCGCTGCTTCACCGACCTCTCCTACATGACCGGCGGCAAGGCGCCCGGCCTCAAGCTGCCCATGGCCGAGGTGAACCAGATCCGCCATCACGGCGTGCTGGCCCACGGCCTCGGCGTGCAGGCGATCCGGGCGGCGGCAAGAGCAGGCACGGAGGTTGGTCTGGCGGACAACCCGACGATCTTCGTGCCCGCGATCGAGACGCCCGAGCATATCGCCGCAACCGGTAAGGCGATGCGCGAGGAGAACGCGATGTTCCTCACCGCCATCCTCGAGGGCCGCTACCTCGAGAGCTACCTTGCCGCGCAGGGCAAGGATGCGCCCAAGATGAAGGCGGGCGACATGAAGCTGATCGGTTCGCCGCTCGATTTCGTGTCCCTCAACATCTACACGCCCAACTTCGTGCGGGCGGCGGACACGGCCAGCGGCTACGAGATCCTGCCCCATCTCGCCAACTCGCCGCGCATGGCCTCGCCCTGGCTCTATGTCGGGCCGGAGGCGCTCTACTGGGGCGTGCGCACGGTCAGCGATCTATGGAAGCCGAAGAAGATCTACATCTCGGAGAACGGCACTTCGGCGGACGATCCTGTCGCGCAGGACGGCAAGGTCTATGACGCAGACCGCGTCATGTACTTGCGCAACTACCTGACTCATCTCCAGCGCGCCACACGCGAAGGGTATCCGATCGAGGGGTACTTCCTGTGGAGCCTGATGGACAATTTCGAGTGGGAGGACGGCTACACCAAGCTGTTCGGCATCCACCACGTCGACTTCAAGACCCTGAAGCGCACGCCCAAGCTCAGCGCCGACTGGTATCGTGAACTGATCCGCACCAACCGACTGGTGTGATTGTGTCCGGCCCGGCAAGTCCGGGCTGGACACCTTCTTGCGCTTAACAATGATTGCGCTAACATCGACAAAGAATCGAGAGGATTGGCATGCAGAAGATCGGAGCAGTTATTGCTGCAGCGGCCGCGATCGCGCAGCCCGCGTTGGCCGCCCAAGCCTCGCCCTTGCGCGAGATCGCTATCGATGTCGCAGCGCCGACGGGTCCCGTCGATCGCTTCTTCGATCTCTCGGTCGGTTCGGACTATCCGGGCACGCTGATCCGCGATGACAGCCAGGCCCAGCTCAAAGTCGCTTCGGACGAGCTGGGCTTTCGCTACATCCGCTTCCACGATGTCTTCCATGACGTGCTCGGCACTGTGCGGAAGGTGGACGGCAAGATCGTCTATGACTGGACCAGGCTCGACCAGCTGTACGATGGCCTGCTTGCCAAGCACATCCGACCGTTCGTCGAACTGGGCTGGACACCGGCGGTGATGCGCACCTCGGAACAGCAGCTGTTCTACTGGAAGGGCAACACGTCGCACCCCGACCCGGCGATGTGGCGCGATCTCGTGAATGCCTTCGTCACCCATGTGCGCGGCCGCTACGGCGTTGATGAAGTGCGCAGCTGGTACTTCGAGCTCTGGAACGAGCCGAACCTCGACGGCTTCTGGGAAAAGGCAGACCAGAAGGCCTACTTCGAACTCTACGCCAACACCGCTCGCACCATCAAGGCGATCGACCCTGCCTTGCGCGTCGGCGGTCCGGCAACTGCCGGTGCGGCCTGGGTGCCGGAGTTCCTGAAGTACGCGTCGGACAACAAGCTGCCGGTCGATTTCGTGACGACCCACACCTACGGCGTGGAAGGCGGCTTCCTGGATGAAGAGGGCAAGCAGGACACCAAGCTGTCACCTTCGCGCGATGCGATCGTCGGCGATGTTCGCAAGGTTCGCGGCGAGATCGAGGCTTCGGCTTTCCCGGGTGTGCCGCTCTTCTTCACGGAGTGGAGCACCAGCTACACGCCGCGTGACTTCGTGCACGACAGCTATATCAGCGCGCCTTACATCCTCTCCAAGCTCAAGCAGACGCAAGGCCTGGCGCAGGGCATGAGCTACTGGACCTATACCGACCTGTTCGAGGAACCGGGGCCGCCGCCCACGCCGTTCCACGGCGGTTTCGGCCTGATGAACCGTGAAGGCATCCGCAAGCCCGCGTGGTTTGCCTACAAGTACCTGAACGAGATTCGTGGTCAGGCGCTTGCGACAGGGGACGAGCAGGCCATGGCGGCGCGCGACGGCAAGCGTGTGACCGCGCTGGTCTGGGATTTCCAGCAGCCCGTGCAGAACCTCAGCAACAAGCCGTTCTACACGCGGCAGGTTCCGGCGACGGCAAGTCAGAAAGTCACGTTCCGGTTCACCCACATGCCCCGGGGCAGCTATCGGCTGCAGGTGCGCAAGACCGGGTACCGGCTGAACGATCCGCTCTCGTCCTACATTGACATGGGCATGCCTGCCTCGCTGAGCGACGCGCAATTGTCCCAGCTCCAGCGCGAGACGGCGGACAGGCCCGAGCAGGAGAAGCGGGTCCGCGTGGGCGCCGACGGCGCAGCCACGGTCGAGGTGTCGATGCGCAGCAACGACGTCGCGCTCGTCACGCTTGAGCCTGCAGGCCAGTAGGAAGCCAGGGATGAGCATCACACGCCGCACCATGTTCCAGGGCGCGCTTGCCGGAGCAGCCGTGCCTTCGCTGGCGAATGCGCTCACGAAAGGTCGAGCCACGCCCGCGCCAAAGTGGGGCTCGGGCGCCGAGGGGCAGCGCAAGGCCGACCTCGGCAACGGTTTCTACCGCAATCCCATCGTGGCGGGGGACCACCCCGATCCCACGATCCTCAAGGATGGCAGCGTCTACTACATGACGTTTTCGTCCTTCGATTCCTATCCGGGTCTGGTGATCTGGCGCTCGACCGATCTCGTCAACTGGGCCCCGGTTGGGCCTGCGTTGCATCAGAATCTCGGCACGATCTGGGCTGTAGACCTGGTCAAGCACGATGGCCGCTATTTCATCTACATCCCCGCCGACCCGAAGGGCGAGGGCTGGTCGATCTTCGTGATCTGGGCGGACGACATCTCCGGGCCGTGGAGCGAACCTATCGATCTCAAGATCGAAGGCAGCATCGATCCCGGGCACATCGTCGGCGAGGACGGCAAGCGCTACCTCTTCACCAATGGCATCCGCAAGGTCCGCCTGACCGACGATGGCCTTGCCACGGATGGCACGCTGGAAAAGGCGTACGACCCATGGCGCTATCCGGATGACTGGGTGGTGGAGAACTTCGCGCCCGAAGGGCCCAAGCTGCTGCGCCGAGGCGAGTGGTTCTACCTCGTGACGGCAATCGGCGGGACGGCGGGCCCGGTCACCGGGCACATGGTCATCGCCGCAAGATCGCGCTCGATCCATGGCCCTTGGGAGCACTGCCCGCATAACCCGCTGGTGCGCACCGTCAGCGTGGAGGAGCCGTGGTGGTCGCGCGGCCATGCGACTCTGGTGGAAGGCCCGGCGGGTGACTGGTGGATGGTCTACCACGGCTACGAGAACGGCATGCGCACGCTTGGCCGCCAGACGCTGCTGGAGCCGATCGAGTGGACGGCCGATGGCTGGTTCCGCGCCAAGGGGGGCGATCTCTCCCTACCGCTGCCCAAGCCGAAGGCCGGCGTACCAAGCGCCTCCGCGCCGGCACTGTCGGACGACTTCAGCCGTGACCGCTTCGGCGTGCAGTGGAGCTTCCATGCGCCAAGGTCCGGCGAGGCAGACCGCGCGCGCTATGAACCGGGCGCACTGGCGATCACCGCCAGCGGCAGTTCGCCCGCCGATTCCTCGCCGCTGACGTGCCTCGTCGGAGATCGCAGCTATCGGGCGGAAATCTCCATCGATCTCACGGGTGATGGAGAGGCGGGTATCCTCCTGTTCTACAACCACAAAGCATTCGTGGGCCTGGGCTTCACGCCCGAAAAGCTGAAAATCTACGAGTACTCCGAGGACCTTCCCTGGGCGGCGGTGGCGCACAAGGCCCGCAGCGTGCGCCTGCGCGTCACCAACGAGGAGAACGTCGTCACCTGGCACTACTCCTATGATGAAGGGCGGACCTGGCAGCGGCACGGCACGCGGATGGAAGTCTCGGGCATCCACCATAACGTTTTCGGCGGCTTCCTCAGCCTTCGCTTCGGCGTCTACGTGGCCGGATCGGGGCAAGCGAAGCTGCGGGACTTTCGATATCGGGCGCTCGGCAGCGCTTGAACACATTGGCCGCCCGCCTGCGCAAAGCGGCGGCCAAGGCGCACCGCCCCAACCTCCTCCCAGGGGCGGTGCGCCGACCTGAACGTCCGGCTGCGCGGTGTCAGCGGCGACCTCGTCCCGTGGCGGTCCAGTAGATCCCGCCCATCAGGTGCGCGAGGTATTGAGGGTCGCGGTACATCTCGACGTTGTGCCCCAGGGTGGTGACGAATACGCGGCCCCTCTCCCATTGATGGTGCCAAGCGATGGGGTGGTGCTTCCCCATCGGCCTTGCAATCTGGCCGGGCCAGATGAGCGTGGGATCATAGCTGCTTTCGTCCACGCCCAGCACCGGCGTGATGTCGATATTGTGCGGGTTCGCGGTCACGTAGAATTCGTCGCTCCAGAGCCAGGGGGAGGGCAGGCCGAAGGTTGCGGGGAAGCCGCTGTCCTCCACGGTGACCACGCCGGTCTGCAGCATCGGATGGATGACGAAGCTGCGCCCCACCATCTTCTCGTACCAGGGCCAGTCCTTGTTCGGCATGATCAGCGCACGGTGAACGACCATCGCGTTCCCGCCGGCGCGCATGTAGGCCTCAAAGCCCGCGCGCTGGGTCGCGTTGAGCTCCTCTCCCGGCGTGTTGAGGAACAGGACCGCCGCGTAGGGCTTGAGGTCCTGCTCGAAGACCTCGGGCCTGTTCGTCCATACCAACTCGAACTCGTGGAGCCTGGCCAGGCGTTCCAGGCTGTCGCGTGCCACCGGAATGTACTCGTAGTGGTACTTGTTGGGGATCGCGAGGACGAGCAGCTTGTACTGCGGGTCGGCCCAGGCGCTTGCGGGAGCGGCAAGGGCCAGGAGAGCCAGCAGCATGCGAACGATCTTGCGCATCATTCAGGTCCGTGGTCGATGCGTGCCGCGTAAAGCGCGTGATGGGTGAGGATGAACAGCGTTTGGCGGTCCTTGCCGCCGAACACCAGTTGTAGCGGACGTTCGGGCACGTCGATGCGGCCGATCTCCTGCCCTTGAGGGGAATAGACGAAGACCTGTCCATTGGCGACGTAGACGCGTCCCTGCGGGTCCGAGGCAACTCCTTCGCCGCCGCGATCCGCAAAGACCTTGAGATCGGTGAGCGCGCCGCCCGCGCCGACCTTGCCACTGTAGGTCCGGTTTTCCGAGCCGTTGGTGACGTAGACACGCTCACCCGCTCGGCCCTGGACGAAGCCATAGGTGTCGAGCGAATCCGAGAAGCGCAGGCCGCGGTGATCGGCGGGACCCTGGGCGAAGACGCGCCACGCGGGGAGCGCGAGGCTACCATCGGGTGAGACATACTCCTGCGCCTTGGGCACCGCCATGTCGCGGGCGAACATCTCGGAGAGCGTCGTGAACTCGTACGTCTTGAAGTCCAGCTGATCCTTGAACTCGCCGTTGTTCCACCAGTTCACCGGCATAACGGTGGCTGCGTTCCGCCTGCCCCTCGCCGTCGGAGCGATGACCGTGAGTTCAGTGTCGGGTGTCCCCGGTTTCAGGCTGTAGACCGTGCCGTTGCGTCCGAAAGACGAGAGCACGAGCAGGTTGCCGGAGGCGTCTACCGACAGGTTGACGGGATCGAGCGCTGCATCGCGCACGATCTCCAGCCTGCCTTCGTCCGACCAGCTCCAGATGCGCTGGAAGTGCCGGTCGATGAAGTAGAGCTTGCCTGAGGCGTCCACCGCGCCGCCGCCGGCCGAGTGGAAGCCGTCGGCCAGCTTTTTCACCCTGGCTCCCTGGAAAGTCGATGCCGCGACGGGTTCGGGTTTCCCGATCACGTCGAGCACCGCAAACTCGCGTTCACGCACGTCCAGCCCGTGGGTCACGTCGCGGATGGCATTGTCGAAGGGGAACTTGGTGAGCCGCAGGAAAGTAGCGCAGCCGTTCTCGTCGCAGGTGCCAAGGCCGCTTTCGCCGTTCACGTGAACGTTGCGGAATCGAATGTCGTGCGAGTTGTACAGCGTCACGGCCGCCGGCGCGGGCTTGCGCGTACGGGTGACGCGATAGCCGTGGAAGTTGGCGACGAGGATGTTGCTCGAATTGCGGATCTCCAGCGCCACCGCGTCGCCGCTTTCGCCTGCCTCGCCTTCGGTCTGGGGCGCGAGCAGCTCCCAGTTCTGAACGCGATTGAGCCCGATCTCGGTTCTTACGTGATGCTCCACGGAGGCTTGGATCAGACGCCCGGGTGTACGCGTGTCGGAGATCAGGATGCCGGGGTGGGCGAAGGTGCTGGGGCTCCAGATGTTGGCGAATGTGCCGCCCCCGCCCTGCGTGACCCAGAGGCTGGCGTACTGGCCGTCCCAGCGTTTGGCGGCGTCGGGATCGCCGGTGCCGTTGTTGTTGTACGGATCGATGCGCGTGCCGTCGAAGCGGTTCGTGCCATGGCCGTTCTGGAACTTGACGTCGTTGACCATCGAGTTCGCGCCCGCCTTCCACAGGAGCGCGGTGGCGCGCGGATTGATGCCGCCGGTGTCGAGCCCGATCCCCGCCACGATGGCATCACCGCCGCTGGCGCTTTCGACGAGCGCTTTCGGCGCACCAACGCCCTGCCATGCCGGCGTGCCGTCCGGCAGTACGATGCGCGACAGGCTGGGATGGAGGCCGACCAGCACCGTGTCCGGCCGCAGCCGCAGCGTCTCGCTGACCACGTAGAAGCCGGCGGGAAGGTAGACGACCTTGTGGGTGTCGATCGCCTTCTGGATGGCGGCGGTGTCGTCCGTCCGGTTATCGCCCTTGGCGCCGAGCGTGCGGACGCTGACCCACTCGGAGACCGGCGGGAGGGGCCGGATGGCAGGGGCGGAAGGGCCGGGCAGGGCGCCGAGCGGCCCGGCCTCCACTTGCGTGCGGTATTCTCCCATGCGGCCCATCGCCGGCAGCGTCAGCCCGTGCGTGAACGAGGAAACCTTGTACGTGCCTCCCTTGCCGGGGACTGTCCTCCCGCTTTCGCGAAAGCGTGCGAAGACCGGCGTGTTCGTCGCCAGCACATTCTGGAAGCCGATCTGGGTGTAGACGTTCCTCTCGTTCGAGATGATCACCCCTGCCTTGGAGACATTCTCGAAACGCACGTCCTGGCCCCAGAGCCAGTCGCCATAGCCGCGGTCGATCTCGATACCCACGGGGGTGTTGCGGATGGACACGTTGAGCAGGGTCAGCCCGGCCTCGTGTTCGCGGATGGCAGCGTCGCGCTGTCCTTCGAAAGTGGCATCGACAAGCGCGAAGGGCCATGCGGGCGAGGGCTTCTCGGCAAGGATGCCATAGCGTCCGCCGCGAAAGTGCAGGTCTTCCGCTTCGTTTGCGACGTGGTAAAGCCCTGCGAGCCCGGAGCCGATGTCGAAATCCACATGGCTGACGAAGCTGTGTTGGGCGGAGTGGAAGCGGATGGCGGTGGCGGCCGGGTTGCCGTCGAGGATCCGGAAATCGATGTTGCCCAGCGCGGAGTAGAACGTGCCGGGGTTGGCGTCTGCCACCTCCTTCGTGGCCGGCACGATGCCGGGCGGAGGGAAGGCGATCTCGCGCTTGTCCTTTGGGTCGCGTTCACGCGGCGATCCCGCGAAGACCAGCATATGGCCCACCCCTTTCTGGAACCCGGGTGTCCTTGCGCCAAGCACGATGACGGGCCGCTTCTCGCCCACGCCGAAGATGCGGACGCCCGGCCAGAGGAACAGGGTGCGGCTGATCCGGTACGTGCCGGCAGGCAGGAAGACGATGCCGCCGCCGCCCTTGGCCGCAGCCGTGTCGATCGCTTGCTGGACGGCCGCGGTATCGTCCGCGCGCCCGTCCCCCATAGCCGAAACTGTGACGGCCGAAGGCTCGTCCGGTGCGGTGGTGTAAACGGAAGGGGAGGCGGATGCGGCCTGTGCGAGCAACAAGGCCAGCACCGCCGCGCTGGTTCCGATCAGGCCGCGCATCATGTCGTTCACTCCGAAGCAAAAAATGTCCCGGCCGCAAGGCCGGGACAGTTCGTGGGGGGTATCGTCGATCAAGTCAGAAATTGAAGCGGATGCCTGCACGATATGTCCGTCCCAGAGTGTCGTACAGGGAGGGGTTCACGTCCAGTCCGGTGTTGGTCTGCGGCGAGGGCGTTGGATCGCGGTCGAACACGTTGTCGACCTTGAAGTAGGCCCGGATCTGCGAGGTCACGTTGTACGAACCGCCGATGTCGAGGTAGAACGCGCCGTCCATGTGGTTGTTGTCGATCGTCGGATTGTTGACCGTCGACACGGGGCAGCTGCCGGGCCGGCACTCGATGTACTGGTTGCCGAAGGTCCCGTCCGAGAACCAGCGTTCCTGCACGGTCAGACTGAAGTGATCGTTCTCGTAGGTCTGGATCGCCAGCCACTTCCAGTCGGGCGTGGCGCCGGTGTTGTTGCCGGCGGTGTCGACCGGGATCGTGCCGGGAAGACCCGTGTCGGTCACGAACTTGCGCACATGGGTCGCCAGGGCGCGCAGGGTCAGGCTGCCGTCGAGGCCGAGCGGGTTCTGCCACTGGTAGCTCGCCTCGATGTCGAAGCCGCTGGTCTTGATCGAGGCGAGGTTGAATGCCTGCACGTTGACGTAGTTCGGGCCGTTCGGGTTGTTGAGGTCGAACGCGCTGCAGGTCGTCGGGTCGCCCTGGAAGCAGAGATTGACGATCTGCTGGGCAGTCAGGCTCGAGATCACGTCATCGAGCTTGATGTCGTAGTAGTCGAACGAGAGGCTGAGGCCCGGGAGCCACGAGGGGCGTGCCAGCACGATGCCCACCTCGGTATTGCGCGCGACTTCCGGCTTGAGCGCGGTATTGCCAATGGTGTTCTGCAGGATCAGCACCTGCGTATTGGTGAACGGATCGGTGAAGTTCGGGACCGTTGTCGTGGTGGGCGCGGCGAAGAGTTCCGACAGGTTCGGGGCGCGAACATCGCGTGAGGTCACCGCCCGCAGGCGCAGGCTGTCGAGCGGGGTGTCCCAGGTTCCTCCCACCTTCCACGACCAGATCGTACCCGAGGTGCTGTAGCGCGTGACGCGCGCCGCGCCGTTGAGGTTGGCCCGGCCCGCCCCTTCTGAGTCGAGGATGGGCAGGTCGACTTCGAGGAAGCCCTCGACGACGTCGTACTTGCCGCGACCGTTCTTGTAGTTGCCGGCGTACCAGTTGTTGCCGTCGGCAAGCAGCAGCGGGTCGGCGGGGTACTCGTCGTCGTAGGGGCTCGTCGATGATACGCCTGCGCCATAAGGGTCGGCGTTGACCCGGTAGAACTCGCGCCGGTACTCGCCGCCGAACGCGATCGAGACCGGGCCGGCCCAGGATTCGAAGGGCGAGCCCGAGATGTTGACGCTGGCAACGTCCTGCGTCTGCTTGGTGTGCTGGAACGGCCCGTTCTCCGGCTGGAGATAGGCCAGCGCCGCCGACGAGGGCGTAACGGCGCCGAAGATGTTGATCGGCTGGCAGCCGTTCGCCCGGGCAGTCGCATCCGCGCAGACAATCGCGCCGTCCAGCTCGATTGCGTTGATCGCGGCGGTGTAGCGCCGGCTGAGCAGGATGTTGCGCACGTTGATGTCGGTGATGTTGACACCGTGTTCGTAATAGGCGTCATAGTTCCACGCCGTGCCCGCCGCCTCGAACTTGCCCTTGGCGCCGCCCACGAAGCGGTACTGCTTGCGGTCGGTGAAGACCTTGATGTTGGGCAGGATGGCGTTGCTGAGGCCATAGCGGAAGCTGGTGATGCCTGCGTCCGCGCAGGCAGCCTGCACCAGGTCCGGCACGAAGGGATTGGCGCACTGGACGGTGAGGTTGCTGAGTGCAGCGCCCGGGTTCGGCTGGTTGTTGGTCTTCACCTGCGCGATGTTGACGGTGGCATAAAGCTCGTTGTCGTCCGCAAACTCGTAGCTGAGGCGGGTATAGCCGTTGATGCGCTTGAGCGCAGACTGCAGGGACGTGCCCGATCCGACATGGCCCGACATGTCGCCGCCGACGCAGAAGCCGACATAGCAGCCGGTCACGTCACCCGCCGCATTGCCTGCCGGAACGCCGTTCGATCCGTAGTTGAAGTTGTAGGGCCGGCCGCTCGGATCGAAAGCGATGCCCTGCAAGGGACCCGCGTTGATGAGGCCATACTTGGCATACTGGTAGGGCTGGGCGTAGTCGCGATAGAGGTACTGCGGATTGGTGCTGTCCAGCACGCCGGTGTTGACCAGCGTGCTGGCACGGTACCAGTCGCGGCTGCCGGCGAGGTCGGTGCCGAAGTTGCCGGGGCCGACGCCTTCCTCGTGGTCGTATTCGCCGCTGACGATCACGTGGAAGCGGCCAAGCGACTTGCCCCAGGCGCCCTGGACCAGGACCTGCTCGTTGTCGTTGTAGCGGGTAATGCCGCCTTGCACGTTGCCCTTGAAGCCTTCGAACTTGGTGTCGGTGATGAAGTTCACCACGCCGCCGACCGCATCCGAGCCATAGGAGGCCGAGGCGCCGCCGGTTACCACGTCGACGCGCTTTACCAGCAACTGAGGGAACAGGCTGATGTCGGGCACGCCGGTCACGTTGGCGCCTACGACGCGCTGGCCATCGAGCAGGGTCAGGGTACGGATCGTGCCGAGACCCCGCAGCGAGAACGAGGAGAGGCCCTGCGAGCCGCTGGAGGTGCTGAACGTGCCGGTGGCCGCACCCGTCGAGCCCTGAAGCGAAGGGAGCTGCGCGATCGTGTTGAAGATGTTGGGCTGCGCATTGGCGGCGATCTGCGCTTCGCCGATTACCGTGGTGGGCGTGGGCGCGTTGAAGCCGCTGGAGGTGATGCGCGAACCGGTGACGACGATCTCCGCCGCCCGCTGGTCCGACACGGAGGGTACTTCCTGCTCCTCCTGCGCAGCAGCGGGGGCTGGTGGCGATGCTTCCTGAGCATGTGCCGATCCTGCGAGAATGACAGCCGCCAGCGCTGCCAAGCTTACGCCCGACCGGTGGCGGTCGATAGTCGCGATGCTCTTCATGATCCTTCCCCTTCAACCTCCGGCCGCCCGTTTTTCGGACTCGGCCGCGCCGCTTCCGGCATTGTCACGACGTTACCTTGGGACTGCTCTGACCGCACTTACCACTTAGGTCGTAGATACCTCGGCATCACGGTTTCGCGGTGTAGAGCGCGTGGTGCGTGAGGATGAAAAGCGTACGCCCATCCTGCCCGCCGAACAGGATCTGCAAGGGCCGTTCGGGTACGTCGATCCTCCCGATCTCGCGTCCGTCGGGAGCATGGATGAAGACCTGCCCGTTGGCTATGAAGACGCGCCCATCCTGGCCCACCGTCACGCTTTCGCCTCCACGGCCGGCGAAAGGCTTCAGGCTTCCAAGCGCGCCCAGAGAGCCGATCGTCCCGCTGTAGGTGACGTTCTCGGAAGCATTGGTCACGAACATCCGCTCTCCCGGCTTGCCGCCAACAAGCCCGTTCGCGTTAAGGCTGTTCGACCAGCGCCATCCGACGTGGTCCGCAGGCCCTTGCTGCCATACACGGAATGCCGGAAGCGCAAGGCTGCCATCGGGAGAGACGTATTCGCGCGCCTTCTTCGAACCCGCATCGCGTGCGAACATTTCGGCAAGGGTCGTGAACTCGTAGGTGTCGTGGTCCAGCTGATCGCGAAATTCGCCGTTGATCCACCAGTTGACTGGAAGGAGCGTTCGCGCCTTCGGTCTTGCCCGGGCGGGAGTTGGCTGGATGATCGTGATCCGGTCGGTGGGGTCGGCCGGGTCAAGCGAGTAGACGCTGCCTTTCGTGCCGAGCGAGGAGAGGACGAGGAGATGGCCCGATGCGTCCACTGCCAGGTTCACCGGATCCAGCGCGTGATCGCGAACGATCTCCAGGCCTTTCGCATCGGTCCAGCGGTGAATGCGCTGGAACCGCCTGTCGATGAAGTAGAGAGCACCTTTCGCATCCGTCGCCGCGCCGGAGATGGACCAGAAGCCGTCTGCCACCTTCTCCAACTTAGTGGCCGGACGCGTAGCCTCGGGAGCGACCGGGTTTCCGACGGGGCCGATGTCCAGCCGCGCGAACTCGCGTTCCCGCACGAAAAGCTTGCGCGTCACATCCTCGATCGCGTTGTCGAAGGGATACTTGCTCGCGCGAAGGAAGGTGCCGCAGCCTTCGTCGTCACAGGCGGCATACCCGCTTTCCGCATTCACGTGGACGTTGCGGAAGCGGATGTCGCTGGAGTTGTACAGCTTCGCCGCGCTGCGAGCGGGATGGTAGCTGCGGGTGACGCGGTAGGCGTGATAGTTGGCGAACAGAAGATTGCGCGAGTTGCGGATCTCGAGCGAAACGGCGTTCGGCCCGTCTCCCACCTCCTGCTCCGTCTGGGGAGCGAGGAACTCCCAGTTCTGCACGTTGTCGAGCACGAACTCGTTGCGGGCATGGTGTTCGACGGACATCTCGTAGACATGGCCCGGTGTGCTCGTGTTCGTCACATAGAAGCCTGCCTGTGCGAAAGTGTTCGGGCTCCACACGTCCGCGAAAGTTCCGCCGCCGCCATCGGTCACCCAGATGCTGGGATATTGCGCATCCCAGCGACCGTCCGCGACCGGATCTCCGCTGCGGGCGCTCATGCTGCCGAGCGGCTTGCCGTCGGCGGTCGGTGTTCCGCCGCCGCCCATGATCTTCACGTCCTCGACCAGGCTGTTCTCGCCCGAGCGCCAGAGGAGCGCGGCGGCACGGGGATTGACCCGGCCCGTGAACAGCCCGATCCCGGAAAGCACGTTGTCGCCGCGCTGCGGGCTCTCGACGATCGGCACCACCGTGCCGACGCCGGAATGGCCGGGGTTCTCGTCGGGGACATAGAACTGCGTGATCGCCGGATGCAGCCCGATGAGAATGCTGTCGGAACGCAGCTTCAAGGGTGCGGTGACCTTGTAGAACCCGGTCGGGAAGTAGAGCACCCTGTTCGTATCGATCGCGCGCTGGATGGCGGCGGTGTCGTCCGCCTTGCCGTTGCCGGCCACACCCACAGTGCGGGCGTTCACCCAGTCCGCCACAGTCGGAAGGTCGCGGATGGCCGGAGCGCGGGGGGCGGGCATGGCCGAGAGCGGCTCGATCTCGGCCTGAGTCGCATATTCTCCGGTCGAGCGACCATGCGCTACCTCGATGCCATAGGAGAAGGCGGATACCTTGTAGGCGGCGCCCTTACCCTCGACGGTGCTCCTGCTGTCGCGGAAACGCGCAAAGACCGGGGTTTCGCTTGCAAGCGCGTTTTCGAAGCCGATCTGGGTGAAGGCATTCCGCTCGTTCGAGATCACGACTGCCGCCCGGCTGACGTTCTCGAAGCGCACGTCCTTGCCCCAGAGGGAATCACCGTATCCACGATCCACCTCGATGCCCACCGGCGTGTCGCTGATAGAGACGTTCACCAGGGTCAGCCCCGCTTCGTGCTCGCGAATTGCGGCGTCGCGCTGACCCTCGAACGTAGAATCGAGCAGCGTGAACTGCCATGCGGGGGAGGTCTTCTCCGTTACGATGCCGTAGCGGCCACCGTGGAAGTGGACGTTCTCGATCACGTTGCCGGCCTGGTACACGCCTGCAAAAGCGCTCCCCAGCCGGAAATCCATGTGGCTGAGGAATGCGTGCTGCGCGAGGCGGAAGCGCACTCCGGCCGCAGCGGGGTTGCCTTCGGCGATCTCGATGTCGACGTTGCTCATCGCCGAGTAGAACGTGCTGGAATTGGCGTCGCGGACCACCTTGTCGCGCGGAACGACCGTTGGCACGGGCACGGGAACCTTGCCGACGTTGTACTGGTCGTCTCCTGCAAAGACGATCATCGTCGACACGCCTTTCTGGAAACCGGGAGTGCTCCGGCCGAGCAGTATCGTCGGGCGCGTCGCGCCTATGCCGTAGACCCTGACCCCGGCCGGCACCACGAGCGTGCGGGTGATGCGGTAGGTTCCGGAAGGCAGGAAGACGATGCCATGGCCTGTGCGGTCACGCGCGCTGTCGAAAGCCTGCTGGAGGGCGTCGGTGGCGTCCGTTCTGCCGTCTCCCGGCGCACGCACGGTCACTGCGGTGGGCTCGTCGGGCGCGACGGGGAAGACCGAGGTTCCCGCCGCGAGAGATGTTCCGGGCGAGGCCAGAGCCGTGCCTACGAGCATGACTGCCATGAAAGCGCCGCGTCTGATCATCGCCGTCTCCCCCTCGGTTCTTTTGCCGCGATCTCGTTATATCGGATCGAAGGAGGTGGCACTTGCGACAAAGGTCGTAGTTCCCAAGTGTTTGCCGCAGCTTCTATAGGCGGAAGGCATTTCCCGCCTTTTGCGACATGAAGGATGCCGACTTGCCCGTACTTCCCGGTCACGCACTGTCGCCATTGCGCGCCGTCATCGTCATGGGGGTGAGCGGCTGCGGCAAATCCACGTTGGGCGCGCTGCTGTCGCAGGCGCTTGGCTACCCCTTCCTTGAAGGCGACGCGTATCATTCCCCCGAGGCCGTGGCGAAGATGCGGGGCGGCGAGGCCCTGACCGACGACGACCGCTGGCCCTGGCTCGACCGGCTGGGAAACGCCGCAGCGACAACCGCAGCCGATCATGGAGGCGCCGTAGTGGCGTGTTCGGCACTGCGCCTTGCCTACCGCGACCGTCTGCGCGACGCTGTAGGCGGAGGAGTTCGCTTCGTCTTTCTCGAGAACAGCCGTGAGCGGCTGCTGGCGCGGGTGGGCAACCGCCCGGGTCACTACATGCCTCCCAGCCTTCTCGACAGCCAGTTGGCCACGCTGGAGCGCCCCGTCGCAAGCGAAGCGGCGATTACCCTGACGACCGACGAGCCTCCCGAGGCCTTGCGCGACTTGGTGCTGCACTGGCTCGGGGACGAGTGACCCGGCTCAGGGCATCAGTCGGCGCCGTCCTTCCCACAAGTGCCATCGCATCGCCAGCGCCGCTCCTTCCGCATCCTGCGCGCGGATGGCGCGCACGATGACCTCGTGCTCGTGGAGCATCGTCGCGATCACTTCAGGAGGACGCGAGCGGGAGATGTCCACGCCGGCGCGCATGATCCTCTCGACGTCGGTCCAGAGCGCATCGAACGCCTGCAGGAAGGCGGGATTGCCCGTCGCCACCGCGATGCGCCGGTGCAGGTCCATGTCTTCGGCATGGGCAGGCGCGTTCGAGAGCAGGGCGTCGCGCAGAAGCTCCAGCCCTTCCTCCACGTAGGCCATCTCCTGCGGGGTGCGGCGCGTGGCGGCAAGCCGCGCCGCTTCCGCTTCGAGCACGAAGCGCACTTCGTAGCTGCCCAAAGTCGACGGCAGCTCGGATGCGGGAACGAACGCGGCCAGACGTTCGGAGGGGCGGCTCTTCACGAAGGACCCGGCACCGCGCCGGGCCTCGGTGATTCCATCGGAGGCCAGGCGGACCAGCGCCTCGCGCACGATCGCGCGCGACACGCCGAACATCTCCGCCAGTCTTGCTTCCGACGGCAGGCGTGCGCCCACTTCCAGATCGCGCGAATTTATGATCTCGACGATGCCTGCATAGGCATGGTCGGAAAGTCGCTCCTGGTTCATCGGCGCACCTTTCTGCCTGCCGGCCTCATCCGCATCCCCTTTGTTAGAAGATGGAACTGCCCGCAAGGACAAGCAGCAGGCCCACCACCGCGACAACCGTTTCCATGACCGACCAGGTGCGGAAAGTGCCCGGCATGTCGGTTCCGAGGTAGCTCTTGACCAGCCAGAAGCCCGGATCGTTGACGTGAGAGAAGAATAGCGAGCCCGCGCCGATTGCCAGGACCATCCATTCCGGTGCAACGCCGGATGTCGCGACGAGCCCCTGCATGACCCCCGCTGTCGTGATCGTCGCCACCGTGGCCGAGCCTGTGGCAAGCCGTATGCACACCGAAACGCCCCAGGCAAGCAGCAGGGGCGAGATCGCGCCGTCTCCAGCCAGACGCACCAGCAGATCGGAAAGGCCGGCCGTGACAAGCACCTGCTTGAGCGCTCCGCCTGCGCCGATCGCGAGGAGGATGCCGCCTGCGGGAGCCATGGCTTCGGTCCATATCGCGCCCTGAATGCCGCTGTCCCGCAGCCGGTGACCGAACAGCAGGGGAAGCGCTGCAAGGTTAGCGATGAGCAGCGCCACGACGGGATCGCTGACCCAGCCAAGCCACTGCATCGACCCGGCGAGAGCGGGCGGCATCAGCGAAACCGCCTGTCCCGCGGCGATCAGCACCACCGGGAGCAGCACTGCCGTCATGGCGCGGCCGACCGGAGGCGCGGCAACTTCGACAGTGACCGCGGCCAAGGGGGGCGGGCTGAGCCGCACTCCAGGGGCAGTGAAGCGTGCCAGCACCGGCCCGGCAATGATCGCGGTCGGGATACCGACGATGAGGCCATAGAACAGCGTAAGACCGAGGCTTGCGCCAAGTGCGTCGACCGCCAGCAGCGGGCCTGGATGCGGCGGCACCAGGGCATGGACCACCGAAAGACCGGCGAGCGCGGGCAGCATGAGGCGCAGCTTGGCGGTGTCGTCGTCCTGCCCGCTCGGCAGCGCGGCGGCCGCCGAAGCGACGATGGGCAACAGCAGCACCAGCCCGGTCTCGAAGAACAGCGGCAGTCCGATGAGCAGCGCCGTGAACAGGCTTGCCCAGGGCGCGCCGCGAACGCCGGAAAGACGCAGCGCAGCCCGCGCTATGCCTCCAGCGCCGTCGGAGAGTTGCAGCATCGCGCCGAGCCCCAGACCAAGCGCGACGACGAGCCCGGTACCGCCCAGGATGGTCCCCGCGCCTTTCTCCACCGCATCGGCCGTATCGGACAGCGGAATGCCGGCGAGGAGGCCGACCACGAAGGCCCCGCACAGAAGGCCGATGAAAGGGTGCAGGCGTCCCTTGACGATCAGAAAGATCGACAGGGCAATGCCGGCGATGGCGGACAGGACGAGCCGATAGTCCTCCGGCGTCATCGCGGACGGCACCCGGCTGGCTGCTGCCACGGAACACCCCGGCGTCGCGGGCATGTGCAACGAAATGACTCTGTCATTCGCTTCCTCTCCCTTCGGGACGATTCGTACCCTGACGGGCCGTTCGCCTTGAATCTGTTGGACAGGTTATAGCTGCGATAACAAGTTATTCTAGAGATTTTAGCACACGCATCTATTTTCCGCTTGAACCTGTCAGACTGATTCACTTATCAAGGCTGCAACAAACATCGGCGTCCAAGGCCGAAAGCCGCATCGCCGCTGCTGCATTGGGACATGTCGAGAGGGAGAGAGAGATGCACCTTGCTGCGGATCTGTATGCCGTTCCCGCCGCGCCGGAAAATTCGGAAAGCCCCCAGCTTACACCCACGCAGCTCAAGGTGCTTCGATGCGTCCGCTCGGGCTTGCTGAACAAGCAGATTGCTTTCGAACTCGGTATGGCTGAAGCCACCGTGAAGGTTCACATGACGGCACTGATGCGCAAGCTCAACGTTCGGAACCGAACGCAGGCGGCTATCGCTGCGGATCGGCTGGGGCGCCTGGCTTCGCTTTGAGACAACAGGATCGCCGGACATCCGGCTGGACGCAGGGGAGCAGGTAATGGCGGCAGGATCACGACGTGAAATCCTCGGCGGGCTCGGCGCCAGTCTGGCGCTTGCCGGGCTAGGCAGCGGACGGGCGGTGGGTGCCACCCGCAAGATCGGCTACGCGGTGGTAGGGCTGGGCTCCTACGCGACGCGCCAGATCATGCCGAACTTCGCGGGCTGCGAGCATTCCCGTCTCGTCGCCCTTGTGAGCGGCACCCCGGCCAAGCTCGAGCAGTACGGCGAGCAGTACGGGATCGCGAAAACGCATCGCTACAGTTACGCGGATTTCGACCGTATCCGCGACAACCCCGATATCGACGCGGTCTATATCGTGCTGCCGAACAGCCTCCACGCGGAATACTCGATCCGCGCCGCGCAGGCCGGCAAGCACGTGATGTGCGAGAAGCCGATGGCCACCTCGGTCGTCGAATGCGAAGCGATGATCGCCGCCTGCCGCAAGGCCGGCACCAAGCTGATGATCGGCTACCGTTCACGGTTCGAGCCTTACAACAAGCTGGCGATCGAGCTGGCGCGTGCAGGGCACGTGGGTCCCACCCGGCTCATCACGGCGGAGCACGGCTTTCCGATCCAGCCCGGGCAATGGCGGCTCGACAAACCCCTGTCCGGCGGCGGTTCGATGATGGACATCGGCATCTACAGCCTCAACGCCGCGCGCTATCTTACGGGCGAGGAGCCCGTCGAGGTCAGCGCAATAGAATCGACCGACCGGTCGGACCCCCGCTTCCGCACGGTAGAGGACCGGATCACCTTTGCGTTGCGCTTCCCTTCTGGGATCGAGGCGAACTGCATTTCAAGCTACAGTTCGGCCCACAACGGGTACCGCGTGATCGGCACCGAGGGTTCGATCGACATGGAGCCGGCCACGCCCTACGTCGGACAGGTGATGACCATCCGGAAGGGTGGACGGACCGAACCGCGGACTTTGCCTGCACCGCGCAAGAACCAGTTCGCCGGGCAGCTGGATCATCTGGCGGAGTGCATCCTCAATGGTAACCGGCCGATCGTTGCTGGCGAGGAAGGCCTTGCCGACATGCGCGTGATCGAAGCCATCTATCGCTCCGCTGCCGAACGCCGCCATGTGAGCCTGCGCGCGTGATCGGCCGCCGCGCGGTGCTCGCCGGGCTGTCCGCCGTGTCGTTGCTGGACATCGTTGCCGCAGGGGCGGAGCCCGCCGCCTTTCAGGGCGTGCGCCGCATCGACCCCGATCTCGACCGGATCGTTTCCGGCGATGCAGCCATAGAGGTGCTGGGTAGTGGGTACCGCTGGGCGGAGGGACCGGTCTGGTGGCCGGCAGAAGCCTGTCTGCTGTTCGGCGATCCCGCGAACAACGTGGTTCACCGCTGGAGCAGGAGCGCAGGTGTTTCCACCTTCCTTTCGCCGTCCGGCCATCCCGCTCCGGTTCCAGCAAGTATAACCGAGCCCGGGCTCAACGGCCTCGCCTTCGATGCCTCGGGCAACCTTGTGGCGGCGAACAGCGGTTCACGCGCGATCGTACGGATCGATCCGGCAACGCGCCGTCGCACCACTCTGGCCGACCGCTACGAGGGCAAGCGCTTCAACAGCCCCAATGATCTTTGCGTTTCGCGCACAGGCACGATCTACTTCTCGGACCCGACTTACGGACTGGCCGGAGGAGACGACTCGCCCCTGCGCGAACTGGATTGGTGCGGACTTTATGCGCTCTTGCCGAACGGGGATGTCGTGCTGCTGGACCGCAGCCATCGCCGGCCGAACGGGCTTGCGCTTTCGCCCGACGAACGCACCCTCTATCTGGCGCTATCGGACGAGAAGCAGCCCCAGGTCCTGGCCTATGCACTCGACAAGGATGGTCGACCCACAGACCGGCGCATGTTCCGTGACATGCAGCCGCAGTTCGACGCCAAGTTGCCCGGCTTGCCCGATGGCATCAAGGTCGCTCCATCGGGAGACGTCTTTGCCACGGGGCCGGGCGGTGTGCACGTCTGCAGTGCGGACGGGCGGCTGCTGGGGATCATCGCAACCGGCAAGCCGGTGTCGAACTGCGCTTTCGGCGGGGACGGGCGCCTGTACATGACCTCCTTCGACATCCTGGCCGCCGTGCCCCTTACCAACGGCTGACGCGCGCTGGCCTTCGCAGGCGCAGCGACTCACGATCGAACTGCTCCCCTTGGGTCTTCGTGAATCCGGCCAACCGGCCGCCTCAAGGCTGCCGCTGACCCAAGCGCAATCCGAAGACTGCGCCTCGCTGCAGAATGAGAGCGTTATCGCGCTCCATTTCACGTAGCCTCGGCACTTTCGTGAGGGCGCGGGAAAGTCCTTGGAATCACTGCGCCGCCGACGGGAACGCTGCGGTTTTTGGATGATAAGGATCGCAATCGCCTCGACCGGCCTTTAAAGCCTAGTCGCAGAAACATACCCGCAATCCAAAATGGTATCGCTCTCATAAAATGTTTGACCTACCCGGTAGGCTGGCTTAGTTGCCTAGTCCGACAAATAGTCGCGATAGCGACAGTCGGTCTGTGGGAGGGGTGGAAAGCAATGCCCTCCTGCATGCGTTCAGGAGGGGAACATGGTTAAAACTCGCTTCAATACGTGTTCGAGCATCATCGCTCTGTCCATGCTTTCGCTGGCCGGTATGCCCCAGGCGATCGCCCAGACGGCTGCGGGTGAGTCTGCCGCCGCCGAAGGCGATGCGATTGTCGTCACCGGCAGGCGCGCGGCACTGGAATCGGCAGAAAACCGCAAGAAGAACGCGGTCACGATCGTCGATTCGGTGGTGGCCGACGACGCCGGCAAGCTGCCCGACAACTCGATCACCGAAGTCCTGCAGCGCGTGCCGGGCGTCACCATCGTACGCTTCGCCGCGATCAACGATCCCGACCACTACTCGGTCGAAGGATCGGGCATCCAGATCCGCGGCCTCTCGGGCGTCGCATCGCGCCTGAACGGTCGTGAGATCTTCAGCGCCAACGCGGGTCGTTCGCTGCTCTGGGGCGATGTCACGCCCGAACTGATGCAGGCGGTGGATGTCTACAAGTCGTCCTCGGCAGACCAGATCGAAGGCGGCACCGGCGGTTCGGTTGACCTGCGCACCAAGCTTCCTTTCGACTACAGCGAAGGCCTGCATTTCGCCGGCAGCGGCGACCTCAGCTTCGGCGACCTTGCGCAGAAGACCGACTACTCACTTTCCGGCCTTGTCGCGGGCAAGTGGAACACCGGGATCGGCGATATCGGCTTCGTCTTCGATGCCGCATACAGCCAGCTCAGCTCGGTATCGCAGTTCGTGCGCATGGAGCCCATGTTCCGCACCCGGATCGAAGGCGACGACTACTTCATTCCCGGCGGCTATGCCTATGGCCAGGAAGATTTCCAGCGCAAGCGCAGCGGCATCTACGGTGCGGTGCAGTGGGCGCCCAGTCCCGACCTTACCTTCACCGGCATCTTCTTCCAGTCGCGCTATCGCAGCCGTTCGGACGAGTTCGGATCCTTCGTCACCTCGCAGGGGCTGGCCGTGGATCCGGGCGAAAGCACGTTCGACGAGTTCGGTGGCCTGATCTCCTCGCCCGCCGTGTTCCAGCGCGACAGCGCAACCTTCCTTCCCAGCGGCGCGCCGATCACCACCGGCGGCACCACGGGCGCGTGGCAGAGCCGCACGAAGACGCAAGACATCTCCGGTTCGGTCCGCTGGAATCCCGGCGCCGGTCCGCTGACGGTCGATGCCGCCTACCAGCACATCACCTCGTCTTCCAAGCAGCACCGCATGAACGTCTTCCGCACGGTCGACTTCCCCACCAGCTTCGGGCTCGATCTTAGCGGCAAGCTTCCCGCGATCAGTGTCGATCCGGCCTTCGTGCCCGAGCTGCTCGACCCGGCGAACTATTCCTGGCAGGCGGCCATGCCGCACGACGAGGACAACCGGGGCAAGCTGGATTCGGCCTCGCTCGACCTGACTTACGCGGTCGGCGAAGGCTTCCTCAAGTCGGTGAAGGTGGGTGGTCGCTGGGCCAAGCGCACCGAAACCGACTTGAACAACGGCTATGCCTGGGCCGCCTTGGGCCAGGTCTGGAACGGCTATCCGATCATTCCGTTTTCGGAAGGCCGACCGGGCGACTACGAACTCTACACGTTCAAGAACTTCTTCCACGGCGGCATCGCGCTGCCCGCGAGCCAATACTTCCCGGCGGCGGACTTCGCGCACAACGTGGGCGTGGACGAGATTCACGACATCTACGGCGGCGAGGCTGGACGCCCCGAAGGCTTCGTCCTGCCCAACGACCGGACCGACTACAGCACCAAGACGTTGGCGGGCTATGTCATGGCGAACTTCGGAACCGAGTGGGACAACTCGTCCATCACCGGCAACGTCGGCGCCCGTGTGGTCAACGTGAAGAACCAGAGCTCGGGCTACTTCCAGCAGAACACCTCGAGCTTCGTGCGCAATGGCGTGGTCTACACCCTCTCCAATGCCGCGCAGGTGCGCAGCGGCGGCGCGGAGTTCACGCGCGTTCTTCCGGCGGTAAACGTTACGTATTCGCCGATCGAGCCTGTGAAGATCCGCGCAGCCTACAACATCACCATGGACAACCAGTCGTTCAACTCGCTGCGCGCCTCTGGCAGCCTCGGTGTCCAGACGACTGGCAACGGCACGCCGCCCGACTTCGCGAACTATACGACCACGACTGGCGACCCCACGCTCAAGCCTACGATGTCGAACAACTTCGATCTGTCGGTTGAATGGTACCCGAGCGCCGGCACCAGCCTGCATCTGGCCGGTTTCTACAAGCGCATTACCGACTCGGTCGTGTTCGGCTCAACCCAGCGGACCGTGACTGTCACCTTCGCCGATGGAACGACCGAGCAGGCGCTGGCAACGACCAACGATGCGCGGACTGCCGACAAGGCGGCGACCGTCAAGGGTTTCGAGGTGGGCGGCCGCCTGTTCCTCGACCAGCTTCCCGGCTGGCTGTCTGGTATCGGATTCGAGGCCAACTATACCTTCCTTGACAGCAAGAACCCGGGCGACCTGTATTACGACATTGATGGCGTGGCGCACAACGACGTGCCGCTTCAGGGCCTGTCGAAGCATAACGTCAACCTGGCGTTCCTCTACGAGCACAACCCGTTCTCGTTGCGCGTAGCCTATAGCTGGCGCTCGAAGTATCTACAGTCCACGAACGCGAACGGTACGAACCAGAGCTACAACTTCTTCACAGCTCCTGACGTAAGCACGAATATTGCAACGAACCTGCCGATCTACGGCGCGGACTACGGCACTCTGGACGCAGGCATCACGGTTCGCGTGAACGACAACCTGAGCGTGCAGCTTCAGGGAACCAACATCCTGAACGCCACCCAGAAAACCTTGATGGGCGGTTATCCAGGTGGGCTGTATGGCCGCAGCTGGTTCCAGAGCGACCGTCGCTACCGCATGGGCGTGAACGTCACGTTCTGATCTTTCGAGAGAGGGTGGTCCATCCGGATCCGCCCTCTTTCGGCCGTGCGAAAGCCGCCATCGCACCAGCGACGGCGGCTTTCGTGCGTTCGGTCAGGCGGTGTGGATCCCGTGCCGGCGGGCATAGGCGTAGAACAGATCGGGCCACGCATGGCCGGGAACATCGGCGGGAAGGCGTGCGCCGAAGCCGTGCCCGCCCTTGTCGAACCCGTGGAACTCCACCGGCCGTCCGTGTTCCAGCATCGCGCCGTACATCGCCACGCTGTTGGCGATGGGGACCAGCCCGTCATCGCTTGCGGCTGCGAGGAAGACGGGCGGAGTGCCCTCGGCTACGCGGTTCTCGACCGAGGCGGCCTTGCGTTCCGCCATGCTGGAGTTCGGCCCGAGCAGGGCATCGCGCGATCCGGCATGAACGAAGGGCTGCGCCAGCGTCACCACCGGGTAGATCATCCCCACGAGGTCTGGCCGGGCGGAAGCCTGGTCCGCCGCGTCGACGGGCGAATAGACCCGTTCGTCGAAGCGGGTCGCGATGCTGCCCGCAAGATGCCCGCCGGCCGAGAAGCCGAGGACGGAAAGCCGCCGGGGATCGATGCCGAACTCTGCCGAGCGGGAGCGGATCACCCGGATGGCCCGCTGCGCATCCTGCAGCGGCACGCTTGCCCGTTTTGCCCATCCTTCGCCGGGCAAGCGATAATAGAGGATGAAGCAGGTCGCGCCGCGCTCGGTCAGCCAGCGTGCCTGCTCCTCGCCTTCGTTGTCGACCGACAGGAAGCCGTATCCGCCGCCCGGTATGATGAGCACGGCGGAGCCGTCCTGATACGCGGGACGCCGCACTTCGATCGTCGGGCTGGCGACGCCGGTGACCCACCGATCGTCGAAATCGGGGTTGCTCGAGCGCTGTTCCGCCGCGCGCACGGGCAGAATGGAAAGCGCGCCCGGCGGTGTCGCGGGCCAGAGTGGAACCGAAGGGCCTGCGTAGCGCATCGCGCGCGGCCCGGCGCGAGCAGGACTGGCAATGGTCGCCCCTGCGAGACCGGCCAGCGCGATGCCGCCCAGCAACGCCCTCCTGGAAGTGGTTGCCTCTTTCATGGTAATCCTTTCAGTTGTCCTCGCATGTGCGCTCGCGGCACGATGATTGCGCTATCGTGTTTAAACATGACCGTGCCTGAAGCGGAAGATTATTCCTGCCAACGGAGCATGAAGCTATTCCCCTTATGTGTTGGTAGCGTTATCGTGACGGAAGAATCCTGCGAGCTCCTGAACGGGGTGGTGCGCGGGACAGGATAGAAAAAGGGAAGGGGCCGTGGGTTTTCCAGGGGCGAGAAGCGCGTTTATCGCGGCGCTTGCGTTGAGCGGCGCGGCGATGCCCACGTTCGCATGGGCAGGCGAAAGCGGTGGTTCGGTCGCTTACGACTGGAGCAACGTGCGCGTCGGCGGCGGCGGCTTCGCGCCGGGTATCGTGTTCAGCACGGTGGAGCCCGGCCTTGCATACCTGCGCACCGACATGGGCGGCGCCTACCGGTGGCACGCGAGGGAGAAGCGGTGGCTGCCGCTGCAGGACGCCATGGCGGAAGGAAGCTACATGGGCGTCGAGAGCGTCGCGCCCGATCCGGTTGAGGCGGGAACAGTCTATCTGGCCGCCGGCATGGGGTCGCGTGCGCCGGCTGCCATCCTGCGCTCGACCGATTACGGCGCACACTGGTCCGTCATCCCGGTGCCTTTCGCCATGGGTGGCAATGAGGACGGGCGCGGACTGGGCGAAAGGCTGGCCGTGGACCCATCCGACAACCGGCGTCTGTTCTTCGGCTCCCGACACCAGGGCCTCTGGACGAGCGAGGACGCAGGCGTGAACTGGCGCAAGGTGGAAAGTTTTCCGCTTGGTGGGCTGGGTCTGCCAACCGCGCGCCGCCAGACGCACGGCGGCTTGTCGTTCGTGGTCTTCGATCCCCGGGTGAAAGGGCGCGTCTTCGTAGGCAATGCCGACTCCGGAGCGCACCATCTCTACCGTTCCGACGATGGCGGGCGCACCTGGAGCGCAGTGGCCGGTGGCCCGCCCGCCGATTTGCTTGCGGCCAAGGCGGCCCTCGGGCGCGACGGCATGCTCACTGTCACGCTGAACGACGGCATCGGACCCAACGGCATCCGGCGCGGCGCGGTGTGGCAGTTGGACACGGCACGCGGCACCTGGCGGGACGTGACGCCGCTGCAGGGGGCGAACCCTCCGCCGGGCGGCTACATGGGGGTCTCCGTCTCTGCCTCCGACCCGAAGATGATCGCGGTCAGCACGGTGGATCGGAGCCGGCCGGTGGATACCGTGTGGCTCAGCAGGGACGGCGGCGAGAGCTGGGACGAGCTGTGGCGCCGGTCCTCGCGCGACGTCTCGCAAACGCCCTTCCTTGATTTCGACGGCAAGGCTAACTTCGGGCACTGGATCGCCGGTCTTGCCATCGATCCTTTCGATCCCGGCCACGCCGCATACGTCACTGGCGCCACCGTCTATGGCACGAATGCGTTCGACCGGTCTGGCGGGATGCTCTGGAAGCCATGGACGAGCGGGATCGAGCAGACAGCGGTCATAACCTTCATCAGCCCTACGGGCGGAGCGCATCTCGTATCGGGGTTTGGCGACATCGGCGGTTTCCGACACGATGATTTCGCCGGGTCGCCCTCGCGCATTCACCTGCAGCCTTTCCTCACCAATACCAACACGCTGGACTATGCGGGCAAGTCGCCGCTGATCATGGTGCGGAGCGGGAACACGCACGCCCGTACGGTGCCGGATACCTCGCTGGCGTGGTCCAAAGATGGTGGCGGTTCGTGGACCGGGCTGCATGTGCCTGCCTGCGCGCCGCGCGTTGACGGGTCGCCTTGTCCCGAGGCTTCGGGCGACGCAGCGATCACGGTTTCCGCAGACGGTTCGACGTTCCTGGTCGAGACCGACGTGCCGCGTCTTTCGCGCGATCGAGGGGTGCACTGGCAGGTGGTGGAAGGCCTCCGTTCCCGAGTGCGGGTAACGGCGGACAAGGTCGATGCGCGGCGCTTCTACGCCGTGGACTTCGACCAGGGCCGGGTCGTTCGCAGCGACAATGGCGGAGCGAGTTTCCATGTCGCCGCAGGGCGCGGGTTGCCCGCTGACCTGACTTCCCTGCGTTCGGCCAACCGCGAGCATCCTGCGCCCATCACGGCCGAGCCGACGCGCGCCGGTGCCTTGTGGCTCAACATCGAGGGCCGCCTCTGGCACTCCACCGACTTTGGCGAAAGCTGGCGAGCGAGCAGCGATGCCATCGCGGTCGAGCGCTTCGGGCTGGGCAAAGGCGCTGCGGGGCAGGCCGAACCGGCCCTGTATGCGCTGGGCTCGGTGGCAGGCCTGCGTGCGATCTGGCGTTCGCTCGATGGCGGCGCGCGGTGGAAGCGCATCAACGACGACCAGCATCAATGGGGCCTGCGGATCCGCATGGTCTCGGGCGACCCACGCCTTTTCGGCCGGGTCTACGTGGCGACTGACGGACGCGGGCTTCTGGCCGGCGATCCGGCCAAGGGGGAATTATGAAGAAACTGACCAGGATCGCGCCGCTTGCTCTGGCGCTCGTGCTTTCAGCCACTGCGGTGAATGCAGCGGAAAAAGCAACGCCGCTGCCGCGCCTCGAGAGCCGCGACGGCCGCCATGCGCTGATCGTGGATGGCGCGCCGTTCATCATGCTTGCAGGGCAGGTCAACAATTCGAGCAACTACGCCGAGCCGCTCAAGGCCGCGTGGCCGGTGCTCGATGCGATGCACGCCAATACGATGGAGGTGCCGATCGCCTGGGAACAGGTGGAACCGGTGGAAGGCCGGTACGACTTCTCGTTCCTTCAGGAACTGCTCGACCAAGCGCGCGCCCACGACAAGCGGGTGGTGCTGCTGTGGTTCGGCACCTGGAAGAACACGAGCCCGGCCTACACTCCGGCGTGGGTCAAGCTGGACAACGCTCGCTTCCCGCGCATGAAGGACCAGCAGGGCAACGACCACGGGGTGCTGACGCCGCTGTCGAAAGTCACCATGGAAGCGGACCGCCGCGCCTTCGTAAAGGTCATGGAATACCTGCGCGATCATGACCGGCAGAACACCGTGATCATGGTCCAGCCCGAGAACGAGACCGGCTCATACCGCGTGCCGCGAGATTATTCGGCCGAGGGCAACCGCCTGTTCGCGCAGCAGATCCCGGCCACGCTGGCCCGCAAGACCGGCAAGTCCGGGACGTGGGAGCAGGCGTTCGGAAAGCAGGCGCCGCGCGCGTTCAACACCTGGTATGTGGCAAGCTTCGTCAATGCGCTCGCCGAGGCCGGAAAGGCGGTGAAGCCGCTGCCGATGTACGTCAATGCATCGTTGTCCGGGCCGTCCAACGTGCCTGACCCGACCGGCGTCGCCAGCGGCGGGCCGCAGTGGGACGTGCTCGACATCTGGAAGGCCGCCGCGCCCGCGATCGACTTCGCCGCGCCCGACATCTACGATCGCGACAGCGGCAATGTCATCCAGTATCTCGACAAGTACGCCCGCCCCGACAACGCGCTGATGGTGCCCGAGATCGGCAACGCGCGGGAGTTCGGACGCTTTTTCTGGCCCACCATCGGGCGCGGAGGCATCGGTTTCTCTCCCTTCGGCATGGATGACACCGGCTATTTCAACTACCCGCTCGGTGCCACGAGGCTCGACGAGAAGACGATCGCCGCCTTCGCGCTGCCGTATGCGACGGTCGGTTCGATCATGCGCGACTGGGCGCGGATCGCCTCCACCCGCCCGACGTGGGGCGCGGCCAAGCCCGACGATGGCAGCGACCAGTCGACTACGCTGGGCGACTGGAAGATCACCGCTAGCTGGGGGCAGTGGCAGTTCGGCATGAAGGACTGGACCTGGATCAAGGCCGATCCCACGCCCTGGGGTGCCGAGCCCGTGGGCGGCGTCGCCGTGGCGCAGCTTTCCGACAGCGAGTACCTCGTCATGGGCGATCATGTGCGCGTCAGTTTCTCCGCCGCGAACGGGCGCAGCGACGGCATGATCGTCTCGGTCGAGGAAGGCACGTTCAAGGACGGCAAGTGGATCATGTCGCGCGTCTGGAACGGCGACCAGACCGACTATGGCCTCAATCTCATCGATCGCCCGCAGGTGCTGAAGATCACCACCGGCTTCCACTCCGGCAAGCAGCGCTGAACGGACAGGGGAACAAAATACCATGAAAACACGTCATTTCGCTGTCCTTCTGGCCGGCACCGCCATCGCACTTGCCGCAAACCCGTCCTTCGCCGCGGATGCGCGGGTGAGCCGTATCGAGGGCGGGGTGTCCGTCGTGCCGTCGAGCGGGCCCTCCGACCGGGTGGACGTGACGCTGCACGGCGAAGGCATCTTCCACGTCGTCGCGCATCCGCGCGGCGCGGAGGTGCCTGCGCCGAACGCCAGCCTCATGGCTCCAAGTCCGCCGGCGCCGGCCAGCTATACGGTTAGCGAGACGAACGGGCACGTCACCGTCAAGGCTCCGCTTGCCACCGTCTATGTCGATCTTGCGACAGGGCAGGTGCGCTTTCTCGATGCGGCGGGCAAGCCTGTGCTGACGGAGAGCGGCGCGACCGTGTTCCAGGCCACCACCGCCGATGGCAAGCCCTATGTCACGGTATCGCAGCAGTTCAACCGCGGCACGAGCGAAGGGCTGTACGGCCTTGGCCAGCACCAGCAGGCGGTGATGGACTATAACGGCAAGGACGTCGAACTTGCCCAGCACAACATGGACATCGGCGTGCCCTTCGTCGTGTCCACCGCGAACTACGGGTTGCTCTGGGACAACGAAAGCATCACCCGCTTCGGCAATCCCGCACCCTACACGCTGGTGGGAGAACAGAGCGCGCTGAAGGTCAGCAGCGACGGCAAACCCGGGTTCACGGCGCAATACTTCCTCGACGGCAAGGAAGTGCTGAAACGCCAGGAAGCGTCCATCGACTATCAGTACATCGAGGATCAGGCGAAGTGGCCCGAAGCCGCCAAGGCCAGGACCGTTGCGGCCACAGGTGGGCAGAACACCGCAGGCAACGCGGTGCAGAAGCAGACGGTCGTGTGGACGGGCGAGCTTCAGCCCGATGCCAGTGGCGTGCACAAGTTCCAGCTCTACGGATCGAGCTACTACAAGGTCTATGCCGACGGGAAGCTGGTGCTGGATCGCTGGCGGCAGAACTGGAATCCTTGGTATGCCGACTTCGACCTGCCGATGACCTCGGGCAAGCCCGTGGCTCTTCGCATCGAGTGGGAGCCCAACGCCGGCTACATGGCCCTGCTGCACAGCAAGCCTTTGCCGGAAGCGGACCGTCATTCGGTGTGGTTCACCAGCGAAGTCGCACGCGGCAAGGACTACTGGTTCGTGGGCGGCAAGGACATGGACGGCGTGCTTGCCGGCTACCGACAGCTCACCGGCAAGTCCGAGATGATGCCCAAGTGGGTCTATGGCTTCTGGCAGTCGCGCCAGCGCTACGAGACGGCTGACCAGTTGACCGGCGTGGTCGACAGGTATCGGGAGCTTGGCTACCCGCTCGACAACATCGTTCTCGACTGGCGCTACTGGACCGACGATTCCTGGGGCAGCCACAAGTTCGACGCATCGCGCTTCCCCGATCCTAAGGCGATGGTGGACGCCGTCCATGCGGACAACGCCAACATCATGATCTCAGTGTGGCCCAAGTTCTATCCGACGACTGACACCTACAAGGAACTCGACGCCAAGGGGCTCGTCTACAAGGGCAACCTGAGGCAGGGCAACAAGGACTGGGTCGGGCCCGGCTACGCCAACACGTTCTACGATCCCTACTCTCCCGAAGGGCGGCGCATCTTCTGGCGCCAGGTGGAGGAACGCATCGGCGTCCTCGGCTTCGATGCCTGGTGGGCGGACGCGAGCGAGCCCGACATGCACTCCAACACCTCGATCCCCAAGCGCATCGATGCGATGGGGCCGACCGCGATCGGCCCAGCGGCGGAATTCTTCAACTCGTACCCGCTGATGAACGCCCGCGCGTTCTTCGATGGATGGCGTGCCTTCAAGCCGGACGTGCGGCCTTTCCTCCTCACCCGCTCCGGCTTCGGCGGCCTGCAGCGCTATGGCTCTGCCGTCTGGTCGGGCGACGTGGCGACGCGCTGGTTCGATCTCCACGCGCAAATATCGGCGGGCGTGAACACCGCGCTCTCGGGGCTTCCCAACTGGACTCACGACATCGGCGGCTTCTCGGTCGAGGATCGCTTCGCCAGCAAGACCCCGAAACCCGAGGACCTCGACGAATGGCGCGAGTTGAACCTGCGCTGGTTCCAGTTCGGCGCCTTCAGCCCGCTGTTCCGCAGTCATGGCGAGTACCCGCTGCGCGAAATCTACGAGATCGCGCCCGAGGGCTCCCCGATGCGGGCCTCGATGGTGTGGTACGACAAGCTGCGGTACCGCCTGATGCCTTACATCTACACCCTCGGCGCGGACACTTACCTGAAGGATGGCTCGATCATGCGCGGGCTCGTCATGGACTTCCCGGACGAGCCGAAGTCGCGCTCGGCGAATGACGAGTTCCTGTTCGGCAAGGCCTTCCTCGTCGCTCCGGTGGCGACCTACAAGGCGCGCGAGCGCTCGGTGTGGTTCCCGGGCAAGGGCGTGACCTGGTACGACTTCCATAGCGGCAAGACCTATGCGGGCGGCGCCAGCGCCACCGTCGCCGCACCTGCCGAGCAGATGCCGCTGTTCGTGCGCGCAGGCTCGATCGTGCCGATGGGCCCGGTCACGCAGTACGTGGACGAGAAGCCGGACGCTCCGCTGACGCTGGTGGTCTATACCGGTGCCGATGGCGCGTTCTCGCTCTACGAGGACGACGGCCGATCGATGCAGTACAAGTCGGGCGCGTGGAGCCGGATGCAGATCAGCTATGATGACCGGACCGGCACCGTCACTCTGGGCGCACGCGAAGGCAAGGGCTATGCCGGAATGCCGGCAAGCCGCACGGTGCGCGTCCGCTGGATCGCTGCCGGCGGCTCCGTGGCGCAGGAAGGGCCGGCCGATGCGGAAGTGACCTGGCAGGGCAAGCCGCTGCGCGTAAAGCGGCCCGGCAAGTGAGCGCCCTGCGACCGGGTCGGCGCGCGTTCCTTGGCGGCGCGCTTGCGGCAGGCCTCGCCGGGCGCGGGGCCGCCATGGAGGGGACCGTCTCCGGCCCGGTCGCGCCGAGCTGGAACTCGCTCGTCTCGCAGTACCGCTATCCCGAGTGGTTCCGCGATGCCAAGCTCGGCATCTGGTCGCATTGGGGAGCGCAGGCAGTGCCCGAGCAAGGCGACTGGTACGGGCGCTTCCTGTACATGCAGGGCCACCCCATGGCCGACCACCACCGCCGCACCTATGGTCATCCCGCCGATACCGGGATGATGGACATCCTCAACCTATGGAAAGCGGAACGGTGGGATCCCGAGGACCTGATGCGCCGCTACGTCAAAGCGGGCGCCAAGTACTTCGTCAGCCTTGCCTGCCACCACGACAACCTCGACTGCTTCGACAGCGCACACCACGAGTGGAACTCGCTTCGGGTAGGGCCGAAGCGCGATGTCGTCGGTACGTGGGAGAAGGTGGCGCGAGGGGCTGGACTGCGCTTCGGCGTGTCGAACCATATTTCGCACGCATGGCACTGGTACCAGCCGGCCTATGCCTATGATCCGGAAGGCTCGCGCAAGGGGGAGCGCTACGATGCATACCGGCTGGGCAAGGCCGATGGCCGCGGCAAGTGGTGGAATGGTCTCGACCCGCAGGCACTCTACACCGGGCGGCACATGGTCGCGCCGGACGGCATCGACACCATCGCCGAGATGAATGCCTGGCACGACCGCAACGACGGGCAGTGGATCGAAACCGCACCTCCGGGCGACGAGAGCTTCGCGCGCAAGTGGCTGCTGCGCCAGATGGATCTGGTAGCCAGGTACAAGCCGGACTTGTGCTACTTCGACGATCACGGCCTGCCATTCGGGCCGTACGGCCTTGCGGCGGCGGCGGACTACTACAACCGCTCGGTCCAGTGGCACGGCGACATCGACGTGGTGCTGACCGCCAAGCAACTGGCCCCGCAGGCACGCTTCGGACTGGTGCAGGACGTGGAGCGCGGCTTCACCAACAGGATCTGGGACGAGCCATGGCAGACGGACACCTGCCTCGGCGACTGGTTCTACAATCGCTCGCGCTACACCGACCGCAGCTACATGAGCGCCGAGGCCGTGATCCAGCGGCTGGCGGACGTTGTTTCGAAGAACGGCAGCCTGCTGCTCTCGGTGCCACAGCGGGGCGATGGCACCATCGATGCCGAGGAGGGACGCATCCTTGATGCCATGGCCGCCTGGATGGCGGTGAACGAGGAGGCGATCTTCGCCTCGCGTCCATGGCACACTTTTGGCGACGGGCCCACGGTGCTGCCCACCGGCATGCAGAACGAGGGTGCCTTCAAGGGCTTTGTCGAGGGTGACGTGCGCTTCACCACGAAGGCCGGCGCGCTTTACATGCTCGCGCTGGTGCCGCCTTCGGGTCCGCTGACGGTTCCGGTTCTCGGCCGACGCGCGATGCGCGGCGGGCAAGTCGCGCGCGTGACCCTGCTTGGCGGCGGCCCTGTGCCCTGGCGGCAGAGCGACGCGGCCATGGTGCTTGAATTGCCGCGCGCGGGAAGTTTCGTGCCGGTTGTGAAGATCGAAGGGCGGGGGATCGCATGAAGGCAATGTTCAAAGGCATCGCCGCGGCGCTTGCCGTCCTTGTCGCCGTTTGTGGCCACGGGGCGGCGGCGGCCGACGATGTTCCGCATATCGTCAGCAGGGAAGGGCGCCACGCCTTGATGGTGGACGGCGCGCCGTTCCTCATGCTCGGGGCACAGGTCAACAATTCCAGCGCATGGCCGGAAGCCCTGCCGCGTGTCTGGCCCGCGATGGAGGCCCTGAACGTCAACACCGTGGAAGTGCCGGTCGGCTGGGAGCAGATCGAGCCCGAGGAGGGCCGCTTCGACTTCTCCATCGTCGACACGCTGCTGGAGCAGGCCCGGGCACGCAACCTGCGGCTCGTCTTGCTATGGTTCGCCACCTGGAAGAACACCAATCCGCAATACGCGCCCCGCTGGGTCAAGCTCGACAACGCGCGCTTTCCGCGCATGGTGCGGCCGGACGGCACGCTGCATTATGCGCTTTCGCCGTTCGGGACCGAGACCCTGAAGGCGGACAGCAGGGCCTTTGCCGCTCTCATGCGCCATCTGCGCGAGGCTGACGCGCAGAACACCGTCATCATGGTGCAGGTCCAGAACGAGCCGGGGTCCTACGGGCTCGCGCGCGATCACTCTCCGGCGGCCGAGGCCGCGTTCGCCGGGCCGGTTCCCGAGGCCTTGCGACAGCGCATGAACCGGCCGGCAGGCAGTTGGGCCACGCTGTTCGGCCGCGATGCCGAACTCTACTTCCATGCCTGGCACGTCGCGCGCTACATCGATGCGGTCGCGGCGGCGGGCAAGGCGGTGAAGCCGCTGCCGATGTATGCCAACGCCGCGCTGCCGGGCGATCCCTTCACCTGGCAGGACGCGAAAACCTATGCCAGCGGGGGGCCTGCCAACACGGTCATCGGCGTCTACAAGGCCGCGGCCCCGCACCTCGACGTGGTCGCGCCCGACATCTACAACCCGGCGCGCAAGGCCTATGTCGGCTTCCTGGAAGCCTACGATCGGCCCGATAACCCGCTTTTCGTGCCCGAAACCGGACATGCGCGGGAATATGCGCGCTTCTTCTTCGAGGCGGTCGGGCGCGGTGCCATCGGCTGGTCTCCGTTCGGCGTGGATTTCACCCGCTACCTGCCCGCCCTTCCCGCCACTCCCAAGCTGGCGGGCGATGCGCTCGTGCCTTTTGCGGCGAACTACAGACTGTTCCGGCCGATGGCCCGCGTGTGGGCACGCCTCGCGTTCGAGGGGGAGACCTGGGGCGTGGCCGAGCCGGAGGATCCGGCAGAAGGCCATCGCCGGGTTCTTGACCTTGGCCGCCACCGCGCGACCGTCAGCTTCGGCAGCAGCGACTTCGGTGAGGCTCCGCCGAAGGGCAACTCCTACCCAAGCGGCGGTGTCGCCATCGCCCGGCTCGCCCCGGACGAATACCTCGTGACCGGCTACTTCGCCCGTGTCGAGTTCGCCCTTGCGGACGCGGAGGCGCAGAACCTCATCATCGACCGGGTGGAAGAAGGCACTTTCGACGCGGACGGCCGCTGGCGTTTCGCCCGCGTCTGGAACGGGGACCAGGTGGACTGGGGTCTCAACTTCACCGGAGCACCGCAGGTACTCCGGGTGAAGCTGGCGACCTATCCCAAGCGGTGATCTTCCCTCCTCAGGGAAGGGCGTAGGCGATCACTTCGTCGCCGATCGGGGTCTCCATGAAGTGGTGGCCCCCCGGCGCGATCACCAGATACTGCTTGCCGTTGATCATGTAGGTCATCGGGGTGGCCTGCCCGCCCGATGGCAACACGTCCTTCCACAGGACCTTGCCCGTCCTCAAATCGATCGCCCGGATTAGGTTGTCGGTCGCCGCGGCGATGAAGATCACGCCTCCCGCCGTCACCACTGCGCCGCCATTGTTGGGCGTGCCGATGGTCCAGGGCAGCATGGAAGGGATGCCGAACGGTCCGTTGGTCCTCGCCTCGCCGAACGGCTTGTCCCAGATCGTGCGGCCAGTCGACATGTCGATGGCGCGGATGCCGCCATAGGGAGGCTGCTTGCACAGCATGCCGGTGAACGGCAGGCGCCACCCGGCATTGACATCGATCGCATAGGGCGTGTGCGCCTGGGGATCGCCCGCCCCCTCGGCACCGCCGATCTCGCCGCGTGCCTGGTCCCTTGGCGTCCATCCCTTGCGGTTCGCTTCCTCGCGCGGGACGAGGCGAACGTAGTTTGGCATGTCGTTGTAGTTCGCCACGATTATCCCGCGTCGCGGGTCGACCGCGATGCCGCCCCAGTCAGTGCCGCCGTTGTAGCCCGGATACTCGATCGAGCGGCGGTCGCTCTCGGGCGGAGTGAAGAAGCCCTTGTAGCTCGCCCGCCGGAACTGGATGCGGCAGACCATCTGATCGATGGGAGACATTCCCCACATGTCGCGCTCGGTAAGCTCGGGCTTGCGAAGCGTATGCCAGAGCGACACGCGCTGCATGGGCGCACGCTGTTCCGGCTCCACGCCGCCGCCCGGAGCCTTGATCCTGCCCACGGGCGTGAGCGGCCGGCCGTTCCTGCGGTCGAGCACATAGATGTCACCCTGCTTTGAGGGCAGTACCAGCGCCGGCGTTCCGCGAAAGTCCACCAGTGTCGCCTGCGCACCGAAATCGTAGTCCCACACATCGTCGCGCACGGCCTGGAACTTCCAGCGCGGCTTGCCGGTGGTCACGTCCAGCGCGACGAGGGAGGTGGCGAATTCCCTCTCCTGCGGGCGGCGCAAGCTGGAATAATAGTCGGCCGCCGCGTTGCCCATCGGCAGGTAGACCAGGCCAAGCTGCTCGTCGCCGCTGGCGATGGTCCACATGTTCGGGGTGCCGCGCGCCCAGGTCTGCCCGGGCGGCGGGTAACCGTTCCAGTCGGGGTGCATCATGTCCCATGCCCAGCGCAGCTTGCCGGTGGCTGCGTCATAGCCCCTGATCACGCCCGAGGGTGCCCAGCGATCCTGGCCGTCCAGAACCTGATGGCCGGTCACGACCACCCCGCGCACGATGGTGGGCGGCGAGTTGATCGAGACGTAGCCCGGCGGAGTATCGCCCATGCCGACCTTGGTATCGACTTCGCCGTTGTTGCCGAAAGCGGCGCAGCGCCGGCCGGTGCGTGCGTCGAGCGCGAAGAGGCGTGCATCCAGCGTACCGTAGATGATGCGCGTGGCGCATGGCTGGTTGGCCGGTGCACCCGGGACGGCGTAGTATGTCACCCCGCGACAGGCGGCGGTGTAGGGGATCGCATCGTCCGAAACGACGGGGTCGAACCGCCACTTGCGCTTGCCCGTGGCTGGGTCAAGGGCAAGGACGATGTTCTTCGGCGTGCAGACGTAAAGGGTGTCGCCAACCTTAAGCGGCGTATTCTCGCCGCCGTAAGTCTTGCGGATCTTTGCGTCGGAAGGCAGGTCGCCGGTGTGGATGAGCCAGGCGCGCTTCAGGTTCTTCACGTTTGCGGGCGTGATCTGCCCCAGCGGAGAGAACCTGCGCGCAGCATCGGTCCCGCCATAGGCTGGCCAGTCGTCACCCACGCTGGCAAGCGAGGGATCCCCCATTTCGAAGCGCAATGGAGGAAGCGGGCCTTGCGGCCCCGTATCGGCCATGCGCGCGAAGATGAGCCCGGCGACGGCGGTAAGGACGATCGCGGAGGCACCCGCGCCAAGGCCCAGTTTCCAGCGAAGCGGATGGACCGTCAGCAGCGGCATGACGAGCAGGACCGCAAGCAGCAGCACCAGCGGCGCGATTATCCGGGGCACCAGCGCCCACGGGTTCGCGCCGACTTCCGCGAGCGCCCAGATCACCGTCAGCACGAAGATCGCGCAGTAGAGCCATCCGCCCAGGATATTGCGCCTGAACAGAAGGACGCCCGACGCGATCATCGCGACGCCCGTCAGCACGTAGTAGGCCGAACCGCCAAGCGCTGCGAGCCACGCGCCGCCGACGGCAAGGACAACGCCGATCGCGGCGATGACGACACCGACGACAAGGGGCGGCAGCGGACGCCTCCCCGGCTGAAGGCTTGGCGATCCCATCGTTACACTCCAGAAACATTCATGAATGGCGCTGTGTCAATGAGACAGGCGCCGGAATGTTCCGAAGGTATAAGGGTTTGCTTAGGAGAATGGGCGCGGGGCGCTCAGTCCGCCTGGATCGGGATCACCATCCGGCATACCACGCCGCCCGGGGCGAACTCGACCGTCGCACCGGTGCCGCCGCCCCGCGCAAGGCTGCGCGTGATGAGGGTCTGGCCAAAGCCATGTCGGGTAGGAATGGACACAGGCGGACCTCCGCTTTCGGTCCAGGTGATCTCGTACAATGCGTCCGGGAGCGGGCGGCCGCTGACGGAGACGCACCCGGTCTCGCGAGAAAGAGCGCCGTATTTCACCGCGTTGGTCGACAGTTCGTGGATCACCAGCCCGAACGCGATGGCGACATCGGGGGTGACGGGACGGTCCAGCCGGCTGAGTTCGAGGCGCGGGCCTGTGGGCGAGAGGTAGGGCGCCAGTTCCGAGCGGATCAGGGCGGTCAGGTCGATCCCGGCCCATGATGCGTCGGCCAGCAGGTTGTGCGTGGCAGCAAGGGCCTGGATCCGCCGGGTGAAGCGCTCTCGAAAGTCCTCCAGACCGCTGGATCCGGCAAGCGTGCGCCCGCAGATGGACAGCACCATCGTCAGCGTGTTCTTAACCCGATGGTCCAGCTCGTGCATCAGCAGCATCTGGCGCTTTTCAACGGCCTTGCGCTCGGACATGTCGATGAGCGTGACGACGCATCCGCCGATCGTCTCGCCCGAAAGCCTGAGCGGCGCCACGCTGACGAGGAGATCCTTGGGAGGATCGGCAAAGGGTGCAGACGCTTCGAGGCCCTTTATGGCGGTGCCCTCGCAGGCCATCATCACCAGGTCGTCGGGGTGCATCACCGCGCTGCCGATGGGGAAGGAGAGGCGGAGCGCCTCCTCGAAGCGGCGGCCGATAGGATCGCCCTCGATGATGGAGGCGAGCGCCGCGTTCGCATTGATGATGAGCCCGGTAGGGTCGCACACGACCACGGCTTCGTTGGCCGAAGCGATCACGGCTTGTCCGATGCGCTCCGACTCTTCGGCCGCAGCCGCCTTCACGCGTGCCGTGACATCGCTGAAGGTGAGAGCGCATCCCGTGCCGAACGCCAGCGGCAGCGGCGCAGCAGTGACCATCAGGTGCCGTTCGCCGCCGTCGTACGCCTCTACGAACTGCGTCTGATGTCGACCGTTGCGCGCTTGTGCAATAGTTTCGCGAACGATCGCCGTGGAAGCCGACGACAGACGCGTGAACAGACCGTCGCGCTGAAGAGCGCCGGGGCCGCATCCCAGCAGGGTGCAGAACGCCGCGTTGGCGTAGAGCACGCGCTCCTGCTCGTCGAGAGCGACGGCGCCGATGTCCATCGCTTCCATGATCGCACGGTAGCTGTCCTGGCCGCCCGCCAGTGCGAAGACGGTGTCCTCGTCCTCGCTGCGGACCACGACCGCGTCGGCCTCTCCTTCACGGATCGCCCGCAGCGTGTCCTCGGCTTCGGTCAACCGGCGGCGCAGTTCATCCACCGACAGGGTGGAGAGCGCCGCGCCGTCGCTCATGCGGCGTCGCCGAGCTGCAGGTGGACGAGCACCTTCTCGGTATCGGAAAGATCGCCGATGATCTTCTGGATGGGGACGGGAAGCTGGCGAACCAGCGTAGGTATCGCCACGATATTGTGTTCGCGCGCGAGCTTCGGGTTCTCTTTCAGGTCGACGACCTTGACCACGAAGTTCGCGTCGAGATGCTCCGCGCAGATCCGCTCGAGATTGCGGATCGCCGCCACCGACTTGGGGGTCTGCCCCGCGATATAGAGAGTAAGTTCGGTCGGCTTGTCCATGATCATGCCTTTGAAGCGTTTCGGCCGGCCGCTAGTTCCGCGAGGTCGTTGGCTGCCTGGTTGCGGTAGTCCTGCTCGGCTTTCATCAGCCGCTGGAGTTCGGCATCGTCTGCCGCCAGTTGGGCCTGCAAGGCCTCGATCTCGACCTCGGCGCGGCGGCGGCGCTGCGACACCTCGTCCTGTAGGACAGATACCTGGTGGCGACGCTCGCTCTCTTCGCGGCGGGCCTGGGCTTCGGCGAAGCGGCGCGCGGAGCCGGTGAGCGCCCCGTTCTCGCCCAGATAAGGCTCGATCAGCCGGATACCGTGGTCGCTCATGACGAACTCGCGCACCTGGTTCGAATGCGCCATGCCGCGCGCTTTCAGCAGGTAGAGCTCGCGGTTGAACTCGCCGTTGACCTCGCGATTGAGGAGCAGCAGCCACGCGTCCATGAGGGAAGAGAGCCCGGCGTCGGTCTTCGCCATCCGCTGGTCGTGGGCAAGGTGCGTGAAGATGCCGGTGATGCCGTGGGACTTGAGATAGTCCACCATGCGCAGCAGCATGGCCTGCACCTCAAGCTGTTCGCCGCTGTCGAGGAACGCCGAGATCGGGTCGAGAACCACCACCGAAGGGCGGAACCGGGCGATCTCGCGAACCATGATCGCGAGGTGCATCTCCAGGCTATAGAACGTGGGCCGCGCCGAGACGCAGCGCAGAAGCCCTTCCTCCAGCCAGCGGTTCACGTCGAGCCCGATGGAGCGCATGTTGCGCGCGATCTGCTCGGAGGATTCCTCGAACGAGAAGCAGAGCGCCCGCTCGCCCCGCGCGCAGGCGGCATCGATGAAGCACATCGCCACCGAACTCTTGCCCGCGCCCGCCACGCCCGAAAGCAGCACGCTGCTGCCGCGATGGAAGCCGCCGCCGGAAAGCATGGCGTCGAGATCGGGAATGCCGCTTGGCACCCGCTCCTCGAAAACCTGATGGGCAAGGCCGAGCGAACTGACCGGCAGGACGCTGAAGCCGTCCTCGCCGATGAGGAAGGGGTATTCGTTGGTGCCGTGCGCGGTGCCGCGGTACTTGACGATGCGCATGCGGCGGGTGGAGATCTGGTTGTGCACCCGGTGGTCGAGCAGGATCACGCAGTCGGAAACGTATTCCTCAAGCCCCTGCCGGGTCAGCGTGCCATCGCCCCGCTCGCCGGTGATGACGGCGGTAAGGCCCTTTTCCTTTAGCCAGTCGAACAGGCGGCGGATTTCGGCCCGCCGGATCGCGGGGTTCTGGAACGCGGAGAACAGGCTCTCGATCGTGTCGAGCACGATGCGCTTTGCGCCCACTTCGTCGATCGCCAGTTCCAGGCGCAGGAACAGTCCTTCGAGATCATAGTCGCCCACCTCGGCAAGCTCGGAAGGCTCGATGGCGATATGCTCGATCGCGACAAGGCCTTGCTCGATCAGCGCGTCGAGTTCGAAGCCGAGCGAGGCCACGTTGGCGACGATGTCGCGGGGCCGCTCCTCGAACGTCACGAAGACGCCGGGTTCCCCTTCGCGCGCGCCATTGACCAGGAACGTGGAGGCGAACAACGTCTTGCCGCAGCCGGCCGACCCGCAGACGAGTGTCGGGCGGCCCTGTGGCAACCCTCCCATGGTAATGTCGTCAAAGCCTTCGATGCCTGTCTTGGCTTTGTCGATGCCGGCTATCATGCGTGTCCCAAATGTCGCGGAGACAACGGTGCTTAGGGGACCTGCGGCATCGTGGCAATGCCTTGTGCCAAAGGCTTTGCCTTATGTTGGCACCATGGCCGCAAGGCCCGGCTCTCGACGCCCGAGAGCCGGGCAGGGGCGGGATCAGATGAAGGGCTTGCCCCCGGTTACCGCGATAGTCGCGCCGGCGATGTAGCTTGCCTCGTCGCTGGCGAGCATGACGTAGGCCGGGGCGAGTTCGCCGGGCTGGGCTGGGCGGCCGATGGGATAGCTCGCTCCGAACTCCTTCACCTGCTCGGGCGGCATCGTGGCCGGGATCAGCGGCGTCCACACCGGACCCGGCGCGACGCAGTTCACGCGGATACCCTTGGGCATCAGCATCTGCGCCAGACCGCCGGTGAAGTTCTGGATCGCGCCCTTGGTGGTCGCATAGGGAAGCAGCGTCTGCTTGGGCATATCCGCGTTGACGGAGGTGGTGTTGATGATCGCCGCCCCGCTCTTCATGTGCGGCACGGCGGCTTTCGCGAGGTAGAACATCGCGTGGATGTTGGTGCGGAAGGTCTTGTCCCACTCCTCGTCGGGAATGTCGACGATGTCCTCGAACGTCATCTGGTGCGCCGCGTTGTTGACGAGGATGTCGAGCCCGCCAAGCTCCGATACGGCCTTTTCGACGATCGCGCGGCAGTGGGCCGCGTCGGCGATGTCGCCGGGCACGAGCACCGCCTTGCGTCCTGCTTCCTCGACAAGGCGCGCAGTGTCGCGGGCGTCCTCCTCCTCGTTGAGGTAGGAGATCAGCACGTCCGCGCCTTCACGCGCGAATGCGATGGCGACCGCGCGGCCGATGCCGCTGTCGCCGCCGGTGATGATGGCCTTCTTGTCCTTGAGCCTGCCGTGGCCCTGATAGCTGGTCTCGCCGTGGTCGGGGCGGGGATCCATCTGCGCGGTCGTGCCCGGGGGCGTCTGCTGCTGCTCCGGGAGGGGCGTGTTCAGGGTGTCCATGGGGTTTCCTTCGTTGGGGATCCGTAAGGTGCCAGAGGCACCAGCAACGGCTCCTGCAATCGATGGGAAACACCCGGGGTTCCTTGGGCTAACCCTGGTAACGGGAATTTGCCGGGACAGCCCTGCCGCCCCGGCATGAGTGTTCAGGCGGCGGGAACCGCGATGCCCACAGCAGCATCGTCCTCGACGCCGCTGACCGCGATGCTCGTCAGGTTGAGGATGCCGCGGGCGGTGACGCCGGGGGTCAACACGTGGATGTGCTGCGAAAGACCCAGCAGCATCGGCCCGATGGTGGGCGAACTGGACGAGGCGGAAAGCGCCGTCAGCGTGATGTTCGCGGCATCGAGATTGGGCATGACCAGAAGGTTGGCCGCGCCCTGGAAGCGGCTGTCGGGCACGAGCTTTTCGCGCAGTGCCTGGCTGAGCGCCGCGTCGGCATGCATCTCGCCGTCCACCAGCAGGTCGGGCCGGGCCTTGCAGACCAGCTTGGCGGCCGAGCGCATCTTGCGCGCGCTGGGGCTATGCGAGGAGCCGAAGTTTGAATGCGAGAGCAGCGCCACTTTCGGCTCGAGCCCGAAGCGCCGGACCGCATCGGCGGCAAGCACGGTCATTTCGGCGACCTGCTCTGGCGTGGGATCGGGCACCATGTGCGTGTCGGTTAGGAACAGCGCGCCGGCATCGAGGATGAGGCCCGAAAGCGCATAGACCCGGTTCACTCCGGGAGCACGGTCGATGATGCGAAGGACATGCTCGATCTGTCCCCAGTATTCCGAATTGCCGCCTACGAGCGCCGCATCCACCTTGCCCGTGCGCAGCAGCATCGCCGCGGTCACGGTCGGGCGGCGGTGGGTATGGCGGATGACTTCGGCTGCCGGCACGCCCTTGCGCCCGGCGACGTCGCGGTAAGCGTTGGCCAGTTCCTCCATCAGCCCATGATCGGTTTCGGGATCGACCACGTCGACGTCGCGGTCGAGCTGGAACTGCAGGCCGAGTTCGGGGAGCTTCTGCTCCAGAATGCGGCGGCGCGCGACGAGGGTGGGGCGGACCATGCCCTCGCGCAGCGCGTCCTGCACGGCGCGCAGCACCCGGTCGTCCTCGCCCTCGCCATAGGCAACGCGCTTGTTCGCGCCGCGTGCCGCCTGGAACACGGGCAGCATGACCTGTGCCGAGCGCGCGTTCACGTTGGCGAGCGAGCGCTTGTATTCCTCGAGGTCGATGGTGCGGGTTGCGACGCCGCTTTCCATCGCGGCCTGCGCCACGGCCGCGGCGATCTCGGCGATGAGCCGCGGATCGAAGGGGGTGGGTATGATGTATTCGGGGCCGAAGACAAGGCGCCGCCCGCCATATGCCTGCGCCACGCTGTCATGCGCGGGAACGCGGGCGAGCCCGGCGATCGCCTGCGCGGCGGCGGCCTTCATCGCCTCGTTGATCTGCGTCGCGCCCACGTCGAGCGCGCCGCGGAAGATATAGGGGAAGCACAGGACGTTGTTGACCTGGTTCGGATAGTCAGAGCGGCCTGTAGCGATGATCGCGTCGGGACGCACCTCGCGCGCGATCTCGGGGCGGATTTCCGGCTCGGGATTGGCAAGCGCGAAGATCAGCGGGTTGGGAGCGAGCATCGGCAGCCATTCCGGCTTGAGCACGCCCGGCGCCGACAGGCCGAGGAACACGTTGGCGCCCGGCAGCACTTCGGGCAGCGAGCGTGCGTCCGTAACGCGGGCGTAGCGGGCCATGTTGGGCAGCATGCCCTCGCGCCCGGCGTGGATGACGCCGTCCTTGTCGGTGAGAGTGACGTTCTCCACCGGCAGACCCATGGACACCAGCAGGTCCACGCATGCAAGCGCCGCCGCGCCCGCTCCGGAGGTGACGAGGCGCGCCTCGGACAGCGGAATGCCGCGCAGCACCAGCGCGTTGGTGACTGCCGCCGCCACGACGATCGCGGTCCCGTGCTGGTCGTCGTGGAACACCGGAATGTTCATGCGCTCCTTCAGCGCCGCCTCGATGGCGAAGCACTCGGGCGCCTTGATGTCCTCGAGGTTGATGCCGCCGAAGGTCGGCTCCAGCAGGGCCACGGCCTCGATGAACTTCTCGGGATCGGTGGTGTCCACCTCGATGTCGAACACGTCGATGTCGGCGAACTTCTTGAACAGGACGGCCTTGCCTTCCATCACCGGCTTGGAGGCAAGCGCCCCGATCGCGCCGAGGCCGAGCACGGCGGTGCCGTTCGAGATCACCGCCACGAGGTTGCCGCGCGCGGTATAGTCGAGCGCCTTGGCAGGGTCCGCCGCGATCTCGACGCAAGGAGCAGCGACGCCGGGCGAGTAGGCGAGCGCGAGGTCGCGCTGGTTGACCATGCGCTTGGTAGGCTCGATGGCCAGCTTGCCGGGGCGCGGAAGGAAGTGGTAATCCAGTGCCGCGCGGCGGAGGTTCTCGTCCATTGTGCAGTCCTGTCTTCAATAGGCCAGTGTTCGATAGGCCACGCATCGCAGTTGCGATGGGCCAGCGCCGTGCTCCCAAACACGGTTACGACGCGATTGTCGAGCCATGAGACAAGGATAATGCAGCCTCGCAGCCTTCCCGCGCGGCTCCGTCAAGGAACACGGCGGGAACAGCAACGAAGCGGACAAGCGCCTCCGGCGTGCGGCTACTGCAGCAGAAGTGGCGGGGAATCGACGGGTTGTGGCGTGCCATCGGCGGCGACGAGCGGTATCTCGTGCCGGAAGCTCTTTCCTTCCCACGTCCGCTCGACGACGAGGCGGCCTTCTTTGCTCGCAAGGGCATAGCTGCCGCGCGCGAACAGCTGCGGAGCCGCCCGGCGGCGGGCCAGCAGATCCCGGGTCAGCGCGAGCTTGCGGGCCGCGAGGGGAGAGAAGGCATCCTTGCCACCGCTAAGCGTCTCCCACGGCACGGCGCGGCGGTTGTCAGGGTCGGTAAGGGCGATGGCAAGCCCCTCGGTGCCCTGGTAGACATCCGGAATGCCCGGCGCGGTCAGTTGCAGCGCGACCTGCGCCAGCACGACGGTCTCCGTCGCCGCGTCGAGCCGGGCGGCCTGATCTTCGGAAAGCAGGCCACCGTCGGCAAGATCGTGCAGGAATGCCGTGGCCAATGCCGTCACGGCGCCTTCCGCCTCTTCATTCGGCGCTTCGTGACGGGAAAGATCCTTCGCCTCTCGCATGGCCTTGGCGATGTGCGCGGCCATGCGCTCCTCGGCCTCGTCCTCGCCGCGCAGCATGAGCGCAGTCTGCAGCGCGTAGATGCCCCAGTGTTCCGGCACCCCGGCGGAAAGGGCCGCTTCGCGCGCCTGGACATAGAGTAAGGTCGCGAGTTCCGGAAAATGGCTCAGCGCCACCAGCACGGCCCGCGCGTCGGCGGAACGCTTGGTATCGTGCGTGGAGAGCGCGTCGAGGGCGAGCGGGCTCTGCGCGGCTCTTGCCGACAGCGTCTCGGCAAAACTGTCCGCGTCCATCGCCTCGAGGTCGGGCTCGGAGCCCACCTCGCAGAAGGGCAGATATGCGACGCTGCGGAAGAAGACGGTATCTTCCTCCGACTTGGCGGTGAGGGCGCCCGTCAGCTGTTCGAAGCGGGCGGCGAAGGCGCGGGCGCGCGGATCGTCGCCTGCGCGCAGCAGGTCGAGCAGGGCGGCAGCGCCGGGATCGGCGGCGGCTTCGGCGATCCCTTCGGTCACCAGCGGCGTAAGCGGTTCATGATCCGCAGCGTAGGAGCGGTAGACCGGCCAGGCCGTCGCCAGTCGCTTCACCGCTTCGGACACTCCGGAACGGTCCTTCGTTCCGGATGGAAGAGCGGCGAGGGCGGCTTCGGTAACGCGGGCAAGCTCGGGAACGAAGACGTCGTCCAGAAGCTTGCGCCGCACCTTGCGCACTTCATGCAAGGTGCTGGGCGGCACCGCACCTTCGGCCGCGAGACGCATGGCCGCAAGGCCGCCCGGGGCTGTAAGCAGGCGCGTAACCGGGCCCATGAATTCGTATCCGCTCATGCCCTCGACCGGCCAGGACGGCGGCATCTGCTCGCCGGGTTTGACGATCTTCTCCACCCAGACCGGCAGATCGCCGACCGCCTGGCGCAAGTCGGCAAGGTAGGAACCCGGCCGCGCAAGCCCGTCCACATGATCGACCCGCAGGCCCTGGATGCGGCCAGCGGCGACCTGATCCAGGATCCAGCGGTGCGTCAGCGCGAAGACCTCCGGATCTTCCTGCCGCACGCCGATAAGGTCGGTGATGTTGAAGAAACGGCGGTGGCTCACCAGAGCCGCATCGCCGCGCCAGTCTCCCAGCGAGAAGTGCTGCTCTGCCAGCAGCTTCTCCAGCGAGGCAAGGTCGAGCGTGCGCGCGCCCTGCACGAGATCGGCGGCAAGCTGCGTCAGGCGCAGCGGGTAGTCGCGCTCGTAGACGCGGAGGCGCGGATCGTCGGCGGTGCCGGCAAGGCCGATCTGCTCCTGCGCGAGAAGATCCGCGGCGGTGCCGTCGAGCACCGGGAAGTGGATGCGCGCGTCCGTTTTCTCGATCCGGTCCCAATCGATGTCGAAGACGCGCGCATACCGGCTTTCGCGGCCGTGACGAAGCACGTCGGCCAGCCATGGGTTCTCGGGCGTGAACGCCATGTGGTTGGGCACGATGTCGATGACGATGCCCATGCCCGCCGCCCTGGCGGCATCGCTCAGGCGCACGAACGCCTCGTCGCCGCCGATCGCCGGATCGATACGAGTGGGATCGATCACGTCGTACCCGTGGGTGGACCCTTCCGCCGCATGGAAGGGAGGCGCCAGATAGAGGTGGCTGACGCCCAGTTCCTGCAGCCAGGGAAGCAGCGCCGCGGCCCGGTCGAGATCGACCCCGCAGCGCAGTTGCAGGCGATAGGTGGCGACGAGGTCGGGCGCGTGGGCGGCGGCTTGCATCAGGTCACTCCGGTGAGACGGCAGCCGAGAACGCGAAGGGGCTCGACGCGTCGGTCAGCTGGAAGATAGGTTGGGAATGCGGCTCGAAGGGGCGGTCACCCGTGCCGAGCCTTGCCTTTACGAAAAGCGTGCCCGGCGCGAACGACCACTGCGCCGTGATGTCCGCTCCTTCGCGATGAACGCTGGAAGTCGGCAGCGCGTTGCGCCCCAGCATTGGAACCACGTGCCGCGCGCGCAGGGCCAGCAGGCCATGGACGAACTGTTCGTGCTCGCTCTGCTCGGCCCGCGCGGGGCTCCCGATCCGGCATTGGCGGAAGGTTTCCGGCGCGATCGGATCCGGCACTTCGCCCCCGAAGCTGCTGAAGCGTGCGAACTCCTGTGCCCGGCCCTTGCGCACTGCCTCGGCAAGGTCGCCCGAGAAGTCGGCGAAGAACAGGAAGGGCGCGTCGGTCAGGAACTCGTCGCCCATGAACAGCATGGGCACGAACGGCGTGAGCAGCGTAAGCGCGGTGGCCACGCGCAGCGCATGGCAGTCCGTCACCAGTTGATGGAGCCGCTCTCCCCGCGCGCGATTGCCGACCTGGTCGTGGTTGCCAAGGAAGTTGACGAAGGCGGTGCGGGGAAGATCACCGGACGCTTCGCCGCGCGGCTTCTCGTCCCCGCTCGGCCGCGCCTGGCCCTGCTCGACATAGCCGTCTCCAAGGGCCACCGCGATGTCCCCCACGGGATCGACGGCGAAAGGCGCATAATAGCTCTCGTTCTCGCCGGTCAGCAGGCAGTGCACGGCGTGATGCCAGTCATCGTTCCAGGTGCCATCGAAGGGGGCGTCGGACGTGAAGTAACGCGCGAGGTTGCGCTCGTCCTCGGTCACGAGATGGATCGGCCGCCCCCACTCGCGCGATCGGATGCGCTCGCCAAGCTCGTCGAGGAAGTGCTTCGCCGAATGATCCTCGATCGCGTGGACAGCGTCGAGGCGCAGGCCGTCGAACCGGTATTCCTCGAGCCAGTGGAGCGCGTTGGCGATGAAGAACTCGCGAACCGCAGGCTCCTCGAACGCGATGCCCTGGCCCCAGGGAGAGGCGCGCTCGGCGTGGAAGAACGCCTTGCACCAGGCGCCTAGGTAGTTCCCCGAGGGCCCGAAGTGGTTGTACACCACGTCGAGCAGCACGCCCATGCCCAGCTCGTGCGCCGCATCGACGAAGGCGCGCAGTTCATCGGGCGAGCCGTAGGCCGGGTGCACGGCATAGGGCAGTACGCCGTCGTAGCCCCAGCCGTGGTGCCCGTCGAACTGGGCCAGCGGCATGAGCTCGATCATGGTGACGCCCAGTTCCGCAAGGCGCGCCAGCTGGCCCTTCGCCGCAGTCAGCGTGCCCTCGGGTGTGAAGGTGCCGACATGCAGTTCATAGATGGTCGCCTCGTGCCAGGGCCGCCCCTGCCATGGCGCTCTCCACGTAAACCCGGCCGGATCGACCAGCACGGAAGGGCCGTGAACGTCGCCTGCCTGCGCTCTTGCGGCGGGATCGGGATAGGCTGCACCGTCGATTGCCCAGCGATAGGCGTCGCCCGCCTCCGCTTCCGCCTCGATCCGCCACCATCCCTCGCCCACGGCCGGGACCGGGATGGTCGTGCCGCCCAGTTCGAGCGCTGCCTCGCCTGCCTCGGGCGCCCAGATCGCGAAGCTCCATCGGCCGTTTCCAAGCGGCCGGGCTCCCCATTGCATGTCTTTCATGGCTGCCCTCACACCGGCCGGAACAGGCAGACGCTGGCCGGGGAGATTTCGGCGGCGTCGCTTTCGATGGGTTCCACCGTGAACGGATCGTCCCGGGCGGTGTCGAGCACGCGCTCCCACCGGTCGGCGCCGTTCCCGCTGGGCAACGTGAACTGAAGCCCGTCGCCTGCGTTCACCACGGCGAACAGCGGCCTGCCGCCATCGAGGAAAACCTCGCGCGCGGAATAATCGACCATCATGCCAAGCACGCGAAGGCCTGCCTGGCCCCAAAGCTCGTTGTCCATCGCTCGTCCGTCGGGCTGGAACCAGGCAATCTCGACGCGTTCGTTGTCGCCGGTGTCGCCCTGCAGGAAGTTCTCCTGGCACAGCACCGGGAACTGATGGCGCAGCGCGGTCATCTGGCGGCAGAAGTCGAGGAAGGCATCGTCCCGGCCCTGCCAGTCGACCCAGCCAAGCTCGTTGTCCTGGCAGTAGACGTTGTTGTTGCCTTGCTGGCTGTTGCCGATCTCGTCGCCCGAGAGGATCATCGGCACGCCCTGGCTGATGAGCAACGTCGCCATCATCGCACGGCGGCGACGGGCGCGCGCGGCGTTGATGCCTTCATCCTGCGTCGCGCCTTCGGCGCCCATGGAATCGGACAGGTTGTTGTCGTGCCCGTCCGCGCCGCCTTCGCCGTTCGCCTCGTTGTGGCGTTCGGTGTAAGAAACGGTGTCCATCAGCGTGAAGCCGTCGTGCGCGGCAAGGAAATTGATCGAGCTCGTCGCTCCCCGGTCGGAATGGTTGAACTGCACGGGAGAGCCGATCAGTCGCTGTGCGATGTCCCCCACCAGCCCCTCGTCGCCGCGCCAGAATGCGCGCACGTCGTCGCGGAACTTGTCGTTCCACTCGCGGAAGGGATAGGGGAACCCGCCGACCTGGTAGCCGCCCATGCCGACGTCCCACGGCTCCGCGATCAGCTTGACGCCGGCGAGGATCGGATCCTGGCGGATCGCATCGAAGAAGCCGCCCTCGCGGTCGAAACCCTGTGCTTCGCGGCCCAGCGTAGAGGCGAGGTCGAAGCGGAAACCGTCCACGTGCATGACCTGGACCCAGTAGCGCAGCGAATCCAGGACCATGCGCATCACCATCGGATGCGCGACCGCCAGCGTGTTGCCCGTCCCGGTATGATCGAAGCTGTGGCGCGGACTTTCGGGGCTCAGGAGGTAGTAGCTCGCGTTGTCGAGGCCGCGAAAGCACATCGTGGGCCCTTTTTCCGAGCCTTCGGCGGTGTGGTTGTAGACCACGTCCATGATCACCTCGATCCCGGCCTTGTGGAACCGCTTGACCATGTCCTTGAACTGCCGGATCGCGCGGGGGGCCACGTCGCCGCCGCGCAGGAAGCGCGGCTCGGGCGCGAAGAAGCCCAGCGTCTGGTAACCCCAGTAGTTCGAGAGCCCCTTGTCCAGCAGCATCCGGTCGTCGAGGAAGAACTGGCAGGGCAGCAGTTCGATGGCGCTGACGCCAAGCTTCTGCAAGTGGTCGAGGATGGGCTCGCTCGCCATGCCCTCGTAAGTGCCGCGAAGGGCCTCGGGCACGTCGGGATGGGTCATGGTCAGGCCGCGCACGTGGGCTTCGTAGACGATGGTCTCGGTCCACGGACGGCAGAGCGCACGGTCGTTTTCCCAGTCGAAGTCGGGATCCTGAACCACGCTCTTGACCATGAAGGGCGCGGAATCGCGCTCGTCGAATGTGGTGTCGTCGCCGCTCAGGAGATCGTATCCCCACAAGGCATCGTCCCACCGCACCGCGCCGGAAACCTCGCGCGCATAGGGGTCGAGCAGCAGCTTGTTGGGGTTGAAGCGGTGTCCCGCTTCCGGCTCGTAAGGACCGTGTGCGCGAAATCCGTAAAGCTGGCCGGGCTTCACGCCGGGAAGGTAGCCCGAGAAGATCGAACCCTCGCGTGAGGGCAGTTCAAGCCTTGCGGTTTCCTCGGCGCCGTCGTCCGAGAACAGGCACAGCTCGATGGCTTCCGCGTTCTCGGAAAAGACGCCGAAGTGCGTTCCTTCTCCGGTGAACTCGGCGCCCAGTTCATGGATCATCCGCTCCGGACGAGCGAAAGAATAGTCTGCCGGTTCTCCGGCGATCGGCCCCTGCGACACGTGCTGCCTCCTGAATGCAAGGTTCGCCGCGGCTTCCCTTGTGCTGCATCTGCAAACTCGCATGCAGGCACCGCGTTCCACCGCCGCATGGACCGTTGCGCGACGCACTACACAGATCAGGGCAAATCGATGGCAGCGCGATGTGCCCTTGACGCAACTAACCGATTAGGTTACACGTCGCGACATCATCCGGCCGAGGTACACGGTTGGAGGATCATCGGGTCGGCATCGTGGGCACAAGGCCCCGTGTGCCACCGGAAGCGTTCATCCGCCTGCTCCCCTTTTCAGGGGAAGACAGGCAAGGCGCGGCGCAAACGGCGTGACTCCTGATAAGAGGACGCTTCCCGCCAAGCTTTGGAACCGGTGCCTTTTCGCGAGCCCGCGCGCCAGTTCCGAACGCTTTCGCTGAGGGTCGAGCCGGGCTGCCATGCCGCTACCGGGCCGTTCGCAAGGAGCCGCAGTTACCGAGTGCCCGACAGGGGCGCTCGCGAAGCTGGCCCCGGCGTTACGCCCGCACTCGCCAGCGGGCATTTGGCATGTCCGGCGCGCGTTTCCCTTTGCCGTGGCGGCCGCACCGCCTTGCCTTTCTCCACAAAAAGACCCGCCCGGTCCTGAGACCGAGCGGGCAATTTCCCGGAGCGGCGACGCCGGGTGGGAAGAGCGCCGCCGCCCGCCTTTGCGGAAATCAGGGTTTCGGGCGTCAGAAGTTGACGGTCGCGCCCACGAAGATCGTGCGACCCAGCGCGTCGAAGATGCCGGGGTAGGTGTTGCCGTTGCCGAACGTCTGCAACAGGTTCGAGGAGAGGACCGGCGGGTCCTTGTCGAACAGGTTGTTGACGCCCGCGCGCAGCGTCAGGCGCTTGTCGATCACCTGGGTCAGGGCAAGGTCGATGTAGTTGTAGGCCTCGATCTCGCTGTTGACGACCGTTTCCGGTGCGCCGAGCAGCGGGTTGTCGCTCAGGCTCGACAGCTTGGTGCCGCCGATATGACGCCATGAGACCGACACCGTCGTATCGCTCGGAGCCATCCAGCTCAGGCGGGCGACATGACGCCATTCGGGCGTGGGCTGGCCGCAGGTATAGCCGAACAGGCCCTTGCAGTCGTACGAGCCAAGGCCGGGCACCGGCTGCGACACCTGCTCGAGGAGGTATGTGCCGACCAGTCCGATGTTGACGCTGCCCATGTTGCCCACGTCGAACGTGTAGTCGGCGTTGACGTCGATGCCCGAGGTCTTGAGGTAGCCGGTGTTCATCGTGGTGGAGATGATGTAGCCGGTGTTCAGGCCGAAGACGGCACCCGAGCGCGGATCGCGGTTGAACAGGCCGCAGAAGTAGGGGTCACCCGTCTCGGCGCACTGGCCCATGATAAGCGAAGGCGCGATCGTGCCGATGTAATCCTTCACCTTGATGTTGTAGTAGTCGATCGAGAGCGAGAAGCGGCGCAGTGCCTGCGGCGTGATCACGACGCCGAGGGTGTAGGTGTCCGCGGTTTCGGGCTTGAGACCCAGGTTGCCGCCGCCCAAGGTCGAGCACTGTGCCGAAGGGCAGTCCGGGATTCGGCCGTACTGCGCCTGCGTCACGCCGGTGAGCTGGCAGATCTCGAATGAGGCGGTGGGGTTGGCGCCGGCGCACGGGTCGTTGCCCGCGACGTTGCCGATGCCCTGCGAGTTGAAGAGCTCCGACACGTTCGGCGCGCGGATGGCGCGGTTGTAGCTGCCGCGCAGGCGCAGGTCGTCCACTGGCGCCCACGAGATCTCGCCCTTGTACGTCCACACGTTGTAGCTGGACTTGAAGCCGGTCGAGTTCTGCTTGTTGTCGTAGGAGGAGTAGCGCAGGCCGCCGTTGATGGTGAGCGAGCGGAAGAACGGACGGTCTTCGATCAGCGGGATCTCGATCTCGCCATAGGCCTCGGTCACGCTGATGATGCCGTCCGAAGGCATCGTGCCGCCCTGCTGCTTGATGCGGTCGGCCCTGAAGTCGAGCGTCTCGCGGCGACGTTCGAGACCCAGCGCCAGGCCCACGCCGTGGTTGGCCCAGGGAACGGTCACGCCCATTTCGCCCAGATCGCCCGACAGCGTGCCCGAAATCACGCTGAGCGAGTTGCGCGAGGAACTGCGGCTCGGCGTGAAGAGGTAGGCGGCCTGCTCGGCGGTGACGCCGTTGGGCTGGAAGACGTTGATGGGCAGACAGTCCGGATCGGTGCCGTTGGCGGTGACGCGGCAGGTCGGAACGCCGCCTACGCTGACCACGTCGAGAGCGTTGGCCGCCTTGTCCTGGTCGACGTCGTTGAGGTAGGTCTCCTTCATGCGCACGAGCGAGTACATGTAGTTGACGTCGTAGCTGAAGCCCTTGCCGATATCGCCGCGGACACCGGCCGAATAGCGGTAGTCGTTGAACTTGATGTCGTCGCGGCGGGGTGCGGTCGCCATGCGGTAGGCCACCTGCACGTCCTCGGTGGTATCGGTGCCGGCGTTGGCACCGCAGAAGGCGGTCAGCTGCGCGGCGCTGGCGAGCGGATGGTTGCAGGGCATCGCGAAGGAGCGGCCGAGCCAGATGCCCGAGGGCGCCACCTGCGAGAAGGTATGGTCACGCATGAACATGAAGCTGCCGTAGACTTCGGCGGCCGGGCTGATCTCGAAGCGGCCGAAGGCGCCCGCGGTGATGCGCTCGTCCGAACGCTGGAAGTAGTTGTCGGGCGCGTAGTTGTAGGCATACGAAGGATCGTAGGGGACCAGCGTGCCGTCGTTGTTGCGGTTGTTGATCAGCGTCTGGCCGATCAGCGGGCTGCGGTCCGACAGTGGCAGGAACGAGCCGTAGGGCGTGTTGCTGGAGCCGCCGCAGAACAGTTCGGTGCCGTTGTTCTGGTCCTGGATCGCGCAGGCGGATACGTCGCGGCTCGACTGGCGGACCGGGCTGAAGCTGCGATAACCGCCATACACGGTGATGTTGCCACGGCCGTCTGCGAAGTTCTTGCCCGCGGCGATGGTGATGTCCTGCTTGCCGCCGTCGGCGACCGAGCTGGGCGCCTGCTCATAGCCCTTAGCGGCCTGCAGGGCGCGCACCGCATCGTTGTTGTTGTTGTGCTGCGCGAAGCCGGTCTGCATGTCGAGGCGCACGCCGTCGAGGTCCTTCTTGAGGACGAAGTTCACGACGCCGGAAAGCGCGTCCGAACCGTAGCAGCCCGCTGCCGAAGTCGATTTTTCGGGACGGCGCTCAGCCCGGCCCCGCAGACATGATGATCAGCAGCACGCCGGCTTCGGCTGCGACTTGGCCGACGAGGGCGAAGATCAGCGCGTTTTCG
>NZ_WVTD01000014.1 GCF_009856825.1 Novosphingobium silvae | reverse complement strand
CGAAAACGCGCTGATCTTCGCCCTCGTCGGCCAAGTCGCAGCCGAAGCCGGCGTGCTGCTGATCATCATGTCTGCGGGGCCGGGCTGAGCGCCGTCCCGAAAAATCGACTTCGGCAGCGGGCTGTTAGAGCATGCGGTGACGGATCAGGTCGCGGCCCTGCAGCAATCGCAGCGTTCGCTGCTGGCGGAGATCGCCGAGCGCGAGCGGATCGAGGAGGCGCTGCGGCAGAGCCAGAAGATGGAGGCGATCGGACAGCTCACGGGCGGCGTCGCCCACGACTTCAACAACCTGCTGACCGTCATCCTCGGCAGCATCGATCTTCTCGCCCGCCCGAATCTCGCCGAGGAGAAACGGCAGCGCTATCTGACCGCGATCATGGAAACGGCGGAGCGCGCCGCCAAGCTAACGAACCAGCTTCTGGCGTTCGCGCGGCGGCAGCCGCTGAAGGCGGAGGACTTCGACGTGGTCGAACGCCTTCATCTCAATGGCGACGTGCTGCGGACGGTGACGGGATCGCGGATCGAGATCGGCCTCGACATCCGCTGTGACCCTTGCGTGATCAATGCCGATCCCACCCAGTTCGACACCGCGATCCTCAACATGGCCGTCAATGCCAGGGACGCGATGCAGGGCGAGGGCAAGCTGACGATCCTGGTGGAGGAGCGCAGCGGCATTCCCGCGACCTGGGGGCATGCCGCCGTGGCGGTACGCTTCATCTCTGTCGTCGTCTCCGACACCGGCGCCGGTATCAGCGAGCAAGACCTGCCGCGGATCTTCGAGCCATTCTTTACCACCAAGGATGTCGGTAAGGGGACCGGTCTCGGTCTCAGCCAGGTGTTCGGCTTCGCCAAGCAGTCGGGCGGCGAGATCGTCATCGAGAGCGAACCCGGGCGCGGCGCGTCGTTCACCCTCTATCTCCCCCGCGCCGAGGATCGGAGGGTGCAAGGCGGCGTCGATCTCACGCCTTCAGCGGCCCCGGCGCCTGTTTCGGGCGGCGGATGCGTGCTGCTGGTGGAGGACAATCAGCTCGTCGGCGAGTTCGCGGCGCAGCTCATCGGCGATCTTGGTTATGGCAACATGTGGGTGCCGAGCGCACAGGAAGCGCTGGCGTTGATCGAGGCGGAGCCCGGCAAGTTCGACATGGTCTTCACCGACGTGGTGATGCCGGGCATTTCCGGCGTCGAGCTTGCCGAAACCCTGCGAAACCGCTTTCCGAAGCTCCCCGTCGTGCTCACCAGCGGGTACAGCCAGGTCCTGGCGGCAGAGGGTACGCACGGCTTCGAACTTCTCCAGAAACCCTACACCGCCGATGGCCTCGCGCGCGTGCTGCGCACAGCGATGACGAAATGACCGAGATGGATGCAGCGCAGACGACCTGACTGGAACCCATCGTCTCGGGGAAGGTGTCCCTATCGAATTTGCACCCCCACGTCGAACCCCGCGACGTTGCACTCGTCATGCCGGCTGCCGTTCACTCAGAGCCTCGTGAGCGGAACGTCCCGCGTGCAACTCTCTTGCGAATGCAACTGACTCGCAGTAGCGGGCTTCTGCGACGCACATGAATGAGGGATAATATGCGCACCACTTCCACGGCTTTGGCCGCCATCATCGCATGCCATGCAGGCAGCGCGATGGCGCAGTCTGCCGCAGACGCCGCTCCGGCGGGGCGAGAGATCATCGTCACCGCCACCGGCAAGTCCTCAGCCACGTCGAGCACCAAGACCGACACGCCGATCATCGAATCGCCTCAGTCGATCTCGATCGTGAGCCGTGAGGAAATGGACCTGCGGGCTTCGCCGACTATCGCCGATGCACTGGCTTATACGGCCGGCGTTCAGGCCGAAGCTTTCGGCATCGACAGCCGCGTGGATGAAGTTTCGGTCCGTGGTTTCGGTGCGGGTGGCTTTTCGTCCAACAACAACTTCGTCGACGGCCTGCGCTTGCCTTCGGGCGGCCAGTGGACGCGTCCGGGCTTCGATTCCTTCGCGCTTCAGCAAATTGAAGTTCTGAAGGGGCCTTCCGGCGCGCTTTACGGCCAGACGGCTCCCGGCGGCGTCGTGAATGTCGTGAGCAAGAGGCCGACGGACACCTTCCAGGCCCAGTTCATGCTGCAAGGCATCGGGACGACGGATATGTCCAACTGGAACTATCAGGCTGCCGCCGATCTCTCCGGGCCGCTTACGGGCACGCTCTCGGGCCGTGTGGTGGGGCTTGCCCGCTATGGCGACACACAGGTCGATGGCGTGGAGATCGGGCGCCAGTACATTTCCCCCAGCCTCACCTGGAAGCCCGACGAGAACACCACCTGGACGCTGCTCGGGCAGTACCAGCGCGACGAAGGCGGATCGACGTTCCAGTTCCTTCCCGCGCTCGGCTCGCTCACCGAGACCAACGGCGGCTTTATCGCCAATGACGCGAACATCGGCGAGCCGGACTGGAACACTTTCGATCGCAACCAGTATCTCGCTGCCAGCTTCTTCGAGCACAAGTTCGGGGACAGCGGCCTGACGATCCGCAACAACACCCGCTATACGCATCTCGACACGCTCTACAGGGTCGTCGTCCTCTCCGGAAACACTCTCACGACCTGCCCGGCGACGATTGCCGGGTGCATACCCGGCCAGACCGTCGCTCGCCGGGCGGTACAGGGCATCGGTGAAAGCGACGGCATCGCCACCGACACCCAGTTTCAGTTCGACTTCGAGACGGGGCCCGTCAAGCATACTCTTCTTGGCGGTTTCGACTACTTCCACACCGAATGGCAGCACTACCGCGATCTGGTGTCGGCATCGCTGGTCCTGCCGGTGCTGGACATCCTTGATCCAGAACCGCGAGGCTCGGCAGGATTCGCGACCAATTTGTCCCCCCAGATATATACGGAAACCGTCAGCCGCCAGTCGGGCGCTTACCTGCAGGACCAGATCTCGCTGGGCCGCCTTCGGGTCACCGTAGGTGGGCGTCAGGACTGGGCGCGCGACAAGACCACGAACCCGATCTCGGGGCGGACCTACGTCAACAAGTCCGATGCCTTCACCTGGCGCGCCGGTGCGGTCTACCTGTTCGACAACGGCCTGGCACCTTACGCGAGCTATGCTGAAAGCTTTCTGCCGCAGGTCGCCGATCCGTCCACCACGATCGACGGGCTCGGCTTTGTGCCCACCACCGGGCAGCAGTACGAGGCGGGTTTGCGCTATCAAAGTGGCAGCAACATCTACCTGAGCCTGGGCGCCTACCAGATCACGCAGCAGAACATCGTCACTCCCGCGACACTGGCCGACCTGCCCGCCGGCAGCACCCAGGCGCAATTCGAAGCGCAGGCATGTTACCCGAACTGCCAGGTCCAGACCGGCGAGGGCCGCATTCGGGGCATCGAATTCGAAGGCAAGGCCTCGCTCCCCTGGGGCATGGCGGTGATTGCCACGACCACCAAGAGCTGGAGCAAGATCACCGAAACCAACACGAGCGCACAGCTGGGCAACAAGCTGCCTCAGGTACCGGAATGGATGGCCTCGCTTTTCCTCGACCAGCGCATTACGTCCGGTCCGCTGAACGGCCTCGGCCTTGGCGGCGGTGTGCGCTACACCGGCAAGAGCGTGGGGGAGAACGCCAACACGCTCGACATACCGGATTACGCGCTGTTCGACCTATTCGTGCGCTATGATTTCGGCAACGGCATGGTCGCCTCCGTCAATGCCCGCAACATCGCCGACAAGCGTTATGTCGCGACATGCACGGCGGTCTCTGCGTGCTACTACGGTCAGGGGCGCAGCGTCACCGTCCGCCTGGACACGCGCTGGTGAGGGGCCTGTGGCAGCTTCTGGCGGTTCTTGCGCTGACCGGCGCCGGGCCGCTCGCGGCCGAGCCGTGGCAGCTTGAGCGTTCGAACGTCGAAAGCGTCACCGCGCCGGACGGGCATTCCTACCGTGTGATGGTTGCATGGCCGCAGGGAGAACCTCCTGCCCAAGGGTGGCCGGTGCTGTGGCTGCTCGATGGTGAGGACAACTTCGCCATCGCCGCGACCACTGCCCGCAGGCTCGAGCGCGCGGGTGCCCGGTCCGGCATCGAGCCGGGAGTGATCGTGGCGATCGAGAGCGGCGACCTGCCGCGCCGCGTGCTGGACTACACGCCGCCCGCGCCGGGCTACACGATCCCTCAAGGCATGCCGGCGCACGGGCTTGCGGTAGGCGGAGGCAGCGCATTCCTCGACTTCATCGACCGGCGCCTTCGCCCGCAGATCGCAGAGCGGTTTCGCCTCGATCCCCGCCGCCAGACGCTGATGGGGCACAGCTTCGGCGGCCTTTTGGCTCTCGAGGCCATGTATGAGGGGCGCCCTTACTCGGGCATCGTCGCGGTCAGCCCCTCGCTGTGGTACGGAGACGGTGTGTTGGCACGTGCGGAAGCAAAGGCGGCAAGGGACGCGGGAGCGTCGCTGCTGCTGGCGGCCGCACCCGGCGAGCGAACCGTTGCGGGTCTCTCCGGCTCCGATGGCGAGGCGCTTGTCGGCCGCTGGCGCGCTCAGGGCCACGCCGCTCGCTATCTGCCGCTCCCGGGACAGAATCACGGGTCGACGATGATGGCGGCGATGACGGCCGGGATCGCGGCGGCATTCGGAAAGGGCGGGCAGTGACGCTGTTCTGGATCGGGGCGGCGCTGGTCATGGCGGGCGCGTTCCTGTTGTACCTCGCATCGCCCAACCAGTCCGTCACGGCCGCCGCTCTGCCGCGCCGCACTTTCGGGTGGGGTGGGGCTGCGGGCCTGTCCGGAGGGCAGGCGGTGCTGCTGGGATGGGCCGGTCCGGCAACGGCCGTGTTCATAGCGCTGACCTTCGCCTCGCTGGTCTGGAGCATCGTTCCGTTGCTCTTCCTATGGCTGGGCACCCGCAACGGGGCGGAGCGATGAGTGCGCCGCAACTGACGAGCCGCAACTGGCTGGGCAAGGCGAGCGCGGGGCTGATCCTAGGCTTCGTGCTGGCGCTCGGCCTCAGCGGGCTACTCGCCTGGTCGATCGGGGTGAGCGACACGTTCTTCTCGACCAAGGGCCAGTTGGCGATGTGGTCGATTTCGCCGGTGTGGTGCACCGTTCTCAGCCTCTGCTTCCTGTTCCGCTCGGGACTACGGGCATGGATCGGGCTGGGTCTTGCCAGCGCCGTCGTCTGGGCGGCCCTTTATGGCACCGGAATGCTGGAAGGAATGCTCGCATGAAAGTGCGCACCGACATCGTGCGGATGTACAAGGACATCCACGGCTGGGTCGGCATCGTCTCGGGCCTTGCGCTTTTCGTCGCCTTCTACGCCGGCGCGATCACGATGTTCGAGGAACCGCTGCAGCGCTGGGCTTCGCCGCCGAGCGTGCTGGCGCCGCCGGTGCCTCTCGAACGCACGCCCGAACTGGTGAAGGCAGTGCTGGCGGGGCACCCCGAGGCCGCGAAGGGCTATCAGGTGCACCTGCAGACCGGACGCGAACAGCCTGCGCGGGTAAGCTGGCAGGTTGACGATCCCGCAGGTGGCGAACATGGCGCGCGAAAGACTTTCTACGCAGCGCTCGACGCGGACGGGAAGCTGCAGGTGGAGGAGCGGGGCCCCTCTCCGGTAGCGGAGTTCATCGATGTCCTGCACCAGCAGGTCGGGCTGATGCTGGATCACGAGATCGCGATGCCGATCATGGGAGCGATCTCGCTGCTCTACGCCATTGCGCTGGTCTCCGGCGTGATCGTGCTCCTCCCCAGTCTGGTGAAGGACCTCTTCGCGCTGCGGGGTGGAAGGAACGTCAAGCGCATGTGGCTGGACGTCCACAACCTGCTCGGCGTGTTCAGCCTGCCGTTCCATGTCATCATGGCGCTGACCGCTGTCGTGTTCGCGTTCCACGATCAGTTCTATGACGCACAGGGCGCGACTTTCGCCCAAGCCCGGGAACGCCCTGCCGTGGCAACGCCACCGCAGCCGCTTTCGGCCGGGCCGATCCCTCCGGCTGCGCTTGTCCGGACGCTTGCGCGCGAGGTGCCGGGCTTCACGCCAGTGGCGCTCGCCTACGGCAAGGGACCCGACGGCTCGTTGACGCTGCGGGCGATGGGGCGCGATCCGCGCTATGGCCTGCGGGCGCCAACGTACACCCCGGCCATCCTTGGCCCCGTGACCGGCAGAGTTACGGGCGCAGACTACCTGGGCGGCAGGCAGGATGGCTGGGGCGCGACGATCACCAGCTTCTTCGCGCTGCATTTCGGCAGCTTCGGTGGAGCGGGAGTGCGCTGGGCCTATTTCCTGCTGGGACTGGGCGGCGCATTCCTGTTCTATACCGGCAACCTGCTATGGGTTGAAAGCCGGCGTCGGCGTGAGCGCAAGTCCGGTGCGGTCACGCAGACCCGGTCCACCCGCGTGCTTGGCGCGCTTACCGTCGGTGTGCCTCTGGGCTGCATCTCCGGTATCTCGTTGACGGTGGCTGGTGCCAAGCTTCTCGGCGCGGCTGCAACCTTGGGGTCGCACAGCCTGATCTATCACGTGACGTTCTTTGGCTTCGTTTTCTGGGCGATCGTGCGGGGAAGCGCGCGCAGCGCCGTGGAGCTGTTACCGGCCACCGCGCTGGCCATGGCCTGCATCCCGGCGGTGACGATCCTTGTCCGTTCCATGCACCCGGCAGAGGTTCTGCTTGTAGACTGCGTGGCGGCGGGCGCGGCAGCAGTCTTGCTTGCAGCCTGGACTGCCACGCGCAGGCGCGCCGGCTTCGGGCCGGTCGATAGCGTCTGGAGCGCGCGACGGAACGCGGCCTAGTCCCGAACCTTGGGGGGATAGATGACCACCCTCCGGACAGGGCGTCCTTGCGACCGGATGCAACGGAAGTTCCAGCGTTGCGCTGTCAGGGGCGGGACTGCGACCCAATGTCTCCGACCCACTGGCGCCGTTTATCCGGGCCGCTTCGATTGTGCTTGAACTGACGCGTGTCGTGGTGCTGGTATGGCGCGATGCTGACCTGCCGCCCTCGTGCCTGTCGTTCCCTTGATGGTGCTGCCGCATGACCACGGCTCTGGCCAGCCTTGAAGCGAAGGCGCGGGCGGCCCTTGCGGATGGCGACCTCCAGACGGCTGCTGCGGCCGCGACCGCGCTGGTCTCGCAAAGCCCGGAGCGGTCTGAGGGCTATTTCCTCATGGGCATGGTGGCCGCCGAAGCCGGCCAGATCGGGCGCGCGGTGCCTCTCGTCGAGGCGGCGGTGGAACGGGAGCCTTGTGCAGAGCATCTGGCCCAGCTGGCGCGGCTGCTGATCCTCCTGCGCCGGGACGGGGACGCCGGGAACGCCGCGCGCCAGGCGCTGGCGCTTTCTCCCCGGGATGCCCTGACCCTTGATACCATCGGCTGTGTCCTGGCCCGCCTCGGCGACCACGAGGCGTCGATGGCCCCTTTTACGGCAGCGGCGAACATCGCGCCGGACAATCTGGACTATCGCTACAACCTGGCGGCGGCCAGCGGCTTCACCGGGCGCGTGGAGGAAGCACGCCGGCATTACGAAGCGATCCTGAAGGTCGATCCGGCCAATGCCCGTGTGCACTATGCGCTGGCTATCCTTTCGCGGCAGACGGCGCAGGCCAACCATGTTCCGCGACTGAAAAAGGCGCTGGCATCGGCAGAGCGGCCCGACGACGCGCTTCGCATCCGCTACGCGCTTGCCAAGGAGCTGGAGGATGTCGGCCGCGCTGCCGATGCGTTTTGCCACTTGTCCGCCGCCAATGCCGCGCACAAGCAGGCGATTAGCTATGACTTCGCGCAGGATGCCGCGATCTTCGACGCGATCGAGGATATGTTCACCCGACAACTGGCAACGAGCAGCTTTGATCGCGGCGGTCATGGCAATCCCGATCCGGCGCCGATCTTCGTGGTCGGCATGCCGCGCACCGGCACTACGCTCGTCGACCGGATACTTTCCTCGCACCGCGACGTGGAAGCGGCGGGAGAGTTGCAGGCCATGCCGCTGGCGGTCAAGCAATTGTCGGGCACGCCTTCGCGCCAGGTCATCGATGCCGCGACGATCGCGGCCAGCGCCGCCATCGACCCTGCCGAAATCGGCGACGCCTACCTCGCGCGGGCGGCGCATCATCGGGCGAACGGCAAGGTTCGCTTCACCGACAAGCTGCCGGCCAACTTCCTCTACCTCGGACACATCCTGAGAGCACTGCCGAACGCGCGGATCGTGTGCCTGCGGCGCAACCCGATGGACACGGTGTGGAGCAACTACAAGAACCTCTTCGCCAGCCAGTCGGCCTATTACGCGTACTCCTACGATCTCATGGACACCGCGCGCTATTATCAGCGCTTCGACCGGCTGATGGCGCTTTGGGAAGACCTGTGCCCGGGACGGGTGCTGCAGCTGTCGTACGAAGGACTGGTCACTGATTTCGAAGGCCAGACCCGCCGGCTGCTGGAGCATTGCGGGCTGGATTGGGATGCGGCCTGCCTGTCTTTCCACACCAACCGCGCCGCTGTGGCGACGCCAAGCGCTGCGCAGGTGCGTCGGCCGATCAACGGCGATGCCGTGGGCCGGTGGCGCTCTCACGCGAAGGCGCTGGAGCCGGTGCGTGCCTGGTTTCAGGTGCAGGGCATAAGGCCGGAGTAAGAGCTGTTGGAGGCGCTTCCCCGGCCGGAAAAGCGCCTCCTGCGACATCAATACTTGATGCGTGCCTCGATGCCCACCGTGCGCGGGTTCAGCACCGTCTGGCGATAGTAACGCGCCGCTACTCCATCGTTTACGCCAATGCGCGAGCGATCCTGACCGACGGACACCACCGCGTACTTGTCGAAGATGTTGTTCGCGAAAAGGCTGACTGTGTACTTGTCGGTATCATACGACAGGGTTGCCCGGTGCAGGACGTAGCTCGGGATCTTGTCGCCGTATCCGCGATCCCAGCCGAGGCGCGAGACCACGTTGCCGCGATAGGTCGCGGTCCAGTTCGCACTGAACGTGCCGTCGCCCATCGGGACGGTGTAGGTGGCGCCCAGGCTGCCCGAGTTCTTTGCCGAGCCCGGCAGGCGGTCGCCGTCGAGCGCGTCGAGCTGGGTGAACTTGGCCGGCAGGTTTGGGTTCGCGGCCGACCTGTATGGGCCGTAGTAGCCGGGTATGGTGCGAATGGTGATGATGCCGGGGACGTCCTCGGTCAGCTTGGCATCGGTGTACGAATAGGTGCCCTGGATCGACAGCGACGGGATGGGGCGGAACTGGAACGAGGTTTCGAACCCCTGCGACTTGGCGGAGCCGCCGTTCACGGTGATGCCGGTCACGCCATAGAACGTGGCGGAATCCACCTGAATGCCATCCCATTTGATATGGTAGACGTTGAAGTTGAACGACAGCTTGCGCTCGAACAGCTGCATGCGCACGCCGATTTCCGCGTTCTTGGTCTTGTCCGGGCCATACTGCACTTCGTTCGGCAGAGCGCAGGCATTCTGCTGGTCGGCCGGCACCGGATCGGGGCAGGGTGCCACACGGTTCGGGCCGCCGATGCGGTAGCCCTTGCTGTAGGTGCCGTAGAGCATGAAGTCGGGCGTGAAGTTGTACGAGGTGTTGAACTTCCAGACCCAGCCGTCCTGCTTCGCCTTGCCGCCGGCCGAAGCGACGTCGTAGGGGCTCAGCGGATCGCCGAGCAGGGGCAGCACCAGCGCGCCCTCGACGTCCGACGAATACTTGAAGTACCGCGCGCCGCCGGTCACCTGCCATTCGGGGGTCACCCTGAAAGTGCCCTCGCCAAAGATCGCCTTTTCGGTGATCTTGGACTTTGTAAAGCTGACGTATTCCAGTTCGTCCGGATTGTCGGTGATGCCGTAGAAGCCGGTCAGGCCGGGAACGTATTCGGCGTAGTCGCTGTGCTGCTTCTGCTCGTTGTAGAAGCCGCCCAGCACCCAGCTGAACGGGCCGCCATGCCTTGAGACGAGGCGGATTTCCTGGTTGAACTGCTTGCGGCGGTTATCGGTCTCGTTCCAGCTGGAGAAGGCCGGGAACAGCTCGTAATCATAGTCGAGGTCGAGCAACAGGTCGGTGTTGTCGCTCTGCAGACGGGTGCGCACGTTGGTATAGGCCGTCGTCGAGACGAGATCGGCGATATCGGCCAGGTTCGCGTTCAGTTCCACCGAGGCAAGGTGTGCGCGGCGATTGGCGGGCTCGGCATAGCGGCTGGCGCTCTCGTACTTGCCGGTGCCCATCACGCCGGCGCTGTTCGCCTGCGCGCCGTCGCTCTTGGTACGCTGGAAGGCGTAAGTGAAGATCAGCTTGAGATCCTCGGTGGTCTGCAGGAGCAGCTGGTTGCGCGTTGTGAAGGTCTTCTCGAAGTTGAGATCCTCACGCTTATGGAGATTATCCGTATAGGCCGATCCGGTCGGACGTACATTCCCGCCGGGCTGGGGCAGGGATACACCGGGCTCGTTGATGAGCAACGGATAATCGATGAAGCCCGGATCGTAGTAGTAGCCCGTGGCGGACCGGAACGCGATGTGATCGCGCACGAGCGGGATGTTTATCATGCCATCCACCTGGACGCCCACGTCCACCGAATGGCTCTTCACATAGAGGCGGCCGTGCGCTTCGCTTTCGAAGGCATCGGTGTTGGGACGGTTGGGGATGTAGCGGATCGCGCCGGCAAGCGTGCCGAGGCCGTAGAGCGTGCCTTGCGGGCCGAGCAGCGTTTCCACGCGCGCGATGTCGAGCAGCTTGAAGTCGTAGTAGAGCGGTACTTCGCCAAGGTATACGCCCAGCGCGTCATCGTAGCTTGCGCCGTTCGAATCCGTATCGGAAGCGTTGAGGCCGCGCATGACGATGGATCCGGTCCCACGTGGGCCGGTATCCGAGATCGTGAGGCCGGGCGTGAAATCCGCAAGGTCGCGCACGTCGTCGATCCTCTGCCGCGCAATCTCGTCCGCTCCCAGCGCCGTGATATTGATCGGCGTGTCCATGATCGTGGTGGCGCGGCGTGTGCCGGTGACAACGATGGCGTTGCCGTCGTCGGTCACGGTCGCGTCCTGCGCCATGGCGGGCAGGCCCAGCGTCGTTCCGGTGAATACGGTTGCGGACAGCAGCCCGGCTCTCAATTTCGCGCGATATGTCATGTGCTTCCCCATTTTTCGGTTGATTTGACCCATCCCCGCCTGCTCCCGACAGGCGTGGCGGGATTGTTTTTGAGGACCCTCATTCGGGCGCCGATCCTTGTCGTGCGGTTGCCGCATCGACGCCCGTGCTGCCTCCGGCGGTCTCAAAACCCGCCGGAGCGTTCACTCCCTGTGGTATTCTCGCCCTATTTCGTCGGCGTTCTTTGCTATTCTTGCGTCAGTTGGCGGTGGCCGCCGCTTCGCCCGGCCTTGTCCTGAAGCGGTCGATCAGCGGCTGGAACGGGAACAGGAACTGCTCCTTGATGGACAGGCGCTTGAGATCGTCCTGGCCGACCACAGCGGCCTCGCCCTCGCGGTAGGTGCCGAAGATACGGTCCAGGAGGATCAGCGAGTTGGCGTAGTTGCAGCGCGTGCTCTCGTAGTCCGTCGAATGGTGCAGGCTGTGATGGCGGATGGTGGTGAAGACCTGCGAGTAGAACCGCGGCGGGTTCGCGCGCACGTTGGCGTGGGCGAACGTCGATACGACATTCAGCACGTTGTAGGCGCAGAACACCGCGGTGGGTGAAAGGTCGAACAGCGCCAGCACGCTCAGGCTGATTAGGAACAGCTCGATCGGGTTGCCCACCGCACCCTTGGCGGCGTTCAGCTGCGTGATGTGGTGGTGCGGAGCGTGGGTCAGCCAGAACGGAGTGGAATTGTGCATCAGGCGATGCAACCAGTATTGGCCGAACTCGATGACGAAGACCGCCAGCGCCACCTGCACCAGGAAGGGCATGTGCATCGCCCACTGGGTGCTGATGCCCAGCGAGGCCTTGGCCGCCCTCAGCGGATCCTCCACCAGCGCAACCGAAACCCAGGCGATCGCGGTGGCGCTCAGCACCACATAGAACAGGTCCGTGAAGAACTCGCGCCAGTTCATGCGCCAGCCGGAATGCCGCTCGTGCACGAACTCCAGCCCCAGCACGCCGACGGTGATCAGGGCGGACACGATGACGATGGTCGAGGGATTGCCGAGCAGCGCCTTGGGGCCGAAGGCCCAGAACGCGACGACCGCCGCCACGAACGCCGGGGGCAGCAGGTTGAACACGGTCTGCTTCAGCGCACTGGCGGTGCGTTCACCGGCGGGCGCATGAGCGTCGCCTGGAAGAACCGTGTTGCAGACTGGCAGTCGTTCCATAAGAAAACCCCCCATCCAAGCCGGTTGACCAGCTTGCTGTTACAGATTCTCTCTCCCTGTATTATCGCTCTGCCAGGCGAATTAGCACACGGTATGGATATTACGTTTCTCGTCAAGCGTATTAATTTCGATGGGCCCGTTCTGATTTTGACGCAGCCCGAACCACGCAATCCTGCCGCCTGAATGAACCGGCGTATCACGATGCCGGTGGACCGGGAGCGATAGCGCCCAAGGTCACTGGCGGGCGAATCGGCCGCGGTTGCCTGACTTGCCGTTTCCCTCGCTACCAGGAGGGCCTTGCCGTCAGGTATAGCGATAGGGATTGCGATCGATCGTCGTCGTGCCGCGCGTCTGGTTGCACAGGAACACGGTGCCGGTGAAGTAGATGCCCGGCTCGGTGATGGTCTGGGCATAGGCGTAGGCTTCGCGCAGCTGCTGCACCGTCATCTGCACCGGAGCCTCGTCGGGCTGCCACGTCAGGCCGTAAGGATAGTCCTGTCCGTCCTTGCTGATCTCGACGTGGCAGCCCATCACGTGAGTCACCGGGTGCGTGTCGCAGAAGGCGATCAGGCGCTTCATGCTTTCGAACCAGGGCTCCCAGAACGTGATGTAGCAGCGCCCGCGATAGAACATGTCCCCGGTGTAGAGGATCTGGCTGTAGCTGTCGTAATAGGCGAGTTCCGAGACGACGTGGCCGGGCGAACCCCAGATCAGGATATCGCGCCCGCCAAGGTCCAGCGTCACTCGCTCCTCGGGGAAGTTGGTCATGCCCCAGAAGCCGACGAACTCCTCGTGCGTCAGGCCCATGTAGCGCGTGTTGGGGCGATCTGCGAACTGGTTGGTGGCGGCATAGTGGTCCGCGTGCAGGTGGCTGAAGGCGACCAGCAGTTCCAGGCTGGCGGGATCGCGGCCATTGCGCCGACACCAGTCTTCTATGCACTGGTCCACCACCCCGCGCAGGTCCCAGTCGTTGCGCAGTTGCACGAAGCCTTCGTCGAGCAGCAGCACGCGCTCGTTCCCGAAGTAGAGCGGGGCGAAAGGCGCCTCGTAGCTGTAGGCCTTGTTCTGGCGCAGGATCGCCGTATGGGGATTGTACCAGTGGACCTGCACGGGCGGGTCGGTGTTGTCCATGCACGACGGGGAACCGCAGATCCAGCGGTCCGGGAATGTGCCGGCGGCGGGCAGGTTGCTCTTGAAATCGATCGGCGCGGGCCGGGATGCGGCAACGGCGGCCCGGGACAAGCCGGTGAGCGCCATGCCGGTCAGCGGAACGGCGGCAGCGGCGGCGTTGTAGGTCAGGAAGGAGCGGCGGTCCACGAGCGGTCTCCTCAGAAAGGGCGCGGCGGGTTGATGTTGGGCACGCCCTCGGGCCATACCGGGGTACGCTGGTCGGGGCTGACGCCATTGAACAGCACGAAGTCCGGCCGGATCAGCATCATGTCCTTGCCCCGCACCTCGCGGGCATGGCGCAAGGCATCGCCGATCAGGTCCGGCGTCATCTCCAGCACCCGCTCGTAAGGCTTGTAGGTCGCGAAGCGCGGATAGTATTTGCCGGGCACGAACATCATCTCGACATGCCCGCCCAGCAGCCACTTAACCGGATGGGCGCTGGCGAAAGTCTGCAGTCGCTCAAGCGAGGCAACGAAATCGCCGTCGTTGCCAATGTTTATCTTGCCCGGAAAAAGCAGGTCTCCGGTGAACAGGAAGTCGCAGTAGGGATCATAGAAGGTCACCCCGTCGCGATGGGTGCCCGGCGTGGGGATCACCTCGATCACCCGGCCGCCCAGATCGAGCCTGCCGGTGCCGGCGGGCCAGTTCGTGAGACCATAGGCACGCTGCATCGCTGCCAGCGGCTTGGGGACAATCGTGGTGCCTGGCCGGTCGGCGAACTGTACCAGTCCCTGGTTCTGGGCGACATCCTCGCCCGAAGTGAGCGCCACCGTCAGCGGCACCTTGCTGCGCCCGCGCGCCCTGGACCAGCGCGCGATGATCGCGTCCACCGTTTCGCGCAAGGGATAGTGCGCGGCATTGGCGGTGGCGCCGGTGTCGATCAGCAGCGCGCCTTCGTTGCCGAACAGCAGGTAGGTGAACGGGGCCTCCCAATGGACGCACACGTTCTGGCGCAGGACGAAGGTATCCTCGTTGTACTGCACCACCTGCACGCGCGGATCGCGATTTTTCGCCGCGACATTGGAGCCGTAGGTCCAGCGGAAGGACAGGCTGCCCGGCGCCGGCCCCTCGCAGGCATAGTCGTGCGTGACGGGCTTGCTGCGGTGCAGCGGCACGGCGCTGTCGGTATTGCGCACGCCCGGCGGGTTGTAGCCCAGCGCCGGATTGCCATTGGGATAGGCGCGCCCGGTCGCCGCCTGCGAAGTACTGGAAAACCCGGTGCCACGGGTCGAACTCTGGGCCAAGATATTCCCCCCGGAACAATCGCGAGCGGCGTCGCCGGCTCGATCTGGAGGCAGCATGTAGATATTACGAAACGTGTCAATGTTAATATCATCGTGCCGTCGCAGTATGACGGCCCCTCGATCAGCGGGTGTCATCGCGGTCCTGCTTGGTATAGGGAAGGCGCGAGCCGTCATGCGACGGCGCCGTTTCGAGGACCCGATGATGATCGAGAGGGATGCCGCGTGAGCACCGATCCCGCCAGCCTGGCCCGCCTCAGCATGAGCCTGCCTGCGGACCTGTTCCGCCAGCTGGACGCCATGGTCGAGGAGCGCGGGCTGCCCTCGCGCTCGCAGCTGATCGCCGAGCTTATCCGCCATGCCCTGGCCGAGCACGAGGCGCTGACCCGGCCCGAGGAGATGCTCGCCGGTACGATCACGCTGGTCTATCGCGGAGACAGGGGACGGGTGCGGCATCAATTGGCGCAAAGCCAGGCCGACTACCTGAAGGAAGTCATTTCCTCGCAGCACGTCTTCCTGGAAGATGACCAGTCGCTGGAGGTCCTGCTGGTTCAGGGACCGGCGGCGCGGCTCAAGGAACTGTGCGATGCGCTGCGCGCCATTCGCGGCGTTCACCAGCTCCAGCTCGTCACCACGACCGCGCTGCTGCCACCCCTGCACGAGCAGGACGAAGTGGAGAGGGAGGAGCGCAGAGCTGCCGTGCGCCCCGTCACCGCCTGAGCTTCGGGCGGTCCCGGCCATGACCGGGAACGGCAGCCTTTACCGCAGGCCTTCCTGCGCGAAGTATTACAAAACCAACCAGTCGTAATATTTTTGATGGACAACGGTTCGAATCGCAGCAATGTTGCACTGCGAAAGGGGACCGAGTCATGATCGTATCGATCCGCAGCATTGCCAAGGCCGCATTGTTGGCCGCCGTGATGCCTGGAGCGCTTCTCACCTCCGCCTGTTCGCAGGGACCGGCCGAGGCAACCAAGCGCACCGAATTCAACATCGGATGGTCGATCTACGCGGGCTGGATGCCCTGGCCCTATGCCCAGCAGGCCGGCATCGTGAAGAAGTGGGCCGACAAGTACGGGCTCAAGATCAACATCGTCCAGGTCAACGATTATGTGGAGTCCGTGAACCAGTACACGGCCGGCAAGCTGGACGGCGTGACGGTTGCCAACATGGACGCGCTGACGATCCCCGCCGCCGGTGGCAAGGACACCAGCGCCATCATCGTCGGTGACTATTCCAACGGCAACGACGGCATCGTGATGAAAGGCGCCGCCGACCTCAAGGCGATCAGGGGCCAGTCGGTCAACCTCGTGGAGCTTTCGGTCTCGCACTACCTGCTTGCACGCGGCCTCAACTCGGTCGGGATGCAGCTCAGGGACGTGAAGACGGTCAACACCGGGGATGCGGACATCGTGGGTGCCTTTGCCAGCCCGGACGTCAAGGTGGCGGTCGCATGGAACCCGCAGCTCAACGCGATGAAGGCGCAGCCCGGTGCCAAGGTGGTGTTCAGTTCCGCCGACATCCCCGGCGAAATTCTCGACCTGCTCTGCGTCGACACGGCTACGCTGAAGGCCAATCCGAACCTTGGCAAGGCGCTGGCCGGGATCTGGTACGAGACGACCGCGCTGATGGTCCGCCAGGATGCGCAAGGGCAGGCGGCCCGTGCGGCGATGGCCAAGCTGGCCGGTGCAACGCCTGAAGCGTTCGACAGCCAGTTGAGCACGACACACCTCTATTCCGATCCGAAGGCCGCCGTCGCCGCGACGGATGCGCCCGCGCTGGTCACCACGATGACCCGTGTGCGGGATTTCAGCTTCTCCAAGGGGCTGTTCAAGGGCGCCAGCTCGGCCGACGCGGTGGGCATGTCGTTCCCCGGCGGCAAGACGCTGGGCGATGCGCAGCACGTCACGCTGCGGTTCGACGACAGCTTCATGAAGATGGCAGCCGACGGCAAGCTCTAGTTCGGCGAAGGCCGGGACTGTTCGTCATGGCGAGCGGGGCTTCGGTCCGCCCGCGCCGGCGAAGTGCACTATCAAGACGGGATCGAACACAATGCGCTGGGTGAATCGTCAGGTCGGACGAGGAGGGCGGGTGCTCCTCGGCGCTGTGCCGATCCTGCTGCTCCTGCTCCTCTACATCGTCATGGCCGCGAGCCGCCATGCGGTGAACCCGGCGGACAAAATTCTTCCCCTGCCCGGCGCGATGGTGGAGAGCATGTCCGCCCTGCTGTTCGTGCCGGACCAGCTCACCGGCCAGCTGGTGTTCTGGGCGGACACCGCGGCAAGCCTGCAGCGGCTTGGCATCGGGCTTGGCATCTCCACGCTGACGGCGCTGGTGGTGGGGCTTGCGCTTGGGGTCCTGCCGCCGGTGCGCGCCACCTTCGGCCCGCTCGTCACGGGGATCGCCGTCATACCTCCCATCGCGCTCCTGCCGATCCTGTTCATTGCCCTTGGACTGGGCGAGACGGCCAAGATCGCGCTCATCGTCATCGGCATCGCGCCCGTCATGGTGCGGGATATCGCCGCGCACGTCGCCGCACTCCCGCGCGAGCAGATCATCAAGGCGCTGACGCTGGGCGCGAACAGCTGGCAGGTGATGATCCGCGTAGCCCTGCCGCAAGCCATGCCGCGCCTGCTGCACGCCATGCGCCTGGCGCTCGGCCCGGCATGGGTCTTCCTGATCTCGGCCGAGGCGATCGCGTCGGACGTGGGCCTTGGCTACCGCATCTTCCTCGTGCGCCGGTACCTGTCGATGGACGTGATCCTGCCTTACGTGGCGTGGATCGCACTTCTGGCCATCGTCATGGACGTGGCGCTGACTTTCCTCAGCCGACGGATGTTTCCCTGGGCACATGGAGAAAGCCATTGAGCACGCTCCTGAGCTTTCGCGACGTCTGGGTCGAATATGGCGACCGGATCATCATCGAGAAGCTGAACCTCGACATCGAGGAAGGCGCCTTCGTTTCCATCGTCGGTCCCTCGGGCGCGGGCAAGAGCAGTTTCCTGCGCCTGATCCTGGGCCAGGAGGGGCCGAGCCGGGGCGTCATAACCCTGGACGGCACGGCGCTCGCGCCCGAATGCGGCCCCGATCGCGGGGTGGTGTTCCAGCGTTATTCGGTGTTCCCGCACCTCACCGTGCTGCGCAACACGGTCTTCGGTCTGGAGTGCGCGAAGGCGCCTGTGCTGGGGCGGCTGTTCGGCCGCACCCGGCACGCGGCAGAGGCGGAGGCGACCGAGATGCTGAACGCGGTGGGCCTCGGCCATAGCCTCGATCTTTATCCTGCGCAGATGTCGGGTGGGATGCAGCAACGCCTCGCGATCGCGCAGGCGCTGGTGAAGCGGCCCCGCGTGCTGTTGCTCGACGAGCCGTTCGGCGCGCTCGATCCGGGCATCCGCGCCGACATGCATGCGCTCATCCGCAGGCTTTGGCGGGAATATTCCCTGACCATCGTGATGGTGACGCACGACATCCGTGAGGCCTTCACGCTGGGCACCCGCGTCCTCGCGCTCGACAAGCGTCGCCACGATCCGCACGCACCGCATCGTTACGGCGCCACGGTGGTCTACGACCTGCCCATGCGTGCGCGTCCGGAAGAACTATCCGAAACGAGCGATGATATTACGATTGACGTAATTCGTAATAACTGAAAAGAGTATCGTCATGGGCTCCGAATCCACAAGCCTGGCGCGGCTCAGCATGAGCCTGCCGGCAGATCTCTTCAGACAGCTCGACCTCATGGTGGCGGAACGCGGCCTGCCGTCGCGCTCGCAGTTGATCGCCGAGCTGATCCGCCACGCACTGGCGGAGCACGGTTCGCTGATGCGTCCCGAAGAGATGCTCGCGGGCACCATCACTCTCGTCTACCGGGGCGAGCGCGGCCGGGTGCGACACCTGCTCTCGCAGACCCAGGCCAGCTACCTGAGGGAAGTGATCTCCTCGCAGCACGTCGTGCTCGAGGACGACCAGTCGCTCGAAGTTCTCCTCGTGCAGGGACCGGCCGTGCGGCTGAAGGAACTGTGCGACGCCATTCGCCGGGTGCGCGGGGTGCAGCAGCTCGAGCTGGTCACCACCACCGCCCTCCTGCCGCCCCTGTACGATCAGAGCGGCGACGATTTTCACAGTGTCGGAGCCCATTCATGACCGAGATCCTGGCCGATCCGCTCGCCGCCCGCGACCACGCGCGTGCCCAGGAAGGCACCGTGGTCGAAAGCATGCCCGTGCTGCCGCCCGTGGCCGACGACCTTCCGGACGGCGTGGCGAGCGACGATCTCGTCTGGGAAGAGACGATCGCGGCCGGCGGCTATGCCACGCGCCGCCTGTCTCGCGGCAGCCGCCTGCGGCTGATCGATCTCCAGGGCGATGCCTGCGCCTCGATCCTGGTGTTCAACGCCGAGATGCCGACCGAGCGCCTCAACGTGGCCGACACCGTGAAAGTGCAGTGGAACGCGTACCTCGGCAAGGGCAAGCTGCTGCTGTCCGACATGGGCCGCGTGCTGATGAGCATCGTCTCGGACGACGCGGGTACGCATGATACGTTCTGCGGCACTTCCAATCCCGCCACCAACGCGGCGAAGTACGGGGAGGGGCGCAACTCCGGTGCCTGCCCCAGCGGCCGCGACCGCTTCCTGCTCGGCGTCGCCAAGCACGGCCTCGGCCGCCGCGACGTGCATCCGTGCGTCACCTTGTTCAAGGGCGCGAGGATCGAGGCCGACGGCGCGATCACGCCCGTGGTCGGGCCCTTCGCACCGGGCCGCAGCCTGGTGCTGCGCGCGGAGATGGACGTGATCGTGGTGATCGCCAACGTCCCCCACGTGCTCGATCCGCGCGCGCAATACACGGTGACGCCGCTGCGCGCCTCGGCGTGGCGCGGGGCGGTGACGGGCGAGGACGATCCCGTCCGCACCGCGACGCCCGAAGGCCTGCGCGCCTTCAGGAACGTCGAAGACTACTTCCGCCGCTGAAAGGACACGCGATCATGAGCACCGATCCTCACCTGTCCGGCCTCACCGGCACTGTCGTCCACGACATCGTCGTTCCCGCCCGCGCGCCGTGGCTGCACCCGATCGAGGCCGGGCAGACGCTGCGCATCGTCGATCTGGAGGGCAACCAGGCGGTCGACTTCCTGATCTATTCCGCCGCCGACGACGCCGAGCGCTACAGCGCGCAGGACACCGTGGCCGCACAGGGCAACCTGTTCCTGCGCGAAGGCACGAAGCTGCTTTCCAACGAGGGCAACGCGCTGATGACCATCGCGGCCACCTCGGTCGACTACCACGATACCATCGGCGGCGCATGTTCGTGCGAGAGCAACACGTTGCGCTACGGCCACCACACCAAGGCCGAGCACGCCTGCGTCGAGAACTTCCTGGAAGCCAACCTCACGCAAGGGCGCGGCAAGCGCGACATCGTTTCGAACATCAACTTCTTCATGAACGTGCCCGTCGAGCCCGATGGCTCGCTCGGCATCGTCGACGGTATTTCGGCGCCGGGGCTCACCGTGGACTTGCGCGCCGACATGGACGTGATCGTCGTCGTCTCGAACTGCCCGCAGGTGAACAACCCCTGCAACGGGTTCAATCCCACGCCCGTGCGCATGATCGTCGCCGCATGAGCTTCGACACTGTCCTGATCGCGAACCGCGGCGCGATCGCCACCCGCATCATCCGCACATTGCGCAAGATGGGCCTGAAATCCGTCGCCGTCTATTCGGAGGCGGACGAGAACTCGAACCATGTTTCCGAAGCCGACGAGGCCGTGTTCATCGGCGGCGCCAAGGCCTCGGAAAGCTACCTCAACATTCCCGCGATCCTTGCGGCGGCGAAGAAGACGGGCGCGGGGGCGATCCACCCGGGCTACGGCTTCCTTGCCGAAAACGTCGATTTCGCAGAGGCCTGCGCCGGGGCTGGCATCGTCTTCATCGGACCGACGCCCGACAACATCCGCACTTTCGGCCTCAAGCACAGCGCCCGTGCGCTCGCCGCCGCGCACGACGTGCCGCTGGCGCCGGGCACGGGCCTGCTCACCGACGAGGACGAGGCGGTCGCGGCTGCGGCGGGCGTCGGCTATCCGGTGATCCTGAAGGCCACTGCAGGCGGCGGCGGCATCGGCATGAAGGTCTGCGAGAACGAGGCGGACCTGCGCGAGGGGTTTGCCACTGTCGCGCGGCTTGGCCTTGCGAACTTCGGCGATGCCAGCGTCTTCCTGGAACGCTACGTGCGCCGTGCCCGGCATATCGAAGTGCAGCTGTTCGGTGACGGTGAGGGCCGGGTCATGGCGCTTGGCGAGCGTGACTGCTCGCTCCAGCGCCGCAACCAGAAGGTCGTGGAGGAAGCCCCGGCGCCGCATCTGCCGCAGCACGTGCGGGCCGAACTGATCGCCTCTGCCGTGCGTTTGGGCGAAGCGGCGCGGTATCGCTCGGCGGGTACGGTCGAATACCTGTACGACGCCGATCGCGAGGAGTTCTTCTTCCTCGAGATGAACACCCGCCTGCAGGTGGAGCACGGCGTCACCGAAATGGTGATGGGCATCGACCTGGTGGAATGGATGGTACGTGGCGGCGCGGGAGACTTCGCCTTCCTCGATGCCGAGGCGCCGCACCCGCAGGGCCACTCGGTCCAGATGCGCCTCTACGCCGAGGATCCCGCGCTCGATTACCGGCCCACCTCCGGCCAGCTGACCTGTGTCGAGTTCCCCGAAGATGCGCGCGTCGAGACCTGGTGCAGCTCGGGCGGCACGGTCAGCGCCTGGTACGATCCCATGCTGGCGAAGCTGATCGTCCATGCATCGAGCCGTGAGGAAGCCGTGGAAGCGGCGCAGCGGGCGCTGGACGCAAGCCGGGTGGACGGCATCGAGACGAACCTTCGCTGGCTTCGCGATGTGGTGCGCTCGCCCGCTTTCGTCAGCGGCGAGGTCTCCACCCGGGTGCTCGACGACATCGTCTATCGGCCGCGCTCCATCCGCGTCGTCAGCGGCGGCACCGCGACGACGGTGCAGGACTGGCCGGGCCGCCAGAAGCTGTGGGCCGTGGGCGTGCCGCCTTCGGGACCGATGGACGACCAGTCGTTCCGCCTCGGCAATCGCCTGCTCGGCAACCCGGAAGGCACCGTGGGACTGGAAGCCACTGTCACCGGGCCGACCCTGGCCTTCGTCTCGGCGGCGCGGGTGTGCCTGACGGGTGCGGACTTCGGCGCCACGCTGGACGGCATGCCGGTGGAGCGCGGCGTGCCGATCGACATCGCGGCCGGCCAGACGCTGGCGCTTGGCCGCGCGTCGACGGGTGGCCTGCGCGGCTACATCCTGTTCGCCGGCGGCCTCGACATCGCTCCCTACCTCGACAGCCGCAGTACCTTCGAGCTGGGCCAGTTCGGTGGCCATGCCGCGCGCCGCCTGCTCGCGGGCGATACGCTGCATATGGGCGATGATCCGACAGGCGCGGCCCTGTCGGCGGCGGCCTGTCCAAAGATGGGCAACGAGTGGGCCTTGCGCGTCCTTTACGGCCCGCATGGCGCGCCGGACTTCTTCACGCCCGAGGACGTGGAGATGGTGCTTTCGGCCGAATGGAAGGTGCACTACAACTCCAACCGCACCGGCGTGCGCCTGATCGGGCCCAAGCCCCGCTGGGCGCGCACCGATGGGGGCGAGGCGGGGCTGCACCCCTCCAACATCCACGACAACCCCTATGCCATCGGCGCGGTGGACTTCACCGGCGACATGCCGATCATCCTCGGACCTGACGGACCGTCACTCGGCGGGTTCGTCTGCCCCTTTGTGGTGATCGCCGCCGACCGCTGGAAAATCGGCCAGCTGTCTCCCGGCGACAAGCTGCGCTTCATGCCGGTCACCATCGAGGATGCGACCGCAGCCGATGCTGCGCAGCGTGAACTGATGGCGATGGGCGCGGCGCCTGCCGTCACGCCGATCCGCACGCTTGAGAGCCTCACGCCGATCCTGGCGGAAACTCCCGAGGGCCCCGGGCGGCCGCGCACGGTCTATCGCCAGCAGGGCGACCGCAACATCCTCGTCGAATACGGCCCGATCGTGCTCGACATCGAGCTGCGCATCCGGGTCCACGCGCTGATGACGGAACTGGATCGGCTTGGCGCTCCCGGCATCGTCGATGTGGTGCCGGGCATCCGCTCGCTCCAGCTGCACTTCGACGGCACGACCATGGACCAGAAGGCCGCGCTCGCCATGCTGGTCGCGGCCGAGGAGCGGCTGGGCGACCTTGAGGACTTCGCCATTCCTTCGCGCGTGGTCCACCTGCCGCTCAGCTGGCGCGATCCGGCGACGATCGAGACGATCGAGAAGTACATGGCCACCGTGCGCGACGATGCGCCCTGGTGCCCGGACAATATCGAGTTCATCCGCCGCATCAACGGACTGCCCGATCAGGCCGCGGTGGAGAACCTGATCTTCGAGGCGAACTACCTCGTCATGGGGCTCGGCGACGTTTACCTCGGCGCGCCCGTTGCGACGCCGGTGGACCCGCGCCACCGTCTCGTCACGACGAAGTACAACCCTGCGCGCACGTGGACGCCGCCCAACGTCGTGGGCATCGGCGGCGCCTATATGTGCATCTACGGCATGGAAGGGCCGGGCGGCTACCAGCTGTTCGGCCGCACCGTGCAGGTGTGGAACACTTATCGCGAGACGGAGGCCTTCACCAAGGGCAAGCCCTGGCTGCTGCGCTTCTTCGACCAGATCCGCTTCTATCCCGTGACCGCCGAGGAGCTGGCCGAGTGGCGGCGCGAGTTTCCTGCCGGTCGCCGCGCGCTGAAGATTGAGCCCAGCGAGTTCCGCCTTTCCGACTACCGCGCCTACCTTGCCGAGAATGCCGCCGGGATCGCGGAGTTCGAGCAGCGCCGCCAAGCCGCCTTCGATGCCGAACGCGCCGAATGGCAGCGCCTCGGCGAGTTCGACCACTCGGCCGATCTCGCGGCTACGGATGCGCCGGCAGAGGAAGCGATCGTGCTGCCGGAGGGTTCGGACCTGGTGGAGGCGCCTTACGGCGGCAGCGTCACGCGTCTGCTCGTCGGGCCCGGCGATACCGTCGCGGCCGGAGACCGTATCGCCGTGATAGAGGCGATGAAGATGGAATGCTCGGTGGAAAGCCCGGGTAGCGGCACGGTCGAGGCGCTCTATATGCGCGAAGGCCAGTCGCTGCAGCCCGGCGCGCCGATGCTCGCCCTGAGGAAGCACGCATGACTACAGTAGACCGCCTGAGCGCCAGCCGGATCGCCGCCGCCGTCCGCGCCGGAGAGACGACCGCGCTCGCCGTGGCCGAGGATACTTTCGCCCGCATCGCGGCTTACGACGCGGTACAGCCGCAGGTGTGGATCAGCCGTGCCACGCGCGACGACCTGCTGGCAGCGGCACGCGCCGTCGATGCGCGGGTGGCTGCGGGGGAGGATCTTCCGCTGGCGGGCGTGCCCTTTGCGGTGAAGGACAACATAGACGTGGCCGGCTTCGAGACGACCGCCGCCTGTCCCGCCTTCGCCTATGAGCCCGAAAGCGACGCGGGCGTGATAGAGCGGCTGCTGGCGGCTGGCGCCGTCTGCGTGGGCAAGACCAACCTGGACCAGTTCGCCACCGGCCTCAACGGGTCGCGCAGTCCCTATGGCATTCCCCGCAATGCCTCCAACCTGAACTACGTGAGCGGCGGGTCGAGTTCCGGTTCCTCGGTCGCGGTGGCGGCGGGACTGGTGGCGTTCGCGCTCGGCACCGACACCGCCGGGTCCGGCCGCGTCCCTGCCGCGTTCAACCACCTGATCGGCATGAAGCCCACCAAGGGCCGCTGGTCCACCCGAGGCCTCGTGCCTGCCTGCCGCACGATCGACTGCATCACTGTCTTCACCGACGATACCGCCGATGCCCGGCTGGTGGACGGCGTGGTGGCCGGTTTCGACGTGGCCGATCCCTACTCCAAGGCACTGGCCGACCGGCCCCTTGCCGCAAGGCGCATCGGCGTGCCCCGCCGCGACCAGCGCGTGTTCTTCGGCGATGTCGAGGCCGAGTACCTTTACGAGCGCGCGCTCGCCCGGCTGGCTACTCTGGGCGAGATCGTCGAGATCGATCTTGCGCCGCTGCTCGAGGCGGCACAGCTGCTCTACGGCGGCCCTTGGGTGGCCGAGCGTACGGCCGCGATGGCAGGCATCCTTGCCACCAACCCGCTTGCCGTCGATCCCACCGTGCGCACCGTCGTCGAGCCCGGCAAGGATGTCAGCGCGGTGGAGCTTTTCAACGGCATCTACCGCATGGCCGAGCTCAAGCGACACGCCGACCTGATGTGGGAAGGGATCGACATGCTCGCATTCCCCACAACCGGCACCACGTACCGCGTGTCCGAGATGCTCGCCGCGCCTGTGGCGCTCAACAGCAACCTGGGGCTCTACACCAATTTCGTGAACCTGCTCGACATGGCGGCGCTGGCGGTGCCGGCCGGCGTGCGTGCCAACGCCACTGGCTTCGGGATCACCCTGATCGGCCCGGCCGACACCGACCGCGCCCTTCTGGACGCGGCCGACGCCTACCTTGCGGTCGCGGATTTGCCCGCGCCGCCACCACTCGACCTGGAGGGAAAGATGCAGACTGTGAAACTCGCCGTCGTCGGCGCGCACCTTAAGGACATGCCGCTCCACTGGCAGCTGACCAGCCGAGATGCCGAATTCGTCGGCGCTTTCGAGACCGCGCCCAGCTACAAGCTCTACGCCATCGCCGACAGCGTGCCGCCCAAGCCCGCGCTGGTGCACGACGACGAGGGCGCAGCGATCAAGGTGGAAGTGTACGAGCTGGGCGTCGCCGAGTTCGGCAGCTTTACCGTGGACGTGCCCGCGCCGCTCGCCATCGGCAACGTGACGCTGGCGGACGGAACGAGCGTCAAGGGCTTCGTCTCCGAACCGCGCGCGCTGGTCGGAGCTGAGGACATCACGCAGCTGGGCGGCTGGCGCGCCTACATCGCCAGCAAGGGCTGATCGCCGCGACCACCAAGGGGGGAAATCCATGCGCCGTTTCGCAACGTTGTTTCTGGCGGCCAGCGCCGCACTGCCCTCGCTCGCGTTTGCGCAGGAGGTCATCGAGGTTCCCGGCTTTGCGGATTTCCTGGCGGTTGACGGTGAAACCGTCTGGACCACCAACAAGGGCCGGGTCGAGCAGTGGTCGCGCAAGGGCAAGAAAGCCGAAGTGGCGCTGGCCCGCCCCTGCGGCGCGATGACGATCGCTGCCGGGTCGCTGTGGGTGGCGGACTGCGCGGAGAAGGCGGTCAAGCGGATCGACGTGAAGACGGCGAAGCTCATCGCCACGATCCCAACCGGGATCGCTTCCACCGGCGAACTCAACGTGGTGGCGGGCGCCGGTTCGGTCTGGGTCGCCAGCGACAATGAGAAGGGCCTCGTCGCCCGCATCGATCCCGGCACCAACGCCGTCATCGCTTCGGTGCCTGTGGATGCGGGGACATGGTACCTGACTTCGGGCGTTGGCTCGATCTGGGCCGTCAGCGCGACCGCGCAGTCGCTCCAGCGCATCGATCCGGCCAGCAACACCGTGGTGGCGAAGATCGCACTCGGCAAGGAGCCCGGTTTCCTCGCCGCCGGGGAGGGCGGCGTGTGGGTGCAGGAGCAGGGGGACGGCACGCTCGCCCGGATCGATCCTGTCACCAATGCGATCGCCGCCCGCGTCAGAGTGGGGGACAATCTCAAGTGGGGCGATGTCGATACCGGGGACGGCAAGGTCTGGCTGCGTACCACCGACGATCAGGTCTTCGCGGTGATCGATCCCGCAACCAACAGCGTCGTCGCGCGGATGGGCAAGCCTGCGGGAAGCGGCGCGCTGCGCTGGACGCCCGAGGGCATCTGGACCAGCGCGCATGACGAGCACACGCTGTCGTGGTGGCCTGCTGCGGTACTGGCCGCGGAGGCAGGCTCTCCATCCCGGCCATAACGGAGGTTGACCTCTCCTGCCGCTGTTGCATCGATTTCGTCTATGACCGGGCAGCAACGCGCTATATCGTGCGACCGGGCCTGGGAACGAAAGAAGCATGAGCGAAGATACGCCGTTGACCGACCGGATGTTCGCCAGCCGTGTCGATTGGAACCTGATGCGCACTTTCGTGGACATCGTGCGCGCCGGCGGGATCGGCGCGGCGGCACGCCAGTTGAACAAGCAGCAACCGAGCATCAGCGCGGCGCTGAAGCGGCTGGAGGATCATGTCGGCGCTACCCTGCTGCGCCGCTCCGCGACCGGGGTGGAGATGACTGCGGCCGGCAAGGCGATGATGGCGCTGTGCGAGGATATGCTGGAATCCGCGCGCATGGTGCCGCACCAGATCGCGCAGGCGACGCGGCGTGTCGAAGGCGTCGTGCGGATCCAGATCGTCTCGGCCATCGTCTCCGAAGCATTCGACGAGGCGATCGCCAGCTTCCACCGCCGCAATCCCGACATCCACATCGAGATCCGGGTCTCTCCCTGGCGCAAGGTGCTCGACGCGCTGGAGCGAGGGGAAGTGGAAGTCGGCATCGGCTACGACAGCAGCGTTCGCGGCGGTCTGGTATACGAACCCCTGTTCGTGGAGCGACAGCAACTCTATTGCTCGCGCAATCATCCCTACTGTGGGTATCGCATCGGCCAACTGCGCGAACTGGCGGGAGAGGGCTTCGTGCTCACCGGCGAGGACGAGATCGAGACGGTGACGCACTTGCGCCGTCGATATGGGTTGGGGGCCCGCGTTACCGGACAGGCCGAGGACATGAACGAGGCGCGCCGGCTCATCGCATGCGGAGTGGGGATCGGCTTCCTGCCGGTGCCCGCGGTGCGGTCGGAGGTTGAACGCGGCGCGCTCTGGCCGTTGTTGCATGCGGACTTCGAGCCGTCCTACGACATCTTCCTGCTCGCCCGGGCCGAGCCGGAGCGGGATACCGCCACCCAGCTGTTCATTGATGAAGTGTTCCGGCGCATCCGCGCATCGGCCCGGTCATAGTATTCGTCTATGTTCGCCATAGGAAAATAGCGTCTGCCTCGATGCCTTGCCGCGCCGCACTCTCACGGCAACAGACAAGGCGAAGCGCGGGTATGCGGATCACGGCAATTCTCGAGTTGATGGGGACAAGCGGTTTCCAGGCCGCCTTGCGTTTCCTGCGAAGCGGCCTCGAAGCGCGCGCCTCGGCGATCGGCAGCTTCTCCCGTCAACCCGATCATGGAAGCCGGCCGTGAAGGCGAACTCGAAAGCGGCTCACGTGCTGGCGATTGCAGGCGCGGCCTTTGCCGCAGTGCAGGCGCCGGGCGCCATCGCCGCGCAGGAACCCGCCACCAAGCTGGTTTTCTGTGGGAAGAACGACTGCCTTCTCGTCTCCGGCTTCCGCGCCGATCCTGCATCGCAGGTTCAGTTGAACGGCCATCCGGTGAAGGTCGAAGGCGGCCGGGCCTGGAAGGTCCGTGTGCCGATCGCCACCGTGCGGGCATGGTCCCGGCCAAGGGCGCGGACTCTCGACGTGATGGTCCTGAATGCAGATTCGCGGCTAAATCGCGCCGATCAGGCCGCTTTGCCGATCGGTTTGCTGGGGCAAACGACGCAGCTTGCGTCGCTGGTCATTCGCAGCCGATAGGCCCTGAGTATTACGGCGGACGTTATCGGCTGCAAAAAGGCCCGTTGCGACAAGGGCCTGGAATGCGATGCGAAAATTCTGATGTAGTGAGCGCGTAATACCGGTCACTACCAAGGCCGACTTTTGTACTTGTGCCTGCGATCGCTTGATTGTCAGGCCCTTTTCCGATCGCTATAAGATGTGCCCAACGTAGAGTGCACAAGCTTGTACGTGTTCAGGAGAAGATGATGAAGATCGGTTTCATGGCGCTGGCTTCGCTTGCCTTTGTCGCTACTGGCGTTAGCGCCACCGCAGCGGAAACGCCCTTCGCCCGCGACAAGGCGGTGCTTCACCTCGATGGTCTTGACCTCGCAACCGTTGACGGTCAGCAGCGCCTGTCCGTCCGGATGGATCAGGTTGCACGCACCGTCTGCGGAGAGAACCTCTCTCACCTGCACCTTTCGCTGGAGCGCAAGGCCCAGGATTGCCGCGCGGCGGTGGTGGCGGATATCCGCACGCAGATCGAAACCCGCACCGCCGAGGCCCCTGCCGCGACGCCAGTGCATTTCGCAAGCGCCCGCTGATCCGGCAAGGCCAGAACCGGTCCCGCCGCACCCCGCATGGGCTGGCGGCGGGATCAGGTCCGGGTATGGGCCTGACGCTCAGGCTCTTGCAAGAAGGGGTTCCTGCGGTTCCATCAGGTTCTTCCGGAACAGGGACCTGACCAGCCTCTGTTCCAGGATCCGGCCGACAACATAAAGCGCTGCGAAAATCCCCGCGAACACGTACCCGGGCGTGGGCAAGCGCTTCTTCTTGTCTTTTTCCTTGTCCTTGCTCTTGTCCTTGGCCTCATCCTTCTTCTCAGGGGCTGGCGCGCCAAGGAACTTGTCGATCGAGTGCATTGGGACTTCCGCCTTGTCGGCGTTCTTCTTCTCGAGTTCCTCGGCCAGAGGTTTGTCGAACTTGGCAAGGACGAGGTTCATCTGGGCAAAGCCGAGGAACAGCAGTGGCGCGAGGAAGCAGAGCAACAGCACGCGGCTGGTCAGGTGGTAATGCAGCACCGAAGCGCCGCTGCCGCTTTCGATCCGCAAGGTACCGCCATCGAACACCGACATCTTGTCCTGCGCGGCTTGATCCTTCTTGCGGAAGACCAGGGTATCGCCCTTGCGCTCGTGCGTGGTTCCGACTTCGCGAAACAGCGGGCGGAGGCGCTCGAAGGCATCGTCGCTCGATTGCCCGGGAGCCAGCGTCAGGCTCCCCTTGATGTGCCAGATCCAGTCGATGAAACGTGCGCTCATGTGATCTCCATTGGGAGAGCGGTTCGGTTCTTCTTCACTCGGCCGGTACGGCTACGGGGCGTGCAAAGCGTTCCTTCAGCGACTTCCAGCCCTCGGTGAAGGGGAAAGTCATCTGCTCGCCCAGCGACATGCGGCGGCCGCCTTCCATGCCCAGAAGCTCTGCCTCGCCATCGATGCAGGTTCCGAAGATGCGGTCGATGAAGATGTAGGTATTCGTGTAATTGCTGCGGCTTGCCTCGAAGTCCTGCGAGTGATGAACGCTGTGATGTTCGGTGGTGTGGAACAGGAACCGCCACCAGCGCGGCGAATTGAAGCGCACGTTGATGTGCTGGTACGTGCCGACGGCCATGCCGATGGCGCCGGCGAGCAGAGCGGCCCGGGGCAGGAAGTCGAAGAAGCCGCCGATGCCAAGGCCAATCAGGAACAGCTCGACCGGATTGCCCACCGCGCCCTTGTTGATGTTCAGCTGGGTGATGTAGTGGTGCACCGAGTGGGGCAACCACAGCGGATACCAGTTGTGCATCCCGCGATGCATCCAGTACTGCCCGAAATCGAAGATGAACGAAATCAGGAACGCCTGCAGCAGCAGCGGCATCCCAAGGAACCACGTGAACTTGTCCGCATCGAAGTAATGCTGGATGGATTCGATCCACACTTCGTCACCGATATAGGTCTCGACCGTGCGCAGTATGGTGTAACCCAGCCCGACGAAGAACAGGTCCGTCGTCAGTTCCTTCCATGTAAGCCGCCAGCTTTCGTGGCGGGGGAAGAACCATTCGAGCGCCAGCAGCAGCACCTTGAAGCCGATGCCGATGCCGATCGCGGTGGATGCCTTGGCGATGGAGTTGGGGGCATAGTACCAGAAGGCGATCAGCGCGAACAGCACGGTGGGCTGGAACCACGTGAAGACGAACTGCTTGATCGGCCCGCCTTCGACACGGGGGATGTTCTCCCAGCCGACGATGACGGGCGCTTGCGTGCCTATCATTCGCTTGCCAACCCGCACTCCGTTCATACCCTTGCCCTCGTATTATTTGGTGACTAGCCTAAGTAATACTAATGTCAAATAAGGTAATACGATTCGCCGGGAGCGTCCACACGGTATTGTTGACGCTGAGCGCACGACTTTGCACACAGCGTACTTGTCGGCCTGGAATTGTAGTTTGAGTGATCCCGAAGCGCCATCGGCGGCTCTGCACGACCGCTCGGAGAATGGCGCGAAGCTCCGCAGGCGCGAGTTGAAAGCGACGGCTCCGGCGCGGGCGGTCACCCGGCCAGGCAGCCCCCGTCACCGCCCGTCCGCCCATCTCGTCACCGGGCGTCCAACCGCCCGGGCAGCTTGCTCAGTAGGCCGGTGCCTGCGAGGAGGCGAACTCCTCCAGCACGGGCGCGCGGCCGAGGGCGAGAGGCGCGCGCCATGCGCCGGGGTCCGCGCCGTCAGCGGCAAATCCCTCGAACGGCTGCCACACGCCGCCGCGCTGCTCCAGGATCTGCCTGCCGCTTGCCAGTGCAAGGGCCGCGCCGCCCGCGACGTCCCATATGTTGGGCTGCTCGAACCATGCCATGTCGAGGAGCCCGGCGGCGACGAAGGCGCATTCGATCGCGGCGGAGCCGGTCTTTCGGCCGTCCCAGCTCAGCCGCTGGCGCGAGGCATGGGGTTCGCCGCCCAGCCTGCGGCGCACGGCCGGGTTCCCGTGGGCAGCAAGGGGCGCGCCGTTGAAGCGCAGGTCGCGTCCGACGACCGCGTGGTAGACGCCCGCTTCCAGAGCGTGGCTCGTGCTGCACCAGAGCGCGCCTGCGACGGGACGGCCGCGATAGAGAACGCCCACGCAGGAGGCGAACAGCGGAAACCCGTTGATGAAGTTCGCCGTTCCGTCGATCGGATCGACCGCCCAGGCAAAGTCGTGGCCGCGACCGGGGCGATGGTCCATCTCCTCGCCGATGATGTCGTGCTCGGGGAACTTCCGGGCGAGGTGTTCGCGGATCATCTCCTCCACCCGGCCGTCCACTTCGGAGACCGGGTCCGTCAGCCGCAGGGGATCGTCCTCCAGGCCCTTGTAGCGGATGCGCAGCATGCCGCCGAGCGCGGCCTTGATCTCGTTGCCGCCCAGCTGCGCGAGTTCGACGGCCAGAAGTTCGAGGTCGGCCAGGAAAGCCGGGTCGAGATCGGTTTCAGGGGTCATGTCGTGCCTGCCTTGTCGTGGACGAGGATGCGGACCGGCTGCGGCCGGATGCGAATGGTGACGATGCCCGAGAGCCGATCGTCGGGGGAACGATCGTCGAGGCGGAAGCAGCGGTCATGGACGCCGAGGCGCACCATGGAGGCGCGGCGGGGGGGAAGAGGGCAGGGCGCAGCTTCCGGATCCTTCACCCAGTCGCGCAGGGCCTCGCGGTCGCCCGGCTCCACGATCATGACGTCGAGCAACCCGTCGCCGGGGTCAGCGCCGTGAGCGAGCCTCAGCCGCGGCCCGACGAAGGGGATGCTCAGCACTTCCACCATCAGGCAGTCGCCCTCCCACGACCAGTCGGCGCCGTCGATCCGGCAGGGGAACGGCGCGGCCTCGGCGAGCGCCTGCCGGAAGGCCGCGCGGCCGTTGGCGCGCTTTTCCTCAGCGGTTTCGGGATCGTCGTCGACGTAATCGACGGACTGGGTGAGGACACCGGTGCCCACGGCCTCGATGAACGGACGGCGTCCCCAGGGACCGTCCGCCTCGCACCGGTCGAGAGGCCGCCAGCGCGAGAGCGACCAGTGCGCCGGAATGTCCCGCCAGTCGCCCTCGACGCCGAGCGCGTGGGCGATGTTGTTCGATCCTCCCAGGGGCAGCACGCCAATGGGCCGCTCCACATCGCAGAGGCTCGAGGCGACATCGGCGAGCGTGCCATCGCCGCCTGCCGCGACCACCATGTCGAAGTCCCCCTGCAGCGCCGCGTCGAGATCGTCCTCCAGGTGCGCGCAGTAGGTCGTTCGCAGGCCGACCGCGTGGAGAGCGGCTTCGATCCGTTCGCGAGGCGTGGGGTCGGTGCCCGCGTTCCGGTTGTGGACGAGGAGCGCGCGGCGGGAATCCAGAGGCGATCGGATAGGCATCGCAGGGACAATGCCGCGCCGCCGGGCACGTTCCACGCCGGACATGCATTGTAACAGAGCGGGCGCGGACGTCCCGAGCGGCCCCGGGCACCACGCCGCCGCCGGGTTTGCGCGGTGATGCGGCGCCGGTCCCGGATCGCGCCGGGACCGGCGGCAGGCTAGAGCACCAGCGGTGCGTGGTTGATTTGCGGCAGGACGTGGCGGGAGAACAGGTCCGCCTCGGCCGCGTGCGGGTAGCCCGAGAGGATGAAGGCGTCGATGCCTTCCGCCTGGTAGGCGCGCAGCTTGGCCAGGACCTGGTCGGGATCGCCGACGATGGCAGCGCCGCAGCCCGAGCGGGCGCGCCCGATGCCGGTCCACAGGTTCTCCTCGACGAAGCCGTCGCCGCCCGCCGCCGAGCGCAGCTCCGCCTGGCGGGTGACGCCCACGCTGGCGCTGTCGAGCGACTTCTGCCGGATATCCTGGCCGGTCGCATCGTCCAGCTTGGAGAGCAGGCGGTCGGCATAGGCCCGCGCCTCGTCCTCGGTCTCGCGCACGATGACGTGGGCGCGGTAGCCGAACTTGAGCGTGCGGCCGTGCCTTGCGGCGCGGGCGGTCATGTCGGCGATGGTCTCGCGCACCTTGTCCATGGTGTCGGGCCACATCAGGTACACGTCGCAGCCTTGCGCGGCCGCTTCGCGCGCTTCTTCGGAAAGGCCGCCGAAGTAGAGCGGCGGGCATTTGCCCGAGACGGTTCCGATGCGCGGCGGCGCAAGGTCGAGGTCGTAGAACTCGCCCTGGTACTTCAGATGCTCGCCGTTCAGCATGATCTTGAGGATCTGCATCACCTCGAGGGTGCGCTGGTAGCGTTCGCGGCTGCCCAGCTTCTCGCCGGGAAGGTCGGACGAGATGATGTTGACCGTCAGCCGCCCGCCAAGGATCCGGTCCAGCGTGGCGATGCGGCGCGCCAGCTGCGGCGGCCAGTCCTCGCCCATGCGAACGGCCCAGAGCAGGCGGATCTTCTCCACCAGCGGGGCGATCGCGCCCGCGAACATCGTGGTGTCGATGCCAAGCGCATAGCCGGAGGGGAGCAGGATATTGTCGAACCCGCCCTTTTCCGCCTGCAGGACGATGTTGCGGCAATGCTCCCAGCTTGACGCGAGCGCGGGGTCAGGCTGGCCCAGGAACTCGTAGTCGTCGTCGCACAGCGCGGAGAACCAGCTGACTTCGCAGGCTTTGGTGTCAGTCATGGCAGCGGCTCTCCTTTCGATGCGACCAGCACCGCGTACCAGTCGGCCCGGGTCCAGCGGACCTTGAGGGCGTCGGCCGCCTCGGCGATGCGCTCGGCCTTTTGCGATCCGACGATGGGAATGGGACGCGCTGGGTGCGCCATGATCCAGCTGTAGGCGGCCGCCGTACGCGAGACGCCGTGCTCCTGCGCCGCCTTGTCGAGCAGAGCGGCGACGGCCTTCGTGCGCTCGTCCACCGGATTGGCGATGCGCCCACCACCCAGCGGCGACCATGCCAGCACCGCCATGTCCATGGCTATTGCCTGGTCCAGCTCGCCGTTCTCGAGCGGGGCGAGCCGCAGGGGCGAGAACTCGGGCTGGGTGGAGACGATCGGCACGCTCAGGAACTGGCTCAGCGTGGCGATCTGGCTGGTGGTGAAGTTGGATACGCCGAAGCTGCGGATCTTGCCCGCCTTATGCGCTTCGTCGATGGCCTTTGCGATTTCCGAAGGGTGGGTGAGGATGTCGGGGCGGTGGATCTGCCACAGCTCGACCGTGTCGGTGCCGAGCCGCTCGAGCGAGGCGTCGATGGCCGAGGCGATGTAGGAAGCGCTCGAATCGTAGGGCACCCCCATCGAGATGCCGCCCTTGGTGGCGATCACGAACTTGCCGCGCAGCGACGGGTCCGTGGCCAGCGCGCGGCCGAGCAGGGCTTCCGAGGCGCCGAAAGCCTCGTCGTTGTCGGGGCCATAGATGTCGGCGGTGTCGATGAGCGTGATGCCAGCGTCCAGCGCGGCGTGGAGCAGGCGCACCACCGCGTCCACGTCGTCGCCGCAAAGGCGCCAGTTGCCCCAGGCCAGGGCCGATACTTCGATGCCGCTCGTGCCGAGCGGGCGGCGGGCGGGTGGGAAGGGAAGATGCGTCATGAAAGGTCCTGTCAGCGGAGGATATCGGGATTGATGGGAGCGACCGAGGCGCGTTCGACCAGATCGTGCGGCAGGCGCCGGTGGGTAAGCTGCGCGCCGCCCAGAAGCAGCCGGGTCGCCTCGAGCGCGAGTTCGCGCGTTGGCTGGCGGATGGTGGTGAGCTGCGGCCAGACCATGCGCGCGACCATGGTGTCGTCGAAGCCGACCACCGAGAGGTCCTGCGGCACGTCGAGCCCCATGTCATGCGCGACCGAGAGCACGCCCGCGGCCATGTCGTCGTTGCTGGCGAAGATGGCACTGGGGCGGCGGGCAGCGGACAGCAGATGGCGGGCGGCCACGACGCCGCTCTCGAAGTCGAACGCGCCGGGCATGACGAGGGCCGGTTCGAAAGAAAGACCCGCCCGGTCGAGCGCGCGGCGATAGCCGAACAGCCGCTCCTCGGAGGCCATGTGGTTGGAGTGGCCCTTCACGAAGCCGATCTGGCGATGGCCTTTCGCGATGAGGTAGCTCGTCATGTCGTCGGCGGCCTGCGCGTCGTCCATGAAGACCGAGGAGGTTATCGCGCGGTTGGCCCCCGGCGAGATGCGGACGAAGGGAATGTCCATGCCGTCCAGCGCCTTGAGAACCGGCTCGCAGTCCGTCACTGGAGAGGAAAGCACCACCCCGTCCACGTGCGTTTCGGTGACGAGGCCGCGAACCTGTTCGCCCACCAGCGGGTCGGCGACGTCCACCGGCTGCGCGAGCAGGCGCGAGCCCGCCTGCTGGCACGCTTCCCAGCAGCCCATCTGCACCTGGTTCATGTAGTAGGGGCTGTGATTGTCGTAGATGAGCGCGATCTGCCCGGACTTGGTTCCGGCCAGGATGCGCGCGGCGACGCTCGGCCGGAAGCCGAGTTCCTGCATCGCCTTCTCGACGCGCTCCTTCGTGTCGGTGCTGACGTAGCGATGGCCGTTCAGCACGCGGCTGACCGTCTTGATCGACACGCCCGCCAGCGCCGACACGTCCTTGATGTTGGACCGCTCGCTCATCCGCTCTCCCTGACGCGGGCGAACAGAGGCGCGAACGGACTGGCGGGCAAGTAGAAAACGGGCGGCTCGCCGTACGGCGCAGGGATGGTGTGAGTGCCCGGCGCGAAGTCCTCGCCCGTCCACAGGTGGCGCCACGGCGTGTCGCCCGGAAGGATTACGTCGCGCGCCGCCGCATCAGCCTCGACCACGGGGGCGACGAGCATGTCGGCGCCGTAGAGGTACTGGTCCTGCACGGCGAACAGCGCTTCCTCGAAGTAGTGCAGGAACAGCGGGCGCTGGACGGGAAGACCCGTGGCCGCCGCCTCGTCGCTGAGGTGGCGTACATAAGGGGCGAGCGCCTTGTGCACGCGCGACATGCGGGCGAACTGGGCAAGAAGCTGCGGGCTGGAATCGATCTGCAGGTTGTCGTCCGGACGGTTGCCCTCGTGGCTGCGCATGACCGGGGAGAACGCGCCCAGTTCGCACCAGCGCATCATCAGGTCCGCCGTGCGCACGTTGCCGTGCAGGCTGGTGTAGCCGCCCACGTCGCTGTGCGAATAGGCATTGCCGACGAGCCCTGCGGAGAGCGCGGCGGTGATGACGGTGTTGATCCCGTCGTGCCGGGTGAAGTCCACCGACTGGTCCCCCGCCCACAGCAGGGGGCAGTGCGCCTGCACGCCCGAGAACCCCGCGCGCATGAAGAACACGGCCTCGCCCGTCAGCCCCCGCGATGCCACGGCACGCGCGTTCGCCTCGGCCCAGAGCACCGGCCAGCGGTTGTGCATCAGCATCGGGTCGCTGCCATCGTGGAGCCTGAGGTCCACCGGCAGGTATTCGCCGAAGTCCGCCATCCAGCCCGAGAGGCCGAAGTCGAGCATCTCGCGGCCGATCACGCGCTCGGCGAACCAGTCCATCGCGGCCGGGTTGGTGAAATCCACCACGCCGCAGTCGAACTCGCCGAAATCAACGAGGTAGACCTCCTCGCTGTCCTGCCGCAGCGCGAGGTAGCCCAGCGCCTGCGCCTCGGCGAACTGGCTGCCGTCGTTGGCGAGATAGGGGTTCACATAGCCGAGGAACCGCACGCCGCGTTCCGCCAGCTCCGCGATGCGCCCGGGAAGGGCGGGATAGCGTGCCTCGTTCCAGGACCAGTCCCAGAACAGGCGGCGCCCGAACGTGGTCTGGCGAATGCCGATCCAGTCTTCGCACCACAGGGCTGAGACTTCGCTGCCCGCTTCCATGATGGCGGCGAGCCGCGCGAAGCTGTTGTCGCCGTCCTTGAGGCCGACGATGGCGCCGCCGATCGTCCAGTCGGGCAGGGGAGGCTGGCGTCCGAAGCGGCCGGCGAGCCTGCCCACCAGCGCCGGCAGGTCGTCGGCCGCGAAGAATTCGAGAGTGAAGGCGCCTTCCCACACCTCCACCCGGTGACGGTCGGCACAGGTGAAATCGAGCACCGAGTAGGCGCTGGAGCCCAGATGGCACGCCCACAAGCCGGAGGTAAGGAAAGTGGGCTGCGGGTAGTTGGTCCACCAGTAGTCGCCGCCCGCCATGCCCTGCTCGTCCATCAGGCGGGTAAGCTCGGTGGACTTGTCGCGCCCCACGCCGGGTTCGCTGGTCCAGATGGGGAAGCGGCGGCCCGACAGGTCGAGGTAGCTCATCTGCTCGCCTCCGCCCCAGACATGCTCGCCCGGCAGCGCGGCAAGGTCGACCCGCACCCGGTCGTATCCGGGCTCGAGCGTCTGCACGCGCAGAGCCTCGCCGTCTATCGCAAGGCGCAGAAGAGGCGCGCCGCCCGGTTGCGCAGACAGGAGCAGGTCGGCGCCGTCGAGCCGGGCGAAGGCGGGTGCCACCTCATCGAACGGGGCATCGTCGATGGCGAAGTTGCCGCGCACCATCTTCACCTGCGGCGCGCCGCGCGCAATGGCAAAGGCCGGCGCGCCCGCAAGGCTTCGCAGCACTTCGCGCGATCCCAGCAGGCAGGCGAAACCATCTTCCCGAACGTCGAAGGTCAGCGACACGAATCCAATCCCGGCGAGTGCCCATAGTCCGGCGAACAGGTCGCCGTGTGTTTCTTTTGCAGCACTGGCGTTCGCGCCGCTTGGTCCTGATGTGACAACGGTTGACAGAAATGGCAGGGGCAATCAAGAGGGTCGCAACCGACAGGGCCACCTGAGGTTTCAACGACCCAGGCTCATCGGATTCGGAGGGGAGAATCATGATTTTCGCACAAGGCACCACCGCGTCGGCCAAGCGCGCCGTGCTGGCGCTTTCGGCGTCGGCGGCCGCGCTCCTCGCCGCGCAGCCCACCCTTGCGCAGGTCAACGAGATCGTCGTGACTGCGCAGAAGGTGGAGCAGAACGTCCAGGACGTGCCCATCGCCATCTCCGCCGTGACCGACGAGGCGTTCCAGCGCGCCGGGGCCCGGAGCCTCGAGGACATCACCACCATCGTCCCCTCGGTGACTTTCCGCAAGGGCACGACCAACGCCAACAGCGCCATCGTGATGCGCGGCGTGGGCACCATCAGCTTCTCGATCGCGGCCGAGCCCAGCGTGTCCACCGTGGTCGACGGCATCGTGCTCAGCCGCTCGGGCCAGTCGTTCCTCGACCTGGTGGATTTCGACAGGCTTGAGGTCCTGCGCGGACCGCAGGGCACGCTGTTCGGCAAGAACGCGTCCGCCGGCCTCGTCAACATCGTGTCGAAGGGCGGCACCGAGGACTTCGAGGCCGAAGCCAACCTTTCGGGCACCACGGACGAGGAATACCGCGCCCGCCTCACCCTGTCGGGCCCGCTGGGCGAGAACCTGTCGGGCCGCCTGACCGGGTTCTACGGCAACTTCGACGGCAACATCAGGAACACGTTCCACGACGAGACCGTCAACGGCTACGAGCACTACGGCGCGCGCGGCGTGCTGGACTATGACGGCGAGGGCGGGCGCCTGCGCCTCATCGCCGACTATTTCAAGGCCGACGACGACTGCTGCGCCGAAGTGACCGGCGTGTCGCGCGGGTCGGTCATCGACGGCGAGCTGGGCATCGTGCCGCGCGGCGAAGACACGCGCGACGTCAACCAGAACCTCGTCACCCGCTCGCTCGACCGCCAGTACAGCTTCACGCTGAACGCGGACATCGACACTTTCGCCGACCACACGTTCTCGATCGTGACCGGCTACCGCAACTGGAAGAACACCGAGGTCCGCGACGGCGACTTCCTGCCCCGCGCGATCATTGATCCCTCGCAGACAACCCCCGTCAGCACGCCGGAACTGCACGACCGGGGCACTGTCGAGACCGACCAGGTCTCCGCCGAGGTCCGCCTCGCCTCGCCGCAGGACCAGGCGCTGACCTATCAGGTCGGCGGGTTCCTGTGGTATTCCAAGAACACGCAGGACTTCACCCGCCGCGACGTGACTTGCGCCGCGTCCACATCGCCGGTCGATCCGGTGACGGGCGCGCAGCCGTGCAACCTTGCGGACACCGTCAACACGCTGTTCCCCACCGCCACCTCGCGCAGCGACGTCTCGTTCCGCAACTGGGCGGTCTTCGGGCAGGCGACATATGCCTTCACCGAAGCGCTGCGCCTGACGCTGGGCGGGCGTTTTACGCATGACGACGTGCGGTATGTCCACACCCGCGCGCCGTCGGTCAACGCGGCCACCGGTCTTCCCGCCACCGGCGCCGGGCTTTCCGGCGTGGGTGCGGGGGGCACGATCGCTGGCGGCGGCAACGGCACCAACACCTCGCGCGGGCAGACCGAGGCCGACAACTTCTCGGGCAAGGCCGTGCTGCAGTACGACGTGGCCGACGACGTGATGGTCTATGGCAGCTATACGCGCGGCTACAAGGGACCGGCGTTCAACGTCTTCTTCAACCACACCGCGCCCACCAATTCGGCTCCGATCGATCCGGAAAAGTCGGACAGCTTCGAGCTTGGCTTCAAGAGCCAGTTCCTCGACCGCATGGTTCAGCTGAACGCGGCGGCCTTCCTGGTCGACTACAAGGGCTTCCAGGCGAACAACTTCGTGCTGCTGAACGGCGCGGTGGTGACGAACCTGACGAACGCGGGCACCGTGCGTTCCAAGGGCTTCGAAGCCGACCTGACCGTCGCTCCGGCAGAAGGGCTGACCCTGCGCGCCAACGCCGCCTACGCCGATGCGAAGGTGCGCCGCTTCAATCCCAACCCGCTGACCAACGCCCCCGACGCGCGCGACGGCACTCGCCTGCCGCTCGCCCCCAAGTTCAGCTACACCATCGGCGCGGACTACGACGTGCCCGTCGGCCCGGTGAAGCTCTACCTGTCGAGCGACTGGCACCACGTCAGCAAGCAATATTCGGACCTTGGCGAAAGCGGCCCGATCGACCACTACGGCATCTGGAATGCCAGCATCGGCGTGTCGGATGCGCAGGACAAGTATCGCCTGACGTTCATGGTCAGGAACATCCTGGATGACAGTTACGTGCTGCTCAATACCACGGCGGGCCAGCGCCTGATGATCCCGCGCGACGCGGATCGGTTCGCCGGCCTCAACCTGCGGGCGCGCTTCAACTGACGCGATTGGCCCGGTCAAGCGCCAGGCCCTGCAAGAAGAAGCCCCGGGCAGTCGCTGCACCGGGGCTTTTCCTTGCGCGCTTGACTTGTATAACCAATTAGGTTATACGCCGCAGCATCGATTTTGATCTTTTTGGATCACGATCGAGCAAAGCGGCGGGCCGGGAGCGTGTAGCTGACGCTTTCCCTCTCCCGGCGCGGTCGGCGCTTCGGTCGTGGACACCGGAACAGCCACACCAGGATGCGCGGACGAAGATGAGGGTATGCCCTCAGGGAAGACGGCATGGGATGCGAGCCCTGCCCGTCACCCCCGCGCACCGCACGGGCTCGGCCATCGGGAGTTCTTCATAGCCTCTCCCTAGGCCCTCGGCGAACAAAAGGTTTGAACCGGCAGTCCTTGCGTGATGCCCGCAAGGAACCCCCAGCGCCGACCGCCTCGCCGTCCGCTGAACTTCCCCCCGGCGTTATCCCGCAGTCGCCAGCGGGCGATCAGGCGTGCCCGGCGATCAGTCCGCAGCGCTGAGGCGCGGCTGCATCAGGTGGATGAACGCCGTCGCCACCAGATAGGCCGAGCCGCAGATGACGAACAGCGGCGCGTAGCCGAGCCCGTTGTCGAGCGACCATCCTGCGAACTCGATGATCCCGGTCCCCGTCAGGTTTCCGGCCACTGCGCCCAGCGCGATCACGGTCGCCATGCGGCGCGCCGGGATGATCTCGGTCGCCATGCCGAAGATGCTGGTGGAAAAGCCCTGGTGCGCGAAGAGGCCCAGCCCGATGCACACCGCCGCGATCCACGGGTTCTGCGCCAGGAGCGCCAGCGGCATCACCAGCACGATCAGCGCATAGGCCAGCATCGTGCCCTTGCGCGCGCGATTCATCGAGATCCCGCGCAGCAGCAGCGCGGGATAGAGCGCGCCCGAGCTTACCGCGCCCAGCGCCGCAAGCGTGAAGATGACCGCGATCGGCCATCCCAGCGCGCCTTGTCCGAGCCCGAACTGGCGCGAGAAGAAGTCCGGCGTCCAGAACAGCACGAACCACCAGACAAGGTCGGTGAAGGCCTTGGCGCCGATCACGGTCCAGCTGCGCCTGTCGCGGAGGATGGCGCCCCATTTCACCTTGCCGCCTTTTTCGGCGGCGGCGAGCGCGGGCGCGGCGCCTCGCACCGGCGTGAGCTTCGCGGTGTTTAGCTGCCAGGCGATCAGCCACACGATGCCCAGCGCTCCGGTGACCAGGAAAGCCGCCTGCCATCCGAACGCAATGGCGAAAGGCGGGATCACCAGCGGCGTCAGGATCGCGCCGATATTGGGCGCGGTGTTGATGATGCCGATGCCCACCGACCGGCGCGCTGCCGGAAGATAGACGGCCGCGGTCTTCATCGCGGCGGGCGTGTTGACGGATTCGGCGGTGGCCAGCACGGCCCGCGCGATGACGAACTGCTGGACGGTGGCGGCCAGCGCATGGGCCATGCCCGCGAGGCTCCATACGAGCACCGCGATTCCGTAGGCGAAGCGCACGCCGAAACGGTCCACGAACCAGCCCACGCCCAGCAGCGACACCGCGGCCGCAAGCTGGAAGACGGACCCCAGGTGGGCGAACTGCTGGTCGCTCCACTGGAACTGCGCTTCGAGCATGGGCTTGAGCAGCGCCAGCACCTGACGGTCGATGTAGTTCAGCGCCGTCGCGAAGAAGATCAGCGCGATGAGCACGTTCTGCGCGCGGGTGGCCGCATGGTCGGCGGACGGGTGCGGCTCTGCCGCGGCGTTCTCGATGGTCATTCTCGCTCTCCCCTATCCCACGCTCGCACCGGCGGCAATTCGTTCGCGCCGCCTTTCGCAAAGCTCTTGCCCCGTCTTCAGCGCCGCCATACAAAACCTATGACAGCGCAGGACAGGCGGCAAGCGTCTTCGGCCAGGGAAAGGGCGCGAGGGAACAGGGAGAGGTCAGTGAGCGCACAGCACGCAGGTGATCTTTACGGCGAGATGTTCCTTGCCGAGCAGCCCGGCCCTGCCACCCGGCCGAGCCGCCTGGAGCTGTGGAAGACGTTCTGGCCCGGCCTTGCCCTTTGCGGGATCGCGAGCATCGCGGCGGCATGGCTTGCCGAGCACTACGGCGCGCCGATCATCCTCATGGGGCTGCTCATCGGCCTGTCGCTGAACTTCGTGACGGGCGAGGCGCGCACGCACGCCGGCCTCGATTTCGCCTCCAAGTCGTGCCTGCGCTGGGGCATCGTGGTGCTGGGCACGCAGGTCACGCTGGCGCAGATCGTGGCGCTGGGCCCGGTTCCGTTCCTGGCGCTGCTCATGGTCATGGCCGCCGCGATAGGCGCGGCGCTCGTGGTTGCGAGAATGACGGGCGCGTCCCTTGCCATCGGGGTTCTTGCCGGCGGCGCCACCGCGATCTGCGGTGCGTCGGCCGCGCTCGCCCTGTTCGGCGTGCTGGGCGCGAGGCGGGTGAGCCAGGCGCAGTTTGCGCTGACCCTGGTGGTGGTCTCGATGGCGAGCGCCATCGCCATGTCGTTCTACCCGCCGCTCGCGGGGGCGCTGCACCTTGACGACCGGCAGGCCGGGTTCCTCATCGGCGCCTCGATCCACGATGTCGCGCAGGCGATCGGCGGCGGCTATGCCTTTTCCGACGTCGCGGGCAGTTACGCCACCATCGTCAAGCTTTCCCGCGTGGCGCTGCTGGCGCCCGTGGTCGCGGCGGTCTCGCTGCTCTGTTCTGACCCGGGGGAGGGACAGCGCCACTGGATCAAGAAGCTGGCGATGCCGTGGTTCATCACGCTGTTCCTGGCGGTGGTGGTGCTGAACTCCCTTGTCGCGATCCCTGCATGGCTGGTGCAGGTGAACCTGACGCTTTCCAAGGCGCTGCTGCTGCTGGCGGTAACGGCGACGGCGATGCGCTCGCGGCTTGACCTCGTTATGCAGATGGGCTGGCGCGGAGCGATGCCGGTGGTCGCGGCGACGCTCGCCTCGCTGGTGGTGGCGCTGGCGTTCAGCCTCCTGGTGCTGTGACGCGCAGCGCTACCCGCGTCTTCCCGCCAGGGCAGCCAGTTCGTCCAGCGCGTCGGCGTTCGCGCGGCCCCAGGCGTGGAGAAGCTCCACCGGCTCTACGAAGCGCCGGCCCAGCGCAGTAAGGCGATATTCCACCGCAGGCGGAACGGTGCCCTGGACATGGCGGGAGACAAGGCCGCTCGCCTCCATCTCGCGCAGGGTCTGGACCAGCATCTTCTTCGAAATTCCGGGGAGGCTGCGCTGGAGCACGCCTGTCCGCGCCACCCCGCCATGGCGGGCGTCGAGCGTGTGGAGGATCATGCTCGTCCATTTCGTGGTGAAGATGTCGAGCACGCGGCGCGGCGCGCAGTCCTCGCGCCATTCGTCTTCGGGGGTGCCCGCGCGCATGGGTGGTTACCTCCTGGTGTCTATGTCCCAATGCGGTGCCTTCTAGAACAGCTCGCCCGCGTTGCCTAGATCACGCCGAGCACGAAGACAGGAGAATGACATGGCCGGAACGGCACTGGTGGTGGGCGCAAGCGGGATAGTGGGGGCAGCGACGGCTTCGTTGCTGGTGGAGCAGGGCTGGACGGTGCACGGACTGGCCCGGCGCCCGGTGGAGCAGGAAGGCGTGCTTCCCGTCGCGGCAGACCTGTTGGATGCGGGCGCGACTGCCGAGGCGCTGGAGAATGTCCGCCCGGACGCGGTGTTCGTCAGCACCTGGCTTCGCCAGAGCAGCGAGGCCGAGAACATCCGCGTGAACGCCGCGATGGTCCGCAACCTGCTCGACGGCCTGCGCAAGGGCGGCAGCGTGCGCCATGTCGCGCTGGTGACGGGGCTGAAGCACTACCTCGGCCCGTTCGAGGCCTATGGCAAGGGCACGCTGCCGCAGACCCCCTTCCGCGAGGAGCAGGGCCGGCTCGACATCGACAACTTCTATTACGCGCAGGAAGACGAAGTCTTCGCCGCCGCCGAGCGCGACGGTTTCAGCTGGAGCGTGCACCGCCCGCACACCGTCATCGGCAAGGCGGTGGGCAATGCCATGAACATGGGCACCACTCTGGCGACGTATGCCACGATCTGCCGCGAGACCGGCAGGCCTTTCGTGTTCCCAGGATCGGCCGCGCAGTGGAACGGGCTGACCGACATGACCGACGCGCGTATGCTGGCGCGCCACCTCGTCTGGGCGGCGACGACGGACGCGGCACGCAACGAGGCGTTCAACGTCGTCAACGGCGATGTCTTCCGCTGGAGCTGGATGTGGCGGCGGATCGCGGACTGGTTCGGCGTGGAGGCACAGGAGTTCGACGGCACGGTGCGGCCGCTTGAAGTGCAGATGGCGCAGGACGGACCGGTCTGGCGCGGGATCGCCGAACGGGAGGGACTTGCCGAGCTCGACCTTTCGCGGCTCGCATCGCCCTGGCACACCGATGCCGATCTCGGCCGCCCGATCGAGGTGGTGACAGACATGTCGAAGAGCCGCCGCCTTGGCTTCCTCGATTATCAGTCCACGGACGATGCGTTCTTCGATCTTTTCACGCGCCTGAGGCAGGACCGCATCATTCCCTGAGCATGGCGGATCACCGTCCTGCCCCGACGCAGGTCAGGACGGTGATCCGGTCCATGCCGCGCAGCCTGCGGGAGAACCCGTGCCGCTGACCAGCAGCGCGCCGCGACGATAGAAGTCCAGCGCCCGCGCCTCGCCGGGAAGGTCGACGACCATGACGGCAAGGGCGGGGTCGGCCCAGACCAAACGTCCGCCCGTAGCCATCACCGCGCCGGTTGCCTCGGCCGCGGAGACGCCGGGCGCGAAGACGATGGTGGTGAACGAAGGGCCGGGCGGCGGCCTCAGCGACCACCCGCCCAGCATCGCGGCCAGGGCTCCGGCACCCAGCAGCGTCGCGGCTGTGCCTCCGCCCCTGCCGGTACCTCCGCTCGCGCCATCGCCTTGCAGCAGGCGAAGGCCGGCAAGCCCGGGAGCGATCCCGAAGATGGCCAGCCATCCCAAGTCCCAAAGCAGGGGATGATCGCTGTCCAGCCTGATGCGGTGCAACCCGAGCACCCAGTGCGAGAGAACCGCGTCCAGCCCGTGCCAGGCGCCGAAGCCCAGCATGATCGCTCCGCCGACCTTGCGGGCCGGATACCGCGACAGGTCGCCGCGCTGTCGCCAGAGCATCACCAGCGCGGCCAAGGCCAGCACATACATGAGGGCGTGGAAGTAACCGTCCCACAGAACCTGCGCGCGAAGGTCGCCGATGCCCGGAACAAGGCTCAGCAGATGGTGCCACTGCAGGATCTGGTGCAGCAGCACGCCGTCGAAGAAGCCGCCGATGGCGATGCCGAGCACGGCCGCCCAGCGGAGCGTCGATCGGACCTTTGCCGGTGCCGAGGTCACGCCGCGCCCCGCCTCTCGCCTGTGGGCGAGGCGAAGAGGAACGCCGCGCCGGGCACCGGCAGGCGGGCCGTGACCCGGCCGCTCGCCATGTCCACCCGCGTGACGCATTCCCCTTCTTCGTGCGCGATAAAGGCGGTGCCTGCATCGACGATGAAGTGGCGGGGCGAGGAGCCGCCGGTGCGGCACCATTCGCGCATCGCAAGCCTGCCGCCCTCGAGCGCGAAGGAGACGAGGCTGTCGTGGCCGCGGTTCGTCACGCGCACGATGCCTTCTTCATCGATGGCCAGATGACCGCCGAGGTTCTCCCCGGAAACGGGCTCCGGCGCGGTGGGCACGTCCTGCACGCAGCGCAGCAGCGTTCCTTCGCGTCGCAGGAGCAGGAGGCGGGCGGCGAGTTCGCAGACGAGCAGCGCATGTTCCCCGTCCGGGTGGAAAGCCAAGTGGCGCGGCCCGTAGCCTGCGGGCGCCTGAAACGCGACTTGCGTTTCCGTCAGGCCGTTCTCGTCGAGGTCATGCCTGAAGACCCTGTCCAGCCCGAGGTCCACGTGGTAGATGGCCCGGCCTTCCTCGGCGAAGATGGCGCAGTGGGCGTGGGGGCCTTCCTGCCGCTCCGGGTCCTTGCCGGTGCCTGCGGGCCGGAAATGGCCGAGCGGCCGGAGAAGCGCGCCTGTCCCGGGATCGAGCGCGATGAGGCCGAGCGAACCGTCGCCATAGTTCGCCACTGCCATCCGCGTGCCGTCAGGCGAGATCGAGAGGTAGCAGGGCGCGGCGCCGCCGCTGCCCAGCGAGCCCAGCGGCGACCAGCCATCGTCCGTCCGCCGCCATGCCCCGACCTGTCCTTCCTCCTGCTCGTCCACGAAGTAGGCCACCGCCCCATCGGGCGACCATGCGGCGAAAGAGGCGTTCGCAATCTCGCGCACGCCGTCGCGAAGCTGCGGCGCACCGCCAAGGTCCGTCAGTGGCTGGAGGCCGGCGCCGCCCTTGGCTTCATACGTTCCTGCCCAGATCATGCGCGCTCAGCCGGTCTTCTGCCGGATCGGCTCGATCCGCAGGAGGGGAATGTCGCAGCGGCTCGACCGCGTGAGGACGAAGGCGATGGCCTCGGCGATCTCCTCGGCGAAGAGCATTTCCCCCCGCGCGATCGCCTCGCGCTGTTCCTCGGCGTCGCACGGCTGCATGTCGCTTCCGACCGAGCCGGGCTGGATCACGGAGATGCGGATGCCTTCGTCTGCCACTTCCTTGCGCAAGGTGAGCGCGAAGGCATCGATGCCGCCCTTCGTCGCCGCGTAGACGCTCTCGCCCGCGGCCTTGATCTCGGGGCTGATGGAGCTGACCAGCACGATGTGCCCGCTGCCTTGCGCCAGCATCCGGTCGAGCGCCGCGCGCGCACAGGCCATGTACCCGACGAGATTGGTTTCCACCACCTCGCGCCAGTCCTCGTCGGCCATTTCGTGGATCGGTTTCGCCCCAAGGCCCGCGCAGGCGACCAGCACGTCGATCCCGCCCAGTCGTTCATCCACGGCAGCGAAGACGCGCTCGATGTCCGCGGGATCGCCCGCGTCGGCGGTGAGGCCGAACTTCTCGACCAGCTCCGCCGCCGCGAGCGCCTCGCGCAAGGCCGTGGGATCGCGCCCGAAGGTCAGCACCCGGGCACGCTGCGCCGCAAGGGAGACCAGCACCGCGCGGCCGATGCCGGTGGTGCCGCCGGTGATGAGTATCCTGCGCCCGGCAAGCGGCTCGTGAGGGGTCTTGTCCTGCATACCGGGCCAATCGCGCGCACGCCCGCCCGGTTCCGGCGCACCAACCTGGATCGCGTTGCCGCAACCCGCCGGCCGTTCCCGCATTGCGCATGCGCTCAGATCTTTCGGAAGGAGGAAACGCGGATGTCGCGCGTCGACACGGTGCAGGCCATCAACCCGGCTACGGTCCTGGCCAGCAAGTTCCTGCACGAGGCAAGCGGCACGCCGGTAGCCACCGCGCGGCAGGGTGGGCTCGACATCGAAGTGCGGCTCGAGCGCGACACGCTGTGGATCGTCATGCGCCGGGGCGAGATGGGTGGGCTGGCGCTGCGCATGCCGGTGTTCAGTCCCGAAGCGCGCTGCCGGCCGCTGAAGATCGCGGACGCTCTTGCGGCCGTGGAGTGCAAGGGCGAACTCGGCACTAGTCGCCTGGTGCTGCGCGGCGACCCGTTCGGGGTGGAGGAGCTGCGCGCCACGCTGACGTTCAAGCCGGCGCGCGACCTGGCGATCGAATGGCTGCCGCGCGATCTCGTGCCCTTCGACGCGGAGGGCGATGCCGTCCTGACGCAGGGAAGGATCGAGGCGGACCAGCGCAAGACCAACACGGGCCTTATCTATTTCACGCTGGAGCGCCCCGCCTTCGGCAAAGTGCTCTACCTGCAGAATTTCACCGCGCTCAACGACTACTTCAACCTGACGGGGAGCACGCCGAGCGAAGTGGTGGGCGGCGACTGGCCGGAGATGGGCTATCGACCACCGGTCAACCCGGAGACGGGCAAGGCGGTGCTGCCGGCGGGCCGGGAGGTCACGCTCTACGACACCATCCTCTCGATCCGCGCCTATCCGCAGCAGGAGGAAACCGCTTCGGCTTGGCAGTTCCTGGACATGCTGGGCGCGCTGTACCACTGGCTCTCACCGCCCACCCCGGCGATGCACGACTGGAACGCGCGGGCGCAGGGAACCATGCGCGACCTTGCCAAGGCACCCGAGGCGCGGGTCAGGCACTACGGGCACACCTACTTCCGGCCATACACCGCTGCCGAATATCCAGACGCCATGGTCCAGCTCTCGATAGCCTCGGCGCTGCGGGACTGGAACGCGTGGAACGGCGACGAGCAGGATCCCCTCTACCGCGAGATCATGGCCGGTATTGGCAAGTTCTACGACGAGAAGCTGCAGACCCTGCGCCGCTACCTGCCCAACGTGGGCAAGGACAAGGACGCGGACGCGGTGGACAGCTGGTATCTGTACCACCCGCTGCTCAATCTCTCCAACCTGGCGATCAGCGGCGACGAGCAGGCGCGCGAGCTTTTCCTGAAGTCCATAGACTACGGCATCAGGGCTGCGCAGCACTTCGACTACAAGTGGCCGATCATGTACAAGATCGACGATTTCAGCGTCATCACCGACGTGGCGGAGGCGGACAATCGCGGCCAGACCGACGTTGGCGGCATCTACGCCTGGGTGATGCTCCAGGCGTTCGAGCTCACCCACGACGTTCGCTTCCTCGGCGAAGCGGAAAAGGCGCTCGAGGCGGCCGAGGGGATGCGCTTCGATCTCAACTACCAGGCCAACCTCACCGCCTGGGGAGCGGCGGCGTGCATTCGCCTGTGGCGCATCACCAACCGCAAGAAGCACCTTGACCAGAGCTACGTCTATCTCGCCAGCTTCTTCCACAACAGCCAGATCTGGAAGAGCGAGATCGGGATCGCCAGCAACTGGACGAACTTCCTGGGCGTCACGTGCCTCCAGGATGCGCCCTACATGGCCGCCTACGAGTGCTTCGACAGCTACGCCGCATTCGAGCGCTACCTCGACTATGGCGGGCCTCACGTGATCTCCAGCGTGAAGCTGCTGGTGAACGAGTTCTGCCGCCACGCGCTCGACCGGGCGTGGTACTACTACCCCGATGCCATTCCGGAGGAAACGCTCGCCAGCGAGGTGCGCAACGGGCACATCGACTGCAAGCTGAACTTCCCGGTGGAGGACCTGTATTCCGATGGCCAGAAGGCGGGGCAGGTCGGGCAGGAGATCTACGGCGCGGGCGCGGCGATGATCTATGCCACGCGGGTGTTCCACCGCATCGAGGGCGCGCCCTTCCTGCTGTTCTGCGACAACTTCGTGCGCGCGATACACCGGCTGGACGGCAGCACCGTCAACCTCAAGATCGACGGTCACGAGACGACCCGCGCAAGGCTGGCGCTATTTCCGCATGGGAACAGCGGCAAGCCTCCTGCGGCAAGGCTCTGGTCATCCGAGCAGGAAGTGCTGGAGCTGGAGTGGAAGGACGGGCGCTACGAAGCGTGGGTGCCTGCGAACGTCACCCTGCTGCTGGCCTGGGACGAGGCGAGCTGATCAAACCGGTCGGGGAGCGCCATCGCGGCTGGCATGCGAAGGGCGGGGAACGATCGAGGGCTCCCCGCCCGGTGCGGTTTTCAGGGCCTCAGGCGGCTATCCTGCCGCCGGCCTGCTCATCCGCCAGATCGGCGGACCAGCGCGCGATCTCGGCCTCGGTGACGCGGCGCAGCTGCGCGAGGCGTTCCGCCTCCTGCGCCGCCGAACGCCTGCGCGCAGCGGCCATGGCTTCTTCCAGGCGCGCGCGCTCGCGCTGGAGGTAGGTGAGGAACACGTCGTTCATCGCGGCGAGTTCCCTTTCCGGTTCCTGGATTCCGGATGCTGCGAGGCGCAGGTCTCGCGCGAGACCTGTGTGGTTCGACGGGAGAACGATGCCAGGATGGCCCGCTCCACTTCCGGCTCGAGCCGTGGACGCGGCGGTGGCGCCGAAGAAGGATGCGAAAAAGAGAGGGGCATGGACGACCTCCTTTCCGTTTTGCCGAAGCTTTCCTCTCTGACGGACAAGCCGTCACGCGAAGAACTAGGAAGCGGCGCGCCCGGTTCAAGATCGCCGCAGCAATCCGGCGCAGGCGCGCCCCGTTTCATCCAACGGTCGCCATTCGAGCCCCCCACATTGACGTTCGCGTTGGCGTTGCTGCGCTCAGTCTCCCGAGGAGCCGGAATTGACGTTGCCGCCCGGCTTCAGGTTTTTGTCGCCCAGCTTCCCGCTGCCATGGTAGCCGATGGTGGACTGGCCGCCGTGGCCCAGGACGGTGTTGCCCATGTCCTCGCGCTCGGCGTCCGACTTGCCGGTGTGCGGGTTGGGATAGGGCGCACCGACATCGCTGCCGTCGCTCGAATTGAACTGCGCCTGCGTGTTGACGCCGTCGGGGGCTCCGGGCCGTCCATCGTGCGGCATGGCCTGCGTCTGGTGGGTGCTGCCGCCCGCCACGTCGGCAAGTCCTTCCGTCACGGGCGGCGCCGAAGTGCGCGGGCCGGCATCGGCCATGGCGTGTTCGCCGGTTTCCTGCCGATACCGGCCGTATTCCTCGTTGAAGCGAGCCGTGACGCGCTGCTTTTCTTCGGGCGACAGTTCGGAGGCGAGCGCCGGAAGCCAGCTGCTTTCCTCCTGGTACATGTGCTGCTGCAGCGCGCTTTCGATGTGGCGCAGCTTCTCTTGCCATTCCTCGCTCATGGGCTCGATCTTCTCGAGCAGGGCCATTTGCACTTTGGTCATGGCGTGTTCTTCGTAGGCCATGACCGCATGGGCCTTGCTGTCGAACTCGGAGATATCGGGATAGACCACCACTTCTTCCGCGCTCGAATGTGCGGTCAGCACGGCGGCGAGCTGGCGCATGCCCTTGATCCGGCCATCGGCGGTGTTCGCGTTGATGGCCTCGAGGATGAGGCTCTCGATCTGCTTGTGCTGGTCGACGATGGTCGCGATCCACGGTTCGGAGGCGCCCAGGCGCTGAGCCTCGCGGCGGGCCTCGCCTCGCGCCTCGTCGGAAGCCGCGGGTGCAACTGCTGCTGCTATCTTGTCCAGAAACGACATGGTCGAACTCCATCCGTGAAAGTTATGGGCCGCCTTGCCGCAGCCGGTTATCCTTCGTGAACGGGGGCGCGAAACACTTGGTTCCGGCTCAGGGCGAGCCCTGCTCCCAGCTTGACGGAGATTAGGGAACGGCCGCTCAGACCGGGTGCGGAGCCAGGGGGAAGCGGGTGAGCCGCAGGTCTGCGCTCCGCGAGGGACGGGCATAGACCGAGAGCCCCGGCTCGCGCCTCACCTCGATGTCACCGGCAGCGAAGCTTTCGATTGCGCGGGAGACATCCTCCAGCCCGGCCGACCAGCGTCCCGCCGCCGAGCGAGGCGAGAAGTCGAAGGCTTTCCCGCTCACTTCGCGTTCCTGACTGGAGTAGGACAGATGGACCAGCGTGGTCGGCCGCCCCTCGCCGCGCCGGGCGCGCTCGTCGAAGATCGCCTGCCATGCGGCGATGGCCCGGCGGCTCTGCGTCGCGAAGATGAGGTCCTGCATCCGCAGCGCCGAACCGGAAAGCCCCGCCGGGCGCACCCCGTGCAGCGGCAGAAGGTCGATGGCGAGGCACAGCAGCGGCCCTTTGCCGGGCTGCGACAGCACGCAGTCCAGCGGCAGGTTGGCCGAGATCCCGGCATCGCCGAACGTGCGCCCGTCGATTTCGACCGGCGGGAACAGCGGCAGCAGCGCGGCGCTGGCGCGCAGGTGATCGACGGTGAGGGGATGGGCGCGGCTGTCGAAGACGACGTCCTCTCCGCTCTCGATGTCGATGGCGGTGGCGGAAAGACGGGGGGCCGAAGCGCCGTTGAGCAGGGTGAAGTCGGCAAGACGCTCCAGTTCGCCGCGCATCGGGAGGGTATCGTAAAGGCTTCCGGGCTCCGGCGTCGCGAAGCCGCCGAGCAGCCACGACAGGTGCTTGGGCACGAAAATGCCCGGGCGGCCCGCGACAAGCGTCATCGTGGCCGCCGCTGTCCTGCGTACATCCTCGAACAGGCCGCCGAGGTCAAAGTCGGGGAGGGCGGCGGCGGATGGCCTCCACAAGGCCCGAAGCCGCTCGATCCGCCGGGAGGCCTCGTTTCCGCAAATGAGCGCCCCGTTGATCGCACCGGCCGAGCCTCCGGCCACCCAGTCGGGCAACCAGCCCACCTTGTGCATGGCCTCGTAGGCGCCGGCCTGATAGGCGCCCAGAGCGTTTCCGCCGCTGAGGACAAGGGCAAGGTCGAACGAGCCCGCCTTCACCATTTCGTCTCGCGCATGTCGTGATCCTCTCTTCACGGAGGCCGCACCGCCGCAGTGGGAGTTCGAGAAGCGGCCCGCGCCGATGCGCAAGGCCCACGAGTGCCAAAGACCGGGAGCGCGCAAAGGGTTCCCGCATGTTGAGCGATGAGAGGCCAACGCTCGCCTGTGCGGTCACTCGGTGACAAGCGGCAAGTAGGGTGGACCGGCCGGGACCGCAAAGGTCTACCGGCCGGGGATGCTGGTTCCGCGAATCATCGACGCGGAACCTCTCGGCGTGTCATGCCTGTGTGCGCGTGGGGTCGATATAGCCGGAGGAGCGCGTCGCCTTTCGCGTCTCGGCCTGGCGCTTCTCGCTGTACTTCTTCATTCCGTATCCGCCGGCGGCGACGGCGATCAGGCCGAGCGGACCCAGGCGCCGCAGGACCGTCGTTGCCGCGACGCCGAGCAGGGCGCCGTTGGTGCCGCCAATGCCGCGCACGTGCTTGGACGCCTGCTTGCCGGCGATCGCTCCGATAATCTTGCCAATCATGTGAAATTCTCCTTCCCCTTTATAAGGAAGACGAGCCCGCTGGGTTCCGGACCTGATTACCGCGGGCTGCTTTGTTCCACCTGCTGCGCTTCTCGTTTCAGCCCCTCCGCCTGCTTTTCCGCCGCATCGCGCAGCCGCTCGGCCTCGGCTTCCAGCTTCTCGGCGGCGACGTCCGCCTCTCTTTCGACCGCGGTCGCCTTGGCCTCGAGGGCGTCTGCGGAAGCTTCCCGGGCCTTGCGCGAGGCTGCATCCGCCTTGTCGCGGACTTCGCCGGCGCGCTCTGCAGGGCCGGTGCCGTCGTATTCGACGCCGGCGGCCGTAGCGGCAGCCTCATCCTGTTTCTTGCCCGCCTGCTCGTTCGGACCGTCGCAGGCGGCGAGGGCAAGAGGAATGGCGAGGGGCGCGGCAAGGAGAACATGGGGCAGTTTCATGAGGACGACTCCTGGGTTTGCAGGATGAACGCTCACCTGCGGAATCGGGTTCGCGCAAAAAGGGGGTCCTCTCGCCTCTCCTCCCACTCTGTGGCCGCCCATCGCCGGTTTCCTTGAGCGCGCAATCGGCTAAGGATGCATGGCATGGCAGTCACCGATATCGCTAGGCGCACCTACGACCACAACTTCCGGCTCGACCCGATCGTGCGCAGTCTGCTCGATACGGACTTCTACAAGCTGCTGATGCTCCAGATGATCCGTCATATCCATTCGGATGTGCAGGCGACTTTCGCGCTTATCAACCGCACGCAGACCGTGCGGCTTGCCGAGGTCATCGACGAGGCTGAACTGCGCGCGCAGCTTGACCACGCCCGCACGGTCAGGTTCACCAAGAAGGAACTGATCTGGCTGGCGGGCAACACCTTCTACGGCAAGCAGCAGATGTTCGCGCCCGACTTCATATCCTGGCTAGCCGATTTCAGCCTGCCCGAGTACGACCTGCGCAAGGTCGACGGCCAGTACGAGTTGCGGTTCGAAGGCCCCTGGACCCACACCACCATGTGGGAGATCCCGGCCCTCACGATCATCAACGAACTGCGCTCGCGCTCGGCCCTGCGCGACAAGGGCAAGTTCGCGCTCGACGTGCTTTATGCCCGCGCGAAGGCGCGGCTCTGGGAAAAGGTGGAGCGGCTGCGCGAGCTCCCCGATCTGGTGCTGTCGGACTTCGGCACGCGGCGTCGCCACGGCTTCCTGTGGCAGCGCTGGTGCGTGGAGGCGCTGAAGGAGGGGCTGGACAATCGCTTCATCGGCACATCCAACGTGCTGCTGGCGATGGATGCCGACCTCGAGGCGATCGGGACCAACGCCCATGAACTGCCGATGGTGGCCGCAGCTCGGGCGGAGAGCGACGAGGGACTGGCCCGCGCGCCCTACCAGGTGCTCGAGGAGTGGCGCGCCCACTACAACGGCAACCTGCTGATCGCGCTGCCGGATGCTTTCGGCACGACCGCCTTCCTGCGCGACGCGCCCGACTGGCTGGCGGACTGGACGGGTTTCCGCCCGGACAGCGCTCCGCCCATCGAAGGCGGGGAGCAGATCATCCGCTGGTGGCAGGAACGCGGTGTCGATCCGCGCACCCGGCTTCTGATCTTCTCCGACGGGATGGACATCGACACCATCGAACAGACCTACCGCCATTTTCATGGGCGGGTGCGGATGAGCTTTGGCTGGGGAACCAACCTCACCAACGACTTTCGCGGCTGCGATCCGGACGGCGCGCCGGGACTGGAGCCGATCTCGCTCGTCTGCAAGGTGGTCAGCGCCGACGGCCGGCCCGCCGTCAAGCTTTCGGACAACCCCGTCAAGGCGACCGGCGAGCCGGAGGAGATCGCCCGCTACCTTCGCGTGTTCGGCTCCGCCGGGCAGGTGGAGAAGGCGGTCTCCGTCTGAGCGGGCGCGCACCGCCTGCGCCGCAAGCCCCGCCCACCCCGAAAACCGCATCCTCCGCGTGCACGCTCGCGACGCGCGGCGCGTCCTCGACATGCGCCCCGCGTCGGGGCCGTCGGCGGCATTGACTCTCCGGCAGGGCACTCTATGCAAGTAGTATACGATATTCGATAGGAGTTTTCGGAGATGAAGGCCAATCGGCGCGAATGGATGGCGGGCGTGGCCGCGCTGGCCGTCTGCTCTGTTCCGTTCAGGGGTTTTGCAGCTGTCATAGCTCCCCGCTTCCCGATCCGGGCGGAGCCGCTGCCGCTCACCGACGTGCGCCTGCGCCCTTCGGACTATGCGACCGCGGTCGAGGTCAACCGCGACTATCTCCTGTCCCTCAGCGCCGACCGCTTCCTGCACAACTTCCGCAAGTATGCCGGGCTCGAGCCCAAGGCGCCGATCTACGGTGGCTGGGAATCGGACACCATCGCGGGCCACACGCTCGGCCACTATATCACGGCGCTGGTCCTCGTCTGGCAGCAGACGGGCGATGCCGAATGCCGCACCCGCGCCGACTATATCGTCAGCGAGCTGGCGCTCTGCCAGTCGCGCCGCGAAGACGGCTATGTGGGCGCGCTTGGCCGCAAGAACGCGCAAGGTGCGATCGTTGACGGCCGCGAGGTGTTCGACGAGGTGCGGCAAGGGCGGATCAAGTCCGGCGGCTTCGATCTCAATGGCTCGTGGGCGCCGCTCTACACCGTGCACAAGACTTTCGCGGGCCTGCTCGACGTGCATCAGGCCTGGGGCAACGAGCTTGCGCTGAAAGTGGCCATCGGGCTGGCCGGGTACTTCGAGGGCGTCTTCTCGGCGCTGGACGATGCCCAGATGCAGGAAATGCTCGGCTGCGAGTACGGTGGCCTCAACGAAAGCTATGCCGAGCTCTACGCCCGCACCGGCGACGTGCGCTGGCTCAAGGTGTCGGAGCGCCTGTACGATCGCAGAGTGCTCGATCCGCTCGTCGCGCAGGAGGACAAGCTCGCCAACTTCCACGCCAACACGCAGATCCCCAAGATCATCGGCCTTGCGCGCATCCACGAGCTGACCGGCAAGGAGGCCCCTGGCCGCGCCGCCCGCTTCTTCTGGGACCGCGTGACGAACCATCACAGCTACGTCATCGGCGGCAATGCCGACCGCGAGTACTTCTTCGAGCCCGACCAGATTGCGCTCCACGTCACGGAATCGACCTGCGAGCATTGCAACACCTACAACATGCTCAAGCTGACCCGGAAGCTCTACTCGTGGCAGCCGGACGCGGCGCTGTTCGATTACTACGAGCGCGCGCACCTCAATCACGTGATGTCGGCGCAGAACCCGGCCACCGGCGGCTTCACCTACATGACCCCGCTGATGAGCGGCACCGCGCGCGGCTACTCCGAGCCGGGCGGAGAGGAGTTCTGGTGCTGCGTGGGTTCTGGCATGGAAAGCCACGCCAAGCACGGCGAATCCATCTTCTGGGCCGGTAACGACCCCGCAGGCGGCGACACGCTCTTCGTCAACCTCTACATCCCCGCCACCGCGCAGTGGAAGAAGAAGGGCGTGGGCCTAACGCTCGACACCGAGTATCCCTTCAAGCCGGAAGTGAAGCTCACTCTCGATGCGGTGAAGCAGGGCGCCTTCACGCTTGCCCTGCGTATCCCGGCATGGGCGAACGGCCGCGGAGCCATCACCGTCAACGGCGTGCCCGTGCCCCAGCGCACCGCTAACGGCTATGCCATGATCGAGCGGCGCTGGAAGAAGGGCGACGTGATCGCGCTCAACCTGCCGCTGGACCTGAGGCTCGAAAGCGCGCCGGGCAGCGAGGATCTGGTCGCCGTGGTGCGGGGCCCGATGGTCATGGCCGCCGACCTTGGCCCCGCGGAGATGGAGTGGACCGCAGTGGAGCCTGCGATGGTCGGATCCGACCTCCTTGCCGGTTTCCGCCCGCAGGTCTCCGACCGGCCACGCTATCTGGCGCAGGGGGTTATCCGCCCCGGCAACCTCACCTTCGTTCCGTTCTACAGCCAGTACGACCGTCGCAGCGCGGTATACTTCAAGCGCTTTTCCGAAAGCGGATGGAAGCAGGAGGAGGCCTCCTTCCTTGCCGAGCAGGCCCGTCAGAAGGACATCGCCGCCCGCTCGATCGACGTCATGCATCTTGGCGAGATGCAGCCGGAGCGCGATCACAAGCTGACTTCGGACATCTCGTACCCTGTCTCGTATCGCGGCCGCAACGGACGCGACGCGCGCTCGGGCGGCTTCTTCGAGTTCACGATGAAGGTGAAGCCCGGACCGCTGGTGCTCCAGGCAAGCTACTGGGGCGATGAGCGTCTTCGCAAGTTCGACATCCTGGTCGACGGCACGAAGATCGGCACGCAGACCCTTGATCATGACAAGCCGGGCAAGTTCTTCGATGTCGATTACCCCGTCCCCGAGGCGGTGACACGCGGCAAGAGCACGGTCCAGGTGCGCGTGGTTCCCCATGACCGCAATTCCGCCGGGCCCGTCTTCGGGATGCGCATGGTCACCGCGAAGAAGTAAGCGATCATGAGCCCCGACGACACCGTATCTCTGTCCATAGCGGAAGCGGGCGAACTGGCCCGCACCGTGCTTGGCGCCTGGGGCCTCGCGCCCGACCATGCCTCTGCCGTCGCCGAGACGATGGTGCGCGGCGAACGTGACGGATGCACCTCGCACGGGCTTTACCGCCTGCTCGTGGCCGCCAATTCGGTGGAGCGCGGGGTGGTGGTGCCCGATGCGGTGCCGCAGGTCAGCGAACCCGCGCCGGCGCTGGTGCGGGTGGACGGCCAGGGCGGGTTCGCGCAGCTTCCTTTCGAACAGGGCATGCCGCTGCTGGTGGAGAAGGCGCGCCGCTACGGCATCGCGGCGCTGGCGATCAACAACGCGGTCCACTTCGCCGCGCTCTGGCCCGAGGTCGAGGCGCTGGCCGAGCAGGGGCTTGTCGCGCTCGCCTTCACGCCCAGCCACTCGTGGGTCGCGCCTGAGGGCGGGACGAAGCCGGTGTTCGGCACCAACCCGATCGCCTTCGGATGGCCGCGCCCCGGCAAGTCGCCCTTCGTGTTCGATTTCGCCACCAGCGCCGTCGCGCGCGGAGAGATCGAACTGCACCGCCGCGCCGGCAAGGCCATTCCCGACGACTGGGGCTACGATGCGCAGGGCAATCCCTCGACCGACGCAGCGGCCGTGCTGGCAGGCGCCATGCGCACGTTCGGCGCGCACAAGGGCTCGGCGCTCGCGGCCATGGTGGAACTGGTCGCCGGCCCCCTCATCGGCGACATGACCAGCGCGGAATCGATGGCGGCGGACGAGGGCCGGGGTGGATCGCCCATCGGCGGCGAGCTGATCCTAGCGATCGACCCGGCCGGGTTTCTCGGCGCCGGCGTGGAAGAGCACCTGCGCCGCGCCGAGGCGATGTTCGAGGCCATCGAAGGGCAGGGCGCGCGCCTGCCGGGAACCCGTCGCCTCATTGCCCGCGCCCGCTCGGACGCGGAAGGGCTGCGCATCCCGGCAAAGCTGCACCAGGACATTATGGAAGTTCTCGAAAGGGGAAATGAAGTGAGGAATGCACTCGGACGCGCCGTCCTGCTCGCAGGAGCGGCCATGGTGGCGACACCTTCGCCAGTCATGGCGGCGCCCGCTGCACAGGTGGCGAAGGCTGAAAGTGCGGACGCCGGGTTCGAGAAGATCTCGACCGCCGAGTTCTCCTGGCGACAGAAGCAGACCGCCCCGTGCGAGGACACGCCCAAGGACGCCAAGGTTTCGCTGCCCGACCTCGGCCCCAAGGCGCAGGCCGAGCGGCTCGCCTGCTGGGAAAGCGTGGAGAAGCAGCTTGCCGCGATCCCGCAGGACCAGCTCTCGCCGGCCAACAAGGTGAACTTCGCGGTCTACAAGGGGCAGATCGACGCGCTGCTCGCATCGCAGCGCTACCGCGATTACGAGAAGCCCTTCAACGCGGACACCAGCTTCTGGGGCGATCTCACGGAGTGGGCGCGCAATCCCCTGCGCAACCGCGAGGCTGCGGACGATTACCTCGTCATGCTGCGCGAGATCCCGCGCTACTACGACCAGCAGATCGAGAACATGCGCGCGGGCCTGAAGCGCGGCTTCACCGCGCCCCGCGTGACGCTGGCGGGCCGCGACAAGGGTATCGAGACGGTGGCCCTCGCCAGAACGGCGGAGGAATCGCCTTTCTACGCGCCGCTCAAGGCCCTGCCCTCGACCATTCCCGCCGCCGAGCAGGAGAAGCTGCGCGCCGAGGCCCGCAAGCTCATCGCCGAGGGTGTCACTCCGGCGCACGCCAAGCTCCTGGGCTTCATGCGCGGCGAGTACGAGAAGGGCGCGCGCACGACGCTGGCGGCCTATGACCTGCCGGACGGCAAGGCGTACTACGAGTCCAAGATCCGCGAGTTCGTGACTCTCGACAAGAGCGCAGAGGACATCCACCAGATCGGCCTTTCCGAGATGGCGCGCATCCGCTCGCAGATGCAGGACGTCATGAGCGAGGTGAAGTTCAAGGGCGATCTCAAGGCGTTCCTGCACTTCCTGCGCACCGATCCGCAGTTCTATCCCAAGACGCCGAACGAACTGCTCTACCGCGCGGCCTGGATCGCCAAGACCTTCGACGGCAAGGCCGATGAGTTCTTCGGCCGCATGCCGCGCAGCCGCTTCGCCATCAAGCCGGTGCCCGACGAGATCGCTCCGTTCTACACCGGCGGCCGTGGCGGACCGGGCATTTACCTCGTCAACACCTACGACCTGCCGAGCCGCCCGTTCTATTCGCAGGTGGCGCTGACGCTGCACGAGAGCGCGCCGGGTCATGCGATGCAGATGCCGCTCGCGGCCGAGAACAAGGACCTGCCGGACTTCCGCCGCGAGACCTACCTTTCGGCCTACGGCGAGGGCTGGGCGCTTTACTGCGAGGCGCTGGGCGAGGACATGGGCATGTACGAGACGCCGTACGATCGCTTCGGCATGCTGAGCTACCAGGCCTGGCGCGCCTCGCGCCTCGTCGTGGATACCGGCATCCACGCCATGGGGTGGAGCCGCGAGCAGGCGCAGGCATACCTGCGCGACAACACCGCCCTTTCCGACCACGAGATCGAGACCGAGGTGGACCGCTACATCTCATGGCCGGGACAGGCGCTGTCCTATTACATGGGCCAGCTCGCCTTCGTGAACGGACGCAAGAAGGCCGAGGCAGCGCTTGGGGCCAAGTTCAACATCCGCGCCTTCCATGACGCGGTGTTGGAACTGGGCGGCGTACCGCTGCCGGTGCTGGGAGAACGGATCGACAAGCTGATCGCGGATGGTGGCAAGGGCCCCTACCCGGACGAGGAGTGAGCCGGTGACAAGGCTGGTCTTCCGCCGGAGGATTCGGCCTTTCCTCTGGCAAGTGCATAGCGGAGCCGGGCGGCCAGCCCGGCTCCATTCGTTTGGGGATACGAGAGCAGTTGCAATGACACACATGGATGGATGCATACTTTGCAATTGCCGTAAGTTACCGCATATCGTATACGATATTTTAAATCACAACGTAGGACGGAATATCTAATGGCAATCGGTTGGAAGGGCGTTTTCCCGGCAGTTACCACGCAGCTCCGCGCGGACCTGTCGATCGATCTGGCAGACACCCAGCGTGTCGTCGACGATCTGATCCGCGACGGCGTCACCGGCGTGATCGCACTGGGAACGGTGGGTGAAAACAACTCGCTCGAATATGACGAGAAGGTGCAGGTTCTCTCCGCCATCGTCGAAGTCGTGGACGGCCGCGTTCCCGTCATCACCGGCTGCTCGGAATACGACACGCGCCGCGCCGCGCGTTACGCGCAGGCTGCCGAGAAGGCCGGCGCCGACGGTCTCATGCTGCTGCCTCCGATGGTTTATGTGCCGCAGTCGCACGAGCTGGTGAACCACTTCAAGGGCGTTGCCGAAAGCATGGATCTGCCGATCATGCTCTACAACAACCCGCCCGCCTACCGCACCGTCATCAACAAGGACGTGCTCTCGGCGCTGGTGGACGTGAAGAACATCGTCGCCGTCAAGGAATCCGCTCCCGACACGCGCCGCTTCACCGATTTCCGCAACGAGTTCGGCGATCGCTACGTGCTCTTCGCCGGTCTCGACGACGTCGCGCTCGAAGGCCTGTACCTGGGAGCGCAGGGCTGGGTCTCGGGCCTCACCAACGCCTTCCCGAAGGAATCGGTCGAACTCGTCAACGCCTTCGAGCGGGGCGACCACGCCAAGGCTCTCGAGATCTATCGCTGGTTCATGCCGCTCCTTCACCTCGATGCCGAGCACGACCTCGTGCAGTCGATCAAGCTGGCCGAAGAGGTCATGGGTCGCGGTTCCGAGCGCGTCCTGCCTCCGCGCTACGTGCTCCAGGGCGAGCGCCGCGCCGAGGTGATCGCGATGGTCGAGAAGGCGGCAGCCACCCGGCCGGACCTTACCCCGACGGCCGCCGCCACCCCCGTTCTGGCCTGAAGGAGCGTCGATGCGGCATACGTTCTTCTGCATCGACGGCCATACGGCAGGTAACCCCGTCCGCCTTGTGGCGGGCGGGGCGCCGCTGTTGAAAGGCGCCTCGATGTCCGAGCGGCGGCAGGATTTCCTCGCCCGCTTCGACTGGATCCGCACCGGGCTCTGCTTCGAGCCGCGCGGCCACGACATGATGTCGGGCGGGTTCCTCTATCCGCCTGTCGATCCCGCCAACGACATCGGCATCCTGTTCATAGAGACCAGCGGCTGCCTGCCCATGTGCGGGCACGGCACCATCGGCATGGTCACGTTCGGGCTCGAGCACGGGCTAATCCAGCCTGCGGTGCCGGGCCAGCTCAAGGTGGAAGTGCCCGCCGGCACCATCGAGATCGCCTATGAGACGGACGGTCCCAAGGTCACCTCGGTGCGCATCATCAATGTCCCCGCCTATGTCGCCGCGCGCGGCATCGAGGTGTACGTGGAGGGCATCGGGCCGCTTTCGATCGATGTCAGCTATGGCGGCAACTACTATGCCATCATCGAGCCGCAGGGCGCCTATACCGGCCTCGACGACCTTGGCGCGGCGCGCATAGTCGACCTGTCCGGCCGGGTGCGCGAAGCAGTGCGGGCGAAGTTCGAGCCGGTGCACCCGCTCGATCCCACGATCCGCGGCGTCAGCCATGTGCTCTGGGCCGACAAGCCCGTGCACGAGGGCGCGGACGGGCGCAACGCGGTGTTCTACGGCGACAAGGCGATCGACCGCAGCCCTTGCGGAACCGGCACTTCGGCGCGTCTTGCGCATCTTGCCGCCACCGGCCGCCTGTCCGTCGGGGACCGATTCGTCCACGAGAGCTACATCTGCTCGCGCTTCGTCGGCCGTGTGGAGAAGTCGGTCATGCTGGGCGACGTGCCCGCGATCATCCCCTCGATCGAGGGATCGGCAGTGGCCACGGGCTTCAACACCATCTGGATCGATCGGGAAGACCCGTTCTGGGCGGGCTTCCAGGTCAAGTAACACCCTCCCTGTGCCACCGGGCCGGTCCGACCGCGCCCGGCGGCGCTTTTTTGCTTTCCTGAAGAGGCCTGCCATGTTCCCTGCGCGTCGCCGTTTGCCGCTGTCCGGCGTTCTTGCGGGCCTGTTCCTCCTTGCACCCCCGGCTGCGGTAGCGGCGCCGACGGCGGAAGAGATCGCGCGCTCGGTGCACCTGCGGGCCGACTGGCAGTACCTCACGCGCGAGATCGCCTGGCCCGCCACGTGGAAGCCGGACGGCAAGTCTTTTACCTACCGCAAGACGGTGGAGGGCGGCTTCGCGTTCGAGACGGCGGATGCCGCCACTCTCGCCAAGGCCCCCGCATTCGATCACGCGCGCCTTGCCGCAGCGCTGACGAGCGTCATGGGGAGGCCAGTCCGCCCGCTCGATTTGCCGTTCGCCGAGTTCCGCTATGAAGGCGCGGGCGACGCGATCCTGTTCTGGACGGGTGAGGATGGCTGGCGTTGCACGCTTGTCGACTATGCCTGCGCGCCGCAGGAAAGCCGCCGCCGCCCACGCGGCTTCGGCGTCGTTCGCGACCTTTCGGTTCCTGCCGACAACACCCCCCGCGTCTCGCCAGACGGTCGCCGGGAAGCGCTGGTGGAGGATGACAATCTGATTGTGCGCGCCAAGGGCGGGGGCGAGGCGGTGCGCCTCAGCACCGATGGTTCGCCCGGCGACTTCTACGATCCCGAGACGATTTCCTGGTCCCCCGATGGCCGGCACCTGATGATCTACCGCGTGCGCCCCGGCTACGCGCGAGAGGTGCTGCGCGTGGAGGCGGCGCCCGACGGCCAGATCCAGCCCACGCTGCGGCGCCAGCTCTATCCCAAGCCGGGCGACGCGGTGGACATCGAGCAGCCGGTGCTCTTCGATGTCGACACGGGCCGGCAGACGGTGGTCGACAATGCCCTGTTCCCCAATCCCTACGAGCTTTCCGAGCCGCACTGGCGACCGGACGGGGCGTCCGTCTCCTTCGGCTATGTCGCGCGCGGGTTCCAGAGCGCAAAAGTCATCGCGGTCGATGCCGCGACCGGCAAGGCGCACGCCGCCGTGAGCGAGACCGCGCGCACTTTCGTCTATGCCGACCGCCGCTTCGCGCAGGAGATCGGCAAGTCGGGAGAGGAGATGGTTTGGGCATCCGAGCGGGACGGTTGGAACCACCTCTACCTCGTCGACACTCGCACGGGCCGGGTGAAGAACCGCATCACCACCGGCGACTGGGTGGTGCGCGAAGTGCTGAAGGTGGACGAGGCGAAGCGCCAGATCTGGTTCACCGCCAGCGGGATGGAAGCAGCCAGGGGCGAGGATCCCTACTTCCGCCATGCCTACCGCGTCGATTTCGACGGGCGGAACCTGACGCCGCTGACCCCGGGCAACGGCGACCATGCAGTCAGCCTTTCGCCCGACGCGCAGTTCCTTGTCGATACCTGGTCGCGCGTGGATATGCCGACACTTGGCGTGCTGCGCCGCGCGAGCGACGGTAGCGAGGTGGGTACCGTCACCAGGGGCGACATCTCGCGCCTCACCGCCGCCGGTTTCGGCGCGCCCGAAGTGTTCAAGGCGAAGGGGCGCGACGGGAAGACTGACATCTGGGGTCTCGTCGTGCGCCCGCGCGATTACGATCCGGCGAAGAAGTATCCGGTGATCGAGAACATCTACGCCGGCCCGCACGACAGCTTCGTGCCCAAGCAGTTCTGGCCCTTCGGCTACCATTCGGGCGGCGACAAGGTGATCGGGATGCAGGCGCTCGCCGATCTTGGCTTCATCGTCGTCCAGATCGACGGCATGGGCACGGCCAACCGCTCCAAGGCGTTCCATGACGTCGCGTGGAAGAACCTGCAGGACTCCGGCTTTCCCGACCGCATCCTGTGGCACAAGGCGATGGCCGCCAGGGATCCCGCCTACGACATAGGCCGCGTCGGCATCTACGGCGCGTCGGCGGGTGGGCAAAGTACGCTGAACGCGCTGCTGTTCCATGGCGATTTCTACAAGTCGGGCGTCGCCTACGCCGGCTGCTACGACAATCGCATGGACAAGATCAGCTGGAACGAACAGTGGCTGGGCTGGCCGGTGGACCAGAGCTATGCGGCCGCATCGGGCGTGGACAACGCCGCGAAGCTCAAGGGCGACCTGTTCCTGATCGTGGGTGAGCAGGACAGCAACGTGGACCCGGCCTCCACCATGCAGGTGGCCGACGCGCTCATCAAGGCGGACAAGGACTTCGACCTCCTGGTCGTTCCCGGCGGGGAGCACAGCGTCGGGCGTTCCACCGGTCCCATCGACTACGTGACGCGGCGCCAGTTCGAGTTCTTCGTGCGGACGCTGCAAGGCAAGTGACGACCGCTTTTCGCCGCAGCCCCACCACAAGGGGCCTGACGGCAGGGCGAGGATGATAAAGGGGGAAGACGATGCGCATCACCATACAGGCCAGCATGGCGGCGCTTGCCGTCTCCCTCGTCGCCATCCCGGCGCTGGCACAAGCCGGGGCCCCAGACGGAGCGCAAGCTCCCGCCGCCGAGTGGGAGCAGCCCGAGGTGGTGCGGCAGGGCGCCGAACCCATGCACACCACCTTCGACGGCTTCGAGAGCCGCAGCATGGCTCTTTCGCGCGATGTGGCGAAGTCGCGCTATCACCTTTCGCTGGATGGCGACTGGAAGTTCAGGCTTTCCCAGTCTCCCGAGGCAAGGCCTGCCGACTTCTTCAAGCCGGACTACGATGTCAGCGGTTGGGGAACCATGAAGGTTCCAGGCATCCTGCAGGCCGAAGGACACGGGCGGGCGGTGTTCGTCGGCAGCGGCTATCCCTTCCCGGCGGATCAGCCGCGGATCGACCACTCGCTGAACGAGGTCGGTTCCTACCGCCGCGAGTTCACCGTGCCTCCGCACTTTGCGGGGCGTCGCCTGCTGTTGACCGTCGGCGCTGCGGGAGCGGCCTACTACATCTGGGTGAACGGCCAACGCGTGGGCTACTCGGAGGATTCCAAGCTCCCCGCCGAGTTCGACGTCACCGCCTATGCGCGCCCGGGCAGGAACATCGTCGCCATCGAGCTCTACCGCTTCGCGGACGGCTCCTACCTTGAGGACCAGGATTTCTGGCGCGTCAACGGGATCGAGCGCAGCGTGACGCTCTATGCCGCGCCGCAAACGCACATCCGCGACCTCGTGATCGATGCCGGGCTGAAGAACGACTACCGCGACGGCACGCTGGCGGTGAAGGTCGACCTTGGCGGGAAGCCCGCAGCGATGCGCGTGCGCGCCACCCTGCTCGACGGCAGGCGCGAGGTGCTGACGCGGGAGGAGACCGGGGCCGAGAGCGGGCAGGGCACGCTATCGCTGGCCGCCGAGATCCCTTCCGTCCGCACATGGACGGCGGAGGCGCCGAACCTCTACACGCTTGTGGTCGAACTGCTGGACTGGAACGGCAAGCTGGTGGAAGCGACGAGCCGCCGCATCGGCTTCCGCACCGTGGAGATCACGGGCGGCGAAGTGCGCGTCAACGGCAAGCGCATCATGATCCGCGGCGTCAATCGGCACGAGCATGATCCGCACACTTTCCGCATCGTTTCGGAAGAGACCATGCACCGCGACATCGAGCTGATGAAGGCGGCCAACGTCAACGCCGTTCGCACCAGCCACTATCCCAACGATCCGCGCTGGTACGAACTGGCCGACGAATACGGCCTCTACGTGATGGACGAGGCGAATATTGAGAGCCACGGCTATCTCTACAAGTCGCAAGTGGCGGACAACGATCCCTCCATCCTGCTGGGCAACGATCCCCGCTGGCGTGCCGGGCACCTCGACCGCGTGTCGCGCATGGTGCAGCGTGATCGCAACCATCCCTCGATCATCTTCTGGTCGCTTGGCAACGAGACCGGCATCGGCGACAGCTTCGAGGCGGCGGCGAAATGGGTGAAGCAAAGCGATCCCACCCGGCTCGTCAGCTTCCTTGGCTGGTCGATGAGCAACTGGCGCCACCCGGTGAACAGCTACGTCGACATCTTCGCCCCGATGTATGACGACGCGCCCAAGATGATCGATTACGCGAAGGATGCAGGCTTCACGCAGCCGCTCATCCTGTGCGAATACGCGCATGCCATGGGCAACAGCCTCGGCGACATAGCGGGATACTGGGACGTCATGCGCAGTCATCCCAAGCTGCAGGGCGGCTTCGTGTGGGACTGGGTGGACCAGACCATGCTGCTGAAGGACAAGGAAGGCCGCGAATACTGGGGGCAGGGGATCGACTTCGATCCCGATCCGAAGGCGCCGGGCGTCCATGGCGACGAAAGCCCCGTGGGCGACGGCGTGATCCAGTCCGACCGGACACCCGATCCCGAATACTACGAGCTGGCGCACGTCCAGTCGCCAGTCACTTTCGTGAAGGCCGATAGCGGCTACAGCGTCATCAATCGCCACGATCATCTCGACCTCTCGGGATTCACGCTCGACTGGGCGGTGCTGGAGGACGGCGTGGACGTGGCGCACGGCAGCCTGGCCGCTCCCGCCGTTCCGGCCGGGGCCAGTGCGCCGCTTTCCGTGCCCGTTCCTGCGGGCCGGACCACGCGGGCAGAGCGCATCCTCGTCCTTCGCGCGCGGGCCCGGGCGGGAACGGTGCCCACACAGCCCGCCGGGCACGTGGTGGGATGGGAGCAGTTCGTGCTTGCCCCGGGCGCGGCGCTTGCCGTGCCGCAGGGCGCGGTCACGCCGCAGGAAGGCGAGGGCACGCTGTCCCTGTCCAGTGGCGGGGCCTTGCTGGAGATCGAGCGCGGAACCGGGCTCGTCAGGCGCTACATGCGTGATGACAAACTTCTGCTGACGGGCGGCGCACCCAACTTCTGGCGCGCTCCCACCGACAACGACGTTGGAGCGGGCGTGCCCAAGACCCATGCGATGTGGCAGCACTTCTCCGAAAACCGCCGCGTGGAAGCGGTCGTGCGCGAGGGCAACGCCATCGTCGTGAGGCACGACATGGGCGTGGGCTCGGTCAAGACGGAGACGCGCTGGAGCATGGCCGCCGATGGTACCGTTGGCGTGACCCTGCGCTTCGTCCCCTTGCGCGACACGCTGCCCGACCCGCTTCGCCTGGGTCTTGCATTCGAGACGATGCCCGGCCTCGACCGCGTTGCATGGTACGGCCGCGGCCCGCAGGAGACGTATTCGGATCGCAGGAGCGGCGGCATGATCGCGCGCTGGAGCGGTGCGGTCGCCGAGCAGTTCCACGATTACGCGCGGCCCCAGGAAAGCGGGAACAAGACCGACGTGCGCTGGCTCGAACTGACCGGCTCGCGCCGGACCGGCCTTGCCGGGAGCGGGCTGCGAGTAACCGGCGCACAGCCGCTTTCCGTGAACGCGCTGGCTTTCCCGTACGCCGACCTTGCGCTGAAGCCGCCGGGCAAGGCCCATAGCTCCGACATCCGGCCGCATGGGAACGGCACCCTGCTGGTAGACATGGCTCAGGCAGGCGTGGGGGGCGACACGGGCTGGAACCTCGATGGCCGCGCGCACATGCCCTATCGCATTTCGCTGGAGCCGGTCACCTGGTCCTTCACGCTGGGAGCTCCCTCCGGCAAGTGAGCGCGCCCACACTCGCCAGCGGGCATTCGGCCTGTCCGGCGCACGCGTCGTCGGCGTGAGCACTGCAGCCTTCCACGAAAAACGGCCCACCCCGCGGGCGGGCCGTTTTCGCGTTCATGACTCCAAGCCGGTCAGCCGACGAAAGCGCGCTCGATCACGAAGTCGGCCGGCTTGTTGTTGGAGCCTTCGACGAAGCCCATTCCCTCGAGCATTGCGGCGATGTCCTTGTTCATGGCCATCGAGCCGCAGAGCATGACACGATCTGTCGCGGGATCGAGGCGCGCCTCGCCCGGGATGCCTTGGAACAGGCGGCCGCTGTCGATCAGGGTGTTGATGCGGCCGGTGGTGTGGAACTCCTCGCGCGTGACGGTGGGCACGTAGTGCAGCTGCACCAGCGCCTGGTCCTCCACCAGCGGATCGCCCGCAAGCTGGCTTTCCAGCTCCTCGCGGAAGGCGAGGTCGTCGACGCGGCGGACCGAGTGGACGACCACCACCTGCTCGAAGCACTCGTAGACGTCCGGATCGCGGATGAGCGAGAGGAACGGCGCAAGGCCGGTGCCCGAGCCGAACAGGAACAGGCGCTTGCCCGGCGAAAGCGCATCGGTGACGAGCGTGCCGGTGGGCTTGCGGCCAAGGTAAATCTGGTCGCCGGGCTGGATCAGCTGCAGCTTCGAGGTGAGCGGGCCATCCGGCACCTTAATCGAAAGGAACTCGATTTCCTCGGCCCAGGCCGGGCTGGCGATCGAATAGGCGCGCAGGAGCGGCTTGCCGTTCTCGCCCATCAGGCCGATCATGATGAACTCGCCCGAGCGGAAGCGGAACGAGGCCGGGCGCGTGATCTTGAAGCTGAAGAGATGCTCGTTCCAGTGACGGACGGACAGCACGGTTTCAACGGAAAGGGCGGAGGTGGGCTCAAGTACGGCCGCCTCGGCCTTGACGTCGGTCATCAAACTCTAGTCCTCGATACTATGCGGGGCGATCAGGGCGATCCCGAAGCCGGCAATGGTCATCGCGGCACTGGCGCGGGACATTGCCTGTGAGACCGCCGCTACGGTATCGACCGGCACGATGTGCGCCAGAGTCGCACGTACGTTCTCGCCGCGCCCTATACCGGTGTCACGCCAAAGTGCAAGCAGCATGGCCTCATGTTCGCTGATGCGCGGGCAGGCCAGCGGTGCAAGCATGATGCGCTCGCCCGCCCTGCGGCTGATCAGGGCCATGGCCATGTGGAAGTCGGGAAGAACCTCGCGTGCATTGAACCCCGTGAAGGCCCGGCCCAGCGCATGGGCCGGGCAGTTGCCCTTCGCGGCGGAATGAACCCAGCCCCGCATGGCCCAGAGCAGAAAGCGCCCGGCATTGTCGAGCGCGGTTACCGGGCGGTCGATGAAGTCGTACAAGGGCGCGCTCCTTCACTCATGCGGGTCACATGTTCCGCCGCTGCCATCGGGCCGAGCCGGCTGCGGACTATTGCGAGACATTCGCATTAGTGTGTTCTGCACGGACCGTGCATCCCCGTCAACCCAAGGCGGGCACATCGCGCTTCATCGCTCGAGAGCGTACCGGCGTGGGTGCCGGCGCGCGGACGGTGTGCGGCTTGCCGGACCAGCGCCTTTCCGGCGCTAAAGGAGCTTGTCCAGCGTGATGGGCAGGTCGCGAATACGCTTGCCGGTGGCGTTGTAGACAGCGTTCGCAACCGCGGCGGCGGTGCCGGTGATGCCGATCTCGCCGATGCCGCGCGCGCCCATGGGGGTATGCGGATCGGCGATGTCGGTCCAGATCAGGTCGATGTCCGGCACGTCCATGTGAACGGGGACATGATACTCCGAAAGACTGGCGTTCACGATGCGGCCGTTTCGCTCGTCGAACTGCGTCTCCTCCATGAGGGCCAGTCCGAGCCCCATGATGATCCCCCCACGCAGCTGGCTTGCTGCCGTCTTGGGGTTGAGGATGCGCCCGCAGTCGAACGAGCCGAGGAAGCGGGCGATGCGCACCTCGCCCGTCACGCTGTTGACCCGCGCCTCGCAGAACATGGCCGCGTGGCTGTGCATCGACCAGTGCTGGGTCTCCAGCGGCATCGGCGCTTCTCCCTCGGCGCTGATGGACCCCTTGCCCGCCCGGCTCAGGATCGAGACATAGGTTTCATGCCGGGCCGGGTCGTCGATCCTGCACAGCCCTCCGTCGCGACTGGCGACTTCGTCCGGCTTCAGCCCGGCGAGCGGGGAATCGTTGCCGGCCATCGCGAGCAGTTCCTTTACCAGCGCCCTGTGCGCGGCGATGACCGAAGCGCCGATGGAGGCGGTCTGCTGCGAACCGCCGGCAAGGACGACGCCGGGCAGGGTGGAGTCGCCATAATGGAACGAGACAGCGCCCATCGGCAGGCCAAGCCGCTCGGCGGCGACCTGCGTCTGCGCGGTTGCCGTTCCCATTCCCATCTCGTGCGCGGCGATGTCGATGCTGGCGCGGCCCTCTGCGTTGAGGGTGATGCGCGCCGCGCCGCCGGGCATGCGGTAATAGGGATAGGTCCCCGTCGCGCAGCCCATGCCGACCAGCCACTCGCCATCCCGCACGGTGCCGGGAACAGCGCTGCGCCGGCTCCACCCGAACCGCTCCGCGCCAGTGCGCCAGGCTTCGACCACGTTGCGCGAGGAGAACGGAAGCCCCGAGGTCGGGTCCATTTCGGGTTCGTTGCGGATGCGCAGTTCCACCGGATCGATGTCGAGCGCCTCGGCCAGCTCGTCCATCGCGCACTCCAGCGCGAAAGTGCCCACCGCCTCGCCCGGCGCGCGCATGAAGGTGTTCGCAAGCATGTCGAGCTCCACCACCTGCACATCCAGCTTGAAGGTCTCCGACTCGTACATGCTGCGGGTGGCGACGATGAACGGCTCGGCCATCATGTTGCTGGCGGTCTTCGCTGTGGTGCCGGTATGGACCACGGCCTTGAGCTTGCCCTCGGCATCCGCCGCCAGCGCCACGCGCTGCTCGGTGAGCGCGCGCCCGCCGACGATGCGGTAGACGCCCTCGCGCGAGAGCACCATGCGAACCGGGCGGCCGACCAGCTTCGCCGCCATGGAGGCAAGGACCTGGTGCTGCCACAGGCACTTGCCGCCAAACCCGCCGCCCACGAAAGGAGAGGTGACGACCACCTTGTCCTCCGGAATGCCGAACATCTGGCCAAGCGACCAGGCCGTGTGGGCCACAAGCTGGGAAGCGTCGTGAAGGCGAAGGACCCCGCCGATCCACGCAGCCGTGACGGCATGGAGCTCGATAGCGTTATGGCTGTGGCGCGGCGTGGAGTAGTGGGAATCCACGCGGAACGCAGCGGCGGCCAGCGCCTTTTCGGCGTCGCCGATCTCTTGGTGCAGCGCCTGCCCCATGAACACCGCCGTGCGGGTTCCCGCGTCCTTCGCCGACGCGAAATCGGTCATGGGCGTTTCAAGTTCATAGGAGACGGCGACCAGCGTGGTCGCATGATCGGCCTGCTCCTGCGTGTCGGCAAGCACGACTGCCACCGGCTCGCCATTCCAGCGAACGAAGTCCTCCTGCATGACCGGCAGGTCGTCTCCTCCCGCCGCCTTCTGGTCGGACATGAACACCGGCGGCCGGGCGATGCGCGGGGCGTTGCGGTAGGTCATGACGGCGCGCACGCCGGGCGCTGCCTCAGCCTGCGCGACATTGATGGCTAGGATGCGGCCCTTCGCGATCGTGCTGTAGACCAGCGCGGCGTAGACCATGCCTTCCATCGGGAACTCGGCGGCGAAGGGCGCCGCGCCTGCGACCTTGAGCGGACCGTCGATGCGCGACACCGGCTTGCCCACGTGGCCGTGCCTGACGCGGATCAGGGGATCGGGCTCGCCGCCCGGTATCCAGCTGTCGGGCGCCATCGCCACGGCCTTGCCCATCAGGCCCTGGAGCATTCCCTTGGCGAGGTCCTTGGCGTCCTTGGCGATGCTCATGCGCTGTCTCCCGCCAGTTCCCGAAGTACGGCGACGATGGTGCGCCGGGCCAGTTCGATCTTGAAAGCGTTACCGGGCAGGGGCCGCGCCTCGGCCAGTTCCGCGTCGGCTGCGGCGGCGAAGGCGGCGGCGGTGCCGGATCCGCCACGCAGCACGCTCTCTGCCCTCGTGGCCCGCCACGGCTTGTGGGCAACGCCGCCGAGCGCGATCCGAACGTCGCGGATCTCGCCATCGGCGATATCCAGCACTGCGGCCACCGACACGAGCGCGAAGGCGTAGCTCGACCGGTCGCGAACCTTGCGGTAAGTGGAGCGCAAGGTAGCGGGAAGCGGCGGCAGTTCGATCGCGGTGATAAGCTCCCCCGGCTCGAGGAGCGTGTCCACGTCCGGCCGCTCGCCGGGAAGGCGGTGCAGGTCGGTGACGGGCAAGCTGCGCACGCTGCCATTCCTGCCTTGCAGATGGACCACCGCGTCCAGCGCGGCGAGCGCTACCGCCATGTCGGAGGGATGCACCGCGATGCACGCGGCCGAGGCTCCCAAGATCGCATGGTTGCGATGGAAGCCTTCCAGCGCGTCGCAGCCCTGTCCCGGCTGCCGCTTGTTGCACCGCGATCCGTGATTGTCGTAGAAATAGGCGCAGCGGGTGCGCTGGAGAAGGTTGCCGCCCAAGGTCGCCATGTTGCGGATTTGCGCGCTCGCCCCCGCCACGATCGCGCGGGAGAGGACCGGATAGCGCGTGCGGACCGCCGGGTGTTCCGCAAGCGCAGTGTTGCGAACCGCCGCGCCGATCAGGAGCCCGCCTTCGGGTGTCTCCTCGATCTCGCCCGGCATTGCGGTGACGTCGACAAGCGCATCGGGCTGCTCGATCGTCTCGCGCATCAGATCGACGAGGTTGGTGCCCCCGCCAAGGTAGCGCGCGCCGGGACTTCCGGCCAAGCGAACCGCATCGGCCACATCGACGGCGCGGGAGTAGCGAAAGGGCCTCACTGTGCCGGCTCCGGAAGGAGGACATCGGCCGAGACGATTTCCGCGATGGCGTCGATGATGCCGTTGTGCGTGCCGCAGCGGCACAGGTTTCCGCTCATCCGCTCACGCAGTTCGTCGCGGGTCGGAGCGATGTCAGGCGCGGCGAGATCGGCGGTCACATGGCTGGGCACGCCGCGCCGGATTTCCTGCGCCATGCCGATGGCAGAGCAGATCTGCCCCGGCGTGCAGTATCCGCACTGGAAGCCGTCATGCTCGATGAAGGCCGCTTGCAGCGGGTGAAGGGCGCCTGGCGTGCCCACGCCTTCGATGGTGGTGACGGACCGGCCCTCGAACTGCACCGCCAGGGCAAGGCACGACAGGATCCTCTCCCCATCGACGAGCACGGTGCATGCGCCGCAGGCCCCCTGGTTGCACCCCTTCTTGGTGCCCGGAAGGTGCAGGTGCTCGCGCACTAGGTCGAGGAGGGATACGCGCGCGTCGTGGGGAAGCGACACGGGCGAGCCGTTCACGGTCATGGTCATGGTCATGGGTCAGGCCTCGCATTCGGCGGGCGTCCGGCGCGGTTGCACCCGCATGACACCGCAACTCGCCGCCGCAGGTTTTGTGCCATGCAGCATCCTCCCGCGCGATCAAAAACCGTGCGGGTCCGCAACGAGCGTCATCAGGCGAAGCGCACCTGCGGTCCGGCTCGTTCGAAATGGTCCTCGCGGATGACGCTTGTGGTATAGTCGCGCGAGAGCACGGTGCTCACCGCAACGAAGCTTGCCGTGCCGCGCTCGCGACCGAACCGGATGCGCACGTAGCCCTGGTGCATGTTGTCCGTCCAGACGACCTCGGGCATGTGATCGGCGTAGGCCTTGTCCAGTCTTACCGCCATGTCCGCGCCGAAGCCGCTATCGATGAAGTCGCCCGGGGAGGAGATGCCGGCCGTGCCGAACTCGATCCCGGCAGGCCGCCCGGCCGCGTCGGAAAGGTCGTTCGTCCAGAAGCTGTGGCTGTCGCCCGAGAGGAAGACGAGGTCGCCCGCGCCCGCGCGCCGCGAAAGCGCATAGAACTGCTCGCGCGCCCAGGGGTAGCCGCCCCAGGCGTCCGTATAGTCGGGAAGGCCCCAGCGCCCCCGCCACGCCAGCGAGACGTGCGGATCCGCAGCAAGCCGTGCCAGCTCCTCCTTCGACTTGGCAGCGGCGAGCCGGGGGAAGGGGTCTGCAAGGACGCCCGCTTTGACGAGATCCGGCACGTCCAGGCGGCCGATCACCATGGGGCTGCCGATCACCCGCCAGGGCTGGCCCGCCTTCACCGACCGGGCGAGCGCCGCCTCCAGGTCAGCTTCGAGTTCGGGCGAGATCATCGGCCGGTCCGGCGCGCCAAGGACATCCTTCCTGAAGCGGGCGGCGGAACCATCGTCGACGATAGCCGCCGCGTGGTCGAGATATTCGATCTGCCGGGCGCGGGCGGTGTGGCGGGTCTCCAGCGTATGGATTAGGGCAAGGTCGCCGAAGCTGTACGCGCGCCAGAACTGCACTCGGCTGCGGCCCTTTACCGCCAGCCACTCCGGCTCGCGCACGGGCATCCACTCGAAGTAGGCCTGGATCGAAGCCGCGCGGCGGGCCGCCCAGTCCCCTTCGGTGGCGGGCTGGTGGTTCTGCGCGCCGCCGGTCCAGGGGTTGTTCGCGCTTTCGTGATCGTCCCAGCAGGCAAGCAGGGTGTGCCGGGCGTGCATGGCCATCGACCCCGCATCGATCTTGTACTGCGCATGGCGGGTGCGATAGTCCGAGAGGCTGACGATCTCGTGCGTGGGCGAATGCTCGCGCCCGATCGTGCGGGCCACGGCCTCGCCCCATCCATCCTTGCCGCCATACTCGTAGATGTAGTCGCCTGTGTGCAGGACAAAGTCGACGGCGGGATCCCTGGCGATGGCGTCGTAGGCGTTGAAGAAGCCGAAGGCATAGTTGGAGCACGAGGCCAGCGCGATCCCCAGTGTGTCGAGCCGCCCCTGCGGAAGCGTGCGCGCGCGCCCGACCGGCGAAACCGCCTTGTCCAGCACGAAGCGATAGAAGAACGTGTCCCCCGCCGGGAGGCCGGCCGCAAGGACTTTCACCGTATGGTCGCGGGCGGCGTCGGTGGTGACGGTTCCGGACTTCAGGACCTTGTCGAATGCGGGCGAAGCGGCGAGTTCCCAGCGGACGGTGGCGGGCCCGCTCGCCTCGACGCGCGTCCACAGGACCACGCTGGAGGCGTCGGGATCGCCGCTGGCGACGCCGTGGCGGAATACCGGATTGACGGCCTTCGCCGCCAGCATGGCCGCAGGCACGGCCAGCATCGCGCCCGCTCCGGCCATCCCGGCGAGCAGCGCGCGGCGGGAAACCTGGGTCTTGGGGGAAGTGCCGGTCATGGAAGCGTCCTGTGGTTCTCTGAAGCCGGCACGATCCCGCAGGCCGCCGGTCTCTTGTCCAAAGCTGCTCCTCGCCGGCAGGGCTTTCGCGGCGAGGAGATGAGGGAAGGGGGGCAACCCCGCGCCGGAGCTGTCCCCCTTCCGGTCAGAAGTCCGCCGTCACGCTGAACACCATGGTGCGCGGCGTGCCGAGGAAGGCGTAGTTACCCGAGATGCCGCCGAGGTACTGCTCGTCCGTCAGGTTGGTGACGTTGAGCGCGAACTCGAGTGCTTTCAACGTGTCCGTCAGCGCCTCTCCCTTCACTGCGAGCGAAAGGTCGGTGAGGAAGAAGTTCTGCGACACCCAGTTATTGTCGGCATTGACGAAGCGGTTGCCGGTGTACTTGCCGGTGACGCCCAGAGTAACCGGTCCATAGTTGTACGTGCCCGAAAGCACCCACATGTGCTTGGGAATGCCGGCCACGCGGTTGCCCGCCGTAACGCCCTGTTCCTCGTCCAGCTCGACATTGCCGGTGCCGCGGTATGTCGCGTCGATATAGGTGTAGGCGCCGTAGAGGCTGAGGCCGTCCACCGGACGCACGTTGGCGAGGATCTCGAAGCCTTCGGAGTCGATGCCGCCGGCGTTGAAGAAGCGGCCGTCGCCCTCGGAAAGGTAGTCCGGCCCGGCCGAAGTGTTGCTCGGCACGAAGATGACCTGGTTGGAGAACTTGCTCTTGAACCAGGTGGCCGAGGCATTGAAGATCGGGTTGGTATAGCGAACGCCCGCTTCCCAGTTCTCCGCGGTTTCCGGCTCGATGTCGGCCAGGGCATCGGCGCTGTATTCAAGCAGGGTATCGGAAAGCGCCTTGAAGTTCTCGGAGTAGCCGCCGAACAGGTTGAGGCCCGCGAGCGGTTCGACCTGCACGCCGCCCGACCACAGGACCTTGGACTTGGATTCGGTCTTGAGATTGTCCGTCTCGCCGAACAGGTCCTCGCGGTCGATGTTGTTGATGAATTGCTTGGCGCCGATGTTGGCGCTGACCGGGCCGATCTTCAGCTGCTCCTCGACGTACCACTTGAAGGTGTCCTGCGGGTACTTGCGGTCGTACTGCGTCCAGTAGGGCGCGGCGTCATACGCGGGGCCAACGCGCGTGTCGGTGACCTTGTGCCAGTCGCGCCACTCGCGGCGGTTGGTGTCCTCGTACCAAAGGCCGCCGCGCAGCGTGTTCTCGGCCATGCCGAACTGTGCGTTCCAGGCAGCGTCCAGCGTACCGCCCAGGCGATCCTTGCGGTAGTGCGTGTGGCGGTAGGACTGCTGATAGAGCGAACCCGGCGTGCCGGGCGCAACGGCCTGTCCGGCCGCGTTGGTGGCGAAGTAGGTCGGCGTGCCGGTGCCTGCGGGCAGTGTTGCCCACCATGCCGGCGTGCCCTTGACCGAACCGCCGGAAACCTCGCTCTGCGGCCCGGTGCCGTCCTGGATCACGTCGACGATGTAGGGCGGCGCCCAGTCGCCCCGACCCGCCATGTCGTGGTAGTAGACAGAGGCGCTGAGGTCGATGGTGTCGGCAATGGATGTCTCGCCCTTGAGGTAGGCGAAGAAGTTCTTGCGCTTGGTGTTCCACACCTTGCGATACTGCTGGTCCGCCACCGGCACGCCGGTCCACACGCCCACGAGACCGTCGGTGTTCGGGTTGGCCTCGTACTGCGCTTCGGAATAGATCTGGTCGTAGTTGCTTTCGAACGCATCGTCGTAGTTGACGTAGCCGGTGATCTTCACCGGAGTATCGACGACGAACTTGCCGGAGAAGGTATCACGCCGGTTGTCGGCCGAACCCTCGATCCAGTCGGTCGCCTCCTGGTGCGCGTAGGAAAACCACGCCTTGAACACGCCGCCGACAAGGCCGGTGTCGACGCGGCCATAGTAGCGACGGGCCTCGTAGTCACCGACCGAACCCTGCGCGCGCACGTTGAGCTCGTCCATGGGGTCGGAGGTCACGAAATTGATCGTGCCGCCCAGCGCCTCGTTCGAGCGCGAGGCGATGTCGGCGGTGCCCTGCGACACCTCGACCGTGGCGATGTTCATGGTGTCGACGAAGCGGTTCGCCTTCGAGCCGCCGCCGTACCCCGAGCCGCCGTTGGGCAGACCATCGATGGTGAGGCCGACCTGCTGGGTGTCGAGGTTGGTCTGGTAGCCACGGATCGAGTAGGTGGTCGACCAGTCGTCGAAGCCGAAGGCGTCGCCCTCGTTCACCTGCACGCCGGGAAGAGTACCGATGAGATCGATCGCCGAGGCGATAGGCGACTTGTCGTCCAGCAGCGTCTCGTCGAGCGCGGCGTTGTTGTAGGTCGTGCGCTGGCCAGTAACCACGATGGCTCCGGCGTCGGCGTCGCTGGCGTAGTCCGCGGCCTCGGCGGCCTCCTCGGCGATCGCGGGCGTCGCCGCGACGATGGCGGCAAGGCTTGCGCCAAGGATGCAGAAGCTGCGGATCGAATTGGTGCGCATGGCGCGAAACTCCCTGTTGTTTCTTGTGCGATGCAGCATCTGGATGGTTTTTCTGACGCCTTGCAGACAGTTTTTGGGCACTTCGCTGTAACTTTTGCGACGATCGAACCATCCATTCACGACGGGGACCAGACCCGCCTTCGCAAGCCACTGATCCATTGCGTTTACAAGGCAGTTTCATGTCCGGCGGACGACCGCCAGCACTGCCGTCACAAACCCGAAATTATCGCACAATAGAGCGCCACCCCGTGAACCGGGCATTTTGCGACCGGGAATGGCGGGCGGGAATGCAGAAACCCTTGAGGATTGCCATACCCATTCACAGCCTCGAGCCGGGCGGCGTCGAGCGCGTGGCGCTTGGCCTCGCCACTTGCTGGAGCGCGGCCGGGCACGACGTGACGGTGGTTCTCGGCCGGCGCGGCGGGACGGATTTGTGCAGTGCACCACGTCTCGCCTACTGGAGCATCCCGACGCAGCTCTCGACGCGGCGCTGGCAGACGCCGTGGATGGTCCACTGCCTGTACAGCTTCCTGGTCGAGCAGCGCCCAGATGTCGTGTTCTTCCCCGGGAACACTTATGCGATCGTGGCGGCGGCGATGAAAGTCCTGCTTGGCCAGCACACGCCCGCGATGGTTCTAAAGGTCAGCAACGCGCTCCATCGGCAGGACATGTCGCCGCCGCTGCGTCTGGGATACGGCACCTGGCTGCGCGTGCAGGGACACCTGTTCGACTCCATCGTCGCTCTGTCGGAGCCGATGCGCCGGGAGGCTCGCGATCTCATGCTCGCGGAGCCCCGGCAGGTCAGCGTTATCGCCAATCCCGTGCTCACCCGCGAGCGGCTCTCCCGGCTTCTGACAATTGAGCGTCGTCCGCCTTCCGCATGGGGCATGCGCTATCTGGCGGCCGGCCGACTGGTGCCGCAAAAGGACTTCGCGATGCTGCTGCGCGCCTTCGCGGCGGCGGCCCGGGCGGAGGATCGCCTGACCATCGCAGGCGATGGACCCGAGCGCCCCCGGCTCGAAACGCTGGCCTGGGAGCTGGGCATCGCCGGGCAGGTCGATTTCCGCGGGCACGTCGCCAGCATCGATCCGCACCTGGCGGAGGCGGATGCCCTGGTGCTGAGTTCGCAGTACGAAGGGCTTCCCGGCGTGGTGGTGGAGGCGCTGGCGGCAGGGCTGCCGGTCCTCGCCACGGACTGCTGCGTCAGCATGACCTCGCTGGTCGAGAACGAGCGCACCGGCATCGTGGTCGAACCGGGCTGCGTGAACGCCTTCGCCGCAGGGCTTCGCGCCCTTCGCACCCTGTGCCCCGATCCCGCGCGCGCCCGCGCCACCGCCGCCATCTACGAAGTGGAAAGCGCCGCGGACCGCTACATCGATCTCATGTCGGAAGTCCTTCGCCGCCGCGACCGGGACCGCCGGCAGGACCTAGCCCTGGGCGCGCTCGCGCACCGTGGCTCGATGCGCCGCTTCCAGTGACCTTGACAACCATGGAGACGTCCTTGCCACCATCCGCGGCACTCGGCACCCTAGAGCTTCCGGCCATCCAGCTGAAGCCGCAGGACCGCTCCCACCGGGGGCGCAACGCGATCTTCTCGCTCCTGCTCTCGCTGGCGGTGATCGCGGCGGTCGTCCACGAGACGAGCAGCGTCGAGCTGCGCAGGCTTCCCGCGATGATCCCCGCATCGCCCGGGTTCTGGATCGTCTTCGCAGCGTCCTACCTGATCACCCCGTTCAGCGAGTGGCTGATCTTCCGCAATCTCTGGGGCGTGCCCGCAGCGGGCTTCTTCGCGCTGATCCGCAAGAAGCTCTACAACGAGCTGCTGCTCGGCTATCTCGGGGACGCCTACTTCTACACCTGGGCACGCCGACGCGTGGCGCTTGTCGCAGCGCCGTTCGGAGCGGTCAAGGACACTGCGATCCTCTCGGCGATGACCGGCAACGCGGTCACGGTGCTGCTGCTTGCCATCGTGCTGCCGGTGATGGGGACACGCGCGCTGGGGATCGAAGCGCCGGTGCTGCTACTCTCGCTCGGAGTGATCCTTGCGATCTCGATCGGCGCGATGGCCTTTCGCCGCCGCGTGTTCACGCTTCCGCGCGAGCAGCTCTGGATGATCGGACGCACGCACCTTGCGCGCATCGTGATCTCGACGGTGCTCTCGGCGGTGCTCTGGCATCTCGTCCTGCCGGGAGTGGCGCTGAACTGGTGGTTCTATCTCGCCACCCTGCGGCTGCTGGTATCGCGCCTGCCGCTGATCCCCAACAAGGACCTGCTTTTCGCCGGCATCACCGTTGTCGTGCTGGGCGAGGAACGCGATATCGGCGCGCTCATGGCGCTGATGGCGGGGCTTATCCTGGCAACGCACCTCGTGCTCGGCGCCCTCATCGCCCTTCACGACATCGTCAACAACCTGGAGCGACGCTCGTGATCAGCCTCGTCCCCATGCTTTCCCTCGCCGCCCTGCTGCCTGTCGCGGCAGCGCCTTCGCTGCCTTCCACTCCGGACCTTGGCAAGGCGGAAGGCCGCTGCCGGCCGGGCGAGAGCGGGCCATCCTTCATGGTGGAGGTCAAGGGCCTCAAGGACCGCACCGGCAATCTCAAGCTGGAGGTCTATCCCGCCAACGACAAGGACTTCCTGGCCGACGACAACGTGCTCGTGAGCGAGGGCAAGACCTTCCGCCGTGTCGAGGTGCCGGTGCCTGCCAGCGGTCCGGTGCGACTTTGCGTCCGGGTGCCTGGCCCAGGCTCTTACGGGGTAAGCCTGCTCCACGACCGTGACGGCAACCGCAAGTTCGGATGGAAGGTGGACGGCATCGGCTTTGCGGGAAATCCGAAGCTGGGCTGGAACAAGCCACGCTCCGCGAAGGCGAGCGCGACGGCGGGCAACGGCCCCACGTCGCTCTCGATCGTGATGAACTATCGGAAGGGGCTCGGCGTGGCCCCGCTGGAAACGAAGTGAGGGCTTCATGAGGATCGTCGATGTCTGCGCCTTCTACACGCCCTACGGCGGCGGCGTGCGCACTTACGTCGAGCAGAAACTGCGCATCAGCCAGGCGCTGGGGCACGAGGTCGTCATCGTGGCGCCGGGCGACGAGGATGCGGTGGTCGAACGCGGCGCAGGCGCACGGATCGTCTTCCTGAAGAACCCGCGTTTCCCGCTCGACCGCAAGTACTGGTACTTCTCCTCGGCGACCCAGCTCCACGATACGCTCGACGCGCTGGAGCCCGACTTCGTGGAGGCGACCTCTCCCTGGCGCAGCGCCGGGCTTGTTGCCGACTGGCAGGGCAGCGCGCCGCGCAGCCTCATCATGCACGCCGATCCGCTTTCCGCCTATGCCTATCGCTGGTTCGGGAAAGTCTTCTCGCAGCGCACGATCGACTGGCAGTTCTCGGTCTACTGGGATCACCTGCGCCGCCATGCCGACAGGTTCGACCATGTGGTCTGTGCGAACCCCGACCTTGCACGACGCCTGGCCGAAGGCGGTGTGCCGCGCACCATCTCCATCCCGATGGGCGTGCAGCCCGGACGCTTCTCTCCCGAGAACCGGGACGCGGCGCTTCGCGCGCAGCTGCTCGCCGACTGCGACCTGCCCGAAAGCGCCAGCCTGCTGCTCGGCGTCGGCCGTCTGGCCGCGGAGAAGCGCTGGCCGCTGATCATCGATGCGGTCAACGCCGCTTCGCAGGAGCGCCCGATCGGCCTCGTCATCTTCGGCGAGGGGCGCGAGCGCCGCAACGTGGTCAAGCACATCGCGGGCAACCCCCACGTCCGCCTCTTCACACCGGAGCGCAACGGCGACACCTTCGCGCGGGTTCTCGCCAGCGCCGACGCGCTCGTCCACGGCAGCGAGGCCGAGACCTTCTGCATGGCCGCCGCCGAGGCAAGGGCGAGCGGCATTCCCGTGATCGTCCCTGACGAGGGCGGCGCGGCCGATCACGCCTCGGGCGGGGCAGGCGTCACCTACGCGGCGCGCGATCCCGCGTCCGCCGCGAATGCGATCCTTGCGGTGCTCGCCGGCCCGCCGCACCAGCCACGCCATGCGCGAACGAGCACAGAGCACTTCGCCGAACTCTTCGCGCTCTACGAAAGTGCGCGCGACGACAGGTTGCGAGCGGCCTGAACTCCGTGAAAGCGGCCGGACGGGCGGGCCTTTGGGGTTGCCGTCGTCGCCGTGCGTCCCCTAAGGTCCCGCTTCACAACATGGAGTGAAGTTTTGGAGACAGTCTCGATCGTGCTTTTCCTCCTGCTGGCCGTCGTCGTCAGCGGAGCCGTTGCCAGGATGCTTCCGTTCTCGATACCGACGCCCCTTGTCCAGATCGTGCTGGGCTGCGTCATCGGACTTTCAACCTCGCACCGGGTCGAGCTCAATCCCGAGCTGTTCCTCTTCCTCTTCCTGCCGCCATTGCTGTTCCTCGATGGCTGGCGTATCCCCAAGGACGACCTCCTCAAGGATGCCTCCACCGTCGTCGAACTCGCCCTCGGCCTAGTGCTGACGACCGTGGTGGGCATGGGCTTCCTCATCCACTGGATGATACCTGCCATGCCGCTGGCGGTCGCCTTCGCGCTTGCCGCCGTGGTCTCCCCCACCGACCCCATCGCGGTATCCGCCATCGCCGCGCGCGTGCCGATCCCCAAGCGGCTGATGCACATCCTCGAAGGCGAATCTCTGCTCAACGACGCTTCGGGGCTGGTCTGCCTGCGCTTTGCCGTCGCCGCCGCACTGACGGGGACCTTCTCGGCCGGGGCGGCTGCCGTGAACTTCGCGTGGGTGGCAGGCGCCGGGCTGGTGATCGGGGTCGTCGTCACTCTCGTCGTCACGCGTGCCAAGGCCTGGGTAACGAAGCGTTGGGGAGAGGACACGGGCTCGCAGATCCTCGTCAGCCTGCTGATCCCCTTCGGCTCCTATCTTCTGGCGGAGCACGTCCACGCCTCCGGCATCCTTGCGGCGGTAAGCGCCGGGGTGACGATGACTTACGCCGAGATCTCGCGCCAGGCCCTGGCGATCACCCGCATGCGCCGCAACTCGGTGTGGGACACGGTGCAGTTCACGCTGAACGGCATAATCTTCGTGCTGCTGGGCGAGCAGCTTCCCGGCATCCTCACCGGCGCGAAGCAGACCGTGGCGCTGACGGGCCACGCCTCGCCATGGTGGCTGGGCGTCTACGTCATCGCCATCGTGGCAGGGCTTGCGGGCCTGCGTTTCGCATGGGTGTGGGCATCGCTGAAGCTGACGATCCTGCGCCGCGCGACGCCTGGCATCGGCGGACGCAGCCCGGACTGGCGCCTGATCGCGGCGACATCGGTCGCCGGCGTGCGCGGCGCCATCACTCTGGCCGGTGTTCTCACGCTTCCGCTGGTGCTGAACGACGGCACCCCTTTCCCCGCGCGCGACCTTGCGATCTTCCTTGCGGCAGGCGTCATCGTCGTCTCGCTGGTCCTTGCCAGCATCGGCCTTCCGGTCCTGCTGAAAGGCCTGACGATGCCGCCCGAGCCGCCACGCCACGCAGAGGAGGCGCGCGTGCGCATCGCCACTGCCGAAGCGGCCATCCAGGCGATCGAACGGCACCAGCATGCCCTGGCCGCTGACCGGGTCGATGCCGACATCTATGCCGAGGCCGGAGGCCAGATCATGAACCTCTATCGCGAGCGGGTGGAAGGCCTCAGCGGTTCGGAGACCGCGCTTTCGCGCGCTGCGGACAAGCTGCTGCGCGAATTCCGTCTCGTGGGCGTGCGCGCCGAGCGTGCCGCCCTGGCCCGCCTCCTACGCGGGCGCGAGATCAGCAGCGAGACGGCGCGCAGGCTGACGCGCGAGCTTGACCTTTCCGAAGCGCGCTATCTGGGCTGACCGGGTCGGGAGCGCTTCCCGCTCGAAGCGCTCCTATTTCGGCGGTGCGAGGAGGTTGAGGTCCACCGCATTCCCCATCGCGCGAAGGCCTGCATCGTTGGGGTGCAGATGGTCGCCGGGATCGTACTCGGCCCGCAGGTCCGAAGGCGCGGCGGGGTTCCGCACCGCCGCATCGAAGTCGACGACGCCGTCGAAGATCCGGCCGTTGCGGATGCTGTTGTTGACCGCAAGGCGCGTCTGCTCCTTGGCCGGCGACATGTAACCGGCGTGTAGGGCAGGGGTTAGGGTGCCGCCGATGACCTTGATCCCGAGGGCATGCGCGCGCGCGACGAACTGGCGATAGCCATGGACGAGCTGCTCGGGCGTCACCGCGTCGGCTCCGCGATCGCCGCCCGCGCCGATGTCGTTGATGCCTTCCAGGAAGATGACGTGAGTGACGTTCGGCACGCTTGCAACATCGCGCCAGAAGCGGTCCAGCGCCGAGATTGCGCGGCCTTCGCGAAGCACCCGGTTGCCGCTGATGCCCATGTTGACCACGCCGCAGCGGCGGGCGGGAGGCAGCGCGGCCAGTCGCTCCGCCAGACGGCCCGGCCACCCGCGTGTCTGCGGCGAAAGGGCGAGGAAGCCGTCCGTAATCGAATCGCCGAACGCCACGACGGTGCAGGGCGCCTGCGCCGCGCGTACCGAAACCAGCGACAGATAGGAGCGCGCCTGGATGGGCGTGAACACCGGCTTGCCGGTCGATGCGGGCGCAAAGGCCATTTCGAGGCCGAGATTGGTGCGCCCGGGCCGCGCGGGCGTGGAGAACGTGACGCTCACGATCACGTCCTGCCCGGCGTGGAACGGCGCCGTGACGGGATCGCTGACCAGCGTGTGGCCCCGGGGCATCGCCGCGCCGAGATGGCCGGAGAAGCGGATCGGATGCACAGGGTTGCCGCCGATGTCCGTCCCGAGCGGGCCGGAGGGACTTGCGATGCTTGCTGCCGCTATCGCCAGCGGACGATCGCCCTCGGCATTGCTGAAGGACAGCTGCATCGCATCTCCAGCCTGCGTCAGCCGGACGCGATAGCGGTAGGTGCCGGCGGGCTGTTCCGGATCTTGGGCACTGCTGTCGGCAGGGGCATAGCCCCAGGCCCCGGCCCAAGTCGGTGCAGCGAGAACGGGATGGGCGAAGAGCACGCCGCAGAGCGCGGCAAGACGGGAGAGGTGACGCATCGCACCCTTTTGTCGGACTACTCCGCGCGTTGTCCAGCCTTTCCGCTCCGGCGGGGCAGACCGCGCGCCCGATCCGTCAGGAGATCAGGCGCGGTACCGACATCTGGCGGATGCTGAAGCGCGCATCCGGGTGCTCCACTCCGTCGCGGTGGGCGGCGCGATGCTGGACGACGCCGTTCTTGCCGAAGCCCTCCACCACGGGCCGGTTGGTCTTGCTGGACAGCCAAAGTCGCAGGAGGTGACGCTTGCGCTGGGGCTCGGGGAAGTCCTTGAACTCCGTGCGCGAGTGAAGGGCGGCGTAGTTCGAGAGCCACTGTATGTCGCCGGGGCGGAAGTCCATGGCGATCGCCATCCCCGGTTCGTAGGTGATCTCGTCGAAGAGCCGCAGCACCTCCAGCTGGTCCGGCGTCAGCTTGGGAACGCCCGGATATTCCTGCGCGGTCACGATGTAGAGCGAGCCTGCGTACATCGAGAAGACGCTGTCCTCCACGCTCACCACGGGCGAGGTATAGGTGTCCGCCGGGGCCTCGGCATCCTGTCGGCGCCAGTCCCAGTGAAAGGGCTCGAGCAGCAGGTGGGCAAGATCGGGGCGGCGGCGCAGGATCTCGTTATATATCTCCGCGCCCGAGACGAGGCACGAAAGCCCACCCTCCTTCGCCCCGCGCAGGCACATCAGCGCGACGATGTCCGAACTGTCCGAATGGTAGACCAGCTTGTCGCGCACCTTCGAGGACTTGGCAGTGGGATCGTCCATCGTCTTGTCGCTGGTGGCATAGACGTGGTCGAGCAGGTCGCCCATCTCGTTCTGGCGGATGGGATCGCCCATGTGCAGGCCGAGCACATAGTAGATGGCACAGGAGAGCGCGTCAGAGTAGTGATCCGACCGCAGCCCGCGCACCAGCACGAAACCACGGCCAAAATCGACGTCCCTGCGCCAGGCCTTCACCGCCTCCGCGCAGACCTGGAGCGGGTAATCCTCTGCCTGCACGAAGCGAAGGTCCGGGTCCTCGTCAAGGAAGCGCCGGCCCAGAGCCTCCAGTTCCGCGAGCTGCTGCGCATCCAGCTGGTAGATCCAGTCCTGCCCCTCCATCAGCTTGTCGCCGCGCCACGCTGCGACGGTGAGGACGGGAGAGGGGATTGCGGCGACACTCATGCGGGACCTCCTGTTGCAGGAAGTACCCTAGTCGCCTTCTTCCCATCGCGTCTTGATGCTGGACGCACGCGAATGTGCGATCCCGGCTCAACTTGCCCCGGAAGGTGCTTCCTGCCACGTGCCGCCCAGAGCCCGGAACAGGTCCACCTGCGCAAAGGCGACTTCGCGCGTGGCCGCGGCGGCATAGGCTTCTGCCTGCGCGAGAGTGCGCTGGGCATCCAGAACGTCGAGCGAATCGATCTCGCCCCGGCTCTGGCGCGCCACGCTCACTCTCTCGGCCCGCTGCGCCGCATCGCGCGAGGCGGCGAGGCGTTCCCGGCGAAGAAGAGCGTTGCGGTAGGCGGAGAGCGCCGTTTCCGTTTCGGCAAGGGCGCGAAGGACAGTGCCGTCGAAGGTGGCGAGATCCGCCTTGGCATCCGCCCGTGCTCCGCCGATGCGGGCGCGGATCGCTTCCTGGTTTGGAAAGGCCCACGAGATCATCGGCCCCAGCAGCCAGCGCAGCGGACCGCCGCCGAACACCTCCGTCGCGCCTACGGCCGTGGTGCCGATGGAGCCGCCAAGCGTGATCCGGGGGTAGAGATCCGCCGTGGCCACGCCGATGCGCGCGGTGTCGGCTGCGAGCCGACGCTCCGCGGCCTTCACGTCGGGGCGGCGCGCCAGAAGCGTCCGACCGTCTCCCACGGGAATGGGTCGAAGTACGGTCGGCGTGGAGGTCCTTGCGATCACACCATCGGGGATATCCCGGGGTGTGCGGCCGGTCAGCACGGCAAGGCGGAACAGGGCCGCATCGCGCCGCGCAGCCAGGGTCGGGATCGTCGCGGCCTGCGCCTCGCGAAGCTGGGCGACGCGGATCACGTCGAGCCGCTGGTTGAGCCCGCGCTCGAAACGAGCGGTGATGATCCGCTCCGATCGGGAGAGAAGGTCGAGCGTCCGCTCCGCAACGTCGATCTGCTCACCGGCGCTGATGGCGTCGACATAGGCGCGGACCGTATCGGCCACGATCGTGACGCGGACGGCGTCAGCGTCCTGCCGCGCGGCATCGAGATCGGCACGCGACGCCTCGACGCCCCGGCGGACGCGCCCGAACAGGTCGAGTTCGTAGCCCACCGCCAGTTCCCCATCCACCCGGCGGCCTTCGCGGTCGAAGCCCGGGAGCGTCTGCGCCTCCGAGACCTGGCCGTAGGTGGCCGAGGCGTTGATATTGGTCTGCGGCAGGGCCTGTGAGCGCGAACCGCGCAGCGAAGCGCGGGCCCGTTCGATCCGCGCCAGCGCTACCCTGAGGTCGGTGTTGGCCGTCAGGGCATCGGCGACAAGGCCGTCCAGCATGGTATCGTCGTAAAGACGCCACCATGAACCTTCAGGGCTGGCCGAAGTCACCTCCGCGCCCTGCAAGCCGACGAACGGCGCCTCTGCCGAAGGCGGCGGGGTGGGCGCGATATGGTCGGGGCCGACCGCGCAGCCGGAGAGAGCGGTGGCGGCCAGCAGCGCCGCGAGCGAGTGCTTCATCATCGAGGGATTTCCTTACTCAGCGGGCTGCAGCGCATGGCTGTGGCCCCGCGGTGCCGGACGGCGGCGCAGGCGCTCCGCCAGGTTCCGGCACACGACGTAGAAGGTCGGCGTGAACAGCAGGCCGAACGCGGTGACGCCCGTCATGCCGAAGAACACCGCCGTGCCCAGCGCCTGCCGAAGCTCCGCGCCGGCCCCGCTTGCGATCACCAGCGGCACTGCGCCGAGGATGAAGGCGAAGCTGGTCATCAGGATCGGCCGCAGGCGGGTGCGGGCGGCGTAAACGGCAGCCTCCACCGGGGACATGCCGCGTTCGTCCTCGGCCTGCTTGGCGAACTCGACCACGAGGATCGCGTTCTTGGCCGCCAGCGCGATCAGCACCACGAGGCCGATCTGGGTAAGAATGTTGTTGTCCATACCGCGAAGGTTCACGCCCGCCATGGCCGCGAAGAGGCACATCGGCACGATCAGGATGATGGCAAGGGGCAGGGTCAGGCTCTCGTACTGCGCGGCGAGCACCAAGAAGACGAACAGCACCGCCATGCCGAACACGATCCCGGCGGTATTGCCTGCCGTCGCCTGCTGGTAGGCGATGCCGGTCCATTCGTGGCTGTAGCCGGCCGGCAGCGCCTCGTCCGCGACCTTCTCCATGGTGGAGAGAGCCTGCCCGGTCGAGTAGCCGGGCGCGACGTTGCCGTCGACCTCGATGGCGGGATGCAGGTTGTAGCGCACCACGCGGTAGGGGCCGGTCTTGTCCTCGAAAGTGGCGACTGAACCGATCGGCACCATCGCGCCCGAGTTGGAGCGGGTCTTGAGGTTGGCGATGTCGGGCACGGAACCGCGCTGCGACTGGTCGGCCTGTGCAGTCACGCGGTAGGTGCGGCCAAGCAGGTTGAAGTCGTTCACGAAAGCGGAGCCGAGATAGACCTGCAGCGCCTCGAACACGCGTTCCGGAGGGACGCCGAGGAGGTCGGCCTTTCGGCGGTCCACGTCGGCGAAGACGCGCGGGGTGTTCTGGTCGAACAGCGTGTAGACCTGTTGCAGCCCCTTCGCCTGGTTCGCCTTGGCAAGCATGCCATTCGTTGCCTCGGCAAGCTCGGCGTAGCTGCGTCCTTCGTTGTCCTCCACCATCATGCGGTATCCGCCGGCCGGGACGATGCCGTTGATGGTCGGCGGGGGAAGCAGGTAAATCGTCGCCTTGTCATAGCCGGCGACCGCTTTCTGCGCCTCGGCCATGATGCTGGCGTAAGTGACGCCGAGTTCCTTGCGCTTCTCGAAGGATTCGAAGGGGAAGTAGATTGCGGCGGAATCGGGCGCTGCGGTGCGCGAGGGGCCGTGAAGACCGGCGAACATCACCGCGCCGCGGATGCCCTTGATCGGCAGGAGCCGCTTGGCGATCTCCTGCGTCACCGCGTCCGTACGCTCGAGCGAGGAGCCCGAGGGCAGGAACGCGGCTGCCAGGAAGTAACCCTGGTCCTGCTGCGGGACGAAGCCGGTCGGCGTTGCCCAGAACAGGCCCACGGTCGCTGCGATGAGCGCGCCGTAGATTGCCATCATGCGCGCAGGCAGGCGAACCATCTTGCCAGTGAGCCGGGCATAGCCATCGCTCATGCGGTCGAAACCGTTGTTGAAGCGGTCGGCAGCGCCCTGCATCACGCTACGCCAGCGGGGCGCGTCGTCGGCAACGCGCTCGCGGTGGCGCAGCAGGATGGCGGCAAGCGCAGGCGAGAGGGTGAGCGAAAGGACGAGCGAGATGACGGTCGCGGTCGAGATGGTCACCGCGAACTGCTGGTAGAACGCGCCCGAGATGCCGCCGATGAACAGCGTCGGCACGAAGACCGCGCAGAGCACCAGCACGATGGCGACGAGCGCGCCGGAGACTTCATCCATCGACCTGCGAGAGGCCTCCAGCGGGGAAAGCCCCTCCTCGATGTAACGCTCGACGTTCTCGACCACGACGATCGCGTCGTCGACGACGATGCCGATGGCGAGCACCAGCCCGAATAGCGAGAGGTTGTTGAGCGAGTAGCCGACGGCAGCCAGCATCACGGCCGTACCGACGAGCGAGACGGGAATGGCGATGATCGGGATGATCGCCGCGCGCCAGTTCTGCAGGAACACCAGAATGACGAGGACGACGAGGATCACCGCCTCGAACAGCGTGTGATAAACGGCGTCGATCGATTGTCCGATGAACTCGGTGGGGTTGTAGATCACCGAGTACTCAAGCCCCTTCGGGAACCTGGCAGCGAGGCTGTCCATCTCCGCGCGCACCGCCTGGGCGGATTCGAGCGCGTTGGACCCGGGGCGCTGCAGCACGGCCATGACGACGGTGGGCTTGCCCGAAAGGTAGGTGTTGGTGTTGTAGTCCTGCGCGCCCAGTTCCACGCGGGCGACGTCGCGCACGCGGACCTGATGGCCATCGGGGTCGGTGCGCACGACGATGTCGGCGAACTCCTTGGGATCGGCCAGGCGGCCCTGCAGCTCGACACCGACCTGGTAGGCGTTCCCCTTGTCGAAGGGCGGAGCGCCGATCGCGCCGGCCGAAACCTGCACGTTCTGGTTGCGCAGCGCCGTCACGATCTCGCCTGCGGTAAGGTCCATCGCGGCGGCCCGGCCCGGATCGATCCAGATGCGCATGCCGTAGTCGCGCGCACCGAACATCTGGACATCGCCCACGCCCTCGATGCGTGCGAGCCGGTCCTTGACCTGGGTGAGCGCGTAGTTCGAGAGATAGTCGCGGTCGTAAGTGCCGTCGGGCGACTGCAGGTTCACGACCATCAGGAAGTCGGGCGAGGTCTTGCGTGTCACCACGCCCATGCGCTGCACTTCCTCTGGCAGGCGCGGGGTGGCGACGGCGACGCGGTTCTGGACCAGCACTTGCGCGGCGTCGAGGTCGGTGCCGATCTTGAAGGTGACGGTGATCGTGACCTTGCCATCGCCGGTAGACTGCGAATCCATGTAGAGCATGTCGTCCACACCGTTGATCTCCTGCTCAATGGGAGCGGCCACGGTGTTGGCGACGGTTTCGGCGGAGGCGCCCGGATACTGCGCGCTCACCGTTACGGTGGGGGGTACGATGTCGGGGTACTGGCTGACCGGCAGGCCGATGAAGGCCAGCGCGCCGATCACGGTGATGATCACCGCGATGACGCCCGCAAAGATCGGGCGGTCGATGAAGAAGCGGGAAAAGCGCATGAGATGTGCCTTGTCTGGGCGCACGAGGTCGCTGCGCGGAAGATGATCCCGCGACATGCAAAGCCGGCGCGCCGTGGGCGCGGGTATTGTGGTTTCTTCGGCGTCCGGGACGCCGGGCTAACCCGTCAGTCCCGCTCGGGCGGGAACGACGGGTTACCGGATCAAGGCCTTGTCAGTTCACCAAAGTCGCCTGCGCGGCGGCCTGCGCGGCAGGCTCCCGGGGCGAGGTGGCGGGCTGTTCGGCGGCGATCTTCCCGGCCTTTGTCTGGACCCGGCTGCCCGGAATGGCGGCCTGATAGTTCGAGACCACGACCGCATCCCCGGCTTTCAGGCCGTTGCGGATGATGCGAAGGTTGCCCACGAGGGGACCCGTCTCGACCGGGCGGCTGACGACCATGCCGTCCTTGCCGACGACCATCACCACCTTGCGGGTCTGGTCGGACCGGACCGCCGCGTCGGGCACCAGCATCGCCTTGACCGTTCCGCCGCTGGCAAGTCGCATGTTGCCGAACATGCCGGGGGTCAGGAAGCCGTCGTGATTGTCGAGGCTGGCGCGCACGCGGATCGTGCCGGAACGCGGATCGAGCCCGTTGTCGGTGAAGTCCAGCTTGCCCTTCCAGCGATAGTCCGCCTCGTCCTGAAGCCGCACCTCGACGGCGGTTGCGCCACGGTCCTCGGCGCGATCGCGCTGGGTTTTCAGGAAAAGCTGTTCCGACGCATCGAAGGTGAAATAAATCGGATCGACAGCGTTGATCGTCGTCAGCAGCGTGGCACCGGCGCCGTTGTCACCTGAGACAAGATTGCCGGAGTCGACGCGGCGGTCGGAGACGCGGCCCGAGATCGGCGCGCGAACGGTCGAGAACTCGACGTCCAGCGAGCGGGTACGCACGCGGGCCTGCGCTGCGGCAAGGGCGGCCTCTGCGGCCCGGACGCGGGACCGGCGCTGGTCGACCTCGCTGGCGGCCATCGCCTCATCCCCGGTAAGGCCGGCGACGCGGCTGTAGTCCGACCGGGCCAGTGCAAGCGTCGCATTCGCCGAGGCCACCTCGGCCTGTGCTTCGGCGAGAGCGGCGCGATAAGGGCGCGGATCGACGACGAAAAGCGCCTGCCCGGCCTGCACGTAGTCGCCGTCCTTGAACAGGATCTGGGTGATCGCTCCCGATACGCGCGGGCGCACCTCGACGGTGCGACTGGGCGCGAAACGGCCGACATAATCGTCCCACTGAGTGACTTCGCGCACCAGCGGCTGCGCCGTTTGAACCACGGCGGGCGGGGGCAGGGCACTGGCCGGGTCAGGCGTTGCCAGGAACTTCCAGCCAAGTCCGGCCACCGCGATCAGGGCCAGGGCGCCGACCGCAAGCGGCATTCGGCGGACAGGGCGGGCGCCGGCGGGCGTGGTTCCCGCGTCCCGGGCGTACTCGGACGGGATCTGGAGAGATGTGGCGAGATTCATGCTGCAAGCCTTCGGAATGGCACGCGCGAGCGGCCGATGATGTCGATGACGGCGCCGATCTTGGCTTCGCTGTGGCCGGCCGCGCGGGCCTCTTTCAGCGCTGACGCCGGGAGAGTGTAGCCCTTGTGCCAGGCGTGGACGGCAAGGCGGCGCAGCGCCTCCAGTTCCTCGTTGGCAAGCATGGCGGAAGGAGGCGTCGGGCCGAGGATGAGCCGGGCCAGCCATCCGCGCTTGCGCTGCGGGCGCAGCGTATCCAGCCCGTCGCCCCGAGCCAGAGCCACGACCCTCTGTTCGAGCAAGGTCAGGCCGTGTCGAACTTCTGCCCTGGCATCGGCAGGCGCCATGGCGTTGGACATCACGGGCGAGGGCGCCTGGATCGTAGCGTCGGTGAAGTCGATGAAGGCCATGTCTCTTGCTCCTCCTTAGATGCCCCGGCGCACGCCCCGGGACGGGGGAAGAGCGCGCGCCGGGGCGCCTTCCGGCTCGGGGCAGCCGGAAGATTTCGGGTGCACTCGTCCGTCGCCGGACACGGGTCCGAACGGGCGAATGCCTGTTGCTTTGCGTCAGCCGCTGCCCGCAAGAGCGCACGGCACCGACCGGCGGCGAATGCCGACGTGTCGGAAGGGATGCCGGCCGCCGTCACGAAGAAGGCAGAACCGACGGTGTCTTTCTATACCAAGCGGTATAAATTCATGTGAGGTTTAGGTCAAGCGACTTTCTGTACCGCCCGGTAGATTAGTTCTCGAAACCCGATTTCAAGAGCTGAACGGCGGTTGAACGAGATTTATCAAGCTCGAAAGAACGCTTCGCGCCAGCCTTCAGCGGCTAGGCCAGATGCTGAGGAACGAATCGACGGCGCCCTCGAGTTCGCTGCGGCAGGCGCAATCCTGCGCCTTCACCGAGAGGCCCTGCAAAACGGTCGTCACGCAGCTTGCCATAGCGGCAGGATCGATGCCCTCGGGCAGGTCGCCTTCAGCGCTTGCGCGCTTGAAGCGCTCCACAAGCGCGGCCTCCGACGAGGCACGCCGCGCCGCGACGTGTGCCCGGATCGACTCGACCTCGTTGGTGCAGGCAACGGTGCTGATCACGCCGAGGCACCCGTGCGGGTCGCTGGTTCCGCAATGGGTGGCAAGGGCGCCCCGCAACAGCCGCTCGGCAACGCCGCGCGCAGTCGGCGCTTCGAGCGCCGCGCCGACATAGGCCAGCTTGTCCCGTTCGTAGAGGTCGAGCGCCTTGCGAAACAGCGCCTCCTTGTTGCCGAAGCAGGCGTAGAGGCTGGGCTTGGTGATGCCCATCGCCTCCGTCAGTTCCGCCATCGACGCGCCTTCGTAGCCACGCGTCCAGAACACCCGCAGCGCGGCTGCGAGGGCAACGTCAGGATCGAACTCGCGGGGACGGCCGCGGACTGCAGGAGGGGCCGAGCATTTCATACCGAGCGGTATATAGGTTCGCGCATAGGCCGAGTCCAGTGTGACGATCCTGTCATTTCAGGCAGGTAGCGTCTTGCCGGTCGCAACATCAGGCCGGCAGCATCGTACCGGTCTCGATGAAGCGCTGATGCCACGAGAGAGCTTCGGCCGGCAGAGACGGAGCGTGCTTGCCGAATGAGTCGCGAAGCGCGCGCTCATAATAGTCGCGAAGGGCATCGCGGTACATCGGGTGCGCGCAATTCTCGATCACCAGTTCCGCCCGCTTGCGCGGCGTCAGTCCGCGCATGTCGGCAAGCCCCTGCTCCGTCACCAGCACCGCCACGTCCTGCATGATGTGGTCCACATGCGCAGCCTGCGGGACGATAGCCGAAATCGCGCCTCCCTTGGCGGTGGATGGAGTCATGAAGATCGAGACATAGGCGTTGCGCGCGAAGTCTCCCGAACCGCCGATGCCGTTCTGGATGCGGCTGCCCATCACGCAGGTGGAATTGACGTTGCCGTAGATGTCGGCCTCGATCAGGCCGTTCATGGCGATACAGCCAAGGCGGCGGATCAGTTCGGGGTGGTTGCTGATCTCCTGCGGGCGCAGGATCATGCGATCGCGGTAACGCTCCATCTCGGCGTTGATGCGCAGCGCCGCTTCCGGGCTCAGCGAGAATGCGGTCGCCGAAGCGATCCGCAGGCGGCCCGCATCGATAAGATCGAGCATGCCGTCCTGGATCACTTCCGTGTAGGACGTGAGATCGTGGAAGGGCCCCTCCACCAGCCCGGTCAGCACGGCGTTCGCGATGTTGCCGACGCCCGACTGGATCGGAAGCAGCGAGGCAGGCAAGCGTCCCTTCGAAACCTCGTGGCTGAGGAACTCGATGATGTGGTCCGCGATGGCCAGCGCATTGGCGTCAGGCGCCGTGAAGGGCAGGTTGCGGTCCGGCTTGTCGGTCTCCACGATGGCGACGATCTTGGAAGGGTCGCAGCGCAGCGTCGCCTCGCCGATGCGGTCGTCCGGGCGGACAAGGGGGATCGGCACGCGCGCGGGGGGGAGCGCGGTACCGTAGTAGATGTCGTGCATCCCCTCGAGCGCAGGGTTCTGCCACGAATTCACTTCGAGGATCACCGCCTCGGCGCGGTCGAGCCAGGTCTTGTTGTTGCCCACCGAAGACGAGGGCACCAGCGAGCCATCCGGGCGGATCGCGGTCACCTCCACCACGGCAACGTCAAGCGGGCCGAGGAAGCCCTGCCACGCCATCGGCGCCACCTGGCTAAGGTGCATGTCGAGATAGTCCATCTCGCCCTTGTTGATCCGCTCGCGGGCGATAGGGTCGGAGTTGTAGGGCAGTCGCAGTTCGATGCCGTTCGCCTTGGCAAGGGCTCCGTCGAGTTCGGGCCCTGTCGAGGCGCCGGTCCACACCTTCACGCGCATGGGGCGGCCGGCGGCATGCTCTGCCTCGATCCGCTCGGCCAAAGCCATGGGCACTGCCTTGGGATAACCCGACCCGGTGAACCCGCTCATGCCGACGGTCTGCCCATGGTGGATCAGCGCGGCGGCGGCATCCGCGGACATGATCTTCTGGCGCAGGTCGGCATGGGCGATACGGTCAATCATGGCGTGTCCTCTCGAATGTCGGGCCTTCTCGGGGCCGCACCGGTGTCATTTCGATCCGTGCACGGGTGAAGACAATAGCTCAAATCAGTTCATCACTTGTGCTAATGGCGTTCAGATGAGCGATCTTGTCCGTTCCTTGCGGCTGTTCGTGCGCCTGGCGGAAGAGGGCAGCTTCTCCGCTCTCGCCCGGCGCCAGAACCTGAGCCACACGACCATAGCGCGCGCCATCGACGATCTCGAGGCGCATTTCGGCGTGCGTCTCTTCCAGCGCTCGACCCGCCGCCTTTCGCTCACCGGCGACGGCGAGCGACTGCTGGAGCATGCCGGCACGATTCTCGATCATCTTGCGCAGGCCGAAGCGGACCTCGCCGGCGCCGTGGCGGCGCGCGGGCTGGTGCGGATCGGCGTAACGACGGCTCTGGGCCTTCACTACGCCGAGAGGCTGGAGCGCCTGAGGGTGCGGCACCCGGGCCTTCTCGTCGAGCTGCTCTTTGCCGACTGGCGCGATGCGGCGGACGATGTGGGGCTTGACCTATGGCTGACCGTCGGAAGCAGCAGGACGGCCGGGGCTGTGCCGCTGGGAAAGCTGGCGCGCGTGCTCGTGGCTGCTCCGAGCTATCTGGAGGAACATGGCCTGCCGGTCAACGTGGGCGATCTTTCGCAGCATCAGTGCCTTACCTATGGCTACGCTGCCCGGCCCGAACCCTGGCCGATCGGGAGCGAGAGCATCTCGGTGGCAGGCTTTCTGCGCGCCAATAGCAGCGAGGCCGTGCTGAGGGCGATCCGGGGCGGTCTTGGCATTGGCCTGCTCCCGCGCCTGCAGGCGGAAGAAGATCTCTCTCGCGGGCTCCTCGTCGAGGTCCTGCCCGATGCGGCCATAGAGCCGCTTTCCATCATGGTCGCCCATGGTTTCCAGGGCATGCGCATGCCCATGCGAGCGCGCGTGGCAATGGACTTCCTGGAAGCCGAGTTCCCGGCCTGAAAGGGCTCACCCGCGCCCGAAGCAGAATGGGGCGCCGGCAGCGGCACAGCGCCACGCGCTCTGCGCTGCCGGGATGACTGGCGCTTCACTCATGGCTCCTCTAGGGTGCCCTTCAAGGGAGACGCCTATGGCCGAAATCACCTACCTTGAGGCCATATACCAGGCACAATCCGAAGAGATGGAGCGCGATCCGCGTGTGCTGATCATGGGCGAAGGGGTGCGCGGCAATGTCTGCGGCACCGCCCACGGCCTTGCACAACGCTTCGGGGCCGAGCGCGTGCGAGACACGGTAAGCAGCGAGCGCGGCTTCATCGGCGTGGCGGGCCGCGTGGCGCAGCGGGGCGGGCGGCCCATCGTCGATGCCACGTGCTCGTCGTTTCTTTTCCCGTCGATGGACCAGATTTGCTCCTTCGTCGCCAAGTCCCGCTTCATCTACGGCGGGCAGGCGCTGCTGCCGATGGTGATCCGCTCGTGCCTCTTCTACGGCGACGTCGGCCCGAGCCCGGCGGAGCGCCCCTACCCGATGTTCATGAACATGCCGGGCATCAAGATCATCGCTCCCTCCAGCGCGCATGACATGAAAGGGCTTCTCAAGTCCGCCATCCGCGACGACGAGCCGGTCATGTCCTTCGAGGATTCCAGCTGCTGGATGACATCGTGCGACGTCCCACCCGATCCCGATTTCCTGATTCCTCTCGGCAAGGGCGAGATCCGGCGCAGCGGAACGGATGTGACCGTGATCGCGGTTGCCGGAGCCGTCAGGCTGGCGTTGGAGGCGGCTCGGGCCTTGAGGGAGGACGGCATTTCGGTCGAAGTCGTCGATCCGCGCACGCTGGTTCCGCTCGACCGTGCGTTGATCCTGCGCTCCGTTCGCAAGACCGGCCGGGTGATCTGCGTCGATCCCGCCGAAGAGACGTGCAGCGTCACCAGCGAGATCGCCGCCTTGATCGCCGAAGAAGCCGGGGATGGCCTGCGCGCGCCCATCGTGAGGGTCGCTGCCTTCGAGTCCGGCATGCCTGCCAGCCCTTCCGTGGAGCGATCGCGCCATTCCTCTTCGGCGTGGCGGATCGTGCAGGCGGCGCGAAGCCTGGTCGGCGCCGCCACCGCCCGGCCGGAAGCGGCCTGACACAGACGCTACCTTAAGTCAGGCGCCGATGCTGGTTTGCGCAAGTGTGGCGATGCAACGCCGGGCTTCGTCCCGAAGTTCGGCGTCCAGCGGGGCTTGTGCGTGAGGCAGCAGGACCTGGCAGATCGCGAGCCGCAACTGGGTTTCCAGCGCATCGTCCTCGATCTGGTGCTTTGCCCATAGGATGATCGTGCTGACGGTGCTCATGCAGACCAGGCGCGAGAGGAGGGCGATGTCGCACTCCGACAGAAGGCCGTTCCCCTGCAACCGTTGCAGGGCGTGTCCGGCGTAAGTCTCGTAGATTTCCGGCATGCCCACGAGGCCGGCGTGGGCGACGAGTATCGGCGCGAAGGCCCGCGCGAGGGCAGGTGCCTCGAACGTCTTGTCGGCCAGTGCACGGGGAAGGGCATGGAAAAAGGCCATCCCGCCGCAGTCTTCTGCCATGGCGAGGGTTGCCTGGTGCACGTGCGCGATTGTCTCTTCGCTGCGCTCACGCGCGCTGGACGCGAACAGGCCATCCTTCGAGCCGTAGATGTTGAACAGCGTCCGTTCCGCGACACCTGCGGTCTGCGCGATCATCTTCATCGACAGCGCCTCGCCGCCGTGGCGTGCCAGCATCGAGAAAGTGGCCGCCTGGATCCGCTCGCGGCGAGCCAGCTGGCGCGGGGTTAACGCCCTTGGCGAAACACTGGCTTCCTTGAGAGCGGTAAGTGCGGTCATGGCAAGGGACTTAGGATGAACCGAGCCTCAAGAGCAATCGGCTCTCAGGAAAATTACCTCGAAACCCGCTCAAGTCCGCGGTCGAAGGTGCCGAGATCACTTCTTCTTGCCACTTTTGCGCATACGCGACTTGCGCGTGGCGGCGGCGATCGTGTTGATGGCGTCCTCCGCCGCCAGCTTCTGCCAGCGCATCAGGCGTCCGGCGTCGATTGTTCCATCGGAGAGGGCCGCCTGTACCGCGCAACCCGGTTCCGTTTCATGAGTGCAATCGGCAAAGCGGCAGTCACGTGTCAGGGCGACGATGTCGTCGAAAACCTCGGCAATTCCCGTGTCCACCTCGGCGATCTTGAATTCGCGCATGCCGGGGGTGTCCATCAGCCAACCTCCTCCTGCGAGCCGGTGCATTTCGCGCACGGTGGTGGTGTGGCGCCCTTTGCCGTCGATTTCCCGCACTTCCTGCGTGGCTATGGTGTCCGATCCGCGCAGGGTGTTCACCAGCGTGGACTTACCGACACCGGAAGAACCCAGAAGCGCGACGGTCTGGCCAGGGCCGCAGCAGTCCGCGAGCCGGGAGACGCTGGCGGGATCGCGGGCGTTGACGAGTTCCACCTCAAGACCGGGCTGAAGGGCGCGTGCCGCCCTTGCGAATTCCTCAGCCTCTTCGGCAAGGTCGATCTTGGTGAGCACGACAACCGGCCTGACGCCGACCTCGCGTGCAAGGACGAGATAGCGCTCGAGCCTTGGAACGCTGAAGTCCTGGTTGCAGGAAGTCACGATGAACAAGGTGTCCACGTTCGCGGCGATCAGTTGGGTGCGCCGGTCGTCCCCGGGTGCAGGGCGCTTGAACAGGTTCATTCGTTCCAGAATACGCAAGGGCTCGTGGGTTTCCGGGTCGATGAGCAGCCAGTCGCCCACGGCCGCGCGGTCTTCCTCGTCCCGTTGGCCCGGAATGCCGGCGGGGTCCGGCAGTCGCGAGGAGATAAGCGCATCCAGTCCTTCGCCTGCTATCGTCACCAGCCCGCGGTAGACCGCCATGACCCGCACGGGAACGAAGTGCCGTTCCTCCTCGGGAGACATCTGGGCGGCCTGGAAGGGTGTCCAGCCAAGGTCTGCAAGCGTAGGTGGCGGCAATTCCATGATCTTCCGAAGTGTACCTTTGGCGCAGGCGTTGGCGAGGTGTGGCCGGCTCATACAACCCTGGGGCTGCGATGGATACGGCTTGCACACGCAGACACGCGCCCAAACGGGTTTACATAATGCGCATTATCGAAACCACGCCAGAAGGCAGTCAGGGGGCTTCACCAACAATGCGAATCGGGTTTGTACCTATGCCAAGGCGATTTCGCGCGAAACGCAACGCATTGTTATCAACGCCTTGATTTCGCCGCCGTCTTCTCTGCTCGCCATGCTCGTATAGAAACGCCTCGCCGTGCGCGATGAACAGGTCGTTCATGTGGGCGGTTCGGGGGCATGGACCGGACATCCGGTCGAACTACGTTGAGAAGCGAGATGGCGCACGATTCGGGTTGGGGCCTGGACAGTGATACTGTTCGGGTGCCGGGGGCACAGCAGGAATACTCGTTTTCGCTCAGACTGCGCGTCGATTCGCCGACGCAGTTATGGCAGGCGGCCGCTTTGCGGTGCCTCAGCCAGTCGGACCTCAGTCGGGACGAAGTCGAGGAACTGATCGGTCCGGCGTCGGACCCGTCGGTGACCGATTGCCTCATGCTGCTTGCATTGCCCGAGCGGCTGCCCGGTTGCACACGCCTGGGCACCGCATTGCACCCCGCCGACCTGCCGGTTCCGGCCGCCTTCGTCGGACGCGAGGACACCCTTGCCTTGCAGCCGGATTGCTGAGCCCGGTTCAGCGCTCCTGCGGAGCCGAGATCGCGACGAGCCCGGTGGCGGAAAGGCGAATGCCGTTCACGCCCAGCATGATCCCGGTTCCATCGGTGACCACATCATCGACCACGCCCACAGAGTTGATCGTCGTTTCCATCGCCGCGCCGCTGGCGCTCACCGCCTCGATCGAGAGGGTGTAGGCGCCTGCCGGAGCCTTGGTGCCGTCGGCCTTGGTGCCGTCCCATTCATAGGAACCTTGCCCTTCCGGATCGAGCGTTACCGTCGCCACCTTGTTGCCGAGCGTGTCCTTGATGGTCGCTGTCACGGTCGCGGGGGCGCCATCGACATAGTAGGTCCACCGTGCCGGACCGTCGCCAAGTCCCGCAACCGCCGAATCGAAGCGCGCCTCACGTCCGATGTAGTTGGAAGCCTGCGCCATCTGCTGCGAGAGCAACTGGTTGAGAATGTTGCCCAGCGCGCCGGTCTGCTGAATGGACTGCTCGACCTGTGAATACTGCACAAGCTGCGCCGTATACTCGGAGGTGTCCATCGGATCGAGCGGATCCTGATTGGTCATCTGTGTGGTCAGGAGCTTGAGGAAGAGATTGTAGTCCGTCAGCAAACCGGAGGACGCCGCTGCCGTCTGCGTTGTGGCGGATGTGCCCGATGTACCGCCTATGGCTGTCGTCATGTCTTTTCTGGAGCCTTATGCCATGAGGTCGACACGTCCGCTGCCCGGCAGAGTCGTGTACGTGAGTTCTGCGGCCGCTTCGCCGGGGTCTTGTCCCTGCGCGTGTGAGAAGCGGGCGCCCTGCCCGCCAGGCACATGAGGGCGAGCGTGGCGCTGCTGCTGCTCGGCGCTGCCGCCCGCATCGAAGCGCAGCGACTGCGCGTCCGCTCGCACACCTGCATCGCCCAGAGCGCGATCAAGGTCTGAGCTTTCACGGCGGAGCATGTCCAGCGCCGCCGGACTGTCCGCCGCCACCACCGCGCGCAGCACGCCTCCATGATCGAAACCCAGGCGCACCTCGATCCGGCCAAGATGACGTGGGTCCAGGCGGATGATGAGGTCGCCGGCTCTCTCGTTCTCCTCACGTCCCGCGAGACCCGCGCGTCCAGTGCCGACCGCGCGTGCGATGGTGACACCTATGTCTGTTCCGAAGCGACCCTCTCGCACCGGAACGATCGGCGACGAGCCATCGGGGGCTTGCTGCGGGACGGGCGGCGCTATCGCCGAGGGTTCGGCTACTGCAGCCGGTGCAGCCGGGCTTGCGATGATGGAAGATGCGCTGGCCGGCGGTGCGGCCTCCGTTGGCTTGAACGAAGCCGGTACAGGGACTTCCAGGTTCGTTCCGTCGCGGGCAGCAGGAGCCCCATGGCGCACAGGCGAGGACACCGCTTCCGCTGCAAGCTGCCGTTGGGCCGCTGGGGTAACTGTATCGGCCGAGACGGTTTCGCGAACGGCAAGATCGGAGGTTGGCAGCACGGCGCCGGGCTGACGGGGAGACAGCGCCACGGCCGCCTTCGCCATGACGGGCAGGTGCGTGACAGTCGCCTCCGCCATACCGAACGCCGGGGCAGAAGCGGTAGGCGGCGGCATCTGCGACGGAGGCGAGGCGCTATCCTGCTCGGTCGCCTGCAGAATCTCGGATGAAGGGGTTGTATTGCTCGACTTCGCGCTTCGGCGCTGGGGCAAAGTGGGCCGAACGGCGGCGTCGCTTACGGGCTTCGCACGTGTATCGTGAGGCGCGAGCACGGCAGCTTCCTTCTGCGGCTCGGCAGCGGCGGCGACAGCCTTGGCCGGGTTGGGCAGCGTTGGAGGCGCATGTGCCGTTACCGTCGGTGGCGCAAGCTGTTCGTCGAGGACGGCGATCTCGACAGGCAGCGGCTCCGCAGCTGGGGCGGGCGGCGATGGGGCCGGCTCCGCTGAGGTGGAGCGTACCTGCGGAATGACCGAAAGCTGATCGACAGGCGCGAGTTCTTCAGCGCGCAGGGCCAAAGGCTTTGAAGTCAGCGTTTGCGCCCGGCGAACGGTGCTCGAGGGCACGCCGAAACCCGGGCTTTCCTTAACATCGGCATCGCCGCCATGATCCGCAGGCCGCTGGTGGAGCAGGCCCACCGCCTTCTGCGTGGCGGCGGGTTCGGCGCTGGCCGGGTGTTTGATCGGCTCCACGGATGGATAACGACCGCCCGGCTCTCCTGTCGAGTGCGCCGGGTCCAACGCCGCTGTGACGAGAGCACTGAAGGCGACCTGCCCCTCCCCATGCCCGGCCACAGCCGGAAAGCCCGAGGGTTCGGGCATGCCTGGCAGCGGGAGGACAAGGGGTGCGATCGCCGGAAGATTCATCGAACCTATCATAGAGCGAGGAGGCTCCTAACGGTCGTCACTTGTGCGAACACCTGCAACATCGCGTCATTTCGCCGTGCAGGCGCACCTTACCTGGCGGCGCATTCCCGAGCGAACGACGGCGGAAGAGGTAGCAGCGTTCGGAGCCGCGAGGATGGGCCTAGCCGATCGACCCCAGGCTGCGCAGCCGCGCGCGGGGATGCACTTCGTTCTGCGAGAGGACCACCGTCGCCGGGCGCACCCGTTCGATGATCGAGCGGACGAAGGGGCGCAGCGCGGGACTGGTGAGGAGGCAAGGTATCTCGCCCTGCGCGGCAAGGCGGTCGTAAGTGTCGCGCACGGCCGCGATGAAGGCCTGAAGCTGCGAGGGCGCCATGGCGAGATGCCGCTCGTCGCCCTGCCCGATGATGGCTTCCGCGAATGCTTCGTCCCACGCAAGGCCGAGCGCCACGATCGGGATCGTTCCGTCCAGCGTGTGCTGGGCCGAAATCTGCCGCGCGAGCCGAGCACGCACATGTTCGGTCACGTGCGTGAGGTTGGCCGTCACCGCGCAGGCTTCCGCAATGCCTTCAAGGATGGTCGGCATGTCGCGGATGGAAACGCCTTCGCCCAGCAGGTTCTGCAGGATGCGCTGTACGCCCGAGATGGAGATGCGCGCGGGCACGACTTCGGCGATGAGCTTTGCGGAGTCCTTGTGAACCTCGTCGAGCAGCTTCTGCGTCTCGGCGTAGGAGAGCAGGTCGGCGATGTTGTCCTTGACGATCTCCGTCAGGTGCGTGGTGACGACGGTTCCGCAGTCCACCACCGTGAGCCCGCGAAAGCCGGCCTCCTGGCGCATCTCGCGCTCGATCCAGAGGGCGGGCAGCTTGAACACGGGTTCCTGCGTCGCTTCGCCGCTGAGGCCGATGTCCTGCCCCGAGGCATTGATCACCAGCAGCTTGCCGATCCGCAGTTCGCCCCGTGCGATCTCGGTCTCCTTGATGAAGACGATGTATTCGTTGGGCTGCAACGCCATGTTGTCGAGGATGCGCACGGAAGGCAGCACGAAGCCGTAGTCGACGGCCATCTGCCGGCGCAATGCCCTCACCTGATCGTCGAGCCGGGGCTCGGCACTTGCGTCGTTGATCAGCGGCAGCAGGCCATAGCCGAGTTCGATACGCAGGGCATCGATGGCCAGCGTGCGCGCGATCGGCTCTTCCACGGGAGCTGCCTGACGCGCCTGCTCCGCCGCTTCCTCTACGCGGAGTGCGGCGGCTTGCGCATCGGCCTTTCTGGTCATCGTCCAGGCCAGCCATCCGCATCCGGCCCCCAGCGTCGCGAACGGAACGAAGGGCAGGCCCGGCATTAGCGCAAGCAGGCCCATCAGTGCGCCGGCTATTCCAAAGGCCTTCGGGAAGCGGCCGAGTTGATCGCCAAGCGCCGCGCCCGTCTTCCCGACCACGCCTCCCTTCGAGACGAGCAGGCCCGCAGCGGTGGAGACGATCAAGGCGGGGATCTGGCTGACGAGCCCGTCGCCGACCGTCAGGATCGTGTAGGTCGTGAAAGCCTGCCCGAAAGGCACGCCGTGGATCGCGACGCCCACGATAAGGCCTACGACGATATTGATGCCGGTGATCAGCAGTGCCGCGACCGCATCGCCCTTCACGAACTTCGAAGCACCGTCCATCGCGCCGTAGAAGCCGCTTTCGGCCTCGATGTCGGCACGCCGCTCGCGCGCCTGCGCCTCGGTGATGGTGCCTGCGTTGAGATCGGCATCGATCGCCATCTGCTTGCCGGGCATCGCGTCCAGGCTGAAGCGCGCGGCCACTTCGGCGATGCGGCCCGCGCCCTTGGTAATCACGACGAAGTTGATGACCACCAGGATTGCGAAGATGGTCAGGCCGATCACGGTCTGCCCGCCCATCAGGAACTCGCCGAAGGCCGCGATCACGCCGCCCGCCGCTGTATGTCCCTCATGTCCATGGCCGAGGATGAGCCGCGTGGAGGCAAGGTTCAGGCCAAGGCGCAGCATCGTGGTGATGAGCAGGATGGTCGGGAAGCTCGAGAGCTGGAGCGGCTTCTCGATGAAGAGCGCCGTCATCAGGATCAGGACCGAGGCCGTGATGGAAAGCGCCAGGCCCATGTCGAGCAGCCAGCCCGGCATGGGCAGGATCAGCATGGCGATGATCGCGCCCACGCCAAGCGCCAGCGCCAAGTCGCGCCCGGGACCCATGCGCGAAATAAGAGCGCCTACTTTCGCGGGGATCTGTGGCCGGGTGGGTGCGGTTGCCATGGTTCAGCGCATCTCAGGCCGGAGCTGCGATCTCGCGCGGGAAAGAGCCGCCCGGCGAAGGCGGGACCGCCATGCCGTCCGCCACGAAGGAGCGCAGCTTGTTGCGCATGGTACGAACGGAAATGCCCAGCATCGCCGCCGCGGCGCTGCGGTTGCCACCGCAATGGCGAAGCGTCTGCAGGATCAGCTCGCGCTCGACATCGGCGATGTTGCGGCCGACCAGCGCCGACACGGTCGGCTCCATGTCCGTCACGTCCTTCACCCCTCCTTGCGAACGATCTCGGTGAGCGTGACACCCAGCGTGTTGTCGATCAGGACCACTTCGCCGCGTGCGATCAGCCGGTTGTTGACGAAGATGTCGACCGGTTCGCCGACCCGGCGATCGAGCTCGACCACCATGCCCGGCTTCAGGCGCAGCAGGTCGCCGATATCCATGCGCGAGCGGCCAAGTACGGCCTGCACCTTCACCGGCACGTCGAACACCGCCTGCAGGTCGTCGGGCGTCGGGGGCGTGGCCGGCCGTGGCGGAAGGGTGGCGGAGGCCGCACCCGGCGTGTCCACGTCCTCGGGCAGGTGGGCGGGGGCGAGCTGGCGTGGCTCGATCTCGTCGCTCATTTCAGACCTTTCACGTGTTCATCCACTGTCGGATCACCGAAGCCGATTCGGCCGGGTTGGCGGAAATGGTGTCGCCTATCCGGCGCAGGGCCGAGAGCTTGACCCTGCCATCGACGTGGGCCAGCGCGACCTCCTGATCCAGCAGGGCCTCCGGCTCCGGCTCGGGTTCGAGCTGCGCGTAGGAGACCGAGCCGGTGAGTTCGCGCCCGCGCCGCTCGCCCTCACCTTCCTCGCTCGCGGGCTCGGGGGCGGGCAGGCGCGGCACGCCGGATCCGCGCAGCATGCGAATGGCGAAAAGGACTATGCCGCCCACCAGCAGGATCTTCAGAACGTCCAGGATGCGATCGACGGTCAGGCCGAACGGCAGCCCGCCATCGATCCCGTCGAGATCGCCGGGCGCGGCGAAAGGCATGTTCTCGACCACCACGCTGTCGCCGCGTTCCGCGTCATAGCCGACCGCGTTCTCGACAAGGCGCTTCAATCGTTCCAGTTGCGGCGCGGCAAGCCCCTTCTCGCCGCCATCCACCATGACCGCGACGGTCAGGCGCTTGACCTGGCCGGGCGTGCGTACGGCAACCTTCTGGGTGCGGCTGTTCTGGTAGGTCACGTCCTCCGAAGTCTCGGTCTGCGCCGAGCGGCGGCTGTCGCCCGGGGCTGCGCCGGGCGGGGTCTGGTTATCGGGGAGCTGGGTCGCCACGCTGGCACCCTGCGCGCCGGGCTCGTTCTCGTTGCTCTGGTTGCTGGATTCCACCGTCACCTGATGCTGGATGACCTGCGTATCGGGATCGAAGACCTCCGACTCCTCGCGCACCTGGTCGCGTTCGAGCACGGCGGATACTTCGGCGCGGACCTTCCCGCGTCCCACGAGAGGCTCGACCATCGTCTCGATCTGGTCGCGGAGGCGGGCCTCGACCGCTGCCTGCCGATCCTCGAGATTGCCGGCAGCGCCCTCGCCTTCGCCCGCTCGTGCAAGCAGCGCTCCCGTCTGGTCGACGACCGAGACCGCCTCGGGCGAAAGGTCGGGGACGGCCGACGCGACAAGGTAGCGGATCGCCTGCACAGCCTCTGGCGGCAAGCGCCCGTTCGTTTTCACCGTAACCGAGGCGGAAGCCTTGCGCGGCTCGGTTTCGAACATCGCCCGTTCGGGCATGACGACGTGGACCCGCGCCCTCGCCACCCTGTCGAGGCTCTCGATGGAACGGACGAGTTCGCCTTCGATCGCGCGTGTCTCGTTCAGCTTGGCACGTGAGGACGAGATGCCGAAAGGCTCCTCCTCGTCCAGCACCTCGTAGCCGATCTTCCCGCCCAATTGCTCCGATGCCATGGCCATGCGCAGCTCCGGCAACTTGTCCACCGGAGCCATGATCGCCGATCCGTCCGCCGAGAGCTGGAAGGGAACGCCCTGTCCCTTGAGCTTGTCGGTGATGGTCGCCGCGGCGGAGGGGTCAAGGTCGGTATAGAGATAGCCCATGGCGCTCTGAGGCGTTCGCATGGCCATCCATCCCAGGCCCAGCAGCAGCGCCGCCGCCACCCCGCCCATCAACAAGGCGCGGCGCGTCCCGATCTGCCCGATGAAGTTGCGCAACGCGTCCAAGCCCGGCCCCTGCTGTCTGGTTCAGCGGCGCCGCACCTGCAGCGCACAGGGCATTATAGGATGAGCCTAGGCAAAACTTGCCGGGTGGTGGAAAAATCTGGAAGGAAGTCGCGGCGCGGGGGATTGTCTCTCAGGCGAGCGCCCGCTCGGGCAGCACCGTAGCCAGTTCCGCCATGACAGCGGTCCAGCGTGCGGCGGCATCGACGTTGAGGCCTCCTGCGCTCCACTCGATCCGGGCATCGCCTTGCGCCACCGCCTCATCGTCGATCACCGTCACGCCAAGTGCGCGCCCCGCCTTGGCCTGTCGCGGCTCGAGCAGCCTCTCGATGTCTGAGCGCATGGCCGGATTGGCGTACACCACCAGCGCGGTCGCGCGCGCGACCTGCTCCAGCGCGCGTCCCAGTGCCTCGTCGATCGCACGCGCAGGCGCCGCGTCGATGGCGTGACCGGCCAGCATCTCGGCGGCATGAAGCGCCACCGCCCCCGCCTCGCCGATCATGGCCCTGGTCGCAGCGTCGAAGCGGGCATCGATGTCGTCCAACGCCGCATGCAAGGCATCCGTCGCCGAGAGCATGGCTTCCGCCCGTTCCGCCCGGGCCTGTCGTACGCCGGCCTCGAAGCCGTCCGTCCGCGCGCGGGCAAGCTCGTCGCGATGGTCTGCATGGAGCCGCTCGATGCGTGATTCCAGTTCAAGGACCATCTCACGCAAGTCTGCAGCCGTCGGCTCGGCCGCTGGTGCTGGCACCAGTTCGGGCGTCGGAGCCGGAAGCGGGAATGCTTCCTCCACCAGCGTGAATACCCGGTCGAAGCCGAAGGGCTGTATCGTTGCGCTGCCGTCCATGGTTCTCTTCACCTGCGCGCCGTCAGTAGATCATGGCGTCGTCGCTCTTGGGATCGGCGAGGAGGATTTCGCCCCGGTCCCCGAGCTCCTTGGCAAGGCGCACGAGATTGCCCTGCGCGCTCTCGCATTCGCGCGCGCGGACGGGCCCCATGGCCTGCATGTCGTCACGCATGAGCTTGGCGGCGCGCTCGGTCATGGCGCCGAAGAACAGCTTGCGCATGTCTTCGGGCGCGCCCTTCAGCGCCAGCGCCAGTTCGCGCTTGTTGCAGTTCCTGACGATGACCTGGATGGCGGCGGGCAGCAGGTTGCCCAGATCCTCGAACGTGAACATCAGCCCGCGAATGCGCTCTGCCGCCTCGGGCGCGCGCTCATCCAGCGCGCCGAGCATCGCTTCCTCGGTCGAGCGATCGAGCGCGTTGAACAGTTCGGCCATCGCCTCGTGGGGGTCGCGGCGCTGCGCGCGGGACAGGTTGGTCATGAACTCGGTCTTGAGCGTCTGCTCGACCTGGACGATGACGTCCTTCTGCACCGTCTCCGTCCGCAGCATGCGCATCACCACTTCGGTGCCGAAATCGCGCGGAAGTGCGGCAAGCACACGCGCGGCATGGTCGGGTTTCAGCTTCTGGAGGATGACGGCGACGGTCTGGGGATGCTCGCTCTTGAGGTAGCCTGCGAGCACGCCTTCGCTGACGTTGGACAGCTTGTCCCACATCGTCCGGCCGGAGGGTCCACGGATGTCCTCCATGATGTCCTTCACCCGGTCGGGCGCGAGAACGCCTTCCAGCAGCCGCTCGGTCGTCTCGTAGGAGCCGTGCAGCGTCGTGATGCTGGAAACCTCGCCGGAGAACTGCGACAGCAGGTACTCCACGACCACTGCCGGCACGCGGCCGAGCTGGGAGATGCTGGCCGAAAGCTCCTTGATCTCGTCGTCGTTCAGCTGCTGCCAGATGGGGATGCCGTGCTCCTGCCCCAGTGCCAGCAACAGCGCCGCAGCGCGCTGGAGGCCCGAGTACTTCTTGAGCTCCGGCGGCTCGCCCACCGTGGTCATCATGTTCACTGCGAGATCCCTCGAAAATTCCCGGCGAAAAAAGCCCGACTCCATACCGCTGGCGAAGACTTCCTTCTATTTATAGGAGGAGGGCCTGCGCAAGCGGCTCAGGAGGCACAATTGACGATAAGTCTGAACAATGGGTTGATTGGCCTCTCTGTCCTGGGCGGGACGAGCGCGTACGCATCCTATCTCGGCAATGCCGCGGCTGCGGAAAGCCCCGCTGTCATCGCTGCCAGGAAGGCGTTCACGATACCGGCCACCACCCCGCCCTGGCAAGGCATCGCGGAGCCGAGCGGGGCGACGAGCGCGCAGGTCGCCGCGGTCCGGCGACTTGCGACCATCATCGACCCGCAAGCGGGCAAGGGCCTCGAAGACCTCGCCGATGTACGCACCGCCTTCACGGCCTACAAGGCGCTTGAAAACCTGCGGATCCTTGCCGAGGCGGGAACATCGAAAACCCTGTCGGCAAATGACCGCGCGTCGCTCCAGCAAACCTTTGCCAAGGGCCTGGGAGACCTGCAATCCTGGCTGGGATCTGCCGAGACGGAACTGCTGACGCTCGCTTTCGGCAACACCACCAGCAGCGCCCGCACCGTGGGGGTGGAGACGCGCTACGCAACAGGCACCATGATCGGCGCGGGCGTATCGAAGACCCGTGCCGCGCCTATTGAAGGGCTTTCCGGCAGCGAGGTCTTCCAGCTCACGCTGACGCGCGGGACGGCAAGCGAGGTCGTCACCGTCGACATCGCGCAGGCCGGACAACCACCCACGCTCGATGCCGTCGCCGCAGCCCTGAACGCCGCCATCGGCGCACGATCCGCGACCGATGCGTCGGGCAATCCGGTGCTCGACAGCAAGGGCGAGCCGGTGCCGCAATGGAAGTCGAACTTCACCGTCGAGAAGAACGACGGCAAATGGGGCCTCGTCTTCCATCCGTCAGGAACCGAGAAGGTATCCATCGACCAGATCGATGCAGGGGATGCGCTGATGGTCGCGAGCGGCGTGACCGGGCCCTCCGACCCGACCTCTGCCGACGTCTACCGCATAGAGGATCTCGAGGGCTCCCTTGCCTGGGAACGGCTGAACCGGATCAACGGCATCGACACTGCCGCAACCGTCCGCGCTGAGGCCGCTGCCGCCGCCGCGGATGACGATGCAGGCGGCACCGCAGACCCGACCGTCCACGCAGCGTCCTCTGCCAATGGCATAGTCACGGACGCACAAGGTTACAGCTACGTCGTCGGTACCACCACCGGCGACCTTGGCGCACAACTGGCCGACGGCGCGGAGGACCTGTTCCTCACCAAAGTCGACAGCGAAGGCAATGTCGTGTGGCAGCGCAGCCTGGGCACGGCCGGCAGCGCACAGGGCGCAGCCGTCGCCATCGCGCCCAATGGCGAGATCGTCGTCGCCGGAACAGCCGCCGGCACCTCGGCGGATGGCGACAGTGGGCAGACCGACATGGTCGTCACGCGCTTCACCGCCAAGGGCGAGGAACTATCGAGCACGACGATCCGGCAGGTCGGCAACGAGGCCGCATCCGCACTCACGATCGGTAACGACGGGTCGATCTATGTGGCCGGCCGCGCTTCCACGGGAGGCGGCGATGCCGTTATCGTCAGGCTGGATGCCAGCGGGAAGCTGGCGGAACGCCGCACCATCGACAGCGGCGGGTCGGATTCGATCTCGTCCCTGGCCATCGACAACGAAGGTAACCTTCTCGCCCTCACGAATGAGCGGGGCACAGCCACCCTGCGCCGGATCGCGGCAGGCTCGCTGACGCGTGACCTAGGCTCCGTGGCGCTGGGAATTGCTTCGGTGCGCGCCATTGCGGTGTCCGAAAACGGGCAGATCGCAGTGGTGGGGACCACGTCCGCAAACCTCGAGGGGCCCCTGCGGAACGCCCGCAGCGCAGGTCAGGACGCATTCGTCACCCTGATCGACCCCGACCTGACGCTTGCCGGCACCAGCTATATCTGCACCGCCGAAATCGATCAGGCGGACAGCGTGGCCTTCCTCAACGGCGCGCTTTACGTGGGCGGGCGCACGTCCGGAGCGCTCGACGGGGAAAAGCTGGGCAAGGTCGATGGCTTCGTCGCGCGGATCGATGCCGCCACCGGCGCGGTGCAGACGGTGTCGCAATGGGGCCGCCGCACCTCGTCCGTCGAGCCGGTGCGCATCACCGCCGTTGCCGGAGGCGCGACGGCGCTCGGCGCGATCGGCCTGCATCGCGGCGCCCTCAACCAGCAGACTACAGGCACGCTGGTAGACGAGACGGCGCTGCGCGCGGGAGACAGCTTCAAGATCCGGGTCGATGGCAAGGCCGCGCGGGCCGTCACGATCGAAAGCGGCGAGACGATGGCGAGCCTTGCCCAGAAGATCAGGCGGATCACCGGAACGAACGCGAAGATCTCCACGCCTTTCACGAACGACGCGTCCAGCCTCAGGATCGAGGTGCTCTCGGGCCATACCATCGAACTTCTCTCGGGAATGGACGGCACAGACGCACTGGGCAAGCTCGGCATCGATCCCGTGCGCCTCGTCCCGCCCCGCATCGTGAAGGAAAACGACCCGAAGGTCACGCCTGGCGGACGCTACAACCTGGCGTTGAGCGATGACCTGTCGCTGCTCGACGCCAAGACGGCTGCGGCAGCGCTGGCGAAGATAAAGTCCGCGATCTCGATGACGCAATCGGCCTATCGCTCGCTCTACTGGGATGCCACGAAGGCCTCGCTGGTGGATGGGGCTCTGCCAACCGGCGGCGGCTCTGCCTACCAGCAGGCGCAACTTGCCAACTACCAGACCGCACTCTCGCGCCTCACCGGCGCGTAAGGAAAGATCGATGTCCTCCTCGCTCCCTCCCCTGTTCGACGGCATCGGCCGTGCCATGAAGGCCATGTCCGAGCACCAGCGCGTGATCGCCGAGAACATCGCCAACAGCGAAACCCCGGGCTTCAAGGCGCGCACGCTGGAGGGCCCTGACTTCTCCGCGCTGGTGGACGGGCAGCTTGGCGCATCGGGGCCGCCGCACGTCGCGCGGCCTCGGGTCGAACTGTCGAGCGCCATGGCCGGCCTTGGCGCCCAGGCGCCGCAAGCGGGTTCGCGCATCGTGCTCGACGGCGACACCAGCGAGACCAAGCCGGACGGCAACAACGTCACTCTCGAAGACCAGCTGCTCGCACTTGGCAAGGTCCAGTCGGACTTCGCGGCGGCGACGAACCTCTATCGCAAGCAGATCGGCCTGCTGAAATCGGCCATCGGGCGCGGCTGACCTCGGCCGCGGGAACATTCTCGGGCTCTGCGTGTTCCTCGATCGGCTGAGAACCTGCCTGAAATACAGGAGGGCTTTTCACCTCCTTGCAGCTGATCCCAAAATCAGGTTCGTTCCGGGGAGAATTGCGGGACGGCGGCGATGGAGATCAAAGCCCTTCTTGAGCGGTTTACGCTGTCGATGGCTCGATTTGCACGCACGAAACGAGACGTTTTGATGTGTGCCGCCGATCTTAACGATGTTGAAGTAGGATGAACGGCAGTATCCCGAAAGGTGGCCTCGGAAAATCTGAAGCAGGCGATTGATCCATATCGGTAGAAGCGGCCGCCGATTGCATTGACCCGGGCAAGTGAAGGTGAAAAGCCTTCCACGTACGCCGTTGGAACAGAGATAAGATGAGCGAGATGTTGCCGGAACATGGCCGTGATCATGCCCCTGCACTTATGATGGATGCAGCCATGCCCGAAATCGATTTCCATCGTGCATTGGTATTTCCGAACAACGTGCGCAAGTTTCGCAAGCAGCTGAACATCGGCTCGCTGCTCGAACTGTCGGAGCAGCTTCCCGGCATTACCTACATCCGCCTGTCCAAGATCGAACGCGGCGAGATTTTTGCCCGGGCGGATGAACTGCGCGCGCTCGCTCGCGTACTCGGCGTGGAGCCGGATGCGCTCCTTGTCGATGTGGACGATCCTGCGTTCGACATTGCTGCCTGGGCCGAGCCGCTCCACGGCGCAGCGCCGGTGGACATGGAAGCGGAACGCGGCGCCGTCCTGCTGGCCGCGGCTCTGCGCGTGCGGCGGGCCGCCGATCCAGAACTCACCATTGCCGCGCTGGAGCAGAACTGGGGAATCGCGCCTGTCATCCTGTCACGCCTCGAAAATGCGCTAAAGCCGCTCGATCGCTGGAACGAGGATGTGCGTGCGGCGCTACGCCGCCTCTTCGACCAGCCCAGCGACGCCGCCCTTGTCGCCAGAGTGGAAGCAATGCACGCCGATGGGCAGCTGTCCTCGGTGCTGCCGTTTGTCGCCAACCCGGAAGCACGCCTCGCCAAGTCACGCACGCGGATCGCGGCGCTGCGGTCAGAACTGGCGGGCCCGGCCGAACCGAACCGCGCCCCCTCGACGGGCTGGGAGCCTGTCGCAGAGAACCTCCCCGATGCCGCCTGGCAGCCCGGCGACAAGGCACAGCCCTCGGCCGAGCAGGCCGGGAGGCGCCGGCTCCCGGTGTTCGGCACACCGCTCCTCGGCGGCCGCATTTCGCCGGCGCCGACAGGTTCATGGGTGGAGGCTCCGGCCGGTGCAGGGCCGCGCGCGTATGGCTTGCGGCTGGGGCGCCCCACGCTTGGTGCCGGCCTTCCCGGGCGCTCGACGCTGGTGGTGGACCCCGATCGCTTCGCGTCGGCGGGCG
>NZ_WVTD01000013.1 GCF_009856825.1 Novosphingobium silvae | reverse complement strand
GTGGAGGCTCCGGCCGGTGCAGGGCCGCGCGCGTATGGCTTGCGGCTGGGGCGCCCCACGCTTGGTGCCGGCCTTCCCGGGCGCTCGACGCTGGTGGTGGACCCCGATCGCTTCGCGTCGGCGGGCGGCCTTGCGGTGATCCGCGAGAACGCGGGGCTGCGAGTGGTCTCCGTCACCGCAGACCGGCACGGCCGCATGCTTGGCTACAGCGAAAATCCCGACCTCGAGATCGTGATCGACACGCTCGACCCGGCAGACGTCGCAGCCGTGCTCTCGGCCGTGTTCGAGTAGCGGCGAGCGGCCCGGCTCTAGAATTCACTGTTGAGCGCGATCGGAGTTGCCAGGTCGCTGCGCGCGAGAGTGCCGGTCGCGCCATACGCGAAAGCGCGGTTGCCGCTGACGCGCCGTGCTTCGGCGGAAATGGCCGACATGACATCGGCGGAAAGTTCGATCTGCCGCTCGAGCAAGGCCGCGTTCACCATGGATGCCGCACGCAGTTCACCCAGCGCTTCGGCGAAGACGGTGCGCGTGTCCTCGTCCATCTCCCCCGGCCAGTCCGGCTGCTGACGGTTCATCCGGGCAAGCCTTTCTTCCAACGCTCCCACGAGGCGCGCCTTGACCGAGGCCAGTTCCGCAAGGTCGGGTCCACGCCCACTTGCCTGAAGCCGTGCGGTCTCCTCGCGCATGACGGCCGACAGCGAGGCCATGATCTCGATCACCTCACTCGCCATCGCTGCCGCCTCCCTGAAGCCGGACGATCTGTGCTTCCACCGCCGCCGAAATGCCCAGCCCCCTTCCGTGCGCGATCTGGTTGCCGATCTGCTCCGCAAGGATGCCGCGAAACATCTCCTCGCCGTGGCCGCCGGAGAATGCATCGTTCTGATCGACCGATTCCATCATGATCTTGGTGACCTGGCCGGCGAAGACGCCTTCGAACTGGCGGGCGACGGCGGCCGGACTGCGATCGGCGGGGATGACTCCAGGCCTGGCGGCAAGCGACGGGCGAAGGGGATCGGTCATGTCACTGCACCGCTATTTCGGCCTGCAGCGCGCCTGCCGTTTGCAGTGCCTGGAGGATGGTGATGAGGTCGCGCGGGCTGACGCCCAGCGCGTTGAGCCCGGCGACCAGCGTCTGCAGCGAGGTCCCGGTGTTGAGTACCGCCAGCGAAGCGCCGCTGCCGTCGTCCGCTTCGATGCGCGTGCGCGGGACGACGGTGGTCTGGCCGCCGGAGAGCGGTGCGGGCTGCGATACGAGCGGCGTCTCGGTGACGCTGATCGTCAGGCCGCCCTGCGCGATCGCCACGGGGCTGACACGCACGTCCGCGCCCATGACGACGGTTCCGGCGGCTTCGTTGATCACGATCCGCGCGGGCTGGTCCACCTGGACGGGCAGGTTTTCGATGCGGGTGACGAGATCGATGATCGATCCGCCCCCGGCCCCGCCCCGGATCTCGACCGTCCCCGGATCCAGCACCTGCGCCGCGCCGGAAACCTCGCGGTTGATGGCGGTGGCGATCTGGCGCGCGGTGGTGAAGTCCGGGTTCTTCAGCGCCAGTTTCAGCGTCTGGGCCGAGCGCAGGTCGTAGGGCACCTCCCGCTCGATGATCGCGCCGCCGGCGATGCGCGCCGTCGTCATCACGCCGCGGCTCAGCTTGGCGGCCGCCCCTTGCGCCTTGAAGCCCGACACCGCCACGGGCCCCTGCGCCACGGCGTATATCTCACCGTCCAGCGCGCGCAGGGAGGACACGAGAAGGATGCCTCCCTGCAGGCTGGTCGCATCACCAAGCGCCGAAACCTGCACGTCGACGGTGGAGCCCGCGCGCGCGAAGGGCGGCATGGTCGCCGTCACCGTCACCGCCGCCACATTCTGGGTAAGCATCTGCGTGCCGCGGATATTCACCCCCATGCGCTCCAGCATGGCCTGCAGCGTTTCTTCAGTGAAAGGCACGTTGCGGATGCGGTCGCCCGTGCCCTGCAGGCCGACAACTAGGCCGTAGCCGACCAGCTGGTTCGATCGCACATTCTCGACGTCGACCACATCCTTGATGCGCGGCTGCGGCCCGGCAGAGGCGCTCGCGGGCACAAGCAACGCAAGCAGCGCTGCGAGCAGGAGCAGAGGCGGGAAGCGAACCATCTTCTCCATTATAGGAGAAAGCGGGCGGCGCGGGCGCAAGGCGAGGGTTTTCAAGGCGGGCATGGTCACCGCCCCCGTTCCCTAGCGCTCTTCTCGCGCGAGAGCCGCATGACGTAGCCGATGATCTCGGCCACGGCGGCGTAGTGCTCGATCGGGATCGGGTGGTCGATGTCCACCGCCGCATGGAGCGCGCGCGCGAGGGGCGGGCTTTCGACGACCGGGACGTCCGCCTCCGCAGCGATCTCGCGAATGCGCAGGGCGACGGCGTCCACGCCCTTGGCCACGACGGTGGGCGCTGCGGTCACCCCGTGCTCATACTTGAGCGCGATTGCATAGTGCGTGGGATTGGTGACGACGACGCTGGCGGTCGGGACGGCAGCCATCATCCGGCTGCGGGCCCGCTGCATCTGGATCTGGCGGATCTTGGCCTTGATCTTCGGATCGCCCTCGCTCTGCTTGTGTTCGTCCTTCACCTCCTGCAGCGTCATCATCATCCGCTTGAAGAAGGCGCGCCGCTGGTAGACGAAGTCGACGAGGGCGAGCACGGCGACCAGCAGCACGACCGCGCGCAGAGCTTCGAACGCGAGGCCCGCCGCGGCCGCGCCAATCGCGCCGGGCGCGCGGCCCACCAGCCCGTCCACCCCCTGCAGGCGCGGGGCCAGCACGAGGTAGACGACGAGGCCGATCGCGCCGATCTTGGCCAGCGTCTTGGCAAACTCCACCAGCGCCCTGGTCCCCAACAGCCGCTTTGCGCCCGACGCGGGGGACAGCTTGGACCACTTGGGGGCCACGCGCGACCAGCTCAGGGTGACCCGACCCTGCAGGAACACCGCTGCCAAAGCCGTCGTCATGAGCACGGCGAAGATCGGCAGGAGCGAGAGCGCGACATGGGCGGCAACGCCGGTGGCGAGGCCTTGCGCCCCGTCGGAATCGAGACTGAAATCCTCGGCGCTTCCCCACAGGCGCTTGAGCATCGTCGAGAGCCGCTGCAGCGCGGCCAGACCCAGCCATCCGGTGACGGCGAGCGCTCCTGCCATCATCGTCGCATGCCGCACCTCGGGCGCCACCGCGGTTTCGCCGCGTCGCCTTGCGTCCTCGAGCTTCTTGGGCGTCGGATCGTGGGTGCGCTGGTCCTTGTCGGCTTCCTCGGCCATGGGCTAGAGCTTCCATCCGTCCTGCATGAACGTGGCCATCGCGGTGGCGAAGGCGGTAAGCATCGCGCCGATCGACATGGCCAGCACCGAAAGGCCAAGCAGCAGGTTGAGAGGCTGGGCGATGAAGAACACCTGGATCGCGGGCGCCACTCTCGCGGCAAGGCCCAGCCCAAGATTGAACAGCATGCCATAAAGGATGAGCGGCGCAGTAAGGCTGACACCCAGCGACAGCGCCTGTCCCATCAGCGATACGGCAAGATGCGCGAAGTCGCTCATGGGAGGAAGGCCGCCGACCGGGAAGCTGGCATAGGACCCGAAGATCGCCGTGATCCAGAGATGATGAACGCCGCTGCCCATGCAAACCATCACGGCGGCAAGGGAGATCAGGCGCGAAAGCAGCGGCGCCTGCCCGCCCATCGAAGGGTCGGCGACGAGAGCCGATGAAAGGCCCACCTGCTGCGCTGCGATCGCGCCTGCCATGGCAGCGGCACTGAACAGGATGCGCACCACCATTCCGAACGCAAGGCCGACGGCGACTTCGCCCATCACCAGCAACGGCAAGGCGATGCCCGATCCCACCGCAGGCGCCACTCGGCCCTCGAGCATGCCGTACATGCCGAAGGTGAAGGCGAGCGCCATTACGAGGCGGATCTGCGGGGGAACGGAATCCTCGGAAAAGGCGGGAAGTAGCATGATGATGGCGCCCACCCGGCAGAACAGGACCAGGAACGCGGCCGTATCGATCGGCAGCCTGAGCAGGGTCGCCAGGTCGAGCGCGTCCACGCCCTCAGCCCGAGACGATGATGTCGGCGATGCGATCCATGAACGCACCCAGCGCATGGCCGATCATGGGCAGGCTGACGAGCATGACAACGCCGAGCACCAGCAGTTTGGGAACGAAGGTCAGCGTCATCTCCTGCACCTGGGTGAGTGCCTGGAGCAGGCCGATGACCACGCCGACGATAAGGGCGGCAATCAGCAGGGGGCCGGCGATCGTGAGCATCAGCATCAGCGCGGCGCGCGCGATCTCTATGGCCTGGTCGGGGCTCATCCGGCTGGCCTAGATCTGCATCCGCATGATGTCGGAGTAGGCGGAGACAACGCGGTCGCGAACGGCGACCACCGTATCGAGCGCGGTCTCCGCCGCGCCGATGGCGGTGACCACATCGATGAGGTCGCCCTTGCCGCTGATCTGCCGGACGCTTTGGGTTTCGGCATTGCGCAGCGCGCCTGCCGTTTCGGAGACCATGGACTCTACCATCCCGCCGAAGCTGGAGCCCTGCCCCGGTGCACCAAGACCGCCGATCCCCGGCGCGAGGCCCGGCCCGATACCGCTGGCGATGCCGCTGCCGATGCCGCCCGTGAGGCCCGCGCTCGCGCCTGTGCCTGTGCCGGCGAGGGGGTTCGCGGATGCGGCCTGTCCCACGGCCCCGCCCGGAGACGCGGCGCGCATGGCGCGGCCATAGGCGGATGCGGCGTCAAGGGCTCCGATCGACATCTACTTGCCCTTACTTCAGGAGGTCGATCGTGCGCATGGTCATGCCGCGCGCGGACTCGATGGCATTGAGATTGGCCTCGTAAGAACGCTGCGCCGCCTTCATGTCCGCCGCCTCGATCAGCGGATTGACGTTGGGCTGCGCGACGTATCCTTGCGCATCGGCTGCCGGGTTGCCCGGCTGGTAGATACGCCCGAACGCGCTTCTGTCGGCCTCGATCGACCTGACCGCAACCGCCGTTGCGCCGCTGACACGGTCCACTTCTGCTGCGAAATTGGCGACCCGGCGACGATAGGGATCGCCCTCCGCTGTCGTTGCGACCGAACCCGAGTTGGCGAGGTTCTCGGCGATCACGCGCATGCGCAGGGCCTGCGCGCGCAGGCCCGAGGCCGAGACTTCGATCGAATTGCCCAGTTCCGCCAAGGATCGCCCCCGTCATGCCTCGCGCCGGCCGAAATGCCGGCCGCCATCATGACATTCTTATAGGCAACTTTTTCCTAGTGAGTGGATCGATCCTATATTTATTTTCCTATAACGCCGCTGAAAGGAGTCGCGCGTGTCCGTCCTCGAAGGCATTCCCATCGACCTGCAGATTGTGCTCGGCTCGACCAGCATTCCGATCCGTCAGGTGCTCAAGATGAGCCGCGGCGCGATGATCCCGCTCGATTGCGGGCAGGACGATCCGACGCGTGTCTACGTGAACGACAGGCTCGTCGCCGAAGGGCGGATCATCGTGAACGGCGAAGCCATGTCGCTGGAGATCACCCACGTGGTCGAGCGGGAGCGCTGAGGCGTGGATGCCTTGTCCCTGCTTCGCATGCTGGGCGCGCTCGGCCTGGTGCTCGGCATTCTTGTCGGAGCGCTGTGGCTCGTGCGGCGCTACGACCTGACGCTGCCACGCGAGTGGCTGGAACGGCTCGGCAGTTCAGCTCCCGAGCGCAGGCTGCAAGTGGTGGAGCGGCTTGCCATCGACCAGCGTCGTTCGGTGGTGCTGCTGCGCCGCGACGACAGGGAATTCAGCGTGATGGTCGGACCCGAAGGGGTCGTGCTGCTCGACAGTTCGGCGGCACCGGCCGGACGGACGGTTGGCGCACCCTCGCCCGAGGCCTTCCCGACCGCCTCCCGCATCGAGCCGACTTCCGCCAAGCCGGCCTTGCAGGAAAGTTTCGCGTCGAAGATCCCGGTGCTTCCCGATATCTGGTTCTCGCACGAACCGGCGCCTGATCGCACCCGCGACGCCGGAGGGTTCCACTGATGCCCGAGGCAGGCGCGGACGGTCCGCAGGCGCGCTTGAACGGCGCGGCCTTGCTGCGCTCCGCTTCGACGATCAGGCTTGCGATCGCCGCCGGGGCCATGCTTCTATGCGTTCTCCCGGCGGGAGCCATGGCGCAGGAAGCCGCCGCAACCGCGGTAGCGGGAGCCACCGGCGGCACCATGACGGGACGGGTGCTCCAGCTCGTCATGATCCTGACGGTGCTGAGCCTGGCGCCGGGCATCCTGATGACGATCACGTCCTTCACCCGGATCGTCGTTGCGCTCTCGCTGCTTCGCTCGGGCCTCGGTGTTCAGGGCGTGCCGCCCAACCCCATCGTCATCAGCCTGGCGCTGTTCCTCAGTTTCTTCGTCATGGCGCCCACTTTCGACGCCGCTTGGAAGCAGGGAATGGAGCCGTACAACGCAGGCACCATCACCGAGACGCAAGCGCTCGAACGGGCGAGCCGCCCGTTCCATGCCTTCATGCTGAAGCAGGTCCGCGACGAGGACGTGAAACTCTTCGTTGGCCTCTCGGGCAAGGTGCCGCGCAGCCGGGCCGAGCTGCCGATGACAACGCTGATGCCCGCCTTCATGATCTCGGAGCTGCGCCGCGCCTTCGAAATCGGCTTCCTGCTGCTGCTGCCGTTCCTGGTCATCGATCTTGCCGTGGCGGCCGTGCTCATGGCCATGGGCATGATGATGCTGCCCCCGGCGACGATCTCGCTTCCGATGAAGATCATCTTCTTCGTCTTGGTGGACGGGTGGGCGCTGGTGGCCGGATCGCTGGTGAAGAGTTTCGGCGGACCCGGCTGAGCCGGGAGCGGCTCTTGGGGTAACCGGCTCGGGCGCGGATCAGGCTGGCGCTGCCCGCGTGACTGCGACCGAGCGCACCACATCCTTGCCGTAGACTTCCGCCGCCGCTTCCATGACCACGCGGCGAAAGGCGCCGAGGCTCGGAACGAGGCCGTCCGGCCCACTGGCGAGCGGCGCGCGATAAGTGCGCATGTTCACGGCGTTCAGCAGCAGGGGAAGCCGGGCGCCCACGTCTTCGCCGGTCCCTTCGGTGACTTCGAGCTGGCATTCGAAAGTGACGTAGCCGAAAAGGCGCCCATCGGCGAAGACCAGCGGCGCAAGGATTTCGCCGGTCGGCACGAACTCGCTTGGCTCGTTCCCGGCAGGCGCCTTCTCGCCGCCCGCGTGATGGGGAAAGTACCGCGAGACACCCCATGCACCAGCGCCGCCGACGCCGAGCCCCGCGATCACGGCTGCGAAGCCGATCATGATGCGCTTCATCATCCGCTCAGAACCTGAAGCTTGCATCGCGGGGCAACGATCCCGCTTCCGCCATAACGACTATCGTAATGCGCCGGTTCTCGGGCCGATCGGGGGCATCCGGATAGACGGGCTCGGTACCCGCTTTGCCGACGACTTCGGAAAACCTGTCTGTCGGAAGCCCCGCTCCGACCAGCGCCGCCCGTGCCGCAAGGGCCCGTTCGGTCGAAAGCACCCAGTTTGCATCGCTGTTGCCGCCGCTGCCGTCGGTATGCCCCTCTATCGCGATCCGCGCATCAATGCCCGAGAGCTTGCGCGCCGCCCGGCCGAGCAGGCTACGGGCAAAGTCGTTCAGCTGCGCCGTGCTGCCCTTGAACATCGAGCGCTGCGGACTGTCGATCAGGTGGATGCGCAGCCCCTCCCGGCTTGGCCGCACGTCGATGTTGCGCTTGGCTTCCTCGGTCTCGAGCGGCGTCTCGAGAGCGATGCGCATCTCGTCGGCCAGGACCCGCAGGGCCGCCTCGGGAACATCGGCGGTGCCGCCGCGCGCGACGCCTTCGGTTCCCGCCTCGGCGGCGGGCTGCCCGTGCGGTTCGGAATCCGAGGACTGGTCGTTGCGCGCATGTCCACCTGCGCCCGCCTGCTCGCCCGGCTGGTCGGACATGGTGGTCGAGGGGTTCGTCTTCTGCGTCTCGGGCGTGAAATATTCGGCCAGGCCCTTGAGCTGCACCTCGTCCGGGTTGGCGAGCAGCCACAGCAGCATGAAGAAGGCCATCATCGCGGTCACGAAATCGGCGTAGGCGACTTTCCAGGCGCCGCCGTGATGGCCGCCACCGACCACCTTCTTGACCTTGCGGATGACGATGGGACGCTGCTGGTTGTCGCGCGTGGACATGACTTTCCTCAGCCCGCCCGCTCAGGCCGGAGCGGCATTGAGCTGCGCCTTTACGTCCTCCAGCGCCGTCTCCATCTCCTGGAAGCTCGGCGCGTAGGTCGATGGCGTCATGCGCCGGGCCAGCTCGATCGCGACTTCGGTGGGCTGCTCCTGCGCGTGGCCGATGATCGCGGTCTTGACGATGAGGTAGGGCTTGAAGTCCGCGTCGATGATCTGCTGCAGCTTTTGCGCGATCGGGCCGACGAGGCAGTAGGCGAGAAGCACGCCAAGGAAAGTGCCGACGAGTGCCCCGCCGATCATCGCGCCGAGCACTTCGGTAGGCTGGTCGATCGAACCCATCGTCTTGATCACGCCGAGGACCGCCGCGACGATGCCGATGGCGGGAAGGCCGTCAGCCATCATCTGGATCGCGTGCTGGGGCGCCAGTTCCTCGTGGTGGTGGCGCTCCATGTCCCCCTCCATCGCCTCGGCCAGCTGATGCGGGTCTTCGAAGTTGACGGTCATCATCCGCAGGTAGTCGCAGATGAACTCGATCAGCTCGTGGTCCTTGAGCAGGCCGGGATAGCGCGAGAAGATCGAACTTTCGGCCGGAGCATCGAGGTGAGGCTCGATCGCGTTGGCGCCGCCCTTCCGGAAGGTCGCGAGGAGGGTATAGAGGAGAGCCAGCAGGTCGCGAAAGTCGGCCTCGGTCCAGCGGTTGCCCTTGAACACGCGCACGACGCCGGCCCACGCCTTCTTCAGCGTGGTCATCGGGTTGCCGAGCACGAATGCACCCAGCGCCGCGCCGCCGATGGCCAGCATTTCGTGCGGGAGCGCATGCAGGATCACTCCCATGCTGCCGCCCGACATCAGGAAACTGCCGAAGACGCACAGCAGGATAACCACGAGGCCGACGACGTTGAGCATGGAAAGGAAATCCGCAAATGGCGGGCGCAACTCGCCCCCTCGAGCTTAGTTATAGGACACTGCAGGGCTAGGCGGTGCACGCCGCCGCAATTTTGACGGGCACGACCGCAGCACGCGCTTTCATCCTATATGACTGGCGACCCCTTGATGCCGGAGCCTTCATGTCCGTCAATGCCTATGCCCGCGCCCAGCAGGTCGCCGCGACGCCGCGCAGCACCGAATACCGGCTGATGAGCGAGATCACCGGCGAGATGATCGCCGCGCGGGACGCTGGCCTCGCAGGCGTGCAACTGGCCCCCGCGCTCCATCGCAATCGCCAGGCCTGGACGATCTTCCGCAACGAATGCGCCCTGCCCGGCAACGGCCTACCCGAAGACCTGCGCGCGGGCATCATCTCGCTGGGCCTGTGGGTGGAGAAGTACACCTCGCTGGTCATCACCGGCCGCGACACCATCGACGAACTCATCACCGTCAACCGCGCGGTGATCGACGGGCTGGCGAATGCGAACGGCGGTGCAGCGGGTTAATGCGCGGACAGCATCGCTTCCCGGTACTCCGCCATGAGCGCGAAGCGCGGGTCCATGCCCGCAAGGTCGCCCATGGTCTTCGCGGCGCGCTTGGCGACCTGGCGAATGCGCTCTCGGGCAAGGACACTGTCATCGTCGCCGAAATCGAGCGGAGCGAGCTCGAACAGCCGCCCTTCCACGATCTGGCGGTTGTGCGCGAGCCGGTCCTCAAGCTCGGTCACTTCCGCGTGGTCCAGCACGGGGCGACCGGTGCGACGGACCGCCATCGCGCCATTCGCGCGTTCTGCACGCGTGGGCTTGGGGGGCTGCGCGCGCCGGCGAATACGTTCGAGACCGGAGTGTCGCATATGCTCGACGTAGGTTTCAGTGAGCGCCTTCATTGCCGAGCGGGCCAGATATTCCGAGGCGCCCGCCTCCGTGCGCTCAAGGGCGTCCTCGTCGGCGATGGATGCGAGGACCGACAGTCCCTCCCCATCCTCCCCGCCTGCGATCGCATCGAGCGAGACGGTCGTGGCCTCGACCTTGCGGGCGGAAGGCCGCTGGTCGGTCATCACGCGGAAGCGCAGGCTCTGCAGTTCGCCACGGATCTGCCAGTTCACGAAAGTGGTGAACTGGGCCTTCTCGGGATCGTAGGCCTGAATCGCGCGGTGAATGGCGATGGCGCAGACCTGCTCGGCGTCGTCCCAATGCGCGGTAAGGCCGTACTGCCGGATGAAGTGACGGATGCGCGGCGCGATCAACTTGGTGATGCGCAGGAACGCCTGATCCACACCGGCACGCTGCCGCCGCGTCTGCGACTGTCCGTCAGGCGGCATGTTGGCCTTGACCGTCGCGACCGCGGTTTCCAGAGCGGCAGTGATTTTCGACATGAAGACCCCCGTGGGATTCGGCGCCCCTTGCACCGCCCCCGCGAGAGAAAACTATATTCCTATAATTCTGGAACCAACTTCCTATAACAGAGTTATCCACCGGCGCGCGACCACTCGAGGAGGCGTGCGCCCTCGTGGAAGACTTTCAGGCGAACCTATCCGGGCGCACGTGGCGTTCGACATAGCCGAGCAGCCAGGTGCGATGCGCTGCTACCGCGCTGCCCGCCGTGGCGATGCGGCGCTCGGCGTCTTCTCCTCCGACTTGCGCTCCCAGCAGGCGGCGCGCGCGCTCCGGATCCATTCGCCCCGCCAGGAACCGTCTGGCATCCGAAGGGCCCAGGTGATGTCCAAGGTAGGCCGCTCTCGCCACTTCCGCGACATCGCCGCCGATCTGCACGCCCGACTTGCGCAGCGCGGCGAGGTTGGCGCCCGCATAGTCGGCAACCGTCTCGATCGCGGCCTGCGGATCGTATCGCATGGCAAGAAGCGCGCCGCGACTTTGGCTGCGCACCTGCCCGCGCGGATCCAGCCAACCGTTCGCCGCCGCCGCCGCGTTGAGCCAGGTTCCCGGCTGCTCCGCCATGCCTTCCCAGCTTCCCTTCAGAAACTGGCCGAGCCCGGCTGCACTCGATCGGGGATTGCGCGAGTAGGTCTGCCACGCACCCCCAGCGCCCTTCCCTGCTTCCGCATCGACGATGGCCGCAAGGGCTGCAGGCGGAATGCCGGTGCGCCCGGCTGCACTTTCGAGGAGCGGTGCATACCGCGCGTTCGGACCCTCGCGCAGCGCCTGAATGCTCGCCTCCGGCGAGGACGACGCTTGCGGCGCGGCATGCGTGCTGTCGACAGACTGCATCGCTGGCGGAGCACCGGTCGGCAACCCGCTTCCCGGCGCCAGCACGGCAAGCAGCCGATCCAGTCCGACCGGCCTTTCACCGCCGAGTGCGGGCTGGCCGACGCCTGACGGAATCTCCCGCTCCCGGGCTTCGGCGGCCGTCTCGCCAAGTGCCGCGCGCCACAGCCGACCGGCAAGTTCGCCCTGCGCCTCGCTGTAGATGAGCCTGGCCTTCTGCTCCGGCGAAAGGGCAGCAGGGCCGGTCGCGGCCGGGTTCGCGCCGTCGATCATCGCCCGGCTTCGCGCCGTGCCCTGAGGAAGGCGACAGCGCCAAGATCGTCGACCAGGCCCTGCTCCGCCGCTGTCTCGGCCCGCGACCGTTCGGCTCGGAACCCTTCGGCAGCCGTCTCGATGCCGCGCAAGGTGCCGTAGGCGTCTGTCGCCATGTCGCGAAGCTTGTCGATCCGTGCCTGCGACGCGGCCCGGCGGCCGTCGATATCTCGCTGCTGCCCACGCACACGGGCCAGCCAGGCTGGGGAACTGAGGGCGATGTCGCCTGCCGCAAGATCCGCCTCATCGGCAAGCATGGCGCGCACGTGCCCCTGCGCCCGCTCAAGCTCGGCGAGCGTTCCGGCTTCGGTGCGGATGGCGTTGCTCATCCCTTCAAGCTCGCGCTGGCGCACGCGCAGGGCAGCGTCATAGGGCGTCTTCATGGGTGTTCTCCAGAATGGCGGCCAGCGCAGCGAAATCCTGCGCCGCGAAGCTGCGCTGTCGCCGGTCCTGCCGGAGCAGATCCTCGATCCGGGGTGCGAGCGCGACCGCCCTGTCCACTTCCGCGCTCGATCCGGCGCGATAGGCGCCCAGGCGCACGAGTTCCTCCATGTCCTTCCACGTCGCCAGTTCGCGCCGGGCCGCGAGGCGGATATGGTTGTCCTCATCCGAGAGGCAGTGCGGGAGAGTGCGGGACACCGAGCGCAGCACGTCGATCGCCGGATAGCGGCCGCGCTCGGCAATCTGGCGGGTGATGACCACATGCCCGTCCAGGATCCCCCGGACGGCATCGGCCACGGGCTCGTTGTGATCGTCGCCATCGACCAGCACGGTGAAGAGGCCGGTGATCGTGCCCTCGCCCGGCGCGCCCGGCCCCGCCCGCTCCAGCAGGCGCGGCAGTTCGGCAAACACCGTGGGAGTATAGCCTTTGGTGGCCGGAGGCTCGCCCCCGGCAAGCCCGATCTCGCGCTGGGCCATGGCAAAGCGGGTGACCGAATCCATCAGGCACAGCACTTCGAGGCCCTGGTCACGGAAATGTTCGGCCACCGCCAGCGTCGTCCAGGCCGCCTGCCGCCGCAGCAGCGCGGGCTCGTCGGAAGTGGCGACCACGACGACGCTGCGGGCAAGGCCCTCTTCGCCAAGATCGTCCTGGATGAACTCCTGCACTTCGCGGCCACGCTCGCCGATAAGGCCGATGACGGCGACGTCGCACTCCGTCCAGCGCGCCAGCATCGACAGCAGCGTGGACTTGCCCACGCCCGAGCCTGCGAAAAGACCAAGGCGCTGACCCCGGCACAGGGGGGCGAAAAGATCCAGCGCGCGCACCCCCGTCTCGATGCGCGAGCCGACGCGGGAGCGGCTGGAGGCGGGTGGAGGAGCTGCCTTGATGCGGCGCAGTTCGGGCCCTTGCGGCAGCGGTCCCTTGCCGTCGGCCGGGCGGCCAAGCCCATCCACCACCCGGCCCAGCCATGCGGCGCTGGGGCGAAGCCCTTCCTGCCCGGCGATAAGGTCCGCGCGCGATCCCGATGCGATCCCGTCCGGCTCGTTGAACGCCATGAGCTGCGCGATCCCGCGATCGAGCCCGATGACTTCCGCCTCGACAGGCCCTGAAGGCGCGCGCAGCATTACGCGCGAGCCGATCCGGGCGGCGCCGGCCAGGCCATCCACCTCGATCAGGGCGCCGCGCACCGCAACCACGCGGCCATACCGCTGGTCGGGCGCCAGCATGCGCAGGCCTGCGGCAGCGGCGGCCAGGGTCGTCATCGTCGGTGCCGGATCAGGCGGCGGGCGTTGCCGCCTGCGCGGCGGGACGAGCGATTGCCTCCGCCTCATAGGCGATAAGCCACCGGCAGTCCGCCAGCGCCTGGTAGAACTGGCCGGTCGCGACTTTCTGGGCGAACTGCACGCAGACCGCCTTGGCTTCCGGCGAGACCAGGGCCGACATCAGCAACTCGAGCCGCTCGAGCAGAGCCTGCTGGTGGCGGGCGATGTCGGCAGGGTCGATGTAGGCCATCATGCAGGCGAAATAGAGCTGCTTGGCCGGACTATCGGCGTCCTGCGGCTTCATGACCTCGCGTCCGCGCAGGATCGTCGCCTCGTTCTCGAGCACGAGGTCGGTCCGGCCCACCGCGCGCAGGACCGCGCCGTTTACGATCACCGGCTCGCCGTTGCGAAGCGAGATGCGAAGAGTCATGTCTTTCCGAAGCCCCCTGGAGATCGCCTTATTATAGGAAGGATCGGAAGGTGTCGCTCAGGCCACGAGATTTTTCCTCGATCCGAAGCCATTTTTCCACATGAGTGCAAACCGACTGACCGGAACTTCTCCTACAATGACGATGGCCGGGGCTATGTCCGGCGCGCACTGGAGAAGACGATGAGCCTCTATTCCGCTCTTTATGCAGGCGTTTCCGGCCTCAGCGCGCAGTCGAGCGCCATGGCGACCGTGGCCGACAACATCACGAACGTGAACACGATCGGCTACAAGGGCGTTTCCGCGCAGTTCGAGACACTGGTCACCGGCGGCAGCCTTTCGGGCAGCTACTCGGCCGGCGGCGTTTCGGCGACGCCCAAGGCTCTCATCTCGAAGCAGGGGCTGCTCCAGGCCTCCAGCAGCCTGACCGATATCGGCATCGACGGTTCGGGCTTCTTCGTGGTGCGGACGGGTCCGGAGGCGGACGCCGCCACCGCCTACACCCGCGCCGGTTCCTTCACGACCGATTCTTCGGGCTATCTGCGCAACACCGCAGGCTACTACCTGATGGGCTGGCCGCTCGACGCGCAGGGCCAGTACGTCAACAACGGCAGCGAGAGCGCCATGCAGCCGATCCGGCCCAACGCGCTGACTGGCGCTGCGACGCCGACGACCGGCATTCAGCTGCGCGCCAACCTCGACGCAACAGCCGAGGAGGTCACAGGCTATGAAGCGGGCCACATGGCGAGCGGAGCGGTCACCCCGCAGTTCGCGCGCTCGGTAGAGGTCTATGACGCGCAAGGCTCGGCGCACACGCTCTCCTTCAACTTCGTGAAGACCGGGCCAAACACCTGGCAGGCCGAGATCACCGGCAACCCTGCAGACATCAAGAGCTACACAGGCGCTGACGGCGCGGCCGTCGCCGTCGATGTCGACAGCTACGCCGCCGGCGAGCAGGTGATGATCGCCAGCAAGACGATCACTTTCAACTCCGACGGCAGCCTCGAGCTGGGATCGGCGGCGTCGCTGTTCGACGATCTCGAGCTTAGCTGGTCCAACGACGCCAAGGCCGAACTCATCAGCCTGGAGCTTGGCGGCGACAACAAGTTCGATGGCCTGACCCAGTTCGGCAGCACGTCCGCCCTGCTTTCCTCCACCATCGACGGCGGCATGCTGGGCACGGTCGCTTCGGTGAAGATCTCGGAGAAGGGCGTGGTCAGCGCCGTATTCGACGATGGCACTTCGCGAGCGATCTACCAGCTGCCGCTCGCGACATTCCAGAACCCCGATGGGCTGACGCGCATCAGCGGGAACGCCTATATCGTCTCCGAACAGTCGGGCAATGTGGCCATCAACGAGCCGGGCACCGTTGGCGGCGGTACGATCTCCGCCAGCATGCTGGAGGCCTCGAACGTCGATCTTGCGGCGGAGTTTTCGAACATGATCCTGTTCCAGCGGGCCTATAGCGCCTCGTCCAAGATCATCACCACCGTGGATGACATGCTGCAGGAAGTCAGCAACCTGAAGCGTTAAACTGAAAGGCATTACATAACAGCGGCTTGAGGCATGTCTCTCAACTCCATCCTCAACTCCGCCATGTCCGGTCTCGCGGCCTCGCAAGCCGCGATGCAGACCGTCTCCACCAATGTCGCGAACGTTTCCACACCGGGGTACGCCAGGCAAAAGATTGCCCAGAGCGCCTCGGTGGCGGGCGGCACCGTCAACGGCGTGGTGGTCGGCGAACCCTCGCGCGTGGCGGACAAGTTCCTCGAGAACGCCGTCTATACGCGCGCGGGCGCCGCAGGACGGACGGAAGCCGTTTCGACTTACCTCGACCGGTTGCAGGCAATGCTCGGGTCCCCGGACAGCACCTCCGGCCTTGCCGCCCGGCTGACCGCAATATCGAGTTCCGCCGGGGAGATCGCCGGGCTGCAAGGCTCGCCCGAGGCTATCGCGATGTTCACCGGCACCGTGGCCGACACGATCGACACGCTGGGTGGGCTTCAGGACGATGTCGCGGCGCTTCAGGCCGATGTCGAAAGCGAGGTCTCCGACACCGTCGGCCGGGTCAACGTGCTGCTGCGCAAGATCCACGACCTCAATGCAGAAGTGTCGCGACTTCAAGGCCTTGGCCTGACAACTTCAGGTCCGTCCGACGAGCGGATGTCCGCCTTGCAGGAACTGAGCGGCCTCGTCGAGGTCAACGTGCGAGAGCAGCCCGACGGGCGTGTCACCATCGACACCGCCTCGGGGCAAGTGTTGCTCGACCGGCGGCTGCGGCAGCTCAGCTACCCGACCGGAGTGGCAGCGGCGCAGGCGAGCTATTCGCCCATCGAGATCCGCTTCGCCGAGGCGGACGGCACGATGAAGGCCGCGACGGGCGAGAAGATCGATTCCATGGCCGTCGGCGGAAAGCTGGGCGGTCTGATCGACATGCGCGACCGTGCCCTGCCGAACTTCTCCGAACAGCTTGGCCAGCTTTTCACCGGCCTTGCCGAAACGCTCAACAAGGTCGCGAACGAGGGCACGACCCTTCCCCCGCCGCAGATCCTGACCGGACAGGCCAATGGTCTTGTCGGCAGCGACAGGCTCGGCTTCACCGGGAAGGCGACTTTCGCCGTGGTGGCCAAGGACGGCACGCTGGTAGGCAAGACCGAGATCGACTTCGACGCGCTGGGAGCCGGTGCCACCGTCGACGATGCGGTATCCGCCATCAATGCCGGGCTGGCGCCGCACGCCAGCGCCAGCTTCGAGGACGGCGTGCTCTCGATCCGGGCGGCTTCCAGCGCGCACGGCGTGGCCATCGCGCAAAATCCGCAGGCGCCGAGCGACCGCGCGGGCGCCGGGTTCTCGCAGTTCTTCGGCCTCAACAACCTCGTGCGCTCGGACGGCAGCGCGCTCGTTCCCCCCGGCTTCACCCGCACCGACGCGCATGGCTTCGAGGCCGGGCAGACCGCGCAGGTGGTGCTGCGCGATGCATCCGGCAAGGTCCTCGCCAGCCATGCGCTCACCGGGTCGGGCGGGTCCACATGGGGCGACATCCTCGACGAGCTGAACGCAGGCGCCTTGGGCGCTTTCGGCAGCTTCGAACTGGACGAGCGAGGCCGCGTCGACTTCACGCCTGTCACGTCGAGCGCCGGGGCCACGATCGCGATCCCTTCCGACTCGACTGACAGGATGGGCACGGGCCTGTCCTTCTCCGCTCTTTCGGGACTGACGGGCGCCGCCAGCGGCCTGCGCACCGCGCAGGTGCCTTCCGCGATCCTGGCCGACACGGCGCGTCTGCCGCTCGCACGTTTGCAGCTGGACGCAGGTATCGGCGAGAAGGCCATCGGCTCTGGCGACATCAGGGGAGCCAACGCGCTCGTCGATGCCCTGTCCGCGAGCGCGGACTTTGGCAAAGACGGGCGAGCAACCATCTCGATGTTCGCCAACCGCCTGTTGGGAACGGCGGGTTCCGAGGCATCGCTCGCCAAGGTCGCGCAGCAGGACGCCGCCGCACGCCTTGGCGACACGGTGAACCGGCGCGACTCCTTTTCGGGCGTCAACATCGACGAGGAGCTTGCACAAATGGTCGTGCTGCAGAACAGCTATTCGGCCTCCGCGCGGGTGATGACCACGGCCTCCCAGATGTACGAAACCCTCCTGGCCATGCTGTAACGAGGATAGACGGATGACCCGCGTTGCCACCATCCCCCTGCAGGCCACGCTGTCCGGCGCGATCCAGCGCTCGCAGCAGAACCTTGCCGCAAGCCAGTTGCAGCTCGCCACCGAGAAGAAGGTGAACGACTACGCCGGGCTCGGCCTCGATGCCGTGCGCACGCTTTCGGCGCGCTCGATGCTGGCGACGCAGGAGAGCTACAAGACCAGCATCGGCCGGGTCTCGACCACTCTCTCGCTCTATCAGGCCAACCTCGAACAGATCGACACTTCGCTGAGCGATCTTCGCGAGGAGCTTTTCTCGGCCGTCGGCACCGGCAATTCACCGGGGCTGCAGGACATCGTCGAGGATGCCTTCGCCGACATGCGCAACGCGCTGAATGCGCGGGAAGGCGGCGTTCCTCTCTTCGCCGGCTCGCAGACCTCGGCCACGCCGTTCCTCCCCAAGAGCTTGAACGAAACGGTTGGCCTGGAGGCGGCGGATGCCTTCGCCAATGACGATGTGCGCCAGTCGACGCGCGCGGGCGACGGAGTGGACGTGGAGTATGGGATCGGCGCCAGCGACGTCGGCGCAAGCCTGATCCCGGCCTTTCGCGCGCTTGCCGAGGCTGGGCCCTTCGGCGATACGCTGACCGATGCGCAGAAGCAGGCGATCACGGACGCGCTCGACCTGCTGGACGCGGGGATCACCGAAGTGCGATCCGTGAACGCGAAGAACGGGCGCAAGCAGGCCCATATCGAAACGCTGGGCGAGCGGGCGCAGGATCGCGTCGACCTCCTCACCGGCGTGATCGGCTCGGTCGAGGATGCGGATCTCGGGCAAGTGGCCATCGACATAACGCAGCGCCAGACGATCCTCCAGGCAAGCTACTCGGTCTTCGCGCAGCTCAACCAGATGTCGCTGGCCAATTACCTGAAGTAGGAACTACCGGGAGGACGAGCGCTCCAGCAGGTCCGCGAAGTCGCCTGCCGGGCTGGCCGAGGGGATCGCCGCCATCGCCTGGGCGAGCTTTGCGGGATCGGCTGCGCCCGGCTTGCCGGTCAGCATCTCGAACACCGGCGCCGATGGCAGACCCCGGAACCCGGCTTCATAGCGGTCATGGAGCGCCGCAAGGGCGGCCTCGCGCCCCAGCATGGCCTGCGAGATGGCAAGCCGCAGGACCTGTGCCTGTGCGACCGCATCCAGCGCCCTGCCACGCGGGAGCGCCTTCGCCGCCTTGTCCGCATAACCGGCCCAGTTGCGCTGCTGCCAGAGCACTTCGGCCTGCAGCGCGTCGGCATCGGGCAGGTCCTGCAGCACCGCAAGCGCTTCCTGTGCGCGGCCCACCTGCACCAGCGCGGCGGCTTCCACACGCCTGCGCTCGGCGAGTATGGCGTCGGGCAGCGCGGGATCGTCTGTCTGGCGCAGGATCTTCAGCGCTCGCTCGGGCCGCGCGGCGAGGATGTAGAGGCTGGCGACCCGCGCGGACAAGGGACCCCGGGCAAGGTCGCCCGCGCGCCGGGTGAGCTGGTAGGAGAGAAGGTCCGCCGCCCGCTCGTAAAGGCCCGCCTGCTGGAGGCGCGCGGCGAGGCGGCTTGCCATCAGGTCCCCCTCCGCGCCGGTGGGGGCGAGATCGCGGTAGTCCCAGTAGAGCCCGGCGGCCTTGTCGAGTGGCAGCTTGCGGGCGGGTTCGAGCACGGCTGCAAGTTTGGTGCGCAGGCCGGGCAGGACCTCGCTCGAGGCATCGCCATGGTAGCGCACCAGCGCCGCGCCCGCGGAAAGCGCTCCCGGCAAGTCGTCGCTCTCGTCGGCAAGGCGGTAGCTCAGGCGCAGGGCGCGCGCCTCGATGGCATCGCCTCGCCACGAATAGCGGATTTCCGAAAGGCGCTTCAGGGCCTCGGCCGGGGAGATCGCCTTGCGCGCGACGTCGCCCTCCAGCCCGCTGAGCCGCGCGTCCATGCGCTGCCGGGCACTTCCGGACTGCTCGACACGGGCGAAACGAAGACGCGCCTCGTCCGTCTTGCCAAGGGCAAGCTGTGCCCGCCCGCGCAGGAGATTGGCGGCGGGGTCCCGGTCGGGCAGCCACGACAGCCAGTGCAGCGCCTTTTGCGGTGCGCCCGCCTCGACGCCGGCATGGGCGGCCGCGATCACGAAGGGAGCCGCGCGCGGCTTGGCCAGGGCAGCATCGGCGCAGCGCAGCTGCTCCAGCGCCTGCTGCGCCAGACCGCCTTCGGATAGCGCGCGCATCCGCCACAGGCACGCCTCTGGATCGGCGCGAAGGCCCGGCATGTCGAGCGCGGCGACGGCGTCCTGCGCGCGGCCAAGCTGCGTCAGCGCCGCGCCCCGGGCAAGGCGGTAGGCATCCACCATGCCAAGATCGCGGTCATCCTGGAACATGACGTCGAGCACACCCAGCGCATCCGCCCCGCGTTCGGCCGCGATGAGGCTGCGGGCATAGTCCCAGCGGACCGCCTGCCGCCCGCCTGCCTGCGCCGTCGCGAGACGCCGCCACGCCTCCTTTTCGGCAAGGGCGGGCCAGGCCGAGCCTCCCGCGAGCGGTTGACGCTGGGCCAGCTCTGCGGCAAAGCCGGGCACGCGCGTGGAAGCTTGTCCGGCCGGAGCGACCGGGGCGGGAGGAAGCGTGGCGGAGGTCGTGCACAGGAGGGCGGCACAGCCCAGCAGGCGGGCGCGGGTCACAGGCTGCCGGCTCCCGCCAGACCCGACACGACGAACAGCGCGCCGCCGATGGCGCAGCCCACCAGGAACAGCACGATCGCGCCAACGATCCACAGCAGACTGGCCCCGTCACGCGGTTCTGCGGGATCCAGGGCCAGCGCCTGCGGTTGATCAGCGTGGGCGGAAGGACTGTCCGAGCGACGGCGGGCGGGCGTGGCGCCGGTGTCCCCCGGCACGGATGTCCGGCCGGAAGAGACCACCCGCACTCTGGCCGGACGCCGATCGCTGCTCATCTGTTCGAGACTCCTCAGGTTTCATCCTATTATAGGGGAAGAGCCCGCATCGCGGATCGGGCGACGCCATCAGCCGGAGCACTCGATGCAAATTCCCGTCCGTCACCGCCGCGCGCTTGCAGCGCTGTTGCTGGCGGCCTCGGTCCCGGCCGGGGCCGCGAACACCGAGCCCCGCAAATTCGCCGAGGTTCCCCCCGCCGATCCCACGTTCGTCGCCCTTCAGCCGGTCCATGTCCCGATCGTCGATGGGGGGCGGATCGACGGTGTCCTGCATGTGACCATCGTGGTCCAGGCCAGGACCGCCGTGGAAGCGGCCGCGCTCACGCCGCGCATGCCGCAGCTGCGCGCCGCCGCCCTTCCCGCCGCGATCGAATTCGCCCGCCTTCGCGCCTCCCGCTTCGCACCGGTGGAAGTGCCGCGCCTTGCCGCGATGATCGCCGCGCCGGTCAAGGCGGTGGATGCGGGGATCGACAAGGTGCTTATCACGCGGGTCTCGGCGACCGAGCGCTGAGGCCGCAGGCCTCGGCCGACACTGCCGAAAGCCCGCTGGGCAGGCGGGAAACGGCAAACCTAGCGGCCGCCCGCGCCGCCGCCCTGCCCCGCCGCTCGCCTGATGACGTGCCGCCCGGCAAGCGCCATCGACAGCTCCACTGCCGCGTCGGGCGACATGTTCGCCATGATCTGCGCCGTGGCCCGTTCGCGCATCCGCTGGGCGACTTCCTTCTGCACCTCGATGTCGAGCTTCTCGAAGATCGGCCCGGCGCGGTTGGGTTTCATCGTCTGGTAGATGCGGGCCAGATTGTCATAGGGCACCTGCGGCGCCTCCCCGCCCGGAGCGACCGGCGTCGAGGCGGCGGCCGCCTGCTGCTGCTTCATCTGCCCGGCGAGCCTTGCTTCTCCCGCGCGGACCGCCTGCTCGCGCATTTCGAGCTTGCGCTTTTCGGCCGCGGCATTCCGCCCGGCCCTGGCACCTGCTTCCTGCAGCGACACGCCAAGCCGGCTCGCATCCTCGCCGATCCCGGCCTTGAGGCCCGCCATCTCCGGAGAGGCGGCAAGCGCGATCGCATTCGCCACTGCCGCCGTCACGGCAAAGCCCAGCATCAGCCGCGTGGGCCGGGTCAGGGCCTTCAGCGCGATCATGCGACCGCGCTTCCGCGTGCGAAGATGCCGCCGATGCCGCGAACGTTGTTTGACGGCTCGACACCGGAGGGCTGCGGCGGTTCGGCGCGGGCAAGGTCTTCGGCCATGTCGTCGCTGCGAAGCGCACGCCTGCGCGCGCCCGCCTCCACCGACTGCGCCTGCCGCGCCGCATCCATGATGCGCTCCGCCGTGGAGTTACCGATTTCGACCATGACCGAAAGCTCGTCGCGCAGTGCTTCGGCCGCGGAAACCGCATTCGCCTGTGTGGTCGCTTCCGTGGACAGCACGAACTTGAGGTCCGCCAACACGAGCCGCGCCTGATGGGTGGCGCGGTCCAGCTTGTCCACGGCATCGTCGAGGTGGCTGGCGCGCAGTGCGCGGATCCGGCGGTCGATGCGGATGCTCTGCACCAGCACGCACAGGCACAGCAGCACCAGCGCCAGGTTGATCGCGGTCGAGATGCTCATTTCGGGTATCCCTTGGACAGGTCGGTGGCCATACGGATGGCGATGTTGCTCGAGCGCTGGCCGATGTGCGCGCGGCCCAGCGGCACGCCGCCGCAGTGGACCTGCAACGGCTCCTCGGGGCTGTGGCTGAGAGCGATCGTCTGCCCGGCCTTCAGGTCGCGCACTTCGCGCAAGGGCATCATCTTCTCGCCCAGCACGACGTCGAGCGTCACTTGCGTATTGTAAAGCTCGCTCGCCATGTGCGCGGACCAGATGTGATCCCGGCCCAGCTTCTCGCCCATGAAGCGCTGGAGCAGCTTGTCGCGCACCGGCTCGATCGTGGCATATGGCAGCAGGATCGAGAACATGCCGCCCCGCCCCTCCATGTTCACTCTGTAGCTCGCGACCGCCGCGGCATTGCTCGGCTCCGCGATCGCGGCGAAGCGAGGGCTCGATTCCATGCGCTCGAGGCCCATGGTGACGGCCGCGATTTCCTCGAAGGCGGCGGACAGGTCATCGAGCGCCATCTGCACCACCCGCGAGACGAGGCCCATCTCGATGGTCGTGAAACTGCGCCCCTCGGGCGGCGGCGTCCGCGTCCCGCCCCGGCCGCCGAGCAGCGCATCGACGACGGCATAGATCAGGCCGGCGTCTACCGTGACCACGCCGTAGCTTTCCCAGGGCTTTACCTGGAACACGCCGAAAAGCGCGGGCAGCGGCAGGTTGCCCATGAAGTCGCCGAAGCGCACCGAGGTGATCGATTCCAGGCTGACGTCGATGGCGTCGGAAGTGAGGTTGCGCATCGAGGTGGCGAAGGCGCGCACCATCCTCTCGCACACCACTTCCAGCATCGGCAGGCGCTCGTGGCTGATCACGTTCGATTCCAGCACCGCCTTCAGGCCGCGCCGGGGCACCGGCTCGCCGTCAACGGCCGCCAGCCTGATCGTCTCGGGTTTGCCCTGATCCTCGCTCATTGCTGGATCAGGTCCTGGATAAGGACGTCGCGGACCATGCCCTCGCCCAGCGCCGAGGCGGAGCGGCGCATCAGCTCCTCCTTGATGCGAAAGACCGCCGCCGCGCCGTTGAGATCGTCAGGCCGCAACTCGCGCAGGAAGGGCTGGAGTGCGTCGAGCACGACCGGCAGGCGCGCCTTGACCGCCTCGGTCTTGCCTTCCGCCGCGACGATGATGAAGCGTACCTTGAGGAACTTCGCCTGCGCTCCGCCGCCGCGAAGGTTCACCATCATCGGCGGGACTTCGATATAGGAGGCGGACGGATTGGCGTCCGAGGCGCCATCGGCGGAGCCTTCCTCGTGCTTCGCGGCACCTGCATGGTCCGCGCCGCTTCCCTGCATGTACCACCACACGCCCCCGGCACCCGCGAGCATGCCGACGACCACCACGGCGATCGCCAGCAGGCGCAGGCGCTTCTTCTTCGCCCCGGCTTCCGCCCCGCCGGGCAGTTCGGCCGGCACAAGCTCCACGGCCTGGTCGCTGGACATGCGTTTCACCCCTTAAATCTTGCACGTCCACCCGCGTGCCCGATTTCATTCCTATATATAGGATTGTTGCCCGGCCGGAGGCCTCCTTCCGGGTTATACCGAGATTTTTCGCCAGGGTGCCGGTGATGGACGTTTCCTCCTTCGTGCTGCTGAGCCACGAGCAGGCGCTGCGCCGCCAGCTCGACGTGGCCGCCAACAACATGGCCAACGTCTCCACCACCGGATACAAGCGCGAGCAGGCGCTGTTCCACGAGTATGTGGAGACCGCGCAGGCCGCCCCGGTACAGGAAGCGCGCAAGACGTCCTTCGTGCTTGATTACGGCGCGGTCCACGACATCGGCCAGGGCGCCTTCCAGGCGACCGGCAACCCGCTCGACGTGATGATCGAGGGACCGGGCTATCTCAACGTCGAACTGGGCGACGGGTCCACCGGCTACACCCGCGCCGGTTTCATCAAGGTGCTCGAGACCGGCGAACTCGCGACCTCGGGTGGCCAGCGGCTGCTCGACGAGAACGGCCGCCCCATCTTGGCGCCCACCGACCGGACGGGCAGCCTCACCATCACCGCCGACGGTTCGGTCATGGCGGGCGAGGAAGCGGTGGGCCGCCTGGCCGTCACCAGCTTCGCCGACGAGAACATGCTCGAAGCGCGGGGTGACGGCGTGCTGACCGGCCCCGGCGGCCAGGTCATGACCGCCGCGCAGACGAAGCTGCGCTCGGGCGGGGTCGAGGCCTCCAACGTCGAGCCCATCTCCGAGACCGCGCACATGGTCGAGATCCTGCGCTCCTACCAGACCAGCCAGCGCCTTTCTGCAGACCTTGCCGACATGCGCCGCCGCGCCATCGACCGCCTCGGCAAGATCGGCTGAGCCCCCTTCCCGCTACAGGAGTTCCCATGCGTTCGCTCTCCATCGCCTCCACCGGGATGCTGGCCCAGCAGACCAACGTCGACGTCATCTCGAACAACATCGCCAACATGAATACCACCGGGTTCAAGCGCCAGCGCGCCGAGTTCCAGGACCTGCTCTACCAGCAGGTCTCGCGGCCCGGTGCCGCGACCAGCCCGGATGGGACGAAAGTGCCCTCGGGCATCCAGATCGGAGCGGGCGTGCGCACCGGCGGCGTCTACCGCATCACCGAACAGGGCGCGCTGACCAGCACTGGCAATGCCTATGACCTTGCGATCGACGGCCCGGGATACTTCCAGGTCATGCTGCCCTCGGGCGACATCGGATATACCCGTGCAGGCTCGTTCCAGCTCTCGGACCAGGGCGAACTCGTCACCACTGACGGCTACCGCGTCCAGCCCGACATCACCGTTCCGCAGGGCGCGCTCAGCGTCACCGTCTCCAAGACCGGCGAAGTGCAGGTGAAGCTGGCCGGCCAGGCGGAGATGCAGACCGTGGGGCAGCTGGAGCTGGCGACCTTCATCAACGAGGCGGGGCTGGAGGCGATCGGCTCCAACCTCTTCGTCGAGACCGGCTCCTCGGGTCAGCCCAACATTTCCACCCCCGGACAGCCCGCCTTCGGCACTCTCAGCCAGGGCTTCATCGAGGCGTCGAACGTCAACCCGGTGTCCGAGATCACCTCGCTCATCACCGCGCAGCGCGCCTACGAGATGAACAGTCGCGTGCTCAAGACCGCCGACGAGATGCTGCAGACCTCGACGCAGACCGTCTGACGAGATGCTAGCGCTCCTGCTCCTCGCCGCTGCCGCGACTTCTCCCGCGCCGAAGGAAGCCGCGCCCGTGCTCGCAAGGGTGGTCGATCGCGGCGAGGTGCTGTCTACGTCGGACTTCGAGACCGGGCGGGTACTGCCCGCGATCGCGCGCAATGCCCTCAGCCCGGCCGAAGCGGCGGGGCAGGAAGCCGTGCGCCGCCTGAACGCGGGAGCGCCCGTTCGCAGCAGCGATCTGACCGCGCCCCGCGTGGTCCGGCGCGGCGATGCGGTGACCATCGCGGTCGTCTCCGGCGCGCTTCGGATCGCCTCGCCCGGGCGCGCGCTGGCCGATGCGGCGCGAGGCGACAACGTCCGGGTGGTCAGCCTCGCCACCAATCGCACGCTCGAAGGCGTCGCCGCCGCGCCCGGCGAAGTCCGCATTACCGCGCAGTAAGGATCGCTCCCGCGTGATGACCCTCCCGTTCCGCCCGCTCGTCTGCCTCCTCGCCTCGGCCTCGCTGCTCGCCGGGTGCGGCTCAGTGGGCCGCCTGAAGAACGTGGGCAAGGCCCCGAAGATGACAGAGGCCGGCGAGCCCGTGGCGCCGCATCTGGAGCCTTCGCTCGGCAACCATTCGGTCGCCGGCCGCGCGGCCGATGGCGGCGATCCCCAGGCGGAGCCGGCCGCGCGCGGCGCATCGCTGTTCCGCACCGGCGGCGGGGCGTTCTTCCGCGACCAGCGCGCCTCGCGCGTGGGGGACATCGTCACGATCCGCATCAACATCGCCGACAGCGCGCGCGTGGACAACGCTACCACCCGCACCCGCAACGGCAGCGAGAATGCAGGCATAGCGGCGCTGCTCGGCCTGGAAAGCCAGATCGGCAAGGTCCTTCCCGGCAATCCCGATCCCGGCAACCTCGCCAGCACCAGTTCCAAGTCGAGCGCGGTGGGCGCGGGCAATACCTCCCGGTCGGAACAGATCAACATGACCGTTGCCGCCACGGTCACGGGCGTGCTGCCCAACGGCAACCTCGCCATTCGCGGCAAGCAGGAAGTGCGCGTGAACTTCGAGCTTCGCGAACTCGTCGTGTCCGGCGTGATCCGGCCCGAGGACATCGCGCGCGACAATTCCATCCGCCACAGCCAGATCGCCGAAGCGCGGATCAGCTATGGCGGCCGGGGCCAGCTTACCGATGCCCAGCAGGCGCGCTGGGGCCAGCAGATCTACGACGCCCTGTTCCCCTTCTGACCGCTTGACCTACATAACCATTTAGGTTATATGCCGCAGCACTGGTCCGGTCTTACAAGCCCGGCCAGCAAAGCGGCGGGTCGGGAGCGTGTAGCTGACGCTCATCCTCCCGACGCGGTCGGCGCCGGTCGTGGACACCGGAACAGCCACAAGAGGATGCGCGGATGAATCGGAGATGTCACTCTCCGGGTAAGGCGGCATGGGAGCGAGCCCTGCCCGCCATCCTCGCGCACCACACGGGCTCGGTCTCGGGAGTTTCCCTCAGCCCTCCCGGGCCTTCGGCACGAATGCGAAGGAACAGGCATTGCCCGCGTGATGCCCGCGAGCACCCCAGCGCCGACCGCCATGCCGTCCGCTGACCCTCCCCGGCGTTACCCCGCATTCGCCAGCGGGCGATCGGCCGTGCCCGGAAGATTATAGTTTTTCCACAGGCTGCGACCGCCCCCTCCTCCCTCCTCCTAGAATGAACATGCACCCGTCCTTTTTCGGGACTGCACGGACGGCAGCGTTCCTGCCGGCGGGCCGCAGAATCGGCCTGTGACCTAGAAGGGAAATGTAAAATGGCGTTTTCGGTAAACACCAACGCTGGTGCCATGGCCGCTCTTCAGAGCCTCAATGCCACCAACCGTACGATGGAAACCACTCAGAGCCGCATCACCACGGGTCTGAACGTGGCGTCTACCAAGGACGATTCGGCGAAGTACACCGTCGCGCAGACGCTTCGCGGCGACCTTGGCAAGTTGAACGCTGTCACCAGCTCGCTCAACAACGCCAAGAGCGTCACGGACGTGGCGATCGCCGGTGCCGAGCAGATCTCCGACCTCGTCAACCAGATGAAGTCGAAGGCTCTCGAGGCATCGGACGCAGGTCTGGACCAGGAAAGCCGCAAGGCGATCTCGAACGACCTGCTCGCGCTCAAGAAGCAGATCAACACCGTGATCGAAGGCTCCTCCTTCAACGGCACGAACCTCCTGAAGGGCACGCCCGGCACGCCGGCAGGCACGGACGCGGACGGTGATCCGGTCGCTGCCGTCCCGGGAACGGGCGGCAAGGTCAGCGCACTGCAGTCGATCAGCGACGGCAGCACGCTCACCGTCAACAACCAGGGCCTCAGCACGGCTGCTGCTGAAGCGTTCGGCGCCGCAGGCACCGATACGCTCATCACCAACCTGCAGGGCGACGATGTCGAAGGCGATCCCGATGCCGGCACTCCGGTGGCTGCAAAGGGTTCCTTCGCTGCCGACGAACTGCTGGGCAAGCTGGACACCTTCTTCGAGGAGGTGAAGACCAGCCTCAGCGATCTGGGTGCGGGTTCGCGCCAGATCGAGGGCCAGCTGAGCTTCAACAGCAACCTGTCCGACGTGGTGACGACGGGCATCGGCAACCTCGTCGATGCAGACCTCGCCAAGGAGTCCGCGAACCTTCAGGCCCTTCAGGTCCAGCAGCAGCTGGGCGTGCAGGCTCTGTCGATCGCAAACCAGTCGCCGCAGACGCTCCTGTCGCTGTTCCGCTGATCGGCGGCAACTACGGGACCTTCCGGCCTGCCGGGAGGAATTTTCGGGAAAGCCGGGACGATGCATGTCGTCCCGGCTTTTTCTTCGCCTACGCGCCGCGTGAAAGCTGTGCCGCCGCGGGAAAGGCGTTCCCTTCCGCCTGTGCGACCATCATCGCGGCTGCCTCGCAGCCGCTGACCGCCGGCGCGTAGAGGTGCCCCTGCCCGGCGGTGCAGCCCAGATCCATGAGAAGGCGCGCCTGCTCCGCCCTCTCCACGCCCTCGGCAACGACGCCAAGGCCAAGCTTAGCCGCGATCCCGATCACGCCGCCGACGATCGCCTGGCTGGGGCCATCGTCGACGAGGCGATCGACGAAGGACTTGTCGATCTTGATGTAGTCGGCAGGCACGGTCATCAGATGGGTGAGCGAGGCATAGCCGGTGCCGAAATCGTCCAGAGCGACCCGGAGCCCGCGTGCCCGAAGCTTCTTCACCGATTCCTGCACGACCTTCGCTCCGTCATCCAGGTAGACGGACTCGGTGACTTCCAGGATCAGCCGGTCGAGCGGCACCTGCAGCCGGCCGAACGTCTGTGCGAGCGCCTCCTCGATCGACCCGCCGTGGAAGTCGGCGGACGTGACGTTGATGCTCACATGCGGCACCGGGATGTCGGCGAGCATCCACGAGTGCATGTCCTGCGCCACGCGGGCCATCATCCGGGCGGTCAGGCTGCGCGCGATGTGCGCGTCCGTCGTGGCATCGTGGAAGGCGGCCGCAGAGACCATTTCCTCGCCCCGACGCATGCGGCACAGCGCTTCCAGCCCGACAACCTGCCCACTCTCCAGCCTGACCACAGGCTGGTAGTGCGCCTCGATCCGGCCCTCGCGAAGGGCAAGGTCCACGTCGCGAATGGCCGTGAGCCGGCGCGTCATGCGCGATCCTATGTCGGGGCCGTAGAGGACGCAGCCGCCCCGCCCCGTCTCCTTCGCGTGGTAGAGGGCGAAGTCCGCGTTCAACCGCACCTTCTCGGCGTCGGGCGTTTCCGCCCCGCCATCCGGCACCGCCACTCCCATGGTCGCGCGCGGCACCACGATGTTGCCGCCGCAGTCGGTGGGAATGGCGATCTCGCGAAGGTAGGCCGATACGGTGGTCTCAAGCTCGGCGAGTGCCGCAGGGGTCGCGACGATGATCGCGAACTCGTCGCCGCCGATGCGGAAGACCCTTTCGGGAAACGCGGCGATGGTCAGCCGGTCGGCCACCTGCCGCAGCAGCATGTCGCCCGCGAAATGCCCAAAGGTGTCGTTCACGACCTTGTGGTTGTCCAGATCGAGCAGGCACAGCGCCCAGGAGGACTGCCCCACCCCATCGAGATCGAGCAGGGCGGCGTTGAAGGCGGCGCGATTGGCAAGGCCGGTCAGCGCGTCCGTGTTCGCCCGCCGCTCGTACTCCACCACGCGACGATGCCGGTCGAGCGCGATGACGCAAAGGTGAACGCAGCGGTCGACCAGTTCCCGCTCGGACTGAGAAGGTACTCGCTTCTCTCTGAAATATAGGGCGAATGTCGCCATCGGACTGCGTTGCGAGCCGAAGATCGGCTTCGACCAGCAGGCGTGCAGCCCGAGCGGAAGGATGAGGTCGCGGTACGCCGTCCACCGCGGGTCCGTGGCGATATCGACCGTCGTCACTTCCTCTCCCAGGTAAGCGGCAGTCCCGCAGGTCCCCGCGTGAGGGCCCGCCGGCACTCCGTCCACGGCGGCGCAGTAGGACGCGGGAAGGCTTGGCGCCGCGAGCGAGCGCATGCGGCCGATCGGATCGATGGTAAGGATGGAGCAGACGACGTCGGGAAACACGCGCTCGACCTCGGCACAGAGAGTATACGCGGTTTCGGCCAGCGCATCGCCCTTGGCGATCATCTCCAGGATCGTGTTCTGCAGCTCGATCATCGGCGCTCTGCTCTGCAGGCCAGGGAGGCATGAGCCTGGCACGAAAGGGTTAAGGAATTCTCCGGGTACGGCGCTTGGTTGCCGCCCTCCGAAAAAGCCGGGCGCCGCTCCATGAACGTAAGCGGCCCTTCCTAGATCCCGAAGGCCTTCGTCGCCACGTCGAATGCGCCTTCCAGGCCGTGCCTAACCCTGCCGCCCCGGCCAGCCATCGGCGCTTCCTCGATCACGAGAATGCCTTCCCCGGCCTTGACCTTGTCCTTGAAAAGCTGCTCGTAGCCTAGAAGATAGGGCCAGAAGGTTTCGGTACGGCTGACGGAATAGGCAAGGTCTGCCGAGAAACCCACAAGCTGCGCCTGCCCGAACACGCGCCCGCGCTCCGCCCGCTCCACGCGCACGCCTCGCCCGCCCTTCACCACGAGCCTGCACGGCCCATGGAATACGAGGTAGCGCAGCTGCAGAGTGAGCCAGGCGTTGAGCGAACCCAGGCGCCAGTGCGAGGTGATGCGCAGCGGCCGGCCGACCGGCTGCACCACGGCGGCCAGCGCGCGCGGCAGCAGCACGCACGATGCCCCCTCCGGCATGGCCAGCACGGTCACTTCCGCGAACGGGTCGCGCACGGCCGAAACGGTTGTTACTTCACCCTCTCCGCCGATGCGGGTGAGGAAAGCAAGCCCGCTCGCCCAGCTCGCGAGCGGGTGCCGCCAGTCGAGCAGCCATTGCGTCGCCTTGGCACCTTGATGCGAGGTCGTCTGGAGGAAAGACTGGCGAACCAGCAGTTCCTCCGAAGGCCCGAGCCGCACGGGAACCGATGTCGTGCTGGGCGCGGAAGGCGGGATCGCCGCTCCTCGCCCGCCGGGCACGGCAAGCCGGATGGAAGCCCGACGTTCCGCAAGGGGCGCCAGCACGGTCCAGCACAGGAGGCGGATGAGGTAGGGCGAGGCGACGATGACCAGCAGCGCCCAGAAGGCCTGGGTCAACAGGCGGTCAAGATGCCATTCCTTCGCAAGGACCCGAAGCTTCTGGACAGCGCTTCCCTGCCACAACGTCCCGGCGACCGCGCGCTCTGCGGACAGGTCGGCAAGCGCCTCGTCGAAAGTTGTGACAAGATCGCGGCGCGACGTGGCCAAAGCTGCTTGCGCGCGCTCCACCGCACCTTCGCGGTAGGCCATGGCGGCGAGGCGGTTCCTGGCCTCGTCGCTCACGCTGCATTCCCGCTGGCGTTCCTGCGAGACCTGCCGGTGCTCCTCGCTCTCGATCCAGCTGCGCAGGCGATAAGTCCAGGCCCGCTCCAGCGCTTGCTGCCGGGCGATTGCTGCATTGCAGCGCTGTTCGGCCTGCGAGAGCCGTACCCTGGCGCCGGCCTGAAGCTCTTGTGCGGTGCGGCTGTCGACCAAGTCTCGCGCCGCTTCCAAAGTCTGGAGCTGGCGGTCGAGGAGAGCCACCTGCAGCCGCCCCTGCTGGTCCGCGAGGAGGGCCTGCGGTCCCCGACGATATAGCGCCATGATGCCGGGCCGGTCACCCAGCGCACGCCTTGCCGCATCTCGCTGGCTGCGTGTCTGGGCGATCAGGCGATCGAGTTCGGCGGCACTGCGGTTCTCGGCGCCCGCGGTCGTAGAGGCGAACTGCGCGCCGAGTGCTTCGTACTCGGCGCGTAGCCGGCTTTCCACCTCGGACAGGCCGAGGAAGGTCGCTTCCCGCTCACTCGCCTGCCGCCAGGCCTGCGCCACGAAAGGCGAAACACCGAAAGCACAGACGAGCGCTCCATAAAGCAGCGCGTGCCGTAGCAGCCACTGGAGAATGGACGTGAAGCGTCCCAAGGTCTGAAGTCAGAAGGCCGCCGGAACGGCGCCCCGCGCAGGAGCGGGGCGCCACCCGTGCGCGCAGGTCAGCCGTTCAGCTTGTCCTTGATGCCCTTGGCGGGCGAGAAGGTCAGCTTCTTCGACGCCTTGATCGTCATCGCCTCGCCGGTCGCGGGGTTGCGGCCCTCACGCTCGGGGCTGTCCTTGACCTTGAACTTGCCGAAACCGTTGAGCGAGACTTCCTCGCCCTTGGCGGCCGCGTTGCCGATAGCCTCGAAGACCGCGTCGACGAGCTTGCGGGCGTCGGTCTTGGCAATGCCGCTGTTTGCGGCGACAGCATCGGCGAGATCGCTGTTGTTCATGATCGTTCTTCCTGTCGAATTGAAGTTATGGGGAAGCGCGCCTGGCCATGTCTGGCGTTTTCGGCACGACCCCCGGGAGACACTTGGCGGCGGTGCCACGGTGATGGCAAGGCCGAATGGCAGATAATGCGCTCAAATGCCGGTTGGCTAGGCGTCTTCGCAGCAATTCATCTGAATTTCTTGCAGCTCGCCCTCGATTCCAGCCATCGAGCGGGCTTGAAGAAGGGGAAAATGGTGAACAGAGGCCGTGTGAAGGTGTTTTTCGATGGAGGCTGCCGGCCGAATCCGGGCCCGATCGAGGCCGCTGTGGTGGTTTGCGGTACAGTGCACCTGTTCGACGACCTGGGCACAGGCACGAACGCCGACGCGGAATGGCTGGCCCTGATTCGCGCGGTGGAGGTAGCGCAGACGCTCGGCATGCGCGATTTTGACCTTCTCGGCGATGCGCTGGAGATCGTTCGCGCAGCAGAGCGCGCTCTGCGCGGGCAAAGCGTGGGGCAGGCCGCCCACGACCATACGGACAGGTTCCGGGCGGCTGCCGAGAAGGCTCCGCCTCGCCGCGTGCGCTGGATCAGGCGCGAGCAGAACCTTGCCGGGATCGCCCTTGCCGCGCGTCATCCCCGCTGAGACAGGGGCGACACGGCAATGGGGCATCAGCCCGCCTCTCAGCCCGCAGAACCAAGAGGCGCGAGGCTTCAGTTCACCCGGCGGCGGTGCTTTCCGCCATACTTCTTCCCGCAGAAGTCATCGAGATTGCGCATCTCGCTGGCAGCGGCGGCCGCCAGGGCGGAGGCACAGGGCAAGTTCGTCTCGGGAGCGGCCATGCGTGATTCCACGCGCTCGCGCAGTTCCTCGATGTCAGCGCGGGAAAGGAGGTTCTTCTCACGCAGGTAGCAAATCAGGCTCTGCAGCAGGATCATTGCCTTATCGCCGGGATCGACATCGCTGTTCTCGATCATCATACCATCCTCTGTAACGACCGTATGCTCGGTCTTCTTTGACGGCAGGATGATACAACCGGCCCCCTTTGTCCAGTACCCCAAAGGATCGGCAGCACCTTTGCGGTCCCTCCGCAGAAACGAACGTCTTTATGCGCCGAGCGCTGCTATCTCCCGGCCAAGAAGCTGGGCGACGTACTGACGCAGCCGTTCGTGGTCGCGCTGAGGAAAAAGCTCCAATCCGGCGACCATTCCCCAGGATATGGACATGATGAAATCAAGCAGCATCGCGCGCTGCCCGTCGGACGCCTCGGGAGCAAGCGAATGAAGCGCTGCCTGGAGGCTGGTACGCAGCCGGCCGTCGGCCCGGCGGTTGATGTCCGAGATGATGGGATTGCGGCCCACTTCCCCCAGAAGATCGCACATCATGCGCCGATCCTCCCTGCTGGGTTCTTCGGTGGCGATCCGCTCGATCCAGGCGCGAATGGCCTGGCTGTCTCCTGTGGCAACGGCCTCCTGAAGCTTGTCCTCCTCGAGCCAGCCTGCGAGATCGGCTTCGCACAGGGCAGCGATGATCGCCTCCTTGTTCGCGAAGTCCCGATAGATCTGCCCCACGGCAATGCCGGAGGCGTTGGCGATCTGCGCCATTCCGGTCTGGTGGAAACCTTTTGCCACGAAAAGCATTCTTGCGGTTTCGAGGAGGTGTTTCCGCCGTGCCGCCGACCTGAGTGCACGTCGCTTTTCCGTTGTTCCTTCGATGGCCACCACCCTCCCGGCTTGCTTTCGATGTTGCGGCGCAATAAAGAGCGCTCGAATCATGAGTGAACACTCACTCACGTTTTAACTCTTTTGGCGGACTTTCTCCATGAAAAAGATCACCCCGGCCCTGGTGCTGCTTTTGTCCGCTTGCGGTGGCGGGGGCGAGCAGCCCGCACCGGCAGGACCCACCGAGGTGGGCGTGGTCACGGTCCGCGAGGAAGCGGTCGTGCTCAGCAGCGAGCTTCCGGGACGCACGAGCGCGTACGAATCCTCCGACGTCCGTCCGCAGGTGAACGGCCTCATCCTCGAGCGCCTGTTCACCGAAGGTGACTACGTGAAGGAAGGCCAGGCCCTCTACCGCATCGACCCCGCGCCCTACCGCGCGCAGGTCGCAAGCGCTCAGGCCGCCCTCGCCCGCGCGCGTTCTGCCATCGCTTCGACGGCTGCGCTGGCCCGGCGCTACAACGAGCTGGTGAAGATCAACGCGATCTCGCGGCAGGAGGCGGAGAACGCCACTGTTGGCGCGCAGCAGGCCCGCGCGGATGTCGCCGCGCAGGAAGCAGCGCTGCGGACCGCCCAGATCGATCTTGCGCGCACGACCATCCGCGCGCCGATCTCCGGCCGTATCGGCCGCTCCACCTTCACCACCGGCGCTCTCGTCTCGGCCTCGCAGGCCGACCCGCTGACGACGATCCAGCGCCTCGACCCGATGTTCGTCGACATCCAGCAGTCCAGCGCGGACGTGCTGCGCCTTCGCCAGCAGCTGCTCTCGGGCGAGCTTTCGCGCGGAGGCGGCGCAGCGCGCGTCCGCCTGAAGCTGGAGGACGGCAGCACTTACCCCGAGGAAGGCGTGCTCAAGTTCACCGACGTGACCGTCGATCCCACCACTGGCAGCCAGATCGTACGCGCCCAGTTCCCCAACAAGCGCGGCCTCCTGCTGCCGGGCATGTATGTCCGCGCGGAGCTGATCGAAGGGACTCGCAGCAACGGCATTCTCGTGCCGCAGGCCGCGGTCACGCGTGACGAGAAGGGCAATCCGACGGTCCTCGTCGTGGGTGCGCAGGGTAAGGTCGAGATGCGCAAGCTCACGGCACCTCGCACCGTGGGCAGCAACTGGCTGGTGACGGCAGGGCTGAAGGCGGGCGACAAGGTGATCCTGGAAGGCGGGCAGAACCTGCGGCCGGGTGCTCCCGTGAAGCCGGTCCCGGTCCAGGCCAATGCAGGGGCCGCGCCGCAGGGTGCGGCCGGCACCGCCGGTCAGCCCCGTCAGGGCGCCACGCCGGGTCAGACCCAGGGAGCGGGCGCCGCACAAGGGCAAGCTCAAGGCCAGCCCCAGGGCCAGGCTCAGGGGCAGTAATCGAACATGGCACGTTATTTCATCGACCGACCCATCTTTGCATGGGTCATCGCGATCGTCCTGATGATGGCGGGCGCGATCGCCATTCGCAGCCTTCCGATCTCCCAGTTTCCGGCGATCGCGCCGCCAACGGTGACGATCAGCGCCAGCTATCCGGGCGCCGACGCGGAAACGCTTGAGCGAACGACTACCCAGATCATCGAGCAGCAGCTCAAGGGTATCGACAACCTACGCTATTTCTCGGCGCAGTCCTCGTCGGCCGGCAGAGTCACCATTACCCTGACCTTCGAGCAGGGAACCGACCCCGACATTGCGCAGGTGCAGGTGCAGAACAAGCTCCAGGCAGCAACCTCGCTGCTGCCGCAGGAAGTCCAGCGTCAGGGCGTGACCGTCGCCAAGTCGGCGGCGAGCTTCCTGCTCGTCACCGCGATCTATTCCGAGGACGGCAGCCACACGGCGAACGACCTTTCGGACTATATCGTCAGCCAGGTCCAGGACCCGGTCAGCCGCATCAACGGCGTGGGCGAACTGCAGATCTTCGGCACCCAGTACGCGATGCGCATCTGGGTCGATCCGCTCAAGCTGCGCAGCTACAACCTGACGATCTCGGACGTTTCCGCCGCGATCACAGCCCAGAACGCACAGGTTTCCGCCGGCCAGCTTGGCCAGCTCCCCGCCTCGCAGGAGCAGCAGCTTAACGCCACCGTCTCGGTTCAGTCCCGCCTGCAGACGCCGGAGGAATTCGGCAATATTCGCCTGCGGACCGGCACGGGCGGCGCCGTGGTGCGCCTGCGCGACGTGGCGCGCGTCGAACTCGGCGCGGAAACCTACGGCTTCGAGACGGCATACAACGGCAAACCCGCATCGGGCTTCGGCGTGAGGCTCGCCTCGGGTGCCAACGCGCTCGATACCGTCGACGCCGTGAAGGCCGAAGTTCAGCAGATCGCCAAGAACTTCCCTTCCGACGTCAAGGTCGCCTTCCCATACGATTCGACCCCGTTCGTCCGCCTCTCGGTCGAACAGGTTGTCCACACGCTGGTCGAGGCGGTGGTGCTCGTCTTCCTCGTCATGTTCCTGTTCCTGCAGAACTGGCGTGCGACGATCATTCCCACCATCGCGGTCCCGGTCGTCCTGCTTGGAACGTTCGGCGTGATGTCGGTTCTGGGATATTCCATCAACACATTGACCTTGTTCGGAATGGTGCTGGCGATCGGCCTGCTGGTCGACGACGCGATCGTCGTCGTCGAGAACGTCGAGCGCCTCATACAGACCGAGCACCTCTCCCCCAAGGAAGCGGCGCGCAAGTCGATGGACGAGATCAGCGGCGCGCTGATCGGCATCGGCATGGTGCTGTCCGCGGTGTTCCTGCCGATGGCCTTCTTCGGCGGGTCCACGGGCGTGATCTACCGGCAGTTCTCGATCACCATCGTCTCGTCGATGGCGCTTTCGGTGCTCGTCGCCCTGATCCTGACGCCTGCGCTCTGCGCCACGATCCTGAAGCCCCACCGTCAGGACGAGAAGCAGAGCAATGGACTGCTCGCGCGCTTCTTCCGTTGGTTCAACGACAAGTTCGATCGCGGCACTGCGAAGTACGAGAAGGGCGTGCGCCGCACCTCGCGCAGCTGGAAGCGTTCGGGCCTTATCTATCTCGTGATCGTGGGCATCATGGCCGTGCTGTTCATGCGCCTTCCCGGCGGCTTCCTTCCCGAGGAAGACCAGGGTACGATGTTCGCCATCGTCCAGGGTCCTCCAGGCGGCACGCTGCCGCGCACGATGAAGGGTCTCGACGTAGTTCGCGAGCACTTCCTCAACGAGGAGAAGGCCAACGTCGAATCGGTCTTCACCATCAACGGCTTCTCGTTTAACGGACAGGGCCAGAGCGCCGGCATGGCCTTCATCAAGCTGAAGGACTGGGCGGAGCGCAGTGGTGCTGAAAACAGGGCCAATGCAATCGTCGCGCGTTCGATGGGCGTGTTCTCGAAGTATCGTGACGCCTCGATCTTCGCCCTCGTGCCGCCCGCCGTGCAGGAGCTCGGCAACGCGACCGGCTTCGACATGTGGCTGGTCGACGAGACGAACATGGGCCATGAAAAGCTCGTCGCCGCGCGCAACCAGCTGCTGGGCATGGCCGCGGGCGACAGCCGCATGGCGCAAGTACGGCCTGTCAGCCTCGAGGACGCGCCGCAGCTCGATATTAAGATCGACCAGGACAAGGCCAGTGCCCTTGGCCTCGATCTCAGCGCCATCAACTCCGAAATTTCGACGGCTTGGGGCGGTGCCTACGTAAACGACTTCCTCGACCGCGGCAGGACCAAGCGTGTCTTCCTCCAGGCAGACCAGCCTTACCGCCAGTCGCCCGAGGACATCGAGAACTTCTATGTGCGCAGCACCAGCGGCGAGATGGCACCGTTCGGCGCCTTCTCCACCCTGTCTTGGAAAAAGGCTCCGGTGATCCTCACCCGCTACAACGGCCGCCCCGCCGTGCAGCTGCAGGGCGCCCCGGGCCAGGGCCTGAGCACCGGCGGTGCCATGGAGGCGATCACGGAAATGCACGGGAAGCTGCCGCCGGGGACCGGTCTGGAATGGACTGGCCTGTCCTATGAGGAACGCCTCTCCGGCGGCCAGGCACCGGCGCTCTACGCTCTCTCGCTCATCGTCGTGTTCCTGTGCCTCGCCGCGCTCTACGAAAGCTGGTCGGTGCCGATCTCGGTGCTGCTGGTCGTGCCGCTCGGCGTCATCGGCGCGGTGTTCGCCGCGTGGCTCACCGGGCTCAACAACGACATCTACCTGCAGGTGGGCCTGATCACCACGATCGGCGTCTCGGCGAAGAACGCGATCCTGATCGTCGAGTTCGCGGAGGAGCGCGTCCAGGCAGGCATGAACGCCTTCGACGCGGCGATGGAGGCGGCTAAGCTTCGCCTCCGTCCGATCCTCATGACCTCGCTCGCCTTCGTCTTCGGCGTGATGCCGCTGGCGGTATCGTCCGGCGCGGGCGCCGGTGGCCAGAACGCGATCGGCCGCGCCGTCGTGGGCGGCATGCTCTCGGCCACGATCTTCGCCATCTTCTTCGTGCCCATGTTCTTCGTGGTCATCAGCCGGCTGTTCAAGCACGGCCAGCATGACGGCAATCGCCACGAGCATGACGACGATCGCCGCGAAGACGCCCACCGCCGTGCCGAGGACGGCCCGGCGCCCCAGGGAACCTGAACATGACCAAGTCCTTCCTCTCCCTGCTGCTGGGCACCGCGATGCTTGCGGGCTGCAACCTGGCCCCCAAGTACGAGCGCCCCGGCGGCGCGGTTCCCGCGACGCTGCCGCAGGGCGGCATATACCCGACCGCACCGACCGACGCGGTGGACGTCTCGCGGATCGGCTGGCGCGACTTCTTCCTCGACCAGCGCCTCCAGCAGGTGATCGAGACGGGCCTTGCCAACAACCGCGATCTCCGGATCGCGGCGGGCAACGTGCTGCAGGCGCGGGCGCAATACCGCGTCCAGCGTGCCGACCTGCTGCCCACGGTCAGCGCGAATGGCACCGCGACCTACACGAACAACATCTTCGGCGCCGGCCAGGCGGCGGGTGGCGGTGTCGGCGCAAATCCGGGTGCCTCCTCGTCGCAAGATATCGAGATATACCAGGCTTCGGTCGGCCTCTCCGCCTTCGAACTCGACCTGTTCGGCCGGGTCCGCAATCTCTCCCGGGCGGCGCAGGAGCAGTACTTCGCCACCGAGGAAGCGCAGCGCTCCGCCAGGATCAGCCTGATCGCGGAAATCGCGAACGCCTGGCTCACCATGGCCTCCGACCAGGAACAGCTGCGCCTCTCGCGCGAGACGCTGGGAGCCTTCGAGGAAACCCTGCGCCTCACCCGCGAGCAGTTCCGCGTCGGCATCGGTTCCGAGCTTGAGGTCCGGCAGGCCGAGACGAACTACCAGGGTGCCCTCAGCGACATCGCCGCGCTCGAGACCACCATCGCGCGGGACCAGAACGCGCTCAACCTGCTGGCAGGCACCACCGTGCCGCAGGAACAGCTGCCCACAGGACTTGGCGCGCAGCCCGCATCTCGCGATGCTCTGCCGTCCGGCATTTCGTCGGAGGTACTGCTGCGCCGACCGGACGTGCTTCAGGCCGAGCACCAGCTGATCGCCGAGAACGCCAATATCGGCGCCGCCCGCGCCGCGTTCTTTCCAACTATCTCGCTTACCGCCACTCTTGGCACGCTCAGCACCGCGCTGTCGGGCCTCTTCAAGGATGGCACTTACAACTATAACGTCGCGCCTAGCGGGGCCTTGCCGCTGTTCGATTTCGGACGCCGCAAGGGCAACCTCGACTATGCGAAAGCATCGCAGCAGGTCGCCGTCGCGACATACGAGCGCGCCATCCAGACCGCCTTCCGCGAGGTTGCGGACGCGCTTGCACAGCGTGGCCGCATCGGCGACCAGATTCGTGCGCAGAGCACCCGTGCCGAAGCGGCAAGGGTGGCCGCCAGGCTTTCCGACGCACGCTTCCGTGCAGGGATCGATTCCTTCCTGACCACCCTCGACGCTCAGCGCACTGCCTATGCGGCAGAGCAGCAACTCGTCACCACCCGCCTCACTCAGGCGGGCAACCTTGTCGAGCTGTATCGCTCGCTGGGCGGCGGGCTGGAAGAGCGCACTACGGTCACGCCTTCTCCGCAATGACCGCGTAGCGGCCGCCCCGCCGCCAAAGCTATTCTCAGAACTACAGGAACGACCGTCGGCGACTCAGCGCCGGCGGTCGTTCTGCCTTGCGGCAAGGCCAGATCGTCGCAGCAGAATCATCCGTTATCGAGCGCGGCATTCCTCAGAACTTTCCCTTAAGCAGGCGTGCTATTTGGTTCCCGGGTAATCGATTCCGATTTGGACGATGTCGGAATTGGCGAATGCTGCCATGAGCTTAATCCACCGTCCCAAGGGCTCCGGCAGCAGTCGGGCTCGACGGGCAAGGGGCACAGCATGCCTCACTCTCCGCCCGCCGGTCTGCCGCCGAAGCAGCCTGGTTGATCGCCGCGGCCGGTCATCAAGCCGGTGTGCGCGCGCTTGTGGGAGGTTTGAACATGCCTGTCGTAGCCAAGATCTCGTCCTCGAACGCCGGTCTCAACTCCGCTCCTGCGCAAACGGTGCAGGGTTCCCTGGCGGTTCCCGCCGGCAGCAGCGTTGCCCTCAACCTCACTCCCGAGGCGATCGCCGGGTTCACCCGCGAAGGCTCCGATCTCGTCGTCCATCTCAAGACCGGCGAGGTGCTTCGCATTGCCAACTTCTACGCCGACCCGGCCAAGACATCGCAGCTGCTGCTCGTGTCCGAAGACGGGATGCTCGCAGCCGACGTGAGCCAGCTGGCGCCCGGCACCATGTCGTCTGCCACTTACGTGCCGATCGATGCAGTCGCTGGATTCTCGACGCCGGCCGCCGGCGCAGAGGCCGCTGCGGCGGGTGCAGCTGCCGAAGGCGGCGGCCTCGGTGCCGGAGCCATCATCCCGCTCGCCCTCCTCGGCGTAGGCGGTGCCGTCGCGGCCGTCGCCAGTGGCGGCGACGATGACGACGAGCCTGCGCCCACACCCACGCCCCCCGATACCACAGCGCCGGCCGCTGCAACCAACCTCGCGATCAACGCGGAAGGCACCACTCTCACCGGCAACGCCGAAGCCGGCGCGACCGTGCGCATCGACGTGGATGGCGACGGCTCCGTCGAGTACACGACGACCGCCGGGTCGAACGGTACCTTCTCGATCACTCTCGCACCCCCGCTCGTGGATGGCGAGACGGTGTCCGTCACCGTGCGCGACGCTGCCGGCAACACCAGCCCTGCCGCGACGATCACCGCGCCCGACAGCACGGCGCCCGCCGCGCCTGCAAGCGTGACGATTTCGGATGACGGCACCACCATCTCCGGCGTCGCCGAGGCCGGGCATATCGTCCAAATCGACATCGACCAGGATGGCGACATCGACCACACGACCGTCGCCGGCGCGGACGGCACCTTCACTATCGAGCTGCCCGAGCCCCTCGACAATGGCGAGGATATCCACGTCATCATCGTCGATCCGGCCGGGAACCCGAGCGAACCGGTCCCGGTCACCGCGCCGGACCTGACGCCGCCGCCTGCGACAGCACCCACCATCGCCGCAAGCGACGGCACGGTCGTTTCCGGAACCGCCGACGAAGGAGTCGCCGTCGTCTTGACGGATGCCGCGGGCAACACGATCGGACAGGCGACCGTCGCAGCCGATGGCACCTGGTCGTTCACTCCCGCCACGCCGCTGCCTGACGGCACCCTCGTCAACGTGGCAGCCGTGAACGAGAGCGGCGAGGCGGGCCCTGCGGCCACGGTGACCGTCGACGCCGTGGCACCCGCTATCCCGGCAGCAGAACCGTCCAACGGCGAAGTCGTCTCAGGCACGGCGGAAGCCGGCGCAACTCTCCTGCTGACGGACGGCTCGGGCGACCCGCTGGGGCAAGTCACCGCAGACGCCGAAGGCAACTGGAGCTTCACGCCCGCTGAGCCTTTCGCCGATGGCACGAGCGTGGTGATCGTCGCTGTGGACGCCGCCGGCAACACCAGCCCGGCTACCGGGATCATCGTGGACGCGCAGGTCCCCGCCGCTCCGACGATTGTTCCGCCGAACGGCGAATCCATCTCCGGCACGGCAGAGCCCGGCTCCACGGTTATCCTGACCGATGGCGATGGCGAGCTGATCGCGCAGATCGGCGTGGGCGGCACGGGCAACTGGGCGTTCGCTCCCGCCGAACCATTCGAGGACGGCACGGTGATCGAAGTGGTCGCCCGCGACGACGCCGGCAACACGAGCGCTCCGGTCACGGCGACGGTCGATGCATTGCCACCTGCCGCTCCGGTCATCGAGGCGACGCAAGGCGCGGCCCTTTCCGGAACGGCAGAGGCAGGCTCGACTGTCACGCTGACCGATAGTGACGGCAATGTGATCGGCGAGACCACGGCGGATGAAGACGGCGCGTGGACCCTCACCCCCGATGCGCCGCTGCCGGACGGGACGGAAGTCTCCGCCACCGCAACCGACACTGCCGGTAACACCAGCGCCACTGCCACCATCACCGTCGATGCGACGCCGCCCGCGGCGCCCGTAATCGTGGCCAGCAACGGTACACAAGTATCCGGCACGGCCGAGCCGCTCTCCACGATCACCCTGACCGACGGCGACGGAAACGAGATTGGCGAGACCACTACCGACGAAGACGGCGCCTGGAGCTTCACGCCCGACGCCCCGCTCTCGGACGGAATGGTGATCAATGCCACTGCGACGGATGCGGCCGGCAACACTGGCCTTTCCGCATCCTCGACCGTGGACGCCATCGCGCCGGCGGCTCCGACCGTAGAGGCGAGCGACGGTTCCACCCTCTCCGGTACGGCAGAGATCGGGGCTACGGTGATTCTCACGGACGGCGACGGAAACGCACTTGGCGAGGCCGAAGTCGACGAGGACGGCAACTGGACGTTCACGCCCACGACACCCCTGCCCGACGGCACTGTCGTCAATGCGACCGTGCAGGACGACGCCGGCAATTCGAGCGATGCGGTCAGTACCATCGTCGATGCCCTCGACCCCGCCTCACCCGTCATCGATCCTACGGACGGCACCACGCTAAGCGGCACGGCGGAGGCCTTCGCCACCGTCACGCTGACCGATGGTGACGGTAATGTGATCGGCGAGATCACGGCGGACGAGGACGGCGCGTGGAGCCTCACTCCCGACGCGCCGCTGCCGGATGGTACCGTGATCAGCGCAGTCGCCACCGATGCCGCAGGCAACACGAGCCTGCCGAGCACCACTACAGTGGACGCCGTTGCACCGGCGGTTCCGACCATTGCTCCCACCAATGGGGAGCAGTTGACGGGCACGGCCGAACCGCTCTCCACGATCACCCTGACCGACGGCGACGGAAACGAGATCGGCGAGACCACTACCGACGAAGACGGCGCCTGGAGCTTCACGCCCGACGCCCCGCTTCCCGACGGAACGGTGGTCAACGCCACTGCGACGGATGCGGCGGGTAATTCCGAAGGCGCTGCGAGCACCAGCGTCGATGGTATCCCCCCCGAGGCTCCTATCGTTGAGGCGAGCGACGGCTCCGTGCTTACCGGCACGGCGGAGCCCGGATCAACGGTAGTCGTCACGAACGGCGATGGCGATCCCATTGGCGAGACGACCGCGGACGAGGATGGTGAATGGACCATCACTCCCGGCACGCCGCTGCCCGAAGGGACCGTGATCAACGTGGTCGCGCAGGATCCTGCCGGAAACGAAAGTGGATCGTCCACGACGACCATAGATGCGACACCACCCGCTGCACCTACTATCGAACCCAGCAACGGCATTCTGGTCACGGGAACGGCAGAGCCGGGTTCCACCGTCCTGCTGTTCGATGCGACCGGCCTTGACGACCCGACTCTCGGAGTTCCGATTGGCGAGGCGGTTACAGACGACAACGGGGAATGGACGTTCGAGCCACTGCTCCAGCTTCCGGATGGGACATTGATCGCGGCGGTCGCAGTGGACGCGGCGGGCAATTCAGGCGCTGCCGCGACCGCGACAGTCGACGGTGTCGCCCCGCCGGACCCGACGATCGAGCCTTCGGATGGCTCCGTACTCATAGGCACTGCCGAAGCGGGCGTCACGGTGCTGCTCACGGGCTCCCTTGGCGAGCCCATCGGCGAGGCAGTGGCCGACGAGGATGGCGTGTGGCTGTTCACTCCAGGCGCTCCGCTGCCTGATGGGACAAGCGTCAACGCAGTGGCAGTCGACGCTGCAGGTAACGAAAGTCTGCCTGTCACGACCGTGACCGACTCTGTCGATCCGTCGCCCCCTGTCATCGCGGCTTCCAACGGCGCCATCATCAACGGAACGGCGGAGCCTTTCACGACCGTGCTGCTGACCACCAGTCTGGGCGAACCGATCGGCGAGGCACCGGTAGGGCCAGGCGGAACCTGGACGTTCGCGCCGGAATCGCCCCTGCCCGACGGCACTGTCGTCAGCGTGGTCGCGCAGGATGCCGTCGGCAATCTGAGCGAGCCGGCCGAGGTCACCGTGGACGCGGTTCCGCCGCCTCTTCCGACGCTGGAAATCTCGGGCGACGGCACACTTCTTACGGGCACGGCGGAGCCTGGCAGCCAGCTCCTGATCGTGATTGACGGAGACAGTGCCGATCCGATCCTCATCGACATCGACCAGAGCGGAACCTTCTCCCTGCCCTTGGCGCCGCCGCTCGTCGCCGGAGAAACGCTTCAGGCCATTTCCGTGGACGCAGCCGGTAACGCGAGCGGTTTCGCGAACACTGTCGCGCCGGACCTCGTGGCCCCGGTGATTGCCGTCCCCGAAGCGGCGGACACGTTCATCAACGGCACCGAACTTGCCGATGGAATACAGGTGGCGGTCGAAATCAGGCCAACCATGCAGGTGGGGCAAACCGTCACGGTCGAGTTCGCCGGCCAGAACGGCTACGAGACGACCACCAGCTACGTTCTCACGCCGACTGACATCGCCGCGGGCACCGTGACCGTGACTGTCCTTCCAGGTGACGGTCTGGGACCGTTCCCGCAGGGCGCTTCGACAATCACCGCGAGTGTCGGTGCAGGAGCCGCCGCGGCGCCGGTTCCCTTCACTATCGATACCGTTCCGCCCGCCGCGCCGGTTCTTTCCCTCGTCGGCAACATTCTCACCATTTCCGCCGAGCCGGGAACAGCGCTCGACATCGACGTCACCGTTGGCGGGATCACCGCGAACGTTCAGGCTACGGCGGACAACGACGGGCTGGCCTCGGTGGATCTTCTGGCCGATCTCGACATCGGGCTGGACTGGAACGAGCTGCTTACGGCCGAGGTCTCCGTGACGGGGACCGATCTGGCAGGCAATGCGTCGAACATCGCGACGCTCGACGTATTGCCGAGCCTTGAGCAGCCCGTGACGATCGGCGGCCTTGCGCTCGACGTCAACCTGCTCCCCCCTGTCCTTGGCGTCAGCGGGGCGACGGAGCCGAACTCGACCGTCTTTGTTCAGCTGATCACTCCGGCTCTGAACGTCAACCTCTTGCCGATAGAAACGGGTCCCAGCGGCACCTTCGAAGTCAATCTGCTAAGTGCGCAGGTTCTGGACCTTCTCCAGATCAGCCCCACCGCGCTGCTGAACCTTGGGTCCGAACTTTCGCTGAACCTGGTGGCGGTGGATAGCGACGGCAACCAGAGCGCCGCTTACGGAGTCAGCCTGACGGGTGCGGGCTTGGGGCTGAACATCGGCGAGATCGCCATCACCGGCAGCGGCGAGGCGGACGTGCTGAGCAGCGTGGTCGGCAGCGCCGAACTCATCAACGCGGGCGACGGCAGCGATCTCGTGCTCGATGTGGCTTTGGGCGACCGGGTCCTTGCGGGCAGCGGGGATGATACGGTGGAACTCACCGCGACCACTTTCGTATCCGTGGGCGGCGGCGCCGGCTTCGATACCGTACTCCTCGCAGACGGTATTGATCTCGACTACAACGCAACGGGCGTCGGCACGTTCACCAATATCGAGCGGGTCGATCTGGGCACGGGCGATACGGGCAGCAGTCTCACCCTTACCGCTGCGGAAGTGGACGCCATCACCGATGGCAACAACACCCTGCAGATCACGGGCGAGGCGAACGATACGCTGAACGTGACAGGCGCGGTGGAGACAGGTTCCACGCAGCTGATCGATGGCGTGACATACGACGTCTACACCTTCGGCGCCAACACGCTGCTGATCGAGGAGAACAGCGTCCAGGTCGTCGTGTGACGAAGCAGGGGGGGACGTGGTTGTGTTCAGGGAGATGGGGCCGGACGGCGGTGCTGATGGCGCTGGCGGGCTGGCCCCTCCCGCTCCCTGCGATGACGGTGGAGGAAGCGGTGGCCATCGGGCTGGAGCGGCATCCCGAAATGGCCGCCGCATCCGCCGAGATCCGCGCTGCCCGAACGGAGGTCAATGTTGCGAAAGGAGGATATCTTCCTTCCGTCACGCTTTCGGGTGGGCCTCAGGAAGTGTCGCCCGACCAGTGGGCCTATGACGTGACGGCAGCGCAGATGGTGCACGACTGGGGACAGGTCCGGAGCCAGGTACGGGGTGCGCGGGCCACCGAACGGCAGCGCCAGGAAGAATGGCTGGTGGCCCGGGACGAAGCGGCGCTCGACGTGGTGGAGACCTACCTCGACCTGTTGCTCGCCCAGCGACAGCGCGAGGTGGATCTGGCGCAGATCACCACGCTTGAGGATTTCGCGCAAATGACCGGGCTGCGCGCACAGGGCGGGTATGCCGACCGCAGTGAGCCGGACCGCTCCAAGCTGGAGCTGGCCCGCGCCCGCCAGCGCCTTGCCAGCGACGAAGGCCTGCTGGCTGACGCCGCTGCTCAGTTCGAGACCCTGGTGGGCACTGGGCCGGGCTCCATGGTCGAACCTGCTCCGCGCTCGATGATCCGCGCGATCGCGGCCGAGGACATCGACGCGCTTGTCGATGCGGCACCGCTCTACCGCAAAACAGTGGAGGATACGCAGTACGCTCGCGCCGAGTACGAGGGCACCCGGGCTTCGCTGCTCCCGCGCGTCAACCTGGAGGCAAGCGCGCTCAGCCGCGAGATCGGGGGAAGAATGGAAAGCGATGCGGTGGTGGCGGTGCGCCTCAGGATGGCGCCCATGCAGGGTCTTTCCAGCTTCGACCGGCTGGAGGGAGCCGGCGAGCGGGTCGATGCCGCGCAGTGGCGGGAAGGCGCGGCCCGGCGCGAGATCGAGCGGCGGCTGCGCAATCTAACCACCAACGGCACCGCGCTTGCCGAACAGGAGGAAGCCCTTTCGCGGCAGGTCGGCAGCGCGGGCGAGCTAGGCGGCCTTTACCGCGAGCAGTTCGAAGCGGGGAAACGCGACATCATCGACCTCATCACCATCCAGCGCGAGCACTACGATGCGCGGCGCTCGCTGAACGAAGTTCATCTGCAACTGATCCGGATCCAGTATCAGATCGCGGCGCAGCTGGGCCGCCTCACCGATCTTATCGCCATGAAAGGCGGGGAGCAGTGAGGAGCGGGATGGAGCATCCCGATCTGGCAGACACAACCGGCCGCGATCCGCTCCGCGAAGGGCTCGTGCTGCTGGCAGGGCTGCTGGGGCGCCGCACCAGTTCCAGCGAGCTTGGCGATGGATTGCCGCTGAATAAGGGCAGACTGCCCATCGAAATGGTGCCCCGTGCGCTGCGCAGGCTTGAGATCGCGGCACAGGTCCGCCGCTCCGACCTCGACATCCCGGCCTATCTGCTCCCCGCGCTGCTGGTACTGGACGATGGCGAGTGCGTGGTGCTCTCGGGGATCGAGGACGACGCGGCCGTGTTGCGCCTGCCGATGGCGGACGGGGGCGTGCAGAAGATGCCCATGGCCGAGCTGGCAAGCATCCACTCGGGCCTGACGATCTTCGCGAAGGCGCGCTTCCGTTCGGAGGAACGGGCAGGAATGCTGGCGGCGACGACCGGAAAGCACTGGTTCTTCGGTGCTCTTGGTCGCTATCGCAACGCCTACCTGGAAGTGGCTCTCGGCGCGATGATGGCGAACCTGCTTGCCATAGCGACGGCGCTTTTCGCCATGCAGGTCTATGACCGCGTGGTGCCCAACGCCGCCTTCGATACGCTCTGGCTGCTGGCGAGCGGCGTGGTGCTGGCGATCGTGTTCGAGGCGCTGCTTCGGCATATGCGGGGCCACTTGCTGGACACCATGGGCAAGAGCCTGGACCTCACGCTTTCCACGCAGCTTTTCGCCCGCGTCCTACAGACGCGGCTTTCCGCCCGTCCTGCGTCGCTGGGGGCATTCACCAGCCAGATCCGTGAGTTCGAAGGGGTGAGGGAATTCTTCACCTCATCCACCGCCGCGCTGGCCAGCGATCTGCCTTTCACGCTGATCTTCCTTTCGGTGATTGCGCTGATCGGCGGATGGATTGTGGTGGTGCCGGTCGCGGCAATCCTGCTGATGGTGCTGCCCAGCCTCGTCATGCAGCGCCGGCTTGCCGAACTGTCGCGCCGCAACCTCCAGGAGGGCGCCGTCAAGAACAGCATCCTGATCGAGGCCGTCGAGAACCTCGAGGCCATCAAGGCCGGAAGGGGCGAAGGGCGCGCGATGATGCTGTGGGAGGGGCTGACAGCCCAACTCGCCGAAACCGCCAAACGCAGCCATTCCCTCAGCAGTTCCCTGACGTACGGCGCCGCCATGGTGCAGCAGCTCTGCTACGTGGGCGTCGTGGCCTTCGGCGTCTTCCGCATCAGCGACGGCGCGATGACCGTGGGCGCGCTGGTCGCCTGCTCGCTGCTGGCCGCACGCGCGATCGCGCCGATGGGACAGGCGGCGGCGATCCTCGCACGATGGCAGCACACCCGCGTTGCCCTCGAGGGTCTAGACCAGCTGATGGCTGCCCCCGTGGAGCGCCCAGAAAACCGCGTTTTCGTCCGGACCGATCGCATCCGTGGGGCCTTCGAGGTCAGCAACCTCGTGCTGCGCTACACGGACGAAGGCCCGGCAGTGGTGAACGTCGGCGCACTGTCGATCCGGCCGGGGGAGAAAGTCGCAATCCTGGGCGGCAATGGCGCGGGCAAGTCCACGTTCCTGCGCCTGCTCTCGGGTCTGGGTGATGCCACCTCGGGCACTGTCGTGGTCGACGGCATGAACATCGCCCAGATCGATCCCTCTGACCGGCGCGCCGCTATTGGCTTTCTCCCGCAGGACGTCTCGCTGATGCACGGCACCTTGCGCGAGAACCTCAATCTCGAGGGGCGGGCGATCAGCGACGAGGACATGTTCGCCGCGCTGGACGACGTGGGGCTGGGACGTTTCGTGCGCGCCAATCCGCGCGGACTGGACATGCCGCTCCTCGGCAGCCGCAGCCTCTCGGGCGGGCAGCGCCAGGCCGTGGGGCTTGCCCGCGTGATCCTCCAGGATCCGCCGGTCGTCCTGCTTGACGAGCCCACGGCCTCGTTCGACCAGGCTGCCGAGGAACATGTCGTCGCCCGGCTCAAGCAGTGGCTGGGCGATCGTACATTGGTCGTGACGACGCACAAGCGCACCATGCTCTCGCTGGTGCAACGTATCGTCGTCATGCGCGACGGCGCAGTCGTGATGGACGGGCCGGTGGACGGGATCGTCGCCGGAAACCAGGTCAAGGTGCCTGCCATGGCGCCAAGTTCGGCTCCGGATCCCGAAAAGCCGATTGCGATGGGGGGGCTCTGAATGGGGGTTGAGGGCATTTCCGCGCAGGGCTTGAGGCGGGAACTGGACGATCCGTTCCGCTCGAGCCCGCACCCGCTTTACAGGCCCCTGCTCTGGGCCGTTCTCGCCTGCATCGCGGTGGCCATTGCCTGGGCCGCGCTAGCCAAGATCGATGAAGTCACCCGTGGCGAAGGCCGGGTGGTTCCGGTCAGTCGCATGCAGAAGATACAGAGCCTGGAAGGCGGAATTCTGGGCGAACTGCTGGTGCGCGAAGGTGACATGGTGAACCGGGGGCAGCCGCTTGTCCGGCTGGATCGCACGCACTTCCAGACATCTTACGACGAATCCGCCAACCAGGCCATCGTGCTTGCCGCGGCGATCGCCCGGTTGCAAGCGGAAGTCCTGGGGAAGAGCACCATCGCTTTCCCGCCCGAGGTTCCGGCCGAAAGTTCCGTTGCGCGGTCGGAGCGGGAACTCTTCGCCTCGCGCCGGGCCAAGCTTGAGGAAGGACGCCGCACGCTGCAGCACCAGATGCGGATCGCGCAGGGGCAGCTTGCCATCGTCCGACCCCTCACCGCCCGCAAGGTGGTGAGCGAAATGGAAGCGCTGAAGCTCCAGCAGGACATAGCTACTTTCAACGGGAAGCTGGTCGAACTTGAGAACACCTATCAACAGGAAGCCTACACCGAACTCGCCAACAAGCAGGCGGAACTGAGCGCCCTCGACCCCATCGTTCGCCAGCGTGGCGACCAGCTGCGGCGCACGGAGATCCGCTCGCCCGTGCGAGGACGTGTGAACACCGTCCTCATCAACACGCGGGGCGGCGTGGTTCAGCCCGGCGAGCCGATCATGGAGGTCACTCCCATGGAGGATCGGCTGCTGATCGAGGCGCGTATCAGGCCTCGCGATGTCGCTTTCCTTGTGCCGGGCATGCCGGCGAAGGTGAAGATCACCGCGTACGACTATACCATCTATGGCGATCTCAACGGCAAGGTGGAGCGGATCGGCGCTGACACCATCGAGGAGGAAACCGTGCGCGGCAAGGAAGCCTACTACCAGGTGCTCATCCGCACGGACGGCGCGCATCTCGTCCGCGACGGGCAGCCGCTGCCAATCATCCCGGGCATGGTGGCGGAAGTGGATATTCTCAGCGGCAAGCGCAGCGTGCTGAATTATCTGCTGCGGCCGATCCTCAAGGCGCGGCTCAACTGAGACGGTCGCTGCCGATTGCAGTTCCTTTTTCCCCGGGCGATGTGGAGCATGACCCTGCCCCGGCGCAGGATCACGCCGCCTTGGCCTGAGTGCCGCCCGCAGTGGAGTGGCCGCTGATCTCCGTCCCGGCATCGGGCGCAAAGCGCAGGTTCCAGATCGTGGCCGTGAGGGAGATCGCCGTCACCACCCAGAACGCAGCCGAGAAGTCTCCCAGCGCAGGCGCGGTCCGTCCATTCAGGCCGATCGCCAGATGGAGCGCCAGCGCTCCCACGCAGATACCGAAGGAAAGCATGAGCTGCTGAAAGGTCGAGTAGAACGCCGTTGCGCTGCTCATGTGCCGCTGGTCGATGCCGGCATAGGCGATGGTGTTGTAGGCGGTGAACTGGAACGACATGAAAAAGCCGGAAAGGCCGAGCCAGCAGAAGATCGCCCAGTTCGGCCATGCAGGGCCGATCAGCCCGCATACCGCATAGCCGAAGGTCGCGATGACCCCGTTCCACACCAATGCCCTGCGGAAGCCGAAACGGCGAAGCAGGCGCGGTGCCATGCTCTTCATAGCCAGCGATCCGATCGCCGTGGCGACGGTAATGGTGCCGCTTCGCGCCGCCGAGAAGCCGAGGCCCACCTGCAGCATCAGCGGAAGCAGGAACGGCTGCGCGCCTTGCGTGATGCGGGTGATGGAGCCCGCCACAACCGAAAGGCGGAAAGTCTCGTCGCGCAGCAGGCCAAGGTCCAGTATCGCCGCGGCGCCTTTCCGGTCCTTCGTCAGCGCATGGCGCACGTACAGGGCGCCCGCAAGGATCCCCACGGCGACCAGCACTGCCGCTGCCCAGCCCTCTCCCGGGCGGCTGACCATCTCGAAGCCGAACAGCAGGCAACCCAGCGATACTCCGCTGAGAATGAAGCCCGCGGTATCGAAGCGAGCGGGATCATCCTCGCGGATGTTCTCGATGTAGCGGCTTACCAGCCATATCCCCAACGCTCCCATCGGCAGATTGATGTAGAATATCCATCGCCAGTCGAGATAGGTAACGATGAAGCCGCCCAGCGGGGGACCAAGGATCGGGCCGATCAGCGCCGGCACCAACAGCCATGACATCGCGTCCACAATGTCGCGCTTGGCCACGGAGCGGAGCAGCACGAGACGCCCTACCGGGATCATCATCGCTCCGCCCATGCCTTGCAGGAAACGCGCGGCAACCATGAACTCGAGCGTAGGGGCCTGGCCGCAGGCAAGGCTGCCGACAACGAACAGAGCAATCGCCGCCCGGAATATCGTGCGTGATCCGAAGCGGTCGGCGAGCATGCCCGAGGCAGGGATGAAGATCGCGAGTGCCAGCAGGTAGGATGTGAGCGCGACGCTCATCTCCTGGGGACGAACGCCGAAGTCGCGGGCCATCGTCGGTAGGGCCGTCGCCAGCACGGTCGCATCGACGAATTCCATGAACAGCGCGGAAGCGACAATCAGAGCGACGAAGCGATAGTTCGCGCGGGACACCTGCGGCCCGGCATCCTCCACGCGCGCCAGCGACCCGGCAGCGGGGACGATCCCGTCGCGTGCTTCGGCATTGACGGAAGCTATGCCGCGCCGCCTCGGCCTCAACATGGGATCTTCGCCCAAGGAGCAATCAAATACGTCATCTGCTTTCCGGTTCGAGGTCTCGAATATGCCTCTCCCAAACCGGTGGCCTCGTCTGTGCGGGGCGTCTCACCGCATATAGGAAGAAGCCGAGACATTGAAACCGCCCGACGTTTCAAGCGCGCCGATTTCCCGCCTTCGCCGTCCTCGCACACGACGGCGTCTACACGCTGCGGAGAGCGCATCCGCCTGACACGATAGCGTAGCATTACCGACCTAATCGCCCGCCCATACAACGGGGGCACGATCCATGACACGCCTGCTTCACTGCTCGATCAGCGCGGTTGCGCTCGTCGCCGGAACAACGGCCCACGCCCAGTCGGCGGACCTGTCCAATGATGGGGGCGCCGCCGGGTACGGCAATGAGATCGTCGTTTCGGGGCAACGGGCACAGCAGCAGCGATCGATCGAGGAGAAGCGGCTGTCGCTCGGCGTCGTCGACGTGACGGCCGCGGACGACATCGGCCAGCTGCCCGACAAGAACGTTGCCGAAGCGGTGGAGCGCCTGCCGGGCGTGGGCGTCCAGTACGATCAGGGCGAAGGTCGCTACGTGGCGGTACGCGGCGTGCCGTCCTCTCTCAACGGCTACACACTCAACGGGTTCGAGATCGGCAATCCGGACGGAAACACCCGTGCCTTGCCGCTCGACATCGTCTCCGGCCAGCTTCTCAACCGCGTGGAGGTTGCCAAGGTCAAGACGGCTGACCTTACCGGCCAGGGCATCGGCGCGACCGTGAACCTCGTCACCCAGACCGCCTTCGACTTCGATCGGCCGTTCGTGGTGCAGGCGAACGCTCAGGTCGGCTATCAGGAACTGCGCAAAGGCAGCCAGCCCATCAGAGGCGACGTGACGGTCGGCGGGCGCTTCGGAGCGGACGAGCAGTTCGGCATCCTTCTTGGCGCCAGCTACTCCGACCGCACCTATACCAGCTACGGCATCTATCCCGACGAGTGGGCACTCGACGAAAACGCGGCGCGCGGGGCGGTTCCGATCAACATCAAGTATACGGATTACCGCCTGAAGCGCGAGCGCATAGGGGCGGCAGGCTCGCTAGACTGGCGCAGTGGGACGACCGAACTCTACTTCCGGGGAGTCTATTCGAGGTTCACGGAAGACGAGTACCGGCAGCGCTTGCGGCTCGACTTTTCCGACATCGCCTGGGACGCGAACGGGCTGACCGGCCTCGCCTCCACCAGTGAGCAACGCTCGGATCTGCGGACCGAATACAAGGAAAAGTCGATCCTCTCCTTCATGGCGGGCGGTTCAACCGAGTTCGGGAACGACTGGAAGCTCGACTTCGGCGCCGCGCGCACGCGAAACGAGGTGATCGAACCCAATGAACTGTGGCAGTTCCGCGGCAATCCCGGGGCGGTAGCGGTCGACTTCACCGACAAGCTCTTCAGCGCCGTGCCAAGCGGAGGCTATCTGCCGCCCTCGGCACTCGGCTTCCGCCAGTACACCGCCCAGGACGAAAACGGTCTGGAGAAGACTTGGCAGTTCCGTGCGGACCTCACCGGCAAGCTGCCTTCCATCGGCGAGAACAGCTTCGTGAAATTCGGCGCCAACGCGCGCTGGACGGACAAGAGCTTCGACAGCGCCAACGCTGTCTACACGCGCGGTACCGCTGCCAACCGCTTCACGCTTGACGGCCTTGCGGGCGAGGACGTGACGGTGAAGCTCGGCAACGGGCATGACTATTTCCTCAGCCCCGCAATCGACGAGAACCTGATCCGCGCCTACACCGAAGGCAGGCTGGGCGGACCGCAGTTCGTGCTCGACACCGCGACCTCGCTCGCGAACGACACCCTGGGCGACTTCTCGCTCGATGAGAATGTCTTCGCCGGCTACGGAATGGTAAACCTCGACTTTGGCTCCATCGCCGTGACCGGTGGCCTGCGCGTCGAACGTACCGAGCTCGGCATCACGGGATATCTTCTCGAAGGCGACACTGTTACGCCGAGCAGCGCCGAGCGCAGCTACACCGACTGGCTTCCCAGCCTGATCCTTCGCGTCAGGCCGAGCGAGGATACCGTGTTCCGCGTCGCTTACTCCCGCAGCGTCGGGCGGCCTCAATATTCCGACCTTTCTCCCGGAGGCGAAGTTTCGTCCGAGGGCGACGGCGAGCTCAACGTGAACACCGGCAACCCCGCGCTCAAGCCCTATGTCGCGGATGCGCTGGACATGACGGCAGAGTGGTACTTCGCGCCCGGAGGCCTGCTGAGCCTCGGCGCTTTTGCCAAGTTCATCCGCAACCCAATCTTCGTCCAAAGCTACACCATTGATGACGGCAGCTTCGGCGGGATCGACTACGACCGCATCAATTTCAGCCAGACGCAGAACGCGCAGAAGGGCGACATAGTCGGCCTCGAAGCGAGCTACCAGCAGCAGTTCTCCTTCCTGCCCGGCCTGCTTTCCGGTCTTGGCGTGAACCTCAACCTGACGCTGATCGACGGCAGCCTGCGCTTGCCGGTCGGCGGCAGCGTAGGCTTTCCGGAGCAGTCGAAGCTGCTCTGGGGGGCACAGCTGTTTTACCAGAAGGGCCCGCTCGAAGCCTCGGTCGCCTACCATCATACCGGGCGCGCACTCATCACTGCGGGCGACACGCGCCTGACCGACAGCTTAAACGACGACCTGCGGCGTCTGGACGCCAAGATCGGCATCGACGTCACGCCGAACCTGCGCGTCTTCGCCGAAGGGCAGAACCTCACTGATGAACCCACGCGCCAGTATCAGGGCGGCGTGCGGGACTGGGTTTCGCAGAACGAGCGTTACGGCCGCACGTTCTACATCGGCGCCTCGGTGAAGATGTGACCGTGCTTTCTGCCTTGCTCCTCTTCCTTGCAGCGGCACCGGCAACTGCCAGCACGGATGCTCCCTCGCCTCCACCTTCCCCCGTTTCCCTCCGCCTGAAGGCGGCGGAAGCGCGGCAGGGCGCAGCATCCGACGGCAAGTTCCTCTACGCGATCGACAACGACCGCATCGGCAAGTACCGCATCGCGACGGGCGAAAAAGTAGCCGAATGGCAGGGCGAGCGCCGGCTCTACCCGCACATGAACAGTTGCACGGTCGTCGGAACACAACTGGTCTGCGCCGCCTCCAATTACCCGCAAGTGCCGCAGACCAGTTCCGTCGAGGTGTTCGACACCGGCACGCTGAAGCACGTCCGCAGCGTCAGCCTCGGCTTCGGTCCGGGCTCGTTGACGGTGATGGACCGCCACGACGGCAAGTGGTGGGCGGTCTTCGCGAACTACGAGGGCAAGGGCGGCGAGCCGGGCCGGGACTATCGCTACACGGTGCTGGTGCGCATGGACGATGCCTTCCGCGCAGAGGCAAGCTGGGCCTTTCCCGAAGCGGTGCTCGCGCGCATGGCACCCAAGAGCTGCTCGGGGCTCAGTTGGAGCGAGGACGGGCTGATCTACGCAACCGGTCACGACCGGCCGGAACTCTACGCCATGCGGCTGCCCGAGGCGGGATCGCGCCTGGAACTGGTGGAAACGATCGGGCTGGCTACGCCGGGCCAGGCGATCGACTGGGATCCTCTCGTGCAAAGGCGCCTCTGGTCGATCGGGCGCGGCGCGAACGAGGTCGTGGCGAGCCAGATACCTCCCGTGCAGTGAAGCGCAGGGCGGTGGCGGATCACGACCGGATCGCCCACTCTCCGCGGAACCACGCCCTTGGTGCGCGAGTCCTCAGGACATTGCCGGCGGCGGCTTCAGGAAGGGGTCGTCGGGAAGCGGGATGAACTCCTGATCGTCCGCATCCGGCAGCTTCATCCGGCCCGCTTTCCAGTCCTCGGCGGCTTGCCGAAGACGATCCTTGGAGGACGACACGAAGTTCCAGTAGAGGAACCGCTCACCCACCGGATCGCCGCCCAGCACCATCACCGTGGATCGCTCGAGCGCCCTCATCCGCGAAACGTCGGTCCCCAGCACGAGCATTCGCCCTGCTTCGTAACGCTGCCCGTCCACTTCCACCGCGCCGGTCGCGATGTAGAGCGCGCGTTCGGCGTGACCTGACGGGATCTCCGCATCGGCGCCGGAATCAAGGTCCAGATGGGCATAGAACAGCGGCGAATGCGTCCGGGCCCCTGCGGTGAGGCCATAGGCACTGCCCGCGATCAGTTGCCCTTGGACGCCTTTATCACTCCACTGCGGCAACTCGTCACCGGCATGATGCGAGAATGAGGGCGCCGTCTCCTCATCCGCTTCGGGAAGCGCGACCCACGCCTGGATGCCATGCAGATGATCGCCCTGCGCACGGGCCTTCTCGAACCGCTCACTGTGAGTAATGCCGCTTCCGGCCGTCATCCAGTTGACCTCCTGCGGGCGGATGGGCTGATAGGAGCCCACGCTGTCACGGTGCACGATCTCGCCCGAAAACAGGTATGTCACCGTCGAAAGGCCGATGTGCGGATGCGGCCGCACGTCGAGGCTGCGATCCACCCCGGCGGCCACGTCCAGCGGGCCCATGTGATCGAAGAACACGAACGGTCCGATCATGCGTCGCTTGGCGAACGGCAGGACGCGGCCAACATCGAGCCCCCCACCGAGACTGCGCCGGCGTTGTTCGATCACCATCTCGATCATCTGCGGTCCTCTCTTCGATGTGACGACGACGCTCATAGGCGATCCGGGGCGCCGCGGCCACCCTTCCGCGAACGTGGCATGCGATGTTGGCAGTGTCTCCACTGTGTTGCCGGAGCGCAACGCTGAGGCAATAATTGAAGATGCTCTTGATAGTCACTCGCATTATCTTCTAGGCGCCGCACGAAGCTGGAACGCAAAAAGGGGTTATTCTCATGAGACATCTGCGCAAGGTCGCCCTGGCAAGCGCCGCCTGGGTACTTCCCGTCTCGATGCTGCCGCTTGCCGCTGCCCATGCCGCGGAAGCAGAGGCCGACGCAGCCGACGCCCCGGACCAGGCGGGTGAAGCTGAAAACATCGTCGTCACCTCCGCACGCGGCGTGCGGTTCGCAGGCACCAAGACGGAAACCCCGCTGATCGAGACCCCGCAGCCGATCAAGGTCGTCACCGACGAGCAGTTCATCTCGCAGGGTGCGATCAGCATCAGCGATACGGTGAAGTACGCAGCCGGTGTCACCGCCAACCCCTATGGCCGCGATACCCGCGTCGACGGGTTCAACGTGCGCGGCATCGATGCCCTGCAGTTTCGCGACGGCATGCGCGACATCTTCAGCTACTATGCGAGCATCACCAGCGACCCGTACAACTTTTCGCGCGTCGAGATCGTGCGCGGCCCGGCTTCGGTGCTGTTCGGCCAGGGCTCGATCGGCGGTCTGGTCAACCTCGTCTCCAAGACGCCCGATTTCCGGACGGGAGGCGAGCTGAACCTCGTCTACGGCAGCTACGATCGTAAGGAGTTCCTGGGCGACGTCAACCTCGCGCTTTCCGACACTCTCGCGGTTCGCGCCGTCGGCCGCGTGCGCGACGCGGACACATATGTCGATCACGTGCCGGACGATCGCGTGATGTTCGCGCCCTCCATCCGCTGGAAGCCGACGCCTGACACCGACGTCGTGCTCACCGGTCTCTACCAGGAGGACGACAGCGGCTCGACCTCGCAGTTCCTGCCCATCGTCGGCACGTTCCTGCCCAACCCCGGCGCCCCGGGACGGCTGGATCCGTACACCTTCGTGGGCAAGCCGGGTTGGGATCGCTACGACGGCCGCTCCCTTCAGGGCACCGGCAGCATTACCCATCGCTTCTCGGACAACGTGCGCCTCAGCCTCAAGGCCCGTTATATCGACAGCGACCTCGAGTACTTCACCCACTACGCCGACAGCTACAGCAATCCGACCGACCCTTATGGCGACGACCGCCGCACGATCGGCCTGATCGCGGATGCGAGCGATGCGCGCATGAACGTCTTCTCGACGGACAACAACCTGCTGTTCAGCTTCAACACCGGCGCGCAGATCGAACATCAGCTGCTGGTCGGTCTCGATTACAGCTGGAACAAGGTGGGCAAGCGCTACGCGGCGACCAGCCTAGAGACGATCGACATCTACGACATCGACTACGATGCCTTGAACACCTACGATCCCGCAGGTCCCTTCGCCTACGATTCACAGAAGCAGCTGGGCGTCTACGTTCAGGACCAGATCCGCTTCTACGACCGCGTCTCGGTTGTCGTGGGCGCGCGGCGCGACCACGTGACCACCTCGGCCGGACAGGAAGACAACGCGACCACCTTCCGCGCCGGCATCATCGGCGAAATCGGCGCAGGCGTGTCGCCGTTCTTCAGCTACACCGAGAGCTTCCTGCCTCTTTCGGGAGGACTGCGCCCGCAGACCGGCACGCAGTTCGAAGGCGGTCTCAAGTGGCAGCCCGATCTCAACACCATGGTCACCCTGACCGCCTTCCGCATCAAGGAGCGCAACCGGCCGCTCTATCTGCCGAACAACGTCATCGAACAGTCGGGCGAACTGATCTCCAAGGGCATCGAGTTCGAGGCGAGCCGCACGCTGCCGGGGAACTTCGAGATCCTCGCCAACTATGGCTACAACAAGCTGACGGCGGTGGAGAACAGCAGCATCGACTATATGCCGCGCCACACCGCTTCGCTCTGGACAACCAAGACCTTCGGCCTGGCCGGCGACGCGCAGTTGCGGCTTGGCGGCGGCGTGGTCTACACCGGGAAGCGCAAGTCGGCGGGCGCCGCCTGGAACATCACCACGCCCGATAACACCACCGTGGACGCGCTGGCGGAGATCAACTGGGCCGACTGGCGCCTCGCGATCAATGCGACGAACCTGCTCAACGAGAAGTTCTATGCATCTTGCCTTGCTCGGGGAGACTGCTTCATGGCCGCCCCGCGCAACGTGATGGGCACCATCGGCTACCGGTTCTGATGGGCTGCAGCGGTCGTCCCGGTAATCGCTGGGACGATCGCGGCCCTTTCCCGCTTTACCCTATGCCGCAAGGATGCGGGCGCGCAACTCGTCTTCTGTGACGATCGACACTTCGCGTCCGGCATCTTGAAGTTCGAGCGCCTTGCGATAGGGCTGGCTCGCCTGCACCCAGCGCCCGTAGGGCTGCTTGCGGGCGATCACCAGCACGCTCGTGCTCTTGCCGACCGAGCCCAGCACCTTGCCTCCCGCACTCGCCACAAGATGGGCAAGCGGCCCGTCGCGCGGTTCGCCAAGGATCGCCACGCGCTCGTTCAGCAGCGGGCCCGTGTCGGCGGCCGCGGGCGAGCGCGCTTTCTCCTTCAGCGGTCCCGCCATCCAACCAGCCAGGTCGATGCCGGTATGCTCGATGGCGCGCACGATGACCATGCCCGCCGCCCGCGCGTCGCTCAAAGCGTCATGGTGGCGATGCTCGATGCCGAGAAAGCGTGCGAGAACGTTGAGCCGGTGGCTGGAAAGCTGCGGCCAGGCTCGCTTGGCGACCCGCACGCTGTCGAGCCAGCGAGTGTCGATCATCGGCTGCCCGGAGAGCCTGCAGGCCGCCGCCAGAGCGCCCTTGTCGAACGCGGAATGGGCAACCGTGATACGGCCGGAAAGATGCCCGTCGACGATCGCGTGAACGCCCGCAAAGGCCGGATGCCCTTCGACATGGTTTGCCGTGATGCCATGTATGCCGATGTTGAAGGGCGAGAACTCGTCGCGCGGATCGACAAGCGTCTCGTACGCAAAGACCTCGGCTCCATCGCGGAAGCCGACGATGCCGATCTGGCAGATGCTGCTGACGCGCGAGCACGCGGTTTCCACGTCGATCACGACAAAGTCTGGCGCCTGGGCGGGGTGTGCACTGGACATGGCCGCGCCCATAGCAAACGAGAACCACGGCTGCGAGGGCGTTGCGTCACCGCGTACTTACAAGCCTTCGGCACGAGCCGCATGGGCCCCGATCGGTCATCCCGCTGTCATCGACAGCTTCTAACCGCCACCGGGCCAGGACACACAAGTGAGGGTATCAAGAACAATGTCCAATACGTTTTCGGCGAAAGCTGCCTTTCGCCTGAGCTGCGCGGCTGCGGCGCTTCTGCTGCCTGTGCAGGCCTTTGCACAGGATGCGGCCGCAGATGGCGGAGAAGGCCTGGGCGATATCGTCGTGACGGCCGAGCGCCGGACCGAGAACCTCCAGCAGGTGCCGGTCTCCGTCGGCGTGGTGGGCGGCGACCAGCTGCGCGCGCTGCAGGCAAGCGGCGACGACATCCTGTCGCTTTCGGGTCGAGTCCCGGGCCTCTATGCCGAAACGACCACCGGTCGAATCTTCCCGCGGTTCTACATCCGCGGTCTCGGCAACATCGACTTCTACCTTGGCGCATCGCAGCCGGTCTCGATCATCCACGACGACATCGTGCTCGAGCATGTCGTGCTCAAGTCGAACCCGGTGTACGACATGGACCAGGTGGAAGTGCTGCGCGGCCCGCAGGGCTCGCTGTTCGGCCGCAACACCACGGCCGGCATCATCAAGGTGGACACCGTCAAGCCGACGACCGACCGCTGGACGGGCCGCGTCAACGCCAGCTACGGCGAATACAACTCGGTGAACGTGGATGCCGGCGTCGGTGGCCCGATCATCCAGGACACGCTGGCAGTTCGCGTTTCCGGCCTCTACCAGCGTCGCGACGACTGGATCGATAACGTGTACGAGGGCCCCAGCGCCGATGGCACCCTATCGCCCGAGAAGAACGCGATGGGGGGCTTCGAGGAGCGCGACGCGCGTATCCAGTTGCTCCTGGCCCCTGTCGGCAGCAATTTCTCCATGCTGACCAGCTTCCATGCCCGCAACTATGAGGGTACTTCGACGATCTTCCACCGCAATGCGCTCAGGAAGGGCTCGAACTCGGTCAGCGCCGAGCCTCGCGACAGGATCGCTCTCGACGAGGGACAGAACAACCCGCAGGCCTACGACACTTACGGCGCCTCGAACCGGATCGCGCTTGATTTCGGTCCGGTCACCCTCACCTCCATCACCGGTTGGGAAACGACCAAGGGCTACAGCCGCGGCGATACCGACGGCGGCGCCGGCGCGGATTACCCGGTGAACGGCGTCCCCAACGGCTTTGGCCAGTCGCAGGGCAACGTACGCGATCTGGATCAGCTGACGCAGGAACTGCGCCTTGCCAGCGATGGCGACACGCGCTTCAAGTGGCAGGTCGGCGCGATGTGGTTCGAGGAGCGGAACATCACCGACTTCTATCAGCGCGCCTATTTCCTCGAGGGCGCAGCGAACAACCCAAACAACTGGGTTCGCCTGCGCAACGAGAATACCAGCTGGGCCTTCTTCGGCCAGGCCAGCTATGAACTCTCGCCAGGCCTGACCATCACTGCCGGTGGTCGTTATACCAACGACACCAAGAAGACGCGCCTGCTAAAGACCGCGGACCGCGCCGATGGCACCGTCACTTACGCCGGGCGCCGTTATGTGCGCCTCTCGGACGAGAAGCCGAGCTGGGACGTGAGCGTGCTCTACGAGGCCAGCCCCGAAGTCAGCCTCTACGCCCGCGTCGCCGAAGGCTTCCGTGGTCCGACGATCCAGGGCCGCTCGGCCGTGTTCAACTCGGACTTCACCACGGCCGATTCCGAAACGATCCTTTCGGGCGAGGCAGGCATCAAGACCACGCTGTTCGACAACAAGGTCCGCTTCAACCTGTCGGGCTTTGCCTACCGCGTGAAGGACATCCAGCTCAACGGCAACGACAGCGACGGCAACGGCGTCCTGTTCAACGCTGACAAGGCGGAGGCGTATGGCCTCGAAGCCGAGCTGGAAGCACGTCCGATCCCTAATCTCACGCTGACCGCCGGTCTGAGCCTGCTGCACACCGAGATCAAGGATCCGAACGTCTATGCACAGGTCTGCGCGCTCAACGGCGTGGTGGTCTGCACGGTAGAGGATCCCACCGTAACGGTCGCCGGGCGCGGGGTATTCGCGCAGATCGACGGCAATCCGCTCCCCAACGCTCCGAAGTACACCGCCAATCTCACCGCGCGTTACGACGTGCCGCTGGGCAACGGCGGCACGCTCTTCGCGGCTACCGACTGGATGCTGCAGGGTTATACCAATTTCGTGCTCTACAAGACGAAGGAGTTCGATTCGAGCGGTGACTTCGAGGGCGGCCTGCGCATCGGCTACACCGCTCCGGGCGGCCGCTACGAAATCGCGGCTTTCGCCCGCAACATCACGAACGAGAAGAACCTCAAGGGCGTGATCGAGAACTACATGGCTGCGGTGTTCAACGAGCCCCGCGTGATCGGCGGATCGATCTCCGCGAGGTACTGATCATCGATCCGGGGCGGCGGGCTTTGTGCCGGCCGCCCTACCCTTGCGTGAGGCCGGCGCCGCTGCAAGGGCGGACCGGCGCTTATGCTTCAGCGCGCGAAAGCCTTGAACTCGGCAAGGCGGATCGCAGAACGGCCGTTCTGCGTCATGATGACCCTGACCTTGCCGGTTTCGGTGGCGAGCCAGGTCACCTGGGTCACGCCGTTGACGACCGGCTTAGCGGTGCCGACCTGACGCCAACGATTATCGCGCCAAACCTCGAGGGCAACGCTGCGCGGGGCTGCGAATGCCTTGCCGTCCTCGAAGAAGGCGAGTTCCGCGCGTCCGAGGCTGACATCGCGGCCGAAATCCACGGAATACCACTGCGACTTGCCGGAGGAGGCGGAATCCCAACCGTTCGGCAGTTCAGGATAGAACCACGTCCGCCCATCGATCGCATCGTGCAACTTCTCGGGATCGGTGCCCGACGATGCCGAAGGCTTCGGGAACGCTCCGCGCACTAGCTGTACGGCCAGGTTCTCCTCACGGGCGATCGCCGGATTGGCCTTGCGGGCCAGCGGCACTTCGATCCGGCCGAGCGTGTCACGGTGCGCCAATTCCACGCCGTCCGCTGCGATCGTCAACCCTCTGCGACCATAGCGGCGACCGTCGACGTCCCAGGTAATGGACACGAGACGGCCATGATAGGGAACGCGCTCTATGCGGAACCAGTCGAGAGCCTGATAATCGCCGGCGCCAGGAAGCAGCGGGTTGACCTCAAGCACATCGTCCGCGCGAGGCCGGATACCGACGACCCCGGTCAGGATCAGATCGAGGTAGCCCGAATGGAAGTAATGATGGCTGCGATCGAGACCGACAATCGGCTTGCCCGTTTCGGGATGATAGTCTTCCTCAAGATCGATCTTCTCCTTCCCGTCGCGGGACTGAAAATGGAGATCCGTGTACTTGCGCAGCTCCTGCATCCATACGCTGCGAGTCACGGGCCCACGCGCTTCGTAGTGGTCCAGCAGGTTGGCCATTCCGGTCAAAACCTGCGTGGTCTGGTAAGGCCAGATCGGTCCGTTCCACTGACATTCCGGCGCCGTTCCCAGATAACGGTACTGGCGCATGTAGTACTCGTAGCCCTTCTCGACCGTGCGCATTCCCGCCTTCCCGGCGAGAGAATTCGGGTCGAGCAAGTGCGACCATGCAGCCGAGTACCTTGCCTCGTCCGGAACGAGGTCGAACATCCACGGGAGATAGCCTACAAGTTCGCGGTTCCGGATCGGCTGCCAGTACTTGACGAACTCCGTCGCCTTCTGATGGCGGTCGGCGAAATGGCCGAGCTTGGGGTTCCACAGGTCGGTCAGCACACGGCGGCGCAGAGCTTCGGCCCGGCCGGCGTACTCCTTTGCCATAGCCCTATCGCCGGCCATCTCGGCCATGCGCGAGAGCGCCCGGGCGTTCGCGAACATATAGCTGTTGACGGAAGGCCGGAATGCATCGCCACCGGTAAACCCGTCCTTGCCGCCCGAGGCGTCGATCGAGGAAACGGTGTACTCGGTGGCGTCGAGCAAAGGCTCGACGAAGTAGAGTCCCTTGTCGAAGTCGAACTTCTCGTCCCAGAGGCGGTAGACGTGCCGCATCGTCTTCAGGTGCGCGAGCACGGCGTCACGATCGCCATCGACGAGGAACCGGCCCCAGACCGAATCCGCCATGTGGTCGGTGAAGTGACGGTCGTTGCCGCCCTCATACATGAAGTTGATGTAATCGTCGGTGAACCGCCGATCGTTCAGCCAGCGTCCCTCGGCGATGTGGAACCCGCTCGCATCGTTGAGGCTGGCGAAAGGGTGACGCTGCCAGTCGACGTCATCGGCAAATTCGGTGGTGATGTACCCCTGCGCGCCAAGATCCCGCTGATGCGCGCGGAACAGGCCCCAGCGATAGTAGTAGACGGAATCGATCCTGGGGTCGGCTGACTCGAAGAACGGTATGCGCGTCTCGTACCAGCGTGCATCGTTGCCGAACCGCGCCTTGGCGATGGCCGGGATGTTTAGCGAAACTTGGCGATCAGGAGACGGCAGACTGGCGCCTCCCGCGAGGAGCGCTGCCAGGGGAAGCGCCGCGAGGGCCAGGATATTCCGCAAGGTCTTCTCCTTTATGTCGCAAAAGGAACAGCGCGGCCACTCTCGCCGGGTATTGGGAGAGGAAGGAGCCCCGGCGGGAGCAGCCGCGCTGAGCTGGCTACGACGGAATGGCGATACCGTCGCAGCCGGCCGGATCAGTCGAACTTGAAGCGCACGCCCACCGCGAAGGTGCGGTCGATCAGAAGCGTGCTGGAATTGAACTGCTGCGGATTACCGACGTCACCGAACTTGTAGTAGTTCTGCTGCTTCGCTTTGGTGAGGTTAACCGCGTCGAAGGTCACGCCGATGTCCTCGTTGACGTTCCAGGTCAGCTGGAGGTCGAGGCTCTTCTCCGGAGCGCGCCAGAAGCCGATCGGGTTCGCGAACGAACGGCCCTCGTTGCTCTGGAGGAAGCCCTTGCGCCAGATGTACGACAGGCGGGCGCCGATCGGACCGTTGTCGTAGGCGAGCGTCGCGTTGTACGAGAGCTTCGACACGCCGAAGAACGGCGACTTGGTGCTGCCGGTGATCTCGCCTGCGGTGTTGACGACCGGGATCGTCTGCTCGGAGTCGAGGATCGTCGCGCTACCGGTGAAGCCAAGACCGTCGAGGAAGCCCGGCAGGTAGGTCGGGAAATAGGTCAGACCCAGTTCCAGACCCTTCAGCACGCCGTCGGACGCGTTCACCGGGCGGGTGATGTTGAACGTCTCGGTGTACTGCTCGTTACGCGGCAGGTAGTTGTTCGGGAAGACCTCGCGGGCCACCAGCGGAACGACCAGGCCGTTGATCTCGCGGCGGAAGGCCGTCGCATAGATCGCGCTGTTGCGCTCGAAGTACCATTCCAGAGCGATGTCGATGTTCTTCGAATGGGTCGCAGTCAGGTTGGCGTTGCCCGCACTACCCGTACCGAAGCCGATGCGCGACAGATCGCCGACGAGGGAGACGTTGGGGTTAAGGTCACCGAAGGCCGGACGGCGCAGCGTTTCACCATAGTTGAAGCGCAGACGCAGGTTGTCGGTGATGCCGTAACGCGCCGTGAACGAAGGCAGCCACTTGGCGGAACCGGTCGAGACGCCGGTACGAGCGAAGTTGTTACCGCGATCGAAATACTCGTAGTCGGTATCGATCTGCACGTAGCGCACGCCGCCCTGAACCTGCAGCGGACGACCGAACAACTCGATCTCGCCGTCCGCCATGAGGTAGGCGGCGGTGTTGATCTCGTTGATGCCGAAGACATGCCCGAACGTCAGCTGATCGGAGAGCAGCAGGCCGGGATTGACCGCCTGATAGAGCGTACGCACCGCGTCATGATCCATGGTGCGCGGATCTGCCAGGACCCAGCTGGTCGGGATATCGGCGCGACCGTCGAAGAAGCCGCTGTTGGTGAACGGCGTACCTTGGCTGAACTGGTCCAGAGTCACGCCGGGCAGGCCGCCCGCGCCCTGGTCACGCACGTAGTTGTCGGCCTTGCGGTCATCGTAGCGGAAGCCCGCCTTGATACGGCGCAGGAAGCCTTCGTCCCACTCGTACTCGCCGTCGAGCATCACGGTCAGCGCGCTGCCGGTGTTCCGCGTGCCGCTGTCGAACAGGTTGCCCACGGTCCATGCTGACGGATCTGTCAGGACGCCCTGGTTGCCGAAGCTGTACGACGGCAGGCCGCCGCCCGCATTGAAGTCCACGTCGATATCGAGCGGACCACGGTCGGTGCGGATCGCGAAGAACGAAGTTTCGTTCTTGCTGTCCTGATAAGCAATGTCGGCGCTGATCTTGCCGCGGTCGGCCACGTCCCACTTCGCGTTGAAGGCGTAGACGTAGCTGTCGGTCTTGTTGGTGGCCGTATCGCCGCTGTTGAAGCCCGCAACCGAGCCGACCTGGCGAGACTTGATGATGTTGGTGCCGTCATACAGCTCGAAGGTCGAGCCCGGGTTATCGCCGATGTCGCCCCACCAGTCCACGAAGCTGAAGTGCAGGCTGTTGAAGGTCTTGCCGCGGAAGCCGGTGTAGAACACTTCGGCGGTATAGACCGAACGGTCGTTGGGCGCCCACTGCAGTGCCGCATTGACGGAGGGTCGGGTGCGCTTGCCGTAAAGATCGGATGCGATAACCGCATCGCGCGAGAGATAATAGGGCGTCTCGACGCCATTGATGTTCAGCGTCGAACCCGGAGCGATCGGCAGGCCAGCATCAAGGCCCGGAGTCCAGAACTGGTTGCGGTCACCCGGGAAAATACGCTGCAGCGGGGTAAGCCCCGAACCCTCAGGCGGGGTTTCGGTGGCGAACGGCACCATGGCGCCTGCCTGCAGGTTCTGGTTGCGGTATTCGGCGCGGGTGTAGCTGGCGTTCACGAGGAAGCCGATCTCGCCGATGCCGGTGTCCCACCGATTGGCAACGAGCAGGGCGACGTTGGGATTCGCCTTGTCGCGCAGTTCCGAATAGATGCCGCGCGCAAGGCCCGAGATCGTGAAGCCGTCGAAGTCGAGGGGACGGCGGGTCTGCACGTCGATCTGGCCGGCAAGGCCCGTTTCGATCTGGTCGGCCGAGCGCGTCTTGTAGACGTCCACCTTCTTGACGAGGTTGGCCGAGATATCCTGCAGCGCGAACGATGTGCCCGCAGCCGTGAAGATGTTGCGCCCGTTCAGGGTGGTGAGCGGGTCGGTCAGGCCGCGAATGGTGATCGTGGCCGCCTCGCCGCCGGCGCGATCGGTGATCTGGATGCCGGTAACGCGCTGCAGGGCTTCGACCACGTTGTTGTCGGGAAGCTTGCCCACGTCCTCGGCGACGATCGAGTCGACGATCTGGACGTTGTCCTTGCGGCTGTTGATGGCACCAACGATCGATGCGCGCACGCCGGTGACGATGATGTCTTCGGCGGTGGCGCCGGATTCATCGACGGCGTCCTGCGGGGCAGCGTCCTGCGCGTGAGCGACGCCGGAACCCAGGACAAGCGCGAAAACGGATGCTGTGCAGAAAGCAAATGGCTTGAGCGCCATGGATAAACCCTCCCATTGGGGCTGGCCCATACCATGCCCCTTCACTTACTCGGTCTAGTTATTAGTCCGACAAATCACATGCAAGCGGAAAAGTAGGCTAGCTTTCAAAAAGCTGTCACGGGTGTGGCCGAACAGCCGCAATGCGGCGTGTTCGGCCCTGCACTCGGCCATTCCGCGTTCAGCCTGGCAACCACGCAGATGCGGGATCGGTGGCGCTGGCGAGTCGAACGTTGTCGGAGGAATGGGCAAGCGCCTTACCCCCGAACGCCTTTGACACGAAGCGGACCGCGCCGCCTGCCACCGCCTCGCGCACGAACATGTCCGCACCCGGCGCCGCGCCTGTCGCATTGCGGGGAGCAAGCTTTGCAGAGCCATCGGCAGTTACGACGATGCAATGGTCGGGCATCATGACCGGTGAGAGCTGCACTGCGCCTTCCGCGCCCGGAAGCGAGCGGAACTGCGTGCGCTCGATCGGCGCCGCGCCCACTTTGAGCGACTTGCCTTCCTGCACCAGGTTCTCACCCCGCCGCACGGCCGGGGCGAAGCGTTCGGGCAGAGGGCCGTTGCCGACCGGAACACCGAAGTCGGGCTCGCCCTTGGCGTTGAAGTAGAGGCGCTGGATGCGCGTATGCCGGTCCGGGTTGAACAGGGGATCGCCCTCGATCGCCTCGTAGTCGCGGCCGTGGTACACGAGGATGTCGTTCCCGTTCTCGTCCACCGTGAAGCTGTTGTGGCCGGGGCCATAGACCGAGGTTTCGCGGCAGGTGACGAAGACGGGCTCCTGCGACTTGGTCCAGGCGCGCGGGTCCATGATGTTCGCGTTCTCATCAACGCTGAGGAGGCCGAGGCAATAGCGGGCGTCGGTGGCGCTGGCCGAATAGGTCATGAACAGGCGTCCGTTGCGGTTGACGAAGGCAGAGCCTTCGTTGACCTTGTACCCGCGGATCTCCCAGTCGAGCGTCGGCACCGTCAGCCGCGCAGGGGCGGCGGCAAGCGTCAGGGCGTCCTTCATTGGCGCGATGTAGACGTTGGAGTTCGTCTCGATCCCGGGCTCTCGCTGGGCCCACGAGAAATACCGTACGCCACGGTGGGTGAAGATGGTGGAATCGAGGTTGAAGCTGTCCCACGGCGCCTTGAACTCACCCAGGACTGACCACTTGCCCGTCATCGGATCGGGCCCGTCGCAGACCACGGTGTATGTGCGGATGCGGAAGACATCCTCGCCGCCGCCGCTCGGCCCGGCCGCGAAATACACGATCCAGCGGCCATCGACGAAGTGCAGTTCGGGCGCCCACAGGAAGCCGGACATCGGGCCGGTAGCCTCATGCCGCCACAGGACTCGCTCCTCGGCGGTCGCGAGGCCCGCAAGCGTCCTCGAACGGCGCAGGGCCAGGCGGTCATACTCGGGCACCGATCCCATGAGGTAGTACCAGCCATCGGTGTGCCGGAAGATCTGCGTGTCTGCACGCTGGCGGACAAGCGGGTTTGCCGCCAAGGGCGCTGCGGCGGCAGGAGCGCCCGTACCGAGCACCGTTTCGCCTGCATGCGTACAGGCCATCGGCGCGAGAGCGGCAGTTGCAGCGAATGCGCGACGCGAAAGCGACAGGTTCATGACGTCCTCTCCAGGGTTCGATCTATGGGGCAGCCTTGCTGCCGCGTAAAAAGGACGCCCCGGCACGTGGCCGGGGCGCCGTCAGGTGGGTTTCAGTATTCTGCCACGGGCCAACCATCCGCTCCCCAGCGGATCGGTGCGATGCGCAGCGTGGGAGCGCCGTTGGCCTGTTTGTCGTAGGCATGGTAGACCACGTAAGTGGTTCCGTCCTTGTCGGTGAACGCCCCGGCATGCCCGGGCCCCCGGAAGCGCTGCTGTTCCTGGAGATCGGCACGCAGGAAGATCGTGCCGCCGCCCTGCATCATGTCGGAGCCGTCTTTGCCAAGATACGGTCCCGTGATCTTCTTGGAGCGGCCGACGACGGTGTAATACGTGCTGTTCACGCCCTTGCAGCAGTAGTCGTACGAGGCCAGCAGATAGTACCATTCACCGTGCGGAATGATGAACGGCGCCTCGACCGGGGTCGGGCCGCCTGCCGGAGCAGGACGGCGCGCAATCGAGTAAGGCTCCGCCCCCGGAGCCACCTTGCCGGTCCGGGCATCAACCGGGAAGAGCTTGAGGCCTGTCCAGAAGCTGCCGAGCGATAGCCAATGGCGACCTTGCGCATCCACCACGAAGTTGGGATCGATGGCGTTGAAGTCGTCGTCCTTCGTCGACATGACGACGAGGCCGTGGTCCTTCCACTTCGCCTTCGCGCCCAGCGTCGGACTGGTGGCGAGCCCGATTGCCGAGCGGTTCGATCCGAAGGTCGAAACCGAGTAGTACAGCCGGTACTCGCCGTTCACATACGAGATGTCGGGCGCCCATATACCATCGGTGCCCGGAATGGCTTCCTTCGCCCACGCAGGGATCTGGGAGAAGACGGAGCCCGCCTCCTTCCAGGTCTTGAGATCGGCCGAGGTCTTGATGCCGATGTACTTGCCCACGGTGCTGAACACGTAATACGTGCCGCCTTCGCGGATGATCACCGGATCGTGCACCACGAGGTCACCGGACAGCTGCGAATTCAGCTTTCCGGTACCCTTTTCCTCAGTCTGCTGGGCGTCTGCCGCGCCGGCAAGGGCCAGCGCAGCAAGACCGATCAGCACCGCTTTCATCACTGCAGTTCCAGCACCACGACCGACTTGGCCGGAAGGGTGACGACCAGACTGCCGTCCTGAACGGTTGCACCATTGAAGGCTGCGGGCTTCACCGCCTCGGGCGCATCGAAGGTGTTGTGGGCGTTGATCGCGGTAGCCGTCAGAACCCGACCGGAAACCGTAGCCGCAGTTACGCCATCAAGCTTGATCGTGACCGTATTCGACTGGTTGGGATCGAGATTGGAGAGCGCGACATGAACCTTGCCATCCTTGGCGCGCACGGCAGAGCCGCTCACCGCGGGCATCGTGAACTCGTCCTTGCCGTACCAGGGCGACTTGATGTCCATCGGCAGCACGGTTGCATCCTGCCACGGCTTGTACATTTCGAAGACGTGGTAGGTCGGGGTCAGCACCATCTTGCTGCCCTCGGTGAAGATCATCGCCTGCAGCACGTTCACCATCTGCGCGATGGCGGTCATACGCACGCGGTCCGCATGCTTGGCGAAGATGTCGAGGTGGATGGATGCGATCAGCGCGTCGCGCAGGGTGTTCTGCTGGCGCAGGAAGCCCGGATGCGTGCCTTCGTCCTGAGCATACCACGAGCCCCACTCGTCAACCGCCAAGAAGATGCGCTTCTGGGGGTCGTACTTGTCCATGATCGCCGAGTGCTTGGTGATCAGATCGTCCATGCGGCGGGCGCCGGCAAGGGCGTCGGCCCAGCCATGCTCGTCGAAGTCCACGGCCGGGGCGCGCGGCGGCCAGCCACCGGCGGGGTGGACGTAATAGTGCAGCGAAACACCGTCGAGACGATCGGCCGCGACGCGCATCATCGTCTCGGTCCAGTTGAAGTCGTCGACGTTGGCACCTGCGGCCACCTTCAGGATCTTGGTCCCGGCCGGCGGCTTGATGAAGGTGGAGTAGCGGCGGGTCTCATCCGCCGCGAACTCGGGCCGCATATTGCCGCCGCAGCCCCAAAGCTCGTTGCCGACGCCGAAGTACTTGATCTTCCACGGCTCCTTGTGGCCGTTCTTCGCACGCTCATCGGCAAGGCTGCCGGCGGGCGAGGTCATGTACTCCACCCATTCGGCCATCTCGCGCGGGGTGCCGTTGCCGACGTTGCCGGCCACGTAGGCTTCCGCTCCGACCTGGCGGACCAGCTCGAAGAACTCGTGCGTGCCCACGGTGTTGGGCTCGGTGACGCCGCCCCAGTGCGTGTTGATCTTCACTGGACGCTTCGCCTGCGGGCCCACGCCCTCACGCCAGTTGTACTCGTCGGCGAAACAGCCGCCCGGCCAGCGGATCACCGGAACCGACAGATCCCGAAGCGCCTTGACGACGTCGTTGCGGAAGCCGTTGGTATTCGGGATATTGCTGTTCCTGCCGACCCAAAGGCCACCATAGATGCCTTCGCCCAGATGCTCGGCGAACTGGGTGAACACGTCCTTGTTGTATACCGGGCCCGGCTTGCTCGCTTGAAGCGTCGCCGTGGTAGGCTGGCCATCTGTATCGGCATGTGCCGTGCCGGTCAGCGCTGTAGCTGCCATGAGCACGGCAAGCGTGGTACGACGGAGTGTCTTGATCATGTCCTGTCCCCTCCCTGGGGTTGTCAGTCGTGGAAAGCTTCAACGGTCTGGCGATTACCGCGCAGGAATGCGTCGGCAACCAGACGAAGCGGGGCGATATCGGCGTCGCTGCGACCACCCCGGATGAGGTTGGCGAAGCGCGCATAGAGGCCTGGATATTCCATGTCCTCGTTGTGCTCGGTCCCGGTCGGCAATGTCAGGACGGCGCCGCCCTGCGAGAGCTTGAGCGTTCCCGCGTCGGTCTCGACAATGATGTCCCAGGACTGTGGGCCGGTCTGCCGCCAGTCGAGGTCCATGTGGATCGTCGCTCCGGCAGTGTCGCGGAACTCGATGTCGGCGGCGATCGGCGCCGCGCGATTTGCGGGTATCTCCAGCGTCGCCGTCCGCAGGAAGAACGGACGCGGCAGGATGTGGGTGGCGATCGACAGGGCATTGATGCCCGGATCGAACACGCCCAGCCCACCCGGCTCCCAGATCCAGGCCTGGCCCGGATGCCAGACGCGCACGTCCTCGCGCCAGATGATCTTCGCGCTCTTGACGGTCCGCTCGGCGAGCCATGCCCGTGCCGGCGCCACACCCGCCGCAAAACGCGAGTGCCACGAGGCGAAAAGCGTCGCTCCGACCTTGTTCGCGCGGCTTTCAAGCGCGGCCACCTCGGCAAGGGTCGCACCCGGCGGCTTTTCCAGGAACACGTGCATGCCCTTGGCAAGCGCCAGCGCCGCAAGGTCGTAGCGGACCTGCGGCGGCGTGCAGAGCGCTACCGCGTCGACCGCCGGGCCGTTTTCGATCAGGTCTTCCAGGCTGGCGAAGTGGGGGATGCCTTCGGGGCCGTGATGATGAGGGCTGACCGTCGCCGCGAGGCTGAACGCGGAGTTGCCGTTGATGGCCGGAATGTGCTGGTCGCGGGCGATCTTGCCGACGCCCACGATGGCAATGCGGATCGGATCCATGCTCAGAGGAACTTCACAGTCGTCGTCGCCTCACCCGAACCTGCCGCACGAGCGAGCGGGTTCGAGACAGGCAGCGCGAAAGGCGATGCGGAAATCTCGAAGATGTCGCCTTCCTGCGTAGTGATGCCATCGGAGAAGGAGAGCGTGGCGGTGCCGAAGAAGTGGACGTGAACGTCGCCCGGGCGGCGGAACAGGTCGTACTTGAAGTGGTGATGCTCCAGGTTCGCAAAAGTATGCGACATGTTGCCTTCGCCCGAAAGGAAGGGCTTTTCCCAGATGGTTTCGCCGTTGCGGACGATCTTGCTGGTGCCTTCCAGCTTTTCCGGCGGAGTACCCAGGAGCAGCTCCGGGCCGAGCGCCGCCTGGCGGAGCTTGGAATGCGCGAGCCACAGGTAGTTGTGGCGTTCGGTGACGTGATCCGAGAACTCGTTCGCAAGCGCGAGACCGAGGCGGTAGGCAGTGCCGTCTTCCCCGATCAGGTAGATGCCTGCAAGCTCAGGCTCTTCGCCGCCGTCCTTGGCGAACTCCGGCATCGTCAGTGCATCGCCGGGCCCGACGAGCAACTGTCCGTCGCCCTTGTAGAACCACTCGGGCTGCTGCCCCTCGGTACCGGCAGCCGGCTTGCCGCCCTCGAGACCCTCGAGGAACATGCGCATGGAATCCGTGACATGCTCGCCCGAGGCCGCAGCCTGGTGCATCTTGTCACGACCTTCGGCCGAACCAAGGTGAGTGAGGCCCGTGCCGGTCATCAGCAGGTGCGCCGAATCGTCGTGATCGATAGGTGCCAGAAGATTGCCGGCGGCCAGTTCGGCCGAGATGTCCACTGCCTCGCCCTGTCCGCAAGCCTTCGCTGCTTCAGCAAGGGTCGTGCCCCCGGCGATAGCGCGCTGCGCGAGTTCGCGGGTCGTGGCGACGCCCGGGAGGAAGTGGGCGAGGTCGCCCTCGGCAAGGATGACGGAACGCGCGCCGTCGGCGCTGCGGTGCTGAAGCAGGCGAAGGTAGGTCATGGATCTCTCCCTGCCGCGGCGCGCCTTCTAAGGAGCGCGCCGCGGGGATTGGCTTGGGATCAGTTGAGGGTGAGGGTGCCGTCCATCAGGCGCGGGGCGCCGTCTCCGAAGGCATCGTCGCGCAGTTCGGGCGGAAGCACGTCCTGAGCGAGGTTCTGGTAGCTGACCGGGCGAAGGAAACGGTCGATTGCAAGGCTGCCGACCGAGGTCGAGCGCGGATCGGACGTCGCGGGGAACGGGCCGCCGTGAACCATGGCGTGGGTCACTTCGACGCCAGTGGGCCAACCATTGGCCAGGATGCGGCCGACCTTGCGTTCCAGCACCGGAAGCAGACGCGAAGCCGCGGCTTCGTCGGCGGCATCCATGTGCAGGGTCGCGGTCAACTGGCCTTCAAGGCCTTCGAGCACCTTGAGCAGCTCGGCTTCGTCGTGGCAGCGCACGATGATGGACGAGGCACCGAAGACCTCGTCGCCCATCGCCTTGTCCGCGAGGAACTTCTCGCCGGTGGTCTGGAACAGCACGGCACCGCCGCAAGTGGTGGAACCGATCTCGCCCTCGGCCAGCTTCTCGACGCCCGGGAGCGCAGAAAGCGTCTCCACGCCCTTGGCGTATGCGGCGGCAATGCCGGTGGTGAGCATCGTCTGGCGCTTCGCTTCCGAAACCCCGGTGGTTGCCGCGGCAACGAAAGCGTCCAGGCCTTCCCCCTCGATCGCCAGGATCAGGCCGGGATTGGTGCAGAACTGCCCCGCGCCCATGGTCAGCGAACCGACGAACGCCGTGCCGAGCGCATCACCGCGCGCCTTGAGCGCCTCGGGCATCAGCAGGACCGGGTTGATGCTCGACATCTCGGCATAGACGGGGATCGGCACTTCACGCGCCTGGGCAAGCCTTGCGAGCGCCAGACCACCACCGCGCGAGCCGGTGAAGCCGACCGCCATGATGTTCGGGTTCTGCACGAGCGCGGCACCGAGGTCGTTCGACGGACCGACCAGATGCTGGAACACGCCTTCGGGAAGTCCGGCGTCCTTCACAGCCTTGGTGATGGCGGCAGCAATCAGCCCACCGGTGACGGGGTGCGCGGGGTGACCCTTGACCACGACCGGGCAACCAGCGGCCAGTGCCGAGGCGGTGTCACCGCCGGCAGTGGAGAACGCGAGCGGGAAGTTCGAGGCGCCGAACACTGCGACGGGGCCCACCGGGATCATGCGCAGGCGCAGGTCGGGACGGGGCAGCGGTGCACGATCGGGAAGAGCCGGATCGATGCGCAGCTGCTGCCACTGTCCCTTGCGGACGACATCCGCGAACATGCGCAGCTGGCCCATTGTGCGGCCACGCTCGCCTTCGCCGCGCGGGCGCGGCAGGCCGCTCTCGGCCATGTAGGCTTCGATCAGCGAATCGCCGATGGCGAGGATTTCGTCAGCGATTCGCTCGAGGAATGCGGCGCGGGTCTCACGGTCGGTGGCGCGATAAGTATCGAAGGCCGCCGCCGCCTTGGCGCAGGCTGCCTCGACATCTGCCGCGGTGCTGACGAGGAGCGGTTCGCCCTGCGGCTCGCCGGTGGCAGCGACGATGGAACGGAAATCGGTCATCTGGGGTCTCCCTATTTACTCCGACATATTGGCTCGCGAGAGGAAACGCAATGTTTGTCGTTCCTTCCGGCCAAAGAGACTGTTAGTTTCCCTCTTGGAGGAACTCGTGACAGTGTCAGAAGCAGATTATAACAATATGGACGCAGGCGCGAGGCAGGGGGACGATGCACGTGGACCCGGCCGCCGGTTGCATGGCGCTATTGCCCATAAACTGGGAACGGCCATCTTGTCAGGCAAATATGCACCCGGCGAGATCCTAAGCGGCGAAGTCGCCTTCGCCGAGGAGTTGCAGGTGTCACGCAGCGCCTACCGGGAGGCAATTCAGGTGCTGTCCGCCAAGGGTCTGGTGGCGAGCCGCCCTAAGGCTGGAACGCGCGTGCTGCCGCGCGACCGCTGGAACCTGCTCGATCCCGAAGTCCTCGGCTGGGCCTTCGCAGGGGAACCGGACATCGAGTTCGTGCGCAGCCTATTCGAACTGCGCGCCATCGTGGAGCCGGCAGCCGCGCGCCTTGCGGCGCTGAGGCGCGACAAGGGCGATCTCAAGTCGATGAAGGACGCGCTGGCCGCCATGCGTCGGCACACCCTGACCACGGAGGCCGGACGCGCGGCCGACCGGGACTTCCACAAGGCGATCCTTCAGGCGACGCGCAACGATGCGCTGCTCGTCCTCAGCGCATCGATCGGGGCCGCCGTGAACTGGACGACGCAATTCAAGCAGCGCGCCCGCGCCCTGCCCCGCAACCCTATCCCCGATCACGTTCGCGTGTACGATGCGATTGCCGCTGGTGACGCTGCGGCGGCGGCCGAGGCGATGAACGTCCTGGTCGATCTGGCGCTCGAGGATACGCGCAGCTCGATGACACAGAGCTAGAAACCTTCACGCACACGCGTCGGGACGATCGGTCCGGCCAAAGAAAAAGGCCTCGGGAGTGAGTCCCCGAGGCCTTTTTCTTTTCATATCGCGGGCTGCCTTACTCGGCAACCGGCTCCGGCGCCGCATTCGTCACCTTGCTACCCCACAGGGCGTAGAACAGGACGTAAAGCTCGCATGCCGCCGTCAGCAGGAAGGAGGTCTGCAGGCCATAATTGTCCGCGATCCATCCCTGCACCACGACCAGCGCACCACCGGCGATCGCCATGACCAGCAGGCCCGATCCCTCTTCAGTCAGCGGACCGAGGCCCTTGATGCCGAGCGTGAAGATGGTCGGGAACATGATCGAGTGAAACAGGCCGACGAGGATCAGCGACCACATCGCAACAGGACCGGTGGAGACCACGGTGATCATCATGACGACGAATGCACCGACGGAGAACAGGGCCAGGACCTTGCCGGCATCGAACCGCTGCATAACCGCCGACCCGACGAAGCGGCCCACCATCATCCCGCCCCAAAGGAAGGTAAGGTACTTGCCGGCCTGCTCATGGGTGAGGTTGGCGATGTCAGGCTGGCTGACGAAGTTCACGAAAAGATTCGCGACGCCGATCTCTGCGATGAGATAGATGAAGATCGCCGGGATGCCGAGCACGAGGTTGCGGTGGTTCCAGAGCGAAAGCCCCTTGCGCTGTTCCTTGGCAAGCCGGGAACCGGCCGAGCCCATGGCGGGCAAGGGGAACTTGGCGATGACGATCGCGAGGACGACCAGTACCGCCGCCACAAGCGCGTAAGGCAGGATGACCGACTGCGCGTCTGCCATGCGCTCCGCCTCGGTCAGCACCGTACCGGCAGTGGCCGTGCCGCCCTTCGAGCGACCCAGGATAAGGTAAGCGCCGAATAGCGGCGCCAGCATGGTGCCGGCCGAGTTCAGCGCCTGAACCAGGTTGAGGCGCGAGGATGCCGTCTCCGGCTTTCCGACCACGGCGACATAAGGGTTGGCTGCGACCTGAAGCAGGGTGATCCCGCTCGCGATCACGAAGAGCATGACCAGGGTCACCCCGTACGAGGGAATGCTGGCGGCCAGCATCATGCCGAGCGCCCCGACGGCCATCACCAGAAGGCCGGTGACCAGCGACTTCTGGTAGCCGATCCGCTCGATGAGCTTGGCGGAAGGAATGGACGCCACGAAGTAAGCGATGAACCAGACCGATTCGATCAGTGTCGTCTGCGTGTAGCTAAGTTCGAACACACTGCGCAGATGCGGCAGCAGCGTGTTGTTGATGACGGTGATGAACCCCCACATGAAGAACAGGCTGGCGAGCAGCGTGAGCGCAGGGCCATAGCGGACGCCGGCCGTATGCTCATGAACCACGGGGGCGTCTCCGGACGAGACCACTGGGGGCATGATATTCCTCTCATAAACGGAACCGGCTTTGCGACACACTACAGCAAACCGGCTTGCGCTCGTTCTATTTGTCGGACTATATGCGCGAAACGGCGTCGTCAATGGTCCGCGTCGTCACGCATCTAACAGAATCGGCACCCTGACAACAGGTGGGAGTAGGGAATGAGGACAGCTCACAAAGGCTTCATGGCGGCAGCAAGTGTATCTGCGCTGGCCCTTTCATTCAGCGCCATTCCGGCGCTTGCGGCCGACGCGACGCAGGCGGTGGCAGGCAAGCTTTCCGACGGCACCGAGGTCCGCGCGATTACGCTCACCGCTGGGAACGGCGTATCGGCCACGATCCTGACCTATGGCGCCACGCTGTGGAAGCTGATGGTGCCTGACCGCGACGGCAAGGTTGCCGACGTACTGCTCGCCTATGGCGACGTGGCCGGCTTCGAAGCCAAGCCCAACTTCTGGGGCGCCACCATTGGCCGCTACGGCAACCGCATCGCTGGCGGCAAGTTCACGCTCGACGGTAAGACCTACCAGCTGCCGCAGAACGACCATGGCCAGTCGCTTCATGGCGGCGGCAAAGGCTTCGACGTCCAGAACTGGAAAGTAGATTCCGTCAAGTCCGGCAAGGTCGCGACTGCCGTCCTGTCGCTCGTCAGCCCGGACGGCGATGCCGGTTATCCCGGCACCGTGAAGACAAAGGTCACCTACTCGCTCGATGAGGCGGGCAACCTGCAGATCACGTTCGATGCGACCACGGACAAGCCGACGGTGCTCAACATGACCAACCACGCCATCTTCAACATGGCGGGTGAAGGTTCCGAGCGCGACGCGACCACGAATATCCTGACCATCCCGGCAAGCCGCTACACTCCTGTGGATGCCAACCTGATCCCCACCGGCGAGCTGCGCCCGGTCGCGGGAGGTCCCTTCGACTTCACCAAGCCCAAGCAGGTCGCCATCGGAATCCGCGACGGCAAGGACCAGCAGATCGTCTACGGTCGCGGCTTCGACCATAACTTCGCTCTCGACAAGGGCCAGACCAAGGCCCCCGAACTCGCCGCCCGCCTCGAGGACCCGGTTTCGGGCCGCGTCCTCGAACTCCTGACGACCGAGCCCGGCGTGCAATTCTATTCCGGCAACTTCCTCGACGGAACGTTCATCGGCAAGGAAGGCCACCTCTATCGCATGGGCGACGGCATCGCGCTGGAACCGCAGAAGTTCCCGGATAGCCCGAACCACCCCGACTTCCCGTCGACCCGAGTGGATCCGGGCAAGCCTTATCGGCATGTCATGATCTACCGCGTCACCACCACTTCGCGCTGAACGAACGAAACGAAACGCCCATGACCGAAAAGACCGCTCCCAAGCTGCGCTCGCGCGCCTGGTTCGACAATCCCGAAAACATTGACATGACCTCGCTCTACCTGGAGCGCTACCTGAACTTCGGGCTCAGCCTTGAGGAACTGCGCTCGGGCAAGCCGATCATCGGCATCGCCCAGACCGGCAGCGACCTGTCGCCGTGCAATCGCCATCACCTCGTCTTGGCCGAACGCATCCGCGAAGGCATTCGCGAGGCGGGCGGTATCGCGCTGGAATTTCCCGTTCATCCGATCCAGGAGACCGGCAAGCGTCCGACCGCCGGACTTGATCGCAATCTGGCCTATATCGCGCTGGTGGAAGCGATCTACGGCTACCCGCTCGATGGCGTGGTTCTCACCACCGGCTGCGACAAGACCACTCCTGCGCTGCTGATGGCGGCCGCCACCGTGAACATCCCCGCGATCGCGCTTTCAGTCGGGCCGATGCTGAACGGCTGGCACAAGGGCGAGCGCACCGGCTCGGGTACGATCGTCTGGAAGGGACGCCAGCTCCTGGCGGCGGGCGAGATCGACGACGAAGGCTTCATCAAGCTCGTCGCTTCCTCCGCCCCCTCCACCGGCTACTGCAACACCATGGGCACGGCGACGACCATGAACTCGCTGGCCGAGGCGCTGGGCATGATGCTTCCGGGTTCGGCAGCCATCCCGGCACCATATCGTGACCGGCAGGAATCGGCCTACCGGACCGGCAAGCGCATCGTCGACATGGTCCATGAGGATCTCAAGCCTTCGGACATCCTGACGCTCGAGGCCTTCCACAACGCCATCGTCGTCAATGCCGCGATCGGCGGTTCCACCAACGCTCCGATCCACCTGGCCGCCATCGCGCGCCACATCGGCGTCGAGCTTCCGCTCAAGGATTGGGAGCGTCTTGGCCACAAGATCCCACTGCTGGTCAACCTGCAGCCCGCAGGCGAATACCTTGGCGAGGACTACTACCGTGCAGGCGGCGTTCCTGCCGTTGTCGCCCAGCTGATCGGCCAGGGGCTGATCAACGAAGGCGCGATGACCGTGAACGGCCGGACCATGGGCGATAACTGCCGTGATGCGCAGATCGAGGACGAAAAGGTCATCAAGCCCTTCGACCAGCCTCTGGTGGAAGAGGCCGGCTTCCTTGTGCTGTCGGGCAACCTGTTCGATGCCGCGATCATGAAAACCAGCGTCATCTCGGCGGAGTTCCGTGACCGCTATCTTTCGAACCCGGAAGATCCGGAAGCATTCGAAGGTCCGGCCGTGGTGTTCGACGGGCCCGAGGACTACCACCACCGCATCGACGATCCGGCGACCGGCATCACGCCCGACACGCTGCTCTTCATGCGCGGCGCCGGTCCGATCGGCTACCCCGGCGCTGCCGAAGTGGTCAACATGCGCCCGCCGGCTTACCTCATCACCGAGGGTGTGCACGCCCTGCCCTGCATCGGCGATGGACGCCAGTCGGGTACCTCGGGAAGTCCCTCGATCCTCAACGCTTCGCCCGAAGCTGCCGCCATGGGCGGTCTGGCGCTGCTCAAGACCGGCGACCGCGTACGCATGGACCTGCGGCAGGGCCGCGTGGACGTGCTGATCCCGGACGAGGAGCTGGCCCGCCGCCGTGCGGACCTGGAAGCACGCGGCGGCTATGCCTACCCCGCCTCGCAGACGCCGTGGCAGGAAATCCAGCGCGCGCTGGTCGGCCAGATGGACACCGGCGCCATTCTCGAGGGCTCCGAGAAGTACCAGCGCATCGCCCAGACCATGGGCCTGCCGCGCGACAACCACTGAGTTGAAAGCATGCCGCCTGCGGGGTCAGCCCCGGGGCGGCATTCCTTTTGAGGGAGAAACGGATGCCGCTCTGGCGCAAGATCGAGCGCAACGTGCGCGATACCCTGGGCGAAGGTGCACTCTGGTCCGCGCGTGATCAGGCCTTCTACTGGGTGGATATCCTCGCCCCCGCACTCAACCGCATGACCATCGCCGATGGCCGGATCACCCGCTGGGACATGCCGGCACCGCTGGGTTGGGTGACCCCTCGCGCATCGGGCGGGCTCATCGGTGGTTTTCGCGACGGTGTGGCAGCGATCACGCTCGACCCGCTGAGCGTCGCGGACCGCCACGATCCCGAGCCGCACCTCCCCGGCAACCGCATGAACGACGGAAAGGCCGATCGCCATGGCGCCATCTGGTGCGGGACGATGGACATGGCCGAGGAGGAGGTGACCGGCTCGCTCTACCGGCTGTCACCGCAGGGCGAATGGCAGGTGATCGATACCGACTACACCGTGCCGAACGGACCTGCGTTCTCACCGTGCGGAGACTGGCTCTACCACGCCGACTCGGGCCGCCGGGTGATCTATCGGTTCGCCGCCGATGCTAACGGCGCATCGAGCCGCGAGGAGTTCATCCACTTCTCCGAAGAGGATGGCTATCCCGATGGCATGACCACGGATGCGGAAGGTTTCCTGTGGATCGCGCACTGGGACGGTGGCCGGATCAGCCGCTTCGCACCCGACGGCACGCGCGAGCGTTCGATCGAGCTGCCTGCAAAGCGCATCACCAACATCGCGTTCGCCGGTGACGCACTAGACCGCATGTTCGTGACCTCGGCATCGACCGGACTTCCAGAATCCGAGTTCGACGGCGCCTTGTTCGAAGTCGATTCCGGCGTGAAGGGCAACCCTTCAGGCACTTATTCCGGCTGAGGAAAGTGAGGGCGGGACTGCCCGAAAGCAGCCCCGCCCGTTGCCTCTGAGGCTCAGAAAAGCACCAGCAGACCGCGCGAGGGATCAACCAGGCCTTCCCAGATCATCTTGCCGGCGACATACACGATCACAAGCAGGCCCACGTAAGCCAGCCAGCGATAACGCTCGATCACGCGCGCCAGGACGTTCGCGGCAACTCCCATGAGCGCAACCGAAAGGATCAGGCCCACGGCCAGGATACCTGGATGGTCGCGGGCCGCGCCGGCGACGGCGAGCACGTTGTCGAGGCTCATGCTGACGTCCGCCACCGCGACCGCCCACGCCGCAGCGGCGAAGCTGCGCGGCGGTGCTTTCGCCAGTCCGTCATTCACTTCGCCATCGCCGTCGTGGTCCCCGGACCGCAGTTCGCGCCACATCTTCCAAGCCACCCAGACGAGCAGCAGGCCGCCCGCGAATACGAGGCCGACGATCTGCAGCAGCTGCGAAACCACCAGCGCAAACGCCACGCGCAGGATCAGCGCGGCCAGAACCCCGATGAGGATGACCTTGCGCCGCATCGCAGGAGGAAGCCCTGCGGCAAGGGCGCCGACGACGATCGCATTGTCCGCCGCCAGCATCACGTCGATCAGCACCACCTGCCCGAACGCCGCCAGCGCCGAAGGGGATCCTATGTTGGAGAAGTCGGCAACGATATGCTGCCAAAGGTCGGTCATTCGCTGTTTTCCTTGATTGTCCATGCGCCGCGTGCCGTCGCGACGAGGAATTCGGGGTAGGTCCAGCCCATTGCGGCCGCGGCGAGGGTGGAGAGGCTGTCCTCGTTCTCGCGACCGGGTCGACCTGCTCCCGTGAGGTTGGGCTTGGCATTGACGTCGAAGAGCAGGAACCGGCCGTTCTGGTCCGCACGGCAGTCGATGCGCATCGGAGAGCGGATCGCGAGCAGCGAGGCCGCCTTTTCGCAGGCCGCCGCAACCGCGACGATCTCAGGTTCAGCCTGTTCGCGCGGGGTGAGAGCGAGACTGTTGTGGCTGACAGGAACGTCGCCGTTGTACGGCGCCACGTCACCGACCTGATCGAAGCGCCTGATCGCCGGCAGCGCGTATGGCCCGCCCTGACCTTCGCGCGTGGCTGCGGGCATGACGGTAATGGTGATTTCCTGCCCGGGCAGGAACTGTTCCAGCATGATCGCGCTTCCGAAACGCCGCCCGGCCGCAAGCGAGGCGACTTGCGCGTTCAGTTGAACGAAGTCGCGTGCGACGCTCACCCCCTGGCTCCCGCGTCCGCGCAGCGGCTTGACCACCAGCGGCAGCCGTTCCGCAAAGGGGAGTAGCAGGTCGGCCAAATCTGAAGCATCGCCGTCGATCAGCCACGATCTCGCCACCGGCAGGCCTGCTGCAAGGAGGCGTGCGTTTATCCCGGCCTTGTCGTCGATCGCCTGCATTGCGCAGGGATCCGGGCCCACGATCCATGCCTGCCGGCTCGCCTCCTCGATCGGATGGCCTTCGAAGACGACCGTGTTGGCCCACAGCAGGGTAGCCCCGGCGGCCAGAGCCTGCGCAATACCCTCGTGCGTGTCAGGCCAGGCCCAGTCGTGGACGCGGGCCGGATCGGGGCTCTTTACCGGCGTCACCAGCGTGCATCCGGCCGAAAGCAGCGCTACGCCGATGTCGGCGCCGCTATCCGTATAGCCGCCTGGCTTGGCTTCCTTGCGAGCGCCGTCGATCACGGGCGGTTCGAGCGCCTGGTAGAGGATGGCGATCTTCTGCGTGAGCGGATCAGGCGGGTTCATCGGTTTCTCCCATGATTCGGAACGCGAGTGGTGCCCCGACAAGGACCAGGACGACGCGCGCAAGGTGGTGGACGATCACGAAGCCGGCCTCGAGCGAGAGGCTGAGCGCAACCATGCTCATCTCGGCAACGCCGCCTGGTGAATAGGCCAGTGCCACGAGCGCGGGGTCCAGCCCTGTGGCCCACCCGATGGCGAATGACCAGCAGAAGGTGACCGCCAGGAGGATCGCGGTCGAGCCGGCGGCCAGCACCAGCGTGCGTACCATCGTTCGAAGCGAAAGGCCCACGAAGCGACAGCCGATCGTGGCGCCCAGCCCCACTTGCACCGCCCCGACCGCCCAGGCAGGAATGTGGAAGTCGCTGAGCCCGGAAAGGTGGACGGCCGCGCTGGCGAGAAGCGGTCCCATCAGGTGCCATGCAGGCAGGCGCAGCAGACGCCCGAGCCCGCCGCCGACGGCGATGCAGCCCAGCGCCCAAGGCAGAAGGGTCCAGCCTGCGGCTCCCGTCACGGCAGCGGGAGCCACCACCGGCCCATGCACATCGCCCTCGAACAGGCGGATGAGGAAAGGCAGGGTAAAGACCACGAGAAAGATGCGTGCGCCGTGGATAAGGCCGATGGCGCGCTCGTCCGCTCCGCGTTCGGACCCCATGACGACCATCTCGGCGATGCCTCCCGGCATGCCCGCGAAGTAGGCGGTGGGCGCGTCGAACGCGGCCACCCGCCGGAAGTAGATCACACACGCGAACGCCGCAGTGGCAAGGAACAGCGGCAGCAGTGCGATGGGCACGATCCACAAGCCTGCGTGTTCAAGCAGGCCAGGATGAAAGGCGCTGCCCAGAACCACGCCGATCACGGCGGCCATCGGTCTGCGGCTTGCGCCGGAAACCTCGATCGGCAGGCCCGCGATGCTGCCCACCGCGCAGGCGATCATGGAGCCAAGAACCCACGGCAGCGGTGCGCCGATCGCCCGGAACACGAAGCCGCCCGTCGCTCCCACCAGCACGGCGGCAAGGAAGCGCCACAAGGTGCGGAAGGTGGCCCCGGTTTCGCGGGCAACGGCGTGTTCCTCCGTCATCCGACGAAGGGGAACGCCAGCACGAGCATGCCCACCACCGTCATCACCAGGCAGCACAGCGCAGCCGGGACGAGCGTGAACTTCTGGTGGTCGGCAAGATCCACGCCGGCAAGGCTCACGAGGAGGTAGGTCGAGGGCACCAGGGGGCTCAGCAGGTGGACAGGCTGGCCCATGAGCGAAGCGCGGGCGATCGCCATCGGCTCAACGCCATAGTGCGCACCCGCTTCGGCCAGGATCGGCAGCATGCCGAAGTAGAAGGCGTCATTGGAAATGAAGAAGGTGAACGGCAGGCTCAGCACGGCGGTGATCGGCGCCATGTAGGGGCCGAGGAACGGCGGGATGAAGCCCACCACTTCCTTGCTCATGGCCTCCACCATCCCTGTGCCGGACAGGATTCCGGTAAAGATACCCGCCGCGAAGATCAGCGACACGACGGCAAGCACATTGCCGGCGTGGGCGGCGATGCGCTCCTTCTGCGACTTGGTGTCCGGATAGTTGGCGATCATGGCGATGGCGAAAGCCAGCATCATGAGGATAGGCAGCGGCAGGACACCCCAGACCAGAAGCACCAGCAAGGCGATGACAAGCGCGGCGTTGAACCAGAGCATCTTGGGCCGCCGCGCCTCCGGCCATTGCGAAACCGCGAGGTCCGTGGCGAGGAGCTGCTTCGGCGTGTCTACCACGCCGATACGGCGCCGTTCCTTGCGGCCGAAGTGCACCGCAAGCAGGATCAGGAAGGCAAGGCCCGCAATCATGCCCGGAATGAGCGGCACGAACAGAGTGGCTGGATCGAGCTTGAGAGCGCTGGCGGCGCGTGCGGTCGGGCCTCCCCAGGGCGTGAGGTTCATCACCCCGCTGGTCACCATCAGCAAGCAGACGAGATAGAGCCGGTTCATGTCATAGCGCTTGTAGAGCGGCAGCATGGCGGCCATCGTGATGATGTAGGTGGTCGAACCATCGCCATCGAGACTGACGAGCGCGCAAAGCACCACAGAGCCGATCAGGATCAGCATCGGGTCGCCATGGACGAGCCGGATCAGCCTTCCGACCAGCGGGTCGAAGAGGCCCGTGTCGGTCATCGTGCTGAAGAACAGGATCGCGAAAAGCAACATCACGCCGGTCGGCGCCAGATTCCTGACGCCCTCGATCATCATGTCGCCAAGGCCCTCGTGGAAGCCGGCCAGAAGCGCGAAGAGAGTGGGCACGATCGTCAGCGCGACCAGCGGCGTCATCCGCTTGGTCATGATGAGCGTCATGAACGTGGCCACCATCAGGAAGCCGATAAGGGCGAGACTCATGATTGTCTCCCAGTCATGGTTATGTCGTTGAGATCAGAAGGTGACGCCGACGCGGGCGGATAGCGTTTGGCCATCGTCCCTGCCGGTGTAGGGACCGGCGGCATTGTCGGTGCTCCAGTGGATCGCGTTCACCTGGAAACGGGTGAAGCTGTTGAGGTACCAATTGACGCCGAGCGTGGCGGCCCAGCCATCGGAGGGCAACGCGATGTCGTCGAACTCCAGGCTTTCGTAGCGAGCGGTCAGCTCGATCGCGCCGGGACCCCCTTCGAAGATCGGGCGAAGCACCTTGGGTTGTCCGAAGCTGCCGAGGCGCGGATTGTACGGCGGCAGGTCGCCGGTAAGGAACCAGCCACCGCTGACGCTCCACGCCCGCGTGACGAAGTCGGGGCGGCCCGCATCGAGCCGCGCGTGGCGCTCGCCCGCCTCGGCCATGACCCAGACCGGACCGGAGTATCCGCCCAGTTCGGCCCCGTAGCCCGTGGTGCCGGTCCCACCGATGATCGTCCCGGTAGAAAGCCTGAGGGCACCGTTGAACCGCCCTCCGATGACGGTGTTGCGCGTCAGCGTGTTCTTGCCGGGCTGGAGCATCTCGTCGAAACCCCAGATGCCGAGGTGGAGGACCTGTCGATCGGACTTGATCGGGTTCCAGTGCACCCGGCCCAGAACGGTGCGGTTGTCGGATGTCGATTGGTCGCCATCGATCCGGTCGCCTGTCAGCGTCAGCGAGGCGTGTCCTGTCTTCCAGAACAGGCGCGGCATGATGCCAAGCCCGTAGAACGCGCGCTGCGGAATGATCGCGGTGCCCACCGTGTTGCGTTCAAGGAAGGGCGTGGAATCAGACCCCGTTGAACCTTCGAACCCACGGTCGTTGAACAGGTGGCCGATGCGCACGTCGTAATCCAGGCGCGGCGAGATGCGGTTGCGCCAGCCCATGAAGGCCGTGACGACGTCAACCTCGTTCTCCGAGAAATCGCTTTCGAACTGATAGAAGAAGTGCGTGCCGACGGTGCCTTCCAGGCCCATGCGCAGGGCCCGCATTCCGGTGGTGGTGAGATTGCGCCCATCATGATCCGATCCGAACGAGGTGCTGGCATCGAATATGATGCGCCCGCGCGGCTTGAAGCTGAACACGCCGTCGGCCGAATGGAAGACCGGCAGCCCCTGCCCCCACTCGGTGCTGACGCCCGATGCCGTCACTGCCGCGGCCCGCACGCGTTCCACGTCGCGTTCGGCCGGCCCGGGGGGCAGCAGTTGCGGCGCATAGGGCTGGGTGACGATGGACGGGGAAGAGCCCTCTGCCACTTGCGCCGGGCCACCGGATGCAAGCACGGGGGCTGCGGGGCGGCTGATCGGCTGAGGAGCCTGCGTCGGCGCTGCGGCGAGCGGCGTGCGCTCGGCTTCCAGTTTCTCGACGCGCTGACGCAGCGACGCAATCTCCGCCGCCTGCGCACGCACGAGCTCGGCAAGATCGTCGCGGCTTGGCGTCTGGGCCAGCGCAGGAGTTGCTACGACCAGCGCAAGGATCGCCGCTCCGGTCGTGAAGGGTCGTGTCATGGTTTGTCTTTTCCGGTGGTCAGGATCGCGTTCCATTCGCGCAGGAAGCGCTCGCGGGTCAGGCGATCGAGGTTGACGAGAAGCTGTGGGCCGACGCGCACGACGCGGGCCTGTCCGGCAGGCAGACGCCGTGCGGCGATGTCGGTGCGGACCGGCCAGAGGCTGTGGCGGGCAAGCTGCGTCTGCCCGGCGCGGGACAGAAGGAAGTCGAGGAACAGGCGCGCGGCCGCAGGGTGCCTCGCCTCCCGCGAGATGAAGGCGATGCGGGAAGTCACGAGCGTGTAGTCTTGCGGGAACACCACGCCGAGGTCAGGGTGCCGGCGCGCCTGCTCCAGCGCATAGGAACCGATCACGTTGTAAGCGATGGCAAGCCTGCCCGAGGCTACCCCGTCAAGCATGGGCTGCGTGCTGGTCGAAAGGACCGGGCGTGTGGCCGCGATTGCCTCCACCAGGCTGCGGGTATCGCGGGTCGTCTGGAAATCTTGCGAGAGATAGAGATAGCCGGTGTTCGACCGCACCGGATCGAAAGTCGCGACCTTTCCGGCAAACTCGGCGCGGCGGGCGCGGAGCAGGTCTTCCAGCGCCTGGTGACTGCGTGGAACCTGCCCTGCAGGCACCAGCTTGCGATTGTAGACGATGCCGATCGGCTCGGCCGTGACGCCGAAGCCCATGTTCTTCCACACGGCCGTCGATGGCAAGTAAGGCTTTTCGGGACTGGCGTACTGCTGGGCGTAGCCGTCGTTGATAAGCTTGATCTGCAGGTCCATAGCGGAGGACCAGACGATGTCTGCGGAATACTGCCGTGCCCGTGTCTCGCGCACGTAACGGTCGTACATCTCCGTCGAGCCTACATCTGCGTAGAACACCTTGATGCCCGGAAACCGACGCTTGAATTCGGCCACCACGGGGACAAGCTCGGCCCGGTCTGCATTGGCGTATATGCGGACGCGGCCTTCCGCCCGAGCCTCCGACATGGTGGCGTCATAAGAGCGGGGATAGCCATCCGGCCGGCGTGCAGCCGGGCTTTGCGCATCGGCAGGTAGTGCAAGCAGCGCTACCAAGGCCAGGACAGGGATGAAGATTCGCAATGCCGGTTCCTCTCGCTTTCCGCCTCGGATGTCGGATAAGCAGTGACCATGCTCTACGATTGCAACCTGTCATTCACCTTTCACGGTTTCTCTGCGTGCGGATCCTGATTGTCGAAGACGACGCCGCCCTTGCGCGCGGCGTCGTGTCGTTGCTGCGCGCTGCGGGCCACGCAGTCGATCATGTCGGTTGCGGCGAAGATGCGCTCTCCGTCCTTTCGAACGAGCCCTATTCGCTGGTGATACTCGACGTGGGCCTGCCCGACATCGACGGGTTCGAGGTGCTCGCTCGCCTTCGGGCGCGAGGCGACCAGGCGCAGGTCCTGATGCTCACCGCGCGTGACGGTCTGGACGACAGGGTGCGCGGGCTCGACCTTGGCGCGGACGATTACCTTCGCAAGCCCTTCCAGGTGGAGGAACTGGAAGCCCGCGTACGGGCGCTCGGTCGCAGGCGCGGCGGCGATGCCGCACCGGAAGTGCGGATCGGGACCATGACCATCAATCGCTCCACGGGCCGCGTGGAAGTGGCAGGGCGCCCCGTCGAGCTGCGCCGCCGGGAATGGTCCGTGCTCGAGGCGCTTGCGTCCCGCGCAGGCCAGATCGTCGGCCGCGAAACACTCCAGGCCGAGGTCTTTGGCTTCGACGATCCGGTTGGATCCAATGCTCTGGAAGTGAACGTCACTCGCCTCCGCAGCAAGCTTGCGCCCGATGGCCCCGCCATTCGCACCGTGCGCGGGGTCGGGTACATGCTCGATCGTGACTGACACGGCCCCCGCTGACACCCGGGACGCCGTATCGCTGCGCCATCGTTTGCTGGCGGCGATGATGGTACCCCTGGTCATTCCCGCACTTCTGCTGGGCCTCATCGGCTGGGTGCTGATCTCCGATGTCGTGCGGCGCACCAACGATCGCGTACTGGGCGGGGCGCTGGGAGCAATCGCCGAGACGGTCCAGGTGGAGCGCGGTGAAGTCACGCTTGATCTTCCGCCTGCCGCTTTCGGCATGCTGGAGAACTCCGAGCGCGACAATGTCTATTATCGCATCGCCGTGGGCGGCAGGTTGCTGACGGGGTATGCCGATCTGCCCGCGCCGGATCTCTCCACCCTCTCGTCGGAGCGGCCTCGCTACCGCTTTGCCGATTATCGCGACCAGCGCATCCGGATCGCCGAAATCCGCCGCGACCTTCCTCGGGTGAGCGCGCCGGTCGTGGTCCAGGTAGCGGAAACGCTGGACAATCGCCGGTCCCTGGAACGCGGGTTGATGACGGCGCTTCTGATCGGCGAATTCGTGCTGATCGGCATCGTCCTTCTCCTCATCAGGCCAGCGCTGGGCTGGAGCTTGCGGCCGCTCGCGGAACTGCGAACGGTGATCGAGGGCCGGGACACCCGCGCCGCACCGGACCTCTCGCCTCTCCAGACAGGACCGTTGCCGGCTGAGCTTCGGCCCCTTTCGCGCTCGTTCAATCAGCTGCTGGCAAGGCTTGACCATGCCACCACCGGGATGCGCCGCTTTACGGCGGATGCCTCACACCAGATGCGCACGCCGCTGTCGGTGCTCAAAGTGCAGATAGCGCTTGCACGCCGAGGATCGGCAGAAGCCCTGCAGGAGATCGAGGAAGCAACCGATCGACTGGAACGGCTGCTGACGCAGCTGCTTGCGCTCGCCCGCGCCGACGAGGCGGGAAAGCAGCCGCCGTTCCTACCGGTTGATCTGGGCGAGGTGAGCCGCGCGGTCATTTCACGCCGCATTCGACAGGCAATAGAGGCAGACGTGGAGTTGACCTTTGAATGCTACGTCGATGGTCCCGTCCTGGTGGATGGGCACCGGGCGCTCGTGTTCGAGATGCTCTCCAACCTGGTCGACAATGCAATCCGCTACAACCGTCGCGGCGGCGTCGCCACGATCGCGCTGGCAACATGCGACACCGGCATTCGGCTGACGGTCACTGACAGCGGCCCAGGCATTCCCGCCGCTTTGCGAGAGCACGCGCTGGATCGTTTTGCCCGGCTGCAGGGCGAGCAGGGACCTCCCGGCACCGGCCTCGGCCTGGCCATCGTCAAGGCCGTGACCGAGCGGCTAGGAGCTTCGCTGGAGCTTGACGATGCTGCGCCGGGACTACGCGTCACCATCATTTTTCCGCCCTCCCATACGGGTCAAGTTCGGGAGAAGCACTGCATGTGAAGTACCTTAGGCACACGTTAACCAACGGACACTAACCTTCGCTCTCGTGATTCCGGGGGCTTATTTTCCGATGTTCGACGTTCTGCGGTGCATCCGCGACCAGCACAACGAGTGGCTTGTCCTGCTCGCCGCAGTCATTTGCGTGATTTCCACCATTACTTCTGTGCAACTGCTTCGCCACGCCCGGCACCTGCGCGGGCTTTCCGCGACGCGGTGGATCTGCACCGCCGGTACAGCGATCGGGTTCGGGATCTGGGCGACGCACTTCGTCGCGATGCTCGGCTACGATACAGGCGTGATCGCCGGATTCCGGATACCCGCCACGGCGTTCTCGCTCGTCACCGCGATCGCGATGACCACCATGTCGTTTTCAACGGCTCTCTTCTGGCAGGACCGTCAAGGCTTTGCGCTGGCCAGCGTGCTTGGCGGGGGCGGCGTGGCGGCTATGCACTACATCGGCATGTCCGCAATGGAACTGCCGGCGACGATCATCTGGAATCCCGCATACGTCGTCGTCTCGGTGCTGCTCGCCATAGCGCTCGCCTATCCCGCTCTGGTGCTTGCTGTCCGCGGCCGCTCGGTTCGAAGCGGCGTTGCTGCGGGGCTGGCGATGACCTTATCGATAGTGCTCCTGCACTTCACCGGCATGGCGGCCGTGCGTCTCGTGCCTGCCCCGCTTCCGACGCGCACTGGCGTTCTCCTTTCTCCCGAGATGATGGCGACATCGATCGCGACAAGCGCCCTGTTCCTGCTGGCGATCTGCATTGCCATCCTGACCGTGTCGCGGAAGGCGCGGCTTGTCCTTCATGCCAGCGAACGCGACATGGCGATCATCGTCAAGGGCATCACCGACTGCGCGATCTACATGCTGGATCGCGGCGGCCGGGTTGCGAACTGGAACGCGGGTGCACAGCGGCTGAAGGGCTACATCGACAGCGAGGCCATCGGTATGCCGCTGGCGGAGTTCTACACACAAGAGGACCGCGCCGATCACATGCCCCAGCGGGCGCTCGCCGAGGCCGCCGAGAACGGCAAGTTCAGCGGCGAAGGCTGGCGGGTGCGGCGCGATGGAAGCCGCTTCTGGGCCCATGTGACGATCGAGAAGGTCGCCGAGGAGGATGGCAGGCACATCGGCTTCGCGAAGATCACCCGCGACATGACCCGTTACAAGGAAGACGAGGACCGCTTGAAAGCTCTTGCCGGTCATCTGGACGCGGCGCTCGGGAACATGCACCAAGGCCTGTGCCTTTTCGGCCCGGACGAGCGGCTTCGCGTCGTCAACACGCGCTTCAAGGAGATCTGGGGCCTCGACCGCGACGTCAACCTCGTGGGCCTGACCATTTCCGAAGTGAGCCGAAAGGTGCTCGAGGTCCACGCAAAGGCCGATGTCCCGCAGGGACGGATCGGGGAACTGCAGGGCCTTCTCGCCGTCGCTCCGGCCGACGCCGGTGGCTCACCGGTGATACTGGAGCTTGGCGACGATCTCGTGGTCTCGATGATGGGGCGCTCCATGCCCGAGGGCGGATGGGTAACGACCTTCGAGGACGTGACCGAGCGTCGCCGGTCGGACGCCCGCATCGCTCACATGGCTATGCACGACGGCCTCACGGGCCTGCCGAACCGCACCAGCTTCACGCATTGGATCGATGCCGAAATCGCACAGGCCGAACATTTCGGCCACGAGCTTGCGACCGTGATCATCGATCTCGACCGCTTCAAGGAAATCAATGACACGCGTGGCCACGCAGCGGGGGACTCTGCCCTACAGCACCTTTCCCGGCGTCTCCTGGACGTTCTTGCCGAAGGCGAAATCGTCGCGCGACTTGGCGGGGATGAATTCGCCGCCGCCAAGCGGTACAAGGACAAGGCCGAGCTCGCCCACTTCGTGGATCGTCTCGAGGCCTGTTTCTCAACGCCTTTCGGCGCGGGCGAAAACGGTTTCCACCTCGATGCCAGCATCGGCCTGGCAGTGTTCCCCCAGGATGCGCGCCAGCGAGAGCAACTGCTCAACAATGCCGACCTAGCGATGTACCGCGCGAAGGCGAGCGTGGGCGAGCGGATCGCCTACTACGAACCCGCCATGGACGAGACCGCCCGCGCACGCCGCCAGATTGCCAACGACCTGCGCCAGGCGATCGATCGGGACGAGCTGACCGTGCTCTACCAGCCCCAGCATTGCCTGGCGACCGGCGAACTCAGCGGCTACGAGGCGCTTCTGCGCTGGCACCACCCGACGCGCGGTCTGGTGCGGCCCGATGAGTTCATCGTCGTTGCCGAGGAAACGGGCGAAATCTTCCGGATCGGCGAGTGGGTTCTGCGCGAAGCGTGCCGTGAGGCGCGCTCCTGGGCGCCGGAGCTGAAAGTCGCGGTGAACCTCTCCGCCGTGCAACTGGGCCAAACCGACATCGTCGAGGTGGTCCATGGCATCCTTGTGGATACGGGCCTGTCACCCTCGCGGCTTGAGCTGGAAATTACCGAAACCGCCATCATCGCCGACAAGCTGCGCGCCTTGCACCTGCTGCGCCGGATCAAGGGGCTTGGCGTGAGCATCGCCATAGACGATTTCGGCACGGGCTATTCCTCGCTCGACACGCTTCATTCCTTCCCATTCGACAAGATCAAGATCGACAAGTCGTTCCTCATGAAGTCCGACAATGCGCAGGCGCGCGCCATCATCAAGGCAGTCCTGGCGCTTGGCCAGAGCCTGCAGGTGCCGGTGCTCGCGGAAGGTGTGGAAACGGCAAGCCAGCTCGATCTGCTGAAAGAGCAAGGCTGCGACGAGGCGCAAGGGTACTACTTCGGTCGGCCCGGGCTGTCCCCGAGCCTGCTGGCAAGGCAAGCCGACAGGCAGAGCGCCTGATCGCCTCTACCTGTCCTCACCCCGCCATGAGATCCCGCACCCGGGCGGCAATGGTATCCACCACGAAGGGCTTGGTGAGGACCTGCATGCCCGGCTGCAGATGGCCGTTCCCGATCACCGAGTTCTCGGCGTAGCCGGTGATGAACAGCACCTTGAGGCCGGGCCTGCTTTCTCTCGCCGCATCGGCCATCTGACGGCCGTTCATGCCCCCCGGCAGGCCGACATCGCTGATCAGCAGATCGATGCGGGTGCCCGATTGCAGGACCTTGAGCCCCGAGGCGCTGTCCGCGGCCTCGATGACGGTGTAGCCCAGTTCCTCGAGAGTGTCGGTGACCAGCATGCGGACGCTGGGCTCGTCGTCCACGACCAGGATGGTCTCGCCGGCCTCGGCGTTCGCCACTGGCATGACGACCGGCTCCACCCCCTCCTGGACAGAGTCGCCATAATGGCGCGGAAGGTAGATGCACACAGTGGTGCCCTGCCCGACCTCCGAATAGATGCGCACCTGCCCGCCCGATTGCTTGGCGAAGCCGTAGATCATCGAAAGGCCCAGCCCCGTGCCCTGGCCGATCGGCTTCGTCGTGAAGAACGGGTCGAAGGCCTTCGCGATCACGTTCGGCGTCATGCCGGTGCCGGTATCGGTCACGCATAGGGAGAGGTACTGTCCCTCCGGAATGTCGTGAGTGCGTGCGCCATCGCGGTCGAGCCACTTGTTCGCCGTCTCGATGGTGATGCGGCCGCCATCGGGCATGGCGTCCCGGGCGTTGATGCACAGGTTCAGGATCGAGTTCTCGAGCTGGCTGGGATCGACCAGCGTCGGCCATAGACCGGCCGCACCCACGGTCTCCACGCGGATCGCCGGTCCCACCGTTCGCTGGATCATATCGGCCAGGCCATTGACCAGCGCGTTGACGTTCGTCGGGCGGGGATCGAGCGTCTGCCGGCGCGAGAACGCCAGCAGACGGTGAGTCAGTGCGGCAGCCCGCCGTGATGCTCCCTGTGCGGCCACGAGGTACTTGTCGACGTCTGCGACCCTGCCCTGTTTCAGGCGGGTGCCCACCATCTCCAGGGCACCCGATATGCCGGCGAGCAGGTTGTTGAAGTCATGTGCGAGGCCGCCGGTAAGCTGGCCGACGGCCTCCATCTTCTGGGCCTGGCGCAGCTGTTCCTCCGCCTCCATCAGCTCGACAGTACGTTCGACGACGCGCTGTTCCAGCGTCTCGTTCAGGGCCCGCAACTCGGCCGCGGCACGATCGCGCTCCTCCTGGATCAGGCGGCGCTCCTCGATGTTGATGAGCACACCGGGGAAGCGAAGCGCCCGCCCGTCGGCGTCGCGTTCGACGCGCCCGTTCGCCTCGATCCAGTGATATTCCCCATCGGCCCGGCGGACACGATAGGAGTGCGCGTATGTGCCTCCCTTCCTCAATGCCTCGCGCACGGCCGAGGAAAGCGCGGCCCGGTCTTCCGGATGAACCGAGGCGACGATCTTGGCCATGCCGAAACCTTCAAGGCCCAGCGCCGGATCAAGGCCGAATGCTTGCGCGAACGCTTCGTCCACGGTGAAGCTGTCGCTCGGAACATCCCAGATCCAGGTGCCGAGGATCGCACCCGCCGACAGCGCCAGCTTAACCCGATCGACGTTCTCGCGGGCGAGAGCCTCGCTCGCGCGCAGCGCCGCCTCTGCATTCTTCCGTGCCTCGATATCGCGGAAAAGCACCGATACCTGGCGTCTGCTCACCGGTTCGACTCTGGCGGCGGAAACTTCGATGTGACGACCGGCCGCGACGAAGTACCGCTCGAAGCGGATCGGTTCCCCCGTTCTCAGGACGTTGCCGTATAGCTCAGCCCATCCTTCCGCATCGTCGGGCTCCAGTTCCCGCAAGGTCACGCCCACGACGTTCGGTATGCCCGATTGCCGTTCGTAGCCGGCGTTCGCCTCCACATGGACATAGTCGCTCAGAGGTCCATGCGGCCCATCGAAGAACTCGATGATGCAGAATCCATCGTCAACCGCCTCGAACAGTGCGCGATAGCGCTCCTCGCTGCGCGTGAGTGCGTCCACAGTTTCGCGTTGTTCGGTGATGTCGCGGGCCGCACCAACGAAGCGACAAGGCGTGCCGTCCGCATCCAGCTCCAGCTCTCCGGTGCGTTCCAGCCACCGGACCTGCCCTGCCGGTTCAAGCTGCACGCGGTAGACGAGGCTGCGCGCGGCATTCCCATGGGTGCGGGCTTGCAGAGGCGTGAGGAGGTGCCGATCCTCAGGTATGACCTGTGCCTGGAACGCAGAAAACGGATATTGCGCCTCGGCGGGAAGGCCATGGAGGCGGCAGAACTCAGCCGTCGGGATGACGATGTCCGCCGACAGGTCCAGCGTGAACAGTCCTACTCCGCCCGCTCTCTCAGCCTGCTGCATGCGCGCGCTCTGCCGCTCCGCCATGAGGGCCGCACGACGCAGTTCAAGCGTGGCCATCGTCTGGCGGGCAAGCACGCGCAGCGCCTGTTCCTGCATGGAATCCAGAGTGCGTGCCTTGTAGTCGAGCACACAGAGAGTTCCGATGGGCGTCCCCGCCGCCGTCTTGAGCAAGGCACCGGCATAGAAGCGAATACCCGGTTCGCCGGTCACGAGCGGATTGCTGCAGAAATGCGCATCGGCCTGCGCATCGGGTATCATCAGGAAGTCCTCTTCCTGCAGCGCCCTGACGCAGAAGGAGGTTTCCAACGGTGTTTCACGTACGCCCAGGCCGACTTCCGCCTTGAAGAACTGCCGGTCGCCGGCAACCAGGTTCACTACAGCGATAGGTGCGCCGCAGATCGCCGCAGCCAGACCCGCAATCTCGTCGAACGCTATTTCAGGTTGCGTATCAAGAACATGGTACGTGGCCAGCGCCTCGTTGCGGCGGGCCTCGGGAGAGGAAACGTCAATCATTCGGCTGGGCTCTGTCGTTCCTGCTCTCGGGACGGACCCGGCGGCCTCCCGGTGAGATCGCTAGTGCGCTTCTCCTTGAAAGTATATCGCGCCCCTTACGTTCCCGGTGGGCAAGCCTTCCCGTTTCCTGCCGCTTCGGCTCACCGCGTCGCCACTTGCCTTGAAGGCCCGGGAACCGCAACGGGCGGGGGTAGTTGGGGGTGGATGGAGCCAGCTACCCTCCCTTACTGCGGCGCGGCGCCGCTTCCCGCCGAAATCCTCTTGCGATGGAACCTGGACCCGCTGCTGCTGCTGGTGCTGGGAGCCGGATACGTGATCTTTCGGCAGATGGGCGCACGGCAAGGCGCACTCGTGGCGGGGTTCGCGGTTCTTGCGGTGCTTTTCGTCTCCCCTCTGTGTGCGCTGTCTTCGGCGCTGTTCAGCGCAAGGACCGTGCACCACGTGCTGCTGATAACGCTAGCGGCCCCGCTCATCGCCCTTGCACTGCCCCGCCGGTCCGGGGGCCTCGCGATGTGGACGATCGTTCATGCCGTAGTGCTGTGGGCCTGGCACGCGCCTGCGGCCTATGCCTTCGCCCTTGCCCATGATGCGGGATATGCGTTGATGCAGGTGACCCTGCTCGGCACGGCGATATGCTTCTGGCGCGCGGTAGTGTCTGCCTCCGCGCCTGCCGCAGGGGCAGCCCTGCTGGGCACCATGATGCAGATGGGGCTCCTCGGCGCGCTCCTGACGTTCGCGGGACGAGCCATCTATGCTTGGCACTGGACCACGACGCAGCCCTGGGGGCTCTCGCCCCTCGAGGATCAGCAACTGGCAGGCCTAGTCATGTGGGTTCCGGGGGGCGGGGCGTATCTCCTCGCCGCCCTGTACCTCGCCGGAGCCTGGATGCGCACGCGAGAGGATGCTACCGCAGGACCCGTACCAGCGTGATCGAGGCAATCCGCAAGTGGGCAGCGCGCCATACCGCCAATCGGCGCTATTCCCCGGTGGGAGTGATCTTCCACTGGACCATGGCCGCGCTCATCACGTTCCAGCTCTACTGGGGCTGGCACATGGGGCGTGTGCCCGTCGGTATCGAAAAGCTCGAAGGTTATCGCCTTCATTCCGAGTTGGGCCTGCTCATGCTGGTGCTGGCCGCGATGCGGCTTGCGTGGCGCACGATCGTGCCGGGGCCGACCAACGATGCTGATGCGCTGGGCTGGCAGACAAAGCTCGCCTACCTCACGCACGGCCTGTTCTACATCTGCTTTTTCGGGCTGCCGCTAAGCGGATGGGCCATGTGGTCGGCGCTCGGCGATGGCCCCGACCTGTCGCTCTTCGGCGTTCCCTGGCCGCAGATGCCCTTCCACGACATTCCGATCGCCATCCAGTGGAGCGTGCTCGACTGGGCCGAGGGGATGCACGCGGTCCTGGTCCTGTGCCTGCTCGCCATGATCCCCGCTCATGCCGGCGCGGCGATCAAGCACCACTTCTGGGACAAGCATGACGTGCTTATCGGGATGCTGCCGGAGCTGAAGGCCGACGAGGCTGTGGAGACACAGCCTCGGCATGGCTTGCAAGGAGGTTGATTTCCTCGGGAGATAGCGAGCGGCTGATCGCCAGCATCACTCCCATTCCGTCGCCGCGCCGCTTGCCCGCCCGCCAGGCCTTCAGCTGCGCGGCTATATAGACCGGTGACTGCCCGGCAAGGGGTGGGTTGGCAGCGCCGCCCCCTTCCCCATTCGCGCCATGGCAACTCGCGCAGCGCTCCTCATAGAGTTTTGAACTACGGACGAAAGACGCGCCGGTGGCGGGCAGCCCCGCATAATAGGCCGACACCTTCGCCCGATCTTCTCCGCTCAGTCTCCGCACGATCGCGCGCATCTCGACATGCTCGCGGCGGCCATTGTGGTAATCGTCGAGCTGGCGGTGCAGATAGCCGGCATCCAGTCCGGCCAGGCGCGGGACGAGCCTGCCGTCTCCCTCGCCTCTCAATCCATGGCATGTCGCGCAAGCGTTCGCCGCTCCGCCATCGCCGCCGCTGAGGGCAATCACTTCGCCGCTTGCGCGGAATGCGGGATTGCCGCCCTCCGCCCCGCATCCAGCGAGGCCTGCGGACAGGAAGAGCGTAGCTGCGGGGAGAAATCGACGCATCCGCAACGGAACCATCGGCAGAACCGACTGTTCCCCAAGGCGATGGATGATCACAGGACGGGGGCACTTTTCGCGCTTATGGCCATGTTGCCACTGCTTTCCGCGTGCGAAGACGTGCCGGTCGCGCCTCACGATGCGCAGCCCGAAGCGATCAAGCGCGGTCGATTGGCTGCAGGGCAACTGGGCTGCGGCGCATGCCACAAGATCCCGGGAATCTGGCCCGAGGGAGCGACCGGTCCCGACCTCACAAACCTTGCCGAGCGGGGAGTGATAGCCGGCAGCCTTCCCAACCGCCCTGCCGAATTAACCGCCTACCTCCTCGATCCGCCGGCAACCGTACCCGGAACCGCCATGCCCAAGGTCCCCATGACACGACAGCAGGCTGAAGACATCGCCGCTTTTCTCCACCAGCCCGATGCCCACTGAAACCCAGTTGAAAGCCGTGCTTGGCGGCTGGCCGCCCGCGGTGCTCAATCCGGCGGGACCATACTCCGAACCGGTGACCCTTCTTGCCTGGGCCCTGCTGATCGGCGGCACCGTGGTGCTGGCAATCGTCCTTGCCGCGCTTGCCGTCGCTCTGTGGGGAGCGCCCTCGCTGCGCCGCCGGCTTGGCGGGGATCGTGCGATCTGGATCGGAGGCATCGCCTTTCCCGTGGTGGTCTTGACCGCGCTGCTCGTCTGGGGATTGTGGCTCACCGGCGATCTGGCGGCAAAGGCTCCGCGCCCGGGGGAGATGCGGGTGCGCATCACGGGCGAGATGTGGTGGTGGCGGGTCGCCTACCTGGACGAGAGCGGGCGAACGGTGATCCGAGATGCCAACGAGCTTCACGTCCCCGTGGGCAGCACGGTTCTCCTTGAGCTGGACTCAGCCGACGTGATCCACAGCTTCTGGGTTCCGCGCCTCGCCGGCAAGATGAACATGATACCCGGACGGCGGAACCTCCTGCGGATCCAGGCCGATCAGCCCGGCACCTTCGGCGGCCAGTGTGCCGAATATTGCGGAGGTCCCCACGCCCTCATGGGCTTCGCCGTCGTTGCCCATACGCCCGAGAGCTTCGACAGGTGGCGGGCATCGCGTCTTGCAGCGCGCCCGGCATCGGTCACCTCGCGCGGGCAGGAACTGTTCATGGCGAGCGGCTGCGCCGCCTGCCACACCATCGCGGGAACGCAGGCGGCTGGCCTTGCCGGTCCCGACCTGACCCATGTCGGCTCGCGCCGGACTCTGGGAGCCGGCATCCTGCCCAATAATCGCGGCACGCTTGCCGGCTGGATCGCCGACAGCCAGACGATCAAGCCTGGCAATCGCATGCCGAACTACAAGCAGCTCGACGCGCGCGAACTTAATGCCCTTGCAGACTATCTGGCCGGGCTGAAATGAAGTCGGAAACCGGGTTCGACCACGCCCTGTTCGATCGCTTCCCCACGAAGGACGAGAGACCCGAGGCCGAGGAGGAGGAGCTCAAGCGCATCTGGTGTGCGCCAAAGGGCTGGGAGTACCTCACGGTCGTCAACAACAACTACGTCGGCATCTATTACCTCGGCACGGCATTCCTGTTCTTCCTGCTGGCGGGCGTGCTCGGGCTGCTGATGCGAGTGCAGCTTGCCGCGCCGCTGATGCACGTGCTGCCCCAGGCCACCTACAACCAGGTCTTCACCATGCACGGCACGGTGATGATGTTCCTGTTCGCGGTGCCGATGGTGGAGGCGGCGGGCGTGTTGCTGCTGCCGCAGATGCTGGCTGCCCGCGATCTGCCTTTCCCGCGGCTCTCCGCCTATGCCTTCTGGGCCTATGCGGTAGGTGGGCTCGCCTTCTTCGGCTCGCTGTTCATCGGACTTGCTCCCGACGGGGGCTGGTTCATGTATCCGCCCCTCACGTCAAAGGCGTTCTCGCCCGGCATCAACACGGATTTCTGGCTGCTCGGCATCGGCTTCATCGAGATCAGCGCCATCGCGGGCGCCATCGAGATCATCGTCGGCGTGCTGCGGCATCGCGCTCCCGGCATGAGCCTCGACAAGATGCCGATCTTCGCATGGGCAATGCTGGTCTTCGCCGTGATGATCGTCATCGCTTTCCCAAGCGTGATCCTGGCGACCCTGCTGCTCGAAATCGAGCGAGCCTTTAACTGGCCCTTCTTCGATGCCACGCGCGGCGGTGACCCGCTGCTGTGGCAGCACCTGTTCTGGTTCTTCGGCCATCCCGAGGTCTACATCATCTTCCTCCCCGCGGCCGGCATGATGAGCATGATCATTCCGACCGTGGCACGCGCCGAACTGGTCGGTTATCGCCTCATCGTTTTGGCCATGGTGGCAACGGGCTTCATCAGCTTCGGCGTCTGGGCGCACCATATGTTCGCCACCGGCCTTCCGCCCATGACTGCCGGGTTCTTCTCCGCCGCTTCGATGGCGGTAAGCTTGCCCGCGGGCATCCAGGTGTTCTCGTGGATAGCGACATTCGCTGTAGGCAAGCCCCGTTTCAACACGCCGGGGCTTTTCGCCATGGGCAGCGTCGTGATCTTCGTGAGCGGGGGATTGACGGGCGTGATGGTCGCGCTCGTCCCCTTCGACTGGCAGGTGCATGACACCTACTTCATCGTCGCCCATCTGCACTACGTCCTGATCGGAGGCATGGTCTTCCCGCTGTTCGCGGCGATGTACTACTGGATACCGATGGTCAGTCGTCGGCCGCTTTCCGAACGATGGGGAAGATGGATTTTCGGGCTGATGTTCGCCGGGATGAACATCGCCTTCATGCCCATGCACCTGTCGGGCCTCATGGGCATGCCAAGGCGCGTCTACACATATCTTCCCGGAAGCGGGTGGGACGTGCTGAACCTTGTCTCCACCCTTGGCGCCTTCATGCTGGCTGCCGGCGTGCTGCTGTTCCTGATCGACATGGCGCGCAATTTCCGCCTCGCACCTGATGACGGCGAGGCAGGGAACGTCTTCGGCGCCGGCACTCTGGAGTGGTTGCCCACCGCCCTTTACTCAACCCGGTCCATCCCGGTGGTGCGCAGCCGCGAGCCCCTGTGGGACGATCCCTCGATCAGCGACAATGTCGAGCAGGGGCGCTACTTCCTGCCAAGATCCGCGACCGGGCGGCGCGAGACCATCGTCACCAGTCCGCTCCTCGCCGAGCCGCAGTACCTGCAGATCATGCCTGGCCCTTCCTTCTGGCCTTTTGCCGCCGCATTGCTGACCGCCGGTTTCTTCCTTGCACTGACGGTGCAGGCCTACCTCTTCGCGGGCGTGAGCGCGGTGCTGGGAGTGCTTGCGGTGATCAGGTGGCTGTCGGAAACCGACATCCGCGTTCCCGAGAGGGAAGTCGATATCGGCGCGGGCATCCGTGTGCCGACTTATGCCACGGGGCCGCAGACCCATGGCTGGTGGGCAATGACGATCCTCCTCATCGTTCTTGGCATGATCTTCGCCATGGCGCTGTTCGGCCTGGCCTTCCTCTGGAGCAACCAGCCTTCGTTCTGGACGAAGCCTCCTGCCCTTTCGGGCGCGGTGCCGCTGGCGTTGGGATACGTCGCGATCGTGATCGCTGCCGGGGCCACCCGCCTGCTGCACCGGCGCGGCGCCGTCTGGGCCGTCGTCCCGGTCATTGCCGCGGCCGCGCTGGCGCCAGTCCTGCTGTGGCTGGACATCGGCGTCTGGTTGAAAACCCTTGCACCCGATGCGAGCGGACAAGGCGCCGCAGTCTACGCTCTTCTCACTCTCCAAGGCATGATCGTCGGCATTGCTGCGCTGATGGCGCTCTACCTTGGCTGGCGGAAGATGCGCGGGCTCATCGTCGATGGGGCCAGCAACACGCTCGACCTCGTATGCATGTTCACCGCCTATGTGGGCGCGCAGGGGCTGGTCGCCACGCTTTTCGCCCGGGCGATAGGGGCGTGAAGACCTGGGCGATCCTGCTGGGGGGACTGCTGGTGTGGGCCGTGCACTTCTTCGGCCTTTACGCCATCGCGGAGTTTGCGCCTTCGCGCATGCTCACGGTGATCCTGACAGTGCCGTGCCTTGCAGCCGAGGCCCTGCTCCTGATCTATGCCCTGCGCCTCGACCGCGACGAGGCGTTCACCCGGTGGCGACGTTCCGTTGCCGTGGGCGGAACGGGCCTGGGCCTCGTCGCCGTGTTGTGGCAGGCGTTGCCACCATGGTTCTCCGGGTAGGGCGGCCGTGACCTGTCAGCTAGCCTTCAGCGCAGCCCAACCCGCTGCAAAAGCGCGGGCATTTGCGGCGATCTCGTCGGCAGAGGCACCGGCGCGGTAGAGGGCCGAACCAAGGCCAAATCCGTCGGCACCCGCTGCCTGCCAGGGCCCCATGTTGTCGGGCGTGATGCCTCCCACCGCCAGCAGCGGCACGTGCTTCGGCAGCACCGCGCGCTGCGCCTTCACCACCGCAGGTGTCGCAGCCTCGGCCGGAAACAGCTTCAACCCGGTTGCCCCCGCCTGGAGAGCGGCAAAAGCCTCGCTCGGCGTGAAGTACCCCGGCAGGGAGACCATGCCGCGCGCCGCGCTTTCCGCGATGACGCGGATGTCGGTGTTGGGCGAGACGATCATCGCCCCGCCTGCGTCCTGCACTTCGCCCACCTGAACGCTCGTGAGCACCGTGCCCGCTCCGACGATGGCCTTGTCCCCCACGCGCCTTGCGAGGCGTTCGATGCTGCTGAGCGGGTCCGGCGAGTTCAGGGGCACCTCGATCAGAGTGAACCCTGCCTCGACGAGAGCCTCACCCGCCGCCTCGACCTCGTCAGCGCGGATGCCGCGCAGGATTGCGACCAGCGGAAGTGCGGCGAAGGCGGAAGCGAAGTCGATCATGGCATGAGGTTCCTGATATGGGTGATGCCGGCAACGAACGCGGCATGGCTGTCGACGACGACGGCTTGGCCGCCGACAAGCTCGATCGCAACGGTGTAGAGGCTCGCCAGAAGCCCATCCGCCAGAAGGTGCACTTGCTGGCCAGGCCGGTCTATGCGCGCCCGGCAGTCGCTGCCGATCAGCAGGCCGCTGACGTAGGCAGCCGCCTCGCCGGAAGCGCGCCTGCCCAGCACCGCGGCAGCCCTGACCCCGAACAGCGCTGAAAGAAGATCGTCCTGCCCGCTTGCCTCCACACCTTCGCGAAACGAGGCGCCTGCGTCCACGTCGCCGGTCATCTCGCTGCCGATGAGGGCGTGCGCCTTGAGGAGTGCAAACATCTCGCCGGTCATGGCGGTCGCGAAGTCAAGGATCGCCCCAGCCTTCATCACCGCCCACTTGTTGTGCGTTCCGGGCTGGCAGAGAAGCGCGTCGGGTGGAGCGAGGCCGGCGGCAACCGCGCCCAGCAACTGCACCTCCTCGCCGCGCATCACGTCTGCGCGCCCTTGTGCATCGACGCAGACACCCGGGACGATGGCGACATCGCGCTCCGGCCGGACCACCTTCGCGGCGAGCGCTTCAAGCGTGGAGGGGCAGCCGACATATCCGGCATCGAGCCAGCCACGGTTCGACCCCACCATCCCCGCCATGACGATCGGATGGTTGCCTAGCCGAGCACGAAGCCGCGCAACATGGCCCGGGAACTCGCCCGGCTTGACCGCGAGGACCCCCATGTCGTCGCGTTCCGTCTGCGCGATGTGTCCATCCTCGATGAGATAGGCGCGGCGGTTCGTCGTGCCCCAGTCCACCGCGATGAAAGGCACGTTCACCTTGATACCCGGATGGGTGCGCATGGGGGCAGGGACACGGCTAGTCACTCCTCATCGTACAGGTGCGGATCGCACGGGCGAAGCCGGCCAGATCGATCATCACTGGTAGCGTTCCCGCACCATGGCTCCGACTAGTACCGGCGGCGCTGCCTGCATAGCCGCGGAGACGGAATTTTTCTCAAGCGGGAAGCCGGAGGCGCACCTTGCCGCAGGATGAACGACAATCCCGATTACAGTGATGAATGAATGTAGCTGGAGTGGCTCGGCCCGTTCGGACATTTCTCGCCACCCATAGGAGAAACGTCATGAAGCGTCCGTCGCAGCTGCTGCTTGCAGCCACAGTATCAGTATTACCAACCAGTCTTGCCCTCGCGCAGACCGCCACCCAAGTCGAAGACCGGATGACGACCGTTGCCGCCCCGATGGCCGCAGCGAAGCCGCTTGCCGACCAGGCCGGCGTTTCCGGTACGGTCGACGCACGGGCGGGGGCATCCTCGGGTAGGTCGCCGCAGATGACCCGCGACAACGGTGCCCCGATCGGCTCCAATCGCAACTCGCTGGCAGCCGGCGACATGGGCCCGGTCCTCCTCGAAGACGTGACCCTCATCGAGAAGCTCGCCCGGTTCGATCGCGAGCGCATCCCCGAGCGTGTTGTCCATGCGCGCGGCACGGGCGCGCTTGGCGTCTTCCGGTCGACGGCGGATCTTTCGGACGTGACGAAGGCCTCGCTCTTCGCTCAGCCGGGCAAGGAAACCCCGGTGTTCGTCCGCTTCTCGACGGTGATCCACCCTGCGGGATCTCCCGAAACCGCGCGCGATCCGCATGGCTTTGCCGTCAAGTTCTACTCCGATCAGGGCAACTGGGACCTTGTCGGCAACAACCTGCCGATCTTCTTCATCCGCGATGCGATCCAGTTCCCGGACATGATCCACTCGCTCAAGCCTTCGCCAGTGACCAACAAGCAGGATCCCAACCGCTTCTTCGAGTTCTTCTCGGGCACTCCGGAAGCCACCAACATGCTGGTGCATGTCTACTCCAACTTGGGCACGCCTGCGTCCTATCGCACGATGGACGGCAATGGCGTGCATGCCTTCAAGCTCGTCAACAAGGACGGGAAAGTGGTCTTCGCCAAGTTCCGCTGGATCAGCCGGCAGGGCGTGAAGAGCCTCAACGGAGATGCCGTCGCCAAGGCGCCTGCCAACTTCCTGACGGACGACCTCTACGGCTCGATCGCTGCGGGCGATTACCCGACATGGGATCTCATGGTCCAGACCATGAGCCCTGAGGAACTGGGCGCCCTGCCCTACAATCCGTTCGACGACACGAAGGAGTGGCTCGGCGTCCCCTTCCGGAAGATCGGCGAGATGACGCTGAACGAGGTGCCGGAGAACTTCTTCCGCTGGACCGAGCAGTCGGCCTTCGCACCTGCGAACCTGGTGCCGGGGATCGAGCCTTCGCCCGACCGCATGCTCCAGGGCCGCCTGTTCTCGTATTCGGACACGCAGCGCTACCGCGTCGGCGCGAACGTGATGGACCTGCCGGTGAACAAGCCCCGGGTGCCAGTGGTGAACAACTACCAGGACGGCGCTCTCGATCATGCGCGCGGGAAGGTGGACGTGAACTACTTCCCGTCGGTGACCGAAGGAAAGTCGGTGGATCCCGCATTCGCTCCGACGCCTTACAAGATCGACGCCATCGCCCGGACGGCACCGATCTCCAAGACCGAGCCGTTCGATCAGGCAGGCCAGTTCTACAGGGCGCTCAAGCCTGCGGACAAGGCGGACCTTGTGAAGAACCTGGCTGGGGATCTTGGCGTCGTCACCTCCATGCGGACCAAGGTGATCATGGTCAGCTACTTCACGCAGGCCGACAAGGACCTGGGCACCCGGCTCGCCAAGGCGATCAAGGTGCCGATGAACGAGGTCGATCGCGCCGTAGCCGAATACCGGAGCACGGTGGATGCACGCTATGCGGGGCAGCAGTGATCTTCGCCGCACTGCTCGCGTCCGCGGTAGCCGCCGCCGTTCCCACGGCGGCGCTCCCCACGGCCACCCTGCCGCCGCCCGAACGGCGGCAGGAGCTGCTGTTCGAGGCGGCAAAGCTGGGCCGGACCGACCTCATCCCGCTCCTCGTCGAGAATGGCACGGACGTGGACGCCTATGAGGCACGGGGCTTCACTCCGCTGATCCTTGCTGCGTACAACGGTCAGCCCGAAGCGGTGGAAGCGCTGATCAGGGCCGGGGCAGATCCGTGCAAGCCGGACCTCAACCAGGGGAACACCGCACAGATGGGTGTTGCCTTCAAGGGAGACGACCGCATAGCGGCGCGGCTCCTCAAGGAGAAGTGCAGCGTCGATGCCCGCAACAAGGCGGGTCAGACCGCCTTGATGATGGCGGCGCTGTTCGGCAGGACCGCGCAGGTCGATATGCTGCTGGCGGCGGGCGCCGATCCGGGCGTCACGGACCTGTCCGGTCGCTCCGCCGCTTCCGTGGCGCAGCAACAGGGCAACGAGGCGCTGGCCTCGCGGCTCTCCTCACCGGCTCGGCGCTGACGGGCAGGCGTTCCCTGATCGCGAAAGTTCCGACCAAAAGACTGCGGCAGGGAACGCCGGCTTCGGGCGGCATAGAGGTCATCGCAGCGGAAGCGGAAACACGTTGCCCATCGGCAGCGCTGCGGCCATCTCACCGCTGTGCGGGGGTCTCCATCAACGTGCAATGATTGACGCACCCACCCTCTTTTCCTAAGCGCACCACACATCTTCAACCCACGGGGTGTCCTGGCGCTGTCAGGGCTGAGAGGCGGATCGGGCATTGCCCAGTCTGCAAACCCGCGAACCTGATCCGGTTCATGCCGGCGGAGGAATAGGGACTATGTGCGGGCGCGGCCTGACCGATTCTGTTCTATGCACGGTGCTTGGCGCCGGTTTCACGCTTGCGGCCCTTCACCCCGGGCTTGCCCTGGCGGAAGACATGGCGGGCGATGATCCCATCGTCGTGACGGCGCGCGGCCGGCCCGAGGCGCAGCTCGCGGTGCCGGACACGGTGACCGTCTTCACGCGCGAGGACATCGTCCGGCGCAAGCTTACCACGATTGACGACTTCATCGCCGAAACGCCCGGCGTGTTCATGATCAACGATCAGGACCCCGGCACCAACATGATCACCGTGCGCGGCGTTTCGACCAACCGCAACCAGTCCCCGTCCATCGCCTACGTCGTGGACGGTCTGGCGCTGGCCGATTCCGAGCTGTTCACGCTGCGCACCTACGACGTGGCGCGAGTGGAAATCCTCAAGGGACCGCAGGGCGCGCTTTTCGGGCGTTCCGCATCGGGTGGCGCAATAGACCTGGCGACGAGCGATCCGACGAACGAGGCAGGCGGCCTGGCCTCCGCAGGGATCGGAAACGGCTTCACTTGGACGGTGGACGGCGTGGCGAACGCTCCCGTATCGGACCGTGTGCAGCTGCGCCTTGCCGGCTCCTATCGCAATACCGACGGCTTCATCCGCAACAGCTATCTTGGGCGGAAGGTGGACGGCTTCATCAGCCGCAATCTTCGCCTGAAAGCCCGTATCGCCCTTTCTGAGACGGGCACGCTCAAGCTGCGTGCCGGTTGGGCCAACGAGGAAGGCGGCGCGGCCTACATCTCCTCCGGCAACGTCACCGGGCTATATGGCGGCAGGCTGTCGGGAGACGCGCTGACGGATCCACAGGGCGATTTCGAGGGTCGCGCTTCGAGGGAGTGGTGGGGCACCCAGGCGGAGCTCGAGCAGGAACTGGGCGACAGGCTGCTTCTCACATGGCGGTCGAGCTACGACAACTATCACAAGGACTTCGTCGAGGAACTGGATTTCCGGCACGACACGCCCCTCACACTCGATGGCATCCCGCTTTTCCCGAACGGCATCCAGCCCATCTCGCAGCCGGTCGACATCGAGGCCTGGACCAGCGAGCTGCGCCTGACCTCGCAGGGTGCGGGGCCATTCCGCTGGCATGCCGGCGTGTTCTTCCAGAGACTGGAGCGCGACCGGACCGACGATCTTGGCCCTCTCCTGTTCGGTGCCGAGCCTCAGCGCGCGGAAACCCGGTCGAACCAGATCGGCCTCTTCGCGCAGGCGAGCTACGACCTGCTGCCCACGCTGGAGACGACCATCGGCCTGCGCTACGATCGGGACCGCCGCAAGGAGGACACGGTTGGCACCCGCACCGGTACCACGTACGCACGGCGCGCCCGCACGTTCGAGAAGTGGCAGCCCAAGCTTTCCATCGCCTGGCATCCGACCGATAACTTCACCACTTATGCGACAGGGTCGGTCGGATTCAAGTCGGGCGGCTTCAATCCCCTGCCCGGCCCTTCGGACATCTGGAGCGCTAACTTCGCGGCAGAAACGGTCAAGTCGCTGGAAGCCGGCCTCAAGGCTCGTCTCGCCGAGGGCCGCCTGCGCGTGGCGCTCGCCGGCTTCGTTACCGATTACAGCAACTTCCAGAACACGGTTTTCCTCGGCAATTCGGTCGTGCTCTCCGTCCCCAAGGTGGACGTTCACGGCATCGAGGCATCGGCACAGGCGGACCTCGGCCTCGGCTTCGGCGTGGATGCCGGCGCCGCGTGGACCCATAGCCGTGTGGGACGCTATACCACGCCCAATCCCACGCCGGAGCCCGGTGAGCCGTCGATCCTCGATCTTGAGGGAAAGCGCACGCCTAACGCGCCCGACTGGACGGTCAACGCCGGGCTGGGCTGGCAGGGCACACGCGGAGCGGCGAAGATCGATGCGCGCGTGAGCGTCGCCTATGTCTCGCGCGTGGACTTCGAGATAGACAACATCCTGCACTCGCCCGGCTATGCCTCCGTCGATGGAAGGATCGGCGTCGATCTGGGATCATGGAGCCTGGAGATCTGGGGCAAGAACCTGTTCGACAGGCGCTGGGCGATTTCCGCCTTCGGGCAACAGCAGCTTCCGCTTCTCCTCGGCCTTGGCCCGGGTGGCCCTTTCGACAGTTTCACCATCAACACCGGCCGCCAGTTCGGCCTCGGCGCGACCCGCCGCTTCTGAGGAAGGACTTTCCATGAGCTTCTGCGATGCGATCTGGGAAGAGCTGCTCCCGCTGCGCCGCGCGATCCTCGATCAGCCTTTCCTGGCCGAGCTTGCGGATGGAACACTGCCTGCGGAAAGCTTCAGGCATTACATGGTGCAGGACAGCCTCTATCTGGCGGAATACGGGCGAGTGCTCGCGATCGCGGCTGCGCGCGCGCCGAGCGCGGCGGGGCGACTGGAATTCTCCGACGGTGCCAAGGTCGCCGTGCAGGTGGAGCAAGCTCTCCACCAGGCCTTCTTCGTGCAGTTCGGCGTGACTCCGGAAATGGCTCACAAAGCCGAGGCGAGCCCGGCGTGCCTTGGCTATACCAGCTATCTCGCGAGCCTTGCCGCGACGCGCAGCTACGAAGAGTTGATCGCGGGCATATTGCCCTGCTTCTGGGTCTACTGGGAGGTCGGCTGCGCCATCAAACCTCGCGCCGCTTCCCCCAACCCCTATGCCGCGTGGATCGACACGTACGCAGCGCCCTCCTTCGGCGAAGCGACCGACAGGGTGCGCGCGCTTGTGGACGAGGCGGCAGCGAACGCCGGCCCTGCCACACGCGAAGCCATGGCCCGCGCATTCCGCTACGCCACCCGTTATGAGTGGATGTTCTGGGACTCCGCTTATCACACCGAGGGCTGGCCGATCTGATCGCTTCGGGAGAAAGCTTCAAGCCAACTTCCTTTCCCCTGGGGCAAGCTCTAGGGAACGGGCATGAATCGCGTTTTCCTGCTGGGCAGGCTTCTGCTCGCCGCGCTGCCCGTTGCCAGCCTACCCGCCCTTGCCGCTCCTGCCGATCGGAGTTCCGCCGTCATGCCCGATGCCGTCCGCGACCTGACGTTCGACCAGGTGTTTGCCAGCCCTTCGCTCGACGGGCCGCAACCTCGGGCCGTCAAGGTGTCTCCGGACGGGCGCTATATCACGCTCCTGCGCAACCGCGCCGAGGACAGGGACCGCTACGATCTTTGGGCCTTCGACCGGAAGAGCGGGAAGTGGCGAATGCTGGTGGACTCGGCGAAGATCGGCTCCGGCCGGGCCTTGAGCGAAGCGGAGAGGATGCAGCGCGAGCGACAGCGCGTGGGCAGTCTCAAGGGCATCATCTCCTATGACTGGACCCAGGACGGCAGCGCGATTCTCCTGCCTCTCGATGGCGACCTCTACCTCGCCTCGATAGACGGTTCCGTCCGGCGCCTGACGGAATCCGACGAGGATGAACTGAACGCCGCGCTCAGCCCCCGGGGTGGGTACGTCTCCTTCGTACGCGACCGGCGGCTGTGGGTCGGCGGGCTGAAAGACGGCGGGCATCAGCCGATCACTCCTGCCGAAAGCGCCGAGACTGTCCACTGGGGCGAGGCCGAGTTCGTCGCGCAGGAAGAGATGGACCGCATGGACGGCTACTGGTGGTCGCCCAACGACGATCTGATCGCCGTGCAGCGCTATGACGAGGCGCCTGTCGGCATCGTCACCCGCACCGCGATCGGCGCGGAGGGCACCCGTACGTACCAGCAGCGCTACCCCGCGGCAGGCACGCCCAATGCGCTGGTATCGCTGCACGTCATGAGGCCGGACGGTTCTGCCCGTGTGAGCGTGGACCTTGGCACGGACCCCGACATCTATCTCGCACGGGTGGACTGGGCACCGGACGGCAAGACGCTCTATGTCCAGCGCCAGAACCGCGAACAGAGCCGGATGGACATGCTCGCCGTAGACCCGCGTACCGGCTCCGCGCGCGTCCTCTTCACGGAAACGGCCCGCAAGGGAAGCTGGATCAATCTGACCAACAACTACCGCTTCCTCAAGGACGGGAGCCTCGTCTGGTGGTCGGAGCGCGACGGGCACGGCCACCTTTATCACTTCCGCGAGGGCACATGGCGGCAGCTGACCTCCGGCGACTGGGTGGTCACGAAGCTCGTCTCAGTGGACGAGAAGAAGGGGACCATCCAGTTCCTGGGCAACCGTGACGACGTGCTCGCCCCGCAGCTCTACGCCGTGAACCTGGCGACACCGGGTCAACCGCGGCAACTGACCGAAGCCGGGTGGTCGAACGCCGCTTCGGCGAGCCGCGACGGCTCCACGGTGCTTGTCACGCGTTCGTCCACCTCACAGCCGCCCCAGACCTACATCGCCGACGAGAACGGCAAGCGGCTTGCGTGGGTGGAGGAGAACAGGCTTGGCGATGCGCATCCTTATGGCCCCTATCTTTCCAGCCATCGCCCGACGACCTTCGGCATCATCAAGGCAAACGACGGGTCGGACCTGCACTGGATGATGATCACGCCTCCCCTGCAGCCCGGCAAACGCTACCCGGTATTCTTCGAACACTATGGCGGCCCTCACGTGCAGACCGTCACGCGCGGGTGGAAGGGCGCTCTGGCGCAGGCGATCGTCGATCGCGGGTACATCTACTTCGAGATCGACAATCGCGGCAGCGCCAACCGCGGCGTGGACTTCGAATCCCAGATCCGCGAGGCGATGGGGTCCGTCGAGGTGCAGGACCAGCGTGCCGGAGCGGAATACTTGAAGACGCTCGACTTCGTGGACCCCGCCAAGATCGCGACCTATGGCTGGTCCTACGGCGGCTACATGACGCTCAAGATGCTCGAGGCCGATCCGGGTTTCTATGCCGCCGGCATCTCGGGCGCGCCGGTGACGAAGTGGGAACTTTACGACACCCACTATACCGAGCGTTACATGGGTGATCCGCGCCGGGTCCCGGAAGCATACAGGACGGCAGGCACGATCGAACAGTCGACCCGGATCGCCGACCCCCTGCTGCTGATCCACGGCATGTCGGACGACAACGTGGTGCTGGACAACAGCATGACCCTTGCCGCCCGGATGCAGGGCAATGCGACGCCGTTCGAGATGATGCTCTACCCCGGCCAGACCCATTCGGTACGAGGCCCGCGCATCAGCGTTCACCTGTGGAACACCATATTCGGCTTCCTCGAGCGTCACGGCGTCACTCCGCCAAAGTGACCTCGTGGTGGGTGCCAGCGCGCCAGATCGCCATGTACCGAGGCGATCAGGCGCTTGGCGGGCGAACGCTGCTCGACTATGGGCGCCCTTTCCCTGAATTGATCGAGTTTTGCAGATGCCGCCCGTGAAAGACCTTGCTCAACTGGGGCAACGCATCGCCGCGACGCATGGCTGGGCGGCAGCCAGGGCGTTCAAGGCCTATGAATGGGACGAACGAGATCGCGCCCGCATCGCCGCCTGCGCATCCGACATCCTGAAGGTCTTCCCGAAAGGCACGGGCCACGAACATGCGCTGAGCGCCGCCCTTGCCGTTGAACTGGAGCGGCGACTGGAAGCGCCGGTCCACCTCGTCGCCGGAACGCTGAGCCTGGACGGCCACCCCGTGATCGGGAACCGCCTAGCCTTCGATGGCGCCCGCGTGTTCGCGGCGGAGGAACCCTCATGGGCTGGTCACCTGTGGGTGATGGTGGGTCCTCACGTGATCGACGCGGCAATCTTCCGCATCGCCAACTCCCCTGCCTGCGCTCCCGCCCTTGCTCGCCACGTCCATTCGGTGTTCGGCTCCGAGACGGGCCTCTATGCCGACCACTGGCGTCGCTCGCGAAGGCTTGGGCTGGAGTACGAGCCGCAGTACGTCCTCAGCGGGGAAGATGTCACGCGCCTCATGGCCACGGCTTACCGCCTGATCGCGGCAGGCAGCAGCGATGTTGCCCCGGCCGGCGATCCGGCGGATCGGCGCTGAATGCCCTCCGATCGTCTCCCCGGGTGTCCCGCCAAGGGGCGAGGCGGGTTACAGGCCTCGACCTGAACGATTATCTGGTGCACAGGTCCCCCATGTCGCTTCGACCATGCCCGGACCGCCAGCCATTCGGCCCCCACCGCCTGGAGAACCAACGTGCCTGACACGATCGTTCCGGACGGGTTGCGGATGTTTCTGGAGGGCTCACCCGTCGCTCTCACGCTCGGACGCCCGGACGGCGACAACCCGCTCGTCCTGGTCAATCCGAGGTTCGGCGAGCTGACCGGCTACACCCAGGCAGACCTTGCAGGGCGCAACTGCCGCCTGCTTCAGGGGGAGGTCGACGACAAGGAAGCCCGCGCCCGGCTGCGCGCCTTCCTGCGTGACGATACGATGCCGAACGTGCGGACGCCGATCCTCAACTTTCGCAAGGACGGAACGCCCTTCGTCAATCTCCTCTACATGTCGCGCCTGCGCGGGCTCGGCGGCGAGACGCGCTTCATCTTCGCCTCGCAGTTCGACGTCAGCCGTGCCCAGGCCGAGCGGCTGGCGGAGTACGATCGCACTCTCGACCAGACGTTGACGCGCCTGAGCCCCATTGCGGCCGAGAGCGGCATCATCGTCGAGGGAACCCTGACCACGATCGCCAACTCTGCCGCGACGATCGCCCAGGCCAAGCTCACGATCGCCACTCTGGACGATGGTGCCGTCCTGTGAACAAGACCGACACCATGCCCGGCCCCGTACCCGTGATCGGCATCGGCGCATCGGCGGGCGGGCTCGAGGCTCTGCGCGAGATGCTCTCCGCGGCCCGCCTACCCACGAACATGGCGTTCGTCGTCGTGCAGCACCTCGATCCGAACTACGAGAGCATGCTGGCCGAGCTGCTGGACCGGGCCAGTCCGCTCGACGTCCTTCAGTGCGAGGGCGGAGAGGAACTGCTGCCCGACCGGGTGTACATCATCCCTCCCGGCCGGGGTCTCGCTCTCAAGGATGGCCGGCTGCAGCTGACCGACTTTGCGCAGCCACGCGGATTGCGGCGCCCGATCGACGATTTCTTTATCTCGCTCGCGGCCGAGAAGCAGACCGACGCCGCCTGCGTGATCCTGTCGGGCACCGGTGCGGACGGTTCCACCGGGCTTCGTGCGATCAAGGAGCACGGCGGCGTCTGCGTCGTCCAGCAGCCGGAAAGCGCACGGTACGACGGCATGCCCGTCGCCGCCGTGGGGACGGGGCTGGTCGATTACGTCAAGCGACCGGGCGAGATCATCGATTGCCTGAGCTCCTTCTTCGCACGCCGCCGCGGCGAGCCGCACGAACAGGAAGCGGAGCTCGTCGCCGATCATGTCGACGAACTGTGCACCACCCTGCGAAAGGCGGTGGGCCACGATTTCTCCGGCTACAAGCGCTCCACTCTGGTACGACGGGTGGAACGGCGCATGCACGTGCTGAACATCGGTTCCGCCAGCAGCTACCTTCAGCGCGTCAAGTCCGACGCGGCGGAGTGCGAGGCGCTCTTCCGCGACCTGCTCATCAACGTCACCCGCTTCTTTCGCGATCCCGACATGTTCGATGCCCTGCGCGAAAAGGTGATCGAGCCGCTCCTGCGCGAGCGTGCAGCCGACGAGGACATTCGCGTCTGGGTGCCCGGCTGCTCGAGCGGCGAGGAAGCCTACAGCATCGCCATGCTCTTCGCCGAAGGCGCGCGCCGGTTGAACGTCGCCAACCCGGTGCAGGTCTTTGCTTCCGACATCGACGAGCAGATGCTGCAGATCGCGCGGGAAGGATCCTATCCGGCATCCGCCCTTGCAGACATCCCCTCGCCGCTGCGCGAACGCTGGACGATACCCCACGGCGAACGGTTCACGATCTCCACGCAGATCCGCGATCTGATCCGGTTCTCCAATCACAGCGTGGTCAAGGACCCGCCATTCTCGCGCATCGACCTGGTTTCATGCCGGAACCTGCTGATCTATTTCGACGACCGGCTCCAGCAGTCGGTCATGCCGATCCTGCACTATGCCATCCGCCCGGGTGGGTACCTCTTCCTTGGCCCGTCCGAGAGCATCGGGCGGTTCGAGCACCTGTTTCCCGCGCTCGACCTTCACGCCCGGATCTTCGAGCGCGGCCCGGGCAATCCGACTTACCCGATCGACCTTCCCGCCGGCGACCGCAACCTCGAGCGGCGGCGCGGCGAAGCGAGCGATCGCGAGGCGCGGCGCAAGCTGCCCGAGGCGGGCATCGCCATACAGCGGCTTGCCGATACCTACGCGCCGCCGGCGATGGTCCTGAACCACGACGGCGGAGTAATCGCATCCTACGGCAAGCTTAGCCGCTACTTCGATTTCCCCGTCACCCGTGCGGGCGGATCGAACGCCATCTCGCTTGCGAAACCGGGCCTTCGCGAAGTTCTCGGCACGCTTGTGAGGCAGGCACGCGACAGCCGCAAGCGCGTCATCGCCCGCGATGTCGACGTGCGTTCCGATTACGGCGTGCAGCCGGTCGAGGCCATCTGCGAGCCACTTGCGGATGGCTCGTTGCTCGTGGTCGTGCGTGATCGCGCACCCTTCAGGCCTTTCGATGGCTCCGATCTGGCGGAGATCGGCGACGGCGACGATCACATGGAGGCGCTGGAGGAGGAACTTCGCCTCACCCGCCACAAGCTGCGCACCGCGGTGGAGGAACTGGAGACGGCGAACGAGGAGCTGAAAAGCTCCAACGAAGAAATGATGTCGATGAACGAGGAGCTTCAGTCCACGAACGAGGAGCTATCCACGGTCAACGACGAGCTGAAAAGCAAGGTGGACCAGCTCACTATCGCCAACTCGGACTTGCGCAACTTCTTCGAATCGACCGAGCTTGCCGTCATCGTCCTTGACGGGGAGTTGCGCATCCGCAGCTTTACCGAGGCAGCTACGGGGATCTTCCCCCTGCAGGGCACCGATCGCGGTCGCCTGCTGGCGGATGTCGCCAGTCGGCTCGACGACAGCGCGTATCTCGAGGATGCACGGCGCGTGGCGGATACCGGTGAGCCCCTGCACCGCAGGGTGCGAACGCGCGATGGCGGGCGCACGCTGTCGTTGCGGGTGCTTCCCTATCGCACGCAGCACGGCACGGTGGACGGCGCCACGCTCGTGCTCACCGACATCACGGTCGCGCTCCTGATGGAGAATGACCTGGCGGCAGAGCGCGAGCGTCTGGACCTCGCCATTCGCGCCGGCGGCATCGGCGTCTGGGAACACTGCGCCGACAAGAGCGAGGTGATCCTCGATGCGACCAGCAGGGAGCAGTTGGGCCTGCCGTCGCACGGCGAGGTGCAATCGAGCGATGTTCTCGCGCGCATCCACCCCGATGACAGGGCGGGGGTCGATGCTGCACTGAAAAATGCCATCGATTCCCTGTCCGACTTCGAGGCCACTTTCCGGGTTGGAGGCGATTCCTCGCGCGATGGCGGCTACCGTCATCTTAAAGCGTTCGGCCGCGTCATCGCGGGATCCTCGCCGCGCCGCCTCGTTGGGGCCACGATCGACATGACGGCCGAATACGCGGTGGCCGAGACGCGCGGCTTGATGCTGCGCGAGATGAACCACCGCGTGAAGAACCTCTTCGCGGTGGTCAGCGGCATGATCGCAGCCGCCAGGCGATCGCACACCGATGTCGTCAGTTACAGCGAGGATCTGCGTGAGCGGATCGCGGCGCTGGGCCGCGCACATTCCCTGGCCTCCCCTTCGGGTGACGACAGGCAGACGATCTCCCTTCGCGCGCTTGTCGAGATCACCACGGCGGCATATGCCGGGCATGCGAACATCGAGATCGACGGGCCTGAGGTCGCCATCGAGCGCAGCTGGCTGTCCTCGCTCGCGCTTGTCCTCCACGAACGGACGACCAATGCGGCGAAATACGGTGTTCTCGGACCGCGTGCGGGAACCCTTCGCATCGCCTGGGCTTTCAACGCCGATGGAATCGAGTTCTCTTGGATTGAAGACGGTGGGGACCCAGTCGATATCACGCCCGGGACAGGCTTCGGGACGCTGCTGGTGACCACATCGGTACGCCAGCTCGGCGCGCAGCTTTCCTCGCAGGTGCGTGACGGGACGTTCGCGTTGCGCATCCAGCTTCCGCGAACCGTGATCGCGGAATGACGAATACAGTGCTGATCGTCGAGGACGAGCTGTTCGTGGTGCTCGATCTGGAAGACCTGATCGCCGCAGAGGGTTTCGCTGTTTCCGCGCATTGCGGAACCGTGGCGGCCACCTTCCGCGCTATCGAACGGCAGCGCCCGGTCTGCGCCATCCTCGACGTACGTTTGCCGGATGGCGAAGTCTTTCCCGCCGCCGACCGGATGCAGGAACTGGGCGTGCCGCTGATCTTCCATTCGGGCCATGCCAACGAAGAAGCACTGCGCGCGCGCTACCCGGAAGCGCAGGTCTGCCCAAAGCCCAGTTCTCCGTCCCAACTGCGCTCGGCGCTTCAAAGAGCGATCGCCAGCACGTCTTAAGGCGCATTGTTCCGGCTTGATGATCCCGACTGATCCCGCTCTAAAGTCGGTCCGTCGCAAAATGGACTGAATTGGTCTTTAATTCCGGCAACTTGTCTCCCACATCCCGCCCATGGGCAAGGATGACACCATTATGAATCGCCGGGCCATGATGCTCGCTGGTGCCGCTCTGGCAGTAGGAGCCTGCGCGCGGTCCTCGACACCGCTGCAGAGCATTTCGCCGCTGAAGGCTCCGCAAATCCCGCAGCGTTCGCTGGCGGGGAGCGTGCCTGCTACCGTGCGAAGCAGCAGCGCGAAGACGTTCTCCTCCGTCGATCCCGGATTGCTGCGTAAGGCACTGGCCTCGCTCGAGCGCCATGGAGACCGGATCAGGTCACGCGACCGTATCGCAATCGTGGACTTCGACGCCCCGTCTGCCGATATGCGCATGCACTTCCTGGATGTGGCGGACGGCAAGGCCACGCGCCTGCTGGTGGCGCACGGCTCCGGGTCAGACCCTCGCCACACCGGTTTTGCCGAGAGATTCTCCAACGATTTCGGATCGAATGCTTCCAGCGAAGGCGCATTCCTGACCGATGACTACTATGTCGGCCGGCATGGCAGGTCCCAGCGTCTGGTCGGCCTCGACGTCACGAACAACAATGCGCTGGAGCGGGCGGTCGTCGTACACAGTGCCTGGTACGCCAATGATGACATGATCAAGGCGCATGGCAAGCTCGGGCGCAGCCAGGGCTGCTTCGCGGTGGGCGAGAACAAGCTGGACGACGTCTTCTCCTTCCTCGGCAAGGGACGCATGATCTTCGCCGGACGGGCCTGAGCCGCCCGGCCGGATCGGCGAGACCGCCGCCGGAGATGCAACATCCGGGCGGCCGGTCAGTTGTTATACGGGTCTTTCAAGGAGATCCGTGTGCGCAAAGGGTTGATCGTTTCATCGCTGCTGGCCGTGGCGTCCGTACTGGCCGGCTGCGGCTCATCCAACGAACAGCCCGAAGCGCCTCCCTCGGCAGTCAGCATCGATCAGGTTCGCTGGGACAATGGCAACGTACGTGAACTTCGCGCGGCCATCGACGGGCGCGCCGCCCACGGGCTTGACCGGATGGCCTTTGCCATCGAAGGGCAGCCGGGCAATGCCGAGGGTGATCGCCAGTTGACGCAGAGCGCGCTGCGCTATGCCGCGGCGCTGGCCAGGGGTGCAACCGACCCTGCCAAGCTGCACGAAGTCTATACCGTTCCCCGTCCGGATCCCGATCTTCTGCCAGGCTTGGCGAAAGCCCTGAAGGACGGCGATCTTCGCGAATGGCTGGATGGCTTGGCTCCGCAGGACAATGGCTACCGTGCCTTGTCCAAGGCTTACCTCGCACTAAGGGGCAGCAAGGACGCTGTGACGCCGGTCATTCCGGCGGACAGCGAACCGCTGGAGCCCGGATCCACCGATCCGAGGATCCCGATGATCGCCCGGCAGCTTGTGGCGTCCGATTATCTCGACGGCAAGGATGCCCAGGGCAACCTATACAACCCCGCGATGGTTCAGGCCGTGCGGCGCATGCAGGCGGACTTCGGCATCAAGCCCGACGGCGTCATCGGCAAGGATGCGCTTGAAATCCTGAACCTGTCGGATGCGGAAAAAGCGCGCGCGATCGCAGTCGGCATGGAGCGGATGCGCTGGCTCGAACGCACCCCGCCGCCGACCCGGATTGACGTCAACATCGCTGCCGGACGCCTTGTGTACTGGCGTGACGGCAAGCTCGCCGATACGCGCAAAGCGGTGGTAGGCGAGCCGGAGAACGAGACGCCGCAGCTGGGTTCGCCCATCTACCGGCTTGTCGCCAACCCGACCTGGACAGTGCCCCGCTCGATCCAGAGCAAGGAGATCGCCGGGAAAGGCAGCGCCTATCTGAGCCGCAACAACATGGCCTGGAAGGATGGCTGGATCGTGCAGCAGCCGGGCCCGCAGAACTCGCTTGGTCTGGTCAAGTTCGACATGAAGAACGACCACCAGATCTACCTGCACGACACGCCGGCCAAGCAGCTGTTCAACGAGGTGCAGCGCCAGAGGAGCCATGGCTGCGTGCGCGTGGAGGATGCGCTCGGCTTTGCGGAGATGCTGGCGCGCGACGCAGGCGTGCTCGACGAATGGCACCGCGCCCGCGCGACGGGCAAGGAGACTTTCGTGCCGCTGGGCCGCGAGATACCGGTGCGGCTGATCTACCATACCGTGCTGTTCGGCGACGATGGCGAGCCGATCATTCGCTCCGACCCCTATGGATGGAACGACCGCGTGTCGGCCGCGCTCGGCTTCGCAGCCGGTGGCAGCCATCGCCTGCGGGCTTCGGGCGGCGACGTCGGTCCCTGAGGCAAGAAGGCCGCTCGCTCCTTTCGAGCGGGCGGCCTTCTGCGATGTTCGGGAAAGCGAAGGAGCCACTGCCCCCTAGTCGCGGAGGGACTTTGCCTTGGCATCGGCCCATGTCTTGCCCGCATCTCCGCCCCAGAGAAGCCATGCTATGAAACCTGCCGACGGATCGCTGTCGGAATCCCACTCGTGCGTGTTGGTGTTCTTGTCCACCTCATGACGGGCGAAGAAGCTGTGCATCGATTTCACGTCGGCCGCGCTCAGGTCCTTCCGATCGGCAAGCTGGTGCGCGCGTTCGACCCCGACCTCGGTTCCGCCACGGCCGAACTTCTCGCGCAGCCGCAATCCTCGGCGTGCGGCGGAGGCCATTCTCAAGGTCGGTTTGAAGCTTTGCGTCGTCATGCCTGATTTCTCCTGCTGAGGGTGGGAACGCGGAGGGCTGCGGCGTGGTTTCGCACGGCATGAGGCAAGATAACTCAAGCGTGCCGAACCGTTGCCCGGCCACGACGATCATGCGTGATGGTCTCCGCGGAGCGCGGGCGTGAAGGCTTTCCTCGACTTCGAAGCATCCTCGCTGGCGGACAGGAGCTTTCCCATCGAAGTGGCCTGGGTCTTCGAGGACGGGCGATCGGAAGCTCATCTGATAAGACCGGCGCCGGGCTGCGACGACTGGGATGCCGCGGCCGAGGCGCTGCACGGGATCGACCGCGACAACCTCGCGAATGAGGGCGAACCACATGAAGACGTGGCCCGCCGCATGGTGGAGGAACTCTCCGGGCACGACCTCTTCGCCAGCGCTCCATCGTGGGATGGCAAGTGGATGAGCGTGCTCCTTCGAGGGGCAGGATACCCGCGCCACACCCTGCGCCTGCGCGACAGCGATCACGCGGCCCGGGAGACCGCCTCGGCGATCCTGGAAGGTCGCATGTCGGCTGAGCGGGCTGCTCTCGAGATCGACCGTCTTCTGGACCGCGTCGCGAACCGCGAGGTAGCCGCTCCCGTCCACCGCGCATTACCCGACGCGCAGGCGGAGCATGAACGCTGGGCCTTGGTCGCCCGCTGGGCAAGAGAACTGGTCCAAGGTCTGGGCGCAAGTGAGTGAGAGGCTGCCGGGCAGGCATCCCGTGACCCCTGATGGTCGCTACTTTGTCGTGCGCGGGCGGCTTTGGCGTATGGCAGATCCATCGCTCGATCCGCCAAAGCGCGAGCGGCTCGTTAAGGAGCTGATGGCCGCGCGCCGCGCGGTCGGTACGGCGCGGCGGCGCAAGGACGCGGCCGCCGAGGAAAGCGCGCGACTGGCGGTTGACCGGGCGAAGAGAGCACTGGGCGAACGTGGCCCGGTGTGGTGGAGCGATGGCGCGCCCGATCTCAACCGCCATCTCGCCCGGACGGGCCCTTACGCCGACTGGTTTGCCGCGGTCGAGGAAGCCACGACCTGAGGGCCTGTGTCGTCCGGCCAAGCGGCCTGACAGGCACATGAGGCTTTCTCGCGTTTCTCTGCGAACAATTGGCCGCAGCACGGCGTTGCAGCAGAAACTCAGGAGATTGTCCGCATGTCCCACTTCCCCACGTCGCGCCGCACGGTTCTTGGCGGCGCCGCCTTCGGGCTCGCTGCCGCCGGCACTTCGGTTCCCTCGATGGCGCAGGTCGCGGGAGGCGGCGCGCCTTCCCTCAGCGATCCGCGCACCAAGTACCGGCGCGAACCGTTCCCCGAGCAGCGCCAGCCTTGGCCCGCGCTTGCCAGCAAGATGGACCCCCGTCCGGACCATGGCGAGGCGACGTACAAGGGATCGGGCCGCCTCACCGGGCGCAAGGCGCTCGTCACGGGAGGCGACAGCGGGATCGGCCGCGCCGCCGCGATCGCCTTCGCCCGCGAAGGGGCCGACGTTGCCATCAACTATCACCCCTCCGAAGAGGCCGATGCACGCGAAGTGGTCGATCTCATCCGCAAGGCCGGACGCAAGGCCGTCGCGGTTCCCGCCGACATCCGCACGCAGCAGGCCTGCGAGCAGACGGTGCGCAAGGCTATCGCCGAACTGGGCGGCCTCGATATTTTGGTGAACAACGCCGCGTACCAGCAGAGCAAGGCGGACATCATGGAAATCTCTGACGAGCAGTTCGTCCGCACTTACGAAACCAACGTCTACCACGTCTTCCGTTTCAGCAAGGCCGCCGTCCCCTCGATGCCGCCTGGTGCCGTCATCATCAACACGGTATCGGTGAATGCCTACGATCCCGGGGAGGAACTGATCGACTATGCCTCCACGAAGGCGGCGATCCTGAACCTGACCAAGGGCATGGCGAAGCAGCTGGCCAAGAAGGGCATCCGTGTCAATGCGGTCTCCCCCGGCCCGATCTGGACGCCGCTGCAGGTCGCGGGCGGCCAGTTGCCGGGCAAGATGGGCGAATTTGGCCAGGATACGCCGCTCGGCCGCGCCGGGCAGCCGGCCGAACTCGCCACGCTGTTCGTTACGCTGGCCTCGGACGAGGCGAGCTACTCCACCGGCACGGCAGTGGGAGCGCACGGAGGCAAAGGCAACCCCTGAGCTCCGTAGGCCGCGCGACTAAGGGCGTCCCGGGTGAGAGCTCCGGGGCGCCCATGCGCGTTCAGGCGAAGGGACGATCGATCGCCACCTGCGGCTGCGTGAACCACTGCGCTCCCGTCTCGGTCACGAACATGTGATCTTCCAGCCTGACACCGAAGCGGCCGGGCACGACGATCATCGGTTCGTTCGAGAAGCACATCCCGGGCTGGAGCGGCGTACGATCGCCGCGAACGAGGTAGGCCGGCTCGTGGATCGAGAGGCCGATGCCGTGACCGGTGCGGTGCGGCAGTCCCGGAAGCGCGTAGTCAGGTCCGAGCCCTGCCTTCTGGAGCACGGCGCGCGCGGCGGCATCGACGCTTTCGCACGGGTCGCCCGGCCGCACCGCGTCGAACGCTGCGGCTTGGGCTTCCTTCTCGATGTCCCAGATGTCGCGCACCTCCTGCGAGACATCGCCGAACGCGTAGGTACGCGTGATGTCCGAATGATAGCCTTCGATGGTGCAGCCGGTGTCGATGAGCACCAGCTGGCCTTCCTCCAGCGCCCGGTCCCCGGGCAGGCCGTGCGGAAACGCGGTCGCCTCGCCGAACTGGACGATGCAGAAACTGGACCCGCTCGCGCCGAGACGACGGTGCGCGGTGTCGATGAAGTGAACGACCTCGCTCTGGCGGATGCCCGGACGAAGGATCCGCGCGGCGGCCTCGTGCACGCTCAGCGTCATCGATTTCGCCTGCTGCATGAGCGCCAGCTCCGCCGCCGACTTGACCATCCGGCACTGCTTGACGACGGGCATGGCGTCGATCAGGCGCACGCCTTCCCCGGCCCGGATCCGCTCGGCGAAGTGAAAGGGCAGCTCGGGATCGATCGCCAGCGTCCTTGCGCCGATCTCGCGAAGAGCATCCAGCACCAGCGCGACGGGATCCTCGTCTTCCTGCCACGAGCGGATCTCCACCGGGACCGCAAGATCGGCCTCAAGGGTCCCGATCTCGAAATGCGGGCAGATCATGATCGGCCTGCGGCCAGGCGCCAGCAGCATCGAGACAAGCCGCTCGGTCTGCCCCCAGGGCAGCCCTGTGAAGTAGCGCAGCGACGCGCCGGCATCGACCAGCAGCGCGTCGGCGCCGAGTTGTTCGGTAAGGACCAGCGCCCGGTCCATCCGCGACTGGCGCTCCCCTGCGGTGATCGGCGCGGCGCGGTCCGCCCAGGCGGAAAGGCGCGCGATTTCGGCTTCTATGGTTGATCCGCCAATCATTTCAATCTGTCCTTATGCGAAGCGTTCGATGTCGAAAGGCGCAAGCGGCAGCGCGGGCTGCTCACCTGCGACCATCGAGGCGACCAGGCTGCCGGTGATGGGCGCCAGCGTCAGGCCGAGGTGCTGATGGCCAAACGCATAGAGGAGGTTGGCGGCCTTCGTCGAGCGACCGATCGCCGGAAGGTAGTCCGGCAAGGTAGGTCGGCAGCCCATCCAGCGGCGGAACGGCCCCGAGATCGGCATACCGAGTTCGCGAACGTGACGCTCGAGCCTCTCCCATTTGCGGGGATCCGGCGCGGCATCCGGGTGGCTCAGTTCCACGAAGCTCGCTGCCTGGACGGCAGTGCGATAGCGCGTGACGATCATCCCGCGTTCCTCGAACACCACCGGCGGAAGATCGCCCGGCCAATTCTGCGCGTCGGCGCGGACATGATACCCGCGCTCGGCGATCATCGGCACCTTGTGCCCCAACCGTTCCATCAGCCCGCGTGAACGAACGCCGGCGCATACGATCACCCTGTCGGCATCAACCCCGGGTATGGCAGCACGCCCACCGATGATCCGGACCTCGCCAGTCCCTTCCATGATCCTGCCGCCGCCTTGCACGAAGGCCCTGCGCAGCGCCGTGCGGAGTTCGTCGAGATCTGCGATCTGGGCCGTCCCGGAGAAGCGGATGGCGCCTGCGATCGGGTCTCGGCAAAGCGCGGCAAGCTGGGCCAGGTCAGCCTCGCCTGCGCCATGGACGGTCGCAGCACCCGTGTTGGCCGCTTCCCATGCCTTTCGGCCGGAGCGAGCGGCTTTCTCACCGTGCCAGAGAACGAAGTGACCATCCTGGCGCAGCAGCTCGGGCGCGCCAACGCGCTCGACCAGCGACTGCCAGGCCGGAAGCGCCCGCTCCATCAAAGGCGCAAGCGCCGCCGCGCCGGCACGGAAGCGAGCAGGGCGTGATGCCATCAGAAGCCGAAGTCCGAAAGGCAACCACTGCGCCGCCGCGAAGGGCGGAAACGCCAGCGGCCCGCCGCGTACGAACAGGCGTGTGGGCAAGCTGCGGATGGTCTCCAAAGAGGCCAGTGGCTCCACCTGCTCGACCGCAATGTGCCCGGCATTTCCCCACGAAGCGGCCTGTCCGGCCACGTCGTTGTCTACGATGACGACGTCATGACCCGCGCCTTGCAGTTCGAGACCGACGCAGAGGCCGACAACCCCGCCGCCGACGATACCGATGACGTTCACGAAAACTCCGTTGCAATCTTCAAACCATATCGTATACCTTATAACGTTGTCACTCTAGTATACAAGGTCCGACGCTCGGATGGTTTCCGCCTGCCACTCCTTCTCCGCCGGCCTGCCGCCGCGTTCGAGCAGGGCAGGTGCGGGTCCCGCGCGATTGCGAGCGGCGCAAGGATCATCTACCGTATACGGCAATCTGTCCTGGCGCTTTTTGTACATCGGCCGGGACTGCATGGAGATATACAGGTGACCATCGTCGTCCGCACGCTTGCCGAACGCATCTTCGAGGTGATCCGCGAGAGGATCGTGGCAGGCCAGCTTCCCGTGATGGAGCCGGTCCGGCAGGATGCCCTTGCCGCCGAACTGGGCGTCAGCAAGATACCGCTGCGCGAGGCTCTCGCCCGGCTCGAGCATGAGGGATTGCTGACGAGCCAGGCCAATCGTGGCTGGTTCGTGCGCCCCATGTCGCACGACCAGGCCGAGGAAATCTATCTCCTGCGCCTCGCGATCGAGCCTGCCGCCGCCGCCTACGCCTGCGAGCGGGCCGAGGAGGAGGACAAGGATGCCGCCCGGCAGGCGTTCACTCTGCTGGATGCGGCCGCAGCGGCCAATCTCAACGACGTGGCCGTGCGCAACCGTGAGTTCCACGTCGCGCTGGTACGTCCGGGCAAGCGCCTGCTCACCACGCAACTGGTCGAGCGCCTCGAAGTGCTCGCCGAGCGCTACGTCATCGCGCACCTGCAGCCCGCCGGGCGCGGGGACCGCGCGCACAACGAACACCAGGAACTGCTGGACGCCTGGCTCTCCGGAAACGCAGCCAAGGTGAAGGACCTTCTCACCGCGCATATCGCCAGCACCCTGGACGACCTGCGCGCCCATTTTACCGCCAGTCGCACCGGCTGAGCCATAATAATCAGGGAATAGCATGTTCGGACCGCGAAAATCGATTGAAAGACTGTCCCAACGCGAATCCGGGCACGCCCTTGCCAAGACGCTGAGCTGGCCGCACCTGATCGCGCTGGGCGTGGGAGCCATCGTCGGCACCGGCATCTACACGCTGACCGGCGTTGGCGCCGAGCGTGCCGGCCCGGCCGTGATCCTCGCCTTCGCCATCGCCGGCGCGGTCTGCGCCTGTGCCGCCCTCGCCTATGCCGAAATGGCGACACTGATCCCGGCAGCGGGAAGCGCCTATACCTTCAGCTATGCCGCCATGGGCGAGACGATCGCTTGGATCGTGGGGTGGAGCCTCATCCTGGAATACTCGCTCGCATGCTCGACCGTGGCCGTGGGGTGGTCGGGCTACCTGGTGGGATGGATGCAGTCGGCCGGGCTCGACCTGCCGCAGATGCTGTTGGTAGGACCGCACGGCGGAGGCCTCATCAACCTGCCGGCCGTGCTGGTCGCTCTTGCGGTGATGGGCATGCTGATCGCCGGCACCCGCGAAAGCGCGACGCTCAACATCGTACTCGTCATCATCAAGCTGGTCGCCCTGTCGATCTTCGTCGCCATGGCGCTTCCTGCCTTCCAGAGCGGCAACCTTGAACCGTTCATGCCCTACGGCTTCGCCAGCACCGAGATCGAGGGCCAGAAGCGCGGCGTCATGGCGGCGGCCGCAATCGTGTTCTTCGCCTTCTACGGCTTCGACGCTGTCGCCACCTCGGCCGAGGAGGCCAAGAACCCGGGGCGTGACCTCACCATCGGCATCGTCGGCTCGATGGTGGTCTGCACGCTGATCTACATGGCCGTCGCCGTCGCCGCGATCGGCGCCCTGCCTTTCCAACAGCTCGCCAACTCGCCCGAGCCGCTCGCGCTCGTCCTGCGTCAGCTCGACCAGCCCGTCGCCGCTCACCTCATTGCACTCGCCGCCGTGGTTGCGCTGCCGTCGGTCATCCTGGTGATGATGTACGGCCAGAGCCGCGTCTTCTTCGTCATGGCGCGCGACGGCCTGCTTCCCCGCGCCCTTGCCAAGGTGAGCCCGCGCACCGGCTCACCCACCCGCATCACACTGATGACCGGCATCTCGATCGCGATCGTGGCAGGCATCTTCCGCCTCGACGAGATCGCCGAGCTTGCCAATGCGGGAACCCTTATCGCGTTCATGTCCGTTGGCGCATGCCTCATGATCCTGCGCCGCCGTTCACCCGAACTGCCCCGCCTGTTCCGGTGCCCGGCACCGATGCTGGTGGGCACCCTGACGATCCTTGGCTGCGCCTACCTGCTCTTCAGCCTGCCGGGCAGCACGCTCGTCCGTTTCGGTGCCTGGAACGTCATCGGCCTGCTCGCCTACTTCCTCTACGGCCGCCTCCGCAGCGAAGCGCGCCGGGAAGCCGCAGCAGCCTGACGCGCTTTGCGGGAACGCCTGCCGGGGCGTTCCCTCGCCACCCCCTCTGACCGAATGTAACTTCCTTCCATCGGGAGAATGTGATGTCACGTGCCCTCATCGCCGCCGTCCTGCTCGGCACTTGCCTCTCCGCCGGTCCCGTCCTGGCGAAGACGGACTACGACGGTGTCTGGCTCTTCGACGACACGCCCCCGCGCCCCGGGGTGACGATGTTGGAGGTGAGTTCGCAAGGCGGGAAGATCGAAGGTTCGGTCACGACGCAGTGGTACGGCCCGATCAGGATGGAGGATCCCCGCATCGAGGATGGCGTGCTGCGCTTCACCGCGCGCAACATCAACGACAAGGAGCACCCGGTCCAGAACTGGAGCGTTGCCATCGAAAACGGCGAGGCGCGTCTCAAAGGACGCATCTGGGAGTCGGATATCGACAGCAAGGGGCGGCGCGGCAAGGCGCGGGATGCTGCGGCGCGTGCCTTCAGGTTCGCACCCCTGCCCGCGCTCGGAACGCCGATCCCCAGGAAGCTCGCTCCCACCCCGCCGATGGGCTGGAGCAGCTGGAACAAGTTCGACGAGCATATCGATGATGCCACCGTGCGCGCCATGGCGGATGCGATGGTCTCCACCGGGCTGCGCGACGCGGGCTATACCTATATCAACATCGACGACGGTTGGCAGGGCAAGCGCGATGCCAGTGGCGTACTCCAGCCCAACGCCAAGTTCCCCGACATGAAGGCGCTCACCGACTACGTCCATTCCCGGGGGCTGAAGATCGGCATCTATTCCTCGCAGGGGCCGCGAACCTGTGCCGGGTACGAGGGCAGCTACGGCCATGTGAAGCAGGATGCGCAGACGTTTGCCAACTGGGGCTTCGACTACCTCAAGTACGATCTGTGCTCGGGCGAATGGTTCTATGCGGATGCCGACACCGTGAAGCGCAGCTACTACGAGATGGGCGCGGCTCTGCAGGCGACGGGCCGGGAGTTCATCTACTCGCTTTGCGAGTACGGCCGCTTCGACGTTGGCAGCTGGGGGCGCGATGTCGGCGGCCAGCTCTGGCGCACGACGGGCGACATCACCGACGATTACCCGACCATGGCCAGGATCGGCTTCGAGAAGAACGGCAATCCCCGATGGGCCGGCCCGCATGGCTGGAACGATCCCGACATGCTCGAAGTCGGCAACGGCGGCATGAGCGCGGACGAATACCGTACGCACATGACCCTCTGGGCAATGTCGGCCGCGCCGCTGATGATGGGCCACGACCTGCGCGAAACCAGCGCCGAGACCCTGGCCATGCTCACCAACAGGCGCGTCATCGCCGTCGATCAGGACCCCAGGGGCATCCAGGGCAAGGCGGTGCGCAAGACGGAGGCGATGGAAGTCTGGGCCAAACCGCTGGCGGACGGGCGCGTGGCGCTTGCCCTTTTCAACCGCGGCGATGCCCCCGGGTCGCTGTCGCTGACGGCCGCAGACGCGGGGCTGTCCGGAATTTCCGAGGTCGAGGATCAGTGGTCCGGCAAGACCCGTTTGTCCTTGCCGGCCTCGTACACCGTCCCGGCGCGCGGAGCGGTGATGATCGTCGTACGCGGCTGAGCGCCCTTCCCTTCCTTCCGCCGCGAGTGAACGCCCGCAGCGGGTTGGTGAGGAGGAGACTGCCGACGCGACCTCGAACGCATAAAGTACCGTATTTCGTATACTGTATTTGACTTCTTCGATTTGATGACGCATTCATGGCGCATCCATAAAGGGAGTCACATCGATGAGGGGTCACCATAGGAAACTTTATTGCGCGGTCGCGCTGACGGCCTTGGTCGCCGGTACGGCGCAAGCGCAGGAAGCAGCGATCGGCGATACGACCGCCGGCGACATCGTCGTCACCGGCACGCGCATCAAGCGCGCCGATCTGGAGAGCAACAGCCCGCAGACCGTCGTCGGCTCGGACGAGTTCCGCTTCCAGGGCGCAACCACCGTCGAGCAGGTGCTGAACCGCCTTCCCCAGTTCACGGCCGATGCCAACGAGAACGTCTCGAACGGTTCCGACGGCACGTCCAAGATCAACTTGCGCAATCTCGGCTCCAACCGCGTCCTGACCCTGATCGATGGGCAGCGCATGATGCCTTCGCAGGCGATCAACCTTTCCTTCATCCCCAGCGCCCTGGTCGAGCGCGTCGACGTGATGTCGGGCGGCGCCTCTGCCGTCTACCAGCGCGTTGACGAAGTCGGTGTGATCTGATTCAGCCTGGATACGGAAAGAAGGCGGTCAGCGACGATGGCGATGCGACGTGATGGTGATGTGCAGGCGGATCTGATCGTGTCGTGGTCAGATATAC
>NZ_WVTD01000012.1 GCF_009856825.1 Novosphingobium silvae | reverse complement strand
CGAAAACGCGCTGATCTTCGCCCTCGTCGGCCAAGTCGCAGCCGAAGCCGGCGTGCTGCTGATCATCATGTCTGCGGGGCCGGGCTGAGCGCCGTCCCGAAAAATCGACTTCGGCAGCGGGCTGTTATCGTGGACTTTCTTCTGGTCACAAGCAGTCCCCGGCAGCCGGCAGCGCATCGCCGCCTGCTGGATCTCGTCGTTTTCAACCAAGGCGTCGACGAGGAACGCGAGTATCAGCTGCGCTCGAAGTGGAACCGGCTGCTCGGCGAGACGCGCAAGGCGATCGCGACCGGCAAGATCGATCTGTCACACAAGCCTGATCTCGAAAAGCTGGTGGATACGCTGCTTGCCGCGGTCGGCAGCGAAGCCATCGTAGCGATGTCCTCGACATATGCGCAGGGCGACATGCTGGCGACCTGCATCGTTGAAACCGTGGATCGCGCGCACGAGTTGCTATGCGGCGGGGTAGACCCAGCCACAGCGCTCTCGTCTTTCTCGGGGGATCGTGCGGTACGCATCATGTCGATCCACAAGAGCAAGGGACTCGAATTCGACACGGTGTTCATGCTTGGCGTCGAGGAGGAAACCTTCTGGGGCAAGCAGGCGGACGAGCGTTCGGCGTTCTTCGTTGGCATATCCCGCGCTAAGCTCCGCCTGTTCCTCACGGTCTGCGAGGAGCGCTCCAGACCTGCGGGCGCGGGCCGATGGACCGTCGCGCGGCGACCTCATGAGGAGTTCCTAAGCTATGTTTGATCACACGACCCGGAGAGGGCTTTAGCGGATCTACGACTGGCCGCTGTCAGCGCAACCGGACATTACTTTCGTGGTGCCGAACGGCAGGAATGTCCCAAAGCCTTCCTCTATTCAGGCGATTGTCCAACGGCGGAACTGGGTGTGAAGGTGCCACCGGACTGCGGTACGAGCCGACAGCAAAGCACTGGTCAGCGCCGGCGGTAATGTCGCTCGTTGTCGGTAGTAGTCCAGCTGTCGAATTGTCCGGGAAAGTCTGACTCAATCTGCTCCCGGAAGCGCTTGCCAGCATTACGTTGCTCGGTGGCCGTGAGACCGTCCCAACCTGACGAGATGGACTTCAGGGTGAACTCCTCGCCATGCTTCTTCCGATCCACGGCCGCCAAACCCTCGTTGGCGATCTTCGTCACCAGCTCGGTGCGGTAGGGAGGCTGCGATCGAACGACCTCGATGCCGCCATTGCGCTCCACAGATGCCGCGGTGCTCCCGCCGCTCTGGTCGCTAAACAAGTATCGCTTACCGCCAACCTCGACCGCGATGTCGCCCGTCCGCTCGATGGGTGTGCCCACCAGCCGGTCGAGGATCTCGCCCATCGCCTCGCGCTGCGCGGGTGTGATTAGCGCGTGCACGACCACGTTCTTGAGTGGCTTTTCCATTCGGTTCTCCAAAGGGGGCAAGCACCGCAGCTTGCCCCCGCGCCTGATTAGCCGTTCAACCGGTCCTTGACGGCCTTGGCCGGCGTGAACCCGAGCTTCTTGGCCGCAGCGATGGTGATGGCAGCGCCGGTCGAGGGGTTGCGACCCTCGCGCTCCGGCGTATCCTTCACCTTGAACTTCCCGAAACCATTGATCGAGATTTCCTCGCCTTTTGCCGCCGCGTCGGTAATGGCGGCGAACACAGCGTCGACCGCTTTGCGCGCGTCGGCCTTCGTCAATCCATTGGCTGCTGCGAGTGCATCTGCCAGTTCAGCGTTATTCATCGTAATTCCTTTCTGCTAAAAGTCATGCTGGCTCAATAAAGCCGATAGTGGTGAGAAGGCCAGCAAGAGCGGCTTCAACTGCCGCTGCTCGTGCGATCGCCCCATGGTCGATCCGCTCTGCAAGCCGGGCTGCCGGCATTCCCTTACGATAGCCGGGCCAGGCCTGGGAAAGAGCCGTCATCGCAAGAGCGGTGCTGCCCGGTCGCCGCTGCGCGCACCCCTCGAGGTGCCGCAGAAGCAGAGCCTCATGACAAGTGTGCTGCCAGATCAGACCCAGGCCCGCCTTGTTGGCCGCAGGCGTGATCCGGGCATCTCGGTCGGGACTGATCCCCAGCTTGTCGTCATCGAGCAGTATGAAGCGCCCTTCGAAAGCTCCGTGGCGCTTTTCCCGTTCACCGGCACGCTTTATCGCCAGATCCACCAGCGACGAGGGGTCTCCACCGCCCGGCTGCAGCAGCACGGCATCGAGATGCACGGCGAGCCGCTGCGTTTCGGCAAGCCTGGTGAGCAGCGCGACATAGCCCTGTTCGCTTTCGCCCTCGCAGCCGACGAAGATACGGCGGCGCTGCGGGACGACCTTGCGCTTCTGGCGGCTCATCCGATCTGGGGGAGGGCACCGTAGGTGCCGCCAAGATATTTGCGATAGTAATTCTCGTCGCGTCGCACAGCCTGGACGTCCTGCAAGGCGTAGACCTCCGTTCTGCCCTCCGGCGACTTGGTGCAGAAGAGCACCTCCTCCTTGATGAGTTCCTCAAGGAGAGACGCGTTGTGACAGGTCATCCATAGCTGCGCGTCGTGCGGGTTCCGGCTTGGGTCGTAGAACCAACGCAGAATTTCGGGCAGGATCAACGGATGGATTGCCGTGTCCAGCTCGTCCATCACGGCGATGCCGCCGGTTTCCAGTGCCCGAAGCAGGAATGGGTAGAGGCGCAGGAACATCCTCGTACCATGACTTTCGAGGACGAGCGGCATTGGACCGTCATGGCCCTCATGCGTGAACAGCGCGACCGGCCCGTTCGGCCCGCTTTCCACCCGCATGGTACGAATGCCCAGATCAATGCGTTCAATCTCGCGGTTGAGCGCCTCGACCAAACCTGGGTTCTCGGCATAGTGACGAACCATCTGTTCCTCGACGCCGTCAGAGCGTTCGATCAGGATGTTCGACGAGATCGTATTCGCCGCCTCCCAAAGCTGGGTAGCGATCGGATGCTTCAACTGGGCAAGCGTCGAGATCACGCTCGCATTGGGGCGCAGCACTTTTTCCAGCGCTTGCCGGAACCCGGTGAGCTTGAATGCGCCTGCCGCAACTACTTTGCCCTCAGCGCTTCGCTCGAACAGCCGAACCTTTCGGCGTGCGGGCTCGGGCCAATAGTGCAGGGCTTCCGATACCACCTGCTGGGCCGCGTTCGAACCGCCCAGTTCAAGGGAATAGGTATAGCGACAGGCGGGAGAAGTCTCGTCCTCTGGTTCGCTGTGACCGCCAAAGGACAGACTCAGACGGGTCGGAGCTGATTGTCCTTCAACGCTGTTGAACCGCTCATAAGGGAGCCGGCCGGTCGGCGAGATCTGGAAACTTTCGCGCGCGAACCAGGCGATGAACGACAGCGCCCGCAAGATAGTCGATTTGCCCGCTGCGTTCGGACCGAAAATGGCCACGACCTTGGGCGCTCGATCAGACGCGCCCGGCCAGATCGGGGACAGCCTACCGGGTAAATCTGGCGCGTTTGCCCCCACACGCAGATCGACAACCTGCTTGTCGCGGATCGAGAAGAAGTTCTCAATTTCGAGTTCGAACAGCATAATGGCTCCTCACGAGCCGTAAATAAATCGTTTCATTACGGTTTCAACGTTTTTTCGTTAAACCGGCGTCGAAATGCTCTCATTTTTTCCTTTGCGGTACTGCGGCCGGCCGGACTCAGTCCGGCAGGGAGCGCGCCTTCGCCCGCCAGGGCGCATGGGTTTCCTTGCAGATATCGGTGAAATAGAGCCGCTTATCCAGATTTTTGGTCGCTTCCTTCTCGACCCGGTCCCGATCCCGACGTGCCGCATGCCAGATCGCCATCTCTTCAAATGGCAGACCATCAAATCCGCGCGCTGCGATCGCGCGCTCGAACAATGTGATCGCCCGATCATCTGCGCAGGCAAGGAAGAGGGTGAGGGAGGCAAAGGCCTTGTCCGGGTCGTTGCCCGACATGAACCGGTCACGCCAGTGACCAGCGGCGGTTCGCCGGCGAAAGCTTTCCTCTGCCTTGTCCTGCGTCTCCTGCAACCAGCCTGACGTCTGGATTGCCCTCGCTCGCTGCCAGAAACTCTCTGCGTCCGGTCCAGGGTCGAGGAAGCGGCCGAGGTTGAAGGCTCGAGCGATGTCACCAGCGAGCTGGCTTTCCAACCAGACGAACATTCGATCGAGGAGCCAACCCAGGCGCCCGCCCTCTGTCGCCCACCGGGCAACGGAGGCCAGCGCATGATCCGTGTTCGCATCTTCGAGAACCTGTTCGCAGTGACGGGTCATCTCGGGCCGGTCGCTGTAGAAGGGCAGGCTCTCAAAGCTGTCCATCTTGGTCCAGCTGCTCTCCTTGTAATGCGGGTAGAGCGTTGACCAGATCCTCGCGCCATCTTCGGGCTGCTTCATCATCAAAGCGCGCAGCGCAGTCATGACCGGGAAGTTGTCGAACGCGAAAGCATGTTCCGCGCCGCGCTCCAGCAAGGCATCGAGTGCAGCGGCAAGCGCTGGACCGCGCCGTTCTGCCAAGACGAGCATCGCCTCATTGGCGTTCAGCCACGACACCTGCTTGCCAAAGCCGTCCGGGAAGGATTGCTTGCCGATCGCGTCCAGGACAAACGCCTCGAAATGGTTGAGCGCGTCCTCGTCGCCGGGATCATCCTGAACGCGCGCGCCCCAGGCGACCGGATCGATGCGCGTGTCGAGGTCAGGTACAGGGAAGTGCCTGGCAGCCGCGATCAGCGCGAGCGAGCCATTGGCCGCCTCATTGATTTCGGTCTCGGCGGCGCAGCTCCAGCCAGTGTTGACCAGGGCCTGCAGGAGAGGGGGCTGGTTGCTGCGGCGTCCGATCAGGAAGAGCAGCCGCCGGGTAACATCGCTGTCGTTCGCAAAGCCGGCAACGAGGTCGTTCGCGAGGCTGGGAGGCATTTCGCTCAGATCGACGCTGGCGAGATAGGAGATCCAATGCTGGCGATGCTCACCGGCCAGCAGAGGCCGGATGGGTTCATAATCAGCCTCCATAGGGGCGGCGAACACTGCAACTTCGTCGGTATAGAAGCAGGGGCCGTGAGGGTCGCTCTTGAAGATTGCGATCTGCTGTGCCGCTGTTTTTCCTGCAAGACGCGATATCTGGGCATGGAGCCAGTCGCTGTCCTTCCTGTCGAGAAGCGAGCGCTCCAACATCGGGGCGACGGATCGCGCGAATATCTCGTGGGTCTCCGCATTGAGGAGCGGCCAGTATCGCCCGATCTCCTTGGCCAGCCGGACGAGCTTGTCCTCGGCATCGCCATCATCCGAAGCGCCTCTCGTCTCGGCGCTGGCAAAGATCCGCCGGATCAGATCGGTGAGCGCTTCGGGCGCCCAACGCGCCAGCACCGGAAGGCTGTTCAACAGCGCATAGTCGGCTGAGTCCTGACCCATTGCGCTGACGAACAGCGTAGACGCATCGGTCTCGTTAGCTGCGGCGATCAATAGTTCCTGATCCTCGGAACCAAGGGTGACGTTCGGATCGAATGCCAGCTCCTTGAGCGCAATGAACCTCTCGAGAGGTTCGTCCCCCGTCCTTCCGTTCGCATCCTCCGGCAAATGGACCATACCTGCTTCATCAACAGTAGCGCGACGACCAAACCAGGTGCGCCGCTCCACCGCAGGCAGCTCTGCCCGCAGCGTCGTTGCCGCCGGTGAGGCGAGGCCGTCGAGCAGCAGGCGGGCAACGTCGCGTCCGACGTCATCGCCGGTATCAATAAGTTGGCGCGCCAGCCCCAGAAGGGCGGCAGCCGTCTCCTCGCCATCGACCGGATTGATCCGCAGCACCCACCCCATTGCATCAAATGGCCCGAACGCTTCGCTGATGGCGCGCGAGGCCGCCCAGCTCGCAATTGCGGCCAGGAAGGGCTGTCGCGGCAACATGGAGAGAATCCCAAGTGCTCTGGCGCTCAAGCCGTTATAGTCACGCTCGTTTCGCTCAGGCATCTCAACCTTCTGCAGCGTCGTCGTGATCGCGGGAGCCAGATCAGATTCCACGGCCGTCCAGCGTTGATGCCGGTCCTCCAGGGTCGCAGTGGTTGCCGCGTGCGCGTCCTCCACGGTAGCGTCCCGTTCCGCCAGCCGAAGTCGGTTGGCATCGACCCAATAATAGCCGAGCCATCGGGACAGGCGTTCGCCCAGTGCGGCGCGGAAACCCGGATATTTAGCCGCATCCGCGAACGCAGTAATGAAGATGTTCTCGTCGCGGAGAGACCCATTGTAGCGCAGCCAGATCTGCTCGGCGAAATCCAGAAACAGCTCAGGCGCTCCTGGTATCAACCGCTCCAGTGTAGCAAAATCGCGCCGCCCGAAATTCTGCTGGAAGAACCAGTCGCGCAGCAACAGCATGAAGGTGTCGCTGGAAGCGCTCTGGCGCACGAGAGAGGCCGTGACTGCCCAGCGCAGGATATCGACGCCCCTGTCGGTGCCGCGCAGCGGCTCCATGAACTGCGCCAGTCGGTCTGCGCGTCCGGCCCCGGCCTGATCCAGATCGGTGATAAGCGCGAGGGCCAGCGCCAAAGGCACGCGGTCCTTCCTGAGGCGAAAGCGATGAGCGCTCCCGGGAACCCGATCGACCCAATTGCCTGAAATGATCTCGCTGAGCGCCGTTCGGAGGGCGGGCTCGCCGGCTCCACTTTCCGACCCAAGCGCCTCGATCATGTCCTTGCGGGTCAGGTGCAGTTCGGCATCGGCGCCGTCCTCGATAGCCGAGCGGAGCCTGCTACCTTCCTGAGCAAGGAATTGATGGAAATCGTCAGAACTCGGCGCGAGATTTGAACCATGGAGGTTAAGCCGGTGTCGCCAGTCTTCGTAGATCAGGCGCTCGATCGTTATATCGCCGCTTGCCTGAAGATGTTCGCGCTGCTGGATGGCCAACTGGCAATAGCGTGGAATCGCCATCAGCTTGAGGAGCTCTTCACTCAGCTCCGAGCGGGGAACGCGGTGGCGCGCCAGCATTTCGTCGAGTTCGGTCTCCGTGAAATCCTCGACCGTCACCGGCCATGCCTGGGGAAGTAGGTTGGCGAGGGACTTGAGGTCATCCTCCCAATATTCTGTCCGACAGGTAAGGGCGATCGCGACATGGCCCTCAAGGCCACCCGCCTGCAACGGCTGTATGACCTTCTGCCAGTCGGTAAAATTGACCTCCTGGTTGAGGCCATCGATCACCAGCAGAATGCGCGGCGCCTGAGCCGGTGCGCGGGTCCAGAGCTGTATCCTGCGCTCCCAAAAATCTTCGTCATGGCCCGGGACGCGCTGCGCGATGAGTTTGGCGAGGAACCGGTGCGGGGGCATGAGGGGCGGGGCGACAAGACCACGCGCAGGGACCACGATCGTGAGCGGAAGCGCATCAGGCGACGCCGCCATTTTCTCCTGCCACCAGGCGAGGAAACTCCAGGTCTTGCCAACGCCCTCGGCACCCAGCACTGCGAGGGGGAGGGGGGGCCGCATCGCCCACCACTGCTCGAATGCGGCACTGGGACCTGCGCGCGCGACGCGGATCGTGCCAGGTGCATCGAGACCGCCGTAGCATTGAAGCTGCGCGATCGCGACGCGATCATCCTCGAAAGCATCCTTGAGCCAGCGCGCGCCCGCGATCCTCGTCGACGCATAGCCGACGTCGTCCCGCCGGAACGGCTCGAAGACGCGGGCGCAGTCTGCCGCGAAGTCATCGTCCCCCGCGACCGCGGCAAGATAGCCGGTGATCGCCGGATCATCGCCGAGATGCGCTTCGACCGCCTTGGGGGCGGACGCAGCCAAGAGCGCGAGCGAACTGGGTCGATCCTCGCGACCCGACGGGTCGAGAACCTCGACCTGTATGCCGCGCTCGGCGCCGACTTCGCGAAACTTGACGAGGTCCGTCCGGGTGATGTGGGTCGTCGTCGCGAGGATCCAGAGGTCCAATGCATCGATATTCACGGCAGCGTCTGAAATCTTGCGCTGGACCTCGGCGACCGAAACGTCGCTTCTGGAGCCGTATTTCTTGCCTTCAAAGCCGATCGCCAGGCCATTGGCGGGTGCGTCGTTCGCACCATCCATCCCATGCTGGTGTCCCGACTTCATGAGGCGGAAGCTCTGGCCCAGCAATTCCTCGAGGCAGTCGCGAACGAAGCCCTCAAACCCTTTGTTTCCGGTATCCGGTAGTTTGAGCATCGCTGCGACAAAGGCGCTCGGATCGGGGGCGGCCGACGAGGAAGGCATACTCATATCAGCGAATGACCGTCACTTTCACCTTGGCGGCGTCGGCCACCGTCTTCCATGCCTGATCGGCGGTATACGCGGGAACGCCTTCGCGTTTGGCGAGGGCAAGACAGAAACGATCGCCCAGCGAAAGGCCCGCTTCCGCCGTCACTGCGCGCAACGCGCCGGCCTCCCAGGCAAGCGCCTCATCAGCGGCCACAACCCGCATCGGCAGGGCCCCAAGCATCTCCCGCACTTCCTCGATCGGCGCACCCAACCGGACAAAATGGCTGATCACCTCGGCCAGATTGAACGAACCTATTGCCGCGTCCGCCAAAACCCCAGCCACCTTCGCTCCTCCGCGCTCTCCCTTGAGCAACGCAAGCACGGCGGATGCATCGAGAACGACCTTGCTCATTCGCCGCTCTCGGCGCTTCGGTCGGCGAGGAACGCCGCGACTCTCGCGTCGGGGTTTCCTTCGGTGTAGCGCTTGGCGATAGCCTGCGCCCGCGCCACCGCCTGCGTAACTGTGCGCAGAACGACGCCGGTATCTGTTTCCTCGACGATGACCGAGCCGCCATTCTCCAGGCCAAGCCGCTTGCGAATGTCGATGGGCAAACTCATGCGCCCGTTAGGAGTTATGTTAACCTGCACCATATTCGCACCATCAGAACACAGAATGACATCGTATTATTTTGATACCACAAAAGGCACCGGATGCCAATCAATCCAGACATGGCGCACCCTCGGAATCTGGACCGATCACGCGGCCAATGCCATGCACGTAATTAGCGATAAGACTGATTCCTGCTAAAAACATTCTGGCGTTTTAGGAGGGGGTTGGATACCTTCGAAAGGATCACTCAAGGACGAAAATCATGGTCGCTCGGTACAGCCTGCAATCCACCGTGAAGGGTGAAACGGATCCGGTGACGCTGATCATACATCAGACTGCGGATACGAATGAGCAGCTCGAACTGCTGCTGGCGGTCGAGGGCGCGAAAACCCTGAAGCTCGTTCCGGGTCGCGACCTGGACGGCGCGAAGATAATGATGCGCGCTGGAGCCTCGTTCAGTCGTCACCAGGGCGTCCGGCTCTCAAACGGCTTCAACGTTGTCGACCCATCAACCTGGCATCGCCAGGGCATCGGTACTGTCGCCCTCAACCTCATGGTCGATTGGGCGAAGCGTCACCATCCTGATGCTGACATCCGCCCAGTCGAGCTCAAGCGATACAAGCAGGATGTTGAAGACGACGATCCACGCCTGGCCTTCTATCGCCGGTTCAACCTTCAGTGGGATCTCGCGGATCAGGATGAGGATGCCGTGAATCTTCTATCGCTGCCTATGAAGGTGCGAGACCTTCAGGCAGTCCCACTTCCGTCGCGGTTGACACTATTGCCATGATGAACGGCGACGTCCCCCCCGCTCCTCCGCCTCCGGCAGAAGTAGCTGACGATCTCGAAGCTGTCCTCGCCGGTGCGATGGTCCTTCTCGATACCGTGGAGAGCCTCGAGCCTTACCTTCCGGATCTGACCGCCGACGACCGCGAGCGTGTCGATCGCTATGTAGGCCGTGCCTCGGCCGATGCCACGCTGCGCGCGTACAAGTCGGATTGGCGGCTGTTTTGCGCCTGGTGTCGCGAAAGTGGTTACCGGCCGCTGCCTGCCACACCTTCAACTGTGGCCGCGTTCCTTACATTGCTCGCCGAGACCGGATTTGTCCCCCTCGAACCACGACGGACCAAGACGGGCAAGGTTCTTCCGCGCAAAGCGCCATCTCCGCTTGGCAAGGCGACCATAGGCCGGCGGCTGGCTGCAATCGTGTTCGCCCATCGCGCAGCCGACCTGGAACCCCCGACCTCCCAGCCGGACGCCGCCCGGCTCGAAAAGGCGATGCGCGCGATCCGGCGGGAAAAGCGTGACGACCTCCCGGACAAGAAGCGCGCAGCCGATGGCGATGTGATGCGCGACATGCTCAGGAGCATCACCGGGGATGACCTGCGCGCCTATCGCGACCGCGCGCTGCTTGCGATCGGGATGGCAGGCGCCTTCCGACGCTCCGAGCTCGTTGAAGTAACAGTCGCCCGGGTGGCCGAAGATGCGCGCGGCCTTTTGATCCGGATTCCTTCCTCCAAGACCGATCAGGAGGGCGATGGCCAAACCGTGGCCATTCTGGATGGTCGCAGGCTCGAACCTGTCCACCATTATAATGCATGGATTGAAAAGGCGGGGATTTGCAGCGGTCCGGTGTTCCGCAAGCTCACGCCGCAGGGTCGTCTCACTGAAAAGTCGATGAGCGCGCAGGGCGTGGCCCTTGTGGTCAAGGCCGCAGCCGTAGCGGCCGGCTATCCGCCTGAATTGTTCTCTGGCCATTCGCTGAGGGCCGGCTTCCTCACCGAAGCGGGGCGGCAAAGCGCGAACCTGTTCAAGATGAAAGAGCATAGCCGCCACTCGTCGCTCGAGATGGTCGCCGAATATGTGCGGGACCATGAGCGGTTCCGCGAGCACGCGGGGGAAGGTTTTCTGTGACAGCACTCATCGTAACTGCAAACGGCCTGATCGGCCGTGAGCGAGAGTTAACCGAGGCAGAGCACTTGGCCTTGCGAAGCTATGGGGCGGATTCGACCTTTTTTCATGCGATCGCGCAGGGGCGCACCGAGGCACTGTCGCACAATCCGAACTTCGGCACGTTTTCATCCGGCGCGCGTGCAAAACGCGACGCCATCGACGCCGTTTTCTCAATGTCGCGCCTGTTGAGTGCGCAGACGCTCTGGTCGGGCCATGGCCATGGCTGGGGTGTTCGCGGCGCCCTGGAGGGGGCACCGGCCAGCTTTGTGGGCCTGCATTATCGTTATCCCGGATACATCTCGACATCGACGGAGCGAAGCTGGTGCGACGCATTCCTCGACAAGCGCAGCCGCAACCAGAGCCGCCCCACCATGCTGGAATTTCGGCTGCCGGCCGGCTCGCCTGCGATCGACATGCACGACGGCGCCGCTCAGGGGGAATTTGAGATCCTACTCCCGCGTGACACCCTGTTCTCGATCACCGACGCACAAATGCTACCGGGGGACCTTCTCCAGCTTATCCTGGAGCCTTGCGAGGCGCCGGTATGAGCGAGGATGACTGGCCTCGAGTCGACGATCAGGCGGGACCAAGGCGAGCCGAGGATATCGGTCCCACCGAGCTCACGGCAGCCCTTAACGCGCTCGCTGGTTTCAGCGACAATCCCTGGCTGGTCATGCAGGGTCAGCAACTGGAGCTGATCGACAATGTCCTCAACGGCATGGAGCGCGAAGTTCTGCGGCACATGCACGATGACGATCGACCGCTTGAGACGATGGCGCTTTTGACGGCTCTCTCGCCCATGTGGATCTACGCAGCTTACGAGTTGCTGCGGACGTGGCGCCAGCGGTGCGACGAAGTGGTCCGACTTGCGTCCAGCGGCGGCTTCGATCTGAAAGCAGCCCATCTGGAACGCGAGGTCAATTACCAGCACTACGATCGGGAGCTTCGCGCGCAGCAGCTCAGAATCGCCCGCGACAATCCCGAGCTTGTACAACGGATGCGCGATGATCTGGCGCGGACCGAGATGGGGTTCACGACGATCGAGTTTATCCGCATTGCCCTTGCCAAGCATGAGGTCAGCGGCAGCAAATCCAAGAACAAACCGATTGCCTTTGCGCCTGGGCTCGCGATGCCCAATCGCTACACAGGCAGCATGGAATATGAACTGAGCGTCGGCGGCTCAATCATAGGCTACCATACTCGCCGCGACCTCGCCGAAACGATCCGCTTCATGCCTACCACGCCGGTGCCGACCGCGGAAGAAATGAAGGATTTCCGGGAGTATATGCGACCTCCAGAGGTCGGCTGAGGCTTAAGCCGTCTTCCACTTGCCATTAAAAACTCGCCACCCGACCATGCCCGCTGCAACGCCCAGCATTCCACCGACGAGGTAAGCGCTCGGCGCATCATCCGGGACAAACAGCCCGCCGGCGACGTATCCACCAATAGTGGCGGTCCGAGTGACTGCGCCGTAGATTGCAGCAACCTTGCCATGTTGGGCCGGCGGACACTCGGATTGGAGCAACGTTCGCACGGCAACGTTGTGGATGCTGTTAGCCCCGCCGCCGGCGACGAACGCGATGGCGACGATCGCCAGTGTGCTTGGCGCTAGGCCGATCAGCAGCATGGTCGCCCCCATGACCCCAGCCGTCCCGAACGCTGTCGCTCCCAATCTGTTGCCGATGACGGTTTCGGCCATCGTCGCGCCAAGGAGCATCCCGGCGGCCCAGAGGGCGGTAAGCACGCCAAATGCAACAGGCCCGCTCTTCAGCGTCATCATCACCAGGAAAACGAAAGCGACGTCAGCAATTGCCGTGGCAAAAACCTCCAGGCTCAGCGCGCCCGTGACCACCATAATTCTTCGATTACCGAGTAATGGGCGGTAGTCGGCGAACAGATCAGGCTCTGCCGCTTCTTCCTTCTGGGGTCTGCGGCGCAGGCCACTCATAGCTACGATGCAGCACAAAACGGCAAAGCTGGTGGCATCGACCATAAGTGCGTTGCTGGCCCCGATCCAACCGATTAGGATTCCACCTGCGACCGGACCTGCCAGCATGCCCAAACTACGGACGATTTCGAGATAGCTGTTCGCGCGCGCCAGCGTCATGCCGAGCGCGCCGGAAAGGACCGGAATGAGCGCAAAGGTGGCGGCACTGCTGATTGTGAACAGCAGGCTCAGAACCGCCGCACCGACGAGGGTCATCGGCGGGATAGCTGCGACGATCGCGATCACGACTGCCTGCAGTGCCGAGACGACGATCAGCACCAGAGCTGCGTCCCTGCGATCTATCAGCCGCCCCGCCCAAGGGGCGGCGATCAGGCCGGGAAGCAGCTCCGCGATGAGCAGGGTTGGGACGCCATATGCCGATGAACCTTCGGCGGTCCGAAACATAAGCGTGAGAAGCGTAATTTCATCGCCGATGGTGGAAACCGTGAGCGCAGCGAGTACCAGCCATCCCCACCCCTGCCGGAACTCCAAGGCCATTGATGCACTCCCCCTCTACCGTTCCGTCCGTCTTGGCCTTCCCTGATAAGCTCTCTACCATCGGCGTCCCCCAATCCGCGACGATGTTCAGTGAATTACCGGAGAGCACAGAGGACTTCAGGGTCGATGACGCAGGCGGCCAATTCCGACAGAGGCCGGGGCCGGTAACGCACTTCCCGATGAAGGCTCTTCAAGATCCGCGATAATCGGGCAGTCTGGACGGTCATCGCCGGCGCAGCAACTCACCAGCCCCTGCAACGTATCGACCATCTGGTTGAGCCCCTTGATGCGGTCCTGCAGCTCGAAAATATGCGACTGCGCAATCCGCTTGACGTCGGCGCTGTGGCGCGACCGGTCGCGCCACAGGTTGAGGAGCTCGTTGATCTCCGTCACCGCGAACCCAAGGTCCCGCGCGCGTCGGATGAAACGGAGCATGTTGACGTCGCCCGGTGAATAGTCCCGATAACCTGAATCCCGGCGATCCGCCTTTGGAATGAGGCCAGTCTGCTCATAGTAGCGGATCATCTTAGCGGAGACGCCGGACGCCTTGGCTGCTTGGCCGATGTTCATCGCCCCGCTCCCTTTTCAAGCGTGCCAGTCGATCCCTCCGGGGGTTGGAATCCCCGAAGCCGCAGCGAATTACCGAGGACGAACACGCTCGACATTGCCATCGCGCCGGCAGCAAACACCGGTGACAGCAGGATGCCCCAGATCGGCCATAAAGCACCGGCAGCGACCGGGATGAGCGCCGTATTATAGGCGAAGGCCCAGAAGAGGTTCTGGCGGATGTTCCCGATCGTGGCACGAGAGAGCGCGATCGCCGACGCCACGCCGTTGAGGTGGCCCGACATCAGCACGACGTCGGCAGCCTCGATGGCGATGTCCGTGCCCGTGCCGACCGCAATCCCGACGTCTGCCTCGGCAAGCGCCGGTGCATCGTTGATGCCGTCACCGATGAAGGCGAGGCGACCATATTCTGCTTTCAGGCGGCGTACGGCCTCGACCTTTCCGTCAGGCAGGACTTCAGCGACAACCTCGTCGATGCCCAACTGGCGCGCGATCGCCTGGGCGGTGTGCTGATTGTCGCCGGTGATCATCGCAACCTTCAGGCCGAGACCGTGAAGAGCGGCAATGGCCGCAGGGGTCGTTTCCTTGATGGGATCAGCCACAGCGATGACGGCTGCAAGCTTGCCATTGATCGCTGCATAGAGGGGCGACTTGCCTTCAGCGGCCAGGCGTGATGCTGTCTTGGCGAAAGCGGTGACGTCCAGACCAAGCTCGCGCATGTAGCGATCCGCCCCGATTTCGACCCGATCGCCAAGCACCTCGGCGCGAACACCGCGCCCGGTCAGGGATTCAAAGTTGGCCACCTCAGCGAGACTAAGCTTCTCGGCAAGAGCGGCGTCGACAATAGCGCGGGCAATCGGATGTTCGGACTTGTCCTCTACTGCCGCAATCCGGGCGAGAACGGCCGACCGGTCGAAGCCGAGCGTGACCTGCAAGTCCGTCAGCGCAGGTCGGCCTTCGGTCAGCGTGCCGGTCTTGTCGACGGCGACGACCTTGGCATCACGCAGCAGCTGCAGCGCTTCTCCCTTGCGGAACAGAATGCCCAGTTCAGCTCCCCGCCCGGTGCCAACCATGATGGCTGTAGGCGTCGCCAGACCCATCGCGCAGGGGCAGGCAATGATGAGGACCGCGACCGCATTGACCAGCGCGAAGGTCAAGGCCGGGGACGGACCGAATACCAGCCAGGCGCCGAACGTGAGCGCGGCCACCGCCATGACAGCGGGCACGAACCACATCGTCACCTTGTCCACGAGCGCCTGGATCGGCAGCTTCGATCCTTGCGCCTGCTCGACCATGCGAATGATCTGGGACAGCATGGTGGCATCGCCGACTGCCGTTGCGCGGAATGCCAGAGCCCCCTTCTGGTTGACAGTGCCCCCGACGAGGCTCGCCCCTTCCGCTTTCCTGGCCGGAATTGGCTCACCGGTGATCATGGATTCATCGACGTAGCTTTCGCCCTCGATAACCTCGCCGTCGACAGGGATCCGTTCACCGGGCCGAACTTCGATGATGTCGCCCGCAACGACGTCTGCGACGGCAACTTCGACCGTACCGTCGGCACGGCGTACGCGCGCTGTTTTGGCCTGGAGGCCAACGAGACGCTTGATCGCCTCGGACGTGCGCCCTTTTGCCCTCGCCTCCAGATAGCGGCCGAGCAGGATCAACGCGATGATGACCGCTGCCGCCTCATAATAGACGTTCACTGTCCCTGGCGGGAGAAGCGTCGGAGCGAAAGTGGCAACAAGCGAATAGCCATATGCCGCCAGCGTGCCGACCGCGACGAGCGAGTTCATGTCCGGAGCGAGCCGGATCAGGGCCGGGAGGCCTTTCTGGTAGAAACGAAAGCCTGGAATTGCGAGCACGAGGGTCGTCAGCGCGAACTGAATGTACCAGCTCGTCTGCATGCCGATCGACATCGCAATGTACATATGGACGCTGGGAATGAGGTGAGACCCCATTTCCATGAGAAAGACCGGGAGAGCGAGGATCACCGCGATGGTGAGATCGCGCTTGAGCAGCTTGCGCTCCTCTTCCTTTCGATCGTCGCCGTCATCGGCATCGGCGGCCTTCGCGGCCAGAGGTTTTGCTTCATACCCCGCGCCAGCGATGGCAGCGATCAGCGACTTTGCGTCAGCCGCGCCGCGGATCGTGGCGCGCTCGGTCGCCAGATTGACGCTCGCTTCCACCACACCCGGCACGGCCTTGAGCGCACGCTCGACGCGCCCGACGCATGACGCACAGGTCATGCCGAGCACGGTAAGTTCTGTGGTTTCTGCTGGCACCGTATAGCCCGCCGACTCGACCGCTTTTACCAGCTCGGACCGATTGACCGGGCCTCCCGTCGTGATGCTTGCCCGCTCGGTTGCGAGATTGACGTTGACCGCGCTCACGCCTTCGATCTTGCCGATTGCGCGTTCGACGCGGCCCACGCACGACGCGCAGGTCATACCCTCGATGGGCAGGGTGATTGTCGAAACATCTGTTTCGATGGGGGATTTTTCGGCCAGCATGTTCCGCTTCCTCGATTCTCGCGAACTTGACCAACCCCATGTGAGGCTTCCCATCATTGGAAGGTCAAGGTTCAAGTTTTTTTGGCCGGGCGGGTTGACCTTCCAACGATGGCAAGCCCCATTTCTTACGGGACGAACTCGAATTTTGAGGAGAATCCCGATGCAGTTCCACGTCCAGGACATGACCTGCGGATCGTGCGTCCGGCACATCAACGAGGCGATCGGCAAGGTCGATCCTGCGGCCACTGTCGAGGCCGATACCGTGTCGCGCACCATTTCCGTGACCACCACCGCAAGCCAGGAAGATATCCAGAAGGCGCTGGCGGACGATGGCTATCCGACCACTTTGGTCGAAAGCGCCGAGGAGGTGCAGTCGTGAAGCACGAAGGACATAGCGAGCATCAGGCCGAAGGCCTGTCGGATAACCCTGTCATTCGCGATTATCAGGTCGCAAATAACCGCATGCATGCGGACATGGCGATTGAGTTCAGCGGGGACGCTGACCTCGATTTCCTGCGCGGCATGATCCCGCACCATCAAGGCGCGATCGACATGGCCCGCGTCGTTCTCGATCACGGCTCCGATCCCGAAGTGAGCAAATTGGCGCAGGCCATCATCGATGCGCAGGAGAAAGAAATCGCGCTCATGAAGAAGTGGCTCGCTGACCGTAGCCAGTAAGCCGCGCATCCCTATGGCCGGCCTCCTCTGGGCTGCCCCCCAGTCCCCCTGAGCCCTTGGGTCGGCCAGGTGGCTGGGTGTTGATCAACGCAACACCCAGCCATGGGTGCGCCTCGGTATCCAACAATGGAGCCGAGGCGCATTTGCATCCGCCACAGTTGATGAGTTGCAACGAACACACTGCTGAAAGGACGTCTGATGAATGTGACCGTAGGAGCCATCATGCTGGCCTTGGGCGTCGGCATCATCCTTTGGACCAATCAACGAGCGTTCAATCGGCGCAATGTCGCAGGCGTGCAGGAATTCAACTCCTACGGCCATGCCCTCCTGATCCGGACGCTCGAACGGATCGGCAGGCTTGTGGCATGGCTCTTGATGCTCGTCGGCGCCGGATCGCTGTTTGTTTACTTTATGACCGGTCGCGGTTGATGCCCGGTCGGGGGCCAAGGCCTGCCTTGTCGAAGGCCACTGGGCTGCGATCATAGCTGGGTATTCGAAAGCCCCGCGAACGCGGGAGCTGCCAGCGACATCAGGCGTCCACGATCAGAACCTCACCGGATATGAACCCTTCGACCGACCGTTGAAATGCCTTCCCCACGAGCGCGCCCGGAACCGGCTCGAAGCCCGGCATCATGGCACCATAGACGTCCCACGCCTCCTCGAGGACGGTCGGATTGACCACGTTGATCCGTATGCCGCGCGGCATTTCGTGCGCGACGCAGCGCACGAATGTGTCGATCGCGCCGCTGGTCGTCGCATCCGCGATCGCCTCGGGAACGGGCTTGATATTCAAGATCCCGGAAATGAGGGTAAACGAGCCGCAGTCAGCGACATAGTCACAGCCTACACGCACCAGGTTGATCTGCCCGAGCAGCTTGCTTTCGATGGTTACGCGCCATTGATCATCGGTCATGGTCACGAAGGGCGCGTACTCGCAGTGGCCAACGGCGCAGATCACGGCATCGACTTGTCCGACCTTTTCAAACAGCGCTCGGATAGATGCCGTGTTGGTAATGTCCACTTGGTGATCGCATGTCGAGCCAGAGCGGCTGGCGGTCACGACGTCGTGGTGGGCGAGGCCTTTGAGCGCAGCCTGTCCCATGAGGCCGTTAGCCCCAACGATGAGAATCTTCATTGTCGTTGTCTTTCCCGGGTCGATTTTGCGCCGTCAGAGGCCGAGGCGAAAATCCGAAATGCTGGTCTTGGTCAGGGTCAGGTCCCGGAACTGGGTCACAGATCCCTTGCCCTGCGGCGATTGCGCGCTCACGCCCACCCACAGCTTCTGAGGATAGTCATTTTTGAACAAGCGGATCAGCTGCCAGCTCTTCTGGTCCGTCGAATAGTAGAACCCGACCGTTTTCGTATCCGAAGAGATTTTCATCCAGACATTCGGCGCTGTCACAACATCATGATTGTTGTCATCGGAGGTGTCGTTCGTGCGGACGCTGACGATGCGAACCCGTCCCCGCTCATCACGCTCCATCGCCATTTTGAGCCAGTGGGCATCATCGATCCATATGTAGAAGGTGCCGGCGTCGTAGGTAGCGTTGAACGACGGGGTCACCAAACCTGACAACGTCCAGGACTTGGCATTATCGACTTCTGCCAGGAGAACCGGCGCAGTGTTGTTCGACAGCTTGCCGTCGGGATCGCGGAAATTGTCACGCCCGCCCTCGCTCGCCAGCGAGATCATTCCTCCTTCAACCTTCGCGGATCTTGCCGCCTGATTAAGCGATCGGGTGAAGCTGATTCCCGGCAGGGCCAGGTTCACTTTTTCATCGCCCATTTGCTGAGCATTCGCCGGCAGCGCCAGACCCATTGCGATCACCATCAAAGGGAGTTGCACTTTCATCGTCAGATCCTCTTTTCTGTCTTGAACGTCGTCAGGTCACCGCCGAGGCGAGTAGACCGGCAAGATGATCGACCGCTTCCTTCTTCGAAATGCGGCCGCGCTGCACCTCGTTCGAGAGCGATGCGGCGGCGCCGACAAAGGCTACGACCGAGGCAAAATGGATGGGACGTGCAGCGCGAGACTCGAGCGTCGCAACGCAAAGGCCGACATAGCGATCATCGCAGTCCCGGCGCATGGTTTCCATTTCGGCGCCGCCACTCAGAGCGCCAGCCAGCGCCGCTGCCACAGGCCCTGACTGCTCGACGCAATCGACATAGGCCTGGGCGATGACTTTAGCCGCCTCCTCGACCGTAGCTGCGCGCTCGAGGGCCTTGGTCAGCTCCTCGATATGGCCGGTATAGTAGCGATCATAGAGCGCGCAGAGCAGCCCTGCCCGGCTCTGGAAATGGTTATAGGCAATCGGCTTGGAGACCCCTCCCCGCTCGGCCGCCTCGGCCAGCGTCAGAGCATGCACGCCGTGCTCGGCAACATACGACCATGCAGCGTCGAGTAGGGCATTGCGGCGATCCGCCGCGGACAACTTCACCACCGGAACAAACTCATATTACGATTCGTAACTTACTTATCGTAATAAATCGCTCGCGACGCAAGCGCACCTTTTTGGTGTCTCGGAAGCGGCGTGATCAGAACGGGTTCGCTGCTTCATGGCGATCGAACACATTGCCAGATTGCGTTCGCGAGAAAGAGCTTGACCTTACCATGATGGGAAGGTGGACAAGGTATGTCGTTTTATCCCCTCTGAGGGACTTGAGAGGCGACATGACTGATTTGATCGACCGCCGTGCCCTCCTTCGGGGAAGCGCGGCTTTGGGAGGAACGGCTGCGCTCGCCAGCTGGTTTCCTGCCTGGGCCCAACCCGTGTCCGCCGGTATCGTGCGGCCACTCCCGACAGTGTCCGGCGATGAAATCCATCTGAAGATCGCTGCGCAGATGATGACGATCGATGGCCGGATGAGCCATGCGATCGGCATCAACGGCACAGTGCCCGCGCCGCTTGTTCGGCTGCGGGAAGGACAGAAGGTCCGCCTCCATGTTGAAAATGCACTGGACGAGGACAGCTCGATCCACTGGCACGGGCTGATCCTCCCCTTCCAGATGGACGGCGTTCCAGGCGTGAGTTTCCCCGGGATCAAGCCCAGGTCGACCTTCACCTACGAATTCCCGATCGTTCAGTCGGGGACCTATTGGTATCACAGCCATTCGGGTCTGCAGGAACAGCTGGGCCATTATGGCCCGATCGTGATCGACCCCGCCGGCGAGGACCCGATCAAGTCCGACCGCGAGCATGTTCTGGTCCTGTCCGACCACAGCCCGCTTCACCCGCATACGATCTTCCGCAAGCTCAAGCAGCAAGGAGGCTACTTCAATTTCCAGAAGCAGACGCTGGCTGGCCAGCTCGCTGGCCGTGACCAGAGCGGCAAGGATCGGCTTGCCTGGGGCGCGATGCGCATGGACCCGACCGATGTTTCAGACGTAACGGGCAGCACCTACACCTATCTCGTGAACGGCCATGGCCCTCGGGACAACTGGACGGGGCTGTTTCATCCGGGCGAGCGCATACGCCTGCGCATTATCAACGCCTCGGCGATGACGACGTTCAACTTCCGGATTCCCGGTTTGAAGCTGACGGTGGTGCAGGCAGATGGTCTCCCGGTTCGTCCGGTGAGCGTCGACGAAATTCAGGTAGCGGTTGCCGAGACCTATGACGTGATCGTCGAGCCGGCAGACGACCGTGCCTATACGATCGTTGGCGAGAGTGTCGATCGCTCGGGGATGGCGCGCGCCACCCTTGCTCCGCGCGAGGGCATGGCCGCAATTGTTCCGCCGCTGCGCAAGCGTCCCTTAGCCGACATGAAAGACATGGGGATGGGCGATATGGCGGGTATGTCCAGCATGGATCATTCGGCCATGCCCTCGAGCGGCAAAGATGCTGCTTGCCCGCCGGAACATGCGGCGATGGGACATTGCAAGCCCGCCGGCGACGCGGCGGCAATGGACCAACCGACGATGAGCCACGGCACCGGCGGCATGAAGCATTCGATGCGCGACATGTCGATGGCACCCGAGGTCAAGGACACACCGACGGTTCAGACGATATCGCCGATGCCGATCGACCGAACGGGCGAACCAGGCCAAGGGCTCAAGGATGTCGGCCACAAGGTGCTGGTTTACCGCGATCTCATGGCGGTCGAGCGCAACCCCGACGTAAGAGCGCCGGACCGATCGATGCGGATCCATCTGACCGGCAATATGGAACGTTACATGTGGGCGTTCGACGGCGTCAAACTGAGCGAAGTGAAAAAGCCCATCCCGTTTCTCAAGGACGAGCGGGTCCGCATCACGTTGGTCAACGATACAATGATGGGGCACCCCATCCATCTGCATGGACATTTCTTTGAGCTGGTCACCGGCCACGGCGCCTACGCCCCGCGCAAACATACCGTCCAGGTGCAACCCGGCGGCACCGTGACGTTCGACGTGACGACTGACGCCGTGGGCGACTGGGCGTTTCATTGCCACATGCTTTATCACATGCACGCAGGGATGATGCAGATCGTCTCCGTGCGCCCCCGCGAAGGAACGGCCGCATGAAAATCCTCATCTCTCTGTTCGCAACCTCGATCCTGGCTTTGAGCGCGCCGCTGGCTGCCCAAACAATGGACCACAGTCAGCATGGCAACACCCGGGCAGATGCCAGGAAAGCGCCGTCCCGGCCCTCGGCCAAGCCCACGGCGAAGCCACGCAAAGCGCCTGCGCCTTCGCGCCAGGCGCCTGCGAAGAGCGATCCATCCTGCCCGCCCGAGCATGCCGCCATGGGTCATTGCACACCCAAGCCTGCCGGTGCCGCCAAAGGCAAGCCAAGTGCCTGGCTCAGCCATATGAACGAGTTGCGAGCATGAAAACCCTGGCATTCCTGAGTGCGGCGTCGGTCCTGGCGCTCGCCAGCCCGGCGGGCGCTCAGTCCATGGATCATTCTCAGCATCAAAGCGCGCCCGCGTCGGCCGCAGATAGACCGGACGCGACAAGCAAGACGGGGGCGACGGCATGTTCTCCGGAACATGCCGCCATGGGGCACTGCAAACCCGCCCCGGCCGAAGCGAAAAAGGACCCGCTTGTCCCTGCTTCGGCGCCCGAGGTCAAAGTCCGCAAGCAGCCTGTCTGCGCCCCGGAGCATGCGGCGATGGGCCATTGTACACCGGCGCCCGACACGCAGGAAGGTGACGAAGATTCGTCAGCTGGACCACCCCCGTCAGCGACATCTTCAGACCCCTCCTGCCCGCCCGAACATGCGGCAATGGGTCATTGCACCCCGAAGGCGGCCGCTCCCGTTATGCCATCGGTGGAGCAGTCGGGGACTGCGCTTCCAGCCGGCAATGCACCGGCGCCAGCAGCGCCCGACGCAGATTATGCAGATCGGGTCTGGGGTCGCGATGCGATGAAGCCTGTTCGGAACGCCATGATGAAAGAGCATGGCGGGATGTCCTATTCACAGGTCATGCTCAATCTCGCCGAGATCCAGATCCGCGATGGCAAGGAAGGCTATCATTGGGATGGAGAGGCCTGGTTCGGCGGGGACATCAACCGGCTGACGGTCAAATCTGAAGGCGAAGGTGATTTCGGTGGCGGTCTGGAGGGCGCCGAGGTCCAGGCTCTCTACAGCCGCGCGATTGGCCCCTACTTCAATCTGCAAGCAGGCGTACGGCAGGACATCCGACCAGAGCCTTCGCGCACATACGCCGTCATCGGCTTTGAAGGCTTGGCCCCCTACTGGTTTGAGATCGAGGGCGCGGCCTTCGTCTCGGACAAAGGCGATCTCCTGGGCAGGATCGAGGGCTATTATGATCAGCGTATCACGCAGCGCCTGGTCGCGCAGCCACGCGCCGAGGTGAACCTTTCCGCGCAGGATATGCGCGCGGAAGGGATCGGGTCGGGTCTGGTCAATGCCGAGCTCGGGCTGCGGGTTCGATACGAGATTGTCCGCGAGTTTGCGCCCTATGTGGGTGTGGCGTGGGAACGAAAATTCGGCGAGACGGCCAGAATTGCTCGCGCTGCCGGCGAGGACACCGGAGGTTTCAATCTCGTCGCCGGTGTTCGGGTCTGGTTCTGACAGAGATCGCACGCGCGGATTTTCAACGATCCTCGCCGCGATGCTCTTGAGGCTGCCCCGGACTTTCAGGACTGTGTTCGGGAAGGCTTCAAGTGCGGCCCAGACGCGCGCCAGCTAGAAAGCTCGAGTTGACGCGCGTCTGGGCCATCCAAACGGCCGATTCAGTCCTCGCTGTGATCCTCACCGATATGGGATGCCATATCGATCAGCATGTCACTGACATGCGCATCGGCTACCTGATAGAAAACCTGGCGAGACTGTCGCTCGCCCCGCACCAGTCGGGCACCACGCAGTAGCCGCAGATGGTGGCTTACGAGCGTCTGGGAAAGACCGAGGCTTTCTGCAATGTCGCCAACCGCCTTGGGCACATTCAGGCAAAACAGCAATATCCGCAGACGGGTCGGATCGCCGAGCAAACGAAAGGTCTCGGCCAGAATAGTCATCTCATGGCTCGATAGGCGGAGATGCGCATCCCCCACGTCCGGGCCTGTATGTTCATGGACGTCAGACATTTCGATCTCACTCTTGGCAGCATGCATTCGACATATGTGGACATGTTCATATGCACGAGATGAGGCTCCTCTCCAAGGACGACAAGGTCAGGGGGCGACTTTCGCTCGTGACGCCTGCCAGACCAATGGCACCAGCATGAGCGCCAGCGCGGGCAGGATGGCCCAATTGATCACGACCCAGCCTGCGCTGTGCATCACCGATCCTGCAAGGAAGGACACAATGGCTGTCACCCCGAAGACGAGAAAGTCATTCGCACCCTGGGCCTTGCCTCGTTCTGCAGGGGTGTGACAGTCGGTGACCATCGCGGTCGCTCCAATGAAGCTGAAGTTCCAGCCGACACCAAGGAGCGCAAGCGATCCCCAAAAGTTCGACAATGCGGCGCCGCTCAAGGCAACGGCACCCGAACCCGCGAGCAGCACAAGGCCGAACGCGGTCACCCGCTCCTTCCCGAACCTGGCCATCAGGCGACCGGTGAAGAAGCTCGGGCCGAACATGGCAAGAAGATGCCACTGGATTCCCAGCGCCGCGTTATCGACCCCGTAGCCTTGCTTGACCATCGCGACGGGCGCGGCCGTCATCACAAACGCCATAACGCCATAGGATACAACGCCGGTCGCGACCGCAAGAATGTAGCGTGGCATTCTCAGTATCTCGAGCAAGGGTCGCCCGGTATCGATCCCTTGCGCGGCCTGCTCGGCCCGCGGTGTTCGAAGCATGAGCAGGACGGGGATAGCGATCATCGGCAAGATCGCCTGGCTGAGAAAGCTGCCCACAAAGGGAGGTGGCAGGGCGTCACGCGTCCAGATCACAAGCTGCGGGCCCACGATCGCACCGATGAGACCGCCGACCATCACCCGCGAGATCGCGCGGGTCTTCATTTCGCCCTCCGCTGCATCGGCCGCCGCGAACCGATAGCTCTGTACGTAAGAGCTGTAGAGCCCCGCGATGAAGGTTCCCAGGCAGAAGACTTTGAAGGAGCCGGAGAAAATGCCAAGGGCTGCCACGGCGCCACCAAGAATTCCCTTCAGGGCTCCCAGGACATAGCCCGCTCGTCTGCCCCACCGTCGCATCATGGCTGCCGCCGGCAGCGTGCCAAATGCAAGACCGAGGCCGAAAAGGCTGACTGGAAACGTCGCCCAGGCCGGATTGGAGGCAAGCTGCAGCCCCACCAGTCCGCCAAGTGACATCACAATCGGCGGACTGGCGCCGCCAAGGGCTTGCGCCGCTGCCAGAACAGCGATGTTGCGCCCAGCCGTCTGCTTGCTATTCATGGGAACCTCTCATCGGGCGGAAATCGGTTGGTCGGCGGCCGCTCCACATGCTCAGTGCCTGCCGACGCGTTATATACCCGTCCAGGGTAGGGGTATTGCAGTGGATCCAGGCGACATCAATGACATAAGCGCGGCCCTCAACCGGATCGCCGGCCAGGTCAAAGGTGTCGGCCAGATGGTCGAAGATCAAAGGTACTGCATCGACATTCTCCATCAGGTGCATGCCGTCAAAGCCGCGCTATCCAAGGTCGAGACGCAAATCCTGAAGTCCCATGCGGCCTGCTGCGTCGAACAGGCGATCGCCTCGGGTGACGCCGAACAGCAGCGTGCCAAGTTCAACGAACTGGTGGAGATCTTTGCGAAGGCGAAGCTATAGGAAGCTGCGCTTCGGGCACCGTATCTGATCGCTCTTGCTCGAAGACAGTCTGCCACCCTCCGCCCAGGGCCTTTGCGAGAGCGATAAGGTTGACGGCCTGAGCCGCCTTGCTTTGTGCAAGGGAATCTTGTGCGGCAAAGAGTGCGCGCTGGGCTATCAGCAGATCGAGATAATCCAGCGTGCCGGCGCGGCGCTCGCGCAATGCCCGATCAAGGGCTGTCTGGCTATCGGCCGTCGCGGCGCCGAGAGCTTCGCGGCGCCGAGAGCTTCGCGGCGCGTCGCCTCTGTCTCAATCCCGGTCAGCGCATCCTCAACATCCCTGAAGGCGACGCGGACGGTCTGTTCATATTGCAGCCGCTGGGTCGCCGTGATTGCCTCGGCAGCGCGGATACGAGCCTTGCGCTGACCATCGTCGAACAACGTCTGGCTACCGGTTGCCGCAACACTCCAGATGGTGCTGGCTGCGGAGAAGAGCGAGCCGAAGCCGCTTGCTGCGGTACCCAAGGTGAGCGGGATACGAAAGCGCGGAAAAAGATCCGCCACAGCGACGTTTTGTCGCGCGGTAGCCGCAGCTATTCGTCGCTCAGCCCCGCGCACATCGGGCCGGTCCCGCAACACCTGCGATGGCACGGACACGGGAAGCGCTGGCGCAGATGGCAGGATATGCGGCGTGCGTTCAAATTCCTGGCCCAGATCGCCAGGAAACCCTCCTGTCAGAACACCGATGGCATGCGAATGCCGGGCGATGCGGCCGCGCCACAAGGGCAGTTGAGCGAGAGCCGACTGCCATTCGGCCCTCGCCTGCGCAACGCTCGAACCGCTCGCGAGCCCGGCCCTCTGAAGGCGAGTCAGGGTATCGAACGTAGCCTTAAGACGGTCGACATTCCTTTCTGCGATGTCGAGGCGCTCCTGGGCAGAGCGCAGTTCCACATAATTTGTCGCGATTTCTGCAAGCAGGCTGAGCAGGACTGACCGCCGGTCTTCCTCGGCTACACCAAGTTCTGCATCGGCGGCCTCGACGCTTTGCCGAAGTCTGCCGAACAGGTCGATCTACCAGCTCGCCTCAAGTTGCACAGATTGCGTGTCGGTAAATCCGATGCCGCGCGGCCATTCGACCCTTCGGCTCGTCTGCTGCTGCAGGCTGTTGGCGCTAATGCCGATCCTGGGCTTCAGCGTGCCCGAGAGCGCATCGCGTTCCGCGCGCGCGACGATGAGCCGTTGAGCCGCCACCTTTAGATCGAGGTTGTTTACCAAGGCCTGATCAACAAGCCGGTCAAGAAGCGGGTCTTTGAACCCTCGCCACCAGGTCTTGAGGTCGGTAACGTCTGCCACGCCCGCCGCAGCGGGCAAGGGCTCGCTCCAGTTAGATGGAAGCGTTGGCACTGGCTCGTCATACCGTACCATCCTTGGGGTGGCGCAAGCTGAAAGCAGCAGCACGGGTATCAGCGCGAATTGGGGACGCATGGTCTGCCTCACAGGAATTGACGGGTCCAGGCGAGGAGACGGCCATCGTTATTGGCTTTGCCGATTGCGATGCTGCAGCTCATGCCGGCCGATAGGCTGATTCCACGGGGAACCTTGTCGATCTGGACACGCACAGGGATACGTTGAGCAAGGCGGATCCAGGTGAAGACCGGGTTGACTGCCGGTAGCCCGCGCTGGTCAGCCTTTTCGTTGGTGTCGGTGACGCCTCGCCCGATGCTCACGACATGGCCTTCTATGGGTTGCTCGAACCCCATCAGCCGGATCCGAGCCTTCATGCCGGGCGCAATGCCAGCTAGCTTCGTTTCTTCGAAATAGCCTGTGACCCAGAAACTGCTGGAATCGACGACAGCCACCTTCGTATTGCCAGCCTCGGCATAGTCGCCCGGGCGCAGGCGCAGGTTCGTCACATAGCCATCGATCGGCGCTCGAACGACGGAGCGCTCGAGATTGAGGCGCGCGACATCAAGCGCCGCTACCGATCCGGAGTAGGCGGCATGGGCGATGCGAGCCTCGCCATTTGCCTGGTCGATGGTCTCGGTCGCGATAATATCGCCGCCCAGAGCCGTACGACGACGAGCGATCGCTGATTTCACCGAAGCCTCGGCGCGGCGCCCCTCCAGGTCGGCGTTCGCGCTTTGCACCGCGAGCGCGAAGCGCTTGGGATCGAGGCGATATAGAACATCACCGCGCCGGACGAATTGATTGTCCTTCACGGCGACCTCGGCGATCGTCCCTGACACCTCCGGCGCGATCTGAACGACGTCCGCGCTGACCCGGCCATCCCGGGTCCAGGGCGAGCGCACATAGGTCTGCCAGAGTGTGGAGATCAAAATGCCGGCAGCCAGGACGATCAGCAGGGTGATCCCGACGCGCAGGATGGGCTTGATAAAGGTTGGCATCGGCAAATCTCACAAAAGGAAAAACAGAGCAGCGAGGATCGCGAGATAGACCGCGCATTCCATCAGGCCCGGGTGCCAGACGAACCGCAGCACGCCTGTTCGTGTCAGCAGCGCCCGTGTCCCAACGAAGACAGGCAGCGCCGCGATGAGGTAGAGAAGCAGCGGCGGCAGGTAGACGCCGGCGAAATTGACTTCGGTCATGCGATTTTCCTCGTCCCGGCGATCCACGCGCCGTGCGCTTGCTTGAGGATGCTGAGATTACGGATGCATGCAGCGACCCTGTGCGTGATCGCCTGATCCTCGCCGCCTTGGTGATCCGATTGTTGTGTTGCCTCGAACAAGGAATCAAGCGTCAGGCTTGTCGCCGGATCATCGAGCGCCGCCGCGTCTAGGGCAGCGTTCCCGAAGTGGAGCGCGCGCTCGGAAATCCTGTCATCCTGTAACGCGGCCCTGAGCCGGAGCGCGGTCCGCCCATAGTGCAGTGCCCCGAGCGCTTCGGTCAGAACCGCAGCGGCCACTGATGGCCTCGCCTTCAGACTGACGGCGATGTTTACGAGGCGGTGGTGCTGAAGATGCTCCCAAGCGTGCCGACGCCCGGTCCATCCTTTGCGGATCGCCATCGTGACAGCTCTCCGGAATGCTGTCTCGTAGCGATGGGCCCTCGCGACAGGGTTGAAGGGGAGGATAAGCTTGAGGACCAACAGAGTGGCGATCACGGCGACCATCCAACCCAGCGCCTCGTTCAGGAAGAAGGCGCCGTCGAACAGCATCTGGTTCTGCGCATAGACCAGCGTGTTGAAAGCCACGAGGAAACCCATGCCATCGAACACGTAGCGTGGCACCGTCGTTGCGTAGAACCCGGCAAGCCAGAAAGGCAGCATCGATGCGATCAACAGCGGAAAGCCATTGACCGACGGAAGCAGGAGAAAAACGCATATGAACGCGGCTGGCAGGGCAACCAGCGTCCCCCTCACAAAAGACCACGCGCCTCCCACCGGATCGCCGGTCATTGCCATGAGGATGCTGTAGGGCGCCAGCAGAAGCAGCATGAGTGGCCATTGCTGCAGACCCACACCGATACCGATACCGCCAGCGATGACGATCGACAAAAGGGCGCGCACGCCGTTCTCCACGGCCGCAGTCCAGTCGCGATGGAAATGGAAGCCGCGTGTGGGGTGCGCATGCACGCCGTTAAGCCCCAGTAAGCCAGCGATGCCACTTTCCCAGTCCTCGATGACCTCGAGCAGCTGATCGAGCGCGATGATCACGTCGGCGCGGTCATGGGCGACCTCAAGCTCGGCGATGATCTGATGGAGGCTGAGGTGAAGCCCCCGAATTTCTGCAAGTGCGGCTTGGAGACCGGCCCGGTCGCCGGTCTCGATGCGACCGATAGCCGCCGGCAGATGAGCGCCTACTAGTTCGCGAGCCTTGAGAAACGACGGGTCCCGGGCGACGGAGGCAAAGGCGAGTTCGCGCGCACCAAGCAAGGCGGCGAACATCCCCGCCAGCCCCTCGCGGACCGCTCCGACGCGCACCGCGACATCCGTTGATTCAGCCCTGCTCAGTTCGAGCAGGTCTTCGATTGCGAACATGTCGGCTATGTGGGTGGCGCCCACATCCTGGACTCGCTCCGGATTGTTTTCCACACGATCAAGCACGAGGCGCCCAATCATGGTCAATTGCCTTGTGATCGCACCTTCAAGTTTGCCGCGAGCGGCGCGCCTGGAGAAAATCGCCGTCACAAGCCCAAGGCAGACGACACCGACCGCCACGCTTGCCACCCGTCCCAGCACGATGCTCAGTGCGTTTTCGGGAACTTCGAGCGCACCATAGGTTGCAAAGCCCAGTGTATAGCCCGCAACCGCAGGTCCGGTTGATCGGAACCCGCGAATGAGCGTCGCGGCGCCGCTACATATGCCTAGCCAAAGCCCGAAGAAAATGAGGAACAACGCAGGGGCCTGAATGAAGAGGCCCATGACGATGATAGCGGCAATGCCGCCAACCACCGTACCTGCCAGTCGCCAGCTTCCCTTCGCCAGCACGGCGCCCTGATTCATGTTCGCGACAAGCATCACGGTCGAAGCGGCCGAATAAGGCTTGTCCATCTGAAGGGTATAGGCGACCCAATAGGCGAGCGCGGCGGCGGTTACCGAGCGAAAGACATAGGCCCAGCGCGGCGTGAGCAGGTCAAAGACTTTCAGCTGCCGGGTTGCGAGGCCAAGGGCGTTCGCGGTCCTGCCGCCGAGCCGACTTTCAATCGTCTGCAGCCTCATCCCCTGACGCCCAAAGCGCAGGCGGTGGCTTCGCGCACATCCATTTTGATTGTGACTGACATGGGCAGGATTGTCCTGGGTTAGCGGGTGTCAGGGCCGGAGACTCCAAGCCTGCTCACCCTTTAACATCCAATCATCCTACCTTTCTCTTTCCAAAGTTTCAAGCTGTGGTAAGCTGGTCAACGATGATGGCATTCGCCGACCGCGGCGATGCTGGGCGCCAAGGCCCCGGAAAAGCGCGGATTTCGGTCATATATTGAACGCCAAATTGATGGGATGACCGGATGAAATCCGCTAGGAGAAGTCGATGACTCGAAACGCAACCCTAACGCAGGCGCCTCGCCGGTCGCTTGTCGACTCGGCAATCGAACAGATCCGCACCCAGATTGAGAGCGGGGCCTGGCGTGTGGGCGAGCGCATCCCCAAGGAACAGGAGCTTGCGGACCTGTTGGGCGTCAGCCGCAATACGACCCGCGAGGCGATCAGGGTCCTGTCTCATGCTGAAGTCCTGGAAGTTCGCCAAGGTGATGGAACTTACGTCCGGCTGAACGTCGATCCGACGGAGGTTATGCGACGGGTGAGCCGCTCTAGCCTCCACGATCATTTCGAGTTGCGCGCCATGCTCGAGGCCGAAGCGGCCCGTCGCGCGGCGACCCAGCGCTCCGATGCAGACGTCATCAAGTTGCGGAAACTCCTCAAGGTTCGCGGAAATCAGGAAGACCACAGCCGTCTGGAGAAGTTCGTCGATGCGGATATCGCCTTTCACAGTGCTCTTGCGTCCGTTTCAGGCAACACAGCGCTGATCGAGCTCTATCGCTACTTCTCGCAGGCGATCCGCTCCGGGGTCTGGTCGGTCCTTGACGAGGTGGACCTGCCCGAACCGGCCCTTGAAGCGCATGAGGCCATCGTAGACGCCATCGAGCGAAAGGATGCGGAAGGCGCGGCGCTCGCGGTCCGTGAAGTCGTCGGTCCGCTCATCAAGGCGCTGGCCGACAGGAGCTGAAAAGCGAGATACTATCCAGGGACCCTGAGCGCAGGAGAAGAGGAATGAACATAGGGCAAGCCGCAAAGGCGTCAGGCGTATCCGCCAAGATGATCCGCTACTATGAACAAACTGGCCTCATCCCAAAGGCTGACCGGCGCGACTCCGGGTATCGCGATTATTCGGATGCCGATGTTCACAATCTGCGCTTCATTCGTCGGGCGCGGGACATGGGATTTGCGGTCGCCGAGATCAACGACTTGTTGAGCCTGTGGCGGGACCGTTCGCGACAGAGTGCGGATGTAAAGAAGATTGCCCAATCCCATATAGACGAGTTGAGTGCCCGGATCACCGCTCTCGAGCAGATGCGCGGGACGCTTCAGACACTCGTTACTGGCTGTGTCGGCGATGCCCGACCAGACTGCCCGATCATCGCGGACCTGGAAGAGCCGGCTGAAGACCGCGGGAGCGTCTACAAACCCGATGGCGTGGCGCGGCTAAGGCACCAGTCGATTACCAAAAGGCGGGTCACCTGATGATGCAGGCCGCGGTAAGCCACTGGCACGCCCCTGCGGCGGAAAAACAAGGTTTCGACATAGAAATCTTGATTTCCTCGCGAATGCAGCAGCCGTAATCAATGGACAAAGCATCGCGTGTCTCCATGAACCGTAGACTTGCCGATGCTAATATCGTTCAGTTCCAACACGCCCCTTCCGCCACTGTCTTGAGCTACACATGACGACACAGCGTAATTCTGTTCCCTATGGCGCCAAGAAGGCCGGCGCGATGCGTGAGATGGCGCAGTCGGAGCGGCTAGACTTCATTGCCGAGGGCCTGACGATCATTCTGACAAGCGCGCGTGGGTTTTGGAACGCCGCTGAGAAGCTGACCGACAATCCCCGGGAAGCGTCTGTTCTCGAAGGCTTCGCCGAGGAAGAATCTGCGAAAGCGCTGATCTTGCTCGATCTGGTTCGATGCCCGCCTTCCAAGGTCGATGGGCGCATCGGGCGCATTGTGAAGAACTTCTACAGCCATCTTGCCAGGCTCATATACGCCAAGGCGCAGAGCTGGCGGCCCGTCAACGTCGAGCAGTTACAGGACTATGTCGATAGCGAACGCCAGGGCCATTATCTCGAAGGCGGAATGAGCGAATATATCCTGCCGAACTGGGCAATCTACAGCCGCGAGAGCACCCTCTACGCTGACATCGAACAGCACGAAGATGGTGTACCGCAGTGGAGTGACCCGACGCTCTTCTCGAGCTTGGGCATACATACACGCCCCTTCGCACTGACGCTGATCGAGGCGCTCGATGCTGTAGGCGTATTTTCGAGGGCAGGGTTAGAGGCGGCCAGCGATATCTGGGGCACCGTCGATTTTCGGGCCAAGGAGCATTCTGGCCATGTCAGAGACCTGACGCGGCAGTTGGCCAAGCGCCTCGAAGACGAAGAGTTGGTATCCGAAAGCGCGACCCAGGAACATGTGCGCTGGTTTCACCAGTTCTGGCAGATGCCGATGTACAATCTCGATTTCACGATGATACCAGCCTCGCTGGATCAGCTGAATGCCGATCGTGAAGCTGCCTACTGGTCCGAAGTTGGCTATGAGCACCATGGCGATTATTAGGGTCGGTGGGGATTACGCTGATGCGGATTTTGCCTTGCTCGGCAGGCACTTGAAGCTGCTGGACATTGAAATTTGTCGGATCAATGCAGCGATCGTGTCATCCCGTGACCCCGAATCTGACGGGCTCTGTGACGCCGGCGAGTATTTTATAGGTCATGGCTTCATTGCCATTCAGCGCTATCTTACCGCTACCCGAACCGGTCTGGGGATCAGTCTGATCGATGCGTTGAAGGTGCCGCCGATCCTGCGGGGCGGCCTGTCATTGGCCGCAGCGCTCAACGCGGCGGCCAATTACTGGAAGCACATGGAAGAGTGGATCGAGGCTCTTAACGGGCTCGATGGCGGTACGTTGAAAGGCAATGCGCTAAGGACGCTTCAGCAGATCGAAGCTGTCACCCCATGGGAAGACTATACATGCGCAAATTTGTTGGCGGTGCTTCTTGACGGCCGAGCGCTGGAACTCTCGAACCTCTTGCCATCGATCGCAGAATGGCGGGACAACCTGATCAACACGCCGCTGGTGAACAGTGGAGGGTGAATGCCGCAGAGCTCAGAGTGGCAACATCAGCGAACATCCACCCTGTCCAGAATATCGAAATCGCCTTCTGCACAAAAGATGACATGGACCGGCCCCGGCGAGAGGTTGTCCCAGGTCCATTCGTAGAGGCTGCCATGTTGAGGGCTTAGTTCACCTCGCTGCTTCGCCGATGTAACGCCATTGGCGATGAGAGAACTGCTATGACCGTCTTCCAGACGAAGGCGGTAGCGAACCCTGCCAGCTCCGCTGTCGCTATCGAACCTCATCCTCCCGCCCGCAACCATGTAAGCCACGATCCGATCCGATGCGTTTCGCCTGGCTCGATCGAGAACTCGAATCTTTCTAGCTTCGAGAGGTCCTTGGACGCGCCGCTGAGCAGGCCGGCCGCCAATCCCACGCCGAGCACGCCGAGCACGCCGAGGATCGCGCAGCCCGCTAAGTGTAGCGGCTCGCAATGATGATCGCCCGGAACTGCAATATAGGGCGGTTTTCGGCTCGCATTGCGTGAGACGGATCGATGCGGGGAACGCACGCTCCGTGAGACAGAAACCACATTCGGTGCGACCGACGCGCAATGCTGATCCGTTGGCTTACGGACGGCAAAAAGCGGTGGTTAGCGCCCGGGCAGCTTTCCGAGCCGGCATGGTCGAATACCGCCGCCCTCCGAGGGTCATAACCGTTCGGTTCTGACACTTGAAACAGCAGCTGCCCTAGCGCGGACTGAGCTATGAAGCACCAGGTCCAAACCGGTTCAGAGGCACCTTGAGAAACGCCGTCCCACACTTGTCCGCATCCGGCAGCCGGCCGCCACGTATGTTCACCTGAAGCGCGGCGAGCATCAGGTCGGGTAGTGGGAGCGATGCGTCGCGTTTCTCGCGGGTCGCGACGAACTCGGCTTCGTCGATGCCATCGTGAACATGGATGTTGTCGCGACGCTGATCGGCGACGGTCGAGCGACCAAGTACGTCCCTGCCATCCTTGCCATAGTCATGCCCAACATAGGTTGCGGTTTCGGGTGGCAGATCGAGGATGGCGCGGATCGAGCACCACAGCGAATGAGCATCACCACCCGGGAAGTCCGCTCGGCTTGTGCCACTATCGGGAACCATCAGCGTATCGTGAACGAACGCGGCGTCACCGACGACATAAGTGATCGAGGCAAGCGTATGGCCCGGCGACAGCATGACATGAGCATCGAGCGTGCCGATCCGGAAACGCTCGCCATCCGCAAACAACCGGTCCCACTGGCTGCCGTCGACGGCGAGATCGGGCAGGCAGTAGATGTCCCGCCACAGCTTTTGCACTTCCACGACCTTGTTGCCGATCGCGGTTTTGCCACTGGTCTTGCCGGCGAGGTACGGAACGGCCGAAAAATGATCGGCGTGTGGGTGGGTGTCGAGCACCCATTCGACGGTCAGCCCCTTCTCGCGCACATAGTCGAGGATAAGATCGGCGTTGCGGGTCGCGGTCGCGCCAGCGCGCGGGTCAAAATCCAGGACTGGATCGATGATCGCGGCCGTCTTCGTAGTGTCGTCGACGACAACATATTGGAAGCTACCAGTGCGTTCGTCATGGAGCGACGCAACGGTCATACCATCGTGCTTATACTCAATCATGTTTTCATCCTTTCGCTCTGTTAGCTTTCTGCCCGCGCCCGCGCGAACAACCGCTCGAAATCACCCGGATCGATCGCGCCCATCACCAGCATGCGTCCGGCAAGAAAGCCCGGGGTGCCGGCCAAGCCGATCGAATAGGCCTCTTGGCCGTTCGCACGCAGGCGCGCCGCGACAGCCTGTGCATGCGAAGCAAGCCACGTCGTTGCGCTCAGCCAGTCACCGCCAGCGCCGATTACGACGTCCCGCAGCATGTCGTCGTCAATCGTACGGTTGTCGGCCATCAGCTGGCGATGGACGACCGGGTAGATGCCCTGTTCGGCACAGCTGAGCGCAACGCTCGCGGCACGTTCAGACGGTGGACCGAAGATCGGCCAATCCTTGTAGATGACCCTAACTTTGCCATCGCGTCGCACGGCCTCTTCCAACGCGGGGAAGGCGTGACGGCAGGCCGGGCAACGATAATCGGTGAAGACGGCAAGCCGCAGCGTCGCATCGGCAGGACCGTGTTCAGGCGAACTGCCGCCTGCCAGGATCAGGTCGGCGGTTGGACCAACGTCACGCCCAATCGGGGCGGTGCGTCGCAGTACCTGTCCGACCGCCCAGCCCCCCACGACTACAGCGCCGAGCCCGACTGCCTGCCTCCGATTGAGTGGCCCCGGCACGCTCAACGCCCTGCGGGCTTGCTGCGCGCCGTTGCGACGAGGCGGCGCAGTGTTGGTAGATCGACCGCGCCGGCCACGACCTGCGAGCCGACGATCAGCGCCGGGGTCCCGTTAAATCCGATCGCCTCGGCAATGCCATTGGTGCGCGTCAGCAGCGCATCGATCTCCGCGCCACGCGTCTTCAGGTCACGTTGCAGACGCGGCCAATCCACCTTGGCTTTCACAGCAGCTGCCCTGATAGCGGCGCTGTCGAGCCGCGCCGGTGAGGCAAGCAGCGCTCCATGGAAGGCGGCATGCCTGCCTTGCCACTGGCTCGCGACGGCCGCCCGGGACGCCTCGCGGGAGGCGGGTCCGAATATCGGCCAGTCCCGATACACGATCCGCACCTTCGGGTCGGAGCGAAGCAGCGCGTTCAGCACCGGCTCCATGCGACGGCAATAGGGGCAGTTGTAGTCGAAGAACTCGACAACGGTGACGTCATAGGCTGTGCCGGCCCGCTTGGGGGCTACGGGATCGTCGATGACTGCCTTGCGCGACAAATCAGGCTGCTGCTGCCCGACCGCAGGTGTCATCGGCACGGCAAAAGCAAGCGCGGCTAGAATGCCGGGAAAGAGAAGGTTGCGGCGGTTCATCGATGTTTCCTTGCCTTATCAATTCCATCGGCGAGCGCGGCGCGCGACAACTCTCCGAGCTGGAGCTGCACGATCGTGCCATCCGCGGCGACGAAGGCGGTTGCGGGATAGCCGGCGACCTCGAAGGCTCGGGAAAGCCTACGGTCGGGATCAAGCGCGACGTTGCCAGCACCGATGCCTTCGCGGGTAAGGAACCGGGTAACGGTCGCCGGCGCCTCACCCTGATCGGCGAGCAGAATCGGCACCTCTCCACGGCGCGACGCAGCAGCATCGAGCATTGGCAGCTCGCGCCGGCATGGGCCGCACCATGTCGCCCACAGATTGACCACGAAGGGACGACCCCGGAATCGATCAAGCGGGAGCGGAGCGCCGGATGGCGTCGTTAAGGCGAGATGATAGGGAAAGGGGCCGTAGGTCACGGGCGGGATCAGCGCCTGAAGCGTGAACCAGAGGCCGCCAGCTACGGCAAGCGCTGCCCAGCCTATCGCCAGAGCGCGCGTTCGGCCGAGCCGGAACGCCAGCGTTACCGCAGCGCCGGCGAGGCCGGCGACGGCCGAGAAGCCTCCCTGCCATATAGCTAGGATGGAGAGTGGAGCATCGGCGTAGCTCGCCCAATGCGTCGCGACATAGCCGATCCGGGCCGTCACCAGCCCGACGACAATAGCACTGGTCGCGACCATCGACACTCGCGGGAAGCGGAACCGTCCCGCCAGCGCCGTCAAACCGAGGAACACGGCGACGCACAGAACCGCCAATCCGCGATCGACCGCCATCATCAGCGGCCCGATGGCAATTGCGCTGCCCATCACAGAAACGCGCCTGCGCTCTTCCAGAGCATATAGGCTGCGACCACGAAGATCAGCGTTGCGAAGACCGTGGTGAGTGTACTGCCCGTGCCCAGACGCTTAGCGATCCGCGTGCCGATCAACCCGCCGATAACCCCACCGCCGATGAAGGCGAAGGCGAGCGGCCAATCCACAAGCCCGGAGAACGCGTAGTTGGCAGCGGTCGTCAGCCCGAACGCGGTGACGGCGATCAGCGACGTGCCGACGGCGTTGAGGATCGGCATGCCCGTCGATCCGATCAGTCCGGGAACGATCAGGAAGCCACCACCGATGCCGAAGAAGCCCGAAAACAGTCCGGTGCCGAGGCCATAACCCAGCACCTTGGGCGCCTTCTCCCGGTTGCATTCTGCACCGGGATTACCAACGTCACCCCGCCCGCGCAGCATTACAACGCCGACGACGATCATGACGAGCGCGAACAGAAAGAGGAGCTTGCCGCCATCGACGGCCTTGCCCGCGGTGGATCCGAGCAGCGCACCGATGACGCCGGCAGTCGCATACATGCCGCCGCACCGCCATTTGACGGTATGTGCCTTGGCATGACCGATCAGACCGGTCGCGGCATTGGCCGCCACGGCAAACGCGCTCGTACCGATGGCGAGGTGCGCGTCGGGAACGCGCACCAGATACACCATGAGCGGCACGGCGAGGATCGAGCCACCGCCACCAACGAGCCCGAGGGTGAAACCGATCAGGCTGCCGGACAAGGCGCCAAGCAGATACTGGATTGGTTCGAGGATCATGCCGCCTTGCCGATCTCGTGTGGAGCGGCCATCCACTCGCGGCCTTTCAGCATGCCCTGCCAGTAGATCGGGGGCAGCATGCGCTCCTTCAGGAACCAGGCGGCGCGCGTCGGACGCGTTCCGTCCAGCAGCCAGGATGGGAAGCTGGGCAGCAGCTTTCCGCCATAGCCGAACTCGGCGAGGACGATCTTACCGCGTTCGACCGTGAGCGGGCATGAGCCGTAACCATTATAGTCGGCAACGGGGGGTCTGCCGTCGAGCGCGGCCAGCGCGTTGACCGCGACCACGGGCGCCTGGACGCGAGCAGCAGCGGCGGTCTTGGCATTGCTGGTGCCAGCGGCATCGCCAAGGCCAAAGATGTTTTCAAATCGCTTGTGCCGCAGCGTAGTCTCGTCGACCTCGACGAAGCCGCTCGCAGCCGCGAGCGGGCTATTGGCAACGACGGCATGCGACACTTGGGGCGGAACGACGTGGAGCATGTCAAACGGGCGTTCGATCCGCTCGGAGACGCCGTCCTGCTTGCGCTCGAACGTGGCGACACGACGATCGGCGTCGACTGCGACCAGGTTGGACTCAAGCCTGAGATCGATGCCGTACTTCTCGACATATTCCATCAGCGCCGGGACGTAGGTCGGGACCCCGAACAGGGCTGCGCCGGCATTATGGAACTCGACGTCGATAGCCGGGAGAACGCCGCTATCGCGCCAGATGTCGCAGGAGAGATACATTGCTTTCTGCGGTGCGCCGGCGCACTTGATCGGCATGGGTGGCTGCGAGAACAGCGCCCGCCCCTGCCGCAATTCCTTGACGAGCTGGTAGGTGTAGGGTGCCAGATCGTAGCGATAGTTGGAGGTGACGCCGTTGCGGCCGAGAGCCTCAGGCAGCCCTTCGATCTTCTCCCACGCCAGGCGCAGCCCGGGCGCGACGACCAGAACGCGATAGGTCAATGTGTCACCGTATTCGAGCTCGACCGTGTTACGGTCGGGGTCGATGGCAACGGCGGGCAACCGTACCCACTTAACGCCCTTTGGCATTATGTCGGATTCGGCCTTGCGCGTCTGTTCGGGAGTGAAGACGCCGGCCCCCACCATCGTCCAGCCGGGCTGGTAATAATGGTCGGTCGCCGGATCGACGACCGCGATCGTCACTTTGGCGTTGCGCTTCAGAATGCTGGAAGCGGTCGCGATGCCGGCGGCACCGCCCCCGATGATGACGATGTCGTAGGTCATTGATCAGCCCTTTCGGAACGGCGCTTCAGCGCAGGCGTGAGATCGGCAAGGTCGTACCCGGCTGCCTTTGCTTGGTCGACGATCGTCGCCGGGTCGGCGCGATCGGCCTCGGCCAACGCCCACAAGGTCGCCGCGCGCGTCCCGCTACGGCAGAAGCCGAGCGTCGGCTGTGGCAGCGTGGCTAGCGCCTCCTTCATGCGATCCGCATCGGCGTCAGTCGCCTTGCCCGGTACGATAGGGACATGGGCAAACGCGAGACCGTGGTCGCCTGCCATTCGGGCCATTTCTTCCGCGCTTGGCTGGCCCGCCTCCTCGCCGTCCGGGCGGCTTGAGATGATCGAGCGATATCCTGCCTTCGCGGCAGCGGCGAGGTCGTCTTGCGTCAGCTGGGGGGCGGCAGAGAAGGACGAGGTGATCTGCTTGAAAGCCATGTGATGTCTCCTGTCTGATCAGGCCGAACGGCGGGAAGTGAATGCAAAGCGGTGGACGGCAACGCCGAGGGCCATTGCAGCGATGAAGACCAGTGCCGGCAGAGGCTGGATCGCCAGTGCGGCAATGGCGGGACCTGGGCACAATCCGACGATGCCCCAGCCTATGCCGAACAAGGCCGCACCGCCGATGAGGCGCCGGTCGATCGGCGAGGTGGCGGGCGTGTGGAATTGTTCGGCCGCGATCGGGGTCGAGCGACGCCGCACGACGAACCAGGCTATCGCCATCGGCAGGATCGCGCCTGCCATGACGAACGCCAAGGTCGGGTCCCACGCGCCGGTGACATCGAGGAACGCGCGCACCCGCGCCGGATCGATCATTCCGGAGATGGCAAGGCCGGCGCCGAACAGCGTCCCGCTAGCGAGTGAAATGAGGTTCTGGCGCATCACAGTATCACCCCGGACAGACGCATGATCGTGACCGTGACGACGCCGGTCGCCATGAACGTGACGGTCGCGGCGATGGACCGGGGCGACAGGCGGGACAGGCCGCATACGCCGTGACCACTGGTGCACCCGGACCCAAGCCGCGTTCCGATACCGACGACTAGACCGGCGACGGCGATCAGCGAAAGCGATGCCGGAAAGCTGGCTTTCACGCCCAAACTGGCCGCAGCAATACCCGCGCCCAAGGGCAGACCCGCGGTAAAGAGCAGCGCGAGGGCCCATGGTGGGCCTCCAGCGGAAAGACCAAAAACCCTCGCGAACATGCCACTGACTCCGGCGATGCGGCCGTTGCCGAGCAGCATGATCGCCGCGGCGACACCGATCATCAGCCCGCCGATGAAGCCTTCGAGCGGCATGGCATGGGGAAAGCCTGGCATCACAGCGCATCCAGCGGAATTTTGAGGTAGCGGGTGCCGTTGGCTTCCGGCTCCGGCAGATGACCACCGCGCATGTTCACCTGGATCGAGGGCAGGATGAGCTTCGGCATCGACAAGGTGGCGTCGCGACTGGTCCGCATCGCGACGAAGTCGTCTTCGCTGACCCCTTCGTGGACATGGACGTTGCCGACACGCTGCGCGCCTACAGTCGTTTCCCAGACATATTCGTCGCGGCCCACCGCCTTGTAGTCGTGGCAGAGGAACAGGCGCGTCTCGTCCGGCAGCTGCATGAGCCGGCGGATCGAGCGGAATAGCTGGCGTGCGTCGCCACCAGGGAAGTCTGCCCGCGCGGTGCCGTAATCGGGCATGAAGAGCGTATCGCCGGTGAAGACCGCGTCACCGATGGCATAGGCCATGTCCGCCGGCGTATGGCCGGGCACGTGCAGCGCAATGGCGTCGATGTTGCCGATGGCAAAGCGGTCGCCGTCCTCAAACAGCCGGTCGAACTCCGAGCCATCGCGCTCGAAGTCGGTGCCAGCGTTGAAGATTTTGCCAAATACGTTCTGGACCCGGATGATCTCACGACCGATCGCGAGCTGCCCGCCAAGCGCCTGCTGAAGATAAGGTGCCGCAGACAGGTGATCGGCATGAGCATGGGTTTCCAGCAGCCAATCGACCGTCAGTCCCTGATCCCGCACGTAAGCGATCACTGCGTCCGCCGACGCGGTTTTGGTCCGGCCAGCCGCGGCGTCAAAATCGAGGACGCTGTCGACGATCGCAGCCTTTTTCGTCGCCACGTCCCAAACGACGTAGGTCGCTGTGTTGGTAGGCTCATCAAAGAAGGACTGAACGACCGGCGATCCGGCCGCTTTTGCGCGTCTGATCTGGGCATTGGCTTCGCTCAAAACCGGGTCCATGACCATCTCCATTTAGACAACCTCACGGTTTATGTAGTTGTGTAAACGTATTGCGTCAACGGGGTGTTCGTGCCATTTGGGAGGAATGGAAATGATGGATGCGAACATGCCGCGCTCGCTGCGCATCGGGGATGCAGCCCCGAACTTCACCGCCCGCACCACTCAGGGCGAGATTGCGCTCGATCAGTATCGTGGGCGCTGGATTGTGTTTTTCTCGCACCCTGCCGACTTCACGCCGGTTTGCACGAGCGAGTTTGTGGCCTTGGCTAAAGCGGCTCCTCAATTCGAGGAGCTGGATTGCGTATTGTTGGGGCTGTCGGTCGACAGCCTCTACTCTCATGTCGCCTGGCTTCGCGCGATCCACGACGTTTTTGATGTCGAGGTGCCGTTTCCGGTGATCGAGGATCCGTCGATGGCGGTTGGGTATGCCTACGGCATGCTCGACGAGCAGGCTGGCGATGCCTCAACGGTACGTGCAACCTACTTCATTGATCCCGGAGGCATTATCCGCGCACTCAGCTGGTATCCGATGAATGTCGGGCGCTCGGTCGACGAGATGCTTCGCACGGTCAGGGCGTTGCAGCGTTCGGCCGATGGCGAGGCCTATACGCCCGCTGACTGGCAGCCGGGCGACGACGTGCTCCTGCCTCCCGCTTTGCCGGGGAACGCAGGCGCCGACTGGTTTCACCAGACGAAGGCTGACCGGTGATGGCGATCTACCAGTCCCGCGCGCTTGCCGACGTTGCAGTCGAGAAGCTGCGCGTGTTCGCGCAGCCGCAGCGCCTTATGATCCTGTCCTATCTGCTGGGTGGCGAACGGCAGGTGGCGGACATCGAGGCGGCCACGGGCGTGACCCAACCAGCGCTCAGTCAGCAGCTTGCCGAGCTGCGGCGCGCCGATCTGGTGAAGACCAGGCGTGAGGCGAAGCAGGTTCACTACCGTCTTGCCGACGATGCAGCCGCACTGTGTGTGCGAACCCTGGAGGCGATGTTCGGAGCCGACGATCTGTCGGCTCCCCAAACGGCCCCGGCCCCCCGCCCAGTGCGACCGCGCGAGACGCCGTCCGTGGTTCGACCGCAAAACATCGGTGCGGCCGTTTTTGCGAGAGTTGGCTGATCATTTCGGCTGAAGAAGGAAAAAGCGGATGCGTATGCCAATCATTGCTCTTGCAGGATGCTTGTCACTCATGAGCAGCGTCAGTGCTTCAGCCGGCGTGCCTAGGCAGGCGGTGATACCGGGATATGGCGCGATCACACCCGTCGAAGGTGCTGCGGAACGGCCCGATCGCAAGTTGCGCTATCGCGTGCTGTTCAATGTGACCAAGGCCGCGGCAACGCCGGATAAAATCAATCCATCGCTGGAGAAGGTCGCCCGCTTTTTGAACCTGCTGGGCAACGATGGCGTTCGTCCAGAACAAGGCGATGTCGTCGTGATCGTCCACGGTCCGGCGACGCCCATCGTTACCGAAGATCGCGCCTATGCGACAAAGACGGGAGTAGCTGCGAACCCCAACCTTGCCTTAATTGAGGCGTTGAAAAAGGCGGGTGTATCCGTTCGGGTATGCAGCCAGGCTCTTATTGGAAACGGGATTGACCCCGCTACGGTAGGGAAAAGTGTCGAAACCGACGTGTCTGCGCTGACAACAATGGCGACGTTGCAGCTGCGTGGTTGGGTGCTGATCCCAGACTGATCGCCGACACCTTTCCTGTTTCATCATTCCAGTCCGTAACGCTGCTGGTGTCATAACCGGTCGGTTGTGACACCAGCAGACTACCATAGCTTTCGGCAAGTTTACGGTGCCACAATCCCGCATCAGAAAGCGTCCGCTTCCAGAAGCTCTGAATGCATCGGCTAAGCCGATAGTTGGCGAATTCTGCCGACCGTGCCGACGTTGGCTCCGCAAGGAAAACGAGCGGTTTTCTCGCGGTCTGACAATGCCGGTCCCGGCAATCCGAAAAGAGCAAGAAAACCCGTTGTGAAAACCAGCGCCATCTTGCACCATGCCGGTAGTCTTTTCTGGCGGGGTACGCATTGCTCATTGGCTATATCCGAGTGTCCAAGTCGGACGGCACGCAAACGCTGGAGCCGCAGCGCGACGCGCTGTTCGCGGCCGGCATTGATCCGTCGCGCATCTATGAGGATATGGCATCGGGTCGCCACGATGCGCGGCCTGGCCTGACCGCCTGCCTGAAGGCGCTTCAGCCGGGCAACACGCTCGTCATCTGGAAGCTGGACCGCCTCGGCCGCGATCTGCGCCATCTGGTGACGACGGCGGAGGATCTCCGGTCGCGCGGGATCGGGTTGAAGGTGCTGGCAGGTGCCGGCGCGCAGATCGACACGACGTCTGCCAATGGCCGTCTCGCTTTCGGCATCTTCGCGGCGTTCGCCGAGTTCGAGCGCGAGTTGATCGCCGAGCGTACCCATGCCGGCCTTGCTGCGGCGCGCGCGCGCGGTCGCATGGGCGGTCGGCCGCGCAAGATGAACCGGGCGACGCTGACGATGGCGATGGCGGCGATGTCCGATCGAGGTGTCGTCGCGGCTGATGTCGCTAAGCGGCTCGGGATCACGACCACGACCCTGTATGTCTATGTCAACGGCGACGGCACCCCCAAGGCGCCGGGGCAGGCGTTGCTCGATGCGGGTCCCACTCGGCAACCGCAAAGCCAGGCTGCATAATGAGCGCGGGCGTCACGGTCCCCATCGAGGCGATCGTGACGCTCCGACGTCGTTTGGCGGCATTGCCAGCAAGGCATCCCGAGCGGCAGCCGCTGATGACATCGACCGCCGAACTCTACGACATCAGCCGCGCTACGCTCTACCGGCTGTTGCGCGGCGAGCGAAGGCCGAAGGACGCACACCGTGCCGATCGTGGCCTGTCGCGCACCATGCCTGCCGGCGAGATCGAATGGTGGTGTGAGGTCGTTGCGGCGATGAAGAGCCGCACGACCAACCGTCAAGGCCGTCGTCTCTCGACGAAGCGTATCCTCGAAATCGTCACCGAACACGGTGTCGAGACCCCCGATCGCGGTCTGGTGAAGCTGCCGGCAGGTCGGTTGGCTGCCTCGACACTCAACCGGCACATGCGGCAACGGGGATACGACACCGAGCGGATGACGCGCGAGCCGGCTGCGGTGCGCTATCAGGCCGAACGCGCCAACATGCTCTGGCATTTCGACATGAGCCCGTCGGATCTCAAGCAGTTGAAGGCCCCGACCTGGATCGATCCCGATCGTAATGGCGCGCCTACGTTGATGCTGTTCTCGGTGGTCGATGACCGGTCGGGCGTCGTCTACCAGGAATATGCGCTCGTCTATGGGGAGGATGCCGAGGCGGCGCTGCGCTTCCTGTTCCGTGCGATGGCACCAAAGGAGGACAATCCGTTTGGAGGTATTCCGGAGAACATCCAGCTCGATGGCGGCCCGGTCGGCAAATCGAGCGTGTTCAAGCGGGTCATGGAATGTCTCGGGATTACCGTCACTCCGCACATGCCAGCAGGGTCGGACGGACGCCGCACGACCGCGCGCGCCAAGGGGAAAGTCGAGCGCCCGTTCCGCACTGTCAAGGAAGCGCACGAGACGCTGTACCACTTTCACGAACCCGCCAGCGAGGAGGAGGCCAATCGCTGGCTGGCGCGCTACATCGCCACCTACAACAGCGGCGACCATCGTCGCGAGCCGCATTCTCGGATCGACGACTGGCTCGGCCACCTGCCCGATGGCGGCATTTGCGCCATGTGCAGTTGGGAGCGCTATTGCGCATTCGCGCGCGAGCCAGAGCGCCGCAAGGTCGGCCTCGACTGCCGGCTGACCGTCGCCGGCGTTACCTATGAGGTCACGTCCGAAGTGGCCGGCGAAACGGTTGTCGTCTGGTGGGGGCTGTTCGACCAGGAGCTATGGGTCGAGCATGGCGATGACCGATACGGCCCGTTCGATCCGGTCGGAGGGCCGGTGCCGCTGCATCGCTATCGCAAGCACCGCAAGAGCCGGCGCGAGGTCCGCGCGGATCGCGTCGATGCGCTGGCGACGAAGATCGGAATCCCTCGCTCGGTCTTGACGGGCGAGGACGACATCGTGGTGATCGGTCGCAAGCCCACCGATGGGATCGCACCTGTGCCGGCCCGGCCATTCGCCGATCCAGATCCGTTCGCCGAACTCACCTTCGCCACGCCGCTCAAGGCACGCTTCGCCATATCCGAGGAACTGCGCCTGCCGCTTGGCGGCCTTTGCGAAGAGGACCGCGCCTTCATCGACGCGTTGCTCGCGCGCACGCTGTCCCGGCCCGAAGTGATGGATGAAATCCGCAGGCGATTCCCGCCCGGCCACAGACGGAGCGGCTGATGCAGACCGAGGTGATGCGCTATTACGGGCTGGCCCGGCCCCCGGTCGATCTCGGCTTCTTCGAGACCGAGCATCATGCCCAGCTTACCCATGATCTGAAGACCGCGATCACAGGTGGTCGCCTGATCGCGCTTACGGCCACCATCGGCTCGGGCAAGACCGTGCTGACGCGGCGACTGCGCGAAGAACTAGAGCGCGAGGGCCGTGTGATCGTCTCGCGCGCGCTCAGCCTGGAAAAGGCCAAGATATCGGTGCCGCTGCTGGTTGCAGCGCTGTTCTATGATCTTTCGTCTGAGAAGACCGTCTCGATCCCAAGCCAATCGGAACGGCGCGAACGCGATTTGCAGGAGCTGTTTCGCAAGGCCAAGCGACCGGTCGCGCTGTTCGTCGACGATGCCCACGACCTCCACCCAAAGACGCTGACCGCGCTCAAGCGCCTCGTTGAGCTTGTCACCGAGGGCGGCGGTCAACTGGCCGTGATCCTCGTCGGCCATCCGAAGCTGCGCAACGACCTGAAACGCCCGCTGATGGAGGAAATCGGCGACCGGACGACCGTGTTCGAGTTTGGCGGCCTGCGCGATCGGCAGCGCGACTATATCGACTGGGCGCTGCGCACCGCACTGTCGCCGGGGATAGAACCCGATGCCGTGCTGACCGAAGACGCCGCGATCCTGCTCGCCGCCAAGCTTAAGACACCGCTCCAGATCGGCCGCCATCTCGTGCGCGCGTTCGAAGCCGGGTTCGAGGCCAGCGTGAAACCGATCGATGCCGCTACCGTAGAGGGTGTGCTGTCACGCCAGATTGACGACCTCGAACCCCAGCTTACCCGCCACGGCTACGATACGAAGAGCCTGGCGGACCAGTTCGACGCCAAGCCGGCGGAGATACGGCAACTGCTCCGGGGCGGGCTTGATCCGGCTCGTGCGCGCGAGCTGACCGACGATATGCGCGCGGCAGGATTACCGCTTTGACCGCCGTGTCCGCGATCCCGCGCCGCTCGGTGAACATCTCGCGTCCGTCGCATCGAATGTGATTTGCGTCTCACCGAACGTGCGCCGGCTGATCGCCAGCGTCTCACATAATTCAAGCGCGAAAGCCCCCTCTATTGCAGTTCCGGGCGATCATCATTGCGAGCCGCTACAATTAGCGGCATCGCCGGCAATGCGAGACTGATCGCGTGCGGTCTCGACACGGCGTTCGGCTGCAACTGCCTCCACATAGAGCTGGGTGACCTGTAGCCTGATGTCCGCCTGTGTGATGGCCGAGACGAGCAGAGCCCGATTGGTCTGAGCATTAGCGACCGCAATGCGTGCCGAGCGCTTACCGCCCAGCTCGATCGGGATTGCGACACTGACCGTCGATTCGGCACTGCCAACGCCGCTATACGGTCCGCTCCCCGCGATGTTCTCTACTTGGGTCTGCACGGTCGGGTTGGGTCGAAGGCCAGCGACGGTACGAGCGGCACGCGCCGCCTCGACATTGGCCTGTGCAGCTTCTGCCGCCGGCGCACTGCCGCCAGCAGCGGCAACCGCCTGGTCAAGGGTGTAGGGTAACGCCCCTGCTACCGCAGCAGGCGTTTCCTGTGCCTGCGCCACAGCGACGCAGGACACGGCAGCCAGCAAGGCTGCAATGGATCGGAACATGAAAGGGAATCCTGAACACGAGGCATGGATGACCACTGGCCCGAATTCAGGCGCAGCAATCCGCTATGGCTCTGTCAGGCTATCGGCGGGCGCAGGTTAGGGCCGATGGCCCAGCGCTTGGAGGATATAGGTTGAGGGATGACCACCGGAGCGGTCAGTGCCAGAGAGATCATGTCGCTATTGGCAAGGGTCGGCACGAACGCTGACGAACCATGGCAGCCGCCGTGATGGTGCGGCATCGCCTTGTCGGTATCGCCTTGCGTCTGATCCATGTCGCCATCGCTATGCACATAGCCCGAACATTCGATGGTCGGAGCGCTGGGAACTTCCAGAGCATGCACAAGCGTCGTCGTCAGCATGGACAACGACAGCAGGCAGAGAAGGAAACGTCCTAAGCGGCGCATGGCGAGGTACATAATCGGCTTTCCCAAGGATGTCATCCGAGAACCTAAATCTTCAACGAACCATGATCGCCGTTAATGTTATTCCGTATCATCACTTCGTCTTGTAATGCGCATCTTAAAGATCGCACCTTATTTAAGACAACGGAAACGAGCACTGAATTCATATGACAGAAAAATGACTATATCTTTTGTCATGGCTTGAAACAGAGCATTAGTTCTTTGCCCTATTAGCTCACACGTGACGAGGTTGGGCACAGCGTCTGGCGTGAGAACTTCGAACGGAACAACCTGTAGTCCGCCCCGGGTTGTTCGAGGGAAGCCGTCGCCCCCGCTCTGGGGCGGCAGGGGCGACGGGACCGAGCGGGGGGCTCGGATCGGTTAGTGGGCGTGAGCGTGCTTTCCGGCACCCCCGCCACATGTGGACTTCTTGGCGGAGCCGTGACCATGGTCGTGGCCACTATGATCGTGGCTGGCTTTGTTCGGCGCAGCAGCAGTCCGTTCGGGCGAAAGGCTGCAACTGTCCGAGCCGCTCCAATCCACGGCAACCGTGGGGTGCTCGATCTCAAAGCGATCAATAAGCTGCCGCTCGACGGCCTGTACGACCGTGCGAGGATCCGAACCTTCGGCGAGACGGACGTGCATGGTTGCAAGGGTCCGCCCCGAGGTGATCGACCATACGTGGATGTGACTGAGCGACGCAACGCCCGGCACCGTGTCCTGGATATGGTGCTCGATCTCTTCAGCCGAAACGCCATCCGGCGCGCCTTCCAGCAGAATGTGCAGCGACTTGCCGAGGAGCTTCCAGGCACTGCGCAGGACCAGAAGCGAGACCACCACGGAGAGGATGGGATCGATAGGCGTCCAGGCAGTGAAATAGATGACCACGGCAGCGGCTACAGCGCCCACGGAACCCAGCAGATCGCCCATGACGTGGAGCGCTGCGCCCTTGATGTTGACGTGCTCGCTATCGCCACGCGTGAGGATCCAGAAGACAAGAATGTTCACCAGAAGCCCAGCGATCGCGACCCCGAACATCGGCGCGGCCATGACTGGCTGCGGCTGATTGAAACGCTCCCAGGCTTCATAGACGATAAAGGCGACGATCGCGAACAAAGTGACGGCGTTGATAAGGCCGGCGACGACCTCAAAACGCAGGTAGCCGAAGGTGCGCTTGGCGTCGGGCGAGCGCTGCCCGAAGCGGAACGCGGCGTATGCAAGAGCAAGCGCCGCCGCGTCCGTCATCATATGGCCGGCGTCCGCCAGCAGGGCCAGCGAGCCGGACCAGAGGCCGCCCACCACTTCGACGACCATGAAGGAGGCGATCAGACCGAACGAAAGGAGGACCTTACGTTCATTATCCTTGGTGATGGTCGGGGTGTGGGAATGGTCGTGATCATGACCATGGCCGTGACCATGGTCAGCGTGTGCGTGTGCTGACATGCGAGACTCGCGAATGAACAATGATGACGTATGAATACATGTTCATATGTCATGCGTCAACATCTTTGCGTCGGCCCGGCCATTTCAGTCTCCGACCGTCTCCCCCCTGAGCCGCTTCTCACCCTTCGGGCATCAGTAACGCACCGTGAGCGCAAGCATCGCGTTTCTCGGCTCGCCAAACAGGACCTGATTGAAGAAGCCGTTCACGACGGTGTAGCGACGATCGGTGAGGTTGTTGACCTTGAGGCTCAGGTCAGTCCGGGCCGACAGATCATAGCGCGCCATGAGGGACACGAGCGCATAGGGCACCTGACGCGTCCGAACCGGACCCATGGGGCTGGCGGCGGACTCGAAAGAGGCGCTGCGCCAGTTCACGCCTCCACCGACGGTCACCGCCCGCAGCGGTCCGGCAAATCGGTAGGTCGAGAAAATTCTCCCAGATGTCCGGGGAAGCTCAGCATTCAACCGGCCGCCGTCGGCGTTTTCTGCCACGAAATGGGCAAAGCCGGCATAGGTGTTCCAGCCGGGAAGGATTTCGCCCTGCAGATCGATTTCGACGCCCCGCGAAGTGGTCCCGTTTGCGGCGAAATACGCCTGCGTTCCATCCGGCAAGAGCTGGCCCGGGTCGATCTGGCCGACATTGTCTAGCCAGGATTTGAAGACCGCGATCGATGCACTGGCGCGGCCGCCGAAATAGCTCCCCTTGACCCCGAACTCGACGTTGCGCCCGTTTGTCGGCGCCAGCATCCTCTCGTCCCGGTCTCTGTTGGTCTGCGGATTGAAGATTTCTGTATAGCTGACATAGGCCGAATGGTGGGAATCGAGATCAAGCACGGCGCCCGCGTAAGGTGTGATCCTGCCACTTTTGGAGAATTCGAAGGATGTAAGCGCCGTCTGTTGTTCTAGATCGTAGAACGTCAACCGCGTGCCGACGATCACCTTGAGCCGATCAACGATGTCGAGCTTGGCGGCACCATAAAATGCCCCCTGCCGCGTAACGGTACGGGTCCGCGAGAACGGCCGAGCGTCAAAATCGGGCTCGGGATACGCGCCGGTCCAATCGAATATGCTTTCAAACGGCGTCGACGGTAGCACGAAGCCACTGCTGAATTCGTTGGCGACCCGCCTGTTCGCCATGACGCCGAACACCAGGTCATGCTTTCGTCCCAAGAGGCTGACAGGCCCTGATAGCGTCGCATCGATGCTGTTCTGCCGGCTGCGCGTGTAGCTCGCCAGGGCAAATGGCTGAAGGCCTTCGCCGGTCACGCGATCCGGATAGCCAAGCCCGGAAAACAAGCGCGCATCCGATGAGGAACGCTGATGCATGACAGCTGCGCGTGCGACCCACTGTCCTGCGAATTGGTGCTCAAGCGTCAAGAACGCCGAGTCCAGTGTATTGTCCCAACGGCTCCAGTCGGCCGTCATCGATTTGGATCGGGACCATCGCGTTGGAGTTCCGTCCGAGAACCAGAGCGGCATGCCACTCCAGGTCGTGCCTTCAGGACGGATCGCCTGATGGTCATAGCCGATGCTGATGAGCGTCCGGGGGCCAAGGTCTGCCTCGACAATGCCGTAGACGCTCCGCTTTGCCTGGCGATATCTGTCCACATGACCCTCGCGATCTTGCAGAATCCCGACCAGCCGGGCACGCACATGGCCATCGCGAGACAAGGGCGCCGAGATATCAGCCATGCCGCGAAAATTGTCCCACGATCCGGCGCTCAGCGTCGCAGAGGCTGCGAACTGGCGACCAGGCCGCTTACGTACCAGATTGATGGAAGCCGACGGATTGCCGGTGCCGGTCAGCAGGCCGGTTGCACCCCGCACGACCTCGAACCGCTCGAAGAAAGCTGTATCGAGAAAGCTCGCGCCACTGACGAACGCTGTTGGAATCCCATCATACTGGAAGCTGTCGATTGCAAACCCACGTGCGTAGAATGTGACGCGCTCGCTATCGAGGGTTCTCGAAGACAGGCCGGCCGTCGCTTCGAGGGCATTTTGAACCGAATTCAGCTGCTGATCATCGAGGTTCTCGCGCGTCATGACGGTGACGGCCTGTGGCGTTTCCCGCAGCGTCAGCGGTAGACGCGTAGCGGCAGTCACGACGGGGACAGTATAGATGGACGGCGATTGTCGCTCTCCCTGTCCGACGACGATAATCTCGTCCCGCCAGCCCGGCTGCTCGTCATTCGCGGCCCGCCCATCGGAAGTTGGAGACTGCGCTACGGCGGCCTGCGGCAAAAACGCTATGCCAGAAAATGCGCTGACGGCGCAAAGAAGGCGCGCGCGCCGACGCACGCCCCTTTGTGAGGGGCGGGTGAAGTATGGCATCGGGAAATCCTTGCTAGGTTTTCGTCACTCGGCTCAGCGCGCGAGTTGCCCCTCGAGGGTAGCGTGGTTGTAGTAGTCGCCAATCCAGACGATGCGTCCTTGCTCAACGCGAAAGAAGCTTGCTCCCCTGAAGGTGACCGGCCCCTGCTCTTTTACACCGCTCGGATGCGTCGCTTTGAATGTCCATTGGACGGCGACCTGATTGCCGGATGCGACTGGAGCCGCAAGCAGCGTGAGTCTGCGATCAGGCATCATTCCGCTGAGCAGCACCGGAACTTCGGTGACCGCATCAACGCCGGCCTTCACCGCCCCATTGCTTGTGTTGAAATACTCGACCGACGGCGCCAGCGTTGCCTTCAGGGCTGCTATGTCCCCGCTGTTCCAGGCATCGAAATAGCGCTGCACCACCGCGACGTCGGCATTGTTCACCGTCTGCGCTTTGGCCGAGACTGCGGAGAATGCCAGAAACAGCAGGCTGAGAAGCGCCGCCCAGAGAGGCCATGCGGAGTTTCTCGCGCCCGATACGGTGCCCAGGAGCAGCGGCGGGAATGTCATCGGATATGACGCTGGCCCGTTAAACGGCAACACGTTGCCCGGATCAGCGCACAGTGGATTGGATTGGCATTTGCACCTGTCGGTGGGGACAGGGGAACGAGGCGTGACGAAGCGCGGCATAGGGTCGCCCTCATGTGATTGATGATGGGAGAACGACGACCCCAGATCCGCCATTCATCCTAACATCCTATCTTTATCACGAATAGTTCGCAATAGCGCTGCGGCCCTGGCCCGCCATTTTTTTGTTCAGGCTATTTCGGTCTTGACCTTCCAACGATGGGAAGTGGCACGCCGTCGGTATGAGAGGAACCGCGATCATCGTCTGCGGCTCAGCGCTGCAGTTCGACATCTGCGCCCGATCAGCTGTTCTCAACGGCTTAGCGGTTCGCCCGGCTGACCCATTAGCTCGAGCGCTCCACCGCGAAGCGATAGCCAAATGAAGGGTATTCGACTTGAACAATCATGATCACATGCAGGACTGGAATGGATATCGCGACGTGCTGATGTCGCGCGTCGGCGAGTTTGCCAAGCTGAGCCCGGATTCGATGAAGGGCCTGATGATGGTTGAGCAGGGCGTGACCAAGTCCGGGTTACTTGACCCCAAAGTCATGGAATTGATCGCTCTGGCCGTGGCAGTCACGACCCGGTGCGACGGATGCATCTCGGTTCACGCCCAGAAAGCGATCTCCCTTGGCCTCACGCGCGAAGAGATTGCTCAGGCGATGGCTTTCACCATTTTTATGAATTCGGGCGCTGCGCTGACCTACACCGCTCGGGTCTTCGACGTCATCGACGCTTTGCCTGAAAACTGAACAGCAATCAGGGCTGGAGGCTTCAGGCCTTCAGCCCTGTTCCCCCACAGCATCAACGCACGGTGATGGCATGCCCGCAACCGCATTCAATTTCATGAGCAGTACCGGGGAGCAACTCTCTGGCCGGATCGAGCATCCTGCGACGACGCCGCGAGGCTGGGCCCTCTTCGCCCACTGCTTCACATGCGGGAAAGACAGCCTCGCCGCCGTCAGAATCTCACGGGCGTTGGCTCTGGCCGGTATAGGCGTCTTGCGCTTCGACTTCGCCGGGCTTGGCGGCAGCGCGGGTGAGTTCCGCGATTCGGGCTTTGCCTCCGATGTGGCGGACCTGGTTTGTGCAGCGAACGCAATGAGCGATGCTGAAATGCCGATCACGCTCCTTGTAGGACATAGTTTAGGCGGAGCGGCATGTCTGATGGCCGCGGTGGATATCCCGACCGTCCGCGCCGTGGCCACGATTGCCGCCCCTGCAGATGTAGCCCATATCCTCAGCACAATCGATCCAGAGTGTCTCACGCGCATCGAGCGCGATGGAAGCGCGCAGGTCAGCTTTGCTGACAGACCATTTGTCGTCGGTCGCAAGTTCGTCACGGATGCCCGCGCCCAGGCGCTGGAAGAGCGGATCGGAGCGCTGCAGCTTCCACTGCTTCTGCTACACGCCCCTGGCGACGACGTCGTAGGAATTAAGAACGCATCTCGCCTCTTTCAGGCCGCTAAGCACCCCAAGAGCTTTGTGTCACTGGATCAGGCCGACCATCTGTTGCGCGAGCGCGCGGACGCAGAATATGCAGCATCGGTTATCGCTGCCTGGGCTTCGCGCTACCTGCCGGCGACAGACTGGGACATTCGACCTGTCCAGCCCATGGCTGGGGTGACCGCGCATGAGACCGGCGCAGGAAGGTTCCAGGTTGCTATCCAGGCGGGGCGTCACCGGTTCCTTGCAGATGAACCCGTAGAGATGGGTGGTCTCGCGAGCGGGCCGACACCCTATGAGTTGGTCGCGGCAGGTCTGGCTGCCTGTACCGTTATCACGATGCGCCTCTATGCAAAGCGGGTGAACTTGCCACTGGATCAGGCTTTTGTGGCCGTCTCTCACAGTCGGGACAAGGATCGTACGCCGCAAGACCGCTTCAACCGGGATATCCGCCTCGTCGGGGACCTCACCGCCGAGCAGCGCGACAAGCTACTATCGATCGCCGACCGGTGCCCCGTTGATCTGACCCTCGTTCGCGGCTCCGACGTCGTCACCGAACTCGTTGAGACGCAAGACAAGTCCAGAGGGGGCGACAGCAATGGCTGAAGACGTTACCCGGCGAGTAGCCTTCACGGCTGCAGAAATCACAATGGTGCGACACGCTTCGAGCAGGCTCGGATGCAGCGAAGAGGCGTTCATCCGTACCGCCGTCACCGCAGCGGCAAGCGATATTTGCAGTGTCGACGGTTTGGCGGATCCTCAGTTTGACGAAGAGCCGGACGGCGCGACCGGGGTCAGAGCGGGCTGACCCTCAGGCTGCCGGCTAGTTCGATACGAGTAGTCGGGCAGCCAGAAACTGAGCTTCTTGTTGCGTCTCGGCAGCCGTCTGGGGTGCGCCAAAGGCATGTTCGAGGTGCGGGAACACCTTCTCAAGGTCGGCGCGCTGAACCGCATCGGGCTCGACGATAATCAACGAGAGACACAGCTTCGCCATCGTTTCACGATTGGCTTTCAACCACAGGGTCCGCGCAGTGCGATCCTCAAACGGTTCGTCTCCGGTCGGCGACGGGTAGATGAGCACGAAGCGCCGCCCATCTCGCACGAGCCTCTCCATCTCGAAACACCACTGGGGAGAAAGGCCGGACGTATCCAGCGGTCTGGCTAAACGGACGATCGGAAAATCGCTCACATCGTGGATCGTAAAATCTTCGGTGTTCATTCTGTCCTCGAGCTGACGGGCTGCTGAGGCCGTCCAGAAAGTTGCGTCTGGATGACCGCCCGGAGAGGCGGCCATCCTTGGTTGCGGCGATGGAGTTCGTTAGAAATGGTATCCCACACCAGCGAGAACCTGGTGCCGGTCGAACTTCTGACCGTTGCTTCCCAGATCGCTGTAGCGATACTCGAGCCGGGCCGAGACCTTATCGAGCAAGGCGCGTTCGACGCCGCCGCCAACAGTCCAGCCATCGAACGTCTCTCGGTTGCTCACCACGCCGGACGCGCTCGGAATACGGACCTTGGCGCGCATGTTCTCATACCCGCCGCGTGCATAGATCAACGTCTTTCCGCCGATGAGATATCCGGCTCGTGCCGAAAGGTCGAAGGAATAGTCGGGGTTGATAGATACGCCATTACGCCGGATATCGTCGCTGGCTCCGACGTTGAAGCTTCCCTCGAGGCCCAGCACGATATTGGGCGTCACGGTCTGATTATAGCCCACGAACGCGCCGCCGATGAAGCTGTCCTTCTCGTCGTTGATCGTAGCGATGCCGGCATCGGTCCGGGGAGCATCGACGCTGTCCCGATTCCAGCCCGCTTGCGCGCCGATGTAGGGCCCCTGGAAAACCTGTGCCGAGGCGGGGACTGCACCCAGCGCGACGACCCCAACCAAGCCAATTGCGACCAACTTGAACATGACGATTTCCTTGCTTCCTGAACATTTCTAGCGCGCCCCGCGATGGTCCGATGTTGAACCGCCGGCGCGCGCGGGTCAGACGGGTTCGGTGCATGAACCAGGGCTCATGCACGCAGTGGCTGGGGTCGCTGCGGCCGATACGCGCGTCTTCACGTCCACAACTGGGCTGGGGCCCGCTTGGGTCACTGAAGAACGACGCGATGCATTACCGGGCAGCAAGCCCAAAAGTCTCTGTCCAGGACCCGGACCGGAGCGTTCCGCGCTACCTGTCCAGAGCCGGGAAGCAGCTCCTATTTCGAGGATATAGGGAGGGGATCGCCGAAGATAATTTCTAAGATGGCAATAGAATTAATAACAATTTCGCATTAATCATAGTGCCCGAAAAAGTGGACAAACGATGGCGACACTGGATCTCAAGGCGCTGCGACATTTCGTGAGTGTGGCGGAATCGCTGAGCTTTGCCCGCGCCGCGGAGCGCCTTGGCACGTCCCAGCCCGTCGTGACCCGCACCGTTGCGCAACTCGAGCACAATCTCGGAGCCAAGCTGTTCGAGCGTACCACGCGCCGTGTCGCTTTAACGCCTGCAGGGGTTGTCCTTTTGAAGGCGGCAAGGCCCCTCCTTGGACAAGCCGAAGCGCTCCAGAGGACGATCAGACATGCCGTGGCCGTTGAGAGCGGGCGCCTGTCTATCGGTACAACGAAGATCGCGATGCAGACCGTAGCGCCTGCCTATATACGTCGGTTCACGCAGATTCGCCCGGACATCGAACTTGTGGTCCAGGAATTCTCCACATCCGCCCAGATCGAAGCATTGCTCTCGGCGGAGATCGACGTCGGGTTCGTCCTGCTTCCTGCGTCTCACTCCGGCCTGACGATCGAGCCAATCCACAGCGAACGGATGATGCTGGCCGTATCCGACGGTCATCCATGCGCCGATTTCGGTCTCGCCTCGCCCTTGCCGCTGTCGGCTTTCGCCCATGATCGCTTCATCGTGCCCCATAACCAGGGCAATTCCGCGAACCATGACGAGATGGTCTCGATCTGCAGGCAGGCCGGTTTTCGTCCCAAGACGCTTGAGAGCTGCGACGATCAGACCTGCATGGGTCTCGTGCGAGCAGGCATGGGCGTGCTGTTCGCGCCTATGGCCACGCAGCCGGTTTCTACTGAAGGGATAAAGCTGATCGAAATCGAGGATCCTGTCCCGACGCTTCAGATCGGACTGGCCTGGCGCAAAGACGATCCTTCAGTCTCCCTCCAACTTTTTCGCGACCAGACGCGGCAAGTTGAAGCGCCATTGGACGACCCGACTTCTGCATGAAGCCGGCGTTTTCGCGCCGCGACAGGCTCGCAAGATCGTCCAAACCTTGAGCGATCGGCCCGTGGCCGATCGATGCCGGGTTCACAGGACGCAACCCCACAAAAGGAACCAAAACCGGCCTTGTGTTATTTAACAGATACCCCTGCGGGGTAGGGGTAGGGAGAGGCTCGATCTGCGGCCGACGGCCCGAACCGCCCCGGAGTGCGAGTCAGGCACCGATCACGGGTGCAGGGAACCGAGAGGATGCAGGCATGACGGACCGAAAAACCGCAGAAATTTATCGTATGGTCATGGCCACTCATACCTGCCCTTACGGTCTGAAGGCGCTCGATTTGCTGAAGCGCAAGGGTTACGCTGTCGATGATCGCCACCTCACCACCCGCGAGGAAACGGACGCCTTCAAGGCGCAGCATCATGTCGAGACCACGCCGCAGGTCTTCATCAAGGAGAAGCGCGTCGGCGGGTATGATGATCTGCGCCGATTTTTCGGACTGACGGTGCGCGACAAGAACGCGGTGACCTATCGGCCAGTCATCGCTTTGTTCGCGATGGCCGCAGCGATGGCGCTTGCCGCAAGCTGGGCCGCCTATGGCGCGATGGCGACAGTTGCCGCTGCAGAGTGGTTTATCGCTATCGCCATGTGCCTGCTGGCCCTCCAGAAACTGAAGGACGTCGACAGCTTCGCGACGATGTTCCTGAATTATGACCTCCTCGCCAAACGATGGGTACCGTATGCCTACGCATACCCCTTCGCCGAAGGGCTCGCCGGCGTCCTGATGATGTCCGGCGCGCTGATGTGGCTTTCGATACCCGTGGCGGCCTTCATCGGCACGATCGGGGCAGCATCGGTCTTCAAGGCGGTTTATATCGACAAGCGCGAGCTCAAATGCGCCTGTGTGGGCGGTGACAGCAATGTCCCCCTCGGGTTCGTCTCCCTCACCGAGAACGTCATGATGGTCGCAATGGCCGTCTGGATGCTGATGAAGCCAATGGGGCTCGGGCTCGGCCACTGAGGGCAACATCGCCACGCGCCCTTTGAGCATTTGACAGGTGCGTCGGCCCGCCGAGGAAAGTGGTTTACTAGCCCCTCATTTCCGCAATCCCCTCGACCAGATCCTGATAGTGTCTGATGGAGAAGCCGGCAGCCAGAAAGCGATCCATTTCCTTATCTGGAAGCTCGCTCGCCCCGTGCCACATGTAAATTGCGGCGCGCCTCAACGCCTCCAGACGCTCGCTCTCGTGCGGCCGCGGTTCGCTCCACCCGAACAGAGATCTGAACAGCCGCTGAGCGCGTCCAGGTTCGCGCAGAGAGCGCATCGATGCGCGGCGCGCGCTTACCACGACAATCCACTCTTGCGGGCTGAGGCTTGGCGTGCCGATCCGCAGGCCGTGCTTGCGCCTCATTTACCGCGCCGAAGTTGACGCCATGCGCCAGGTCGCCGTTCCGCTCAGCCGTTTGATCAAAGCGGAAAGCCCGGCGGGGCTGGCATAGCCGCACCTGGCCGCGACCGCTCCAATTCCGTCGCCTCGAGCCAGGCGCATCATCGCGAACGCGAAGCAGGCTTGTCGGACCCAGGCCTTGAAGCTGATACCTGTCTTGCGCCGAAACAAGGATGTAAACTTTCGTCGGCTCATGGAGAGCTCCGCCGCCCACCGGTCAATCGACATGCCCGCTTGAGGAACGGCCGCAAAGTCCATGCATCGTCGCACAAGCAGAGGATCAGCCGGAATCGGCAGCCCGATCGGAAGCGTCGCTGAGCGCGATATCTCCACGGGAAGGAGGTCGAGGACCAGTCGGTCCCGCCGCTCTCCCGATCCATCCAGGGGCAGGTTGGCCGCAGCATCGAGAAGCTCCCGCACAAGATCCGATATCCTGATGACCTTGCAGAGACGATCGACCTCTTCAATGTCATGGCGAGGGATGAGCGCGCACGTGACGCTGGCTTCGCTCGGAAGCGCAAGTCTGTGCGCGACACCGGCCGGGACGAAGATGCCGCACCCCGCTGGCGCGACCCAGCGCCCCCCACTCGTCCCCACCGACAAGACGCTGCAAGCCGCGTACAGCATGTCATATTCCGGCTGAACCTGCTCAAGTCCCGACCAGGCCGACGCATGGGTTTCTGCCGCCACGATCACCGTCAACTTCGCAGGGCCGTCGGCATCGACGCCCTGACCAGGCCGGAGGATCGATAATGCCTGCCGTTCAGGCAAGGGCATGGACATGGCCAGGCTGCGGTCCATTCTTGCAGCAGGAGGCTTGCGCTTTGGATCGTTGTATCCTGCTGATCACTGCTTCGAACTGCTGTTCGGAAAAGCCTGCATTCAAAAATCGGTCGAGTTCAGCTTCCGGGATGGCGAACCCCCGATGCCAGGCATGCACCGACACCCTGCGCAACGCTTCGAGACGCTTGTCCGCAAAGGCCGGACTGGGCCGGTCACCTTCGAGGAACCGCCTCAGGAACGCCCTGAACTTGCCGGGTGCTTGAAGCGATGACAGGCGATCTCCGCGCGCAAGGGCGACAACAGACCATTCAATCGCGCTGAGCTGGTCGTTCATGACGCCCTGCCCGGGATTCGAAGCACCTGACATGTTTGCTCGGGTGCAGCGATCGCGCGTGTTCGCCCATCGTCAATCGGTCGCCCTTCGTGAACGCCTTCATCTTCGATGAACGCCAGCTCATAGTCGTGAGACCGTTCGCCGTGCGTCAGTGTCAGGCGGGCGAAGAAGGAGTGCGGATGGGCCACCGTCTGATCTGATTCAAGATATCCCTCCTGCTGGGTGAAGCTGAACGTCTCGTTCGCGCCATCCCATCTTTCGGTCACGACGCAGACATCGCTCGCGGGCCAGGGCTCGCCCTGTTCCGACCAGATCCGAAGCCGGGATACGCCATTCGTTTCCACGATTTCGAGCGCAACAAGATCGTGCCCGGTCTTGATGAGACGCCATTTTCCGGCACGCGTCTCGCTTTGTTGGCCGCGATCGTAAAAGTTGCGGTGGACGTGCGCGGCCGAACCCGCCGCGCGCGTCGCTTCGCTCTTGCTGGCGACGCGACCTTGACGGGATCGCTTGAGGCGAAGGGCCACCGCAGGCGCAGCCGCCAGCAAGACGAGGGTTCCCGCGATCGCTAAACCGCGCGCGCGCTTCAACATGGGATCATTATTCTGCATGGATGCCTCGTTTACTGTCGGGTCGAAGGTGCCTGATCGAGGCCAGCTGCTATCGACTGTGCCGTCCAGCCGCCGCCAAGGGCCTTGTAGAGATTGATGAGGTTCGAGAGGCGGGCGAGCCGCGCCCTGACGAGCGCCTGCTGCGATCCGTAATGGGCGCGCTGCGCATCCAGCAGCGCCAAATTACTGTCCTCGCCTTCCTTGAAGCGCTGCTCGGAGAGTTTGTAGGCCGCTCCGCTGGCTGCCTCGCGCGACTGCTCGGCTTTGATCTGATCATCGAAAGTCCGCTGTCCTGCGAGACCATCGGACACCTCCCGAAACGCCGTCTGGATCGCCTTCTCGTAAGTTGCGATCTCGATGCTTTTCTGGACCTTCGCCTGCTCCAGATTAGCGCGCAACGCGCCGCCGTTGAAGATGGGCAGGTTGATCCGGGGCATGAAGCTCCAGGCACCCGAGCCACTCGTGAACAGGTCATCGAGGCTTGAGCTGGCTGTCCCGCCCGATCCGGTCAGCGTAATGGTCGGGAAGAAGGCGGCCCGCGCCGCGCCGATCGAGGCGTTCGCACCCTTGAGACTGTGCTCGGCAGCCCGGATGTCGGGCCTTCTCGTGAGCAGGTCCGAGGGCAGTCCTGCCGGTATTTTCGATGTTACGATTCCATCCGGGAGCGTCGTGGCGTTGTCGAGCTGGGTCGCAAGGTCTGGGGAAAGCGGTTCGCCGAGCAGGAGCGCGAGCGCATTGCGATCTTGCGCTGCAAGTCGGGTATAAGTCGCAACATCCGCCTCGGCTGTGCGAAGAGCAACCTCCGTCCTGCGCAGATCGAGCTTGGCAATGTTGCCCACCTCGACGAGCTGGTTTGTGAGGTCGTAGGAAGTCTTCTGGGTCGCCAGGGTATCTTGCGAAAGGCGCAACATGGCCTGATCGGCGCGAAGCGTCAGATAGGCATTCGCCACTTCGGCGACGAGGCTGAGCTGAGCAGCGGTCCGGTTCTCCTCGACCGCGAAATAGGCTTCCCTCGCCTGATCGCTGAGACTGCGGATGCGACCCCACAAATCAAGCTCCCAAGCCGAAACAGCAGCGCCGACCTGATATTGCCGCCGGTTGTAGAATAGATCCGACGGGAGTTTTTGCGCCGTGCCCTCCGCCCCAACGCTGAGGGTGGGAAGGAGCTCGGAACGCTGCACGCGATACCGTGCGCGCGCCGCTTCGACGTTCAAGGCTGCGACCCGAAGGTCGCGATTGTTGGTGAGCGACTTCTCGACAAGCTGATGGAGGAGCGGATCTGCGAAGAAATCCTTCCAGCCAATGTCAGCCGCCGACTCCTCGCCTGTCGAGGCGACATCACCATAGGCAGCGCCCACAGGGAAGCTCTCGCTCACCGGGGTGACCGGCCGCTCATATTTGGGTGCCATGGTCGCGCATCCTGCGAGCGCGACCGAGGCGAGAAGTGCGGCAAACCTTGCGCCGCGTTGCTTGTAGGGCGCGATCATGCGCTTTGCTCCACGATAGGGGGAACGGCCTTCCGCGTCTCGCGACGCAGCGCGAAGCGACGGACGGCGACGTAGAAGACGGGGGTCAGAAGGAGACCGAAAAGTGTCACCCCAAGCATCCCGGCGAACACGGCGATGCCCATGGCGTGACGCATCTCAGCGCCAGCTCCGCTTGCGATCACCAAAGGCACGACACCTGCGATGAAAGCGATCGAGGTCATCAGGATCGGCCGCAGGCGCAGCTTGGCTGCCTCGAGTACCGCCGGCAGCGGATCGAGCCCTTCCTTCTCCTTTTCCCGGGCAAACTCCACGATGAGGATCGCGTTTTTGGCGGCCAGCCCGACTAGAACGACGAACCCGATCTGCGTGAAGATGTTGTTATCGCCGCCCGACACCCAGACCCCGCCTATGGCCGAGAGGAGCGCCATCGGGGCGATCAGCAGCACCGCGAAGGGAAGTGACCAGCTGTTATACTGGGCAGCGAGGATCAGGAACGCGAGCAGCACGGACAGGGGGAAGACGAAGAGCGCGGTGTTGCCGGCGGCCTTCTCCTGGTAGGTGAGGTCGGTCCATTCGTAGGTCATGCCCGGGGGCAAGGTCTCCTTGAGGATCTTCTCAATGGCCGCAGTTGCCTGGCCGGACGAGTAGCCCGGCGCGGGACCGCCGCTGATGTCGGCCGAGGGATAGCCATTATAGTGCATCACGCGGTCAGGACCTGTGCTGCGCTTGATCGTGACCAGGGAGGACAAGGGGATCATCTCCCCGCTGGCATTGCGTACCTTCAACTGACCGATATCCTCGGCCTGCTGACGGAAGGGTGCATCGGCCTGGACCATCACCCGGTAGGTTCGCCCAAACCGGTTGAAGTCGTTCACATAGAGCGAGCCGAGATTGACCTGCATAGTATCGAAAATTGCGGTGAGCGGAACGCCTTGAGCCTTGGCCTTGGTGCGATCGACATCGACCTGGATCTGCGGGGCGTTGGTCTGGAAGCTCAACAGCATGTTCGCCAGTTCCGGCGTCTGCATGGCTTTGCCCATCACCTGGCCTTGCGCCTGCGCCAGTGCATTGAAGCCAAGCCCGGCCCGATCCTCGATCTGCAGTTTGAAGCCGCCCATGGCGCCGAGGCCAGGAACCGGCGGCGAGGGAAACACGCCGATAAAGCCGTCAGGGATCTGGCCCATCTTGCCCATGAGCTTGCCGGCGATCGCAAACGAAGAGAGGTCCCGTGTTTTCCGGTTCTCGAACTTGTCGAGCATGATGAACATCAGCGCCGAGTTCGGCAGGTTCGCAGCGCCGTTCACCGAAAGCCCCGGGAAGGCGACGACGCTTTCCACGCCAGGCTCGGCCAACGCGATCTTCGACATCTGCTTCACGACGGATTCCGTGCGATCAAGCGATGCCCCGGTAGGCAGCTGAGCAATGCCGACAAGGAAATACTTGTCCTGCATCGGCACGAATCCGGGAGGTGTCTTGTTGAAACCAAGCCAGGTTAGACCGACAAGACCCGCATATAGGATCAGGACGATGCCGGTTCCGCGTACAGCGCGGCGCACCGACCAGACATAGCGCTCCGACGAACGGTCGAAGAAGCGGTTGAAGGCGCCAAAGAAGCGACCAAACACCTTGTCCATGACCCGCGTAACCTTGTCGCGCGGCGTGTCGTCGCCATGCGGCCGCAGCAGCACGCCAGCGAGGGCCGGGGAAAGGGTGAGCGAGTTGATGGCCGACAGGATCGTCGAGATGGCGATCGTGAGGGCAAACTGGCGATAGAACTCGCCCTGAAGGCCCGACAGGAATGCCGACGGGATGAAAACGGCCGCCAGCACCGAGGTGATAGCCAGAATAGGACCGGTGACCTCATCCATGGCGCGGCGTGCCGCTTCCCTTGGAGATTGGCCAAGCCCGATATGCCGCTCGACATTCTCGACCACGACGATCGCGTCATCGACCACGATACCGATGGATAGGACGAGTCCGAAGAGTGACAGGGTGTTCAACGAGAAGCCGAACAGGTGCATCAGGGCGAATGTGCCGACCAGCGACACCGGGACGGCGACGAGCGGGATGATCGATGCCCGCCAGGTTTGAAGGAAGAGGACAACGACGAGGACAACCAGCAGGGTCGCCTCGAACAGCGTGACAACGACCGACTTCAGCGACGCGCGAACGAAGATGGTCGGGTCATAGGCGATGCGGTATTCGATGCCGTCAGGAAATTCGCCTTTCAGCCTTTCCATCGTCGAACACACCGCGCTCGACACATCGAGGGCGTTGGCGCCCGGGCTCTGGAAGATCTGCAGCGCGAGGGCAGGTTCACCATCGAGAAGGCTGCGCATCGAATAGCCGTCGGCACCCATTTGAAGGCGTGCGACATCGCGCAGTCGGGTGACCTGACCATCCTCGCCCGTCTTGAGGATGATGTCGCCGAACTGTTCTTCCGTCGTCAGACGGCCAAGCGTATTCACGGTCACCTGATAGGCGGCCGACGCATTGGGTTGCTGGCCGACTGAACCGGCCGCCACCTGGATGTTCTGTTCCCGAATAGCGGCGACGACGTCGCTCGCAGTCAAGCCGCGCGCTGCGACCTTGGTCGGGTCGAGCCAGGCCCGCATGGCATATTCGCCCTCGCCGCCCAGCACCACGTCGCCGACACCAGCAACGCGAGCGAGTTCGTCGCGGACATGGAGGGTCGCATAGTTGGAGAGATAGAGGGGGTCATAGCGCTTGTTCGGCGAGACCAGATGGACGACCATGAGAACGTCTGGCGACGTTTTCTGGGTGGTGACGCCGATGCGCTGCACTTCTTCCGGTAGACGCGACAGGACGCGCGCGACACGGTTCTGGACCTGCACCTGCGCGAGGTCGGGATCCGTCCCTTGCTTGAACGAGATCGTCACCTGCATCCGACCGTCGGTCGAGGCCTGGGAGCTCATGTAGAGCATGTTCTCGACGCCGTTGATGGCCTGCTCGATCGGAGCGGCCACCGTTTCGGCGATGACTTCGGGGTTGGCCCCTGGATATTGAGCGGTGACCTGCACCGTTGGGGGCGTGACAGAGGGATATTCGCTGAGCGGAAGCTTCAGCAGCGCAAGGCCGCCTGCAATCAGCATCAGCACCGAGAGGACCACCGCGAATATCGGGCGGTCGACGAAGAAGCGTGGAAACTTCATCAGCGTGCCTCCGCAGCAGGCTTGGCGGCGGCCTGCGGATTACCGTTGCCCTGGCTCTGCTGCATCGGCCCCTTGCGCGGCACGACCTGCATGCCGGGACGCACGAGACCCTTGATGATGACGGTGTCCGAGGGCTGCAGGCCGGACTTGATCACGCGCAGGCCATCGACGATCGGACCGAGCTCGACCGGGCGGAAGTCGACCTTGTTGCCCTTGGCGAGAATGAGAACGAAGCTCTTGCCTTGATCGTTACCGACGGCCTGGTCGTCGATGAGGATCGACTGCTGGCGCTCGCCGGTAACAAGCCGGATTCTGGCGAACAGGCCAGGCGCAAGGGCACCGTCAGTATTCTGGACGAGCGCGCGAGCGCGAATGGTGCCCGCGCTGCGATCGATTCCATTGCCCAGGAAGTCCAGCGTCGCAGTGCGCGGGAACCCTTCGTCGGTCATGAGGCCGAACTCGACCGGCAGCTTAGTCGCGGTGCCCGCGCGCCGCGCCTTTTCCACGAAGCTCAGATAGGTGGCTTCGTCGATGTCGAACTCAGCGTACAGCGGATTGACGGACTTGATGGTCGTCAGCGGGGTCGCCTGCGCGCCGCCGGCAACCACATTGCCTTCCGTCACAAGAATGCGATCGACCCGGCCGCTGATGGGCGCTGTGACCCGTGTGAAAGACAGATCGAGGCGCGCTGCGGCAACAGCAGCCCTCGCCGCCTGAGTCGACGCAAGCCCGGCGCGGCGCTGGGCAACTGCGGCGTCATACTCCTTGCGGGAGATGGCACCCGTCGCGATCAGACGCTCGGCCCGCGCAAAGTCGGCCTGAGCCTGTGCCGCCTGGGCTTCCGCCTGCGCAAGATTGCCCGCGGCCTGATCGACAGCGACCTGGAAGGGACGAGGATCGATCCGGAAGAGGGTCTGGCCCTGACGGACCATGCCACCTTCAGGCACATCGACCCCGATGATCTGTCCGCTCACCCGTGGCCGTAGTTCCACCGACTTGGGCGCGGTAAGCGAACCGTTGAATTCGCTGGACGGTGCCAGTTCCCGGACGATGACCTGTGCGACGGGCACCTGAGGCGTCGGTGGGCCGCCCTGCCCTTGCTGGCCTCCCGAGGGGCCCCCGCAAGCTGCAAGAAGCAGTGCCATTCCAAGCGCCCCCGATGACAGCAGAGTCGCGACTGATTTTCGCATAATTTCTTTCCTTAATTCAGCCACTTCTGCCGGACCCCCGGACAATGGCTTCCCACCTGTTTTCCCGGGGATGCGGGTTCCAAGCATTGGAAGGTCAAGCGCAGATTCGCGGTGACCACTCGATTTTTCCGCCTCTGCGTCGTGACGAAGCTGGCTCGCAGAACGCACGGAAAACCGCACTTTTTTGCACCCATTTCGATCCTCAACGTCGCGGAATACGGCCCACCTCTTCATACTCATGTATGTTATATGAATATGTGTTGATATGTTAGTCGTCAAGGCGCGACCGAGATGCAATCGGCGCGCGCCAAGGCACGCTGCCGAAGCAGACGCTATCTTGAGATCGTGATTGTCAGGGCTTTCTGGCCGGCCTGCTCAGGCGCGGCCGGTTCCCGCCTCAATCTCGGACGAGATCAACTGGATTTGCAGGGTGTGGCGTTCCCGCAAGGATTGGACGATGAGCAAATCATGCTCGTCGCGGGCTTCGCTCGTGTCGAACAGCTCCGTGGTATAGCAACCGCGAGCCATAGAAAGGCCCTGCCCCACTGCTGCTGCTCGGTAGTCCTTGGGCCAGTAGAAGAGGCTGATCCAGGGCCATCCGGGTCGGGAGGGGGTATAGCGCGTGACGATCAACCTGTCCGAATGAAACGCCGTCGGCTGATGGTCGAGGAGATCCGGGGTCACCATGGCCGGGCGCTCCGCATCAAAAAAAGCATTCAGTTCTGCACGTTCATCCTCGTTCTCGATGATGATCGGATAGTAGCGACCGAGCGCCAGACCGGCGCCGCGGTTCTTTTCAGGCAGATCGAGGACTAGAACCACCGGGCACCCGATTAACGGCGAGGGATAGACGCACTGTTCTCGCGCCAAGTGATCTGCAAGGCGAACCATCAGATCGGGGGCGGTTCGTAGCGACCACGCCTTATCGCGCGCTCTACGTCGAACAGATATCCGCGCCACGGCAATTTCTGATCGGCCCTGGGGAGCGTCTCGCGCATCCGGGCCGCCTCGATGGATCGAATTTCCAGAGCCGCTTGACGCACCTCCGGGCCATCCCGAAACCAGGCATAGACACTGACCGACTTGACCAGCAGCCAGGGACCGAGCGCCACCACGGCGAACATCATGGCCGCATAATGCTTAGCGCCTAAGGTGAGTCCAGCCAGGATGTACACACCAATCGCGATGGCGCTGCCAATACCAAGCGTCGGCGCCCTGCGAGTCTCATACAGAAAGACGATCCGCCACAGGTCACGGGTGAGGCTAAGCAGCGCCACCCATATGAATGCGAGGAAGACCAAGGTCAGCAAGAGCCCGTAAAGACCTCCTGCGTCTTGTAGCAAGTTTGACGATCCGGCATTCACGCGAGCGGCACCTCCGGTTCGTCCGGCACTTCCTCGTCGATCTGCTCGAGCAGTTCATCCGCGATGCTGCGCACGACGATATTATTGATCACACGCGCATCCAGCGCGACCACGCCGCCGGCATAATCCTTTTCATGATGCCGAACGCCGCTATGAGGCTCCGCCTCCTCCGCGTCCCCGGGCAGCAGGCGCTCGATCCAGCTCTTTTTGGGTGGGTCGTCGTCGAACGTCCCCAGTTCGTAGAGAAACCGCTCAGGCCGCGCGAGAGCGATCGAGAGGATTTCGCCCTTGTCGCCTTGACGGATGTCGATGATCGGCCCTTTGTACGCGATGCCGTACTTCCCGCTCATCGTAGCGGTAAAGACATGTCCCACGGGCGTGTACCCATTCTCGGCCGGGCGCGTGATGTGCTCGAAGACCCAGCCTTGGCCGTTCAGGTCATATTCGTCGAAGGCCAGTTCGAAGGTTTCGCCGAGCACGAAATTCACGAGCGCGACCATTTCGGTAATGAGGACCATGCCAAGCGCGACCGCGCCGCTGAACGCCATCGGTTTGTTTCCTGCCACAGCGGCAAAGAAGCTGGTCAGCGGATTCTCGATTTTCGGGCCAAGATCAAGGACCGGATAGGCATCATGAAGTGCCGTCACGAAGGCGAGCGCGCCTTCGATTGCGGCCCATGCCACCAGATGGACGACAATCGAGACGGCTGCGGCCATGACCAGCGCGCTGATAGTCGTTAGGGCGAGTTCGGGGCGCCTGGCGCCTCCGCGCCTGGTCCGAAAATTGAACGCGGCTAGGACGGCGAGGCCGGGCAGTAGGACGAGCACGCTCGCCAGCAGGCCGAGCGTCAACGCCATCGATTATGAAGCGGGAGCGGTCTTCTTAGGCTGGAAGATGTAGCGTCCGGTCGAGGCTTCGAGCACAATCTTGCCCTGGCCCTTGGCCTTCCGGCGCTCGGTCTCGAGCCGAATAAGCTCGCCATACCCGCCGACCTTGCGCGCGGCGGTGCCGGCTTTACGCTGTTGTCCAAGGGTCAGAATGCTCGCCATATTCGAAAGCTAGTCTCTTTGTGATGCTGCGTAAATGGCGTGCTTCGGATTTTAGTTCCGCTGCGTGTCAGGCCCGGCGGAGCACCCGGCGCGCCGCCTCATTGACGATGTAGACCGCCTGTCGCTGGGCACCGCGGTTGGGATGGTCGACCCGGTAGCCCTGATAGTGTCGCCGAACCAGCCCCGCCCGCACAAGCTCGGACACGGCACGGCTGACATTGGTACGCCCCGAGAGACGGATCCGTTTGGCGACCTGGGCTTCGACGAGACTTTCAGCTTCGCGCGCATCAGCGGGCATCGCATTGCGCTCGGCCAGCTCACGCCGGACCCGATCCGCGATTGCGAGGCGACGAGGGTCACGCTGCGCCACCGGCATCAGGGCATCGCATAGCCAGTCCCGGACGGGAATCCGGCGATCCCCCTCCCGAATATAAGGCCCAGCAGATCCGTTCCGGTCGCTGGCTTGAGCGATGAGGTTGAGCACCATGAAACTATATCGTGGCCGCTGACACACCTCGGTCAGCCGCTCGAGAATAGCAGGCATGTCCAGCACCTCGCGATCAGCAGAAATGACCGGCGTTATCGAGGCTTCCATGGCGAAAAGATCGGGCTGGAACATGGGAACATTTCAAGCACATCCCACACCCAATGTGAATCCCTCTCAGAGAGCCAACGCCGTTTTGAACAGTCGTGGCACTTCACCGCAGCGCTGACGCAATCCCCATTTGTTTACACATCGTCCTTGCCGACCGGCCCTCCCTCGCCTTCGAGGCGATTGAGAGCGCGGACGTCACGCGCATTGAACCGCAACCGAACCCCGATACCGCCCTCCTTCCCTTCCGGAAGGAAAACAGCGCCACACTCTTCGAGATAATGTAGCAGGCGCAGTGTTGCATCCGGATCGAGCTCTCTGATCCCGTCTTCAAACGCAGCGAGGTCGTCCTCATCGACGGCGACAGCGAGCGCAGCGTGCGCGCGAGGCACTTCGACGAGGCTGCGCGCGGCAAGGGCGAGCTTGCCAACCAGCGGCGGGCGGGTCTCACGCATGATCAATTACTCCTGATTGTTGTTGAATTGGCGAGAGGCCTACGGCCATTCAGCTGCTCCCCATCGCCGGTTCGGTCGCAAAGAGTCGCCTCTGTCACTTTACCGCCTCGGGTAAAGTGACAGAAGTGGTCTCTCGCAGGAGCTCTGCTCAGACATCGGAGACGTCCTCGTTGGTAATCGCATCGGGACCAGCACCAAGATCGGCAAGTTTCCGCCCAAGGAGGTCCGCGTAGGCTGGCGGACAGAGGAGATAGAGCTCCGTACCAAAGCCGTACATGCTGCCCCAGTCGCTGCGGAATGTACGCCAACCATGCCGGGCCTCCCAGGCAGCCTGAACCTCGCTACGCATCGCAGCGCGTCCAGGATATGGCTGGGTTACCAGCACATAGGCCCGCGCCTCCGGATCGAACCAACAGCTGTCATGATCCGCAATGGGCGGCCGATTGTCCCAGTCGCCCTTGGGATAGCAGCGCCGCGATCGCGATGGTTTGAGGCCTGTCGCATCCATGAATTGAAGTGCGCGGGCGACCCTCGCTACGTCGATTATGCTCGCCTCGCGGTCCCGCATGCTGCCATCGCTGATGAGCCGTGCCTCTCCGTCGATGCGGCAGCCGCCCAGTGTTTCGACCAGCTGGTGGGGCTTCACCAGCTCGCACAACGCGTGCTTCAGGCTGATCGATGCTGCTACCTGCCCACCGGTTCGCTCCTTCCGGCTCCACCAGCCCTGGCTGATCTCGATCCGATTTGACCAGGGGGATGCGGGTGCCAGCTCCGGCAGCTCCTTGAGTGCATGAGCGAAGTTCTGAAATCCACCGCCGCGTGCGGCGGTGTCCAGCGCCTGGTAGCGAGGGATATCCTGCTCACGCGCGATCTTGCGCGCGCGCAGCTTAACATCCGAAATCTTCTGGAAACTATATGCCATCGCCATTCTCCGTCGGCTTCGGAAAACGTCGCCTGCTACCGTCGCCCAATGCCGCGAAAACGGGATGGGAATCAGAAATTCATACAGTGCCACGAAGGCTTCGCTTGAGCAGGCGGCCGGCCACTGCGATGACCGACGCCTTCATTTCATCTTGGTGTTCTTCTGTCAATTGGACAGGGTCATCGCGGCTCTACGATCTGGGCGATCAGATCGGTGAGATCATACCCCTCGCGCGCATAGAAGAGGCGCCAACCTTGCTTTCTGCATTTGCCCAGCTTGCGGCGATCACGCTCCTGCGTCCGGATGAAGGCGTCTTCTCCGCCAAAAAATGCGACAGGCAGATCATGCTGAGCGCCCTGGAACTCGATCGCGGTACGCAGCGAAGGAATGGCGATGTCGAGATGCTGTCGCCCTAGCCAATCTGGCCGGTGATGCTGAAGCACATCGAGCGCGGGAAACGCTGCCTTCAGCTCGTAGTAAAGTCTGGTTTCGGAAATCCACCCTTCGCCGACGCGTGGAAGATCGCTCTCCTCACGCCAGGTGTTCTCGGCGTCGCGGATCAACGCCATGCATTCGGCCTCCGCCCGCTTTGAATAGGAAAAATGCCAGCCGCCCGGCGGCTGAACCACGAGGTAGCTGGGATGACCGTTGAAGAGGCTATACCCTGCCTTGTGCTGGTGAGCGTCCTGCGTCCAGTGAACAATATCGACGGGGTTGCCATGTGCCGCGCGCTCATCCAGCTGGAGCTGGATAAATTGTTCGACCCTCAGCAGGTTCTCCCTGCCGAATTTCGTCACCTTCGGACCGAATAGCGCGGTGATGTCGCGCGCCGCCGGTGGCCTGCCCAGGCTGAGCTTGAGATCGAGGATATTGCTCGCGCGCAGGCTTGCACGGCCTCCAAGACCCGGTAGCGGCATGAGCGCCAGGCCGCGATCAAGGTCTTTTGCGCCTACGGCCGCATCGCTCGCCCAAATCTCAAAATACTCGGCAAGATCAGGTGCGACCTTCTGGCCGATGCCTATGAGCCGGTCGGCGGCGGCCCGCCACTTTGCGCGATCGCCATCAGAGCGCACCGCGGGCATGTCCCAGAAATCAATCACCTCACGCTGACAGGGAAGATCCGCGATCAGCTTGATCGCCTGATCGAATGCCTCCTCTCTGTTCAATGTCGTCCCCCGATGCCGTCCGATGCTCCAGCCGACAATTCGGCCCATTGCAGCGACAACGTCAATGAAAGTCCCGCGACTTTATTCTGACCATTGTCGCTTTCGGCCCATCGCGCGCATCCGGTCCGCCGCCACGCGTCGCGCCATCAGCGGGTGCAGCCAGATGCGGCAGTGACCCACTCCCGATCGAACGGAGCATGGGCGTGTAATCGATGATTTTGTCGATGATGATATGGGTGACGATACCTTCTCGCTGCAGACGCCCGCGCAAGCCGACCATTGCCGAAGACAGGACGGTGCGGCGCTGTGCTTCGAAGCGATCGGGCCATAAAATCCCGTTTGCGATCCCCGTCTCATCCTCGATTGTAATGAAAAGCACGCCTTTTGCCGAGCCGGGCTTCTGACGGACCAGGATGATGCCTGCCACTTCCACATGCCGGCCATCCTTGACCTGATCGAGATCGGCGGCAGCCTTGACGCCGCGGCGGCGCAGCTCCTCGCGCAAGAACTGGACAGGGTGCGCCCTTAGCGAAAGTTGAATGGTCCGGTAGTCCTCGACCACCTCGCGCCCCTCGCTGAGCGGTTCGAGCGTCACCATAGGCTCCTGGCTTTCCGGGCTGATCGCACCCTCACGTGCGTCGGCTGCCGCAAACAACGGGAGTGGAGCATCACCCAAACCCTTGACCTGCCAGAGTGCCTGACGACGATCATGCGCGAGACTATGAAAGGCGTCTGCTTCCGCTAGCCGCTCTATCGCCACCGGCGGTACGCCTGCCCGCCGCCATACGGCTTCGACGCTCTTGAAAGGCTCCTCGCCACGGGCCGACACGATCATCGCACCATGAAGGTTGGACAAACCGCGGGCCATTCGCAATCCAAGCCGCACCGCCAGAAACCGTCCCCTGCCCTGCTCGAGAGTGCAGTCCCAGCGACTGGCGTTCACGCAGGGCGGGCGGATTTCGACGCCATGCGCGCGCGCGTCACGGACAATCTGCGCCGGCGCATAGAACCCCATCGGCTGCGCATTCAGGAGTGCGGCGCAAAAGACATCGGGATGATGGCATTTCATCCAACTGGAGGCGTAGGCGATCTTCGCAAAACTTGCCGCATGGCTCTCTGGGAAGCCATAGGATCCAAAGCCCTCAATTTGCTTGAAAGTGCGTTCAGCGAAATCTCGCGGATAGCCCCTCCTCACCATGCCTTCGACGAGCTTGTCGTAAAAATGGCTGACGCCGCCGGTGAATTTGAAAGTAGCCATGGCCCGGCGCAGTTGATCGGCCTCAGCCGGTGTGAAACCCGCACCGACTATCGCGACTTTCATCGCTTGCTCCTGAAAAAGGGGCACGCCCAGCGTCTTTTCCAGGACGGCCCGAAGTTCGGGACGCGGATACTCAGCCTTTTCCGTCCCCTCGCGCCGACGCAGATAGGGATGAACCATATCGCCCTGGATCGGTCCCGGCCGGACAATCGCCACTTCGATCACCAGATCATAGAATTTCACAGGCTTGATCCGCGGCAGCATCGACATTTGCGCCCTGCTCTCGATCTGGAAAACGCCCAGCGTGTCAGCACGCTGGATCATCGCGAAGACAGCCGGATCATCGTGCTGGAGCGTCGGCGACGCCATTGTCATCGCTACTCCGCGATGTTCCTCGAGCAAGGCAAAGGCCCGGCGCATGCAGCCCAGCATGCCCAGTCCAAGAATGTCGACCTTCATGAACTTCATCGCATCGATGTCGTCCTTATCCCATTCTATCACCTGGCGGTCGTCCATGGCGGCCGGCTCAATGGGGACCAGTTCGTCCAGCCGGTCGGAGGTGAGGACGAAGCCGCCGGGATGCTGTGAGAGGTGCCGCGGCGCACCAATAAGCTCGCGCGCCAGGGAGAGGGTCATTGAAAGGCGTGGATCGCTGGTATCGAGATTAAGTTCACGTGCCTGTTCGTCGCTTACACCCTCGATAGACCAGCCCCAGATCAAACCCGAGAGCGCCCCTGTCATGTCGGCGGGAAGCCCCAATGCCTTGCCGACATCGCGCAATGCGCCGCGCGCCCGATATCGGGTCACCACGGCCGTCAGGGCGGCACGGGTCCGGCCGTAGGTTTCATAGATCCATTGAATGATCTCTTCACGGCGCTCATGTTCAAAATCGACATCGATATCGGGCGGCTCCTTGCGCTCGCCCGAAACAAACCGCTCGAAAAGCAGCTCATGCTTGATCGGATCAATCGAGGTGATCCCAAGCACGAAGCAAACGCAGCTGTTCGCTGCCGAGCCCCGTCCCTGGCAAAGGATCTTCCGCCGGCGCGCCTCGGCAACGATGCTGTTTACCGTCAGGAAGTAGGGCGCATAGCTCAGCTGATCGATCAGCGTGAGCTCGTGTGCCAGCTGATCGCAATAGGCCTTCGGCACGCCTTGGGGGAACATGCGGGCTGCCGCAGCCGCAGTCAGCCGCTCGAGCAGCATCTGCGGGGTTTCCCCTGCGACTGCCTCCTGAGGATATTGATATTGAAGCTGGCCCAGATCGAACGCGCAGGCGCCTGCGATATCACGGGATGCGGTAATGGCGTCGGGATAAAGACTGAAGCGCCGCTCCATTTCGCTGCCGGTTTTTAGGTGTCGATCGGCGTATCGCTCACGCTTGAAACCCATGGCGTCGATGGTCGTTCGATGGCGGATCGCCGTGACGACGTCCTGCAAGAGCTCTCGCTCGACGCTATGATAGAGGACATCGCCAAGGGCGACACGCCGAACGCCGAATTCCCGCCCCTGTGCGTCCAGTTCGTATATTCTCAGCGCATCATCCGGCCGCCGCCTTAGCGACAGGCCCAGATAGCCTTGCTGGCCGAAGATCGAGACAAGGCGTTGCAGGGCGGCCGCATTGGTCTCATCAGGTAGATCAGGCAAAAGGATGGCGATCAGCCCTTCCGACCATGGTGGCAGATCATCCCAATGCAGCTCGCAGCGGCCCTTGCCAGCGCGGCCTTTCCCAAGAGTCAGTAGACGGCAGAGCCGGGTCCAGCCCAGACGGTCAGTGGGATAGAGCAGAAGGCTGGTCCCGCATGCGAGATCGACCCGCGTACCGGGAATAAGCCTGACACCTGTTTCCTTTGATGCTTCCCAGGCACGCACCAGTCCGGCGACCGAGTTGCGATCCACGATGCCAAGAGCAGACAGGCCCAGCGCAGCTGCCTGCCCAAACAGTTCCTCGCATGACGACACGCCGCGCAGGAAAGAGAAATGCGTGGCGACCTGCAGCTCGACATAGCCCGACGCACTCATCCGAAGATCCCGTGGATGTGCCATGAAAGGTCGCCCGAACAGGCATGCTCGCCATCCCCTCGACGGAAAACCCAGAACCGCTCGCCATGCTCGTTCTCGACCCGGAAATAATCTCGAACGGCGTGGCTTTCGGCGGGTCGACGCCACCATTCCCCACGGATACGCTCAGGCCCATCGGCGCAGATGATCGTATGGGTGACGCCGCGCCATTTGAATCGCTTGGGAGGGTGATCGGGCAACCCTGCCAGCACATTTTCGATGCGTTCAGGCCTCCGCAGCATCCTGGCAGGTCTCGGCCACAAGGTGGACCAGCAATTGGCTACCTCCAGCGGGAAGACCCGCCCGATGCTACGCTCAGGAACATCGCTCTCACGTGCCGTTGGTCGATAAATCGCGGCTTGCCCCAGGCGCGTGACGATCTGATCGACCAGCGAAGCGAGGTCTGCAGGCGCATTCTCACCAAAATCGGCTGTCAGCGCAATCGGATCGAGCGGCTCGGATCGCAGGGCAATGAGCCGCATGCTGTCGATGCCGAAGCCCGGGTCGATCGTCTCGATCTTCATCGTCAAAAGGCGGAGCATATGGGCAATGTCACGCGTACCTCGCGCCGTTCCGACAACCACTGCCTGTTCCGCGCGATCGACCCGCTCACAGACGAGACGCAGAATCCTGACACCGAGCCCTCGCGACAGCAGGAGTCTTGCAAGGTCTTGCGTCAGATCGGCGATGACACGGGCGATCGTCTCGGCTGCGCCGATTGGCTCAGCAAAGCGCCTTACAACGTCCGGCATCTCGAAAGGGACGACCGGAACGAGCGGCTCTGCAAGCCGTCCGGTTGCCTGGTCCAGCCGGCGGAGCAAGCTACCACCCAAGCGCCGGCTCAGAGGCGCACGAGGCATCGCGACCAGATCGCCGATCCGTTCGATGCCCAGCCGCTGCGCGCCATCCCGCTGACGCTCGTCGAGTCTGAGGGCCGCTATCGGCATCGAACCCAGAGCAGTTAGTTCCTCATGCGTGCGGCAGATCGAGATCCGCTCCTTTCCAAAGCGGGCAAGGGCATGGGCAGCACCAACCGTATCGGCGATGGCGATCCGCCCAAACAGGCCGGCTCGGTGGCAAAAGCGAAGAATATGGCGCGCCATCCTCTGCTCTCCGTCGAACAGATGCGCCACGCCGCTGATATCCATGAGCAAGCCATCCAGTTCATCGACCTGCGCCGTCGGAGTCCAGCGTCGGACGGCAAACAAAGCCAAACGGTGCAGGAGCGCTCGATCGCCTTGCGGATCTGCATCCCGAACATCCAGATCCGGCATCAAGGCCCGGGCATGCGTCAGCGCCATCCCAGGGTGCAGACCGGCAGCGGCTGCAGCATCATCCACAGCCGCAAGGATCATCCGCTGCTTCTGAGCAATGGTCGTCACCATTGGCGGGAACATCTGCTCTACCCCGCTGGCAACCGGCTTGGCCTTTGTAGGAGAGGACATGGCGCGAAACGGATTGTCGGCAACTTCTGAGCGCCGACCAAGCTCGCGAGCGCTAGGACGCTGATGGACCGGGAGGCTTTCAATCTGCTGAGCGCGCATCTGCATCGCTGCGCCTGCACCTTGCGACTGCGCCCAACGCGCACCTGGCCTCCACCCGCCCCCACGCGGACAGGAGCAGGACGACCCGTCGTCGCTTTCCAGCGGCGGGACTGCCAATGGCGATCCGGAATTCCGTTCAGGCTGCCTGCCGCGCCTCGCCTCTTCGCGGCGGAGCCGGTCGACGGCGAGGCTCGGCAGGTACAGCGACGCGACCCTGCGCATCACACCCCTCCAGCAACCAGGTAAAAGGATCACCGCCACGCTGCCGCATGAGCGAAACCTGCCAGCGCGGTCGCCCGACACCCGCAACCGGGAGCGGAGAAGAAGGCGCACAGCCGATCCGCCAGCGCGTGACGGCCGAAGACGGCGTGGACAGGGGATCATCGCTTGCCTTGCACCACCGCCGCAGGAGCAGAGCGGTCGTGCCACCCTCCTCCGCCGCAAGCTGGAGGCGCCGCGTCGCCGTCATGCCAACCCGCGTAACCTCGCATACCACTGCGGCAAGCGCACCATGCCGGAGCGCCTCTTCCATTACCGCAAGCGCATCCTCGTCCTTGCCCGCCTCGACCTGAATGAGGCGATCGGCAGCGATTCCCGCGCTGGCAAGGCCAGGCGCAAAAAGATCGGGGCTTGCCATGATCCAGAGGATATCCGCCGTAGAAGCACGCGAGGCTATGCCGGCCGCGAACAGGCTCGCAGCCGCATCATCTCCCATACTGGCAGTCTGACCGGCGAACTCGTGCAAGGCTGCCGATGCGAGCCCTCCCCCGGCGAGCCGCTCGTCCAAGGCTGCGACCGCAAAAGGCAGATACTCCGCCTCAGGCCGAAGCACAGGCGAAATTGCCTGGATTTCAGCCATGAGGGCTTGAAGCCTTTCAGATTTGGACGCGATCGACATAGCAAAGACGGGGACTCGTTTGTTCGCTATATGTTCTCATCCTGCTTTCCGGGAGTCAATTGATTCGGTTCCAGCGATTGGAAGGTTTGCGACCAGCGGATCAGCTTGATCCGGGTTACCGAAAAGCGGCCCGCCAGCTTCGGGTGGCCGGGCGTTCCCGTCCTGATCGGCCGATCCGCACCACGTCAGCAAGAACCGGCGTTCGAGCGCGACCGCTATGCGCTCGACCATCTCGACGCGCGCGCCGCGGGCCTTGATAGGGTTGCGATCGGCAAGCGCTCTCCTCAGCCAGGCAGGCGCGAGGGAGATGGCAATCGAAATATCAACACGCATCTGGTGGGCAAGGCCAAGACGATCGCGCCCCTCCGGGACGATGATGTCGTCAGGCAAAAATTCCTCGGGGTCATTGGCATCCATCGCGCCATGGAACATAGTGTGAACATGAGTCGCAAGCGCTGAATCGGGTGGGGGTCTGATATCCACAGGAGAAGGTCCAGCGCTCTGCTGCGGAAGCGCGATTAGAACTCGGCAGCGCAACGACAGATCGCTAATAGTCCAGAGCGGACCGCACAGGGCACGCCTGATCGAATGAATTTGGGGTTTTCATGACTTTCGAGGAATATCAGCAGGACGGTCGTACCCGCTATCTGGCGCTTGTCGATGCAATCCAGAATATTCTTCAACACATGCTTATACAACACGGCTTGATGGCTCACACCATTACCGGTCGTGCGAAAGAGGTGGGGTCACTCGCCAAGAAGCTCAAGAACCGCGGCATCGACCCGGCCGATGCGATTGACGAGAGGCTCAAGGATCTGGCCGGATGTCGGGTCGTGTTCCTGACCAATTCGCAGGTCGAGGCGTTCAACCATACAGGGGCGCTGCACGAAAACTTCGAGGTCCTCGACGTTAACGTCCACCATCCCGTGCCGGGCACGGATACAGAGACCAAGCTCTTCGACAGTACCAATTACCTCGTCTGTCTTAAGCCCGAACGCCTGGCCCTGCCCGAATATCGCGCATTCGCGGGGCTGCGCGCTGAAATCCAGATCCAGACGCTGCTCAACCATGCCTGGGCGGAGATGGGGCATGACACAATTTACAAGGAGCCCAACCTCAAACATCTCGGCGCCGCGCGTATGGCCGATATTGGCGAACGGATGAACCGCGTGATGCAAGCGCACCTCGTGCCCGCCGGCCACGACTTCGACAAGATCGCCAGTGATTTTCGGCGCCTGGTTCAGGCGGATGGCGCCGTCGACGCTGTGACCGCAACGATCGTCGCGCCTCAAGATAACAACGCTCTCGAAGATGCCCTCGAGACCTATGCCGACCTGGTCCTGCCCCATTATGACGATCCGGCAGCGCATTTCCTAGAGATGTTCGAGGCACTGATCACAGCGGTTGAACGCTCGCGCGATTTCCCGGTAGTTCCCATTGAAACTTCGTTCGGTGCGCTGCCCGGGAATACGAGCATTCAGGTTGCCCGCCGGGTCAAGGACCTGATCAGCGCATACCGCCATTGCGATGCAGAGCGGACGTTCCAGGCATTGATATGCCTGTACATGGGAGCTTGGAGCGAGGAGGAGCGCCACCTCTGGATCGAGCTCGGCGAGAAGCTGACAAAACATGATCTCGCGATCTGGGAGAGGTTCGGCGCGGCAGCGCAACAGGTCGTTCTGGACGGCGTCGCTTCCCTGACGGCGGACGAAACGCAAGCATCCCGCCCGTTACTGGTTGCGATGCTCAAGGAAGTCCTCTCACCCGATCTTGGGGGCACAAGCTGGAAATCCGACGCCGTCATTTTTCACCAGGGCGTAGTGCCTGCCAGTGATCATGTCCGCGACCTGCGCACCAGCGTGATCGATTGGCTTGAAAAATGGCTTGACGAGAGCACCCAGGATAAGGACCGATTGAAAATTCTCTGTGGGTTGCGAGAAGCCTGCGCGGCGCCAGCGTACGGCAACTTCGATGCAGGTCTAGCGAAAATCCTTCTGGACGACACCTCGCGGGTCTGCAGTATCATGACTGCCCGAGCCGCAGCATGGGGCCTGGAGCTGCGGCGCTGGTGCGAGGTCGATGCGCTCCACACCCATTATCGCTATCACGTGCTGCGACCAGATCTGGCCGAAATGCCAGACTTGGTCGCAGCCCAGAAGGCTGCGGTGGATGCATTGCTGTCGCTGCGGGATCTGTTGAACGCAGACGCTGAGTTCTTTCTGTATAAGACCCTCATCGGCCATGACACGGTGCGTCCCGCAGCCTGGGATGGCGACCACTTCGACTATCAGGCGACCGATGCATGGCGCGCCGAGCGCTATGCCGTGATCGTCGAGGAGATTACCCCGCCGGCTGTGGCCGATTGGATGACGACCCTGTACCGGTTTATCGAAGCGGTAGGATCGGACGGCGGGCATCTGACGCCCTTGCGTAACTGCATGCATAAGCTCGCACGCGAGAAGCCGGACGTTGCCATTTTGATGCTTGATGGGATCGAGGCGACCGGAACGGCTTTTCTTGCCCAGCTTCTTGTCGGGCTTGACGAAGCGGGTCGGAATGATGCGGTCGATAGGCACTTTGACGCCTGGCTTGAGACAGGCGCGCAGTTACCAGGGATTGGCGACTATCTGCGGCTGCGGGCCGCGCCCAATCCCGAGCGGCTTGCGGCCTATGTTGCGCGCGCTGTCGCAGATGAAGATGAACAGTCGATCATCGCCGGGGCAACGACGGCCGCCGTCTGGTATGATCGCGAGGCCGATCAGCTTCTAATCGAGCGCGGGCTGATGCCGACCGTCGATTTCTTCACCGCGCGGACTAAGCCGTCCTGGATCAAGCAGTTCTGGACGCCGGGAAATGCCAAGATTGTTCAAGCGCTGAGCGCGGGCGAGGCAGAGCGCTTTCTCGCCTCGTTCGTTTCAATCGAGGGCGTGGGTCATCGGGACGTTCGCCTTCTGGCAGCCATCGCGCCGAACTTTCCGGACCAGGTGATCGATTTCTTCGGCACACGAATTCGGCACGGGAGGCAGACGAACCGACGGCGCTTCGACGCTGTTCCGTTCGACGCCCACGACCTGCCCGAAGTCCTTTCTCCCCATGTGGACCTGTTGATCCCCGCGATCCGCGACTGGCATGCGGAAAACTCTGACTGGCACGAGTACTGCGGCGGGCGCCTGTTCAGGCACGCCTTCCCCGAACTGTCAGCGGCCGTATCGGAAAAGCTGATCGAGATCGCTCGCGAGGGCAGCAACACCGATCTGGAGTTCATCCTCAAAACGCTTACGACCTATGAGGGCGATGAGGGTATCTATCCTGTCTGTATGGAGGTGGTCGATCGTCTGGAACCTGGCGCCAACCTGCTGGAAAATGTTTCGCGGGTGTTGGGGGCGACTGGGGTCCTGACGGGCGAGTTCGGGCACGTCCAGGCCTATGCCGAGCGCAAGCAGCGGATCGACCGATGGAAGGACGACCCGCGCCCCCGCGTCAAAGCCTATGCTGTAAGCCGCAGCCGGGAGCTTGAGCAATCCATGGCATGGGAGCAGAGGCGCGCGAGCCAGGGCGTGGCCCAGCGCAAACGTGCCTTTGGAGAAGAGTAGCAGCACTCGGCTTGAATTGGCCATCGTGACGCCGAGTGGCAGATAAACTGGCCGCCGGCATCGCTATGATGCGGGTCTGTTTTCAGAATTTGCAAACTGCTTTGCTCCGAACGGGCCCGACACATCGGACCGCAAGGCATTTAAGACATCATAGTTATTTTGATATTTCACCTAACCATAACCCATTATTCATATCTAATTTGATTGTTACTTTCCGCATTTTTCTTCAATAAATTGAAATAAGTGCATCGATGATACAACATATCCGCATAAACACTCGAATTTAGACTTTCTCAAAACCTTACCAATCTAGGAAGGTTTGGGCTTTTACTTTTAGACGTGACACGCTCACCCAGATCGACTAGGGGGCATCCATGCGCCGTTTAGGAATCTTCCTTCTGTGCCTGCTTTCGGTCTCGTTGCTGACGACCACGATGGTGCACGCCCAGGAAATTCCCAGCGCTCCGACCATCGACTGTTCCGGCTATGTGCACACCGATGGCGACGCTGATCAGACGCAAGGTGATGCCGACAAGGCAATGCCCCACCACCATGGTAGCTGCCATGGTGGAACCGCATTTGTCCCGGCTGCAGCGAGTGACGATCTGCTAGGCTCCGCACGACATGCGCCTGTGTTCGTTCCCGCTCCGGCAGCATCCAAGCGCTGGGCCATCGGGCCTGATCTGCGCCCGCCTATTTCCTGACCGAGCCATAGCGGACCCTCGCGCCTGAAGCTCGCGGTGGGTCATCCGTGACTCGTGTTCAGGATAAATCTTCATGTTTCGATCCATTGCAGCCTTGCTGGCTGCCGTGTCCTGCGTCGCCGTGGCGCAGGCACAGGAGGCGCCTGCGCTTACGGCAGTTGCAGCCCCGTACACACTCGAGCAGGCTGTAGCCGCCGCCGGCGGCAGCGCACCGGCAGTCCAAGCGGCTCAGGCTGGTGTTGAAGCGGCCCAAGCAGGGCGCCGGGTTGCCAGTCTGCGACCTAATCCCACCATTCAGACGCAAGTCGAGAACATCGCGGGAAGCGGTGCCTACAGCGGTTTCAGAAGCGCAGAGTCGACCGTCAGCGTTGCCATTCCCATCGAGCTGGGAGGAAAGCGCTCTGCTCGAATCGCAGTCGCTGATGCTCAGACTGATCGGGCCCTACTCGTATCGGCAATTACGAAGGCGGACATCAGGCTGCAGGTCACGCAGCTCTATGTAGAGGCCGTGGCTGCGGAACGTCGGGTGCAAACTGCTCGCGATCAGTCTCGCATCGCAGGCGACGCGGCCAATGCCGCAAGGGTCAGGGTCCAGGCCGGTAGAGCCTCTCCGATCGAAGAGCAGCGCGCGAACGTCGCGAAGATCAATGCCGATGCCGAACTGGTTCGAACCATCAGATTGGCGCAGGCTTCGCGCGCCAATCTGGAGAGGCGAGTGGGTCAGCCCATGGGTGGCCCGCTCGACACGGCGTGGCTCGAAAGCCTTCCGCGCGGCTATGGGCCGGAAATGCCACCGAGCGCAGCCGGCACACTGGCACTTGCGGCGGCGGGCGCCGATCTCGCCATTGCCGACGCGAATGTGCGCCTTGCAAACTCCCAGCGTGTTCCAAACCTCGAGGCTGGTCCCGGCCTGCGCAGACTATCGGGCACCAATGATACGGCGCTGATCTTCACTGTCACCATGCCCATCCCGATCTTCAACTCGGGGAAGGCATCCGTGGCGCAGGCGCAGGCGCAGCGCAATCAGGCCGAAGCACAGAAGCGCATGACGGCGCTCGATGTCGAGCAGGCCATCACCGACGCGCAGACCGCGGCCTCGAATGCCGCTGTGACTGCGCAGACGGCAACCGGTCCCGCACTCGAGGCTGCCCAGGAGGCCGCTCGCATCGCCCGCATCGGATATCGTGAAGGCAAGTTCGGGCAACTCGACCTGCTCGATGCCGAGCGCACGCTTAGCGAAACCCGCCTCGCCGCCATCGACGCTCTCGCCTCCTACCAGAATGCCCGTGCGCAGCTGGAGCGCCTGGCCGCGCCCGCACCGGAACAGGGGAACTGATCCATGAAATCCAAGACCATCATCTACGCAGCGCTTCCTTTGTCCCTCATGCTGGCCCTCGCCGCATGTGGGGGTGAGAGCGAGCAGAACAAAGCGGATCAAACAGCGCCCGCCGCTGTGGGCAAGGCCGGTGGCGAAGCCCACGCTGACGAGGGCAAGATAACGCTGACCGCCGACCAGATCGCATCGGCAGGAATCCAGACGGCGCGTCCTGTTATAGGCGGGTCGGGCACGATCGAACTGCCCGCAACTATCGATGGCGACCCGCAAGGCACGCAGGTCGTTTCCGCAGCGATCGGTGGCCGAGTCGTGTCGCTGACCCGCAACCTCGGCCAGTCAATCGGCCGTGGCCAAGCGCTTGCCGTCATCGAAAGCCGAGAGGCCGCATCGCTCAATGCAGAAACGGAGGCCGCCCGCGCGCGCCTGTCCCTGGCCAACAGCAATCTCGCGCGAGAACAGCGCCTCTTTTCCCAGCGGGTATCACCGGAGCAGGATCTCATCGCCGCCCGCACGGCGGCGACCGAAGCACGAATTGCGCTTCGCCTAGCGCAGCAGCAGGTCTCGGCCGCAGGCACGGGCGGTGGCGGCCTCAATCGTATCGGCATCGTCGCGCCGATATCCGGGCAGGTCATCGGCCGCAGCGTAGTGCTCGGGCAGACGGTCGCGGCAGATGCCGAGCTTTTCCGGGTCGCCAACCTCTCCAGCGTTTCCCTGTCGCTCAACCTCCAGCCGCAGGACGCCGGTCGCGTACGTCCGGGCGCGATGGTGACGGTGAAGGCAGCCGGCCGCGAAGCGACGGCCAAGGTGACCTTCGTGTCGCCTGCCCTGGATCCCAACACCCGGCTCGTCCCCGTCATCGCGACGCTCGATAATCGCGATGGCAATTGGCGCGTCGGCGAGCCTGTTACGGCTTCCGTTGCCCTCACGGGAAGCGGTGGCGATGGCGCAATCCGCGTACCGCTGACCGCCGTGCAGACCGAAGAAGGCAAGTCCGTGGTCTTCGTGCGCACCAAGACCGGCTTCCAGGCGACACCTGTGCAGCTTGGCGACAGCGCCGGCGACAGTGTGATCATCAAGTCGGGCCTTAAGGGCACCGAGGTCATCGCTACCGTCAACAGCTTCACGCTCAAGGCCGAACTCGGCAAGAGCGAAGCGAGCCACGAGGACTGAGCCGATGATCGCCCCAATCGTAACCTGGGCGGTTCACAAGCGCTGGCTCGTCCTGCTGCTGACCGCCATTGCCGCCGTGATCGGTGCCGCCGCCCTGTCACGGCTGCCCATCGACGCGGTTCCCGATATCACCAACAATCAGGTTCAGATCAACGTCCGCGCGCCTGCGCTTTCGCCCGAACTGGTCGAGAAGCAGGTCGCCTTTCCGATCGAGACCGCGCTCGCCGGCATTCCCGGCCTCGACTATAGCCGCTCGCTCAGCCGTAACGGCTTTGCGCAGGTTACTGCCGTCTTCTCCGAAGACACGGACATTTTCTTCGCCCGCCAACAGGTCGGCGAGCGCCTGACCGGTGTCTCGGAAAATCTGCCCGACGGCGTCAGCCCGGAAATGGGGCCAATCGCGACAGGTCTGGGCGAAGTCTACATGTGGACCGTCCGCCTGGAGCATCGCAAGGACGACAAGCATCAGCCCGGCGAACCGGGCATGCAGCCGGACGGCAGCTACATCACGCCCGAGGGCGAAAGACTGACCAACGACACGGACAAGGCAACCTATCTGCGTACCGCGCAAGACTGGATCGTCTCACCGCTGCTCAAGAACACCAAGGGCCTGGCTGGCGTCGATTCAATCGGCGGCTATGCCAAGCAGTTCCTCGTCGTGCCCGACGTGCAGCGGCTGGCATCGATGGGGATCACCCTGACGCAGCTCAGCACTGCCCTCGAGCGCAACAACACCAGCGTCGGCGGCGGCTTCGTCAATCGCAACGGCGAGGGGTTGGCGGTGCGCGCCGACGCCCTTGTCCGCAATGCGGACGAACTTTCGAAGATCGTGGTTGCCACCAGGGACGGCGTACCCATCACCTTGGGCCAGGTCGCATCCGTCCGCACCGGCCAGGCGATCCGCATGGGCTCGGCATCCGAGAACGGCACTGAGGTCGTCGTCGGCACCGCCATCATGCGTATTGGAGAAAACAGCCGTACGGTCGCAACGGCCGTCGCCAACCGTCTGGACGAGATCAACGCCTCGCTGCCGCCGGACGTGATCGTTCAACCGGTTCTCAACCGCACCGCGCTGGTGAACTCCACCATCAAGACGGTCGCCAAGAATCTGGGTGAGGGCGCCCTGCTGGTCATCGTGGTGTTGTTCCTGCTTCTCGGCAACTTCCGCGCGGCACTGATCGCGGCGGTCATCATCCCGATCACCATGATGCTGACGGGCTTTGGCATGTTGCGCGCCGGTGTGTCGGCCAACCTCATGAGCCTGGGTGCGCTGGACTTCGGCCTCATCGTCGATGGCGCGGTCATCATCGTCGAGAACGCCTTGCGACGCATGGCGGAGCATCAGCACCATGAAGGACGTCTGCTTACCGTCAAGGAACGGCTGGATACAGTCGCAGCTGCGGCAAGGGAAATGATCAAGCCGTCGGTCTATGGCCAGGCGATCATCATCCTCGTTTATGTGCCGTTGCTCACACTGACAGGTGTCGAAGGCAAGACCTTCGTGCCAATGGCCCTCACCGTCATCATCGCGCTCGTCTGCGCGTTCGTCCTTTCCCTGACCTTCGTTCCCGCTGCGATCGCCCTATGGCTGTCCAAGCGAATCGAAGAGAAGGAAGGTCGGATCATGGGCTGGCTCAAGGCTCGCTATGAACCCGGCCTCGACCGCGCGATGAAGCGGCCGACCCTGACCGTCGGTGCCGGCATAGGCGCGTTCGCTGTGGCAATCCTTGCTTTTACCTCTCTGGGTCAGGTGTTCCTGCCACAACTTGATGAAGGCGATCTCCTGATTCAGGCCCTGCGAATTCCGGCGACGTCGGTGCAGCAGAGCCAGGCGATGCAGGTACCGATCGAGCAAATGATGTCGAAGCAGCCGGAGGTGAAGTTCGTTTTCTCCAAGACCGGTACGGCTGAACTCGCGTCAGACCCGATGCCGCCCAACGCCACCGACATGTTCGTCATTCTCAAGGATCGGAAGGAATGGCCCAATCCCAGCCTGACCAAGGAAGCGCTCATCTCGAGGATCGAAGGGAAGCTCGCCAAGTTCCCGGGCAACGCCTACGAGATCACCCAACCGATCCAGATGCGCTTCAACGAACTAATCGCCGGGGTGCGCGGCGACATCGCAGTGAAGGTCTTTGGGGATGACTTCAACTCGATGAATGCGACAGCTGAGAAGATTGCGGGAGTCCTTAGAAGGACAAATGGCGCAACCGACGTAAAGGTTGAACAGACCACCGGTCTCCCGATGCTCGACATCCGGGTCAATCGAGACGCCATGGCCCGCCTCGGTGTAACCGCCCAGGACGTGCAAGACATCGTCAATGCCACATTGGGCGGTCAGCAGTCCGGCATGATCTTCGAAGGGGATCGCCGCTTTCCAGTGGTCATCCGATTGTCGGAAGCTCAGCGGGCCGACATCTCGCTATTGAGCCAGGTCCAAGTACCGACGCCTGGAGGACAATTCGTTCCTCTGTCGAGCGTGGCCGATATCCGGGTCATCGACGGGCCTAACCAGATCAGCCGAGAGAATGGCAAGCGTCGGGTCGTCGTGCAGGCGAACGTTCGGGGCAGGGACGTCGGCAGCGTGGTCGAAGATGCACAGAATGGCATCGCAAAGGAAGTCCGCTTGCCACCGGGCAGTTACCTTGAATGGGGCGGACAATTCGAGAACCTGGCTTCAGCCCGCGAGCGGCTTCAGTTGGTAATCCCTGCCTGCTTCGTGCTGATCCTTCTGCTCCTGTATGGGGCTCTGGGATCGGTAAGGGACGCCGCGATCGTGTTCACCGGCGTTCCACTTGCTCTGGTGGGCGGCGTTCTGGCCCTTTTCCTGCGGGGCATGGACTTTTCCATCTCCGCCGCAGTCGGGTTCATCGCTCTGTCCGGCATTGCGGTCCTCAACGGCCTTGTCATGGTATCCTCGATCCAGGATCTCATGCGAGCGGGAATGGACCGGGCGGAAGCGGCCAGGGCAGGCGCCCTTCAACGCCTCAGGCCAGTGGTGATGACCGCATTGGTCGCCAGCCTCGGCTTTGTACCGATGGCATTGGGCACCGGGGCTGGAGCCGAAGTCCAGAAGCCGCTGGCGACAGTCGTAATCGGCGGCCTTCTTTCCGCGACAATCCTCACCCTGTTCGTCCTGCCGACACTCTACGCGCGGTACGGCCGCGCAACGATGGTCGAAGCAGATGAGGAAGTGCTCGAGACCTCGGCCGCCAGCAGTCAACCTCAGCATTGATGTGACAGGAGGGCAGCTGCTGCCCTCCTGTTTCTTCCCTGATCGAATGAGAGGATCAGCGACATGAGAGAGGAAACCAGGTTTAGCCCCCCGATCTCCCGCCTTCGAGCATGGGCCATGCTGGCAAATCTGGCCCAGTATGAAAGTTGGCATCCGGAGTATCGGTTTGGCGGCGGGGTTGTCGGCTTGGGCAAGAAGGTTGAGTTCACCGCACGCTTCTTCGGCCGAAGCACCCAAGTCGATGCCCTGATCGTGGCACACGAACGGTCCGGCAGCATTCGCTGGAAATTAGGCACCTTCCCATTCTTCACAATGGAGGAAGGATATGAACTGACTGAGGATGCCTCGGGCCTTCATTTTCGACACAGCGTCGAATGCAAGGGGTTGTTCGGAGCCCCCGCAGCCGCATTCGTGCGCGCAGGCATTCGCCGGCGAATGCAGCTTCAGGACACAAGCTTCCTAGTAGCTGTCAGGCGACTGTCTCGCGCAGGACCTGCTGGAAATCGACACAAGCGCCGTACCACCGCAGCCACCAAAGGACGGAGCGTCAATGATGATTGAAGCCCGGAACAAAACGAGTGAGACGGAGCAGCGGACACTCTGGATCGTCCTGATCCTCAATGTGATCATCTCCGCAGCATTCTTCTTCGCAGGGATTACTGGCGATTCCAGTGCTCTTATCGCGAACGGTGTCGATAATCTCTCCGATGCGCTGGTCTATATGTTGAGCCTCCTGGCCCTTGGGCGCGGGCTCATCTGGAAAGGCCGCGCCGCTTTATTCTCTGGCTCGATGCTGCTGATATTCGCAGTGGGAATTCTTTTCGACGTCGCGCGCCGTTACACCTACGGAAGCGACCCCATCGGAGCGACCATGATGGTGATGTCGGCCGTTGCGGCCGTCATCAACTATGTTTGCCTCAGACTGCTTCAGCGCCTCGACGAGCCAGATGTCGCCATGCGGGCAGCCACCACGTTCAGCTACAATGATTTCATATCGAACGGCGGCATTCTGATCGCTGGCGCGCTGGTTTGGTGGCTGAACGCCAATTGGCCGGATCTTCTGGTCGGACTGGCGACGGCTTTCATCGCCATCAAGGGCGGCGTTGAAATCCTGAAAGACGCTCGCAGCGAAATCCGAGGGATCAAAGACACTCCTCCACCCAAGGAATACTGACATGACCAATGTAACGGCACCAATCGGTCTCCAATGCCCCGTCTGCCGCGTTGATCTGCTCATGAGCGAGCGGCAGGGCATCGAAATCGACTACTGCCCTCAATGCAGGGGTGTTTGGCTCGATCGAGGCGAGCTCGACAAGATTATCGAGCGCAGTTTCGCGGACACCGCAGGCGCAAGCAGGACACAACAACCGCCAACGGTGGCGAGCCGCGAGAATGGGCACCCCGATGAGGAGGGTCACAGCCAGCGCAGCGGCCATCATGGCCGCCGTAAAGGCTTCCTACGTGAGTTGTTCGACTGATGATCCGATCGGCCGCCGCACGCCCCTGCCCCCCTCCCCGCGTGCGAGAACGGCCCGCGCCATGGGCGGCCGCCCTTGCCGCCCATGGCGACAGTTCGCCTCCAGTTGACAGAAATCCGCCATGCGTGTGACCCGCGAGCTTTCAACATCGCTACTCGTTGCAGGAGGCCTGGCAACGATAACTCTCGCCGGCTGTCGAGCTGAAGATACCGTCAGTGATCGGCGTCACGATAGCGCCTCATTGCCCGCTCTCATTGGCGAACACCTGTACACATGTGAGGACGGGACCCAACTTGACGGCGACTTTATGCTCGATGGCCTGACCCTGGACCTGACGATAATTCCTGGCGGGAAACCATCCAGATTGACCGCACCGGACACCGGCAAGGCCTATGCCGGAAACAATCTGACCTTGGTTCTGACCGGCACCGACACACTCAAGCTAGACCGGATGGGGGAAAAATCTCTGGTCTGCCATCGAACGACGGCGATCGCCCAACCGGGTCGCGGCCATCCGCCCTGAATATCGGCCTATCCAAGCAATTGCGAATAGCGCCCAACCCAGAAGGATCATGGAAATGGTCGAGAAGCTACGCGTCGATATCCCCCTCATTTTGCCCGCAGTTCGCGATGCCGCGATCGAGAGCCGACGTGAGGCCTTGGGAAGAAGAGGCCTATGGCGCGCACCCCAGGCCGAACAGCCATGAAACTTGATCGTCCCGCAATTGCGTTGCTGGGCGTCAGCACTCTGACGAGTATCGCGTTTGTCGTTTTCGGCGCAATCTCGCTGATGGGCTCGCTGGCGAAAAATGACAATCAACCAAGTTCGGAGAGACTGAACTTTACTCTGGGTCCCGGCGAGGTGCGCCGCGTCACCGCCTATGTCGTTGGTGGAGATACGATGCGCTATGTCAGCGACATCGGCGGATCAAAGATACACTACCGTCTGCGACTGGACGATGGGCATACGGGCTCGATCCTGACGGAAAAGGACATTTCGGCCACAGAACAGGGCAATTTGCGCCCCCGGCATGGAAGCCTGTACGAATGGAGTTGGAACAACCGTTCTAAACGGCCGATCCGCGTCGGCCTCCTCGTTGAGGGGAATTTCGACCTGCTCCGTCGCCCCACCGCTTCCCCGATCGTCCAAGGTTTCGAACAATGATCGTAGGCGCCCGCCCTCGTCTGGAGCAGATCATCGTTGAGATCTGGAAGCCGTTGACCATGCTGTTCGTCTGGGATGTGCTCGTAACCGTCTTTCACCGCTACATGCCGGTGAAAGAACCACAACTTCCCGTGGCTCTCTTCGGTACTGCAATAGCTCTCTTCTTGGGGTTTCGCACCAATGCCGCCTATGCGCGTTGGTGGGAAGCGCGCACACTGTGGGGGGCGCTCATAAACGCTTCGCGAAGCATCGCTCGCATGGCCCGGAATCTGATCCCTTCCGGCCCTGAGGCCGAGGCCATCATTCTGAGGCAGATCGCACTCGCGCACGCTCTGCGTTGCCGTCTACGAGGCCAGGATCCATTCGAGGACATCGAACGGCTCGGAGGCAAGGCAGCAGTGGAGGCGGCTTCGCGGGGGTCAAATCGTCCCAATGCCTTGCTCGAAGACATATCCCGGATCGTCTCCGGCGCTCGGGGTGAGGGGAAAATCGATACAGTTCAACAGGGTATGTTCGAACGCGTCATGATGGACATAGCCAATGCCCAAGGCGGCATGGAGCGGATCAAGAATACGCCGTTACCCAATGGGTTTGAATTCATGCCCAACCTTTTCACCCGCTTGTTCTGCGTCCTGCTTCCGATATCGCTCGTCGAAACCCTCGACCTTTTCACACCTATCGGGTCGACCCTCATCGGCATGATCTTCCTGGCGGCGCTGCGGATCGGTCACGATTTGACCGACCCATTTGCCAACACAGTGCATGATGTTCCACTTTCAACGATGTGCAGAACGATCGAAATCGACTTGTTGGAAGCGATTGAACGGGAAGCACCGCCGCCGATGCCCCCGGTCCACGGGACCCAGTGGTGATGGAGGAGACAATTTTGCCTTGGGATTCATCGACGCCGTATTGGCATGAGAAGTCCCCTGGCCCCGCCGCTCAATACACTGCCAAGCTTGCCTGAAGCTGCTTGGCCAAAGCGAAGGAGAATAGCGTGATGAAGGGTTCCGACATCTTAGTCCGTGCGCTGGAAAATGAAGGGGTCGAGCGAATTTTCGGCGTTCCCGGCGAAGAAAATCTGGACGTGCTGGAGTCACTGCGAAATTCGACGATCCAGCTTGTATTGACCCGGCACGAACAGGCCGCGGCCTTCATGGCGGCAACGTATGGCAGACTCACTGGTAAACCCGGCGTCTGCCTTGCCACCTTGGGCCCTGGAGCTCTTAACTTCTCGACCGGAGCGGCATACGCCCATCTCGGAGCGATGCCGATGATCCTCATAACCGGGCAAAAGGCTATCATGAGTGCCAAGCAGGCCCGGTTTCAGATCGTCGATGTGGTGGGATCGATGCGCCCCCTTACCAAGATGACCCGTCAAATTGTCAGCGCGGCGAGCATCGCTTCAACCGTTCGAGACGCCTTTAGAGTTGCGATGGAGGAGAGGCCCGGCCCCGTCCACCTGGAGTTACCAGAAGACGTCGCCGGCGCACATGTAGGAGATGTGCAGATAATACCTCCCCACCCCCTGGACCAGCCCATCGCTCCTGCCACCGCCATCGACCGGGCAGCCGATATGATCCTCGCCGCCGAGCGGCCATTGGTCATGATTGGGGCCGGTGGGAATCGCCCGCAACTGGTAGCGCCGCTCTCCGATTTTATCCGTGAAACAGGGCTCCCTTTCTTCAACACGCAAATGGGCAAGGGAGCGGTGACCGGTGGTTCTAATCTCTACATGGGAACTGCAGCGCTCTCGGAAGGTGATTATGTCCACGACGCGATAGCACTTGCCGATCTCATCATCGCGATCGGCCACGACACAATTGAAAAGCCGCCTTTCCTTATGCGCGAAGCCGGTGGCCCCAAGGTCGTCCATATAAGCTTCCAATCGGCGACGGTTGAGCAGGTGTATCATCCCGACGCCGAGGTCATCGGTGACGTGGGCACTACAGTTGCGGAATTGACCCACCGGCTTTCCGGAAAGCTTGCAGAGCAACGCCAAATGCTCGACCTCCGCCAGAAAATCCTCGAACGCCTTGCAGAACGTGCCGAGGAGAGCCGATTCCCGGTGACGCCGCAGCGCCTGGTGCACGACGTACGAGCGGTGATGCCTCATGACGGCATCGTGTGCCTCGATAACGGCATGTACAAAATCTGGTTCGCACGAAACTACCGCACCCACGAGGCCAATACCCTTCTTCTGGACAATGCGCTGGCGACCATGGGGGCCGGCCTCCCTTCGGCCATGATGGCATCGATGATCTATCCAGACCGCCGCGTTATGGCCGTCTGCGGGGACGGTGGCTTCATGATGAATTCGCAGGAACTTGAGACGGCGGTGCGCCTGAAGCTCAATCTGGTCGTGCTCGTATTGAACGACGGAGCCTATGGGATGATCCGTTGGAAGCAGGCTGTGGACCAGTTTCCGGATTATGGCATGACCTTTGGAAACCCTGATTTCCTGAAGTATGCGGAGGCTTATGGGGCCAAAGGATCGAGGGTCGCATCTGCTGAAGGTCTCATCCCGGCGCTCGAGGCGGCCTTCAAAGGAGGCGGCGTGCATCTTGTCGATTGTCCGATCGACTACTCGGAGAACACCCGTGTCCTTGTCGAAGAGCTGCGCAACAAAGTGCCCAGCGTCGATCTTGCCTGAGCCTGGAGTGAAGAGCATGCTGCAGGTTTTTCAGGCATTTGATCGTGAACTGATCGCAGAGATTGAAACTGACGACGAAGCGTCGCTGGACCGTAAGCTCAGCACTGCGTCGGAAGCTTTTGCAGACCGGACGAGTTGGCTAGAACCTCATGAACGCATCGCCATCCTGCGTAAAGTAGCCGACAGTCTCGACAGTCAGAAAGACGCTTTTGCGCTGATGATCGCGCGTGAAGGCGGAAAGCCGCTGCGAGATGCCGCCGCTGAAGTGGTCCGAGCAGTGGATGGGGTCCGCAACGCAGCAGATGAGCTACGCACATTTGCCGGAAGGGAAATCCCGATGGGACTCTCTCCGGCATCGACCAATCGATGGGCCTTTACCACCAAGGAACCCATCGGGGTGGTCGCGGCAATTTCGGCATTTAATCATCCGCTGAACTTGATCGTCCATCAGGTCGTTCCCGCCATTGCGACTGGCTGCCCGGTCATTGTGAAGCCAGCCGATCGCACCCCTCTGTCGTGCCTTGAATTTGTTAAGCTTGTGCATGAGGCGGGACTACCAGAAGCTTGGTGCCAAACTCTGATCACAGCCGATACCGCGCTGGCAGAGAGCCTTGCGACAAGCCCTCGAATTGCATTTCTTAGTTTCATCGGATCAGCCAGGGTGGGGTGGTACCTGCATTCAAAGCTCGCGCCCGGGGTGCGCTCAGCACTAGAACATGGAGGCGCCGCGCCGGCTATCATCGATCGAAGCGCTGATCTGGAGGCTGTTCTGGATCCGCTCGTCCGGGGCGGCTTCTATCATGCGGGACAAGTCTGTGTGTCCACGCAGCGCGTATATGTACATGATGCAGTTTTCCAGGAGATGGCCGACAGACTGATAGCAAAGGTCAGTTCCCTCCAGACGGGCGATCCCACGTTCGAAAAGACGGATGTCGGGCCACTGATTACGCCTCGCGAGGTCGACCGGGTTGCCGATTGGGTCGCAGAAGCCGTAGCCAGCAGCGTTGCCCCAGCTGTCGGAGGCACGCGGCTTTCGAAGACACTGTTCGAACCAACAATCTTACTTGATCCCGCTCCTGACGTACGTGTCTCACGCGAGGAGATATTTGGGCCGGTCATGGCGCTATATCGGTATAAGGATCTTTCTGACGCCCTCGCCCGTGCCAATTCGCTGCCGGTGGCATTTCAGGCGAGCATCTTCGCTCAAGACCTCGACGTCGCTTTGTCAGCGGCTCACGGCTTAGAGGCATCAGCAGTGATGGTGAACGATGCGACCACGTTCAGAACCGACTGGATGCCATTCGCGGGGCGCCGTGTTTCAGGCTATGGCACTGGCGGAATTGGTTACACGATGCAGGACATGACGCATGAGAAGATGATCATTCTGCGTCGACGATGAATTTCGACACTGGGAAGGTAGGAGGCGGCTTGCGAGCGTCAAAAGCCGCCTCCCATCCGTTAGATAAGGGCCCAAAAGATCGCGTAAAAGGATCTTCCCTCGAGAACGGCTAAGTCGAGGCCCCTTATGCTTTCCTGATATTCAGGGTGTTGCTGCAGAAGTCTTCCGAAAAAGATCGCGTCCGCCGACCAAGAAAATTCCTGTCAAGACAAGTACCGCGCCAGCAATAAATCCCCCATCCAACGGGTCATTCAGGATCAGCGCCCCAAACGTAATGCCGAAGATCGGCGTCATGAACGACAATACCCCAAGCTGCGATGCAAGATATCTGCGCAACAGGGAGAACCATAGTAGAAAGCTCAAAAGGCCGACCATGATTATCTGAAACGCCATACTGGCTATCAATATTGGTGTAGCTGTCAAACTGACCTGCCCCAGCACGAATGAGAGTATCGTCAACAAGAAAAAAGCTCCCGCCAGCTGATAGCTGACTGTGATGGTCGTAGGGGCGTTGGATAATGCTGAGAGCCGCAGAGCTATGGTGGTCAGTCCCCATGCTGCACCTGCGGCTATCCCCAGAGCGTCACCGATCAACCCGGTATCTATCCTGACGCCGCCCGCACGACCGGCAAATGCGAAGACGATCCCCAGGAAGGCTACGGCAATTCCGACCCATTGAGCAGCATCAAGCCTCTCTTCGGGTAGCCGCATGTGGAGACCGAGCGCCGCAAATATGGGCGATGTGTATAAGAAGATTGAGATATGTGAGGCGGTCGTAAAACGCAGTCCCTGCGTGACGAGGAAATATTCCAGGCCAAAGAGCAGACCTATGACCAAGCCAGCTTTCCAGGTTCCCTTGAAGAACCAGCCGGTCTCACGCCTTACGGCAGCGATTCCGGCAATGACCACCAACGCCACTCCGGAGCGCAAAGCGACCTGAAGGATTTCAGGCATAGCGGGCGCTGCCAGTTTTACTGCCGTTTGCTGCATGCCCCAGATAGCGCACAGGCCAATCATGTAGATCAAGGCTTTGCCGTCGATGGCCTTACGCGCGTTCATGCTTTCTCACTTTCATCCCGCCCGCCGCGGTCCGCGGAGTTGATCGCGGCGCACCGCTGACTTACTCGACCTCGAAGATCGCCTGGATTTCGACCGGGGATTGACCGGGTACTGAATTTGCGCCCAGCGTCATCCGAGCATGGTGCCCACGTTCACCAAGGAGATCGGCCGCGAGATCAGAAGCGGTGTTCATCAAGCGGGCGTGATCGGCATAGGTGTCGATCGTGTTGAACACCCCTGTCAATTGCACCGCTTGCTTCACGCGACCGAGGTCCCCGCCGACCGCCTCGTTGAGCACGGATAAAACGTTCAGCATCGTCGCCTGCACGGACTCCTTTGCCTGCGCGTCGGTCACATCCACGCCGATCTTTCCCGGATGGAGGATTTTGCCGTCCTTGAGGGCATATTGGTTGATGAAGACCAGGTTTCCGGTGCGCACGAACGGGGAATAGTTACCAGCAGGTTTGGGCAGCGGCGGCAAAGCCAGACCCATTCGAGCGAGCGCCTCGCGGATTGTGATGGCAGCCTTTGGAACCTCAGTCACAGCCGCCACCTCCGAGGAGGATGCCGGAAGGGCGCCTCTCAAGGCCGATACAACGCGTGCGAAGGCCCGGCCCTGGTCGCGCGCTATCTGACGCTCACCCAGAGTTGGTCGCTCCACATTCTTGAGCGACGCGAGGGTGGATGCACCCAGCACCGAATTGCCCTGCGGTACAGTCTTGTCGAGCCCTTCGACCCCGCGAATACCATTGGGCATCAACAGCATCCCATGAACCGCAAGGCTTCCCCAGAACGACTGGAAAGCCAGCTCTTTGCCCGCTCCGCTACCGGCCGACATGAACACGGTAGCAGGCTTGCCCTCGAGCGCGTGCGCCGACCACAGATCGCCGGTCTGGGAAAGAAATTCGCTCATCGGCGTGCTGATATTGCCGAAATAGACCGGAGAGCCGAAGGCAATCCCGTCATAGCGGGCGAGCTCCGCCACGGTTGCCACAGGCACATCCTTTAGATCGGATTTTGGCGAGCCCTTGACCTGCTTGATCGTCGCATCGACCGATCCGTCTCCAGTGATCCCCGCAGCGACTTCTCGCGCAAGAGCATAGGTCCCGCCGGTATCCGAATAGATAAGAACCAGCACCTGCGGTTTGGTGTGTGCGACTTGCGCCATGGCGGTCGGTCCCGAGAAGGCGGCCAGAAGGATGGCCGCCAGTTGCGTCAGTTTTTTCATGTTCATGGCTCAGACCGAATGGATCAGGCCGCCATCGACCCGGATGTTCTGGCCAGTGATATACCCGCCGCCCTCGGACGCCAGGAAAGCGATGGTGGCGGCGATTTCCTCGGGTGTGCCGTAGCGACCGAGCGGCACGTTCTCGCGGCGCTCGGCTGTCTCAGGCAGGCTGTCGATCCAGCCGGGCAGGACATTATTTACCCGGATGTTATCGGACGCATAGGTGTCAGCAATGATCTTCACGAGTGAGGCGAGCCCGGCCCGGAAGACATTTGATGTCGGGAACTGCGGAGTCGGCTCGAAGGCCCAGGCAGACGAGATGTTGATGATTGCCCCGCCCTTCTGGCGCTGCATTATCGGCACGACCAGGCGGGTCGGTCGGAGCGCGTTCAGCAAGTAGGTTTCCAAGCCTTGATGCCAATCCTCATCGGTTAGTTCGAGCACAGGCCCCCTGGGACCATGCCCAGCCGAATTGACGAGAGCATCGATCCGCCCCCAGCGGTCGACGGCCCCATCGATCAGCTTCTTTATGTCAGCAGGCGACTGGTTCGAGCCTGTGAGACCGAAGCCTCCGAGTTCATTTGCAAGTGCCTCACCCTTTCCCGAAGACGAGAGAATGGCGACCTTGTACCCGTCCCGCGAGAACCGCCGGGCTGCTGCTGCGCCAATGCCGCTACCACCGGCGGTCACAACCGCCACCTTTTCTACAGTCACTCAAACCTCCTGCCATAGCCAAAACGCGACCAGCGCTCGAGAGGGCTTTTCCTTATCGGGTATGAACGAGCATCACGAACCAGTTCGCTTCCCTTCAGAGTGTAGAAATTCTACAGTAAGAAAATGAGACGCCTTCCCCCTTTCAATGCGCTGCGCGCATTTGACGCTGCGGCACGTCATTTGAACTTCAGGCTGGCCGCCGAGGAGCTGGGCGTTACTCAAGGAGCGGTCGCACAGCAGATACGCGGGCTGGAAGCAGAATTGGGTATCTCCCTGTTCGAACGTCATCCGCGCGGGCTTGCGTTGACCGAGGCCGGGCGGGGCTATCAACCCAACATTCGACGGGCCTTCGACATCATTCAGGAAGCTACGTCACTACTGCGTCCCGGTCGCCGTCACGTCACCATTAGCGTTACGCCCACTTTCGCATCAAAGTGGCTAATTCCAAGGCTTGCCGATTTTACAGACGCCTATCCCGATATCGATGTAAGGATCGTGGCCACAGACCGCATTTCCGACTTTCAGGCTGACGGAGTGGATGTCGCAGTTCGTCTCGGAAGACCACCCTTCGGACCTGATGTCACAGCCGATCTGCTGCTACCCCACGTGATAGTCGCGGTAGGCAGCCCGCTTCTCATTGAAAAGTTCGGGCATCCTGAAGTCGTAGCGAACTTTGAACATTACCCGCTACTGCATGATGCCCACAATCTGTGGCCACGCTTTCTGGAGAATATTCCAAGCCTTAAGCCCACTCCAAACCAGAAAGCGATACGATTCAATCAAACCGCGCTCGCGGTCGAAGCGGCGATCGCTGGTCAGGGGCTGACTTTGGCCGGATCTTTATACGTCGAGGATGACATTGCATCGGGCCGACTACTGCAATTGTTCGGTACCAGTCTCGCAGCGGATAGCGGATTTTTTCTCGTTTCGCAGGCTAATGCGCAGTCACATGCTGCCATCTCATCGTTCACTTCCTGGTTGCGCGGAGTAGCATCCAGAGATCCTGAACCCGCCAGTCCCCCCACATCAGCCAACGGTTCTGCAAAGAACTGATGTCCAGGATAAGAATCAGAGATGGCTGCACACCTGCAGCAGTGGCAATGCATCGTGCTCAAAGAGGGCATCGTCAGGCGACTGGTCGTCGGCGCCCCCGGGGGCAACGCGCTAGCAGTCGGCAGAGCAGCCACAGATGAGCGAACCCTATCAACGTTCCGGAGGGGCGAGTGCTTCGATGATCCGGCAATGAGCGACTATGCCCCCATCGCAGGAGTCGATCACCGCCCTCAGTTCCCGTCCTAGCACCGTGAGATCTTCAATCTTACGTTCGACCTCAACCAGATGCGCCTTGGAAATCCTGTCAACCTCCGCACAATCGTGGGTCCGATCGTCGGATAGGCCGAGAAGCGCCCGAACCTGTTCAAGCGAAAATCCCAGATCGCGGGATCGGCGAATGAAAGAAAGGCGGTCAAGCGCGTCCTGGCCATAACTGCGATAATTGTTCGCGCCGCGATTTGGCCTCGCCAGCAGGCCTATGCGCTCATAGTAGCGAACGGTCTCGATGTTCGTCCTTGTCGCTTTACCGATCTCGCCGATTGTGAATGCCATAGTCTTGACCCTGTAGTGCCTACAGGGTTTATATGGGGTGCCATTCTTCGGTTTGGAGATGGCAAATGGCAGGTGGTTGCTGCGGCGCGTCGCAGGATAACTCTTTCAAGATCGAAGACGCGAGTTGGCGCCGCGTGCTTTGGGTAGCCCTTGCGATCAATGGCGGAATGTTCTGCATCGAGATCGTTGCGGGGGTAAGTGCCGGCTCTGCCTCCCTTAAGGCCGATGCCCTCGATTTTCTTGGCGATACTGCCAATTATGCGATCAGCCTTGGCGTCGCTGGCCTTGCTCTTTATTGGCGATCCCGTGCTGCCCTCGCCAAGGGCACTACGCTTCTGCTGCTTGGCTTGTGGGTAATTGGAAACACGCTTTGGATGGCAACCCGCGGCACGCTTCCGGCCGCCGGGACCATGGGGGGCGTCGGCGTCCTTGCGCTGCTTGCCAACCTGATATGTGCAGTCATCCTGTGGCGGCACCGGACGGGCGATGCCAATCGACGCTCGGTCTGGATCTGCTCCCGGAACGATGCAATCGGCAATGTGGCGGTGGTCGCCGCAGCCTGGGGCGTCTTTGGAACGGGCACTGCTTGGCCCGACGTGGGAGTCGCCGTAATACTGGCAGGCCTTGGCGTATCCGGAGGATGGCAGATAATCCGCCAGGCACGACGTGAAATGAGCCTTTCGTGACGGCCCTGCCCATCCACGCTCTGTAGCGCAAACACATGCCGTGCGCAGGACTATCCGATACTCAATTGTTCGCGTGGCAGCCTAAAAAGGGGCGCGCTGGCTTCGCGGACGCGGGGTATCGGCGAGACGGGCATTGAGAGCATCGGCATAACTGGCCATCTCGTGCTGATCGTAAGCGTCGATGCGGATGAAGCGATCGGCCAACCGGTCAAGATGCGGCGCGGAGAACTTGTTTTCGCCGCCGCGCAAGATCGCCTCTGTCACATACCCCCGCATCCCATCATCGTGGATTTCCCGAATTGCGCGAAGTGCAACGTCGTGAAGGGTCTGAATGACACCGTCATCGATCCGCTCGGAGGCCATAACGATCGCAAGCGTTTCGCCGAGCGCGATAGCCGCAGAATGCGGGATCGCGCTGCCCCGATCATGTCGGTCTGGCATGAGCCGTAGCTTCGAGCCTTCGGGCAGCCGATCATAGAGAGTCGTCCATGATGTAAGGAAGCCGAAAAGCTCATACAGCAGCCGCGCTGCACGGGTGGGGAACTCTGCCTCCTTGTCGATGCCGCTACCATCGGAATCATAGCCATTTTCGAGCAGGCCGGCGAAGCGTGGCAGATAGTAGAGCCACATATGATACTCGATTCCGTGCCTTGCGGCCGAGGTTATCATGATGTCGAAGAAAAACATGGCGCTCCAAACAGGATCGCTGGTCCGTTCGCGCTCGAACCAGCCAGGATCGCCATTCAGATGGCTCCAATAGCCCTGCCGTTCATCGCCGGCGAGGAGCCGCTTTACATAGTCACCGATGGGCTTCCAGACAGACAGGCGCTCTGCGTTCTCAGGGTTGGAGAACAGGTAGTGCAACAGCCGATTGCGCTCCGGAAGCTGGTAGCCGATCGGACTTTCGGAAATTTCGTTGCCGGCAAGCTCCTGATAGAGCGCGCTTGCCGGTGTTGCGATAAGGCGGGTGAGATAGCGCTCTACAAATTCGGTCGAACCATAAACATCGAGTCTTGCCAGTGCGACACCGAAGTGGGGTCGGCGATCGACAATGTGATCGAGCAACCTGTTTGAGTGGAAGAGCAGCTGAAGCATGTCCGACGCGGCTTCCTTTGCGCGCTTATGGGCCGGAACAAACGTCGCAAGCGCGCGGACCGGCCGCGCCGCCCAATCCGGCAGGTTCTCGCCTCGATATGGGTGCGGGCCCGGGCCGCGCGGCCTTGAGAACGCTGCGAACGACTGCGGGTCGACGGGTCCGAAGTCTTTCAGTCGGTCATGAGCCAGCTGGATTTTCGCTCTTCGGCGGCTTGCCACAGCGATGAGCTCAAGATGCGGCTCGACCAGCCTGATCGCGTCGTCATATTGTTCCTCATCGACAAGGCTCGTCGCAAGCTGCGTGAGCTCTGGAAGGCTGCGCAATGTCGGGCGGGCCGCACGATGAATGTAGACCGAGCCGATCAGCCACGCGAAAGCGATCAGAAAGGCGAACTTGCGCGGGACGCCCGGATCTGCGGCCCCCAGTTCAAGATAGCGGCACATGCCGCCGAGAGTGGACGGGCAAGCCGGAGGATTGAGATCGAACAGTTCGAACGCCAGTATCGCGATACTGGCGGGGACCGCCAGGATCAGTTGCGATCGCCAGGACATGGAGAGCCTGATCCGTTGCACGGGGCTGAGCACCGCATAGAGCGCCGCAAGAAGTGCGAGGACCGTGAGAAAACCGTCGAGCGTCAGATGCTTCACCCCATCTTGTCTGGGCCAGCAAAATAGCGTCGAAGCCGGTCAGGCGAAATGAAATAGTTCCACAATATCCTGCCCATTGGGGCGGGAGTGGCAATACCCGCCGGAAGAGACCGTGCAAAGGCTCAGTTCGTACAGAAGACCGGCAGAGACGCGGGTGCAAGATGAACCATCGCGCAGCCTAACCCGTCACGGAGAGGGTCGAGGGGCCAGCTGTTTAGCAGCGCTTACAACAAGATCGACCAGTTCAAGGTGAAGGGCATCCTCCCCCTTCGCCATGGGTAGCGTGTAGAGACCATAATCATGGTCACGGTGCGGACTATCAACCCCAGCCGCATAGCCTGCGTTATGAAGATCATTAACCGCACGGTTGAGCCACACGGCCTCATGATCGGCCATGTATCGGCTGGCGGCGTCGTAGATGCAGCGGCCGAGCCAGTCGGTTCTTTTCCGCAGGTCTGGCTCACCGGCAATGGCACGCCCCAGATAGTCGTGAGGGAATGCGGTTTTGGCAGCATCACGAATTTGGTCAAAGAAGTCCGCTGGCAGCGCCTCGATGAGCCGGACACTGACCGTTTCAGCGATCACAGCGGATATGAGGGATTGGTTCCCGTTGACGTCCAGACGCCAGACCTCCCGTATCAGCGTCGTCCTCGCGGGACTGTTGCCGGGCGCTCCCAATTCTCGTGTGATCGCCTTCAGCCGATCGATGAACAGGAACAGTATGTTGGCCTTGCGTTTACCGGCCGTATGGGCTGCATCTCCCCAGGCTAGTGCCGACTGGAAAAACACTGGTGTTCCGCCGTCTATACTGAACAGCGGAAGATCAGAAAGTTTGATTTCGCCAAAGGGCATGCCATGGTGCTTTGCCCAGTCTCGAACCCGCCGAAGGTCCCGAATTTGCCCGGTCCCGCGGCCGGCCTTCGGATGGAAGCGCACCCATATCGCCACAGCACCGAAACGGCTCTCACCGACCGCGTTGCGGAGAGCCCTCGCCATTTTGTTGAAACGGCTGCCGGTTATGGCGTCGTCGATGAACAGGATAAATTTCGCGGCCTTCATCACGGGCATGGACGCCAGGTCTTCAGCGGACTCACGAACGGTGCGTCCATTTAGAGCCCGGTCATTCCGAGGGCACCCCCACTCGACAACCGTGACGCGAATGCCGCGCGCCTGAGCGACCTCGCGAAGCACAGCGATGGGAACCGTATTGCCGAGCGGCGCCTCGACCAACGTCACTTCCGATTTGCCGCTACGGGTCAACCAGTCGCACAAATCCACGCAGATCTGCGCCAATTCCGCAAATTGCACACGGCCCAGATCGAAAAGTCCCCGCGCACCTCGCCGCATCACACGATCGACCAACGGGACTGCGATCGGCGTTCCGCCGGCTTTCGAGTTATGCTCGAACAGGCTGGCGAAGCTCTGCGCCGCCATGAACGCAGCGGCCGCGTCGCCCGTTGCATCTCGGGCCGGATTCGGCGCGAAGAACTCCTCTCTCTTGCTCCAGAAGTCCTGGAGACTGGTCGCAAAGACCCGGTAACGTGTCATTTGGGCAACCGACGCGGGATCATTTTCACCGATGTCGGTGCAGAATTGCTCAAGGGCGGAGCGCAGCTCCTCCGGCGTCACGAACCGATAGCGGTCAGCGATCATCGCGGACGTCCCGAAGGCCGCGTCTTGTTGCGCCAATGAGAAATACCGTGCGGCAAGGCCGCTCGGAGCATTCCCGGTGGTACTGTCGCAGAGGGCTCGCACGAATTGCCGCTTCCGGACCGCAAATGACGGAGGCTGCAAGGGGGCTGCCAAAGGCAGAGAAATCATCAAGGCTCCATCATGGACAAACTGCCTGCGGTCGGACCGCGACGCGAACGAGTTTATCCCGTAAACAAAATGCCGTGAAATGTCCTTAGTTACTGTAGTCGTTAACAAAAACAGCCTTATATTGCGACGGAGTGTAAGCCTGAATTGCAAGGAAAGCATGACCAAAAGCGAAAAGTTACAGCAGGTCCGCCGTCAGATCGAAGGCTGGCGGGGGCAATTTCTCGCCAGAAGGGATCCTCCCTGGGAGGTTTCTCAGGTTTCGAAACTGGTCGCACTTTTGACAGAAGCCAGGGAGATCATCCGAAAATCACTGGGCGAAGGCAGCGCCTACTTTATCAATATTCCCACCTTTACGACACCTGGCAGGGGCACACATCGGCAGCCTGAAAATGACGAGATCGTGCAATGCCTGCACCTGATCGATGCCGCTGTTCGAGATATCCAGGCCGAAGAGCAAGCCGCCGAGAGAACGACAGAGCCAGTCAAGATGCCGGCTGTATCCTTCGTATCTGAGCACACGATCCGGGAATTAAAGGCACTCCCCAGGACGACATATGATTTCAGCCGGTTGGTAGTGCTCTGCCGAGAGCTGAACGTGACCGCTGCCGGCGAGGCGCACATGGCCACGATGATGCTCTTACGGGCGATCATGGACCATATTCCGCCCGCTATGGGCAACTTCACCACATTTGCTGATTTTGCTGCGCAATATCCAGGCCAAAAGTCTTTCAAGCAGCAAATGGCCAATTTCAATCAACTGCTCAGAAAAGCGGCTGATGGCCATCTTCATTGCCACATCAGACGTCGCGAGAGCGTTCCGACAGCCGAGGAAGCGAACTTCCGAACACCCCTCGGCGAACTTCTACGTGAGATTGTTGTGCGACATACGCCGGAGCAGAACTGACAGGAGCAATTGGGCGGCGCGATCCAAATGAGTTGGGCCGGGCTACCCGGTCCACTCGCTGCCCCGGTGGGACGCCCGCAATTTGGCGAAGAAACAGCCTGCCGTCACACTTTCCCCTTCTGAAGCTTCGCCAAACGGCGCGGAAGTTCAGCTGTGATCTTGCGTAACTGATGCGGCTGTGCCTTCTTCCAGGCACGCACTTCAGGAATGGTTCGGCCGCAGCCCCGGCACCAGCCGGTCTTCCCGTCGAACGAACATAGATCGATGCAGGGCGAGCGCATCCGATCAACCGCCGCGCTTGAGTTCAAGGGTCGGATTCAGCCGCGATGCTGATGCGGCGCGCGTCCCACTGGCGGAATAAGCAACTTCGCACCCCATCGCTTACTTGGCGTACCGGCGTATCGCGGTAACGAGCGCCTCGGCCCCCTCATCGCGTTGTGCCTGGGTCAGATTGGGCCCGGAAACATGTTCCTTCACGTGAGATTCGATCAGCTCATCGATCAGACCAGTCACAGCGCCCCGGACTGCGGCGGCCAGATGAAGGGTAGTGGAACAGTCCTGACCGGTATCCAATCCGCGTTCGATTGCCTGCAACTGACCAATCAGCCGGCGGACACGCATCTTGAGCGCATCCTTCTCTCGGAGTAAGTGAGCCATACAATACCCCCCTACCCTATAAAGGATACTGGCACAAGGTTTGGGAGCTGGCTGTCATCCCTCAGAGCTTTCGGCGCGCCTACACCTAAAGGTCGAGGCCGAGGCTGCGCTCAGGCAGGGGCGGTAAGAGGTCGGGTCCGGTCCTTCCTTCGATCGATTGACCAGGGCCAACATTCAGCACCCCTACTGCGGGTCTTCCGGTTTTGTCTCGCAACGGTGGCAGGTCGGCAGGAAGTGGTGGGAGAATCCCCGCAGGGATGGGGCCAGGATCGAACGGTCCCTTCGTACCGCCGGGACCGCCGCCGCCGGGCCGATCGATATCGATCCGGCCGACGGTTTCGAGCGCGGACGTCTTGTTGCCTGGATTCATGTCGAGCTGGCGGGTCAGCTTCTCCTTATCGTCCACGACGAGGGTGAGATCGTCGCGCACCCGGGTGACCCCGACGTTGAAGAGGCGCTGATTGGAAAGGTTTCGCTCATAGCTCGACATGACCGTGATCGCGCGATCGGTCGTGATGCCCTGCGCCATATGCATATTGAGCGCATAGGCAAGGTCGAGGCGCGAGAGCATCGGATCGCCGGGTGCGAGCGTCAGCTTTTCGCAACCAGCGGTTTCGACTGTCACGCCAGTGGCATCGACGCCAAGAATTCGGGCCAGGGCAGCGTTGTGCAGGCCCCGCTCCTTGTCGTTCGCTGTCCAGCGGATCCGGTCGCCCTCGCGAAGGGCTATGTCCTTACGCTCGGTAAGGGCGATCTGGTCGCGCCTTTCTCCAGGGGTGATGCGCTGAGGGTCGATGCGAAACCGCCGGCGGCCATCGCTGATCTCGATCCGGCCGTTGGCCTGGACCTTGAGGATATCGAATCGCCCTGCCCGAAGGCCCAGATCGGGCGCGCCGCCGCGACCGACCTCGATCGTCTGGCCGGCCCGGTAGGAAGAAGGATAGCGCAGTTCCTCGCGGGTTAAGTTGACCCGCTCATAGACAGCGAGTTGCACTGCCTCGCCTCTCAAGGTTCCCTCAGCTGCGAGGCCCTTCTGGATTTCCTCGTTGATCGTAGCCCGCGCCTCACGGCCCGAAGCAAATACGGCCGTCACGTCACGATCGCCCGGCGCGAGTGCAAGCCAGCGCTCTGCGGCATGCTCGGCCGGCGCGCCATGCTCGATGACCTTTTCGCCAAGGACGCCGAGCGCCTGGCCGGCCTGCCCGACATTGGCGAGCGCCGCGACGGTGCGCAGCTGGTCGGTGCGCTGGCGAATATTCTCGTCCATTCGCGCGATGGAGCCGCCCCCCGCCTGGATCAGCGCGAAGGATTTTCCCGCGTCGATCGAGGACAGCTGCTGTCGGTCGCCGACCAGGACGAGCTTGTCGACACCCATCAACGCGCTGATGTCCTGAAGTCTGAGCATGTCCTCGCTCGACACCATTGAGCTCTCATCGACGATCAGCATGGTGCCGGCGAGCGCAGAGCGTGCTTCATCAAAACGTGGCCCGTGGGGGTTTGCGAGATGTTTCTCGTTTTCCAGGACGAACGACGCGATGGTGCGGGCTTCGATCCCCGCTCCTGTCGCCATGTCGGCTACCATCTTGTTCTGGAAGGCCAGACCAAGGATGGTCCTCCCTTCTGCTTCCGCAACCCGCGCGACGCTTGCCAGCATGGTCGATTTGCCGGCGCCGGCGATGCCCTGGACGATCACCGTGCGATCGGACGAGGCGATAATCATGGTGGCCGCACCGAGCTGACCTGCGTTCAGCGGGAGCGCTGCGGCGGCCTGAAGGCGGCCAGGTGCTTCACTCGCTGGCACGATGGGCTCGACCGTGCCTTTGCCAGCTTCGACCCGCGCCAGAATCTGCGCCTCGGTCTGGAGCGCCTGCGGCGTCGTGACCATGCGGAAGGTCCCGTCGTCTCGCCTTATGGTTTCGGGGACCAGCGCGCCCTTCTCGAGCAAGGCGCCGATACGGCGCTCGACGGTTTCTGAAGTGACGCCCTTAAGCGCGAGATCGACAGCGGTCTTTGTGAGCAGCCTCAGGCTGAAAGCCGCCTCACGCTGCCCCAGAATGCGAACGGCTGATGCCAGGGCCAGCTGGGTTCGAGCCTCGGCGGGCGACTGCGTGAGGCGAGCCAGTCCGCGATCGACCAGGGGATCCCCAGGCTGGACGATCTGGGACAGTTTCTCCCACGCCCCGCTGATGGCGTCACTGACCGCGCGGTAGCCACGCTCGAGGGCGCTGCCGGGCTCAGCACGCTGGGCTCGGGCGACCGCGGCGTCCAGCAGGGCCTTTCCGTCAAAGCCGAGCGATGCCGCTTTATCCTTCCAACCGACGCGCAGGTCGTCCCTGTCGTCGACATGGAGCTTGGGATCCCGGGTCCGCGTCGTGACTTCGCGCATACCCTGGGGACTGGTGATCCCAAGTGCCCCTGCCTTGGCGAGGATCTCCTCACGACGCTGGCTGAAGGCTTCGAGCACAGCCTTGGGAACGCCCGCAATCTCGAACGTGCCATGCTTGCCACGCATGTCGAGCTGGTAGCCTAGCTTCTCCAGACCATCGCGCAGGAACGCGTGGTAGATCGAGCCGATCACGCTATTGTTGCGCCAGATCTCGCCATTATGGAGCGCCTGCCACTTGCCATCGGCCATGCGCGTGAGATTGGCGATGACGGCATGGATATGCGCCTGGGGGTCGAGGGCCCGGCTCGTGTCGTGCTGGAAGAGGGCATAGACGAGATTGCCGGTCCGGAACGGGACCTTCTTGCCGTCGACATCCTTGCGACCCTCGGCGAGGTTGGCCTCGACCCATTTCATGGTCGCCTTGACCGCTGCCATATTGGCGTCGAGCACCCGCTTGTCGCCTGCGACATAGGCCATCACCGAGGCGGACTTCGGCATGGAAAAGGTGAGGTCGATTCCCGCCTGCCGGTTCTCGACCTGACCCACCATCGTACCGTCGGGAAGGCGGCCATTGAGAACACCCTCGAAGGCATCTTTGGACACTTGGCCGGAGAGGCCGAGCTCGTCGGCCCCTTCCCCGGCCCAGCCGCTTACTTCGGCGCTGCCATCGGCTGTGTAGTAATCGTCCTTGGCGAAGTAGTTCGCCGCACCTGAGGCAGAGCGGACCGGGGCGACCGAGAGCATGGCCTAGATCCCCATGTCCATGCCACCGTCAGGCTCCAGGCCCGCGGAGAAATCGTGACGCAGTTCGACCAGCGTTTGATCCTCGACGGAGGACATCGACGCTGTAGCTGCCCGGCTGTCTGCGGCATCGGTCCGTTCGCCTCTGCGTGACGGATCTCCCTCGCCCGTGGCGCGCGGCTGCGCGTTGATCCCTTGCGGTTCGCGGCTCTTTTCCCCTTCGTCGTCGCTGCGGTTCCGGCCGGGTTCTTCGGCATTCTGCTCGAGGATGCGTGCTGCCATTTCCTTGGCGAGATTGCCCGGCTCCACCACCTCCTCGACGATCTGCCCTGCCCCGTCCCGCCCGCCAGCTTCCCCCTCTTCCGCGTCTTCAAAGGCCTCTTCGGCGCGCTTGGAACGCACCGGCCGTGGATCGGGGCGCGGGAGGAAGCCTTCAGCGACCTGCGGGTAGTGTTGCCATTCGAGTTTGATCCTTGCGGCGGGGAAACCGTCGGGGAACTTCACGAAGCCGTGAAGCGACGGCAGGTTGGTGATATCGTCGGCTATGACGAGCGGCTCCACCTGCTTGCGCGGCGTGAGAGTCGAGGCGTCTCGGGTGTTGTTATAGCCGTAGCTGTAGGCCTCATCCATTTGCCGGACTTCGCGATTGCCGATGTAGCGGGCGCACTGCTCGGCGGTATCGAGATCAGCGGTCGCCAGAATGAGCTTCGAGCGTGCGAGAGAGGCGAGATTGCGGGCTCCCTGCTCGCCGTACACCTCAACCAGCTTCTCGAAACTATGCAGCCCGAGAATCATGGCCCCGCCAAAATTGCGCGCGGTCTGCAGGCCCTTTTCAATCGCCGGCACCCGGTGAAGTGCCCCGACCTCATCGAACATGAACCAGGTGCGCAGCGCACTGGTGCGCGGCAGCTTCATCAGACTGGTGATCGCCAGGTTCATCCACAGCGTCAGCAGCGGCTTGTTCATGTCCAGATCGTCATAGTCGGACGTCACGAAGAGAATGGACCCGGGCTTGCGATCCGCCATCATCCATTGGCGGATCGAGAAGGGTTCGCCCTCGTCGGGAAGGAAGCGCAACACCTGCGCATTGGTATTGAAGACGGCCCGGATGGACTCGGCCATGCGTGCGGCTTCCGGCGCGGTCAGTGGATCGGCAATCGTGTTGGACAGATAGCGATGAACCCGCTTGAGATCGGCGGTCATCAGATTTTCGGCCAAGGCCAGATTGCTGGTTTCCCCGCGCTCGATCAGGCGCATGCACATTTCGATGAAGAGGGTCCGCGCCGCCAGCGCCCAGAAGGGCTCTGACGAGCCGCCATCGGAGGGGATGAGCGCGACGGCTGCCGATGTGAAATTGCTGTATGTCGAGCAGTCGTTGAAGATCGACCAGGCGGGGCAGCGCTGATCCATGGGGTTGAGGATGGTGTCGCGCGAGCGATCGAAGAACGCCTCGACATAGGCCCCGGTGAGATCGAAGATGACCGCGTTGTCCTGTCGCGCGCGCATCTGGGCAACGAGGCTGCGCAGCGCGGTTGTCTTGCCCGCACCGGTCGTGCCGATGAGCATCGTATGGGACTGCTCCATCCGATGGGGATAAGGGATGTCCGCGAGCGTGTAGGGATGGTGGATGCCGCCTTCCTTGCGCGCCGAGAATGGCAGGCGAAGCACCTGGGCACTCGACAGGCCGGGAAAGCCCTCGCGGGCGTCCTCTTCGAACTTGGCGCGGTTGTGCTGAACCACCTCCGAGTAGAGGAGGTCCCTGCTGACCAGCATGGCGCCGCGCTCATGGCGTTCCTGAAGGATCGAAAGGCCACGCTTGCGGGACATGTCGACGAACCAGATGGCGAGTGGAATCGCCACAAAGATCGAGACCAGAAGGGCACCGAGAACGCCGCGCATGGCCACCGACCAGGCCCGTATGACATCCGGGATGTGGGGCACATAGGGCATGATGGTGCGCATCACCTCGCCACTGGGCAGGGCGACGTTCACGCGCTTGTTGGGATCGAGCCCGATCCAGTCCCAGAGCATAGCGTAGAGCTTCATGCAGATCAGCTGGAAGCCGTGCTCGTCGAGCCGCACGGACATGATCACGAACCAGGCCGCCACGAACGCAAAGAACCAGAGCAGCAGCGGCAGTTTCGCACCGGCGAACCACATGAGCATTTCATGCGTGATGAGCTGGCTGCCACGGGTGAAGTTGCCAGCGTTGCGCTGCACCCTGCCGCGGGAGGAATGGTGGGTGAGCGGGACCGATCTGCCATCGGTGCGGATGTCCTTACGCGCCATGATATTGCTCCAGGCGCTTGTCGGCTTCCGCGATGATGCGGTCCCGATATTCGGGATATTGTTCGCGTATGATGATATCGAGCGCGATCTGCTGGAACTCGCTGATGCGGGCCAGCCGGCGCTGGCTGGCGTTCAGCAGATCGTTGGCGCCCAGATAGGCATCGACCGCGTCGCGGACGAGCTTTGCAGGGGTCTGTTGCCGATCGTCGGCAAGCGCGCTCAACCGAGCCCATTGGGTCGGCGTCAGACGCACGTTGTAATGGCGAAGTTTGCTGCTCAACCCAGCCTCCTAGCAGAGAGGCTGGTGGGGTCTCAGAAAGTGGCTGTTTTCTTAGCCGAAAACCTCCTGCCGCGCAACGCGGACTGTGGTGCAGCATTGGCGGCAGTCGCGGCGACTACATGCAACCCGTTGGTTTTCAGTGCTTAATGGCGAGCGCAAAATATGTACTCGGACGTCCCACACAGCGCATTCACGATAACGCTTTGAGGTTACAAGACAATATTGCACCGCAGGTGCATACGGTGTGCATCTCTGCCTTAGGATTGTTCGCTATGTCTGCGGGGAGTGGGACAGACGATCGGATCGTGGCGCGAATCCGGATCCGGCCAGGCACCCTGCCGCTCAGCCGAGCGGAACAGTCCGATCCTGGGCGGCCGCCTATCAAGCGGAAAACGCCTGCAATGGTGGTTTCCCGGTCGGCTCTGGTGCGATAGGCTGCCTGTCAGTTCGCAGCCCGATCAGCGTGAACCAAGAGGTGCTCATGGCACGAACGATAGAACAGGAGCGCGCGGCGCTTGCTGAGGACGAACGGCGGCTGACTGACAGGCGCCGCCAACTGGAGGAACGGGAGCGCGACGAGGCGATCAAGGCGCTCGATAGAGCCGGATTGCTCAAGCTCGATCCACGCAGGATCGAAAGCCTTGGCAAGCGCATAAAGGCGCTCGGCGTGGACGAGGTCGAAAAGCGCCTCGCAGCGTGACGGGCACGCCCGCGTTTCGTGCTTTGGGATAGGCATATCGTCCCGAAGTTCAAAGACGCACCGGACGGGCATGAGGGGCTCGATGCCCCTCATGCCCGCACCATCCGACAGCAAAAAAGGGGAGAGGCGCCTGGCCCCTCCCCTCCCTGTCAGTTCTCGTCCCAGAGCCCGCCCGGGATCGTGTGGACTACTTTGTCGATGAGCATCGCGGGGAGTGCCCCATAATCGCCCTCGTCGATGGCGATGAACCCCGCTTCCTCGTCCTCAAGCACATGCTGGTCGAAGTAGCTGTGCAGCGCGCGGCGCTCTGCGCAGGCGATCGCGGCGAGATAAGCGGCGTGGTTGTAAGTGCTGGTCGAGATGATCTGCATGAGAGCCTCCTGCTGTCTTGAATGACTGCAAGGCTGGCGTCGGCCGGGTGAGGTCGGGTCAAGGAGCGCCGGCAACGCCGGCGACCGCGCAGCGGGCGGTGGGGGTGCCGATTTTGTTGGGTGTGCCGTGGAGCGAAGCGGAGCGGTGCGCCCGGCAAAATTGGGGGGACCGCCGATCCTTGAGGCGGCCTCGCCCGGCCGACATACTTGGACGTCAGTGAGAGATGTTTGGTTTCGTTCTGGGAGCAGGCCGATGCGTAGCGCCGTGCGGCCCGCAGGGGCCGCGCGACACGCGAGCGAGCGGGCTGCGGTGCTTGGAGACAGCCAGCAAAAAAAGGGGCGCGCCGCACCGAAATGCGACGCGCCCCGCCGGTTCGAACAGGGGAGGCTCAGGCCCATTCGAACCGGGAACTGTCATCGAGCCGGGCGCTCTCGATCAGCGTCGTCAACGAGGGCAGATAGTGGGCGAGTTCAGCGTCGTTCAGGCGGCGTTGCACGGCAGGATTGGCCAGCCGCTGCCGGAGCGTTTCGATCGGGATTTCACCGACACTGTCGGCGCGCAAGCCGAGGCTTTCGAGCAGCGCCATGGCAGGGGTCGCGGGGAGGTCGAGCTCGAGGGCGCGGTCCGAGGTCTCGGCGACCCGCATGCGGATGGGTCCGTTCGGGCTCGTGTGCCAAACCTTCACCCGGCGGGCCCTGAACTGGGCTTCCTCCAGGACGGTGATGACGTCGGTCGCATAGTCGAACAGACGGGCAAGGGTCGCGAGGGCAAACGGGCAGACACGGGCCTCGAAATTGTCCGAAAGCTCCTCATCGCCACCCCGGCAATGCAGCAGGGTCTCGCCTGTCCTGTCCCCCTCGGCAGCAAGCCGCGCGCGAAAAGCGGCGAGTTGGCGGGCGGTGATTTCGGCCGGTGGGACGATGCGGTCGTCAAGGTCGGTTGCGATACGGAAAACGATGCTCATCTCCAGCCTCCTTCTGGCAGTTCGCATCTCCTGTCCCCCTCCCCTTTATTCTGGCGTTTCAGGGTCGGCGCGAGGGGGTTCGATGCCCCCGAGCGCCGACATCGAAGCACAAGAAGAAGGTAGAGGAGGCCCCGGCGAACCGGAGCCTCCCCATGCGCGGTCAGGCGCGTCTGGCGATCGTCTGCTGGGCGAGCCGCACGATGTTGAGGGGCACCCCTGCCTGCCGCAGCTTCTGGGCGAGATTGGCCTGGATCCCGGTGCCTTCACAGATGACGGCGTGCACCGGCTTGAGGGCCAGGATGCGGTCATTGCGCACGAACGCGGCGCGGTTGCCAAGGCTTCGGTCGAGGCGGAACTGAATGACCTTGACCCCGCGCGAGGCGGCCCAGGCATGGGCGATGGCATCGCAGCCTTTGGACTGTGCGGTGGTGGCGAGGATCATTTCCGGAATTCGGGCCTTGATGCTGTCGAGACCGGAGAAGAGGAGATCGGCATCCTCCCACTGCTGGCCGCCCGAGAAGGCGACGACCGGTCCCTGGGGTTCATACTGTTCGCGGCGGGTACGGCTGCGCGAGGCCAGATAGTCCCGAGCATCGATCATCGAGGCCGTCAGCCCGCTCGATACGCGGCTTCCCTTCACCGGCGAGAAGGGCTTGCCGACCTCGACGCGGTAGACTTCCCCGGCGTGGTCCCGCATGCATTCGAGGGCTTCGCGGCACCCCTGCAAGGTCTGGCAGAGCGTCTGCGCGTCCTCGACTTCGGTGGCGTAGATCTCGGAGGGATCATAGTGCCGTGCCAGTTCGCCGAGCTTCTTGGCAGCGTCATCCTCCCGACCTTCCACGCGCTTGGCGACGACATGGAAGCTGTTCACGAAGCCCCAGGCGAGGTCGGTTGCGAACGGCTCCATCCGGGTGTCGCGAAAGACGTCGAAAAGCGTCGCCATCATCATTTCGACGGCAGCGCGCACCTGGTCTGGATCGGGCATTTCGAGGCGCTCGGGCGCGTCGGTGGTGCTGAGCTTGGCCATGTCGCTATAGTCGAGAAACGAACCGTCATAGCTTTGGACCTGCGCGTCGGTCGCGCGTCCGTCGGCGATGTGGCGGGCGAGATCGGCGAAGTTGGTGAAGTTGCGCATGAAAGCCTCCTTGGAAGTGATCTCATCCTCGTGATGAGACTTTCCTCAGGGCATGCGGCGGTCGGGGCGGTCAGGGACGGTGGCCCGCATGGGCCGCCGCCGCGCCAGCGGGGAGCGGGGGAACCGATTTTCCGGTGTTGCGGCCGCAGGCCGTGGCAGCTGAAAATTGGGGGGACCGCTCATCCTTGACCGGCCCGGATCCCCGCATGTCATACTAGGAGGTCATAAGAGAGAATAATTACACACTCCCCTCAGCTTCAGGTTCCATCGCAAGGCGATCGTCACCCGGCAGGGCGGAGACGCGCCGTAAGGCGCGGCTCCGGGAGCGCAGCGACTAGAGCGCCGGTCCCGGCGCAGCCGGGATGCGCCAGACCCTCTTGCCTCTTCCCCAGGCGTTCCCCCCGCTCCCCGGCCTGCCCTCACTCGGGACCTAACGGCCCTTCTTCTTCCCACCGGCGGGCCCCGCCGGCGCAGCCGGCGGGGGTGTCACGGCTCTGGGCGTGAGGATCGACCACAAGGGCCACACGGGCTCCGCATCATCGGAAGCGGGACGAAACTCGCTGATGTTTCGTTTGAGGTCGCTGGCGCAGACCTCGCGCATGGACTGCCGCTTGGGATCGCCCCACAGGTCGGGCTGCGCCTTGAAGTCGGCATTGCCCTCGCCATGATACTCCCAGAAGATCGGGCGCGGCCCCTGGGCTTTACGCTCTTCCTCGTCCTCGGGAGGCTCCCAGCGTGTATCCCAGCACAGGACGACATTGGACCGACCCTTGCGCTTGTCGAGATAATGATAGTGCCAGCCCACGCCTTTGTGATGCTCGCGCTTGAGCGAGTCCGCGCCGCCCGGGAGCTTATGGACGAGGTAGAGGACGACAGGCTCCGGAACGCGCGAGACGAGGGGCACATGGCGCACGGGTTCGGCAAATCCGCGCACGATGCGGCGCAGCGGTGCCCGCTGGGTCCATTCGCCCAGTGAATAGGTGGCGCCGTGGGGGAGCGGCGGAGCCTCGCGTTCCGGCAACCATTCGGCTTCCTGCAGGGCCTCGTTCAGGGCGTGGACGATCCCGTCCAGCGTGGACGCCTGCCAGGTCCAGTCCGGTTCGGGCAGAGGACGCCAGTGAGCAGCTTCGATAGCCTCGGGTTCCCAGTCATCGCGCGGCGTCGAGAGTTGCTTTGCGGTGCCCAGCAGCTCGTGCGCCAGGTCGTAGGCTCTGTCCATATTTACGATTTCTCCCGGATTGTTTTCAGGTAGCTAGAATGTTGTTTGAAAGTTGTTGCACACCTGCCGGCTGGAAGCATGCGTCAGTGACCCTCCCGGCCCAATTGGGGCGGGCGGTGGCGCAGTGCCGCCTGCGTCCGAACAGACAGTTCGACGACGGATCCTTCAAGACTATGTTCACAGATCATAACATCTTATTGAAGTTACGCCGATTATTTGGGCCCGGCCGGTAAGGCGCCGCCCTGCGGGCGGCGCCTTCGGGATCAGCAGAAGTGGACCTTCTCGCCGATCACCTCGCAGCCGAACCGTTCGACGCCGCCCTGGTCCTGCCAGCGGGTGTAGTGGAGGCGTCCCTCGATCGCGATCATGTCACCCTTCTCCTTATTCTCGGCGACCGCCTTGCCCAGGCCGTTGAAGAGGGTGACCTTGTGGAACTCGGTCTCCTTGGCGGTGTAGCCGGTCTGCGGGTCCTTGTAGCTCTTGCCCTCGTTATTGAGCTTCACCCGGTCGGTGGCGACGATCAGCGTGGTGATGGCGGTGTTGCCGGCGGTGCGGGTTTCGGGGGTCTTGGCGATCCGGCCGAGGAGATTCATATTGTTCATGGCGCTGTTCCTTTGTGGGTGCCGGCGGCCTTTTCCGCCGGATGCCACTGACAAGGGGGCAGCGTGGGGTGCGCCGCACCGGAGCGTGAGCGGAGGGAAACCGGAAGGAAGGGGTTTGGCGCGGGCAGCCGCGTAGCGGCAACACGGGCCCCTTCCTCCCGGTTGCGGCGCACCCTGCGCTGCTGCCAGGTGGCATCTCAGCAGGCGGAAATGCTGTCGGCACCCTTGGGACGTAGCGCCCGCAATGTGGATCTGGCGGAATTGCCAAGACCCCCGAAACCCGCGCGAAGCGCAATTGTCACCACGCTGATCGTGGCTGCTGCGCGGTGCGTTGTGACGAGGGGTGGGCGTCAGGGGCCGCCTGCCGGCGTCCGTCTTGGGAGAGCAGGTCCACCAGAGCGCCCCTTAGCCGCCGGACGGTGGTCAGCCGAAATGAGTACGCTCGGTGGGCATGTATCGCGGTTCGGGATACTCCATGCGCCCGTTCAGCGAGCATAACAGCGCGCGAAAGTCTCGAATGGCTGCGAAGAGATCGGTGAGCGAGCCAAGGTCGCGGTCCCGGAAGGCATGGATGGCATTGCGCCGCGCCTGCACTGTCCGGCCCAGTGCGATCTGCTGGGGCGCGAGGAGCTCGGCCTTCTCGGCATAGGCGAGGATCGTGTCGAGCATCAGCTCGTCAGGATCTTGCAGCACCTGCCGCTTGATGTGCCAGGCGCGTGTTTCCCTGGTCGTCTCGTCGGCCCGGTAATCGGCGAGATAAACGCAAAGGAAGAGCTTGAGGGCACCTTCCATGAGCGCGCCGAGATTGGCCCAGGCAAGGATCAGGTCGCCATCGGAAAGCGTGTCCTCCTGAACCCAGCGCCGCAGGCTATGCGCGAGCGAGGCGATCCGGTCGAGGCGTGCGGAGCTCAGCATCTGCGCGGCATCCGCCGGTGCCCAGCCCCCGGCATTGTTCCAGAAACGCGCGAGCCCATCGGCGAGCGTGGCGATACGATCGACGATATCGCTGATGGGGAGCGCAGCTATCTCGTCAACGAACCGCGCATGCTGCTCCCCCAGCATTTCTTGAAACCGGGTGTCCATGGCAAGGCAGGCTAGTGCGCGACTTGGGTGCGCGCCAGTCCGAAGATGCCTGTGTCGCGTGACCCGCAAGCTCAGAGGAGAGCCCGCTCACCCTCCCCGCCCGCCTCGGGTTCTGGCGCAGCGCCACGCATCCGCCACAGGGAGAGCAGCACGCCGCCAGCGATCAGACCAAGGGTGATGGCGAGGCTGATCGACGCCGGGAAGGTGCCGTCTTCCAGCAGGAAGTCGGCAATGAAGATTTTCGCGCCGATGAAGACGAGCACCAGGGCGAGCGCGTGGCTGAGCAGATGGAAGCGGTGGATCATCGCGGAAAGCGCAAAATAGAGCGCCCGCAGGCCCAGGATCGCCATGATGTTGGAGGTGTAGACGATGAAGGTGTCCGTGGTGACCGCGAAGACCGCAGGAACGCTGTCGACGGCAAAGACCAGATCGGCGATATTGATGACGATGAGGGCGAGCAGGAGCGGCGTGATCGCCGTGACGAGCCGTCCGGTCTTCGCGTCCGGGATGCGGGTCAGGAATATGTTTCCCTCAAGGGCCGGCGCGACCCGAAGATGGCGCGACAGGAAGCGCACCAGCGGGTTGGCGGTGACGTCGGGCGGATCCTGATCGTTGGAGGCGAACATCTTGATGCCGCTCAGGATCAGGAAGGCCCCGAAGAGATAGAGAACCCAGTGGAACTGCTCCACCACTGCAGCACCAAGACCAATCATCAGCCCGCGCAGGAACAGGACCGCGACGATGCCCCACAGGAGCGCGCGATACTGGTAGAGCCGCGGGATGGCGAAGGCGCTGAAGATGAGCGAGATGACGAAGACATTGTCGATCGACAGCGCCTTCTCGAGAACGAAGCCGGTATAATATTTGAGGCCGAGATCAGCGCCCTTCTCGATCCAGACCCACGCGCCGAATGCGAGGGCGATGGCGATGTAGAAGAGCGAGAGCATCAGGCTTTGCCGGATCCCCATTTCCCGGTCGCGGCGATTGAGGATGCCAAGGTCGAAGGCCGTGAGGCCTGTCACCAGGGCGATAAAAGTCATCCAGAACCAGGCGGGCGTGCCCAGCCAATCCGTCATCAGCCAGTCCATGGCGGTTTTCCGTTCTTGATCAGGTCATGGCGCTGCGTCGGTGATGGGCGCAGGCAGGTGTCCGACGGAACGGCGGGGGGACGCCGTCCGCCGGACGTGCAGACCATCTGCGGGGGCGTGGCAGATGGTCCGGGGCGGGCGCGCCCTAGCGCGCCGCCATGGGCGTGAGCGCCTGCGGGATCAGCCGGTTGAGCTGATCCTTGATGATGAGTTTGAGGCGCTGAAGGCGAAACAGTCGAATACGGTCGGGCGCGGCGCGCGCCCTTTCGCGCTGCAACTGCTCATCCAGGCGCTGCTGGCGGGACAGGAGGCGAAAGCTACGGTCAGTCATAAGCCACTCCATGAGGCGATCATGTGCCAATCGGGCAGCCACAGATGGAATGGGAGAAAAGCGAGAACAGCCAGACCCATGCATCGGAATACCCGATGCGGTCCGACATCACGACACACGCAACAGCATGTCTCGCCAGAGGGGCCCGGCCCGCACTCCAAGGATGGGATTGACCGCGAGGACGTTCAAGGGCGGACACACAAAAAATCGCACAGGCATCCCCCGCACTGTCGCTTATGGTCTGCGTCGGAATGGACGCGCGATTCCCGCCGGTCCGCCCTACCGATGTAATTGGGGAATTTTCTTGGCGACGCGGGTGTTCAGAACCGACAGGAGTATCTTCGCCGAGGAAGCCACGCGCGGCCGGGTGCAGGCGCTGCTCGAGCGCCACGGCATCACGGTGACAGGGCACCGACAGGACAAGCGCGGCAGCGCGATCATCCAGGTGATCGAGGGCCATATCGGCGACGGCCCGCCGATGCGCATGCATGTTCGGCTATGCTGGCGCCGCGATGGGCGCAATGCGCGCGAAGCGCTCTATTCGGCAGCCCAGCTCAAGGCCCGCCGCGACAAGGACGGCTGGGAGCAGACGCTCGCCGGCGTCGCAGCCCGCCATCGCCGCGAGGGCCATACCCACAGTCTGATGGTCCAGGACAGCGAGGCAGGGTTCGTCTTCGCGGTGCTGGTGCCTTGCGACGACATACCGATGATCTGGGAGCGTCAGCGCGCGGTCAGCGCGGATCTGCTCGAGCGCGGCCTCGCCGGTAATCTGAGCGCCAACCATGCCGCTAATGGTTCGAGCCCATCGCTCTGGCTACAGGATGATCGCTATCCCGACACGCCGGCGGTCGCCCGCGTGATCTGGGACTGGCCGGGGGTGATCAATGTGATGGCGCTGGCGCTTGTCGGACCGGATCAGCGAGAGACCGATACGCTGGACGATCTGCCGGTCTCTCCGGCCGACCTCGGCCGGGATGGCGGCGAACCGCGATTGCAGGTGATACGATCGGGCTATCCACGCGACGCGCGGGTTCGCGAGGCTGTCGCCCGGCGCGCTGGTGGGCGGTGCGAACGGGCAAGTTGCACCGAGGCGCGCGACTATCCGGGCTTTCTCGATGTCCACCACATTCTCGGGATCGACGTCAGCGACCGGGTGTGGACGTGCGTCGCGCTCTGCCCGAACTGCCACCGGGAGGCGCATTTCTCGCCGGATCGCGACGCGATCAATGCGCAGCTGCGCGATTTTGCGGCGCAGTTCGCCTGATGCCGGAAAACGAGGGGCAATGGGTCTCGGTCGACGAGGCCGAGGACGTGGCAGGCTCGATCCGCCATGCGTTGCGGGCCGCCATTTTCGCGCAGGAGGATCCGCAAGCCTGGAAATGGGTGCTGCTCGCGCTGCATTCGGCGCTTCAGGGCGCTTGTGTGTGTCACCTCACGACAACGGCCGCGCCGATCGGAGCCGTGACCGAGCGCAATGCGGGTGAATGGATCGATTATTTCGCGGCCTTGCGGGACGATCCAACGGTCAAACAGCCCAAGACCTATCTGATGGCGCTACCGGACTTGCTGAAGGCGATACGCAAACCCCATTCTGCGGGTGATCGCTCGAATGAGACCGGGGTGACCCTGAGTGATGCCGAACTCGCCTGGCTTCGACGCATCCACGATGAGGTCCGCAACCAGTTCGTCCATTTCGAACCAATGGGATGGTCGCTCGAGGTGAGCGGCGTGCCCGCGATTGGCCAGCTCATTGCGCGGATCCTGCGCGAAATGCTCGATATGGGCTGGGCCTTCCGCCATCTTGAGCGCGAAGCCCGCGCCGCACTGCGCGCAGATCTGGAGACGCTCTCCAGCACCGGCTGGGCACCGGGACCGAACGACGACCAGACGACGCGAGACAGCTGAAGACGAACAGGGCCCGCTTCGCGGGAGATGCGAAGCGGACCCTGTCGTCCCGGACCTGAAGCTGGGCGTTACTGAGCCATGTCGGGCTCGCGGACCTCTTCGCTTGCAGCGCCGCGCCGACCGCGCCCGCGCGCTGCCCCGGCCGGAGCGCCGCCGAACTCTTCGGCGGTGGATTCGCCCAGGCCGTCACCTGCCGGAGCACCACCCGACGGCGCGTCCTGCGCGGTTCCGGCGTCTTCCATGCCCGGCAGTGGCGGCAGTCCCTCCTCATTGTCCTTCGGCGCCATTGCGGCCGTCACGTCGCGGCGGCGCTGCGGGCGTTGCCAGACGATGTTGTAGGAGCCGTCTTCCTGGCGGAAGGCCGAAATGTAGAGCGGTTGCGCCAGGCTGGGATCGTCGATCTTGCCGTTGAGGAAGGCCTCGCCGGTCTCGCGGGCGGTGAGTTCGAACAGCGCACCGACCTGCACCCAGGCGCGCGACACCGTGTTGAGGGCGTGGATTTCGTAGCGGGGCGCGCGGGGATTGTTGCTGCGCACTTCGCGCAGGGCCACCGTGACCGAGACCGTGAGGGTCGACACGCGGCCAATGAAGATGCCAGCTTCGTTCTGCTTGATCGAACCGATGTTCATGGGACTTCTCCAGGACTTGTTGCTCTCGAACCCCTTGTCCGAGACACTTCATCCTTTCCCCCTCCTCTCCCCGGCATTTCGCCGGGCGGGCGCGCACGCGCCCCATCATCGCCGCGCCTTCCGCGGCGATGGGTGACCCGGTCGTGGAACAGAGCCTTCAGGGCAGGCCGCTATGGAATAGCGGCGCGCGTGACCTATCGCTGTTATGAGATGATCAGGTCCGGCATCGCGTCTGCAGCCCTGATCCCGGGGCGTTTCTTGTGCCTCAGCTGAAGAACGGGTGAGGCTGGAAGTCGATAGGGCCGACATGCAGAATGCCTGCTGTGATCGCCGGCGAAACCATCAGAGCCGAGAGTACGGCGATGCCGAGGTGAGCTGTACCGACATGGACACTAGCTGCTGCCTGCTCAGTATGGCCAATTGCCAACTGGGCGTAATCAGAGTGATCTCACTGATGGCGCTACAAATTGCCTGATCGGCAAGCATCCATCACACACGAATTGACCATGTTCAATTCGCGGCGCTCGCACTGTCCGGAATTCCGGTCACGTCGACCCAGACTTCCCCGCCTGTGTCAGCCCATAAGCGCATGCCTTCTTCCGGCTCGTCCTTTACGATTGTGGCTGGGCCAACCCCGCGAAAGCGCACGAAACCCTCCTCTGGCAGGCCGGTCGTACGTCGACCAATTTCCCGAGCATCGGAGGACAAGAAGACTTCATGAACGGCGACGACGTCGCCATCATCGTTCGTCACTGCAAAGATCGTCGAGTTGTTCTCGGGATGATATCTTACGCAATCGGGGTATGAGCTGCTTTCAGCTATACGCTTGCTCGGACTATCTTTCATCGCGGGTAGACTGCCAATAAGGTTTGATGCTGGCGAATAGAAACCACAGACATCAGCTGAACGCCAGAGTTGTGTGAGCATATCGGCCCCTCTCCTTGGCCGCTCTTCGCAATAGGCAGGTCAGAAGCGTCTGGTCGGCTCCCCCACGCAGTGGTTCCGGCAATTCATGCAAACCCCATGCATGTCAGAACCTGAAGCTGGGCGCGATTCTGACGAACCGCGCCCAGACTCATCACTGAAGCTTATGGCTCGATGAAATCAGGCTGCGGTCTGCGGCCAGGACGATGAAGAGCGTCTTGCGCGATGCCTGAACTTCGGCGTTGTTGCGCAAGGTCACCACGTCCTGCCGGGCGCCACCCCGCATGCGCGACGTAACACTGAGTACCTTGGCCTTTGACCAACTTGGGGCAAGTTGCCCTTTCGTCACCAACTTGACGACATTGTCTCTGGCGACCTGTTCAACGGAGCGCTCTGCCTGGTCGTCATGATCGCCGTGCGCAAGTGCGCCGGTCGCCGACATAAGGGTCGCGGCAAAGGCGATGAGGAGCTTATACATCTCTGTTCCTTTCAACCGTTCAGGGCTTGGCAGCAAAGCTGGAGAATTCGCCGGTAGCGGTCACCGTGATGGTGACGGGCTTGTCGGTGCGGTTGCGCCAGTACCAGCCATGCGTGCCGTCGAAAGGCGCGCGGAATGAGCCGTCGGCCTTGGCGGCGGTCCCCTTCTCATAGCTGGAATACTGGTCCGCAGGCGCACCAAACTCCTCGCCATGCAGCTCGAAGCGAACCTCCGCGCCATCGGTGTGCCAACGATAGACGAGGGCTTCTCCTGCCTTCATCGTGGCTTTGACCTCGCGGCCCTCATTGGGTTTGAGCGTCAGCGACACGGTGACCGGTTGGCCGACAGGGCGCGACGCCTGGGCCTGCTCCGGAGTCGCCGGCACAGGCAGCGCGGGTTTTGTCGCAGGTGCTTCATCCCGGTGCTCCGCCTGCTTCACCTTTCCCATCTCGGTAAGGCCAAGCATTCCGCCTACGCCGGTTGGATCGTAGCCATACTCGGCGGGAAGAACGATGGTCACCAGAAGAGCGGCCGCAGCGCCAAGGGCGATCAGTGTCGCTCGATTGAGCTGGCCAAGGCTTGGCAGTTCACCGGGTTGCGGGGTGTGGGGACGGGTCATGCGGGATCTCCGATGAAGTAGCCGGCGAGCTGGTAGCCGGTGAGAAGGAAGCCGGCCGTCATGAGGACAGTGTTGGCGGCAAAGGCGTTGCGGTTGAAGCTGGCGGTGCGCCGCCAGTATCCCATGAGGATCAGGATGGCGGAGAGTGCCAGGATCTGTCCCATCTCCACGCCCACGTTGAAGGCAAGAAGGTTTGCGATCAGCCCGTCGGACGAGAGCGAGAAGTCCTGGAGCTTTGTCGCAAGACCAAATCCGTGGAAAAACCCGAACACCAGAACGGCGATTTTCGTGTTCGGCTGAAGGCCGAACCATCGCTGGAACGCGCCCATATTGTCCATCGCTTTGTAGACGACGGACAGACCGATAACGGCGTCGACGAGATAGGCGCTGACATGGGTTCCAAGTACGACCCCGGCGATCAGCGTCGTACTATGCCCGATCGCGAACAGCGTGACGTAAGAGGCGACCTCCTTGAGACGATAGAGGAAGAAGATTACGCCGAAGAGGAAGAGCAGATGGTCATATCCCGTGACCATGTGCTTGGCGCCCAGATAGAGGAATGCGCCGATCTGCGGACCGGTGGTCTGCTCGATATAGCCCTTGTCGCCTTCTGCAACGCCGTGCGCGATGGCTGCGCTGGTGAGGCAGAAGGAAAGGGCCAGCAGGACTGCAGCGACGGGCGCCGCTGGTCTGGCCAGTTTCAGTTTCATGATAATGAAGTCCATTTTGGCGCCCGCCAGGAGCGCTCGATGTCGTGTTTCCGCCGTCTTTGTGGGATGCGGGTCGCGAAATGCCTTGATCAGGCATTTCTCGGGGGCTGAAGCAGCGGCGGCAGCCTCATGGAGGCTGGAGCGATTTGATCAGCACGCTCGACGCAGACCGTCGATTGCAGCCGCACCTCGTCAAAGCATAGGCTACCCACCTGATCCGCAACCTGATGGACATGGGCTATGCCGGGGTCTTCCTGCTGATCTGAGGCTGCGTCCTGATGGCGAGTGGCTAAGTGGACGTGGTGGCAGCCGACCGCGCGCTGACTATGACGGTGATCAGCCGAAAATGTTGGCGAGCCATGCGACGCGAGCAGGCTTGCTGCGATGAAGTACGTCAGAAGTCTAACCAAACGCATGGTCGGTAACCTTTCGCCCGGCCGCATCCGGCTGCTGCCAGCCGGTTGCGTCGGGTGTGTTGGAAGGGTGGGGCGAGCGGCGCCGGGAGCAGCGGGCCGCTGACAGTGGGCCCGCCCAGCCTCGATCAGCTCGGTTGAACCGCTGCGACCACCTCGACGGGCTTCGGCCTCGGCCTCCAACGCGCTGCCAGGGCAGCGATCGCCGGCAGGACCAGAAGGGTCAGCGCGGTCGAGGTGATGAGGCCGCCGATGACGACGGTCGCTAGCGGTCGCTGCACCTCGGCGCCCGTGCCGGTAGCAAGGGCCATGGGCACGAAGCCGAGGCTGGCGACCAGAGCGGTCATCAACACCGGACGGACCCGTTCCATGGCGCCGATGACTATAGCATCGATCGGCGCGACGCCCTCCTCGCCATGCTTTCGAATGGCGCTCATCATCACCAATCCATTGAGCACAGCGACGCCGGAAAGGGCTATGAACCCAACGGCCGCAGTGATCGAAAAGGGAATGCCACGCACAAGCAGCGCGAAAACCCCGCCAGCGAGCGCCATCGGCACCGCGCTGAAAACGATCGCGGCCGGAACGAAACCGCCAAGCGCCATATAGAGGAGAGCGTAGATCGCAACGAAGCAGATGGGTATCACGATCAGAAGCCGCAGCCGTGCCGACTGAAGACTTTCGAAGGTGCCGCCCCAGGCGGTGTACATGCCTGGCGGAAGGTCAATCTGACCGATCTTCTGTTGGGCCTCGGTGACGAAACCGCCCAGGTCGCGGCCCCGGACATTGACCTGCACGACCACCATGCGTTTGCCGTCTTCGCGGCTGATCTGGTTGAGACCCTGCGTATAGCTGAACCGCGCAACTTCCCGCAACGGGATGGAGCGCGCGATCGCGCTGCCCTCGCGGGGCAGCATGACCGGTATGGAGCCAAGGGTTTCCAGATCGTCGCGCTTGGCGTCAGGCAGGCGAACGACGACCGAGAACCGGCGATCCCCCTCGAACAGCAGACCGGCCTCGCGACCACCAAGCGCGGCCGCAACGGTATTGGCGACTTCTTCAACCGAAAGACCATGACGCGCTGCGGCTTGCCTGTCGATTTTCACGTCAAAGGTCGGCGCCCCATCGGTCTGTTCGGCGCTGACGTCTCCGGCGCCCGGTATGGTGCGCAGAACGGCCGCGATCTTGCGGGCCTGATCACTCATGGTATCGAGATCATCGCCATAGAGCTTGACCGCGACGTCCGCGCGCACGCCCGCGATGAGCTCGTTAAAGCGCATTTGTATGGGCTGCTGGATTTCGGTGCGATTACCGATCAGCGGCTTCATGCGCGCCTCGATGCGCCTGAGGATATCTTCTTTGGATTTAACGTCGGCAGGCCACTGGCTCTGCGGCTTGGGGATGACATAGGTGTCCGAGGCATTGGGCGGCATCGGGTCCGTACCAAGGTCTGCATTGCCGTTCTTCGAGAAGACGAGTTCGACCTCGGGCAGGGTTTTGAGCGCGTTCTCAATCTGCAGCTGCATCTGCGTCGATTGATCGATCGATGCCGACGGCACTCGGAAGTTGGTGACGGTGATGTCCTTTTCGTCGAGCTGCGGCATAAACTCCTCGCCCAGGAGCCCGAAGCAGAAGATCGACGCGGCGAAAATGGCGATCCCGCTCGCCACGAACGGGATCGGCCTTGCGACCGCGTTGTCGAGCATTGGTGCGTACTTCCGCTTGAACCAGCGGATCGGCTTCACTTCGGTTTCGCTCACCCTGCCCTTTACGACGATCGCGATCATGGCCGGTATGAAGGTGATCGAGAGCACGAACGCCGAAGCGAGAGCAAGCATCAGCGTCGTCGCCATCGGCGAAAACGTCTTGCCCTCCACGCCTTCGAAGGTGAGGAGCGGCACGAAGACTAGGAAGATGATCAGCTGCCCGAACACGGTGGGCCTGACCATCTCCTGCGCGGCCTCGCGCGTTTCCTCCATGCGTTCTGTAAGGGTCAACAACCGCCCTTGGTGCTCCTGTCGCTCGGCCAGGCGCCGCAATGCGTTTTCGACAATGATGACGGCGCCATCGACGATGAGCCCAAAATCGAGGGCGCCAAGGCTCATCAGATTGCCCGAAACGCCGAGCGCATTCATGCCTGAAGCCGTCATCAGCATCGTGATGGGTATGACGGCCGCGGTGATAAGCGCGGCACGGATGTTCCCCAGAAGGAGGAACAGCACAACGATGACGAGCAACGCGCCCTCGGTAAGGTTCTTCTCCACCGTCCAGATCGTCGCATTAACGAGCTTGGAGCGATTATAGACCGGCTCGGCAAAGACGTCGGGCGGAAGAGCTCGGTTGATGTCGGTAAGCTTGTCGGCAACCCGGGTCGCTACCACGCGACTGTTTTCGCCGACGAGCATGAGGATCGTCGAGATCACGGCCTCGGAGCCCATGCGACTGCCCGATCCGGTGCGCACCGCGCCCCCGATGACAACTTCGCCGACGTCGCGCACACGCACTGGCACCCCTGCGCGCGTGGCGACCACGGCTTCCTGGATGTCGTCGATCGATTTCAGGCGGGCATCGGCTCGCACCAGGAAGCTTTCGCCAGCTCTGCGCACATAGTTGGAGCCTGCGGAAAGGTTGGCGCGCTCGAGCGCGTCAGCGAGCTCCATGATGGAGAGACCATAGCTGGCAAGCGCATTGAGGTTCGGCTCGACCAGATATTGTTTCACATAGCCGCCGTTGGAATCGACCCCCGCAACGCCTTGCACGGTGCGCATCTGGGGGCGGATGATCCAGTCCTGTACGGTACGCAGATAGGCGGCCTTGGCGAGTTCGGTCGTGAGGCGCTCGCCCTCGGGGGTCAGATAGCTTCCGTCAGATTGCCAGCCCGGCCTTCCATCGGCGGTCTTGATGCCTTTGCCGTCGGGGTGACGGAAGGCGACGGAATAGAAGAAGATTTCGCCGAGGCCGGTGCTGAGCGGCGCCAGATTGGGCTGGATCCCGACCGGCAGGCTGTCTTTGGCCTGGGCAAGCCGTTCCGTCACCTGTTGCCGGGCGAAGTAGATATCGGTGGAATCCGTGAAAACCGCGGTGACCTGGCTGAAGCCGTTGCGCGAGAAAGACCGCGTCATCTGCAGGCCTGGAATGCCCGCAAGCGCTGTCTCGACGGGGAAAGTGACCTGCTTCTCGATGTCCACGGGTCCGAGCGTCGGCGCAAATGTGCTGATCTGGACCTGTCGATTGGTGACATCAGGAACGGCGTCGATGGGCAGCTTGGTGATCTGCCAGGCGCCGAAGGCAATGATCAGCAGCGTCAGAAAGGCGATGAGCCATCGCATTTTGACGGAAAGGCTGAGGATCCGCGCGATCATTCCGCCGTCTCCTTCTCGAGTTCCGCCTTGAGAAGGAAGGCGTTGGTTGTCGCGATCATCGTTTTGGCCTCAAGGCCGGCGCCGATCGCGACCATCCCGCCACTGCGCCCCGAGACCTGGACATCGCGCGCGACAAAGCCTTTTGAGGTGCGCACGAAGACGACTGTCCGGCCCCCCAGCGTCTGGACCGCTTCCTGCGGGATCGTGACGCCGGCACTGCCACCTCGGCCGCTTGCAAAAATGCGGGCCTCAATCATCTGGCCTGGCGCGATCGCTTCACTCGCTCCCGCAGGCGCGATGATGATCGTTGCCTGCCGGGTGGTGCCGTCCACCGTCCCTGTGCTCGAGCGAACGCGGCCGGCTATGGTCTTCCCCTCGGAGGTGATGAGTTCCACGCGGTCACCAGGCCTGATCCGCTGGGCGTCGGACGCAGGGACGCTGGCTTCGATTTGCATGCCGCGAGGGTCTGCGGCGCGGAAGAGCTCGGTTTCAGCCTGAACGTAGGATCCAAGGCTGGCGGTCGCGCTGGTAATGCGCCCGGAGACCGAACTCACGACGGCGACGGAGCGCCCGTCCCCGGAAACGCGTGCCGCGCGCGCCGCCGCGTCGGCCTGTTGCAGCTCGGCTCGCGCAACCGCGAGCGACGCCTCGGCGGTTTCATAATCGGCCCGGGGGGAGACCCCTTGTGCAAGAAGCGACTTCTCGCGGGCCAGCTGACGCGCGGCAAGCGTCGTCCGTGCAGCTGCGACACGGCGGTCGGCGGAGATCGATGACGCATCGCGGCTTTCGACCAGCGCTACGGTTTCGCCAGCGCGCACTGCGTCGCCGATCCTTTTGAAGATACGGGTAATCGTGCCCGCTGCACGAGCGGTCAGGACCGCTTCACTGTCAGGTGTGGATCCGACGGTTGCACTGGCGAGGACGATCTCTGAGAGGCTCGTCGCAGAAGCGGGCGCAACAGCGATCTTGGACTCGGCGATGCCATCGGCCGTAATTGCGACCGTGTCGACCGGACCGGCTGCCACCTGCGCGTTAGTGACAGGTGCCTCGGCGGTCGGCGCTGTCAGGCGCGCAATGCCGAAGCCGGTTCCGGCGGCGAGGACCAGACCGAGTGCGGCCCCAATGTAGAGGTTTTTTGAAGAGATCATTGGATGATGTCCCCGGTAATGGTTTGGCCCTGAAGGCGAGCGAGATTGGCACGGGCGTCGAACTGCGAGGCGCGAGCGTCGAGCACGACCCCGCGCGCGACAGCGAGAGCCCGGCGAGAAGCGATCAGTTCGATGAGAGGGGACTTGCCCGCCTCATAAGCGATGCGCGCGAGGCGGTAGCCTTCCTGCGCGGTAGCAAGGGTTCGGTCGGCGGCGGCCGAGCGCGCATTCGCCGCCTCGTTCATCGCCAGTGCTCCGCGGATCGCGGCATCGATCTCGAGCCGTAGCGCCGCTTCCCTTGCCTGAGCGCCTCGCAGCTCAGCCTGCGCGGCATCGATATTACCGCGATTGCGATCGAACAGGGGAAAGGGCACGGTTAGTCCAGCGACCAGAGCATTGGCCTTGTCGATTTCCAGTCGCCGCACACCCAGTGATATTGTGACATCCGGCACAGCCTGGCGCCGCGCAAGGGTCACACGCTGCGAGGCAGCCTCGGCTTCTGCTTTGGCCGTCAGATAGGGCGGCGCCGAGGAAGCATCGATCGGCCCGGCCTCGACCCGTGACCAAAGTCGGCTGAGCAAGGGATCAGCAAGGCTGGTATAGGCCTGGCCTTGGCCCGCGAAAGCGGATAATCGGGCATAAGCGCCGGTTTTCTCCGCTTTTGCGGTATCGACAAGGGCCCGCAAGGCGTTGGCTTCGGTCTCGGCCTGAAGGCTTCGTAGACGCGCTTCCTTGCCCGCATCGACGAGCGCGACCGCGACCTTGAGGTCCGCCTCTGCCTCGCTGACGGCAGCTTGCGCAAGCTGTATCCTACGATCCGCGATCTCCGCTGCGGCATAAGCGCGCGCCAGCTCATAGGCATAAGCAAGCCGGCCCTCGCGGGTGCGCAGCTGTGCCGCTTCGACGCCGGCAAGGCCCGCCGCGATCCGGGCTGAACGCTTGCCGCCCAGTTCGACAGGCTGATTGATCTGGAACGTGTTTTCGGATCGTCCGAACCCATCATAGGGGCTTTGTCCGAACACATTCTCGGTCATTACGCTGACGGTGGGGTTGGGCCGAGCGCGCGCCTGGCGCGCGAGGCCCTCTGCTCGTTCGACCTCTGCGTCCAGTTCGACCTGGCGCGGAGCGTTGCTGGTCTGCCGATAGAGTTCGGCAAAGGGAGGCGCGACCTGCGCGCGCGCAGCCGGAACGCCAGCCAACAGGCAGGCGGCGGCCATGGCGGCTACGGCACGAGGCGGTAGCCAGCCAGGAAAGGCTGTCATTTTGATATCCTCGAAAGATCATGATCCGATTGGGCTGCGCGCTATCGCGCAGGCGGGATCACGCTTTCGGAGGCCTCAGTAAGGAAGAGGGCGAGATCGAAGCAAAAGCAATGTCGGATAGAACCGACCAGCTAGCCGAAGCAGCGAAGAATGCCGCCGGCAGTCCCGCGCCCGTAGGCAGCGCAGCACCTTGATGGACCGCGTGTGCCGCGACGTGGACAGGATCGGTACGGTCCTGTCTGTCCTCGGGCGCATGATCGTGGTGATCCTGCTCGGTCAGCATTGTCTGCGCGGCAACCGAACCATGCGGCAATGAGATGTGCCAGGTTGTGAGCAGCGTAACGCTGAACATGGCCAGCACGCCCAGAAGCGCGCAAAGGCAATCCTGCCGATGACGCCTGTTCTCAAGCAGAAAGGATGAGGCCACTCTCCCCATGAACGCTACTCTATATCCCCCCTGGGGGTTATGCAAGTCGCAGTCAGTAACTCCATATTATTGCGGCCACCTGGGGTGAAGATCGTCGACGACAAAAACGTGGCCGTCGGACGTCCGATGATCTTCGCGCATATGCGGGTGCTCGGGTGGGAGATCAGGGTGACTATGCGCCAAAATGTCGGGATCTTCGGCAGGCCACAGGAAGCGAGCGCCGATGACACCCGCATGCGCCAGAACTGATAACACGACGAAAGCCAGTATCTGATCGCCGCCGGCTCCGAGTTGCCCGGCGAGTGGGTAGCAGATGAGCCAGCATCCATGGCTGAGGGCAAACTGCGCGGCAAACAGTGCCGGTCGATCTTCCGCCTTGGCCGAGCGTTTGAGGAGTCGGCCCGAGGGGGTGACGCTCATTGAATAAGCAATGCCCATGGCAAACCATCCGGCGAGCAGGGCATACCAATAGCTGGAGTGCCCGCCGATCCAATAGGTTACCACGGCCATGATCGCCAAAAGCCAGGCAAGCATGGCGCCGGACATAAGCATGATCACTCGGTCCGAGACCCGGTCGAGGATTCGCGGCAAGGTGAAGGCCGCCAGAATCGAGCCCGCGCCGAACGCAGCGAGCGTCAGGGCGACCTCCTGTTGTCCTAGACCAAGCTTGTCCCGCACGATAACGACGGTGTTGACGATGACCATCGAGCTGGCCGCTGCCGAAGCAAGCGTCAGGGCAAGCAGACCGCGCAGGCGGGGCGTGCGCAGGTAGAACCTGACCCCCCGGGTCGTCTTGGAATAGACCCCCTGCCCTGCAGTTTGCTGCTTGGGAGCGCGCGGGAGAACCGTCGTCACAACGAGGAGCGCCGAGGCGATGAAGCCGATCATCGTCCCGGAGAAGAGCCAATGGAAGTTGATTAAGGTCAGCAGCCCCGCAGCGAGGATCGGGCTGATCAGGCTTTCCATGTCATAGGCCAGTCGCGATAGCGACAAGGCCTTCGTATAATCGCGTTCGTCCGGCAGGACATCGGGAATGGTCGCCTGGAAGGTTGGGGTAAATGCAGCCGACGTCGATTGCAGAACGAAGATGAGGATATAGATCTGCCAGACCTCGGTCACGAACGGCAGGCTCAGGGCAACGCCCGCCCGCAAGAGGTCCATCGCAACGAGGAAGCTTCGCCGGGGTAGCCGATTGGCATAGGCCCCGACGACCGGGGCAACGCCGATATAGGCGATCATCTTGATCGCGAGGGCCGTTCCAAGCACCGCTCCGGCCTCACCCCCGGCAATATCATAGGCGAGCAGACCCAGCGCGACGGTCGCAAGGCCCGTACCTAGCAGGGCAATGACCTGAGCCAGGAGGAGATGGCGATAGGTACGGTTCGCGAGGACCGAGAACATCGAGCTTTCCTTGAAAGAATCATCCCCCCGGGGGGATATAATTGGCGGTTGAGCTATCCTCCTGGGGAGGATATGTAAACCTGGTCAGCAAGCCAGCAGGTTCCATGTCCGAGCATCGTCACGAAACACATCCTGCGATCGTCAAGCGTCTGAACCGCGCCGGCGGGCATCTGCGCAGCATTGTCGAGATGATTGAAAACGAGCGCCCATGCGCCGAGATCGCGCAGCAGTTACATGCGGTCGAAAAGGCGATCGCGAGCGCCAAGAAGACGTTGATCAACGATCATATCTCTCACTGCCTGACGCATAGCGACGAGCCCGACGGCATTGTCACCGCGGTTGAGGCGTTCCGGAACATTTCAAAATATCTGTAGGGCCGTAAAAGGCTACGCCCTGCTCGATCGCCGCCGTCTGGGCCCGAGATGATCGGCGGAAACGTCGAGGTCTATGGCAAGCTGCTTGAGGATTTTGCTCGCGCCCAGGCGTTCGAGACCGTCCAGATGGGGATTGCGCGCCAGGAGCGCGAGGCGTGAGCGGACCAGCTGCGCCGCGACACGCAATGTGTGAGGGTCGAGTTCAGGCTCAGGCAAGGCTCGGTCTCCCTATATCGGCGTGAACCGTCGTTACGCGGCCTCGGCGCTGGTGCGCGAAAGCGTCGCCCAGCGCTCAACAATGACGACCATCTCAGCGCGGTATCCCAGGCTGTCGATGTAGATGGCGCCATCATGCTGCCCCAGAAAGCCGATGACCGTGGTGATGTCGCCCGCCACATTGCGGTCGAGGCCAAACAGATCGGCAATTGGGAAATCGCCAAGGTCTGGGCCATTCCACCATGCCATGAGGAAACGCGCGACGCGGGCAGACTGCCCGGTGTCGCTGCGCGCGAGATCGAGAAGGCGCTTAAGCGCCGCGATCATCGCCGGATGGTCGATCTCGATCCGAGTCACACGCACCTCCGGTATAGCTTTGCCGTGTCATACTACATCGGCCGAAATAGCCCTAGTCCAAGCTGCCTGCCGCCCGAACAACAGGTGAAGAAACTGCCTGTTATGTCCCGCTGAAGAGGTCAGCATTGCCCGCCAAGCGCGTTGCGCCGCCGAACCTACGCAGAGCGAGGGTCATTTCTTCCCGAAGGCGCGCCTTACTGGAGATCCAAATGTCCGGGGCAAGCGGTTCGCGCGCAGCCGTTACATAGCCCGTCGCCAGGGATCCGTCGGTCAGCATCATATGGATCAAATGCCCTCGCTGCGACGCCGGGCCTGCATAGCGTACGACAAACTCACCCAGCTTGGCCGAAAGGCCTTGGGCGACCTTTGACCAGCGAATATGGCCGGCGCCGATGTTGGTTCCGGGCGCGCGACCCCGGTCGAGCCAGGTGCGCAGATGGGCGCGTTGCTGGAGCGGCGAGTTGCGCGTCCGCGCCATGGTGCGGCATAGCGGGAACATGACGGAGAAGGCATCGATCACACGCAGATAGTCGCCGTGTGCGCTCACCAGAATGTCGTCGAACTGCCGCCCCGCGAGCAGGGCGGTGATCGCGTCGCACTGTGACGGGTCCGAGATCAGCTCATCAGCACGCGCAGGCGTCAGGCACGCACTATCGGCCTCGGCCTCGACGCCGGCCAGGGTGAAGCCGGCCCGCGCCGAAAGGAGGAGAATTGTGAGGTCTTCACGTCCGCCGGCACGGGCGAGTTCGAACGCGCTTGGCGCAGAACGTTTGGACCTTTCTGTCAGTGGAGTCCTGTGCATGTCGGGCGTGCTCAGAACCAGGAGGCGGCGCGGCCATGATACTGGCGGTGCCTGATCGCTCGGGGCAGCCCACTGGCTTATTGGAAGGCGGCCTGACTGACGATGGGCAACGCCAGCGGCTGTCCCTGTTGCCGGTTCGGCCACTCTATTGGCACGCCGCGCGGCGTCGAACAGATCCGAAGGATCGCCGCCACCGTCCGCAAAACCGCGGTCATAGGCCTCGACGAGTGACGGGGCCGGTTTGTCGGCTCTATTGGGCAGAGGGGCCCTGTGAGGCCAACCGGCATGGGCAGCATACCAGCCTTGTGCAAAGTTCACCGCGCTGTCCCAGTCGAGACCATGGAGATCGGCGCCCCGCAAAATGGCCTGCTCCTACAAGCTGGCCTCGCCATGCTCGACCCGTCGCCTGACGAACGAGAAATTGGTGCGCTGCCGTTCGGCCTCGGTGCGGGCTCTCGCGGCCTCAGTAATCGGTCGCATGGCCGCGACGCGCTCGCGCGTGCGCGCCATTCGCTCTTCCAGCGGGGCGTTCGCCGGAAGATCCGGGAAATCTCTCCAGGCGGCTGCCAGCGCCTCGGCCTCGGCGGGGGCCCGCCCCCGCGCGATCCATGTGGCCGCCTGCGTGACAATGAAGGATGGCGCGTTTGTCATCGCAAGGCACCTGCGCTGTGCGACCTATGGGAAAGCGCCTGCGTCATCAGGTCCGCAGCCCAGGGCTCAATCCAGGCTTGGGTGAGCGCATCGTGCTCAAGATCACCGGTCTCTATCAGCGACCTGATCTCTCGCCGGGCCTGGGCGATCGCTGCGTCCCAGGGATTTGTTGGCGTTGCCTGCAGGATGGGCCGCCGCGGAGCGAAGGTCGTTCGCCCCTTTTCGGTCAGCCGCGCCTGTTGCGCGCGAAGCCAGCGTTCAAGATGGTCGGCGACCATGATGTCGGATTTGGGGACGCCACGCCGGTACGCATCCCGCCGCGCGGCTATGCCATAGGCCTGGGAGTCGATCGATGCGACACGGGCGGAGAAGGCGGTGAGGAAAGGGAGCGCTGCCCCTTTGACGCCGAAGGCATGGAGACGAATTCCCGCCGGAAGAATGGTATCCAGATGCTCGATGACGGCCATGAGCCCCTCTGGTCCATGGATGTCGCGCCGACACATACTGCCGACGCCGATGATCGTCCCGGGGACAAGCGACCAGGCAAGCGCATCGACACAGCGTTCATAATCCTCAGGCGTGCGCCCCTGAATGACGGGCATGAACCGATCGATGATCCCAAGGTCCATGGCACGCGCCCGGCAATCACGGTTTGCCCGAATGGTTCTGGATATGCGGTCGAGGATTTCCTCGCGATCCCTCGCAATCTCAGGTTCGACGCAATAGTCGAGACTTGCGAAGCGCCGGAACGGGTATGCGGCCGCCAGGGCCATATACTGGTCCACGCTCCAGGGGATCCCGCCATAGCGGGCCGCGCAGACGAAGCCCCCGCTGTCGAGGTCCACGCTCGGCAGACCCGATGCGTTGTCCAGCTGGGCTGTCTTCCAGCCACGCCACTGGGCCCACCCCGCTTTGCGCGTCCAGCGCGATAAGGCATTGGCCGAGATCAGCACCGGTTGCTGGAGCAGCCGCGCTCGATCCAGAATCGCGCCCGCCGACAGATGGGGCAGGCCAAGGATGATCTCGATCATGTTGCGGGCCTCATCGGCACGCCCGTGCCCACGTCCCGCGCCCGAAAGCGCTCGAGCCACGAGGCGAAGGCGGGCCGGTCTTCAAGCGGAACCATGGCGGCGGCTTCCTGGAAGAGAATGAGCGAGCGCGGCGCATCGAGGATGATCGCATCGACCTCGTCCGGTGGCAGCAGCCCCTCCCGCCGGATAAAATCAGTCATTCGTCCCGGGCGGGTTTTTGTGGCGCGGCGCCAGAGCCCTTCGACGGTTTTCAGTCGCGGCGCCGCCCGCGCCTCGACCAGCACGATCAGGCGCAGACACCAGGCAGGAAGCGCACGGACCTCTTCGGGCTTCATCGCGCCGCAGACCAACAGGAGGACTTAGGGGGCACGGGGAGGCCCGCAGCCTTGATGCGATCCGCACAGTCGGAACGGGTCCAGCCCCATTCTCGCAGAGGGTAGCGGCATTCGAACAGCGCGTTCTCGATGGTTGAGGCATGAGCATGACGGCGGCTATCGGCAGGCGAGATGTCGTAACCGATGAGCCGAACGACCTTTGAGCCTGCCGCCCAGGCCGCCCGTGCAGGCTCCCATGTACGCAGATAGGCGTCCTGGGGAGCCACCTTCCATTTCAGCGAGCAGCTGTGCCGGCCCATCGAAATGCTGGGCAAGGTGGCATTGGTCAGGACGTTTTCCAAAATATGAAGTCAAGTTGTCTATGATGGCGTTTGCTGCCGTGGATATCAGGGGCTTATTCTCAATTTACCTGCCCGCGGTGTTCATGAACAATCTGAACGATCGGTAGAGTTGCAAAGCGCTACTG
>NZ_WVTD01000011.1 GCF_009856825.1 Novosphingobium silvae | reverse complement strand
GAAAACGCGCTGATCTTCGCCCTCGTCGGCCAAGTCGCAGCCGAAGCCGGCGTGCTGCTGATCATCATGTCTGCGGGGCCGGGCTGAGCGCCGTCCCGAAAAATCGACTTCGGCAGCGGGCTGCTAAAAAGAGGAGCAGGCGGATGAACGCTTCCGGTGGCACACGGGGGCCTTGTGCCCACGATGCCGACCCGATGATCCTCCAGCCGTGTACCTCGGCCAAAGGATGGTGCGGCTTATAACCTTATTGGTTATATTTGTCAAGCGGGTGCTCGTTTGAACGTGCAAGGCACGTCATTTCGCCGCCTGAAGCACGCTTTGCCCACAATGATTGCGCCGCCTGTCCAAGAATTACCGGGCATGACGCAAGACGTACCCATTCAACACGCCGCACTGGTGGCTTCTCAGCATACTGGATGAGGGACTTGTCCAAGATCACGCGACGTGGATTTATTCGGTTAACTAATCATTGCTGCAAGGAGTTTGCCGATGTCCTGCAAGCGAAAGACGGTCCTGGTCATCGGCGGCGGCAGCTTCATCGCCCGGCATATCGTCGCCAGACTGATGCGCGAGGATGTTGAAGTTCGCATACTGGCCCGCACCGCCCCCCATGCGCCCATTCCCGGCGCCGAGCACGTTCTTGGCGACTTTCGCGATCCGGCGATCACCGGGAAATGCCTCGAAGGGGTCGACGCGTTATACCACCTTGCCAATCCGGTCGGCAGCAACTGGCAGGAATATGCGTCGGGCGTCGTCGCTCCAACCATTGGAATCGCCGAAAGCGCGGCGCGGGCCGGCGTGCGCCAGTTCTTCTTCGCCAGCAGCATCGACCTTTACGATTCGGCTTATGCATGGTCGCGCGTGACGGGGGACACGGGCGCGGACCCCTTCATCGCCCGACGCAACCACTACGCCCGCGCCAAGGCCGCCTGCGAGCAGGCGCTGATGAAGCTGGACGGGCGGGATGGTCTTCGGGTGACGATATTTCGGCTAGGGCTCACCATCGGCCGGGGCGCATCGCCCGCCCATCGCGGCGTCGGCCACTTCACTTCCGCCCTCAAAGTCCGATTCTGGGGCCGGGGCGATCATCGGCTTCCCTTCGTCCTGGTGGAGGACGCCGCCGAGGCCTTCGTCCTGGCGCTCGGGAACCAGGCCGCTGCCGGGCGAACCCTGCTGGTATCCGCCCCGCCCGCTCTCTCCGCCCGCGAGTATATGGAGGCAGTCGCCGCGCGGGCTCTACCGGCGGTCTCGTACCGCGCGCACCCGATCGTGCTGTTCTGGGCCGGAGAGGCGCTGAAGGAATGCGTGAAGACGCTCATCCGTCATCCCAATCGCCGCGTCGCCAGCCTGCACGACTGGCAGTGTCGTGCCCACCGGGCGAGCTACGATTCCAGCCAGACCGAGCAGATCCTGGGCTGGCAGCCGGTGAAGGACAGAACGACCCTGATCGCGCGCGGCATCCATCCCGCGGTGGATGAATTCATCAACGGCCTCTACGTCGCCGACAGCGCCCCTCGCTGACTGCCTGCGACCTTAGCGCCCGGGCCGGCGCTCTGCTCCCGCATGCGCCTGCCGGGGGTCACTTGCCTGCCGAAACCTTGGCCGCCGACGCCGCGCCCGAGGGCACGCGCCGCGCGTCCGAGAACCATCGGCCCAGCGCCGTCAGCATCTTTACGTCGTCAACCGCCCCTTCCAGCTTCAAGGGGTGGGAGAGATCGTCGCTGGGCCGATGATAGTCGCCATCGAAGAAGGCGCGCATGAGGTCGATGTTGCCATAGGCCGTCGTCACCATGACGGCGGGAATGTCGTGCTGGAGAAGCGCCCAGCCGTCCTGCCGCTTCACGAACTCGTTGGCCTCGTCGTTCTCGCGCAGCTTGAAGCCTTCTGCCTTGGCGACCCGGGCGATGTCGCGGTCGAGCCCGGTCATCCCACGCCCGACGATGGCGAAAGGCGTGCGCCGGGGAGCGATGGCGATCGAATCGATGTTGAAGGCCGCGACGATCTTCTCGAGCGGAAGCGGCGGATTGTCGGCGAAGGCATGGGCGCCCAGCAGGCCCACTTCCTCCGCCGTCGTCGCGAGGAAATAGACGTCGCGGTCCATCTGCGGGGCCCGCGCAAGCCGGCGCGCCACTTCGGTCAGCGCAGCCACGCCGCTCGCATTGTCGATGGCGCCGTTGCAGATGATGTCCTCGGCGGGCCCTTCGCCGCATTCTCCGAAATGGTCCCAGTGCGCGACATAGAGGACCGCTCCCGCCTGCCGGTTGCGCCCGGGCAGGCGGCCGATGAGATTGTGCGTGCGGATCGTCGTCTCGTCGGTCGTCGCCTCGAGCGTGGCCGTGACGTCGAGCATCATCGGCACGAAGTCCGGCTCGGCCGCCGCCGTTTCGAGCGAGGCGAGGCTATGCGAAGTGCCCTTCAGCAGCGCTTCCATCGTCTCGCGCCCGACGAAAGCCTCGAGATCGCCGCCAAGCGAATCTTCCGAGAGAGCATAGCCGGTGCGCTGGCGCCGTGCGGCGACCTCGCCCATGCTGCGGTCGCCATCGAGCACGGTGAGCACGGCCGAAGCGCCCAGGGCGAGAAGCGCGTTCTGGCGCGCGCTGTCGGGGGTCTCCCCGTCCAAGACGACAGCGATGCGCCCGGCGAGCTCGGTGCGGCTGAAGTCCTGCCCGCGCGCGCGCCCCAGGAACAGGAGCGGCGCATTGCGCACCAGGCTGCGCTTGCCCGAGGTCAGCACCAGCACGTCCGAGGCGGGAACCGCAGCGCGATGGCCACGCCGCAGGAACTGCGCGGTGCCGTTCGCGGGCGTCCGCGCGACGAGCGTGACGGGGGCGAACCACTCGTTCCCCGGATCGTTGGTGCCCGACACAAGGCCGATCTCGAACCATTGTTTCGCAAGATAGCGCAGCGTCTTCGCCTCGCCGTCCGTCCCCGGTTCCCGGCCATCGAAGTCATCGCTGGCAAGCGTTTCGATGTGGTGGCGCAGCCGCGCCTCTAGCTCACGGTCGGCGCGGCTCGGCGCTGCAGCATGAGCAACGGCAAAGGGCAGCGTGCCGAGCACGCATGCAACGGCTACGCACACCGCCGAGGTCCTGCGCATCGAAATCCCTGTTCGCAAACTGCCCGCCATCATTGTCGCCCACCTATACGATACAAATGCGCAGGCGGTTGCAAAATCTCAGCCCTAACGGAGCGTTCAGCACCTTTTGGACAAAGCTGCCGCCGACCTGACGCGCTCTTGCAACACTGGCCGCCTGCCACCCCGTCCGGCCGAGCCTTCGCGCCCGCACCCGTGCGCCGGAACGAGGGCCGCGCTTGCGAATTGTCCACTCGTGACACCAATATTCCCGGCCAGTGCCGGGCGACGCCATCATGTGGGAAGGACACCCGGGTAAATGCGGCTAGACAGGTTCGATCCCTCCAACATTCGCGTGTCGAGCGGCGGAGGCGGCTTCCCGGGAGGTGGCGGCGGCAAGCTGGGCTGTGGGTCGCTCGTGCTCGTGCTGATCGGCTCCCTCGTCTTCGGCGTGGATCCGGGGCAGATGCTGGGCACGCTGCAGGGTGTGCAGCAGCAGACCTCCGCGCCTTCCGCTCCGACGGGACCGCAGGACACTACGCAGATCTGCGAGGCCAACGCCTATGCGCTCGAATCGTGCAACGCGCTCGATTCGCTCAACCGCACCTGGCAGCCGCTGTTCCAGCAGGCGAACATCGCCTTCGAGCAGCCGACGCTGAACTTCTACACTGGCGGGACCCGCAGCGGCTGCGGCGCGGCGCAAAGCGCGATGGGTCCCTTCTACTGCCCCGCCGACCAGGGCATCTACATCGACACCAGCTTCTACGACCAACTTGACCGCCAGCTCGGCGCGGGAGGCGACTTCGCGCGCTACTACGTCATGGCGCACGAGTACGGCCATCATGTCCAGCACATGCTGGGCCTCAACGCGCAGGTCCGGCGCGAGCAGGAGCGCAATCCCTCGCAGGCGAACGCGCTTCAGGTCAAAATGGAGCTTCAGGCGGACTGCTATGCCGGGGTATGGGCCGGCAGGAACCGCGAGCTCATCGAATCGGGCGACATGGAAGAAGGCATGACCGCCGCCGCGGCCATCGGAGACGATACGCTGATGAAGAGCGCGGGACAGGCGGTGAACCCGGAAAGCTTCACGCACGGCTCGAGTGCAGAGCGCATGAAATGGTTGAAAACCGGCCTTGAAACCGGGAACGAGGATGCATGTGACACGTTCTCTGCAGTAAGATGACATCAGCCGGCCCGGTGGCGGAATATCGCGCCGGGCCGGGCGTCTGCACGGTTTTGACGCTCCTGTAACAGGGGCAAGCAGGAGGAACGAAATGCGCAGGGTTATGGTCGGCACTTTGGTGGCAGCAAGCATGCTCGCGACGCCGGCCATGGCGGGGCAGCAGGACAAGGCGATCACCAATCGCGACCCCGATGCGATGGATGTGGCGAAAACGCCGATCGACGACCTCAACGTCGGCCGCGACGGCGAGATCCCGCCGCTGCTGGTTTCGGCCACGGCCCAGCCCTACGACCTCAAGGGTCTTGGCAAGTGCCGTCAGCTTGCCGGCGCGATCCAGGAACTCGACGAAGTGCTGGGCCCCGACATCGACCTCCCCGCGTCCGAGCGCGACCGGATCAGCGCCGGCCGCGTGGGCAAGTGGGTGGTCGCCTCGTTCATCCCCTTCCGGGGCATAATCCGCGAAGTGTCGGGCGCCAACGCGCAGGACCGCAAGGTCAACGCCGCGATCCAGGCGGGCCTCACCCGCCGCGGTTTCCTCAAGGGCGTCGGCGCGGCGAAAGGCTGCCGCTATCCCGCGTCTCCCGCTACCGAGCAGGTCGTGCAGGCCCATGTCGAGAAAATGGACTCCGGCAAGTCGAAGAAGAAGTCCGACAAGGGCGAACTGGCGTTCAAGTCGGAACCGGACGCCCAGCAGCCCGCTCCCAAGAAGTAAGGTTGCGCAAACAAAGCGGTGGGCAGACGTGGCGTGTCAGCCACGTTTGGGCATCGGCGACTGCCCCGCAAATCCGGCTAATCGCGCTTTTCCCGCCTTCCATGCCGAATGGACTTGAACCGGAAGACCTTAGAACATAATAAGAACTTCATGTCCAAGACCTCTGTCATGGAGCGGCTCGAGATTCTCGCCGATGCCGCCAAGTACGACGCTTCGTGCGCCTCGTCGGGCACGTCCAAGCGCGACAGTCGTGACGGCAAGGGGCTTGGCTCGACCGAGGGCATGGGCATCTGCCATGCCTATGCGCCGGACGGACGCTGCATCTCGCTGCTTAAGCTGCTGCTGACCAACCACTGCATCTTCGACTGCCATTACTGCATCAACCGCAAGAGCTCGAACGTGCGCCGCGCGCGCTTCACGCCGCAGGAGGTGGTGGACCTCACGCTCTCGTTCTATCGGCGCAACTACATCGAAGGCCTGTTCCTCTCCTCCGGCATCATCAAGTCCTCCAGCCATACGATGGAGCAGCTGATCGAAGTTGCGAGGATCCTGCGCGAGGAGCACGATTTCCGCGGGTACATTCACCTCAAGACCATTCCGGAAGCCGATCCCGAGCTTGTGGCGCAGGCGGGCCTCTGGGCAGACCGCGTGTCCATCAACGTCGAACTGCCCACCGACGCCGGACTTGCCCGACTGGCTCCGGACAAGAACGGGACGCAGATCGAAGGGGCGATGGGCAATCTCTCCTCGGCTATCGTCGAGGCCAAGGACGCGCAGAAGCGATTTCGCCGCGCGCCGCGCTTCGCCCCGGCAGGGCAGTCCACACAGATGATCGTGGGCGCCGACGGGGCCAGCGATGCCGACATCGTGGGCAAGGCGAGCACGCTCTACGATCGTTTTTCGCTGCGCCGCGTCTACTACTCGGCCTTCAGCCCGATCCCCGAGGCGAGCGCCGTCCTGCCGCTGAAACGTCCGCCGCTCATGCGCGAACACCGCCTCTACCAGTCGGACTGGCTGATGCGCTTCTATGGCTTCGCGCCGCATGAGGTGCAGCAGGCGACCGAGGCGAACGGTATGCTGCCGCTCGACATCGATCCCAAGCTGGCCTGGGCGCTCAAGTTCCGGGAGCGCTTCCCGGTCGATCTCAACCGTGCCCCGCGCGAGGATCTGCTGCGCGTGCCCGGTCTTGGCACCAAGGCCATCGCCGCGCTGCTGAGCGCGCGGCGGCACCGCACCATCCGGCTTGAGGATGTGGCGCGCATGACGAACTCGGTCGCCAAGCTGCGGCCTTTCATTGTCACGGCGGATTGGCGCCCTACGCTCCTCACCGACCGCGCTGACCTGCGTGCCCGTCTCACGCCTCCGGCAAAGCAGATGGAACTGTTCGGGTGATCGCGGTCGACCTTGCCGAGCCCGATGACTTCGAGGCCTGGCGCGCCGAGGCACGGCGGCTGGTCGCGCTCGGCGTTCCGCCCCACGAAGCCAGGTGGGCGGAAGCGGATGGCCCGCGCGATCTGTTCGCCGCGCCTGCGCCTGCCCCTGCCCCGGCCTCGGCAGCGCCCGAGCGGCAGGTGCGCGCCAGCCGGGCGTTCATGGATCTTGCTCGCAAGGCCATCCTTCACAGCGATCCGGGCCGGCTCGCCTTGCTGTACCGCGTTCTATGGCGCCTGCAGGAGCAGCCCCGACTGCTGGACGACGCCGCCGACGGCGACGTGGCGGCGCTGGAACGGCTGGCAAAGCAGGTTCGCCGCGACATTCACAAGATGCGCGCCTTCGTTCGCTTCCGCTCCGTCACTGACGAGGACGGGACCGAACGCTATGTCGCCTGGTTCGAGCCCGACCACAGGATCGAGCGCGCCAACGCGGACTTCTTCGTCAACCGCTTCGCCAGCCAGCGCTGGTCAATCCTGACGCCGCGCCTGTCGCTTCACTGGGACGGTGCCGCCCTGCTCGAAGGACCGCCGGCATCGCGCGGCGATGCGCCATCGCAGGATGCGGCGGAGGAACTCTGGCTCGGCTACTATCGTTCGATCTTCAACCCGGCGCGGCTGAAAGTCGGCATGATGCTGCGGGAAATGCCGCGCCGATACTGGAAGAACCTGCCCGAGGCGCGCCAGATCCCCGATCTGATCGCCGGGGCCCAGCAACGCGAGGCCGCGATGATCGCCACCGGCGCCAGCCTGTTCGAGGAAGCCGCCCCCCCCAGCCTTGCGGCCATCGCCGGTGGCATCGAGGCATGCAGGCGCTGCGCCATCGGCTGCAACGGGACGCGCGCGGTCATGGGGGAAGGCCCGGCCAATGCCGATCTCATGATCGTGGGCGAACAGCCCGGCGACACCGAGGAGCGCGAGCATCGCCCGTTCGTCGGCCCGGCAGGCCAACTGCTCGACCGCGCGCTCGGTGAAGCCGGCGTGGACCGCCAAGCCGCCTACGTCACCAATGCGGTCAAGCACTTCAAGTTCACGCCCCGGGGCAAGCGGCGTCTCCACCAGACCCCGACGGCGGGGGAAATCGACATCTGTCGCTGGTGGCTGGATGGAGAGCGCGCGCTGCTGAGGCCGAAGGTCATTCTCGCGCTTGGCGCCAGCGGCGCGCGCGGGCTGCTGGGACGCACGCCTTCGATCGGCAAGGAGCGCGGACAGGCGATCGCCCAGCCGGACGGCACCAAGGTATGGCTCACCGCTCACCCCAGCTACCTGCTGCGGCTGGACGGCGAGGCGCGCGAGCGCGAGCATGGCCGCTTCGCCGAGGATCTTGCAGGGCTCGCAAGGATGCTGCGCGGCTGAGGCCGTCCACCCACTCTGCAAACCGCTCCGTCGCTTTTCCGCAACTTGGGAACCACCCCGCCCTTCCGCCGCTTTTTCCGGCGGAAGGAACCGCTCATGCCCGCACGCGCCTATTGGAAGGGCCAGATCCGACTGGCTCTCGTTTCGATCCCGATCGAGGTCTACCCGGCCACGCGGTCCGGCGCCGCGATTTCGTTCCACCAGATCCACGAACCCAGCGGCCAGCGCATCCGGTACGAGAAGGTCGCGCCCGGCGTCGGGCCGGTGGACCGCGACGAGATCATCAAGGGCTACGAAGTCTCCAAAGGCAGCTACGTTCTTCTCGACGAGGAGGAGATCGAGGCGGTCAAGATCGAAAGCCGCAAGACGCTGGAGCTCGTCCAGTTCGTCGATGCGGACGAGATCGACGTGCTCTATTACGAGAAGCCCTACTTCGTCGTTCCGGCGGACGATCTGGCCGAGGAAGCCTATATCGTCCTTCGCGAGGCGCTGCGTGCCAGCCGCAAGGTGGGCCTTGGCCAGCTGGCGGTTCGCGGGCGCGAGCAGCTGGTATCGATCAAGCCGTGCGGACGCGGCCTGGTGCTTGAGGTGCTGCGCTACGCCGACGAAGTGCACAAGGCGCAAGGCTATTTCCGCGAGATCGAGGACGCCAAGCCTGACGCCGATCTTCTGGACCTTGCAACCGCGCTCATCGACAAGAAGACCGCGCCGTTCAAACCCGCCGAGTTCCACGACCGGTATGTCGATGCGCTTCACCGCCTGATCGACAAGAAGGCGAAGTCCAGAAGCAACAAGCGCATTCTCGAGGATGTGGAGGAGCCGTCCCGCGCGGGCAGCAACGTCATCGACCTGATGGCGGCGCTTCGCAAGTCGGTTGGGGGGACGGCCAACGCTTCGGAGAGCAAGACGACGCCGGCCAGGGCTTCCTCGAAGACCGCAGCGAAGAAGGCTCCCCCGAAAGAGGCGTCCACGAAGGAGGGCAAGGATACGCCCGCCAAGCCCACCGCCGCGCGCAAGGCCCCGGCGAGAAAGGCTCCCGCCGCACGCGCGCGCAAGAGCGCCTGACCCGTGCGCGCGGGTAAGCGGGCCATCCGCCTCGATCAAGGGCAGGAGAGCGGGACGTGAGCAAGGCCGATCCCGGCGAGGACCTGCTCGCCGAATACAACCGCAAGCGCGACTTCACGAGGACGGCTGAGCCTTCCGGCAAGGGAGCGAAGCGGCGCGTCGGCAAGGATCCCCGCAGCAACAGCTTCGTCGTCCAGAAGCACGCGGCCCGCCGCCTGCACTGGGATTTTCGCCTCGAGGTGGACGGGGTCCTGAAATCCTGGGCGGTGACCAAGGGCCCGAGCGCCGATCCCTCGGACAAGAGGCTGGCGGTGCGCACCGAGGACCACCCGCTCGCTTATGGCGGCTTCGAGGGGATCATACCTCAGGGAGAATACGGCGGCGGCACCGTGATGTTGTGGGATCGGGGCACCTGGGCTCCGATCGAAGGCAAGAGCGTTGCCGATCTCGAGCACGGCCACCTGCACTTCACGCTTGAGGGCGAGCGCATGAAGGGCGAGTGGCTGCTGGTGCGCATGAAGGGGCGACCGGGCGAGAAGCGGGAGAACTGGCTGCTGCGCAAGGTGAGCGATGCCCATGCTGGCACCGGGGACACGCTTGTCGAACAGGGCCTCACCAGTGCCCTCACCGGCCGCACCATGGCCGAGATCGAGCTGGACAAGGCTGGCACGCAATCGCTCAAGGGCAAGAAAGGCGATGCCTTCACGCAGGCGATGAGCGACGCCTCGGCCCACACTGACGGCAAGGCCCGCGCCGTCAGCAGCCCTGCGAAGGGGCCGAACAAGGCACCGCCGGGCAGGAAACCCCGCACGAAGTCTGCCGTTGCACCGCCGGAGTTCCGGCCGGTCCAGCTTGCGACACTCGTCGACACGGTGCCCACCGGCAATCTGTGGATGCACGAGATCAAGTTCGATGGCTATCGCGCGCTGATCGCGGCTTCGGGCGGGGACGTCCGGGTCTACACGCGAAGCGGCCTCGACTGGACGGACAAGTTCGCGCCGCTGGCAGCGCAGGTCGCCGACCTCGACCTGCCGCCCTGCCTGGTGGACGGCGAGGTGATTGCCCGCAACGCGGCCGGGAACCCCGATTTCTCCAGTCTTCAGGCCGTGCTCAAGCGCGGCCACGGCGCGCAAGGGGAGAAGGACGCGCTGGAATTCCACGCTTTCGACCTCCTGGAAGTGGGCGGCGAGGACCTTACCTCGCTGCCGCAGATCGAGCGCAAGGAAAGGCTGGAAGCTCTGCTCGCAGCGGCCGAGCCGCCGCTTTTCGTTGCCGATCACCTGATCGGCGCAGGCGAGAGCCTGTACGAGGCCATGTGCAAGGCGGGTCAGGAAGGCATCATCGCCAAGCGCATCGATGCGCCCTATTCCGGCAAGCGCAGCCGCAGCTGGGTCAAGGTCAAGTGCACGCGGCGGCAAGAGTTCGTGATCGTTGGATGGTCGCGCTCCACGGCCAAGGGACGCCCGTTCTCCTCATTGCTTCTGGGGCAGTACGAGGGCGACACGCTGGTCTATCGCGGCAAGGTGGGCACCGGCTTCGATGCCGACAGCCTGGCCGACATGGCCGCGCGACTCGGCAAGCTCGCCCGCAAGAGCGCCCCCGTGGAGGTGGACCGCACGGAAGCGCGCGGGGCCTCGTGGGTGACGCCCAAGCTTGTCGCCGAGATCGCCTTTGCTGAACTGACGAGCGAGGGCCGCGTGCGCCACGGCAGCTTCCTTGGCCTGCGCACCGACAAGCAGGCGAAGTCGGTCACGCCGGAAATCCCGCAGCCGGCGCCGGTCGCCGCGATCGAGGTGCAGGTTTCCAACCGCCAGCGCGAGATCTTTCCGGAGACCGGCCAGACCAAGGGCGACCTTGCCGACTACTATGCGCAGATCGCGCCGCTGATGCTGCCCTTCGCAGCGAACCGGCCGATCAGCCTCGTGCGCTGTCCGCAGGGGCGCGCGAAGAAGTGCTTTTTCCAGAAGCACGACAGCGGCTCCTTCGGCCCCCACGTCTCGCATGTGCCGATCCGCGAGAAGGACGGCGGGGCGGAAGACTACCTCTACCTTGCCGATGCCGATGGACTGGTGGCCTGCGTGCAGATGGGCACGATCGAATTTCACGGCTGGGGCAGCCGCGCCGATGCGGTGGAGCAGCCCGACCGCATGATCTTCGACCTCGACCCCGACGAAGGTCTCGACTTCAAGGAATGCGTGCGCGCCGCCAAGGACATCCGCGCCCACCTGGCAGACATCGGGCTGGTCAGCTTCGCGATGCTTTCGGGCGGAAAGGGCGTGCACGTCGTCGTCCCTCTCAGCCGCGGGCATGACTGGGACGTGCACAAGGACTTTTCGCGCCGCTTCGCCGAGGCCATGAGCCTGGCCGAGCCGGACCGCTTCGTCGCCACCATGAGCAAGGCGAAGCGCAAGGGCCGCATCTTCATCGACTGGCTGCGCAACCAGCGCGGAGCCACCGCCGTCCTGCCCTATTCCGCAAGAGCCCGGGCCGGGGCTCCGGTGGCGGTGCCGATCAGCTGGGACGAGCTCGACGCCGCAAAGGATGCGCATCCCTATTCCATCGCCGATGCGCAAGGCCTTGTCGAACGTGCGCGGGCGCTGCGTGGCTGGGGTTTCGCCGACCAGGCCCTCCCCGAGTTCTGACGGTCATCCCCCGCTCGTTCGCGGCGATGGCAGGCGTTCGACACCGGGTACTTCCCCGCAGTCGCGCGAAGGTCTATCTGCGCTGGCGAACGCAGCAACCCAAGCGCCCCCTTGAACGCAGAATCATCCTCCGCCGGACTTGAAGCGGCCTTTCTCCAGAACCGGGAGAAGCTGATCCGTTTCCTGCGCGCGCGCGGCGCGGGGGAGGCGGCAGAGGATCTGGTGCAGGAAGTCTGGTTGAAGATCGCGGCGGCGCGGCCCGGCCCGGTGGCCTCGCCGCTTGCCTATCTCTTCCGCACGGCGGACCTGCTGATGATCGACCGCTTCCGCTCCACCCGGCAGGCGGATGCGCGCGACCGGGACTGGAGCGAAGTTCATGCCGACGACCCGCCGGGCGTCTCGGCCGAGCCTTCACCCGAACGTCGCCTTTCCGCCGCGCAGGAGGCGCAGACGGTGCTGGCGCTGCTCGACGGGCTGGGTTCGCGCGTCACCCGGGTATTCCGCCGCCACCGGATCGACGGAGTGGCCCAGAAGGCGGTCGCCGCTGAGCTTGGCGTCAGCCTGAGCACCGTCGAGGGAGACTTGCGCGTGGCCTACCGGGCGCTCGAGGAATGGAAGGAACGCGCGAAATGACGCCGCGCCGGATGAGGGAGAAAGCGATCGTCTCCGTCTACACCGCTGAAGGAGCGCGTGATGGCGAGTGACGGCACGATACGGCAGCAGGCCCGGGACTGGGCGGTGCGGACGGGCGACCCTGCGTTCGTGGACTGGGAGGCGTTCACTCTCTGGCTGGAGGCCGACCCCGCCCATGCCCTTGCCTATGACGAGGTGATGACCACCGTCTCGGACGCGGCCGACCTCCTCGCCGCGCACCCTGCCTCGGGCGAAGTGGGCTCCGGCACCGCTGCGGCGAACGACGACGCAGACGACGTACCCATGTCTGCGCTCTCGCGGACAGGGCCTGTGCGGCGCGCGTGGCTGGGCGGAGCGGTGGCCGCATGCCTCGCGCTGGTGGGTGCCTTGTGGATGTTCCAGGCCGAACGCCGCGACCTCTACACCCTGCGCACCGGGGCGGGCGAGACGCGTTCGATCTCGCTGGAAGCCGGAACGAGCGTGGACATCGCGGGAGGCACGATCATCACCTTCGACAGGCGCGACAGGCGTTTCGCCCGGCTGGAGGAAGGCCAGGCGCTGTTCACCGTGCGTCACGACGCGGCCCGCCCCTTCGAGGTCATGGTGGGAGACGAACGGCTCGTGGACGTGGGTACGGTCTTCGACGTGCAGCGCGGCGAAGCGGATGCGCTCAGCGTGGCCGTGGCGGAAGGCGCGGTGCAGTTCGATCCCGAAGGCGCGAACCTGCGCGTCTCGCCCGGCGAAATGCTCCACCGCGAGGGGCGGGGCGAAACGCTCACTCTCTCGAAGCTGCCCGCAGCGCAAGTTGGCGAATGGCGCGAAGGACGCCTGACCTTCGACGCGGCTCCGCTCGCCGTCGTCGCCGATCGCCTCAGCCGCGCGACGGGGATCGACTATGCAGCCGCGCCCGGCAGCGGCAGCGCCTCCGTCTCGGGCTCGATCCTGATCGGCCCGCTGCGCGCCGATCCCGCCGCGATCGGCCCCCTTCTCGGCCTTTCGGTCCGCGCGGAAGGCAGACGCTGGGTGATCGGCTCCGACTGAGGCATGCGCCGGGCGCTCCCGATAGTGGCGGTCCTTGCGGCCATGCCCCTGGCATTGCCAGGCAGCGCGCTTGCCAAGGGAGGCGAGGTGGCGACGCGCGCCGGGTCGGCAGGTGCCGCCGCTATCGAGCTTGCCCGCCAGACGGGCTCGAGCATCGTCATTTCCGATCCCTCAGTCGCGCGCCGCATAGTGCCCGCCTTTCGCGGCCGGATGAAGTCCGAGGAGGCCGTGCGCCGCCTTGCCCGCGCCGCCGGGGCGCGCGCCGTCGCGGTTGCGCCGGGTGCCTGGCGCATCGAGGCGGCAACCCCCGCCCTGCCCCGTCCGGTTCGTGCTGCCAGTGCCTCAGCCGTGGCGGCTGCGTTCACCCCGCCGCCGCAAGAACCTGCAGAGCCGATCGTCGTCATCGCTTCCAAACGGGATCTGCGCATCGGGCAGTTGCCGGGGCAGGTCTCGATCCTCGATGGAGCCTCGCTCGAGGCTGGCGGCATCGGCGGGACCGAGAAGATCACCCAGCGCATTGCGACGGTCACGTCCACGCACCTGGGATCGGGCCGCAACAAGCTGTTCATTCGCGGCATCGCCGATTCCAGCTTCACTGGCCCCACGCAGGCGACCGTCGGGCAGTACCTTGGCGACCTTCGCCTCACCTACAACGCGCCCGATCCCGATCTTCGCCTGTCGGACATGGCCCGCGTCGAGGTTCTGGAAGGACCGCAAGGCACGCTTTACGGCGCGGGATCGCTCGGCGGCATCATCCGCCTCGTGCCCAACCCCCCGGTTTTCGGGGAGAGCAGCGCCTCGGTCATGCTGGGCGGATCGCTGACGCAGGACGGCGCGCCGGGCGGAGACGCTGCGGCCATCGTCAACCTGCCGGTAACGCCGGGCATCGCCTTTCGCGCTAATCTCGATGCCGCAACGCTCGGCGGCTACATCGACAAGCCCTGGCTCGGGCGCGACGACGTCAACCGCACCCGCATCCTCGGCGGCCGAGCAAGCCTGCGCGCCCAGCTGGCGCCCGAGTGGACCGTGGACGTGATCGCCCTTGGCCAGTTCACCGACGCGCGGGACAGCCAGTATGCCACGCGCGACGGCGAGCCTCCGCTCTCCAGCGATGCCCGCGTGCAGGAAGGCTCGGATGCGGACTATGCGATGGGCCAGCTGGTGATCGCCGGGCGCGTGGGCGATGTGCAGGTGCGCTCCACCACCGGTCTCGTCCGCCAGAACCTCGAAGAGCGCTACGACGCCAGCACCGACGCCGACACGCCGCGCCTGTTCTCGCAGGAGAACCGCACCCGCATGTTCGCGCACGAAACCCGCGCGTGGCAGGACGAACGCGGCGGCTTCGGCTGGCTCGTGGGCGCCAGCTACACGCACAACCGCACCGTCCTCTCGCGCGGGTTCGAGACAGGGTTCGCCACCGCTGCCGCCACCGGCGTGCGCAACACCATCGACGAGTTCACCCTCTACGCCGAGGGCAGCCTGCGCGTGCGCCCCGGCCTCACCGCCACGGCGGGCGGACGCCTCACTCACTCCCGGCTTGGCGGCGCGGGCGAGGACGTGGCGCCGGCCATCGCCTTCGCGCGCGCCGAAGTGACGGCGGACCGCTCGGCGACGACGTTCCTGCCATCTGTGGCGCTCAATGCCGAACTGCTGAGCGATACCGCGCTTTACATGCGTTACCAGGAGGGCTTCCGCCCCGGGGGCTTTGCGATCGAGAGCGAGTTCGTGCGCCGCTTCCGGGGGGACCGCACCGGCACGTGGGAGTTCGGCCTGCGCCATGGGCGGCCGGGCGCGGGCACTTTCGACATTGCGGCCAGTGTCTCCTACACCCGCTGGCGCGACATCCAGGCCGACTTCATCGACAATTCGGGCCTTCCCAGCACCGCGAACATCGGAGACGGCCGTGTCTGGTCCGCAAGCCTGACCGGCGGCGTGCAGATCGCCACCGGCCTGCGGGTGGAGGCCGGCGCCGCCTGGAACCAGAGCAAGGTAGACCGGCCGCCCACGGAACTGCTCGCGCTGGTCGCCCGGGCGGTGCCAATGGCGGAACTGGAGGGTACGAGCCTTCTCGATGCGACGCTCGCCCGCTCGATGCAGGTGCCCAACATCGCGCAGTTCTCGGGGCGGATCGGCATCGGGTGGCATCACGAACTGAGCGAGGACCTGCGCCTCACCGCCAACGGCTGGGCAAGCTACGTGGGCAAGTCGCGCCTTGGCATCGGGCCCGAGCTCGGCCAGTCCCAGGGTGACTATCTCGACAGCGGGGCCGACCTTCGCGTCGGCACGGGGCGATACGGCGTGACGCTTTCGCTCGACAACCTGACCAACTCGCGCGGCAACCGCTTCTCGCTCGGCACGCCCTTCGGCACCGCGCGCGACCAGGTGACGCCGCTGCGTCCGCGTACGCTCCGGCTCGGCCTCGACGCTCGCTTCTAGGCTCGCGTGAGGCCCCGGCTCTCCCGGGGTTCCCGGCGAGCGAAAAAATATTTCAAGGCTGCCCGCCAAGGTCTCCGTCTGATGGTCATTACCGACCTGAAGGGACGACGATGCCTCGCTACCTGCCTGCCAAGACGCTTTCCAGGACCCTGCCCAAGACCCTGCTTGCCACCACGGCCGTGCTGGCCATTTCCACCGCCGCCCATGCCGAGGACGTGACGAACAAGCGCACCGCGCCCATCCGCACTTCCACGATCCGGAACGGCGCGGCCGATGCCATCAACGTCACCAAGGACGGCGGCGTCACGCTGACGGCGGGCACCGCGATCACCCAGGACAGCAATCACTCGGTCGCGAACGGCGGCGCGCTCGTCATCACCAATGCGAACGGGGCGATCGGCATCGATTCAGCGGCAGGTGTCAGCGGCGACATCGTCAACACCGGCACGATCACGCTGGACGAACCCTATGCTCCCACCGACACCGACAAGGACGGCGACCTCGACGGCCCCTTCGCGCTCGGCTCCAACCGGATCGGCATCCGCACGCAGGGCGACCACACCGGCAAGCTGACGCAGGGCGGCACGATCACGGTGGAGGGCAACGATTCGGCAGGCATCGCGCTTGGCGGCAAGCTGACCGGCGCCTTCACCCATGACGGCACCACCAATGTCCTTGGCGACCGCGTGGTCGGCGTCGCGGCGCAGGGGATCGACGGCAACGTGCGCCTGGCGGGCACCGTCTCCGTTCAGGGCAAGGACGCCATCGGCGCGCGCTTCGCAGGCGACGTAAACGGCGCCATGGTCGTGCAGGGCACTGTCGCGGCGACCGGATACCGCTACCCCACCGCCCCGTCCGACGCCACCAAGCTCGACGCCGACGACCTGCTCCAGGGCGGCTCCGCGCTCATCGTCGAAGGGAATGTGACCGGCGGCATCGTCCTCGCCAGGGCACCCGCCGCCGTCGCCGACAAGCCCGATTCGGATGCCGACGGCATCGAGGACGCCAAGGAGGGCAATGCGCGCGTCGTCTCCTACGGCTCCGCAGCCGCAATGCAGGTCGGCGCCGCCGACCGCGCGGTGACCATCGGCCCTGTCGCGAACACCGGCAGCAAGTTCGGCCTCATCATCGAGGGTTCCGTCGAAGGTCTGGGCGTCTACTCGGGCGTGAACGCCAACGGCCTGGTCGTTGGCGGACGCGGGGGCGACGTGACGATCGCCAACGGCATCGGCGTCTCCGGCTCGGTCGTCGCCACCTCGAACGGCGCGAGCGCCACGGCGCTGCGCATGGGTGCAGGCGCCACGACCCCGCTGCTGCAGAACACCGGCACGATCTCCGCAGCGGCAGGCAACACCGAGAGCGCTCTCGCCACCGCCGTGCGCGTGGATGCAGGCAGCAATCTCCTCACCCTGAAGAACAGCGGCACGATCAAGGCCACGGCGGGTGAAAAGGGTTCGGCCATCGCCATCGTCGATGCGAGCGGAACGCTCGATCTGGTGGAGAACGCGGGCACCATCTCGGCCAGCGGCGCGAAGGGCGATGGCCGCAACATCGCGATCGACCTCTCCGGCGCTATCGGCGGCGCCACGATCCGGCAGACCGCCGTGGCTTCGGGCGCGACCGCGCCCTCGATCGTGGGCGACGTGCGCCTCGGCGGCGGGAACGACATCCTCGAACTGGCCGACGGCACGCTGGCTGGCAACGTTGCGTTCGGCGGCGGCTCCAATACGCTCGGGCTTTCCGGCGATGCGGCGCAGTCGGGCAATGTCGCCTTCGGCGGTGGCAACGACACCGTCTCGCTGGCGGGCAGCAGCATCTATGCGGGCACGATGGACTTCGGGGGCGGCGCCGACGTGCTGAACCTTGCGGGCACCGCGCGCTTCAGCGGCGCCATCGCCAATTCCGCGAACCTTGCCGTGAACGTCGCGGGCGGCGTGCTCGACATCAACAGGCCCTCCTCCATGGCATCGCTCAGCGTGGGCGCGACCGGCGTCGTCCTGGTGACGCTGGACAAGACCGCCGGCGCGGGCTCCGCCTACACCATCTCGGGCAATGCCAGCTTCGCGGACGGCGCCAAGCTCGCCATCCGTTTGGCCGACGTGTCGACCGCCGTGGGCAGCTACCAGGTGTTGACGGCAGGCAGCCTCACGGGCCGCGACAAGCTGGCCACCGCGAGCGACCTCGTGCCCTTCATGTTCAAGGCCGAACTGGACAAGGAGGCCGCCGCCGACACCATCGTCGTCGACGTGTCGCGTCGCACCGTCAGTGAACTGGGGCTCAACCGCTCCGGGGCGGCCGCCTACGATGCCGTGTTCGACATGCTCGGCACCGACGAGAAGGTGGAGGACGTGTTCCTGGGCATCACCAACGGCGAAGACTTCCGCGCCGCCGTCGGCCAGCTTCTGCCCGACCATGCGGGCGGCGCCTTCGAAGGCATCAGCCTCGGCACCCGTGCGCTGGCCCGCCAGATGCAGGACCCGCAAGGCCCCATCGCCCGCAGCGGCCGCTTCACCACTTCGCTCAACATGGCGGTGTGGGGCAGCGACCGGAAAGCCGGGCAAAGCGCCGCATACAAGCTGAACGGCTACGCCTGGTCTGCGACCGGCGAATACGAGACCAAGTTCGGCCGGTTTGGCGGCACGGTCGCCTACCTGTGGAACAATCACAAGAACGGCTCGGCCTCCGAAGTCGACTCGAGCGGCTTCGAGCTGGCGGCGCACTGGCGCGCCAAGTTCGGCCCGCTCAGCACGTTCGCCCGGGGCTCGTTCGGCAAGGCCGACTTCGAAGGCGAGCGCAACTTCGCAGGCCAGGTCGGCACCGAAGCCGTGCGCCGCACGATGGACGCCAAGTGGGACGGCAACTTCGTGACCGCCGCGGGCGGCGTCGCGTTCGAGGGCGGCACGCAGTTCTTCTTCTTCCGTCCCGGCGTCACGGTCGACTACGTGCGCCTCAAGGAAGACGGCTACACCGAGACCGGCGGCGAGAAGCTGAACCTCACGGTAGACGCACGCACCAGCGACGAACTGGCGGTCAACCCCAGCCTGACCCTAGGCGTCGACTTCCTCGGCATGCGGGCGCGGGACGAAAACTGGTTCCGCATGGAAACCGAAGGCGGCTGGCGCGAGATCGTCCAGGGCGGCCTTGGCGCCACGACTGCGCGCTTCGGGGACGGCGATACATTCACCGTCACCGGCGACGACGCATCGAGCGGCTGGTTCGCGCGCGTGCGCGCCATCGGCGGCTCGGCGGGCTTCACGATGGGCGGCGAAGTCTCGGCGGAAGACCGTCACGGACGGGTCGATCTGGCCCTGCGTGGCTCGGTCTCCATCGGCTGGTAAGGGACGATGCGCGCACTGACCCTTTGCGCCATCGTCCTGGGCACCGGGCTGCTGTTATGCTGCACCCCCCGCATGCAGCCCGGTGCCATCGGACAGGCCCGTCCGCGCGAAGAGATTCGCATTTCGCGCGGGCCGTGCTTCGGCTTCTGCCCGGTCTACCGTATCGCGGTGACCCCGGCCGGGCGGGTCGATTTCGAGGGCGAGCGGCATACCGCCGTCCTCGGCCCACGCTCGCATTCCGCCGGGCGTGACGCCTACGAGGCGGTGCGGCGGGCGCTCGCGCCGGTGCGCCCCGCGACAGGCACCGAGCGGGCAGTCCCCTGCCCCGGCGCCGCCACCGACATGTCCAGCCTTACGGTCGAGTGGATCTCGGCCGACGGCACCCGCACCGCGCTCACCCATCGGATGGGCTGCCGCGACGCGGGGGCCGCGCAGGTGGAACGCACGGTGGACGAGCAGTTGCGCCGCCTCGGCGTGGATGGCTGGGCGGCGCAGAAGACCTGGCCGGGAGACACCCGCGGCTGACCCCCACTCCTGGCGGCGCAGCGCTACCGCCGTTGTCGCGCCGCCAGGGGATGGAGCGGAGAGAGGCCGTCGCCGAACGTCATCGGTCCGCCGCGATCGTCGGCCTGGCGTTCGCGGTGGTCGAACAGGTTGAGCACATACGTGAGGCCGGAAAGCCGCCATTCGCCGCCTCGCCGCTCCGCATCGAACAGGTAGCGGCCCCAGAACATGTCGTCGATGCCCGGGGCGGGCGCGTCCGTGCGGCAGACGATCACCGAGGTCGCGTCGATCCGCGCCCGCTCCCCCGACAGTGTGATCGAAGGGATGCCGAACATGTGGAGGCGCCGCGAATAGCCTTCCTCGAGCTGCGCCACGAAAGTCCGGTATGCAGCGAAGTCGCCCTTGAACATGCCGAAGTCGAACAGGGCTTCGGGCCAGAACACCGCATCCAGCCGCTCCCAGTCGAGCCAGTCGAGCAGGTTGGCGTACTGCGCCAGCAGATCACCCAGAGTGGCCCGCGAAAGCAGGTCACCGAGCACGCCGTCCAGCGGGGCCCAGCAGATGTGTCGAACGCGGCATCAGGCATGGGCGGGCACCTTCCAGTCGGCAAGGGTGGACACTGTCTCGTCAAGGCGGACCAGCGTCTTTCCGGTCGTCTCACCCGACATCAGGCGGATGAAAGCGCCCGGCGTCGCCTCGAGCCCGGTCGAGACGTTCTCCGTCGCGACGAGCTCGCCCGATCGCACCCAGCCCGCCAGCGCCTCCTCCGCCTCGTGCACCATGTCGGCCGCCTCATAGGCCAGGAAGCCGCGCATGGTGATGCGGTTGACCAGGACCTGCCACATGTTGCGGATGGGATAGGGGTCCGCTTGGTGGTTGTAGTTGGCGATCATCCCGCAGACGGGGATGCGTCCGAAAGCCTTCATGCGCGGCAGCACGGTGTCGAGCATGACGCCGCCCACGTTGTCGAAGTAGAGGTCCACGCCTTCGGGAAAGTGGCGGACGATCTCGGCGTCGAGGTCGTCGCTTTCGCGGTAGTTGATGGCGGCATCCATACCGAGGTCCTCGACGATGTGGCGCGCTTTCTCCGCCGACCCCACCGTGCCCACCACGCGGCATCCGGAAAGCCGGGCGACCTGCCCCGCGACCGAGCCCACGGCTCCGGCCGCCGCGCTCATCAGCACCTCGTCCCCCCTCCGCATTTCTCCGTAGCGCTTGAGCCCCACATAGGCGGTGATGCCCGACCAGCCGCACGCGCCCATATAGGCGGTGAGCGGCAGGTCTTCGGCCACGCGCACGTTCTCGAAGCCGACGCTGCCCGGAGAGATGACCGAATGCGTCTCCCAGCCGATGAACGCGCGGCCATAATCGCCTTCGCGAAAGTCCGGATTGCGGGACTGGACGACGCGGCCGAGCACCATCGTCGGGATCAGCCCGCCGAGTGGAACGGGCGGCATATAGCTTTTCACATCGTCGAGCATGCCCCGCACCGCCGGATCGATCGCGAAGACGCGGTTCTCCAGCAGCACCTGCCCTTCGCCGATTTCCGGCAGCGCGACTTCCTCGACGCGGAAGTTCGCGGCGTCCGGCACGCCGACGGGCCGCGACTCAAGAACTATGCGGCGGTTCATCATCCTGTCTCTCCCGGCGGTTCTTGTTCTTGCGGCCCTATCGCGAGCGGCCAGTGCCCGCTCTTTGAAAATCCGGCGCTCCTGCCCGCCGCGCCTGGCGAGTCGGCAGCGCCGGTGCTTGCCACGAGACAAGGCTAGCCGGACAGGCGCGGCCCGGTGCCTGTCAGATTGAACAGGTATCCAGCCCTCCTCCTCGCCCTGAATGTATCGACCGCGCAGCGCCGTGACATTGCGTATCCGACTGTTTGCGTATCAAATCGTTGCTGCCGTGCCGCGCCGGTTGACGAGGCCGGGTCCGGGTGGGAGCGCAGATTGCAGCAGGGCGGCGCCGTGTCGCAGGAGCAGGGCGCCAGGAGAGAGGATCAGGAAGTGGCTCGACCTTTCGCGCCGCGCTTCGCGGTCTATGTTGCAATCGTCTTCATGCTCCTGGGCGTGATGCAGCTTGCCGCCAGTCTCGTCTTCTACCAGTCGATCGACCGGCAGACGCTGAGCGAAGACCATGCGCGCCGCGTCGCCGAGATGCTGGTGGTGAGCGACCGCATCCATGCGCTCGATCCGCAGCTGACCGCTCCGACCATGAGCACCCGCCACCTTGCCGCCGCCGTGGCTGACGCGCCCAGCGTGACAGGCCCCGAAACGACCGAGACACTGAAGGCGATCGCCCGGCGCATCGTCGAATGGGAACCCTCGCTCGGCGGGCGCGCGCTGCATCTTGCGGTGCGGCGGGTGAACCACGGCAAGCGCGATCTGGTGGGCTCGATCCGGCTCGGCGACGGGCACTGGCTGAACTTCCGTTCGCGCGACATGAACGCGATGTGGCCGGTGGCCCTGCGTGCCACGGTGCTGACGCTGGCGACCTCGCTTGCCTGCCTCGGCATCGGCCTTGCCGCGTTGCACATCCTGACCCGGCCGCTGCGCCGGATGAGCGATGCCGCCGACGCCATCGGCCAGGGCCGGCAGGTGACCATCCACGAGGGCGGCTCGCCCGACCTTCGCAAGCTGGCACACTCGATGAACGTCATGCAGGAGCGGATTGCCCGCCTGCTGCAGGATCAGGCCCGTTCCTTCGAGGCCATCAGCCACGATCTTCGCACGCCCCTTTCACGCCAGAAAGTGGCTGCCGAACTCATCGACGACCCCGAACTGGGCGAGGTGATCCTTGCCAGCGTGGACGAGATGGAAGCGCTGCTCGCCTCGCTCCAGCGGTTCCTGCGCGCGCAGCACCTCGCCGCCGAGCCCGAGGAGCTGGAGCTTGGCGAACTGGTGCGCGAGGTCCTCGCGACTTATGGCGAGAGGGCGCGCATCTCTGCCCAAGGCCCGGCGTGGGTGCGCACGTTCCGCGAGCCGCTGTCACTGGCGCTGCAGGCGCTGGTCGAGAACGCGATCCAGTTCGGGACCGAGGCCCGCATCTCGATCCGGCACGTGGACGGGCACTGGTGCATCGAAGTGGCCGATTCGGGTCCGGGTATCCCCTCGTGCTACTTCGAAGCGATCCTCGACCCGTTCTTCCGCATCGATGCCGCCCGCGCGCGAGACACCAAGGGGTTCGGGCTCGGCATTCCTACCGCGCATCGCCTGATGATGCGTTTCGATGGCAGACTTTCCTTCGACACGTCTCCTCAAGGGGGCCTTATCGCGCGGCTGAGGGTTCCAGAGCCTGCCGACGGTCATCCCCGCCCGGCCCTGACCTGAGCTTCGCCGCACCGGCGCCCCGCTCGTCCGATCGCCCGATCGCCCGATCGCCCGATCGCGGGGGAACACCCCTGCCCGGCCCGCCGTTGCCTTGCCGACTGCAATTGCACGGGGATCGCCGATGAAGACTGCCCGCTGGATGACGCTGCCGCTGCTCGGCATGCTTACGCTCGTTGCCGCAGGCTGCGGCGGCTCCGAAAGCGAAACGGCACCGCAGGGCGTGGAGGCTACCTCCTCCACCGCTAGCACGCCTCCCGTTTCGCCGCCCTCACCTGCCAGCGCGTCTCCCACCGAGAATGGTTATGCCCCCCTATCGTCTCCCGAGCCCCGGCAGCCGATATCCTGCGCGGCCGACATCGGCGAGGCCGCCGCGCGCCGGCTTGTGGCGCAGTGCCGCGCGGTCTCTCCCGCAACCCGGCCGCCGTGCAATGCCGCCAACTCGTGCGCGATGATCCGCAACGAAGTGGCCCGCGGGTGCGCGCTGTTGGGGCAGGACGCCGCCGACACTCCCGAATGCGAGTTCGCGCCCGCCAGCCGTGAGGCCGCAGCCGACCTTGTCCGGCGGTTCTACGCAGCAGTCAACGCCAGCGATTACGCGGCCGCGTGGTCACTGTGGGGACCGGAAGGCAGCCCAACCCAGACGCTGGACCAGTTCGCCGCTGGCTACCGCCACACCCGGCGGACGCACGTCGAGATCGGCCAGGTGTCCGATATCGAGGGCGCTGCCGGGTCGCTCTATGCCACGGTTCCGGTGACGGTCGACGCCGAGCTGGACGACGGACGCCGCCAGCGCTTCAAGGGCGTCTACACGCTGCGGCAGATCAGCCCCGGCATGGGCCGCTCGCAGGGGTGGCACATCGCGTCGGCCCGGTTGAAAGCGAGCTGATCGCGCGCAGAACTACGTGGTGGCGGGCGCGGTCCGCGTCCGCGCCACGGCTCCCCAGTCCACGTTGCGCGTCGCGTACATGACCCCGGCCAGCGCGGCGAAGAGCAAGACCGAGCCGATCAGCAGCGACCACGCCTCGAGGTTGAGCAGCACGAACAGCAGCGCATAGAGCCCGACCAGCAGCGCGCCGATGAACCGGGCGCGTTTCCAGCTCTTGAGCACGGCGGCGCTGTACGCGGTCAGAAGCCCGATGACCGCCGCGCTCGCCAGCAGGTACGCCAGGGTGAAGCCCACCACCTCGGCGAATGCCAGAAGCAGCGCGAAGAACAGCACCAGCCCGGATCCCGTCAGCAGATACTCCGCCGCAGCCACCCGCGCCCCGCCCACGACGTCGAACAACAGGAAGGCGAGGAAGGTGAAGCCGATGAACAGGAAGCCGTACTTCACCGAGCGGTCGACCTTCTAATAAAGGTTCACCGGCTCGATCAGGTCCACAGTGATGGCGTGGCCCGCAGCGCCGATCACTTCGTCCGCGCCGCCCGCCGCGCCGTTGCCTGCGGAAGAAGCGGGCGTGATGACGGGCTGCTCCACGCGCAAGCTGCCATCGCCCGAAGCGGTCGGCGCGCCGACATCTTCCATCGCCACCGGCGGCTGACCCAGCGCCAGCTTGTCGATCGTGTAGCTGGCGGAGAACCCCGCATCGGAAACCTGCGGTTCGTCCGGCAGGAACGAGCCGGAAAAGCTCGGGTTCACCCAGCTGGATTTGACATCCCATTGGGTATGCCCGCCGCGCGGGACGAGGCTGATGCCTCCGCTGCCGCGCACGTCGAGCGCATAATCGATCCGCAAGCGGCCCTGGCCATCCCAGGGGAGGAAGGCGAAGAAGCCCTGCCCGCCCGAAGCGGCAGGCCCCTTGCCGGGCTGCACCTCCAGCGCCCGCCCGTCCGCCACGATCGTGCCGCCCGCAGTCAGTCCCCGCGCGTCCGACGCGCCCACGCGCACTTCCGCGCGGTCCCACATCAGCCGCTCGCGAGTGACGCCGAAGCGCTCGATGTCGGCGGGCAGCAGGAAAGTCGCCGTGCCCTTGGCAGCCGCGGTGAACAGGACCGACCGATAGATGGACTTGCGACGTTCCTGCGGGTCGATGCGAGTGCTCAGCCTATTCCTGACGGGAGAGATGTAGAGCAGCTTCTCCACCTCCACCACCCGGGTCACGGCCTTGCCGTCCACCGTCTCGTTCTGGACCCGCGTCGTGCGGAACGGCACGACCACGACCGGACCCGACAGCACCTGCGCTCCGCCCCAGCCGGCGTTGATCGCCTCCTGCGCCGTGCGTGACTGGTCCTGGCGATCGTAGACCAGGGCATAGACGAGCAGCAGCGGAACCATGAGAACAAGGGCGACAAGCCCCACGAAGAGCAGCTTGATGCCCGGCGAGCGTTCCCGCCGAGGTGCCTCGTCATGTTCCATGGACCGTCCTTCTCCTCAAAGTCGCCGCCAGCATGCACGACCGCTGGCCGACACGCCACACCCTTTCCGGGCACGCCGATGCGGGCCGCTGCGCTGGCAACGGCCCGCCTGTACTGGATACTCGGCGGTCAGATACCGCCAGCCTCCGCGGTGGCCTCATGCATTTCATGGTTGAGGCTGGAGAGGACCTGCGCCCTCACTTGCGCATTCAGGGCTCGATCGGCCGCTATCGAGGCACGGGCGCTGCGCGCAGCCTCGCGAACGGCTTCGCGGGCAGCCCTGGGCGTACCGGTGCAGATCACCGTGATGCTGTTCGCACCATCGCGGCCGGACCGCATCTCGTGGCGGTGGGCATCGGCGGGGCAGTCCGCGTCGAGCACCATGCGCTGTTCCACCACGCCTCCGCCCGCGCCTTCCCTGCGAACGATGCTGATCGTGCGGCGATTGCCGTCCGCTGAAACGGTCTGTTCCACTCTGGGCGCGCGGGCGAGTGCCGCATCGGCGCGCAGGCGAGCCGCTGCCGCCCGGCGCTGCGCCTCGGAGGCGCGGTCCTGGGCTTCCGCCGCACGCCAGTGAGCCTGTGCCGCACGGTGCTCGGCATCCTGGGCTGCCGCCTGGCTCTCGCGCAGCGCCACGCGCTCCAGTGTCGCGGCAACGCTCGGCGCTGGCGGTGCGGGGGGAGTGGCCGGCTCCGACACGGCGGCGGGCGCAGGCACGGCGGCGGCGGCCGGAGCCTGCCAGGCGTCGTTGTGGGCACTCTCTGGCACGATGCGCGCTTCCGGGCGGGGGAGAGCTTGCGGAACAGCGGGAATCTCGGCCTCAGTGAGTACTTCCGGCGCGGCTGTGGGCGCAGTCGGTTCCGGGGCCTCGGCCTCGTCCAGGGCGGCATAGCTTGCCGTCGCCGTGGCAGGCACGGTGACGATCGCCAGCGCGAACAGGCTGCGCGCAAGCACGCGTCGGGCCGGGCTCACGTCCTTGCGGGCCAGCGACTTCAGGCGGTGGATGATCGGCTTGTCGCCCGAAAGCGGGCCGGCCATCGGTGCCGCAAGCCCTAGCCGCGTGCCGCCCGCCAGCGAGGCGATGAGTTCGCCGTAGCGCGCACGCTCTGCACGGCTGCGCCCTGCCATGACGCGCGCATCGCAGGCTGCTTCCTGGTCCTGCCGAAGAGCGCGCCAGCCTGCCCAGGCGACCGGATTGAACCAGTGAAGCGCGAAAAGCGGCTGCATCGCGATCAGTGCCAGCAGGTCGCCCCCGGCGTGGTGCTCCATCTCGTGAGCGATCGCGAAGTCGGATGTCTCCGAATCCTCATTCGCCAGAAAGCCCCGGGGCAGCGCGATCACCTTGTCACGCACGCCGAAGGCCAGCGGGGCATTGATGGCGGGGCTCTCGACGATGCGCACCGTGCTCGAACGCGCGACGAGGCGGGCACCCTCCAGCAGATCGCGACGCATCCAGCGATAGGTGACGGTCCGCCAGAGGAGGAAGAGCACCGCGCCGCCAAGCCACAGGCTCAGCGCCAGGGTGGTCCATGGCACCTGCTCGATGAAGCCCGGCTCCATCGTCGCCGATCCCGGAAGCGCCCCCGCGGCTTCGAAGGGCGAGAGAGCGGCGGCAGCTTCCACGGTTAGCGGGACCGCGTCCGTGTAGGCTGCCGTCGGCGCTGTCGCGTCGCCGGAGGCAAGTATCCCCAGCGGATCGGGGCCGAGGTCGACCTGCGGGAGCAGCCCGCGCGGCAACGCCAGGGGAGGCAGAACCAGCCGGATCATCGGCAGCGCCCACAAGGCATAGGCCGCGCCCGGCCCGAACCACCGCGCCACAGGCCTGCGGGCGACGAGCACCAGCGCCATCAGCGCGCCGGTGACAAAGAGGGTGTCGGTCAGCCACTCGATCATGACTTGAGCTCCTTCAGAAGGGCTTCGATCTCGACGATGTCATCTTCGGTGAGGGCTTCGCTCTGCGCCAGATGCGCGAAGAGCGGCGCCGCCCGGCCGCCGAACAGGCGGTCCATCAGGCGGCGGCTTTCGGTGCCGACATAGTCGGAACGATCCATGCGGGGAGAATAGAGGAAGCGCTTGCCGTCGGGTTCGGTTTCGACCGCCTGCTTGGCGACCAGCCGCGAAAGCAGGGTCTTGACAGTGGCGAGGCTCCATCCGCGTGGCCCGCAGACTTCCTCGCACACCTCCTGCGCGGTAAGCGGGCTGCGTTGCCACAGCGCCTCCATCACCGCATGTTCGGCGCCCGAGATCTCCGGCGCGCCGCGCCCGGGCTGTGCCGCCTCGTCATTTCCGGAGTCGCCCGCCATGTCACCCTCAACCGTTTACATGCGTAATCGACTACGTCTGTAAACATGAACGGCGAGTGAATGGCGGCGGAAGCGTCAGGCGAGCTTCTTCAGGCTCATCGCCAGCATGATGAGGAACACGCCGCGCACCGTTAGGCTTACCGCAACGATGACGGCCAGAAACGCAAGGCTCGGTGCAGGGCCGGCAAAGACCAGGATGAGGCCCAGGATTACGTCGAGCGCGCCCAGGAACAGGCGCCAGCCGCGATCATGGCGCCCCTTGAGCGCGAAGGATATCTGGAGAATGCCAGAGACGACGAGCCAGACCCCGATCGCCCAGACCAGCGAGAGTGCGCCTGCCACCGGATTGACGATCGCGAAAATGCCCGCGATCAGCGCAAGCACCCCCAGCAACACCTCGGTCCAGCGTGCCCGGCTCGACAGCGCGGTCCAGCCGCTCGCAATGGCGGCCACCCCGTAGACGACCAGAACGACGCCGAGCAGCAGGCCCGTGGCGACACCGGCTACCAACGGATTCACCAGCACCACAAGCGCTACGATCAGAAGCAGGATGCCGTAAGCAAGCACCCAGCCCCACGGATTGCCGGGGGCCTTCCTCATCGAGCGTACGAGCGGATCGTGCTCGACGTGCGGCTCGAGCAGTGGATCGAGTTCGGTGCGTTCCATCGCAAGCTGTCCTTTTCGGCTGGGAGCGTCCTGCCGACAGGAATGCACCGGATGGCGACGGGTTGCGGCGAGCGCCAAACGAAAGGTCCGACAAAAAAAACTTCGCCAAAACGAAAGGGCGGCTCCCTTGCGGGTGCCGCCCTCCTCTGTCTCACGATGCCGAAGCGCTGCGTCTCAGTAGACGCGGGCCTTGGGCTTGATGTATTCGACATCGTCGGTGAGCGTGTACTCGTGGACGGGCCGGTAATCGAGACGGACTTCGCCGCCCTTGCCGCCCCAGCCGTTGAACCACGCCGCCGTGTGCTTCATCCAGTTCTCGTCGTCGCGCTTGGGGAAATCCTCGTGCGCGTGGGCGCCGCGGCTTTCCTTGCGGTTCTGCGCGCCGTGCAGCGTGACGGTCGCCTGCGAGATCAGGTTGTCCAGCTCCATCGTCTCGACAAGGTCGGAATTCCAGATCAGGCCGCGATCGGAGACGTGGATGTCCTGCATGCGCTCGTAGGTACGGGCGAGCTTTTCCTTGCCCTCGACCATGAGCTCGTCGGTGCGGAACACCGCCGCGTGGAGCGACATCGTGCGCTGCATCTCGGTACGCACTTCCGCCGTGGGCGAGCCGCCCTTGGCATTGCGGAAGTGGTCGAGCCGGGTGAGCGCGAGATCCGCCGAGTCCTTGGGCAGTTCGGGCTGCTTGCCTTGCGGCACCAGCAGTTCCTTGAGGCGATGGCCGGTTGCACGGCCGAACACCACGAGGTCGATCAGCGAGTTCGATCCCAGGCGGTTCGCGCCGTGCACCGAGACGCACGCCGCCTCGCCGACCGCGAACAGGCCCGGGACGACAGTCTCGGGATTGCCGTCGGCACCGATGGTCATGACTTCGCCGTGGTAGTTCGTCGGGATGCCGCCCATGTTGTAGTGGACGGTCGGCACCACGGGCAGCGGCTGGCGGGTCAGGTCTACGCCCGCGAAGATCTTGCCGCTTTCGGTGATGCCCGGCAGACGCTCTGCCAGCACCTTGGGATCGATGTGGTCGAGGTGCAGGTAGATATGGTCCTTGTGCGGACCGACGCCGCGGCCTTCGCGGATTTCCATCGCCATCGAGCGCGACACGACGTCGCGGCTGGCAAGGTCCTTCGCGGAAGGCGCGTAGCGTTCCATGAAGCGCTCGCCCTCGGAATTGGTGAGGTAGCCGCCTTCACCGCGCGCACCTTCGGTGATGAGCACGCCCGCGCCGTAGATGCCGGTCGGGTGGAACTGCACGAACTCCATGTCCTGCAGCGGCAGGCCCGCGCGCAGCACCATGCCGCCGCCATCGCCGGTGCAGGTGTGGGCCGATGTGGCAGTGAAGTAGCTGCGCCCGTAGCCGCCGGTTGCGAGCACCACGGCCTGCGAGCGGAAGCGGTGGATCGTGCCGTCATCCATGCACAGCGCGATCACGCCGCGGCACTGGCCGTTCTCCATGATCAGGTCGATCGCGAAGTATTCGATGAAGAAGTCCGCCGCGTACTTCAGCGACTGCTGGTACAGCGCATGCAGCATGGCGTGGCCGGTACGGTCGGCAGCGGCGCAGGTGCGCTGCACCGGCGGGCCTTCGCCCATGTTCTGCATGTGGCCGCCGAAAGGACGCTGGTAGATCGTGCCGTCCGCGTTGCGGCTGAAGGGAACGCCCGCGTGCTCCAGCTCGTAAACGGCCTGCGGCGCTTCGCGCACCATGTACTCGATCGCGTCCTGGTCGCCCAGCCAGTCCGAACCCTTGACGGTGTCGAACATGTGCCAGGTCCAGTGGTCCGGCGAGTTGTTCTGCAGCGAGGCGGCGATGCCGCCCTGCGCCGCGACGGTGTGCGACCGGGTGGGGAAGACCTTGGTGATGCACGCGGTTTTCAGGCCGGCTTCCGCCGCACCCATGGTGGCGCGAAGGCCCGAGCCCCCGGCCCCCACGACGACGGTGTCGTAGACGTGGTCGATGATCTTGTAGGCAGGCGCGGACATTATGCGTGAGCTCCCAGCGCGATGCGGACGATGCAGAACACGGCGAAGGCCGGTCCTGCGAAAGCGACGAGGTTCAGCGCGGCGACCGCCGCGAACTTGTTGGCGTGCTCGTGGACGTAGTCCTCCACGAGGACCTGCAGACCCAGCCGCGCATGCCAGAAGGTCGAGAGGACCAGCAGGATGATGGCGACGGCCGGCACCGGCCGCGCGATCCATTCGGACACGGTGCCGTAGGAAAGGTCAGGCAGCAGCAGGATCGAGACGACCAGGAAAAGCACCGTCAGCAAGTTGCCGATCGCGGTGAAGCGCTGCAGCAGCCAGTGGTGCACGCCGCCCTTTGCCGAGCCGAGGCCGCGCACGCGGCCGATGGAGGTTCCGTTACCCATGTTCCCTTACCTCAGCGAAGCAGCAGGATCGCCCAGAAGGCGATGGTGAGCAGGACGCCCGCGATCGGGCAGACCAGCGCCCACGACTTGTTGGTGTTGAGTTCGTAGCCTGCACCGGTGTCGAGCACGAGGTGACGCAGCCCGCTGCACATGTGGCTGAAGAACGCCCAAGAAATGCCCACCAGCACCAGGTAGCCGATCGGCGTGGTCATCGCCCACTGAAAGGTCGCGTACGACGCGGGCCCTCCGGCGAGAGCACCCAGCCACCACAGCAGCACGCCCAGACCTGCGAAGGCCATGCCGTCGCCGGTGACGCGATGCAGGATCGACACGAACATGTGCGGGCCCCACTTCCAGATCTGGAGGTGCGGCGAAAGCGGACGGTTTTTGGTCCCGGCGTTTGCCATGGCTCTCACGAATCCCTTGCCTGCGGCAGCGCAACAAGCTGCCCTCGACCATGCCCCTTAGACAAAATGCGGGGCGGTGCAAGGTCCGTGGACCGATGTTTGCTCCCCAAGCTGGCCTATCGCACAGGTGGAGTCTAAAGCGGCGGCCATGACTCGCACCTGGAACATCGTCACGATGGCTGCCGCCCTGGCCGCCGCTCCGGTTCTCGCCCCCGCATCTGCCGATGCGTCCGGCCCAGGCGGAGAAAGCGCCGCGGCACACACCCCTGCCCGGCTCGCCAAGGCCTGTGCAGGGCGCGACGGTTGGCTCGATGCCGCGCCGTCCGCGCGCATCTTCGCCAACACCTGGTACGTGGGGACGTGCGGGATCTCGGCCATTCTGGTGACCGGCAAGGAAGGCCATGTCCTCGTCGATGCCGGTATGACGGGCGCGGCGCCAGCAGTGCTGGCGAACATTCGCCGCGCCGGGTTCGAGCCGAGGGACATCCGCTGGATCGTCGCCAGCCACGAGCATCACGACCATGTCGGCGCGCTTGCCGCATTGCAGCGCGCGACAGGCGCGAAAGTCGCCGCGGTCGCCTCGCAGAAAGTCGCGCTGGAAAGCGGCAAGCCTTCGGCCGGGGACCCTCAGTCGAGCGGCCTCGATCCGATCGCGCCCGTACGAGTGGAGCGCGTGTTGGCCGACGGGGATACCGTAAAGGTGGGCAGCCTCGTCCTCACCGCCCACGTCACCCCGGTTCATGCCCCGGGTTCGACGAGCTGGACCTGGCGATCGTGCACGGACAAGGGCGCATGCCTCGCCGTCGCCTACGCCGACAGTTCCTCGACGATCTCCACGGGCTCCTACCGCTTCAGCGACCATCCCGAGCGGATCGCCGGTGTGCGCCAGGGCATCGCCGCGATGAGCGCCCTGCCCTGCGAGATCCTCCTGACGCCTCACCCCGCCGCCAGCGCGATGATGGAGCGTTTCGAAGGCACCAGGCCGCTCGCTGATGCGCAGGCTTGTCGTGCTTATGCAGCGGGCGCGAAAGGCAGGTTCGCCGCCCGCCTTGCCGACGAGCAGGTACGGGAGACATCGCGGTGAGCTGGAAAGTCACGGCCTTCGCCCCGCGCCCTGTCATCGAGGGCGCCCTTGTCGCGCACGAGGATGCGTGGGACTGGGATCCCGGCATCGTCCTCTCCGGACGCGAGATCGCGGAGGACAAGCCGGAGGATTGGCAACTCGAGGCATGGCTCGACCACAAGCCCACCCGCGCGGACAAGGCCGCGATCGCCGCGCTGTTCGAAAGCGACGCCCCAAAACTCAGCGTCGAGGAACTGCCCGAGACGGACTGGCTGGTGGCCAGCCAGGAAGGCCTCGAGCCGATCCGCGCCGGTAGGTTCCACGTCCATACACCGGATCATCCGGCTGCGCAGGAAGCGGGCGTGTTCGACTTCGCCATTCCTGCCAGCCAGGCTTTCGGGACCGGTCAGCACGCAACGACCGCCGGGTGCCTCGCCATGCTCACGCACATGAAAGCGCAGGGCCTCGTCATCCGCAACTGCGCCGATATCGGCACCGGTACCGGCCTTCTCGCCTTCGCCGCACTCTCGTTGTGGCCTCGCACCCTTGCCACGGCCAGCGACATCGACGCGGTGTGCGTGGGGGTGGTGGAGGACAATGCGGCAGCCAATGGCGTGACGATGGGCGCCGGCCGCGGGCAGCTGGTGATGACCGTCGCAGACGGGATGGCGCACCCGGTGCTCGAAGCGCGCGGCCCTTACGACCTGATCCTCGCCAATATCCTGGCAGGGCCGCTGGTCTCGCTCGCTCCGGATTTCGGCAAGTCGCTGGTGCCGGGCGGGCACCTGCTGCTTGCGGGCCTGCTGGAGACGCAGGAGGCAGCGGTGCGCGCCGCCTGCCGCCGTGCGGGGCTGCGCCTAGCCGCTCGGCTGGTCAACGGGGACTGGTCGATCCTCTGGCTGCGCAAGCGTCGCGGCTGACGGGCGCCGCGTTGGGTTCCTCAGGACAGGTATAGCTCCACGCCCTGCACCACGTGGCAGCGCTCGCGCATGGCGGCCTGCGCATCGCGTGAGATCGGCTGGTCGAACGCGAAGCCTACGCGGTCCTTGACCACCCAGCGCACGGTGCCGCGCACGGCCGGGTGGCCATCGAGTGCGAAGCTGAACCGTTGCCCCTGCACCACGCCCACCTGCTCCACGACGAACTGGCAGCCTTCCGCCGAGATGTGCCGTGCAACAGCCGAAGCATAGGCGGAATGCTGATGCCGGGTAACCACTTCCATTCCTTCTCTCTGCATTGCGCAATTGGCGCTTACGGTATTTGACTAGGAAATAATACCCATGAAAGCGGCAATAAACTTTATTGTCCGTTTTTGCACATGGAGCACAAGACTTTAAGTAAAGTTGCGTAAACTTTCCTTAACCATTGCCGGTTGCCTGTCATTAAGGTTTCTACGGGATCATCCCTAGCACAGGGGGTTGGCACCATCGATGGAGGGCCCAACCGATGATTGAAACAGAAACCACACGTCCAAAGGTGGTGACCGGTCCGCTTGGCGAACCGCTGAGCAGGGACACGCTTCCGCCGGCCAACACTTCTCGTTGGGTGGTGCGGCGCAAGGCCGAAGTGGTGGCGGCAGTCAACGGCGGACTGCTGACGATCACGGAAGCGTGCGAACGCTACGACCTGACGCTCGAGGAACTGGCCTCGTGGCAGCGCTCGATTGAGCGCGAGGGGATGGCAGGGCTGCGCGCGACGCGGGTCCAGCACTATCGGCAGGTGCACGAGCGCAAGGGCCGCCTGGCCTGAAACGACGCGGCCGTCCCGGATCGTTTCCGGGACGGCGCGGAGACTTACCCCGCGTCCCGCACGATCTGTGCCCAGGCCGCTTCGTCGATCACTTCGATGCCCAGTTCGGCCGCCTTCTTGAGCTTGGAGCCGGCGCCCGGACCGGCGACGATGAGGTCCGTCTTGGCGGAGACGGAGCCTGCGGCCTTCGCGCCCAGCCGCTCGGCCTGCGCCTTGGCTTCGTCGCGGCTCATCGTCTCCAGCTTGCCGGTGAAGACCACCGTCTTGCCCGCAACCGCGCTGTCCTTCGTCTCGACGACATAGGGCGGCGGCGAAACCTCGCTCAACAGGTCGTCCCAGACGGCGCGGTTGTGCTCCTCGTGGAAGAAGTCGCCCAGCGCCTCGACCACGACCGGCCCGACCCCGTCGATCGACACGAGTTCGGAGTAGGCGTCGGTCGCCGTCTGCCCGGCTTCCTCGCCTTGCCTGACGTGGGCCTGCTCGGCCAGGGCGCGCAGCGCGGGAAGCGTGGCGAAGCGCTTCATGAGGTCTCGCGCGGTCACGGCGCCCACGTGGCGGATGCCCAGCCCGAACAGCAGCCGCGCCGCGTCGGGACTGCGCTTGCTTTCCACAGCCGCCAACAGGTTGTCCACAGACTTGTCCTTCCAGCCCTCGAGCGCGAGGATGTCCGCCCGTCGACGCCGCAGCCTGAAGATGTCCGCCGGACTTTCCAGCCAGCCGTGGGCGAAGAACTCGTCGATGGTCTTCTCGCCAAGCCCCTCAATGTCGAGCGCGGCGCGGCTGACGAAATGCTTGAGGCGCTCGGTGCGCTGGGCTGGGCAGATGAGGCCGCCGGTGCAACGCACGTCCACCTCGCCCTCGGCCGCGACCGCTTCGGAACCGCATTGGGGGCAATGATCGGGGAAGGCGAAGGCGGCGCGCTCCTCCTCGCGGGTGAGGTTATCCACAAGCTGTGGAATAACATCGCCCGCACGCTGGAGCACCACGCGGTCGCCGGGCCTGACGCCCAGCCGCGCGATCTCGTCGCGGTTGTGCAAGGTAACGTTGGTGACGGTCACGCCGCCCACCAGAACCGGCTTCAACCGCCCGACCGGCGTCAGCTTGCCGGTGCGGCCGACCTGAATGTCGATTGTTTCAAGCACGGTTTCGGCCCGCTCCGCCGGGAACTTGTGCGCCAGCCCCCAGCGCGGCGCCTTCGCCACAAAGCCCAGGCGCTGCTGCCAGTCGAGCCGGTCCACCTTGTAGACCACACCGTCGATCTCGAAAGGCAGCGCGGCGCGCCCCTCGCGAATGGCATTGTAGGCGCCGAGCATCTCCTCGAGCGAATGGCACAGGCGGAACTGCGGGGAGACGGGCAGCCCCCAGCTTTCGATGCGGCGGATCACATCGTGCTGCGTGGCACCGGGAATGCTGCGCGGATCGGGGCTCGCCGCGCCCCAGCCGTGCGCCCAGAAGCGCAGCGGGCGTCTGGCGGTGACCGAAGCGTCCTTCTGGCGCAGCGAGCCGGCGGCCGCATTGCGCGGATTGGCGAACTGGCGGACTTTCGTATCCTCGAAAGCCTCGCCCTTCGCTTCGGCGGCAGCGCGCGCCTCGTCCATGAGCTGGGCGTTGAGCGCGAGGAAGGCGGCCTTCTCCATATAGACTTCGCCGCGCACCTCGAACACCTCGGGGATGTCTTCGCCCTGCAGTTCCTGAACGATGTCCGCGATATGGGCGACGTTGGCGGTCACGTCCTCGCCCACCTGCCCGTCGCCCCGGGTGGCAGCGCGTACCAGCCGGCCCTTTTCGTAGCGTAGCGAGCACGACAGGCCGTCGATCTTGTCCTCGGCCGTCAACGCGATCGGCTCGTCCGGGGCAAGCGAAAGGAAGCGCCGCACGCGCGCCACGAACTCGCCCACTTCCTCGTCGGTGAAGGCATTGTCGAGGCTCATCATGCGAACCTCGTGCGCGACCTTCCCGAGCGGCGAGCCGGCAACTTCATGGCCGACCTTGTTGGTGGGACTGTCAGGCCGGACCAGATGCGGGAAAGCGGCTTCGAGCGCGGCATTGCGGCGTACAAGCGCGTCGTATTCCGCGTCGGTGATCTCCGGCGCGTCCTCGGCATGGTAGAGGCGGTTCGCGCGGTTGATCTGGCGCGCAAGGCGCATCAGTTCGTTCGCGGCTTCGGCTTCGTTCGGCAGGGAATCAGCGGTCATGCGCCGAGCTATGCAACGTTGCGCCAGCCGTCACCACCCCAAAGGCCCTCTTCAACGCCGGGAAGGCGTCACCTCAGGCGCGCACCAAAAGCCTGTCCGCCTGCGCCCTCGCCTCGTCGGTGACTTCGGCGCCGGAGAGCATGCGGGCGATCTCCTCCTTGCGCTCGGCGTCGCTCAGCGGCGTCACCGAAGTGCGGGTCACCGTGCCTTCGCTGGACTTGGCGATCATGTAGTGCCGGTCCCCGCGCGCCGCGACCTGGGGCGAGTGCGTGACGGCCAGCAGCTGCCCGTTCGAGGCGAGCCGGGCGAGACGTTCGCCGATGGCGTCCGCCACCGCGCCGCCCACGCCCCGGTCGATCTCGTCGAAGATCACCGTCGCCGCTCCGCCTTCTTCCGCGAGCGCGACTTTCAGCGCGAGGATGAAGCGCGACAGTTCGCCGCCGCTGGCGATCTTGGCGAGCGGGGCGAAATCCGCGCCCGGATTGGTGCTGATGAGAAATTCCACAGCGTCCATGCCCTGCGCCCCCCAGCGCTCTTCCGGCAGGCGCATGACCGAGGTCTGGAAGCGGGCGGCGTCGAGCTTGAGCGGCGCGAGTTCGGCCGCGACCGCGGCGTCGAGCCGCCTGGCGGCAGCGCGCCGCAGGTCATGCAGCGCCTCGGCCTTTTCGCGGTAGAGAAGCGCGGCTTTCTGCGCCGTCTGCTCAAGCACCGCGATGTGCCCCGACCCGCCCTCGATCGCATCGAGCGCGGCCCGCATCTCTGCCATTTTGGCGGGGAGATCGTCGACCTGGCACGACTGCTTGCGAGCGGCAGCCCGCAAGTCGAACAGGCGCGTCTCTATGCGGTCGAGCTCCGCCGGATCGAACGCCAGGGCCTGTGCCGCCCGGTCGAGCGCGTCTTCCGCCTCGCTTGCCTCGATGACGGCGCGGTCCAGCGCGGCCAGGGCTTCGGCGAGCAGTTCGTGCTCCCCCGCGATCCGGTCGAGCCGGCGCGAGGCGGCGCGCAGCGAAGCCAGCGCCGAATCGGAGCCAGTCCACAAGTGCTGCAGCGCCGACAGGTCGTCCGCCAGCTTTTCACCCTTCTGCATGTCGGCACGGGCGGAGGCGAGTTCGTCTTCCTCCCCCGTCTGAGGCGCCAGCAGCGTCAGTTCGGACAAGTGCGCCTCGATCAGTTCCTGATCCTCGGCCGCGCGTGCCACCTGCTCGCGCGCGGCGTCCAGCGCGTCGCGCGCGGTGCGCCAGTCCCGCCAGGCAGCCTCCACGCCCGCCACCTCGCCGCCCGCGAAGCGGTCCAGCAGGGCGCGGTGGCCACGCGCGTTGACAAGCCCGCGATCGTCGTGCTGGCCATGGATCTCGACGAGCGCAGGCGCGATTTCGCGCAGGAGCGCGACGCCCACGGGCTGGTCGTTGAGGAACGCCTTCGAGCCGCCGTCCGCCCGAAGCTGGCGCTTCAGGATCAGCGGCTCGCCCGGTTCAAGCTCGATCCCGGCGTCCTCGATCACCGAGAGAACCTGCGCCGGCAGAGCGGCGAAGTCGAAGCTGGCGGTGACCCCTGCCCGCGCTTCCCCGGCGCGCACAAGGCCGCTGTCCGCGCGATTGCCAAGCACCAGGCCCAGCGCATCCAGCAGGATCGACTTGCCCGCGCCCGTCTCGCCCGTGAGGACACCGAGACCGCGTGCGAAATCCAGATCGAGAGCCTCGATCAGGACAATGTTGCGAATGGAGAGCCGGCTCAACATGTTCGCCAAGCGTTCTAGCCGATGGCGAACCGCCCGTCACCTGCGTTTCGCATGGCGTGCACCCTTGGCAGTGCTTCAGTCGATCCCGATCAGGTTGACCGCGAAGATCACCCACACCGCGACAAAGATCGCGATGAGCAGGAACGCCTCGGGCGGCCAGACCCGGCGGTCGGCGCATCGGGCGCTGACTTCGGGATCGGGTGCGAAATCATGCTTCATGTCCATCGGAAACGAAATCAACCCCCACGCCATCACGGCTGGACAGCGGCATTCCACCGATATCCTTCCACCTTATTTATCTTGGGTGGTAAACAGGAGGCTAACCTCGAATTTAGATTTCGCGAAATTACCGAATTTTCATTCAGATCGCTTCGGCCGATCCCGTCCACCATCCGCAGGGAAGCGGCCCGGCGATCGCAGGCCGGGCCCGGAAGAGCGGCTCAGAAGTTGGACTTGACGGTGAAACCCCAGGTCCGGGGATCGCCAGGCAGGCCTGCGATCAGGCCCGTGTTGCCGGGGCCGACCATGAGCTGCTCGAAGTAATTCTCATCGAATGCGTTGCGGACCCAGCAATAGATGTCGAACCCGGCATCGGTGCGGAAGCCGGCACGGAAGTTGTGGAGGCTGTACCCGTCGATCCAAGTGTAGGCCGAGGCGGAAGGGTTCGACGAGAAGTTCGAGCGGACCGAGCCGTCGTAACCCAGGTAGACCTCGCCTTCCTTGCCCAGCAGCGTGAACGGGGCGTTGGCCTCGGCCCCGAACGAGAACGACCATTCGGAAATGCCGGGAAGGCGCTGGCCGGACACGTCGCAGTTGGCCGGGCTGATGCCGCCCGGCGTGCCGGGCGCGCTGGGGGACTGGCCCGCCCCGGCGGTGGTGCCGCCCGAAAGCTCCGGCGGGCATGGCGCGTCGACGAACCGGCGATAGGTCGCGTCGGTGTAGGCGCCGTTGACGTAGGCGTTGAAGCGCTCGCTCGGACGGATCGAGAAGTCGGCTTCCACGCCCTGCGAGCGCACTGCCCCGGCATTGGCCAGATAGCCGCGCAGGACGCCGAACTGGCCGTTGTTGACGTTGGCCTGGTAGTTCCTGATGTCGGTGCGGAAGATCGAGAGGTTGAAGGTTGCGCGGCGATCCCAGAACTGGGTCTTCAGGCCCGCTTCGTAATGGTCCACGTCCTCCGGCTTCACCGTGGCGGCGGCAAGGATCGGGTTGTTCTGCGCGTCGGTTGGCACGCCGTTCTGGTTGATGCCGCCCGACTTGAAGGACTTCGCGTAAGTCGCATAGGCGAGTACGTCCGGCGCGATCCTGTAGCTCACGGTGAAGTCGTAGCTGAAGTTCCAGTCGCTGAAGCGCGGCGAGATTTCCTGCGGCGTGAAGATCGCCAGCTGCGCGGTCTTGCGCGCGTTGGTGGTCCCGTCGAGCAGGATCTCGTTGCCCGCGCCGTCGAAGACGCGGCGCTGGTAGTAGCCGTCCTTCTTGTCGTAGTTCAGGCGCACGCCCGGCTGCAGCGTCAACTCCGGAGTGACATGCCAGCTGAGCTGGCCGTAGAGCGCCGCGCTGGTGTTCTTGAGGTACTGCGAATTGTACGCGACGAGGCCGTCGAGCACGCTGGGATCGGTCGAAAGGGGATTGGAAGGCGCGATGTTCCAACGGCTGGATGCGGCGCCGTGCTGCTCGGTGCCCTGCGTGTCGATCCGCTGGTAGAAGCCGAAGGCGCCCACCACGAAGTCGATCGCGTCGCTGCTGTAGTTGTAGCGCAGTTCCTGCGTGTACTGGTCCTGCTGCGAAGGGTTCTGCGACAGCGCGACGATCGGCAATCCGGTGAAGTCACGGTCGTTCGAGGGATCCCAGTCCCAGAAGCGCCAGGCGGTGATCGAGGTCAGCGTGCCTTCCCCAAAGTCCCACTTCACCCGCAGCGAGGCGCCGCCGATCTTGTTCTCGGCCTTGAGCGGAGTGTCGAGATCGGTGCGGCGGTCGAACGGGTTGCGGCTGACCGGCTGGTAGCCCAGCGCATCGGCCAGAGCCTCGAACTGGCGGTTGAGCGCGCGCTGCGTCAGGCCCGTGCGGACATAGACCGAGCCGCAGCAGTTCGCGTCCTGCGAGCTGAAGTCCCCCGCCAGCGTGATGTCCAGCGTATCGGTCGGGCGCCAGAGCAGCTGGCCACGGATGCCGAGGTTGTCCTGGCTCTGGATCCACTGGTTGCTGGTGACGTTGTAGATCGTGCCGCGCCGGTCCGTGGCGGACACCGCGAGGCGCGCCGCCAGCGTGTCGCTCAGCGGACCGGAGATCGCCGCCTTGGCCTGCTTGAAGTTGTAGTTGCCGATCGAAACCTCGGCCTTGCCTTCGAAATCGAAGGTCGGCTGGTTGGTGGTGATGTTGATCGCGCCGGCCGTGGTGTTCTTGCCATAGAGCGTGCCCTGCGGGCCGCGCAGCACTTCCACCTGCGCCACGTCGAGGAAGTCGAACGTGGCAGAGGCCACGCGCGAGTTGTAGACGTCGTCGACGTAGATGCCCACGCCCTGCTCGATACCGTCGTTGGTAAGGCCGAACGGCACGCCGAGCCCGCGAATGTTCACGGCCGTGTTGCGCGGGTTCGACGAATAGAACTGCAGGGTCGGCGTCAGCTGCTGGAGGCGGCCGACGTTGAACGAACCGGTTGAATCGATGTGCTCGCCCCCGACGACCGAAATCGCGAGCGGCACCTCCTGGCTCGATTCGATGCGGCGGCGGGCTGTGACGACGATGTCGCCGCCCCGGTCATGCGCGCCGGTGCCCACCGATGTCGTCGAGGACTGCTCCTCGCCCGCGGGAGCCGCCTCCTCCGCCTGGGCAGCCGAGGCGCAGCCGACAGCCGAGGCAAGCATCGTGGTGGCAAGAAGAGTACGGCGGACGAACGAGTGCATTGCTTCAAGTCCTCATGTCGGATGCGATGCACCCGGCCCCGGCGTGCACCTGCTGATGGACCTGCCCCCTGGCAGGATTGAACCGGGCGCACGAAAGCCATCGCGGAACCGCGATCGACAAAGCGCCGGAGATGATAGAGAGAAAGGGAGGACCGGAGAAATCCGGCGTGGTGCCTGCCGAAGCTATGCTTCGCTCGTCCTCATGCGGTGTCCTCCTGAGTTTCGTTGCCCTTGTTGAGCATTCGTAATCTCAACTGCATTGGTGGACAATAGACTTTGGCTATCAGGCGGCAAAGCGAAACTCTTATGCGGCAGATGGCATCGCCGGAGCGAATGCGCGCGAGGCGCAGATACGAAAACGGCCCGACCGCATTGCGGTCGAGCCGTCGATCTCATGCGTGCCGAAGCGACGAGGCGGCAAGCCGCGCTTGCGTCAGGCGGCGACGTTCTCGGGCGCGTGGCGGTTCATCAGCTTGTAGGCGCGGTCGTACCACTCGCTACCGGGATAGTTCTGCTCGAGCACGGCCGCCGCCTTCTGCGCCTCTTCCGGGACGCCGAGCGACAGATAACCCTCGACCAGGCGGAACAGCGCCTCGGGCGTGTGGCTGGTGGTCTGGAAATTGTCGACCACGTTGCGGAACCGCAGCGTGGCGGCGAGCCACTTGCCGCTGCGTTCATACGAGCGGCCGATGGTCATCTCCTTGCCGGCAAGGTGATCGTTCACAAGGTCGATCTTGAGCTTGGCATCGGAGGCATAAGGCGTGCCGGGATAGCGGCGCATCACGTCGGTCAGCGCCTGCTTGGCCTGCTCGGTCGTGCGCTGGTCGCGCGTGACATCGCTGATCTGCTCGTAGTAGCAGATGGCGATCAGGTAGTAGGCGTAAGGCGCGTCCTTGTTGCCCGGGTGGATCGAGAGGAAGCGCTGCGCGGACTGGATCGCCTTGTTGTAGTCGCGCGCGGCGTAATAGCTGAACGCGCTCATCAGCTGGGCGCGGCGGGCCCAGGGCGAATAGGGATGCTGGCGCTCCACCTCGTCGAACAGCGCGGCGGCCTGGCGGGTACGCCCGGTCTCGAGGCGCTGCTGCGCGGCGGCATAGAGCGTGTCAACGTCGCGCGCGACATAGGCGGTGTCGCGGTTCTTGCCCCCGCGCCCTCCGCATCCGGCAGTCAGCACGATCGCGCCGGTGGCGGCGACAAGGAGGGCGGTCTTCAGGCGCGAGCGTTCGAACATGGGTGGGTCTATAGCCAGCGCTTTGCTGAACGCCAAGTGAAGTTGCGCGGCAAGCCCGAGCCTTTCCGCAGGCCCTTCTTGCAGGGATCGCGCCACTTGCTTGCGTCGATCGCCTAACCCGGGCGATTTCGGGCATGTCACCGGTTCCATCGTGACGCACCGTGCCCTAGGATCGACCAATGGCAGGCAGCAGCGACCTCTATTCCCCCGTCATGTCCGACGCCCTGGTAATCCTGGGCGCGGCGGGCATCGTGATCCCCGTGTTCAACCGCTACCGCATCACGCCCGTGATCGGCTTCATCCTTGTGGGCCTTCTGGTAGGTCCGTTCGGCCTTGGGCGGCACGTGTTCGACCATCCCTGGCTGTCGTACTTCACCATCACCGATCCGGAGGGGCTGGAGCTCTTCGCCGAGTTCGGCATCATCCTGCTGCTGTTCTCGATCGGGCTCGAGCTTTCCTTCGCGCGGCTGTGGCAGATGCGGCGCATGGTCTTCGGGCTGGGGTCGCTGGAACTGTTGGTGATCGGCGGCTCGCTGACGTTCATCCTCGCCGCCATCGGCCAGAGCTTCTCGGGCGCGCTGGCGCTGGGGCTGGCGCTGGCGCTATCGTCCACCGCGCTGGTGCTCAAGATCACCGAGACGACCACGCCCGTGGGCCGCGCGGCGCTGTCGATGCTGTTGTTCGAGGACATCGCGCTGGTGCCGATCATCTTCCTGCTCGGCGCGCTCGCCCCGCATGCCGGAAGCGACGGCGTGGGAGAACTGCTGACCACGCTGCTGTGGGGCACGGTCGCGCTCGGCGCGCTGCTGATCCTTGGCCGCTACCTGCTGCCTCCCCTTTTCGCACAGGCCGCCCGCACCAAGAGCCCGGAACTGTTCCTTGCCGCCAGCCTTCTGGTGGTGATCCTTGCCTCGCTGACTACCGCTGCGGCGGGCCTTTCCCCCATCGTCGGCGCGCTGGTGGCCGGGCTCCTCATCGCCGAGACGGAGTATCACTCCGAGGTCGAGGAGATCATCGAGCCGTTCAAGGGCCTCGCCCTCGGCGTTTTCCTCATCACCATCGGCATGAGCATCGACCTCGCGGTCGTCTGGGACGGGCTCGCCTCGATCCTGATCGCCACCCTCGTCGTGATCGTGCTCAAGGCGGTGGTGACCGGGCTCATGCTCCGGATCATGGGAGCACGGCGCGGCACCGCGACCGAAACCGGCATCCTGATGTCGAGCCCGTCCGAGACCACGCTGATCGTGCTCGCCGCCGCGACGACGGCGCAGTTGATCCAGCCCGGCACGGCGCAGTTCTGGCAGATCGTCACGGCGCTTGGCCTCACGATCACGCCGCTGCTTGCCTATGGCGGCAAGATCATGGGCCGCCGCGTCGATGCGGCGGACGCCCCGCAGCACGCCCCGGTCGAGGACGAAAGCCGCCCGCGCACGCTGATCGTCGGCTTCGGGCGCGTCGGGCATCTCGTCGCCGACATGCTCGCCCGCCATGGCCGCCCCTATCTCGCGATCGACAGCGACACCGACCTTGTCGCCAGTGGGCGCAGGCGCGGCTACACGGTGGCGTTCGGCGATGCGGCGCGCGGCGATGCGCTGCTGCGCCTGGGGGCCGGAGAAGCCGCCGCCGTCATCATCACCATGGACGAGCCGGTCGCCGCCCAGCGCATCGTGCGCAAGCTGCGCACGCAGTTCCCGGACCTGCCGATCCTCGCCCGGGCGCGCGACGCCGATCACGCGGCGCAGCTCTACCGTGCGGGCGCCAGCTACGCGGTGCCCGAAACGCTCGAAAGCTCCCTGCAGCTGAGCGAGGCGGCGCTTGTGGAGACGGGCGTGGCGGTCGGCCCGGTGATCGCCTCCATCCACGAAAAGCGTGACGAGTTCCGCGAGATGATCATGGAGCGCGGCGGGCTGGCGGAGAAGCCGTCGCTGAGATCCGGCCAGCTGACGCAGGAGCGCGCCTGACGGGCCGTGCCTCACCCGCCTAAGCGGGCACGTCCGGCCTGGAAGGTGACAGTGGCGCCGCCGGCGAACCACAGTCCGAAAACCGTCCAGAACAGCATGAACGGGGCCGTCACCGGGTCCAGCGGATAGCGCGAGGCGAGCCATGCCGCGCCGACGAGACCGGCCGTGCACAGCAGCGTGTACCAGGGGAAGCGCGCCGCAGCCCCGGTTTCCGGAGCGAGCCGCCAGTGCTGGCGGCGCTGACCGGGCTCCGGAGCCCAGACGGCGGAAGCGAAGACTGCGAAGGGGTACAGCAGGAACAGCGCACCCAGGGGCGCAATCAGTTCCAGAACCGGAAGGTAGTCGTTGAAGCAGGCGTCGAACTGCCCATCGAACGTGGCGCCCCTGCACAGGACCCGGTGCTTGGCCGCACCGCCGAACAGAGGCATGAGCGAGGAGCCGAGCCAGAGGCCGCAGCCGGTAAAGGCGAGAGCCTTGCGGAGCCCCTCGCCCATGACTATCCCGCCAGCGCCGCCCGGACGGCCGCGATGGCGTCGGCCGCCCTGGCGCCATCCGGGCCGCCGCCCTGCGCCATGTCGGCGCGGCCGCCGCCGCCTTTGCCGCCCAGGGCCTCGACGCCCTTGCGCACGAGGTCGACCGCGCTGACCGTTCCGGTGAGATCTTCGGTGACCGCAGCGGCGATGCTGGCCTTGCCCTCGTTCACCGCGACGATCGCCGCCACGCCCGAGACCAGCCGCTGCTTCGCCTGGTCGAGCAGACCGCGCAGGTCCTTGGGGTCGAGCCCTTCCAGCACCTGGCCGGAGAACCTGATGCCGCCCACCTCCTCGTCCGCGCTTTCCGCCTTTGCTCCGCCCGAAGCGCCCGAAAGCGCCAGCGCCTTCTTCGCTTCGGCGAGTTCGCGCTCAAGCTTGCGCCGCTCGTCCAGCAGGGCGGCGACGCGTGCTTCCACTTCGTCAGGCGTGGTGCGCAGCAGGCTCGCTGCGTTCTTCAGCGCATCCTCGCGGCCGACCAGCCACTGGCGCGCGCCTTCTCCGGTCATCGCCTCGATGCGGCGAACGCCCGAGGACACCGCGCTTTCCGAGACGATGCGGAACACGCCAATGTCGCCGGTTGCCCGCACATGGGTGCCGCCGCAAAGCTCGACCGAATAGGTACGCTCACCCGAGAGGCGGCCCATCGAGAGCACCCGCACCTCGTCGCCGTACTTCTCGCCGAACAGCGCCATGGCGCCGGCGCCGATCGCGTCATCCGGCGTCATCAGGCGGGTCAGAACCTGTTCGTTGGCGCGGATCTCGGCATTCACTTCCGCCTCGATGGCGGTGATGTCTTCTGCGGTCAGCGCCTTGGGATGCGCGAAGTCGAAGCGCAGGCGATCGGCGGCGACCAGCGAGCCCTTCTGCGTCACATGGTCGCCAAGGCGCTTGCGCAGGGCCGCGTGCAGCAGGTGCGTGGCAGAGTGGTTCGCGCGCACCGCATCGCGCCGCTGCGCATCCACGGTGAGGTTCACCGCATCGCCGACCCGGATCGTGCCCGCTTCCACCTTGCCGCTCATCGCATGGAGGCGGCCCAGCGGCTTTGCCGTGTCCAAAACCTCGATCTTCAGACCGCCCGGGCCGGTGATCGTGCCGCGATCTCCTTCCTGGCCGCCCGATTCGCCGTAAAACGGGGTCTGGTTGGTCAGCACGACGACCTCTTCCCCGGCGCCGGCCGAGGCAACCTCGCGGCCGTCCTTCACCAGGGCGACGACCTGGCCTTCGCCCGTGGTGGCGGTATAGCCGGTGAACTCGCTGGCGCCTTCGCGCTCTGCGATGTCGAACCACACCTCGCTGTCCGCCGACTGGCCCGAGCCCTTCCAGGCTGCGCGGGCGGCAGCTTTCTGCTGCGCCATGGCGGCATCGAACCCCGCCTTGTCGACCGTGATGTTGCGCGAGCGCAGGGCGTCCTCTGTCAGGTCATAGGGGAAGCCATATGTGTCGTAGAGCTTGAACGCGGTCTCGCCGGGAAGCTCGCCGCCCTCGCCCAGGGAAACGGTCGCCTCGTCAAGCAGCTTCAGCCCGTTCGAGAGGGTGCGACGGAACTGGATCTCCTCGCGCTGCAGGGTCTCTTCGATCAGCGGCTGCGCGCGGCCGAGTTCCGGATAGGCCTGGCCCATCTCGGCGACGAGCGCGGGCACCAGGCGGTGCATCAGCGGGTCGCGCGCGCCCAGCAGGTGCGCGTGGCGCATCGCGCGGCGCATGATGCGGCGCAGGACATACCCACGCCCCTCGTTCGAGGGCAGCACGCCGTCGGCCAACAGGAAGCTGGTGGAGCGCAGATGGTCGGCGATGACGCGGTGGCTTGCACGGCTTTCACCCTCGGCGGCCACGCCCGTCAGGCTTTCGGATGCCGCGATCAGGGCCTTGAACGTGTCGATGTCGTAGTTGTCGTGCACCCCCTGCATGACCGCGGAGATGCGCTCGAGCCCCATGCCCGTGTCGATCGAGGGCTTGGGCAGGTTGCCCACGATCTCGCCCGCCATCTGCTCGAACTGCATGAAGACGAGGTTCCAGATCTCGATGAAGCGGTCGCCGTCCTCTTCCGGCGATCCCGGAGGGCCGCCCCAGATGTGGTCGCCGTGATCGAAGAAAATCTCGGAGCACGGGCCGCACGGCCCCTCGTCGCCCATCGCCCAGAAGTTGTCTTTCGTCGCGATGCGGATGATCTTCTGGTCGGGCAGCCCTGCGATCTTCTTCCACAGGTCGAACGCCTCGTCATCGGTGTGGTAGACCGTGACGAGCAGCTTTTCGGCGGGCAGGCCCCATTCCTTCGTCAGCAGCGTCCACGCATGGGTGATCGCCTGCTCCTTGAAGTAGTCGCCGAAAGAGAAGTTGCCGAGCATCTCGAAGAACGTGTGGTGGCGCGCGGTGTAGCCCACGTTGTCGAGGTCGTTGTGCTTGCCGCCTGCGCGCACGCACTTCTGCGAAGAGGTCGCACGCGCCGTCGTGCGCGTTTCAAGGCCCATGAAGACATTCTTGAAAGGCACCATGCCCGCATTCACGAACATCAGCGTCGGATCGTTGTAGGGAACGAGCGGCGCGGACTGGACCGCCTCGTGGCCATTGCTGGCGAAGTAGTCGAGGAAGGACCGGCGGATTTCGTTCGTCGTCTGCATGATCCGCGCCGATAATCCACCCCGCGCGCGGCGGCAAGCGCTTGTCTGCGGTCAGACTGTTCGGGAATCGCGATAAGATGGAGCCATCTCCCGTGCGCGGCCCGTGTCGAGAGCTGTCGCACGGCCTGTCGTGGCGGGCTGAGCGTGCCGTGTGCGAACGGCTGCGTCCGTTTCGGCGGCTGCCTGGTTGCATCGCCGCGTTCGGGAGCTCGCCTGTGCGGCTCGGCTATGACCGATCGATCTGTTCGCTGACAGTCGCTCTTTCTGGAGCGCGCCGCTCGACCGCTCGCATCCTGTGTATTCAGCGGAAATGCGCCGCATAGCCGGTACGGGGTGGCCGTCGCGGGAATGACGAAAGCTGCGGCTGGGCAGAACTCGGCGTCGCTGGGAAGTGGCGCCGTCGCCATGGTGGCCTGGGAAAAAGGCCTCAAGTTGAGGAACGGACCGGCGCGCCTGTCGTTATCTTGAGTGAAGGCCGGCGCGCCTGCCCCCTCCACGGTGCGTCGGCCGACTTCCCAAAATCGTTGAAGCAGGCCTGTTCGGCAAGTGACCGGCAAGCCCGTCCGATTGCCGTTGATACAGGAAAGCCCTGGTGCATGCACCGAAGCTTTCCGTTTAGCGCCACGCCGCGCGGCGTGTTTAGATATCATCTTCGTCGGAAGGGCCCGCCATCATTTCCTCGGCCAGACCTTCCGTCTTTGCACGGATGGCCTTTTCCAGCCGCTCGCACACTTCCGGGTTGGCTTTCAGATACGTCTTGGCGTTTTCGCGACCCTGCCCGATCCGCACGGAATCGTAGCTGAACCAGGCGCCCGATTTTTCGACGATGCCGGCCTTGACGCCAAGGTCCAGGATCTCGCCGATCTTGGACACACCCTCGCCGTACATGATGTCGAACTCGACCTGCTTGAAGGGAGGAGCCACCTTGTTCTTGACCACTTTCACGCGCGTGGCGTTACCGACGACCTCGTCACGATCCTTGATCGCGCCTGTGCGGCGGATGTCGAGACGCACCGAGGCATAGAACTTGAGCGCGTTGCCGCCGGTCGTCGTCTCGGGGTTGCCGTACATGACGCCGATCTTCATGCGCAGCTGGTTGATGAAGATCACCATGCAGCGCGAACGGCTGATTGAGCCGGTGAGCTTGCGCAGCGACTGGCTCATGAGGCGGGCCTGAAGGCCGACGTGGCTGTCACCCATTTCGCCCTCGATCTCGGCACGCGGGACCAGAGCTGCGACAGAGTCCACCACGAGCACGTCGATTGCATTGGAGCGCACGAGCGTGTCGGTGATTTCCAGCGCCTGCTCGCCCGTGTCGGGCTGCGAGACGATCAGTTCATCGATATTGACGCCCAGTTTCTTGGCATAGACCGGATCGAGCGCATGCTCGGCATCGATGAAGGCAGCCGTGCCGCCCATCTTCTGCGCCTCGGCGATGCAGTGCAGCGCCAGCGTGGTTTTGCCCGAGCTTTCCGGGCCATAAATTTCGATCACGCGGCCGCGGGGCAGGCCGCCCACGCCGAGTGCGATGTCGAGCCCCAGCGAACCGGTGGAGATCGCTTCCACCTGCATCGCTTCCTTCGAGCCCAGCTTCATCGCCGAACCCTTGCCGAATGCCTTGTCGATCTGGGCCAGCGCTGCTTCGAGCGCCTTCTGACGGTCCATCGCGTCCTTTTCCTTGCCTTCCTGGATCAGCTTGAGCTGAGCAGCCATGTCTCTTCCCCTGTGCTACCGGGCTGACCGGAAAGGTCAACGTCAACGCACGTCATGTACGACCTTTGTTCCACGAGAACAAGAGGGGAACTTCAGCAGATTTCCGTTTTTTAACGCCGGTCGCTGCCCGAATCGCCCTGGGCCATGCGGGAGAGAACTTCCCCCACTTTTTCTGACAGCTGCTGCACCGAGAACGGTTTGGGCATGAACCAGGCGTTGGTGATGCCGATCTGACGGCGCAGCTGCTCCTCGGCGTAGCCCGACATAAACAGCACCGGCAGGTCGGGCGCGAAGCGGCGGATCTCGCGCGCCATGGCCGGTCCGTCGAGCGTCGGCATGACCACATCGGAGACGACGAGATCGAACCTGCCCCCTTCCTGCACCAGCTCGAGGCCCTCCTCTCCGTCGCGCGCGCAGGTTACCTGATAGCCCTGCCGGGTCAGCGCGCGTTCCGCGACGACGCGGACCGGGTCTTCGTCCTCCACCAGCAGGATCGAGCCGCCCCCCGCCCACTGGCTTGGCGCAGGCTCGGCCTTGGTCGGCGCGATCTCGGGCGCCGAGCCGGGAGCGACATGGTGTACCGGCAGGTAGACGGTGAAGCGCGTGCCCTTGCCCGCCTCGCTCTCGGCGAAGATGAACCCGCCAGACTGCTTGACGATGCCGTACACGGTGGAAAGGCCGAGCCCCGTGCCCTTGCCCTGTTCCTTGGTGGTGAAGAACGGCTCGAAGATCTTGCCCAGGATCTCGGGCGGGATGCCCCCGCCGGTATCCTCGACAATGAGCGCCGTATATTCGCCCGCCGGGATAATCTCGCTGCGCATAGCACGCACGTCGGTCGTGGTGATCTTGCGCGTGGCCAGCACCAGCCGGCCCGCACCGTCGCCCCGGCCCTGCATGGCGTCACGCGCATTGACGGCGAGGTTGACGATCACCTGCTCGAGCTGCGTCGGATCGGCGCGGACAGGGCCAAGGTCGCGATCGTGGCTGACGACGAGCTGGATTTTTTCGCCGATGAGGCGGCGCAGCATCTGCGAGACGTCGGCCACCACATCAGGCAGCTGGATCACTTCGGGCCGCAGCGTCTGCTGGCGCGAAAAGGCGAGGAGCTGGCGCGTCAGCGAGGCAGCGCGGTTGGAGTTGGCGCGGATCTGCTGGATGTCGTCATAGTCCGAATCGCCCGGCGTATGGCGCATCAGCATGAGGTCGCAGGTGCCGAGGATTGCGGTCAGGACATTGTTGAAATCGTGCGCGACGCCGCCTGCGAGCTGGCCCACCGCCTGCATCTTGGTGGCCTGCGCCACCTGGCGCTTGAGGCGGATCTCCTCGGACGTGTCGGTGAGGCCGAGCAGCACGGCCGCCTCGCCAAGGCCCCGTACGCCCGCGAGGCTGAGCGAAACCGGATCATCGGGCTGGGCGGAGAGGCGGACCGCTAGGTCGCCCGCAGCGGTGGGCCCTTGCGCGAACCGGCGTATGGCTTCGGACAAGGCGCGCTTGTCCTCCTTCACGACGAGATCGGTTGGGTAGGTCGGCGGCCCGTGGCCTTCGTGCCCGGCCGCCCGCATGAAGGCGGGATTGGCGAACAGCAGCCTTCCGTCGCGGTCGGTCATGGCGAGCCCGAGCGGCAGCTGGCTGAGCAGCGCCTCGAGATGGGGCGCGGAACCCGCGCCGCACCCGCTGGCGCCAATGCCCTGCCCCGCTTCGACCACCATCATGAGCGAAGGCGTGATCGCCGGATCCGGCTCGCCCGCAGCGTCCGGATCGGCAACGGGGACGTGATAGAGCACGAGCGCGCCGCCGCGCCCGGCATCGCGAGCCCAGCCGATGCGCTCGCCCTCTTCCTGGCTGAGCAGCGCGACGAAGTCGGCCCCGGTCATGTCGGTGGCCGGATCGCCCGTTGCGCGCGCCGCAAAGCCCGCACTGGCGGCGCGGATCGAGCCGTCCGGATCGACCAGCGCCGCGGCAATGCCGGCCTTCGCAAGTGCGCGCCCCATCTTGCCGTCGAGCTGGACCACAAGCTCCGCCACCGGATCCGCCGCATCCATCGAGGAGATTCGCCAGACGAGGAAATCGTCGCCTCGGCCGGCGCGGCGTACGTCGGCGCGCCAGTGATGCCCTTCCTCATCGAGGATCTCGGCAGTGCCGTGGCCGTCGCGCCAAGCCCGGCGCGTGGCGTCGGCCAGCCGCTCGAGCGAGGGGTGGGCGACCGGCAGGCTCGGCGGTGCCGCACCGGCGCCGAACCAGCTTTCGAAGCACGCGTTCGCGCAGGTCATCCGCCCGGCGCGGTCGGTCACCGCGACGGCCATGTCGGTCCGGTCGATCGCAGCGACAGTGACGGACCAGTCAGGCTGCGCGAAATCGGTTTCCGCAGCAGGCGCGCGCCGACCGGCCAGAACATAGGCCACCGCGCCTACTGCGAGCATGACCGCCACGAACACCGCCATGAGCACGGCATCGCCCGAGACCAGCCAGACCAGCAGCGCGCTTGCCAGCAGCGCTCCGCCCACCACCGTCAGGTCGGACCCCGCGCGGGACAGCCCTTCCGCCCGGCCCGTCGCCGCCTTCATGGGGCGCTGTCCGGCGTCTGCGCATCGGCCCGCACGGGCCGGACGCGGCGCGCGCGATGCTTGCGCCCGATCCACCAGCGCCAGAACCACATCGACAGCAGGTATCCTAGCGCGGCGCAGACGACGGAGATCACGAAAAGGCCGATGATCAGCGCGGGCGCGGCATCCGACAGCAGCCAGCCCGCCCACTCCCCCACACCTGCGCCGCTTTCGTAAAGGGCGTAGAAGGTGGACAGGTCGGCGTGATAGCCCAGCTGATTGCCCAGCCACAGCGAGGCGGCCAGGATGAACGGCGTCGTCCCGGGATTGGACAGGAAGGTCATTGCCGCCGCCACCGGGATGTTGCCCCGGAAAGGCACGCACATCAGCGCGGCGCCGACGATCTGGATGCCCGGGATCAGCGCGAAGATGCCCACCAGCAGGCCCACGGCTACTCCGCGCGGAACCGAGCGGCGGGTGAAGCGGAACAGTTCCTGCCGCCTTGCGAGAGGCGCGGTGAAGCGATTCGCCTCGAGCTGCTCGTGCGTGGGCATCTGGCGGTGCAGCCAGGAGGACAGGCGCGACAGCATCGTGCTCACGCGCCGCTCACCCGTGATCGCGCATGATGCGGGCCTGGTCGCGCTTCCAGTCGCGGTCCTTGATGGTCTGGCGCTTGTCGGCCGCGTTCTTGCCCTTGGCCAGTGCCAGTTCCACCTTGGCGCGGCCGCGGCTGTTGAAATAGATCGAAAGCGGAACCAGCGTCATGCCCTTGCGCTCCACCGCGCCCTGCAGGCGGGAGATCTCCCGTTCGTGCAGCAGCAGCTTGCGCGGGCGCTTGGGCACGTGGTTGAAGCGGTTGCCGTGGCTGAACTCGGGCACGTTGGCGTTGACCAGCCAGCACTCCCCGCCGCGAATCTCGGCGAAGGATTCGACGATCGAGCCCTCGCCGAAGCGGAGCGACTTCACCTCGGTGCCGGTCAGCGCGATTCCCGCCTCGAACTTGTCCTCGATATGGTAATCGAAACGAGCCTTGCGGTTCTCGGCGACGGTCTTTGCCTTGTCGAAGACGGAGTTTTGGGGGCGTGCCATGGTCGCTTCCATGTAGGGACATGCGCGGCAAAAGAAAACGCCCCAATGCCCCGCTTTCGGACGTGAAATCGCGCAGCCGCGCCGGACGGTCGGATTGCGGCGAGGGCCGATGGGCGCCTGGAGCACCCGCCCTGCGCTCGCCCCCGCCGTGCCCGACCTGCGGGCCCCGAGGATGACACGGATTTAACTCCGTATTCGCGCCAAATCGCGGCAACGCGACTTGCGGCGGCGCACCGGCTGGGGAATACAGACGCAGTTGTTCGGGGGAATTACTTTGACGATTGGATCGACCTGCCGCTCCGGCCTGACCGGCGCCTTGCTGCTGCTGACGCCGTTTTCCGCAGTTGTTGCTGCCCCGCCGCCGCCTCCGCTCGATGCGTATGGAAGCCTGCCCGAGGTGGAGGATGTCGCCGTCGCTCCCGACGGGCAGTCGATCGCGCAGGTCCTCCAGAGCAAGGACGGCCGCCGCATCCTGGTCTCGAAGGGAGAGCAGGTGCTGATGAACGCCGCATCGGGCGATCACAAGGTGCGCGCGATCGAGTGGGCGGACAACGATACGGTCCTGCTCACCACCAGCAACACCGTCTCGGTCTATGGCTATGCGGCCAACAAGTACGAACTGGCGGGGACGACCATCCTGTCACTGCGGCCGGGCGGCGAATCCGGGCTCGTCTTCGGCAAGTCCCGGGAAGTCGCTCCCACCACGCGCGGCCGTTACGGCATCCGGACCATCGGCGGCCGCACGATCGGCTACTTCGGCGGCATGTCCCTCGACACGGACGGCAAGACCGGCTCGCGGCTCGGCACGGGACAGGTGCGCAATGGACGTACCGCGCTCTACATGGTCGACATCGGCACGAACCGCCCGCGCGAGGTCGCGCATGCGCCGGAGGCGGGCCATCACCGCGACTGGCTGGTCGATGCGGCCGGCAACGTGGCCGCCGTGCTCGACATCGCGGACGCGAACGGCGACTGGCGGATCACCCTGCCGGGCAGCCGCGAACTTGCGCGCGGCGTCGATCCGACGGGCGACGTCAGCCTTGTCGCCCTCGGCAGCGGCGGCACCAGCGTAATATACGGGATCGAGGACGAGGACGGCGCGCAGCGCTGGTTCGAGGTGCCGCTCGCGGGAGGCGAGCCCAAGCCGTTCCTGCACGACGTGGGCGTCGAGCGGATCTTCGTCGATCGCAGCACCGGGGCAATGATCGGCTACCGGGGTGCGGGCGAAAAGCGCGAGACGGTGATGGCCGACCCTGCGCACCAGAGCGCTCTGTCCCGCATCTTCAAGGCCTTCGCCGGCCGCGAGACGGACCTGATCGACTGGACGCCGGACTTCTCCAAGGTCGTCGTGCGCACCTCGGGCAGCAAGGACAGCGGCACCTGGTACCTCGTGGACGTGGCACAGCGCCGGGCCGACATCATCGCCGACGAGCGGCCGGCGATCACCGCCGAGCACGTGGGCCCCATCTCCACGATCGACTACACCGCTGCCGACGGGCTCAAGATGGATGGCGTGCTGACCCTGCCCCCCGACCGCGAGGCGAAGAACCTGCCGGTCATCCTGCTGCCCCACGGCGGCCCCGCCGCGCATGACACGCCCGGGTTCGACTGGTGGGCGCAGGCCTTCGCCTCGCGCGGTTATGCGGTGTTCCAGCCCAACTTCCGCGGCTCCACCGGCAGGGACGATGCGTTCCGGCACGCCGGAGACGGCGAGTGGGGCCGCAAGATGCAGTCCGACATCTCGGACGGCCTTGCCGAACTCGCCAGGCGGGGGATCGTCGATCCCGCGCGCGCGTGCATCGTGGGGGCGAGCTACGGCGGTTATGCCGCGCTCGCGGGCGTCACCCTGCAACAGGGCCTCTATCGCTGCGCTGTCTCGGTCGCCGGGGTTGCGGACCTCAGCCTCATGTACCGCACCGACCTCCGCGAGAGCGGCAATTCACAGATGCTCGGCAAGGTCCTGCGCGAACAACTGGGGGATCCCAAGGGCTATGCCGAAGTTTCGCCCCGGCGCCTTGCCGCCCGTGCGGATGCACCCGTCCTGCTCATCCATGGCAAGGACGACACGGTCGTGCCGTACAACCAGAGCCTCGTCATGGCCGATGCGCTGAAGGACGCCGGGCGGCCCTACGAACTAGTGGCTCTTCCCGGAGAAGACCATTGGCTCTCGCGCGCGGAGACCCGCAAGCGCATGCTGGCCGAGACGATGCGCTTCGTGCAACAGCACAACCCTCCGAGCTGAGGCAGGCTGCGAGGCTCCGCCGCCGCGTCGGAAGCGGTCTCGGCTCGGGTCCGGGTAGCTTGCCTGATGAGCCGCGGTCGCTCCTTATTCGCAGGGCCGGTTGTCGACGAAAAAGTCCATCATCGCGCCGACCGCGTTGCCTTCGCTGTCGGCCAATTTGAACACGGGATACTCGTCCCGTCCATGGCCCGCGTGTACGACGATGGCGCAAGTGGCGCTCGCGTCGCCGTCGGGGGCACAAAGTCGGGCCGCATGTCCGCTGGCACAAGACTCTTGCAAGCCGAACACGTCCGCCAGTTCGCGTGACCAGTTCCCGGAATGAGCGCCTGCGAACCGCTCTGCCTTGCCGGGCGCTGCGAAGGCGATGGCGTGGGCTTGCACCCAGAGTTCGGCCCCGTGTTCGTCGGTGAAGGGCTCGATCATGGCGACGTTTCCTTGTCCCGCCAGCAGCAGGAAGGCGTGCGAGACGTGCTCCTCGTAGTCGTATGTCTTCTCAGACCCGAGGTGCGCCACCGTCAGGACGACCTCGTATCGACCGGGCGCAACGCCCACGTTCACGCCGTTTTGCGGCGAGTGGGCATCGAGGATCGCAAGCAGGCCTTCGGCCAGTTCGATGCTGCCCGCCTCCTCGCGCCGGCTATTGGCCATCGTCTGGTTCCAGGCCTCGCCCATGCGCTGCGTCCAGTCGGGATCGGGTCGGACCCGGAGCTGGACGAGCGGGTCACGCGGCGACTGGACGAGGGAAGCGCCTTTCTGGCGCTCCACCGCCGCGACGTCATCGCTCCCCAAGCCAATGCGGGCGGCGAGTGCCCTGAACTGCGACCACATCTGCCTATTCCCCCTTGCGCACGCGCGCGGTGCCACTGCCACGGCAGAGTCGCTAGCCTGGGAATGTAAGTATAGCAATCGCCGCCATCGATGATTGACTTTCCGAACCATATAGGTTATACGCTCCGGCATCCGCTCCCTGAGGTACACAGGGCAAGCGGATCATCGGGCCGGCGCCGGGGGTATGAAAGCCCACCTGTGCCCGCACCGGAAGGGTTCACGAGCCGTCCTTCGAGGCGGCAGGGTCCAGGGCAAACGGCGCGGCTCCCGATAAGAGAGCGCTTCCCCCCAGACCTGTGGAGCCGGCACCTTATCGCGAGCCCGCGTGCCGGATCCGAGCCACTTTCGCTGAGGGTCGAGCTGGACTGTTCCTGTGCTTTCCAGCCGCTCGCAAGGCGCACACGCTTCGGCGACCCCCAACCGGGCCGCCCCCGAACGCCGGCCCGATACCCATCAAGGGTACCAACGCCAAAGCGCATCCTCCCCGGCATAAGGCCCGCACTCGCCAGCGGGCATATTCGCGTGCCTGCCTTGCCCGTGGCGACACGATCCCCTATTTCGACAGCCGTCCCGCGCGCAGGGGAGCGGTCCTGCGCATCACCGCCGGCACCTCGGTAGTCCGTCGGCGGCGGGGCCTTTCCCTTGCCTAGCAGCCCAAAGGCAGCTGGTCTGCGCCTGTCCGTCATAGTCGAGCCGACCACGACATGGTGTTCCAAGCTCTGCAGCACGATCCCGTCTGCCGCCCGGGCGTCGTCCTGCCTCGATAGGCTTGTTCCCGCCCGTCCGTGATGCTCAGCCCGGCAGCGGTGGCGGGACGGCGGCTCCTGCTTTTCACCGCTCGCTGAACGCAGGCAGAGGCGGCCGGCACGTCCATCCTTGCGATGAAAGCACTGCCGCCCCAGACTTTTAGAGCAGCCCGGCGTGGACCAGCGCAGCGTCCACCGCCTTGCGCGCCTTCTCGCCGCACGGGACTAGGGGCAGGCGCAGTTCGTTCTCGATCCAGTCGTGAACCTGCGCCAGCGCATACTTGCACGGCCCCGGAGAGCTGTCCTCGAACATGGCGTAGTGGAGCGGATAGAGCAGGTCGTTGAGACGGCGCGCTTCTTCCAGGTCGTTGGCGGCGCAGGCCGCCTGGAACTCGGCGCAGAGCTTCGGCGCGACGTTTGCCGTGACCGAGATGCAGCCCACGCCCCCCGCCGCGTTGAACGGCAGCGCCAGTTCATCGTCGCCCGAAAGCTGGCAGAAATCCTTGCCGATCCCCATCCGGTGATCCGTGACGCGCGAAAGGTCGCCGCTGGCATCCTTGATGCCGATGAAGCGCCCCGGGAAGCGGCGCGCCAGTTCGCACACCGTCTCGGGCAGGAGGTCGGTCACCGTGCGCCCCGGCACGTTGTAGAGAACGATCGGCAGGTCGATGTTCTCGGCAAGGTAGCCGAAGTGGGCGAGCAGGCCTTCCTGGCTCGGGCGGTTGTAGTAAGGCGCGACGAGCAGCGCGGCGGCGGCACCGCACTTCTTCGAGAAAGTCATGTGCAACAGCGCGTTCATCGTATCGTTGCTGCCGCAGCCCGCGATGACGGGAACGCGGCCGGCCGCCTGCTCGATGCAGACCTCGATCACGCGGTGATGCTCTGCATTGGAGAGGGTCGAGTTCTCGCCGGTGGTGCCGCAGGGCACGAGGGCCGATGATCCCGACTCGATCTGCCAGTCGACCAGCCGCCTGAAGGCTTGCTCGTCGAACGCTCCGTCGCGAAACGGTGTGACAAGCGCGGGAATGGAGCCGGAGAACATGGACTTTACCTCTGGTGATGTTCAATGATCGCCTGACCGGGGAACCGCCCCCGCGCCCGAACGTCATGTTCAGCGCCTGATAAGGAGCCTCTTTCCAAAATGTCCAGCATGTTGCGCCTCCCCCACCTGCTGCTGAGCATTTCTCCGGCAATATTCGCAGTCGCCATGGCCGCTCCCGCCTCCGCCCAGTCGCAGGACGGGCGCGAATGGGACGCCGCCCGCGCGCAGTCCATGCAGTCGCACGACATGGCGGTGCACCAGTCGATCGACCGCTGGAAGCTGCTGTCCACCAACGATCGCATGGGATTCGCTGCCTATTCCGGCTTCCTGCTGAGCTATCCCGGCTATCCCCAGCAGGACAAGATCCGCGGCTATGCGGAAAAGGCCCTGCTGACCGAGGCGCCCGACACCGGCTCCGTCATCGCCTACTTCGATCGCTACGCGCCGCTCACCAGCAAGGCGGCCGGCCGCTATGCCGTGGCGCTGACGACGATGCGGCGCGCCGATGCGGCCACCAACGCCCTTGCCGCATGGCGCAAGGGCGGGCTGATCCCGGTGGACGAAAGCGCCCTGCTTTCGCTCTATCGTGGCCAGTTCACCACCGCCGACCACGACGCGCGCATGGACGCGCTGCTCTGGCAGGGCGAAACCGCGCAGGCGGAGCGGCAGATCTCGTTCGTATCCGCCGCTCGCCGGGCCGAGTTCATGGAGCGGCTATCCCTGCTGCAGGGGCAAGCGCCGGGGACGTTGGGAGTGACGCTGCCCGCGCAGATCTCGTCCGATCCCGGCTATGTCTACAACCGCGCGGTTCAGGCGCGCCGCTCGGGCAATACCCCCGGCGCGGTGTCGCTGCTGGCCAACCGTCCCCCGCTCGCCCGGCCCGTGCCCGAGCAGGAACTCTGGGTGCGTGAACTCCTGACCGCCGCGCGCGCCGCCGATGCCGGCAGCGCGGTGCGCATCGCCTCCTCGATCGACGACGGATTCACGCCCGGCACCGACGTCAGCCGCCTGTCATACCGCGTGCGAGACGACTACACCTCGCTCGTGTGGCTGGGCGGCACCAAGGCGCTGTGGTCGCTGGGAGAGGCGCGGCGCGCGGCGCCCCTGTTCTACCGCTACGGCGCCGCCGCGCAGACGCCCGGCACTCGCTCCAAGGGCTTCTACTGGGCAGGCCGCGCGCTGGCGATGGCGGGCGACACGGTAGGCGCCAACCGCTACTTCGAGATGGCGGCGCAGTATCCGCAGTACTTCTACGGCCAGCTTTCGCTCGAGCGGCTGGGACGCCCGATCCCCAATCTCGACACGCGCCCGACCGCGCTGCCCAGCCCCGCGCAGCGCGCCTCGTTCGCCAGCCTGCCGATCACCGGCGCGGTGCGCGACGTCGCGCGCGACGCCGACTGGCGCACCGGCGTCCAGTTCTACCGCGAGATCGCCGACCAGGCGCAGACGGCCGAGGACCACGTCCTCGTCGCCGACCTTGCCCGGCAGATCGGCCGTCGCGACCTTGCTGTGATCCTGGGGCAGAGCGCCCATGCCGACGGCTTCGAGGAGTTCGGCCAGATCTCCTTCCCGCTCGTCCCCACGCCTGCCGGCACCAACTGGACCATGGTCCACGCGATCGCGCGGCAGGAGAGCCAATTCGCGCAGAACGCGCTCAGCCATGCGGGAGCGAGCGGCCTCATGCAGCTGATGCCGGGCACCGCGCGCGAGCAGGCCGGCAAGATGGGACTGGCCTACGACCAGTCCGCGCTCGTCACCGATCCGGCCTACAACATCCGCCTTGGCGACGGGTACTTCGGCCGGATGATGGATTATTACGGCGGCGCCACCCCGCTGGCGGTCGCCGCCTACAACGCAGGGCCCGGCAACGTGAACAAGTGGATCCGCGCCAATGGCGACCCGCGCACCGGCGCGATCGACTGGATCGACTGGATGGAGCAGATCCCCATCTACGAGACCAAGAACTACGTCCAGCGCGTGCTGGAAAATGCCGTGGTCTATGAAACGATGTACCCGGGCCGGGCCAGCTATACCGGCGCCAACAAGCTGACCCGCCTCATGCCCGGCAAGCGCCAGCCAGGCTGAGATCGGGTTCCATTCCCCGCGCCGTGGCCTACAGGGCGGGCGCGGGGAAAGGCTCCTTCCGGGCGCGTCAGGCCAGCCGGTACAGCGCGCTCGCATGGGGGGCGAGGCGGGTCACCAGCCTGCCCTGCACCGGCCCGAGGTCGCGCCGTTCCCACAGGTCGCGCACCATTGCCTTCGCGCCTGCGCCGACAGTCGCAAGCGGCACCGCGATCTCGCGCGGGTCCTTGCCCATGTTGAACACCGCGAGATAACGCGAGGCGCCGTCCGCGCTCGCGGCCGACCAGACCCTCACCCCGTCCTCGATGAAGTGCGGGCGATTGTCGCGGCTAGCCTGGTTGACCGCCAGAACTTCGGGATTGACCAGCAGCGCCAGCGTCGCATCGTCGAGATGGCGCAGGTCACCGCCCATGATAAGCGGCGAACGGGTGATGGACCACAGGCTCATCAAGGTGCGCTGCTCGTCCGGCGTGAAGCGGGAGTTGCGCTCGCCCAGCGCGAGACGGCCGAGCGGAAGCATGTCGGGATCGGGCCACGAGCCTTCGCTGCGGAACGGCGTCCAGTTCTCCAGCCGGGTGAACTGCGCCTCGAGCTGCGGCCATTCGTCCCAGAAATCATCGGAGATGCGCCACATCTGCGCATGGCGGCGCACATGATCGCCGCGCAGGACCGGCGTCTCGCCCGGTGAGAGGCTGAGCACCATCGGCCGCCCGCAGCGCGCGATCGCCCTGGCCGCTGCCTCGATCTCGGGCTCGTGCGCGTCGTAGGGGCGGCTCATGTCGTCCATCTTGATGAAATCGACGCCCCACGAGGCATAGAGGCGGAACACGCTGTCGTAGTATTCCTGAGCGCCGGGCTTCGTCATGTCGACGCCGTACATGTCCGGGTTCCACGAGCAGATGCTCGAAGTATCGGCGATGTCGCGTGCGCGCACGCTCGTGCCCAGGATCGGCAGGTTCAGCTTGACGGCCTGGCGCGAGATGCCGCGCATGACGTGAATGCCAAAGCGCATCCCCATCGCGTGGATCCGGGCGGCGAGCGGAGCGAAACCCTTGCCGCCCCGCGCCGAGGGAAAGCGATTGGGCGCCGGCACCAGGCGGGCATGGGCATCCAGCGCGGGCACCGGGTTCGCATTGTAGGTGTAGCTGCTGGCCTCGGGCTCGTACCACTGAATGTCTACGGTGAAGATGTCGTAGCCGGCGGGAAGCAGCTTCTCGCGCATGATCGCGGCCGTCTCCAGCGCCTGCGCCTCGGTGATGGTCCCGGCAAAGCTGTTCCAGCTGTTCCAGCCCATCGGCGGGCGGGGGGCCAGCCTGGAGGGCGAGAGCACGGCCGCGCCGACGGGAGCCGAACCCGCAGAGGAGGAGGTGGACGGCGCCTGCGCCTGCGCGCCGGGCGCTAGGCCGGCAAGCGATGCTCCCACCGTTGCGAGAAGGGCGTTGCGGCGCGAAAAATCCATGACTGTCGTGTCCTCTCCAAAGGTTCTTGCCGCCAGTTCTTGTCGGACTAATGCCGCAGACGCAACCGGGGAGATCGGCCCCGAGCCATCTTGGCCTTGCCGCGCCCGTTTTCTATGGCTCGATGCGATGAAACCCGATGGTCCCCCGATCAGCCCTTCCGGAATGGCTGCGCTGCGCGCCCGCTACGACCACCTGCTCGGCACCGAACGCCCGGCGATCGTCGAGATCGTATCGTGGGCGGCAGGCAACGGAGACCGCTCCGAAAACGGCGACTATCTTTATGGTCGCAAGCGGATGCGCGAGATCGACCGTGAACTCGCTTTCCTCGCCCGCCGGATGAAGGCGCTGCGCGTGGTCGATCCCGCGCAGCAGGCCGAACGGGGCAGGATCTTCTTCGGCGCCAGCGTGGAACTCGCCGACGAGGACGACGAGCGCCTCACGCTCACCATCGTGGGCGACGACGAGCAGGATGCAGCCCGTGGCCTCATCGGCTGGAGCGCCCCCATTGCCCGTGCCCTGCGCGGCGCGGGGGTGGGAGACCTGCGCACCGTTCGCCTGCCTTCCGGAGAGAAGGAATGGGAAGTCATGGCGATCACTTACCCCGCCGGCTAGCCCGACTGCGGCACTGGGGACATTGCGCGCCTCCGGCACGGGGACATTGCGCGCCTGGGGCACGGCGCCATTGCACCCCCTGCCTCTTTGCGCCTATCCGCCGCTCATGCACCTGACCATCGAAGCGATCGCCTTTCTCATGGGCATTGCCCTGCTTGCTGGCACGATCGATGCGATGGCGGGCGGCGGCGGGCTGCTGACGATCCCGGCGCTGATGGCGGCCGGCGTGCCGCCGGTCTCGGCGCTCGCCACCAACAAGCTGCAGAGCACGATCGGCACGGGCTCGGCATTCCTGACCTTCCATCGCGCGGGCAAGGTGGACCTGCGGGCCTTCGCGCTTCCCGCCCTCGGCGCGTTCCTGGGATCCATGGCGGGCGGCACCGCCGTGCAGTTCATCGACCCCGGGTTCCTGGCCGCCTTCGTCCCGGTGCTGCTGATCGCCATGGGCCTCTACTTCCTCCTTGCGCCGCCGATGAGCGAGGTGGACCGCCATGCACGGATGGGCCGCGCGGGGCTCACCATCGTGATGACGGGGATCGGCTTCTACGATGGGTTCTTTGGGCCCGGCACCGGCTCGTTCCTGACGACGGCGCTGGTGGCGCTGGGGGGCCTCGGCCTGGTGCGGGCGATCGGCAACACCAAGTTCCTGAACCTTTCCACCAACGTGGCGGGACTGCTGGCGATGATCGCGGGCGGAAAGGTGCTGTGGTTGCTGGGCGCGGGCATGGCTGCGGCGAACGTCGTCGGCAACCAGCTGGGCGCGCGCCTCGCCATCCGGTTCGGCGGCAAGGGCGTCCGCCCGCTGCTGGTCGTGATGTCCTTCGCGCTGACGGTGAAGCTCCTGTCGGACCCCGCCAATCCGCTCTGGACCCTCTTCCAGAGCCCCGCGTCAGGGGCCATTGTATCGACCACTCTCGCCCCGCCCGCCCGATGATCCGCCCGCTTGCCTGCCTGCTCCTTGCGGCCGTGGTGCTTGGCGGCGCTGCGGCCGATGCGCGCGAGAGCCTCGGGCTCTACGGCGGATGGGGAGCGTTCCGCGACCCGCTCGTCCCGCGTTGCTATGCGATCGCCATGGCCGAGCCGAACGCCAGGGCGCGCGACTACCAGCCCTATGTCGCGATCGGCACGTGGCCCCGGCGCTCCTCGCGCAGCCAGGTGCACTTCCGGCTCTCGCGCCGTCTGGCGAGCGGCAGGCCGGTGACCCTTCGCATCGCGGACCGGCGCATTGTCCTGACGGCCGGGGAGGCGGACGCCTGGCCGCGCAATGACACCGACAATGCCGCGATCGTCGCCGCCATGCGCTCGGCGCGCACGATGACCGTCAGTGCACGCGATGCAAGAGGACGTACCTTCGCCGACAGCTGGGCGCTGCCGGGCGCCGCCTCGGCCATGGACGCGGCACTGATCGCCTGCGCACGGCTGCGCTGATCCGGCGCGATAGGCAAATGGAAAGGGCGGAGCCTCGCGGCCCCGCCCTCCCCTCCGCCATGAAGGCCGGGTAAATCAGAAGCGAACGCCCACGCCCGCCATCACCTGGTGACGGTCGAGGTCGAGATCGAAGCGGTCGCCGTCCGGGAAGTCGTTGCGATAGTCGAGCTCGCCTTCCTCGTAGTTGGAGTAGCGGTACTCGAGCTTGGCGAAGACGTTGTTGCTGATCGCCTGCTCCACGCCGGCACCGATCCGCCAGCCGTCGGCGTCGATGTCGCGGTTGGTCTCGATGGAGCCGCTGGCGTTGTTCACGTCGAACTTGGCGTTCGTGTAGCCGCCCTTCGCGTAGATCATGGTCGTGGGAGTCACGACGTAGCCGAGACGCGCACCGACGTAGAGGTCGCGGTTGGTCTTGACGTTGCCAAGACCGAACCCTTCGAAGTCGCCGTCATCGAAGCTGGTCTTGGCGGTCGACCAGGTCACTTCGGCTTCCGGCCCGACAACGAAGTTGTTGAAGCGGAAGTCGTAACCCGCGCCCACGCCATAGGCGAACCCGTCGATCGACTGGTCGTTGTCCTCGTTGACGTCGTCGTCGACACTGCTGCCGGCCTTGGTCACGTCGTATCCGGCAAGCGCCTCGACGTGGAAGCCCGAGAACGGGTCAACCGGGCCTACGTCCTGTGCCATGGCGGGGATGGCCGAAGCCATTGCGGTGCCGGCGGCAAGACAGACAAGGATCTTCTTCATAAAGGTACTCCGATCATTCGACACGGCGGTTCTTCCGCCTTTCCACGAGGTGGGATCATCCACCCTGGACTGGTCAAATGCGCACGCGGATGATCAAGTTTCCTGAACGTAGTACAACGAAAACCGTGGTGTTTTTGAGCAACACTGCTGCGATAATCCGAAGAACTTGCGCGCCATGCGGCCGGAACCTGCGGGCTCCGAAAGGGTTCGTGCGGCCGCGCTTCTACGATAGGGGGGCCGCACAACGGCGATGCGCGCGATCGGCGATAGCGCACATCTTCCGTTTTCGCGTCGAATGCACTATATGGCCGCCGATCATGACAGACACGAACACCTCGACCGCAGCGGTTTCCACCGCGGCCGGCCTTACGCCGATCCCGGGCAACGTCGACCCGACGACCCTGTCGCGCCCATCGCTGGTGGACGGCGTGACCCCGCGCGAGGACGGGCGGATCGATCTCGTGGGCCTGCCCCGGAAGCGCATCGCCGAACTGTTCGAGAGCGCCGGGCTAGACGCCAAGGCCGCCAAGCTGCGCGCCAAGCAGGTGTTCCACTGGCTCTACCATCGCGGCGTCACCGACTTCGAAGCGATGACCGACATCGCCAAGACCATGCGCCCGTGGCTTGCGGAGCGCTTCGTCGTCGGCCGTCCCGAGATCGTCGAGGCCCAGCATTCGAGCGACGGAACCCGCAAGTGGCTGCTGCGCACCGCCGACGCGCACGACTATGAAATGGTGTTCATCCCCGATGCCGACCGCGGGACGCTCTGCGTCTCCTCGCAGGTGGGATGCACGCTCAACTGCCGCTTCTGTCACACCGGCACCATGCGCCTCGTGCGCAACCTGACGGTGGGCGAGATCGTGGGGCAGGTCATGCTGGCGCGCGACGCGCTGGGCGAATGGCCCAAGAGCGCGGGCGACACTCGCCTCGCCACGATGGCGGGGCTCGACGAGGATGAGGACGAGGGCTCCTACTCCGCCGATGGCCGCCTTCTCACCAACATCGTGATGATGGGCATGGGCGAGCCGCTCTACAATTTCGACAATGTGCGCGACGCGCTCAGGATCGTGATGGACGGCGACGGCCTGGCCCTGTCCAAGCGGCGCATCACGCTTTCCACCTCCGGCGTGATCCCGCAGATGGAACGCTGCGGCCAGGAGATCGGCGTCAATCTTGCCGTATCGCTCCACGCGGTGACCAAGGACGTGCGCGACGAGATCGTGCCGATCAACAAGAAGTACGGCATCGAGGACCTGCTGCAGGCCTGCGCCGACTATCCCGGCGCCAGCAACGCGCGGCGGATCACGTTCGAGTACGTGATGCTCAAGGACAAGAACGACAGCGACGAGGACGCGCGCGAGCTTGTCCGCCTGCTGCGCAAGTATGACCTGCCCGCCAAGGTCAACCTCATTCCCTTCAACCCTTGGCCCGGCGCGCCTTACGAATGCTCGACGCCGGAGCGGATCCGCAGCTTCTCGAACATCGTGTTCGAAGCCGGGATCTCCGCCCCGGTGCGCACCCCGCGCGGCCGCGACATAGATGCCGCCTGCGGGCAGCTCAAGACGGCGGCCGAGAAGAAGAGCCGGGCCGAGATTGAGCGGCTGCTCGCCGAAAAGGAAGCCGCGCTCGGTTGAGCGGGCGTTGGAGCAGAGCCGAGGCTATGCCTGGGCCGTCAGCGCCGCGACCAGGTCCCTGACCTTCTTCTGTCGCCACTGCGGCAACGGAGCGACCAGCCAGTAACCTCGTCGGCAGGGCATGGGCGAGCCGACGAGGCCGCCTTGCCCTTCGCCGACGATCCCGGCGGCCAGCAGCGCCGGCACGTGGGCCCGGCCCATCCCCGCAAGCGCGGCGGCAATCGCCTGCCCGGCGTCGCCCACGGTGATCTGGGGTTTGGCGTCATCGTCATCGGCATTTGCAGCGCCAGTGCCGCCCTGGCTGTCCGCAGCCGCAGGCTCGTTCCGGTCGGCTGGGGCGGGGTCCCCGGGCCAGGCGATCCAGTCTCCTGCACCCACCTCTACCCATTCCGCCGTGCCGAGCGCCACACCCTCGAGCTCACCGGGCCCTTCGGTCCAGCGCACCGCAAGGTCGAGGTTGGCTTCGGTGAAGTCCGTCATTTCCCCGTCGACGATGACATACTGCACTTGCGGGTTGGCGGCGCGGAAAGCCGCGAGGCGCGGCGCCAGCCAGGCGGCGAAGAACTCACGCGGGGCAGCGATGGTGTAGACGTGGCTGGACTGGCCTGCCTGCATCGCCTGCACCGCTTCCTCGAAGTGGAGGAACCCGGTACGCAGCGCGGCAAGCCCGGTGCCTGCCTCTTCGGTCAGTTCGAGGCCCTTGCTGGTGCGGCGGAACAGGACCACGCCCAGAAGGTCCTCGAGCGCACGGATCTGCTGGCCCACGGCCGCCGGGGTCACCGCCAGCTCGTCGGCCGCGCGGGTGAACGAAAGGTGCCGGGCGGCGGCGTCGAAGACGCGAAGGGCGTTGAGAGGCAGGTGCGTGCGCTTCATGCCGCTTCCCTATGCGCAGCGGACCGCACGGGCAACCCGGTGGCGCAGCTCAGCCTGCCGTGGCGGGCGCGGCGAGCGGGAAGAAGGGAATGAGCGCGGTGAACTCGCGCCCGTCCGCCCGGGCGAAGGTATAGTGCCCTTCCATCGAGCCCTGGGGCGTGGAAAGCGGGCAGCCCGACACATAGTCGTGGCTGCGGCCATGGGCGATCACCGGCTGCTCGCCCACCACGCCTTCGCCCTCGATCACTTCCACATGGCCCCGTGCATCGGTGATGCGCCAGTGCCGGGTCATCAGTTGCAGCGTCTCTCCGGTCTCGTTCTCGATCCGGATGTGGTAGACCCAGAACCACTTGCCCGCTTCGATGCGCGACTGCTCGGGCAGGAAATTGACGGCGACGCGCACGGTCAGGCCGTCGGTGATGGCTGTATGCTGGAACAGTTCCTTCATGACGAACGCAGCCTAACGACGATTGCGCCAGGCCACAACCCGTTGAGCGCGCGCGTTACAGCCCCACTTTTCGGAGCGCCTGGTCGAAGTCCTCGATCAGGTCGTCGGCATCCTCGAGGCCGATGTTGATGCGCAGCATGCCCTCGCCGATGCCCATGGCCTCGCGCGCCTCGGGTCCCATGTTGTGGTGCGTGCTGGAGGCCGGATGACACATCAGCGACCGCGAATCCCCAATGTTGTTCGAGATGTCGATCAACTCAAGCGCGTCGAGCAGCGCGTGCGCCTGTGCACGGCCGCCATCGAGCACGAAGCTGAAGATCGGCCCGCAGGCGTCCATCTGCTTCATCGCCAGCGCCTGCTGCGGATGGCTGTCGAGCCAGGGGTGCAGTATCCGGGGCACGCGCCCGGCGACGAACTGGCCCACCTTGAGCGCATTCTCGCTCTGCTTTTTTGCACGCAGGTCCAGCGTCTCCAGACCCTTGAGCACGACCCAGGCGTTGAACGGCGAAAGGTTGGGTCCGGTGTTGCGCTGGAAAGGCATCAGCTTGTCGTTGATGAACTCCGCCGAGCCGCAGACGGCGCCCGCAAGCACGCGGCCCTGCCCGTCCATCAGCTTGGTGGCGGAATAGGCCACCACGTCGATCCCGAACTCCATCGGGCGCTGCAGCGCGGGGCTGCAGAACGCATTGTCGACCACCGTGGTGATGCCATGCGCCCTCGCGATCGCGGCAACCCCGGCCAGATCCGCGATGTCCATCGTCGGGTTCGCGGGCGTCTCGAAGAAGAAGACCTTGGTGTTGGGCCGCACCGCCGCTTCCCATTGCGCAAGGTCACCGGCATCGACCACGGTCACCTCGACCCCGAAGCGGGGCAGCAGGTGATCGCCCAGCCAGCGGCACGAACCAAACGCGGCCCGCGCGGTCACCATATGGTCGCCCGCCGAAAGCTGGCAGAGCAGAGCGGCCGTCATCGCCGCCATACCGGACGCCTGGGTGCGGCACGCCTCCGCGCCCTCGAGCAGTGCGATCCGCTCCTCCAGCATCGCCACGGTGGGGTTCTGCAGGCGCGAGTAGGTCATGCCCTCCTCCTCGCCCATGAAGCGGGCGGCGACGGTGGCGGCATCGTCGTAGGAAAAGCCCGAGGTGAGGAACAGCGCCTCGCTGGTCTCTCCCATTTCCGAACGCCAGGTGCCACCGCGAATCGCGCGGGTGGCCGGGCGCCAGTTGCGGGTCTTGGTGCGGTCCTGTCCGGTCGTGCGTTTCATGGCCTCCGCTCCTACGGGCGCACGCGGCCGAGCGCAAGCGGGTGGCGGCGCAGGCGGATTGGCTCTCAAGCGGGCGGGAGGCGGGGCCCGGCCAGGCGCTTGCCGAAACCGCCGATCCCCCTTATCCCGCCCGTCCGATGCCCAGACCCGCCAGACAAAACCGCGATCCGCTCGGCTGGTGCCTGCTCATGGCGCTCGCCTTCGAAGCAGTGGTGCTGTGGCGCATCGGCGTTCCCACGCGCTACTACTTCGACGAGATCCACTACGTGCCCGCGGCGCTCAAGCTGCTGGAACTGATCCCGGCGAACCGCGAACATCCGCTGTTCGGCAAGGAAGTCATCGCAGCGCTCATCCACCTTCTGGGAGACCGCCCGCTGGCCTGGCGGCTTGGGCCCGCGCTGTTCGGCGGGTTCGGGCTGTTCGCCTTCGCGCGCCTGACATGGCACCTGACCCAGCGCCGCCGCGCCACCCTGCTCGCGACGGCCCTGCTCGCCACCAACTTCATGTGGTTCGTGCAGAGCCGCATCTCCATGCTCGACATGATCTCGGCGGGGCTGTGCATGACGGGACTGTGGCAGTTCGCCGCTGCACTGCGGGCAGGAAGCACCGGCACGGCGCGCTGGCATCTGGTAGCCAGCGGGCTTGCACTCGGCCTGTCGCTCGGCGCGAAGTGGAGCGGCGCGCCGGCGCTGATGATGCCCGGCCTCGCGTTCCTCGTCCTGCGCCTCCGCGAAACCGGTCCGCTGCGCATCGGCAGGCGCAACGCCGGAACGATCAGGGGCGTGACGCTGACGGAGGCAACCTTCTGGCTCGGACTGTTCCCGCTGGCCATCTACTGGGCGACGTATCTGCCCGCCATGTTCTACCCGCACCACGCGGTGTCGCCTTGGGGCGTGATCGAGCAGCACGAACTGATGATCCGCCTGCAGGACAGCGTCAGGAAGCCCCACCCCTACCGCACTCACTGGTACCAGTGGATGGCCGACTGGCGGGGCATCTGGTTCCTGTTCGAGAATGTCGACGGGGCGCAGCGCGGCATCGTGATGCTCGGCAACCCGGTCTCGATGATCGCGGGGCTCTTCGCACTCGTATGGGGCCTGTGGGTGGCAATGTTCAGGCGGCGCACGGACGCGCTGGCGTTCCTGGTCCTCTATGCCGCGACGCTGGGCATGTGGATCGTCAACGGCAAACCGGTGCAGTTCTACTATCACTACCTGCTTCCAGGCGCCTTCCTCATGGGCCTGCTCGCCCTTGGCATCGATGCCCTGCTGGAGCGGCGGGACCGCTGGCGCTGGCTTGGAACCGGCGTGTTCGCGCTCTCGCTCGTGATGTTCGCGGTGTTCTACCCAATCATCTCGGGCTGGCCGCTGCCGTTCAAGAGCGCCTACAACTTCTGGATGTGGCTGCCGAGCTGGCGGTGAGCGGTAAGCGGCGGGCGGAGCGGCAAGCCGGCCCGCCCTTGACGCTTCACGCCGCGACCCGCTGCCCATCCCCGCCTTGCGCCAGCATCGCCTGCCAGGCATCGAGGCGCATCGTATCGAGATACTCGCGCTGCATCTGCTCGGTCAGCACCTCGACCATGCGGTTGCCCTCGATCCACAGCTCGACGACGCCGAACGCGCCGCCGCGCTTGCGGTACTTCGCGGGCCAGCCCTCGCGCGTGGCGATCGCGAATATCTCCGCCTGGGAGCGGCGAGTGGCCATGGCGAAGTGGGTGGCGGAAAGCCCGCCCTCGCCCGGAACGCCCAGCGCATCGGCGTCCCCTGTCGCCTCGACCAGCTGCGTGCCGCGAGGGTAGACCTCGACCATGGTGTTGCGATCATCGCCCGCGTGAGCGAGCCAGCTCCCCTCGGCGATGGGCGGGAACGGCGTCGCATGCCCTCCCATCAGCTCAGCCAGGACTTCGGCGACGTGGCGCGGATCGCGCGCGTCGATGGACACGTGATAGATCATGCAAGTTCTCCCGCAAATTTCGATCGCGGGCGAAAAGACCATTGCAGCGGCTACGACAAAGGGATTCCGACAAACAACTTGCGTTCGCCGACAGGTAACAGAACTTTTACTTGATTACGCCGTCCTGAAACGGTTCTTCGCTTCCCGCACGAGCGGGAAGCGACAACGACTCAGTACTTGCCCCATACGAACTTCGACGAGAGCGCGAAGTTGAACACCGAGGCGAGCAGCACGCCCACGACGACCGCCAGCACGTCATGGAAGCCGATGGTCTTGAGCACTGCGGCAGAGCCGATATTGGTCAGCAGGCCCAGCGAGCAGGTCAGCGCGAACTGTGCCCATCCCCGCATCAGCGGGCCGAAGCCACGCAGGCGCTTGTCGGAATAGGTCAGCTCGTTGTTGAGCACGAAGTTGAACGTCATCGCCACGACCGCCGCGATCGTGTTCGATATGTTGAAGGTCATGCTTTCCGACCAGTTGCCGTAGACAAAGCGCTCGCCGAAGACGAGGTGAAGCATCACCCACAGCACCGCAAGCTGCACCACCACGCCCATGGCGCCCACGGTGCCGAACAGCGCGAAGCGGGTGGGGATGATCCGGCCAAGCCACTTGTCATAAAGACCAACGAGGAATTCGAACACTACGGTCTGGTCCAGCTTGCTTTCGCCTTCCGCGCGGGCGGCGAAGTTCAGGGGGAATTCCTTGACGCGCAGCGGGGTGTCCACCGTCGCCAGGATGTCGAGCAGGATCTTGAAGCCCACGCCCGAGAGGCGATGCGCGTCGGCGCGAAGGGTCTGGGTGCGCAGCATGAAGAAGCCGCTCATCGGGTCGGTCAGCTCCACCCCCGTCACCTTGTTGGCGATGCGGTTGGCAAAGCCCGAGGCCTTCACGCGATCGGGACGTCCCCAAGCCTCGGTGCTGGCCCCTTCAGCGAAGCGCGAGGCATAGGCGAGGTCGTATTCCCCCGAGGTGATCGCCGCGAGCATTCCGGGCAATAGTTCGGGATCGTGCTGGTGATCGGCGTCCATGACCGCGACCACGGGCGCGGCGGTGGAGCACATGCCCTCGATCGCAGCGCTCGCCAGGCCGCGGCGGCCGATGCGCTGGATGCAGCGCACCCGCGGATCCAGCAGCGACAGGCGGCGGGCCTCGTCGGAAGTCCCGTCGGGGCTGTTGTCGTCGACGTAGATCGCTTCCCAGGCAATGCCGGCCAAGGCCTTGTCGAGTCGCTCGACCATCGTCGCGATGTTCTTGCGCTCGTTGTAGGTCGGCAGGACTACCGCCAGCTCGAGCGGCCTTGTCCCCGCCAGCACAGTTGGCGAAGCAGCCCTTGCCCCGGCTTGTGCCGCCTGCCCGAGATCGGTAGTGGTGATGTTCATGCGCCCTGAACTAAGTGGTAAATATCAAGAAACGATTATTGCGTATCGGCGCAACTCTTACAGCCGTGCGATGACGGCGTCACCGATTTCCTTCGTGCCGGCCGAACCGCCAAGGTCGCCGCCCTTGACCCCGTCGGCCAGCGCCGCAGCGACGGCCGCCTCGATCCGCGCAGCCTCGGCTTCCATGCCGCAGGAGTGGCGCAGCAGCATGGCGGCCGAGAGGATCGTCGCCATCGGGTTCGCAAGGCCCTTGCCCGCGATGTCCGGGGCGGAGCCGTGGATAGGCTCGTAGAGGCCGAAAGCGCCTTGCGCCCCGTCCGTCTCGGCAAGGCTTGCAGACGCCAGAAGGCCGATCGAGCCCACGCACATGCTGGCCTGGTCCGAGAGGATGTCGCCGAACAGGTTGCCGGTGACGATCACGTCGAAGGCGCCCGGGTTCTTCACCAGCTGCATCGCCGCGTTGTCGACGTACATGTGCGTCAGTTGCACATCGGGATACTGCGCCGAAACCTCGATCACCACATCGCGCCACAACTGCGAGGTCTCGAGCACGTTCGCCTTGTCGACCGAGCACAGCTTGCCCCGGCGGCCCTGCGCCGCCTTGAAACCGGCGTGGGCGATGCGCCGCACCTCGTCCTCCGCGTAGGACATCATGTCCCATCCCTGGCGCCGACCGTCCTCCAGCGTGCGGGTGCCCTTCTCGCCGAAGTACACATCGCCATTGAGCTCGCGCACGATCAGCAGGTCGATCTTTCCCGCGACTTCCGGGCGAAGGGTGGAGAGATCCTCCAGCCCCTTGAACACGGTTGCGGGACGCAGGTTGGCGAACAGGCCGAGTTCCTTGCGCAGCCCGAGAACGGCCTGTTCAGGGCGCAGGGCGCGCTCGAGATGGTCGAGCGAGAAGTCGCCCACGGCACCGAACAGGATGGCATCTGCAGACCGCGCGATCTCCAGCGTCTGCGCGGGAAGCGGATGGCCGTGCTTGCGATAGGCCGCACCGCCGACATCGCCCTCGACCAGCTCCAGCCCGTTGATCTCCAGCGCCTGCAGCACGCGCACCGCCTGCTCGGTGACTTCGGGACCGATACCGTCTCCAGCAAATACCGCGATGCGCATGCGTTTTCCCGCCCTTCCAGCTAGCTTCCGATCCTTCCGAGCCGCTCGCGCAGCAAGGTGCGCGACGCCATAACGTCTCTACGGCGATCGGCAAGCGGGTAGCGGGCCAATTCGCGCCCAACCCGATCGAACACGTCGAGCAGCGCTTCCCAGTCGTCGCTTGCCGGGCGCTTCACCGCGACGCCGTAGCCCAGTTCGCGCAGCAGCAGGACTTCGTAGCGCACGAGACCCAGAGCCCACCCCCGGGCGGAAGGCGCCACGCAGATCGCCTCGAGCACGCCCTCGAGCGCATCGTAGAGCGCGGGAAAGGGCTGGCGCTCGGGCAGGACGGCAGCGGAAAGCGCAGTCACCCAGCCGATGGCGGCGGCCGGAAGCGGCTCGGCCAGCCAGGGCGCGCGGCTCTTGGCAAGCTCCACGCGGGCAAAAGGGAGCTGGCTCTCGGACCGGGAGCGGACTTCGGCGTCGAGCGTGTTGCCCGGGATCAGCACCGGCCGTAGCTGCCGGCCGCGCCCTCCGGCCACGTAAGCACCAACGAGCCCGTGCTCGGCCGTCAGCAGCCGGGCGATTGCGGCGCTTTCCCCATGCGCAAGGGAAGCGCAGACAAGGGCGGGCGCGCGGAAGTGCATCGCCGCCCGGCAGGGATCAGATGGAGGTGTTCTGCTTCGCTTCGAGCGCGTCCAGACGAGCCTTCAGCGTCTCCACCTCGGCGCGGGCGGTGGCCGCCAGTTCCTTCACCGCGTCGAATTCCTCGCGGCTGACGAAGTCCATGTCGCCCATGAACTCCTTGAAGCGTTCGCGCGCGTTTTCACGCGCTTCGCGGCCAACGCCCGCCAGCGTGCCGGCGGCACTGTTCATCAACTTTACGAAATCGGCGACGAAGGGGTTTTCGCTTTGCATGGCATCCTAGATGGAACTCCCGCGCGATCCGCGCAAGAGGGTTCCGCAAAGGAGGGTCAGATCTCGAAGCGCTCCACCGCGCCCGAGCGCTGCACGCCGTCCATCCCGGGATTGGCGCTCAGGAACGCGAAGTTGAGATAGGCGGCAAACGCCAGCCACACGAGGTACGGCAGCAGCAGAGCCCCCGCCATCGGCCGGATCCGCCAGAACAGCACCGTCGTGGCGCTCGCCGCCAGCAGCATCGCCACGATGACGACCAGCGCCACCGACATGAGGTGGGCGCCGAAGAAGAGCGGCGACCATGCCAGATTGAGCGCGAACTGCACGGCGAACGTGCCTACCGCAAGCCCCCGCCCCCGCGCGCCCCGAGCGGCCAGGACGAGCGCGAGAGCCACGCCGAGCATGATGTAGAGCAGCGTCCAGACGATCCCGAAGGTGGCGGGCGGCGGATAGGCGGCAGGCTTCACCAGTTCGGCGAACCAGGGATTTTCCGGCCCGCTTTGCGCCGTCCTGCCCGACAGGAAACCCAGCAGGACGATGAGGGGAACGCAAACGAGCAGCCACCGCATGAAACCGGCACGCAACTGGCCCGACGAGGCTAGCAGGTTCATGGGCGCGACATTCTCCGAATCAGCAGGTGGCCAGCAGTTCTGCGCGGGTTGTGGAGCGGGCTTGGCCTGTGCGCAATCTTTGCCACGCGACTACTCTGCGCGTTGTGCCGAAACGAGAAACTCCACGTTTCCTTCCGGACCCTTGATCGGGCTCTCGACGATGCCCTGGATCGTCCAGCCGCCCTGTTCCAGCCATTCGCGCACTTCGTTGCACACCCGCTCGTGAAGCACCGGGTCGCGCACGACGCCGCCCTTGCCCACTTCGGTCCGCCCCACCTCGAACTGCGGCTTGATAAGGGCGACAAGCTGGCACCGCGGTGACGCCAGGCGCAGCGGCACTTCCAGCACCTTGGCAAGACCGATGAAGCTGGCGTCGCACACCACCCAGTCGCACGGCGCATCTATCTCGGCAGGCGTGAGTATCCGCGCGCTGGTCTGCTCCAGCACGGTGACGCGCGGATCGCTGCGCAGCTTCCACGCCAGCTGATTGGTGCCCGAATCGACCGCAAAGACCCGCGCCGCGCCGTGGCTGAGAAGAACATCGGTGAAGCCCCCCGTGGAACTGCCGATGTCCATCGCCACTGCGCCTGCCGGATCCAACCCGAAGTGCTCTATCGCATGGGCAAGCTTGATCCCGCCGCGCGATACCCAGGGATGGTCACGACCCCGCACTTCGAGCGGTGCATCGTCCCTGAGGCTCTGCCCGGGCTTGGAGATCTTGCCCTCGCCCGAGAAGACGAGACCGGCAAGGACCAGCGCCTGCGCGCGCGTTCGGCTTTCGGCAAGGCCGCGATCGACCAGCAGCTGGTCCACTCGCGCCTTGGCGGCGAGCTTCGACTTTTCGACGGAACGGGGCTTCGATGGGTCGGTCATGCACCAGTGTACACTTGAGAAGGGCCGCGCGTCATTCCATACCAGAAGGATGAAGGCAAATTCGCGCAGGCGCGCTACCGCTTCCCGCTTCCCGAAAGACAGGGCTGTCGTCACCACCTCGCTGTTCGCGGCGCTTGCCGCGATAGGCGTCGCCGCCTGCGTGCCGCCCCCGCCCGCGACGCCGGCGCCCGCACAGGCGGCAGGGCCCAGCGCGCCGGTCCGCCCCGCTCCCCCTCCGCCCCAGGCGGGTGACTGGCGCGATGCCCCGCTGACGCCGGGCGACTGGAGCTACGCCGCCAATTCCGCCGGATCGACCGCCAGCTTCGGAGGCGTGTTCAGCCTTTCCTGCAACCTCCAGTCGCGAACGGTGACGCTCACGCGCGCCGCCACCATGGCACGCGCAGCCCCAGCGTCGATGGGCGTCATCACTTCCAACGCGAGCCGAACCCTCGCCACGACAGTGGCCGCAAACGGGCTGGCCGCCGCTCTTCCCGCGCGGGACCCTCTTCTCGATGCCATGGCCTTCAGCAAGGGCCGCTTCGTGATCGCCGTCAGCGGCGAGCAGACGCTGTACGTGCCGAGCTGGACCGAGGTGACCCGCGTGGTCGAGGACTGCCGCTAACGCCTTTCCATGCGGCCGGGCACGGCTTCCTGGATAAGCGTTCCAGACTGTGGAAAACCGGCCCGAGCAGGTCACGCTTTTTGCGTGCAAAGCCACTGTAAAGCAGCGGAAATCCGGGCGGAAGCGCAGATCATGACGCCAAAAAAAATGATTGCAAGACTTGTTGTGCGATGCACGATGAGCCACATTTTCAACAGGACGACGGGACCCGGGAAACGCGCCCGGGAGTTACTGAAGTCCATGCCGCTTCACGGCGGCGAACCTTGGCTCAACAGCGCGAAAGGAGGTGATCCGATGTCTCATGGTTCAGCAGAGAGGTCGGCAATTTCCGTCGCGAGGCATTATCGCTGATTTCACGCGATAAAGGCTTCGCTGGCGGCACTTCCCGGCCGCTGACCATGCGAAGGGCCGTACCGGAATGCCGGTGCGGCCCTTCTCATTTGCGGCGCCTAGCTGGCATGCTAAGAGAAGAAGCGCGAGAAGCATAATTGCTTTTGGGTTGCGCCTTGCGAAATTTTCGTTCAACGGCGCAATCCTGTTGCAGACAGAGGAATACGTTCGATGGCGACCATCGCCGATGCCGGCCTGACTTTCACCACCAGCGCCCACCCTGCCCCGACCAGTGCGCAGACCCGCAGCGATGTGCTTGCGAACCCTGGCTTCGGCACCAATTTCACCGATCACATGGTCACGATCGAGTGGACGGAAGGCAGGGGCTGGCACGATGCGGTGATCGGCCCGCGCCAGCCCATCGCACTGGATCCGGCTGCATCGGTACTCCACTATGCGCAGGAGATCTTCGAAGGGCTCAAGGCCTACAAGCAGGCCGACGGGGCGATCGCGCTGTTCCGTCCCGAGGCGAACGCCGCGCGCTTCAACCTCTCCGCCCAGCGCCTTGCGATGCCCGAGCTTCCCGAAGCTCTCTTCGTCGAAGCTATCGAGCGGCTGGTCGCTCTCGATCGGGACTGGATCCCCGAAGGCGAAGGCAGTTCGCTGTACCTGCGCCCCTTCATGATCGCCACCGAGGCGTTCCTGGGCGTGCGGCCGGCCAAGCAGTACAAGTTCATCGTCATCGCCTCGCCTGCCGGCAACTACTTCAAGTCGGGCGCGCCTGCGGTCTCCATCTGGGTAAGCGACTATACCCGTGCCGCGCCAGGCGGTACCGGCGCGGCCAAGTGCGGTGGAAACTACGCCGCCAGCCTCGTGCCCCAGGCCGAGGCGATCGCCCGCGGCCACGATCAGGTCGTCTTCCTGGATGCTGCCGAGCATAAGTGGATCGAGGAGCTGGGCGGCATGAACCTCTACTTCGTGTTCGAGGACGGCACCCTGCTGACCCCCGCGCTGACAGGAACCATCCTGCCCGGCATCACCCGCGACAGCCTGCTGGCGCTCGCCCGCGAAGAAGGGCTGAACGTCGAGGAAGGGCGCTACAGCCTCGACCAGTGGCGCGAGGACGCGGCCTCGGGCAAGCTGGTGGAGACTTTCGCCTGCGGGACCGCCGCAGTCGTGACGCCGGTCGGACGGGTGGCGGGCCGCGATGGCGAGTTCACCATCGGGACCGGCGGTCCCGGCCAGCTCACCGGCAAGCTCAAGAGCCGCCTCGTCGCCATCCAACGCGGCGAAGCGCCTGACAGCCACGGCTGGATCCGCAAGATCGGCTGAGGAAGCGCCGGCTCGCCCCGGCACGCCCGGGACGCTTGCTGTTGATGGGTTACCCTGCGTCGACGGCGTAGCAGCGCCGGTGGATGCGCTTGCCCTCGTGCACCGGCGGTTCCCGGCACCGGCATCGAACCGGCGCGTGCTGCCTTGTCCCGGCCGTAGGGCGAACTTACCTGTGGGCGGCAATCCCTCTTTCAAGGAGCACCCACGATGGCCGATCCCGTTTACACCCCGCCCAAGGTCTGGACCTGGGACAAGGCCAACGGCGGCGAGTTCGCCAACATCAACCGCCCGATCTCCGGCGCCACGCACGAAAAGGAACTTCCGCGCGGGAAGCACCCGATGCAACTTCACTCGCTCGGCACCCCGAACGGGCAGAAGGTCACCATCATGCTCGAGGAACTGCTCGCGGCCGGGCACGCCGGGGCCGAGTACGACGCCTGGATCATCAACATCGGCGAAGGAGACCAGTTCTCCTCCGGGTTCGTGGGCATCAACCCCAACTCCAAGATCCCCGCCCTTCTCGACTGCTCCGGCCCGCAGCCCGTGCGCGTGTTCGAATCGGGCGCGATCCTGGTCTACCTTGCGGAGAAGTTCGGCATGCTCCTGCCGCAGCAAGGACCTGCCCGCGCGGAGACCCTTTCGTGGCTGATGTGGCAGATGTCGACCGCCCCGATGCTGGGCGGCGGTTTCGGCCATTTCTACGCCTACGCTCCCGAGAAGTACGAATACCCGATCAACCGCTATGCGATGGAGGCCAAGCGCATCATCGACGTGGCCGACCGCCGCCTTGGCGAAACGACGTATCTTGCCGGCGAGGACTACACTATCGCCGACATAGCCGCCTGGTCCTGGCTCTCCCGTCTGGCACTGGGCGAAGCCTATGGAGATGCGGCGACTTTCCTCGGCATGGACGAATACGCCAACCTTCGCCGCTGGGTGGACCTGATCGGCGCACGCGAGCCGGTGAAGCGCGGCTCGGTCGTCAACCGCAAGGGCGAAGGCTTCATCGCCGAACGCCACAGCGCGGCCGACATCGACGCGGTCCTCGGCGCCCGGGGATGACTTCCCTGGGATAACTCGCCTTAAAGGGCCTTTTCAGCATGCCCATAAGCCGCTAAGCGGCGCCTCTCCGATCGGCCTTTCGCGCTTGAAACCGATCTGCTGGGGCGTCGCCAAGTGGTAAGGCACCGGTTTTTGGTACCGGCATTCGCAGGTTCGAATCCTGCCGCCCCAGCCAAGCATTGAGCTATCTTCGTGCGACGGCGTTCAGTGACCACGCCATCCTTTTCGCCGCTTTGCGCTTCCTTCGGGTCGAGGCCGCTCAGGCGCCTACCGAACCGGACGGCCTCGACGGTGACTTCTCGAACAGCCCTCTTACGAAACGCTCCATCGGGCGCTCGATCCAGCGATAGGAGATCGCGGCGGCGAGGAGCGAGCCCGCGATCGTCACGGCGACGTATGCCACGCCCAAGCCCGGCGTGATGCGTTCGCCGAACATCTCGTCCGAAACCTTGGCGACCACCAGCAGCACGAGGATGTGGACAAGGTACAGGCTGTAGGAAATGTCGCCTAGCCAGGACAGCACCCCTTTCCTGTTCTCCGTCTGCCTTGCGAATACCGCGATGGCGACCACGGCGCCTGCCGCTGCCCAGGATCCGAAGCGCCAGTCGTAGATATTCCCCGGGCCAAGCACCCGAACGGCAACCAGCCAAATGGCGATTATCCCGAGAATGAGCGGTATGTGGCCGGGGAAATCCGTCGGCTTGCGGCTGCGGTAAGCAAGCCCGATCAGCACCCCTATCAGAAATTCAAGCAAGATCGCGCTCGTCCAGAAGTGGAACGGACCGGAGTGGATGAACATGCCTGCGATCGGAAGTGCCACGAGCGCTGCGCACAGAAGAGCCATGCCGGTGCTGCGGCGGAATGCCAGACACGCCGCAAAGATCACGTAGAACATCATCTCCAGTTCGAGCGTCCAGCCCTGCCCCAGGATCGGCCGAAACCTTCCGGTGCCGTCGTCCAGCGGGATGAAAAGGAAAGATGTGACGATCTCCATCGCCGCAGGCGGTTTGCCGGCCGCGATGAGCAGGGCGATCAGGACTGCCGTGTAGAGCCAGTAGATCGGCACAATGCGGGCCATGCGCCGGATCATGAAGCTGCGACTGGAACCCGGCGCGCCGAATGCATCGTGCGTGACGCCGACCATGATGAACCCCGATATGACGAAGAAGATGTCGACCCCGACGCCTCCGTCGATCAGGAAGCTGTCATCGCCGAACACGCGCTTCTGCGCACTCTGGAGAACGTGGGCGAGCAGGACCACGAAGGCCGAGATGCCTCGCAGCTGCTGGATGTTGGTGAGATACCGCGTCTGCAATCTGGAGCCTCGCGCTAGGGCCCGGTAGCGAATGGACTTGTCCCTAAGTCGCCGACAACGACTTCCCTTACCTCTTGCCCTCCTGCGAACCGGAAGGCGGCATCGCGTTCCCCTTCTGACTAGTTGTTCCTGAACCCGGTCGTGGGAACCTCTATGCCCGCGTAGATGCGGAACAGGTACCAGGCGTAGGCAGCTATCAGGAGAGCACCGACGGTCAGAACTATTCGAAGGGCGACGCGGTTGGGACGTTTTGGATCCTTTCGCAAATCAGGCCTTTCATTTCATGCACTTGCCGGGGCGCATTACGATCCGCGCTCCGCCCGCCTCCGATGATGCAGGTGCGACCTGCCTGACAGTTAAATTCATGAAATGTGCCATAAAGACAGAGCAGCCCTGACGATCCGGAGGACGCGGCGGGAAGCTCGCCCGAGCGATACCTGCGGCCCGTCAGCGTCCGGGTTTCGACATCGCTCCAGTGACTGCGCTAGCGCTTCGAACAGGGCGATTCGAACACGCGCAGGGAGACAGGTTCCAATGAAGATCGACAACACCCTGGCGGCCGTCGTCACCGGCGGCGCCTCCGGTCTTGGCCGCGCCAGCGCGCAGGCCCTTGCCGACGCCGGCGTCAAAGTGGCCGTCTTCGACATCAGCGAGGAAGCGGGCGTAGCCTTCGCGCGGGAGATCGGCGGGGTATTCTGCAACGTCAACATCATGGACGAGGACAGCGTCGAGGCAGGCTTCGCCAGAGCGCGGGAGGCACATGGGCAGGAGCGCATCGTCGTACACTGCGCCGTCGTTGCGGGCGGGGGCAAGACCGTCTCGTTCGACAAGAAGACCGGCGCCTACAAGCGCACCGCGACAGAACAGATCGCCAGATCGGCCGAGGGCATCTTCACCGCCTCCTATCGGGTCGCGTCGATCGCAGCCCTGGGCATGGCGAATGCCGACCCGCTCAACGATGACGGTGAGCGTGGCGCGATCATCCTAACTTCCTCCGCCGCCGCACAGGACGGGCAGGTCGGGCAAGTCGCCTACGCGGGCGGCAAGGGTGCGGTGAACGCGATGGTCCTGCCGATGGCGCGCGACCTCATGGACCTTGGCATTCGGGTGAACGCGATCATGCCCGGTACTTTCGCCACGCCCCCGATGCTGCACGTGAAAGAGCAGGCGCCCGAGGTGTTCGAAGGCCTTGGCAAGGCTGTCCCCTTCCCCCGCCGCCTCGGCAAGCCGGAGGAGTTCGGCTCTCTGGTCATGGAGCTTGCACGCAACACCTACTTCAACGGTCAGTGCATCCGTCTTGACGGCGCGATCCGGATGCCACCGAGGTAGGACCATCGCGGTGGCCGTGGGCGAAAGACAAGGCCGGAGCCGGGGCAGCAGCATCCGCATGCCGGGGCCGAATGCCTCTGCCACTATCACCTCCCACTGGAGGCGCTCAGGCGACTTTGAGGCGCTGGCGCATCATGCCCTCGTCCATTATCGGCGCACCACGCAGGTGGCCGAGGCGAACCCCCGTGCAGGTCATCTTGAAATGGGTAAACTCCTCGTACCAATCGAGCCCCTGCGCCGATTTCCCGCTGACCTGCTCCCACAGCGCTATCGTTTCCTCGCGCGTGCCCATGCCTTCCAGGTGGGCTCCATGGCTTGAGTTCCTTCCGTGCATCGTCTCGGCCAGCGTACAGAACCAGGCGAGGTCATGAAGCGCCCCGCCCAGTGAAGGCTGCTCCCAGTCCATGACGGCCACCACGTCGAAGTGCTCGTCAAACATCATGTTGCCGATCCGCGCGTCTCCCCAGACAAGGCCTTCGGGACCTTGCGTAGGGCGGGTCGCCGCGAGCCGCGCCAGGGCATCGCGCAGGACCGGCTGCGGCGCCGTCTCCTCCAGCCATGCGGTGAAACGCTCGTACTTGTCCCACTCCTGCGCCAGCCCGCGCTCGGCGCCCGCGGGCCCTTCGAGGAAGTCGGCTGCGGCGACCGGCACATGCTGGATGAGCGCCAGTTGCTCCACCGCGCCCCGCCAGAGCCGGCGGCGTTGCTCGGGCGTCGCTTCGCGCAGCCATCCCTGGCGCGCGTAAGGAGGGATGGAGACGGGCACGCGGCCCTGCTTCTTCTCCATGACGAAGAACGGATTGCCCAGAATCGCCGGATTCTTCTCGAACCAGAGAGGACGGGCGACGCGCACGGCGCCATCTTCGGCCAGGAGCTTCATCACCCGGTACTGCTCGACAAACAGGTCGTCGGGAAAGACGGTGAAAGCCCGCGGCTTGATCCGCACGACGCAGCCTTGCTCGACTGTCTTCGTGCCATCCATCCATGAGGCATCGAACAGGATCGTCTCGTGGCTTTGCCCGGCACCGCGAGGGTAAGCGAGGTTCGTGATGGCCACTGGCCCGCCGCCGGGCACTTTTCCCGAAAGCCAGTACGCTAGACGAAGCGCCAGTTTTTCAAGATCCCTCGTCTCGGGGGCAACGATCACTTCCGACAAGGCCACTCTCCCGCAGTTCGCTAACGCCGATCGACGTTCGGAATCGCGAATTTATTTTCTCATTATGAGTAAAACGTGAGGAAGTTCAGGTCAAGCAGAGGTGCCCGCGTGACCACATTGCTTGGCTCGAAGGCCCGTCAGTCGTCGAAGGGTTTGCCCGAAAGGTAGCCGGATATCCGCTCGCAGGTTTCAGCGAGGCGCGCTCCTGCGCGCACGACCGCATTGCCGGTCATCCCGCCGTGAAAGCCGGCCATGACCAGCGCCATCACCACACGGTTATGGCCATCGTAGACCGGCGCCATGATCGCCATCAGCGGGTAGCTTCGCGCTGCCTCGATCGTTAGCAGCGGCACGACCGGCGGGTCCTCCGTGCCCGATCGCATCCCGACACCGTCATCATCGCCAGCGCGACGGACCAGCGCCGTGAAGCCGCTGCTGCGGGCGAACTCCAGACCCGCGCCGAACTGCGCCTTCTGTTCCTCGCTCAACGGGGGTGTGGCGCGCGCGGCCCAGGCTTCCGCATCCTTCTGGGAACGCGCGAAGAAAGTGATCGCCTGGATCCATCGCAGCGGCATGCGTGTGCCCAGCGGCACGGGATAGCCGATGTGGCTGAGCGATGCCGCCCGTTCGCGCAGGTGGATGATGTCGCCTTCCAGGAAGTACGCCCCGCAGACGACGTCGAAGTCATCCGCAATGCTGCGCATCTCGGGCTGGGCGACCTGAAGCGGCGAGAAATGGTCGGCAGCGGTGCGACCGATTGCGGCGAGCGCCGGGCCCAGCACATAGGTCTTGTCGGTGGTCCGATAGAGATAGCCGACATCGACAAGGCCGGTCAGCAGGGCATGGCAGGTCGCGCGGCTCAACTTCAGGGCACGAACGAGGTCCGTCAGCGCAAAGGCTTGTCCGGGGTGATCGGCAATGAAATTGAGGATGGCAGCCACGCGGGCGACACCAGGAGAGGAACGCGACATGTGAGCTTTCGCCATTTCGAACAATTGCGCCTAAGGCCAACGCTCCCCGCCCGTCAATAGACAGCTGCCGCCGCCATGTATCATCGCTCCGTTTACTGCCGGTCGGCCAGTCGCTCCGCCAGCAGCATGGCGAGGTCGCGCCGCGCCACCTTGTTCGAATGCAGCAGCGGCACTTCCTCGCGCGTCAGTTCGACATAGGCGCGCGGCACCTTGTAGGCGGATAGCCGGCGGCGCAGCTCGGCCTTGATCCGCGTGAAGTCCAGCCGTGCCCCATCGCGCGCGACGACTGCGGCCACCAGCAGCGCGCCGCGCTCCTTGTCGGGGATGCCGACGACATAGGCGCTATGCACGCCGTCGAGCGACTGCATCTCCATCTCGACCTCGGCGGGAGAGACGTTGGAGCTGGCCACCTTGATCATGTCGCCCGCGCGCCCCACGAAGTGGACGCGCCGGCCCTCTGCCCGCTTCTCGATCATGCACATGTCACCCGTGCGGTAGTAACCGTCGGAAGTGTAGTGCTCGGACCTCTCGATCTTGTGCAGCCCGCTCGCGACCGGGTAGCCTCGCACCTGCATCTCTCCGACCACATCGGGCTGAACCGCCCGGTCCTGCGCATCGGCGATGCGAATTTCGTAGCCGGGAGCGAAATGATCCATCGGCGCGCATACCGGATAGCCCGGCGCGCGGAAGTCGATCCCCCAGGAATAGGGCCCCAGCGTCTCGCTCATGCCAAGGCCCCACCAGGGCTTCGGCCCGCGGATCAGCGCAAGGTCTTCCTCGGCGAGCACGCTGCCCATGGCGAAGCGGCTGTTCGTCAGCGTGCGCTCGGTACAGACGACGACCGATCCCGCCTCGAGGCCCGGTAAAAGGTACATCATCAAACCGCCGACCCAGAACATCGGCAGCATGCAGGGAACGCGGGCACCCTGCTGATGGCCGATCATCTGCCGCATGGTATGGCTGCGGAACAGCACCGGGCCGTGCGCGTGCCGCACGCCCTTGGGCAGCGCCATCGATCCCGAGGTGTATATCTCAACCATCTGGTCGCTGGTGTGGACCTCGGCCTCGATCTCGAGCAGCAGGTCCTCTCCCACGGTCACTGCCGCATCGTTCAGGAAGGTGCGGTTGGCGATGCCTTCGGCAAGCCCTTCCCCCTCGGAGACGACCCACCGCAGGTACGGCACCCGCGCCAGTCGCAGAGCAGTGCTGTCCTGCCCCTCGATCTCCGGCAACGCCTCGAGGGTACGCTGCGCCAGATCCTTTCCCAGCAGGGTGCGCTGAACAATCACGCCCTGCACGTCGCTTTGTCGAAGGACGCGAACGAGTTCGTTCGACCGGATCAGCGTGCTGATCGGAACCGCGACCGCTCCGATCCGGCTGATCGCCGCCAGACAGACGGCAAAGTCCGGCCCGTTGCCCTGAATGAAGCCCACTCGCGCGCCCTTGCCGATCCCGCGGGCAAGAAGACCGCGAGCCAGGAGGGAGGAGCGCGCGTCAAGCTCGTGGTACGTGATGGACGAGCGGACTTGGCCTTCATCCTCCAGCACGACAGCGACCGCATCGCCATAGGCTGCGGCCGCCGCGCGCAAGAGCTGGGGAAAGGTCGCCGCCTCCCCTGGTGTCTCCCCATGCACCCAATCGCTCGGCTCCCTCAGCGCGCTGCCGGAAGCCGCAAGAGGCGTTTCGCTGCTCATTCTCTCGCTCCCTTACGCGCGGGCTAAGGCGAACATCGACATGAGCGCAGCTCGTCCGGTTGAATTCGCCATTTCAAATCCAGCGTCGATATGGAGGATTATGCAAGTGAGCTGCAACCGCTCACGCGTGAATACCGCTCGGGCGGCGTGCCCTTACCCGGCCATCAGCTTTCCGCGAAAGTGTAGGGCTGCGCGGCACGGCGGTATTCATCGGCAAGCACGTCGCGGCCGATGGGCGGGACGGAACGAGCAGTGCATTCCGCACGCTGGCACAGGCGGCAGGTTACGCCGATGGGGGTCGGCCGTTCGCGTGCCGGGTCGGCCTTGTCAACGTAGACCAGTCGGCCGGCGTGCTCGGCCGCGCAGGCAAGTGCCACCGCCCGCAGCACTCGTGGTGCTCCATGACCGGTAGCCCCGCCCCTTACCGTGCGAGCGATCGAGAAGAAGCGTTCGCCGCCGGGCAGTTCAAGCCATTGGGTAACGATCTCGCCCGGACGGCGGAAGACCTGATGGACGGTCCACAAGGGGCAGCCGCCTCCGTGCGCAGCGAACGGGAAGCCCGCCCCGTCAAGCCGCTTGGAGACGTTCCCGGCCTCGTCCACGCGGATGAAGAAGAAGCCCACGCGCTCGTCCCCGGGCCGCTGGAGCGTTGTAAGGCGATGGGCCACCTGCTCGAAGCTGGCGCCGAACAGCGCGCAGAGCGCATCGATGTCGTAGCCGCGCTGCTCCACCGCCCGTGCAAACGCAGTGTAGGGCATGACGATGGCTGCCGCCGCATACCCCGCCAGCGCTCGCAGGAGCAGCGCGGCGGCGGTGCGGCTCGAGAAGGACTCCGCCCGGATCGCCTGCTTGATCTCTGCCCGCAGAACCGAGTGCGCGATGTGCGTGGCGATCTGGAACGCGCGGCTGGCCGCGTCGAGCGTGTCCGCGATCAGCAACTGCTGGTTATGGCGATCGAAGCGGCGCAGCGAATCGACCAGTACGCTTGGCGGCAGGAAACGAACGCGCACCCCCTTGCCCGCCAGCCACTGCGTCGCTCCGCCTGCGTTCTCGATCTCTGCGGCCAGATCCTCGGCCCGGGTATCGAGGACGTGGAAGTAGTTGCGGTTCGCGGCAAGGAAGCGCTGGGCCTCCCGGACCGGTTCGTTCTCGTCCACTCCCGGACCTGCGGAGCGCTGCTCGGCCAGAGCCTGCGCTTCGCGGACATAGGCCTGGTGAAGGCGCAGCAGTGCTTCGGATATGCCGGGAAAGCTCATCGCCAGGTCGGCCACCTCCAGACGAGGCAGGTCAATGTCGGCGAAGATGGGGTCGCGCAGCACTTCGGCCAGGCGGCGGGCATAGTCTTCGCCCTCGTCCCCGGCGATCTCTGCCATGTCGAGGCGATAGGTCCGCGCCAGCCGCAGCAGCATGTCTGCCGTGACCGGCCGCTGGTTGCGTTCAAGAAGCGCGACGTAGCTGGGCGAGATCGCGAGGTCCGCGGCCATGCCCTGCTGCGTCAGGCCCAATTCACGGCGCAGGCGCCGCAGGCGCGGGCCAAGGTACAGGGGGCGGTTTTCTGCCATCGCGGCGCATTCTGTCATGCCGCGACAACTTTACAAGGAACATCTGTAAAGTTTGACAGCAACACTTCGGAGACGGTTCCGGCACTCCTGCGTGCAGACTACCTCGGGTCCATCGAACGCCATCGCTTCGGCAGAAGGAACCCGGATCGTGACCTACCAGAACAAGATTATCGAAGCTGACACCACCATCGGCAAGGAGGCACGCTGGGACGGTATCGAGGCCGAGTCGGTCGCCCGTATGCGCCTGCAGAACCGCTTTCGCACCGGGCTCGACATTGCGCGCTACACCGCGCGCATCATGCGCGAGGACATGGCCGCATACGACCGGGATCCTGCCAACTACACCCAGTCTCTCGGCTGCTGGCACGGGTTCATCGGCCAGCAGAAGATGATCTCCATCAAGAAGCACTTCGGCACCACCAAGGGCCGCTACCTGTATCTTTCAGGCTGGATGGTCGCGGCGCTGCGCAGCGAGTTCGGGCCGCTTCCCGACCAGTCTATGCATGAGAAGACATCCGTCCCGGCGCTGATCGAGGAACTCTACACGTTCCTGCGGCAGGCCGACGCCCGTGAACTGGGAATGATGTTCCGCGAGCTGGACAAGGCCCGTGCGGCCGGCGACGAAATGGAGGCCAAGCGCCTTGAACATGCCGTCGACACGTATGAGACGCATGTCGTTCCGATCATCGCCGACATCGACGCCGGCTTCGGCAATGCGGAGGCGACTTACCTCCTTGCCAAGAAGTTCATCGAGGCGGGAGCGTGCTGCATCCAGATCGAGAACCAGGTGTCCGACGAGAAGCAGTGCGGCCATCAGGACGGCAAGGTCACTGTCCCGCATGAGGACTTCATCGCCAAGATTCGCGCGGTCCGCTATGCCTTCCTCGAACTTGGCGTGGACGATGGCCTGATCGTGGCGCGCACCGACTCGTTGGGCGCAGGCCTCACCAAGCAGATCGCCTTCACTCGCGAAGCCGGCGACATCGGTGACAGGTACAACGCCTTCCTCGACTGCGAGGAGATCGATCCCTCCGTCATCGGCCACGGCGATGTCCTGATCAGCCGCGATGGCAAGCTGATGAAGCCCAGGCGGCTGCCCAGCAACCTCTACCAGTTCCGCCCCGGAACGGGCGAGGACCGCTGCGTGCTGGACTGCATCCATGCGCTGGAGAACGGCGCGGACCTGCTCTGGATCGAAACCGAGAAGCCGCACATCGGTCAGATCGGCGGAATGGTCCGGCGCATCCGTGAGGTGATCCCCAAGGCCAAGCTGGTCTACAACAATTCGCCCAGCTTCAACTGGACGCTGAACTTCCGCCAGCAGGTGTTCGATGCCTGGGAAGCGGATGGAAAGGACGTCTCCGCCTACGACCGCGCGAGGCTGATGAGCCTGGACTATGATGATACCGCCCTTGCGCAGGAGGCTGACGAGCGCATCCGCACGTTCCAAAAGGACGCGGCGCGCGAAGCGGGCATCTTCCACCACCTCATCACGCTTCCGACCTATCACACGGCGGCGCTGTCGACCGACAATCTCGCGCGGGAGTACTTCGGCGAGGCCGGCATGCTCGGCTACGTCAAGGGCGTTCAGCGCCAGGAGATCCGGCAGGGCATCGCCTGCGTGAAGCACCAGAACATGGCCGGCTCCGACATCGGCGACGACCACAAGGAGTACTTTGCGGGCGAGGCCGCGCTGAAGGCAGGCGGCGCGCACAACACGATGAACCAGTTCGCGGCCTGACGCAGCGAAGCGGGGCAACCACACAACGCAAGCAAGGAAAGGAATGAGCATGACGACCATGACCGCAGAACCGGCCCGCGCCCGCGCAGTGCTATCGAACGAGGACTTCAAGCTACTGCAGGAGGCCGTCCTGTACTATCTCAAGGCGCACGAGGACGATCCCATTTCGTCCAAGTACTCCAACCTCTATCACCGCCTCGGCAGCGCATCGCGCCGCTGAAGCAACAGTTTTCCTGGGGAGGAAAGCTTGGCCCGTCGTGTTCCGGCACGGCGGGCCATCGGCATGGCGCCCGCCCCGCGCAAGCGCGAGACATGAATCCGCGGCTCCGCAGTTTCCCGGAAGGCAGCATCAGACGGTGGCAACCCGAAGCGTAATAGTGACGGGGCATGAGCGCTCCGGGTTCGACACACTTCCTCCAGGTCCTTCTCTGCGTCAGGGACCAGCATCGCCCCGAGATGGTGCTCCTTGCGGTGCTGGCCTGCGCCCTTGCTTCCGGCAAGGCGATGTCGCTGCTCAATCAGGCTGTTGCCGCAAGCGGACGAGCCCGGCGTGCGCACCGGCGCACGCTCTGCCTGCTTGGCGGCCTCATGCTCGGGTTCGGCGGATGGTCTGCGCACTTCATCACCATCCTTGGCTACGACAGCGGCTTCGTCGCCGGCTACTCGCTTGTTCTAACCGCCGTATCGCTGCTGGTGGGTATCGGGGGAGCGCAAGTGGCCCTCTGGTTCGCGGTCCAGTCACGCACCCTGGCGGGGCGCGCGTCGGCGGCCCTGATGCTCAGCGCCGGTCTCGCCGCGATGCACTACACCGGGATGGCGGGACTGCGCGTGCCCGCGCTCCTGCAGTGGGACTGGCACCTCGTCGCCGCCTCCGTGCTGCTGCCGGTCGCGCTATTGCTCCCGGCACTTGGCATCGCTCTTCGCGCCAAGCGCCACCGGCACATCTTCGCAGCGACGGCGCTGACGTCCCTTGCTGTCCTTGTGCTGCATTTCACCGGGACGGCCGCGCTCAGCTTCATCCCGTCACGCGTTCTTGCCGAACACCGCTTCTCGATACCCCAGGAAACGCTCGCAGCCTGGCTCTGCGTCGTCTCCCTGGTCATCGTCGCGATCAACGTGCTCATCCATCGGGCCCGCCAGCGCGCGCACTCGGCCAGGTTACTCGGAGAACGCCAGGTCTCGATGCTGCTGAAGGGCAGTTCGGATCATGCCATCTGCATGCTGGATCGCAGTGGCCGCGTGGCGCAGTGGAACGCGGGCGGGCTGTCTCTCATCGGTTACGAAGAGGAGGAAGCCATTGGCTGTCCTCTCGCCTGCTTCTTCACCGCGGAGGATCGCGCCGGCGGCCGGCCCGAGCGCGCCATAGCGGAGGCCGACGCGAACGGCATCGCCAAGGGGGAATGGATCTGCGTGCGCCGCGACGGCTCGCACTTTTGGGCACATGGCACGATCGAGAAGGTGTGCGACGAGGAAGGCTCGGTGATCGGCTATTCGCTCATCACCCGCGACATCACCCGGATCAAGGAAGCACAGGACGCCCTGGCCGAGAAGTCGGGCCAGCTCGACACGGCCCTGGAGCACATGAGCCAGGGACTGTGCATGTTCGACGCGCAGGAGCGCCTCGTGCTGGCGAACCGCGCCTTCTACCGGATCTGGAACATCCCGCAGGAGCGCTGCCAGCCCGGCACCACGCTGACCCAGCTTGCCTATGCCGGCTTCTTCTCCGCCGACTATCGACCCGCGCAGACGCTGGAAATGATCCGCAAGTCCATCGCCCGCGCTCATGCGTCCGACGGGAACCCGAGCTGGCACCTCGACGTCAGCGACGAACTCGTGCTGGCGATCAGCGAGCGGCCTGTCCCCGGCGGCGGGTGGATCGTCACGTTCGAGGACATCACCCGCCAGCGCCGTTCCGAAGCGAAGATCGCGCACATGGCCATGCACGATGCGCTGACCGGCCTGCCGAACCGCGCGCGGTTCCACGCCAGGCTAGACGAGATGATCGCGCAGGCGGCACGGGCCGGGGAGAAGGTCGCGGTCATCGCGATAGACCTCGATCGGTTCAAGGAGATCAACGACACTTTCGGTCACGCAGCCGGCGATCGCCTGCTGCGTGCGCTTGCCGAGCGCTTCAGCGCCACCCGGCGCGAGAACGAAGCGATCGCGCGCCTGGGCGGCGACGAATTCGCGGCGGCACTCCGTTTCAGCCGCCGCAGCGAACTGAACGACTTCATCGCTCGCATCCAGAACTGCATCGGCACCCCCGTGGCGGACGAGGGGCAGCCGCTTGGGGTGGGTGCGAGCCTTGGGATCGCGCTGTTCCCGCAGCACAGCACCGCGCGCGAGACGCTGCTCAACAACGCGGACCTTGCGATGTACCGGGCCAAGGCCACGCTGGGCGAAACCGTGTGCTTCTTCGAAACCGGCATGGATGAAAGCGCGCGCGAGCGGCGCCAGCTCGCCAGCGACCTCCGGCAGGCAGCGGCGCGCGGAGAACTGAGCCTGCTGTACCAGCCGCAGCGCTCGCTTCATACGGGCGAGCTTGCCGGCTACGAGGCGCTGCTGCGCTGGACACATCCCCGCCGCGGCCTCGTCTCGCCCGCCGAGTTCATTCCCATCGCCGAGGAAACCGGCGAGATGATCCCGCTGGGCGAATGGGTGCTCCGCCAGGCCTGCACCGAAGCGCGTACCTGGCCCGGCGGCGAGAAGGTGGCGGTCAACCTTTCCGCGATCCAGTTCCTCCAGCCCGACCTCGTCGGCATGGTTCGCGCCATCCTTCTTGAAACAGGGCTGCCTGCGCGCCGCCTTGAGCTGGAGATCACCGAAACCGCCATCATCCATGACAAGCTGCGCGCGCTTCACTGCCTGCGCGGGATCAAGGCCATGGGGGTGAGCGTGGCCATCGACGATTTCGGCACGGGCTACTCCTCGCTCGACACGCTGCAGTCGTTTCCCTTCGACAAGATCAAGATCGACAAGTCCTTCCTCCTGAAATCCGAAGGCAGCGCCCAGGCTCGCGCCATCATCCGGGCCGTGCTCGCGCTGGGGCGCAGTCTCGAAATTCCGGTGCTTGCCGAGGGCATCGAGACCGAAGGCCAGCTGCGTGTCCTGGAGGCCGAGGGCTGCGACGAGGGACAGGGATACTACTTCGGTCGTCCCGCCCGCGCGCCCAGCCTCGAGAGTGGGCAAGCAAGCGGCGGGTGAGGCGAAATCCGAATGCGATTAAAACTTTGTTATCCCTGTCACGCCGCGGATTTCGGGGCTCGGCCGGCCCGGCCTTGAATGGAAAATTAACTCCCCGTCCAATACTCTAGGTGAAACCAGGTGAGATCGGGCGTGTATTTGGGGCTGAAACGCGAAGAGGGGAAAGCGCAGGCGCCCGGCACGCCGGGTGATCGGGGCGATGCACCGTCGCTGGACATTGCACTCCAGGCAGCTTCGCTCGCCGAGGCGCGCCTGCGTGAAGCGATCGAGGCCATGCCGCAGGGCATTGTCTTCCTTGACGCGGAGGACCGCTATATCCTCTGGAACGAGAGGTACGCCCAGATATACGAGCGCTCCGCCGACCTGCTGCAGCCCGGCGCCCGGCTCGAGGATGCCTTGCGCATCGGCATCTCGCGCGGTGACTACCCCGATGCGGTCGGCCGCGAAGAGGAGTGGCTGGGCGAGCGCATAGCGCACCTCCACCGTCCCGGCGTACGGCACGAGCAGCGACTTTCAAACGGCCGTTGCATCATGATCGAGGAGCGCCGCATCGGCGGCGGCGGCACCATCGGCATCCGCGTGGACATCACCGACCTCAAGCAGAAGGAAGAGACATTCCGCCTGCTGTTCGAGCGCAATCCGCTGTCCATGCTCGTCTACGACATCGAAACGGGGCGCATCCGCGCCGCAAACGAAGCGGCGTGCGCCCTGTTCGGCCATGCGCCCGGCGGCATGGACGGGATGGACGCGCGCGACCTTTTCCCCGAGGCACACCAGCTCGCCGCGTCGGCCCGGCTGCGCGCCGACACCACCGACGTCTGCGAGCCGCGCGACCTTTTCCCCGAGGCACACCAGCTCGCCGCGTCGGCCCGGCTGCGCGCCGACACCACCGACGTCTGCGAGCCGCGCGACCACTGGCCGATGCTGCGCAGCGACGGCACCTGCATCGATGCCGTCATCGCAACGCGCCGCTCGGAGCTGGACGACTACGCCGGCACGATCGTCTCCATCTTCGATGTTACCGAGCGCCGCCGCATCGAGCAGCGCATGGCCCATATGGCGCGGCACGACGAGCTGACCGGCCTGGCCAATCGCGCTCATTGCCGCGAACACCTGCACCGGCTGCTTGCCGACAACGCCGGACGTCCCAGCGGCGGCGAGACGGTCACTCTCGCCCTGGTCGACCTCGATCACTTCAAGCCCGTCAACGACACGTACGGCCACCACTTCGGCGACATGGTGCTGACCGAAGCGGCGGAACGGATGCGCGAACTCATCCCACCCGAGGCGCTCCTCTGTCGCATCGGCGGCGACGAGTTCGCAGTGATTTTCCGCCGATCGAGCCTTACCCAGGCAGAGCTTGTCTCGAAGTCGATCATCACCACCCTGTCCGAGCCGTTCTTCGTGCAAGGGCACATGATCCACATCGGCGCCACCGTCGGCTTTGCGTCCTCCCCCTACGACAGCCGAGAGGGCGAGACGCTCATGCGCTACGCCGATCTTGCGCTTTACGCCGCAAAGGGGGAGCGACGCGGAACGTGCCGTGGTTTCGAAGCCAGCATGGATGCCGCCGCACAGGAGAAGAACCGGCTCGAGCAGGACCTGCGAGCCGCAGTCCGCGAAGGGCAGCTCGCCGTTCACTACCAGCCCATCGTGGATCTCCAGACGGGAGCGGTGGAATGCTACGAGGCGCTGCTGCGCTGGCAGCATCCCGGCCGCGGCGCCGTGCCGCCCGATGTCTTCGTGCCGCTTGCGGAGGAAATGGGGCTGATCGACCAGATCGGCCGCTTCGTGCTCGCCAGTGCCTGCCGGGCGGCGATGGGCTGGCCGGAGCACGTCAAGGTAGCGGTCAACGTCTCTCCGTTGCAGTTCCGCAACGGCAACCTCCTCAGCACCGTGATCAACGCGCTGTCATCGTCGGGCCTGCCTGCCGAGCGGCTGGAACTGGAGATCACCGAGGCCGTGCTGATGGAGAAGGGGCCGCGTCCCGCCGCCATCATCCGCAACCTGCGGGCCTTCGGGATCGGCATTTCCCTGGATGATTTCGGCACCGGGTATTCCTCGCTCAGCTACCTGCTCAATTACCCCTTCACCAAGATCAAGATCGACAAGTCGTTCATCCTGAACCTGCAGGAGGAGCCCAACTCGCGCGCCGTGATCCGGGCGGTCATCGGGCTTGGCCGCAGCCTCGGCCTCACGGTCGCGGCCGAAGGCATCGAGCGCGAGATCGAGCGCGACTACCTGCGCGGCGAAGGCTGTACGCAGGGACAGGGTTATCTTTTCGGCAAGGCGGAAGCCGCAACCACCGCGCACGGCAAGGAAACCCGCGCGGCCTGACGCATGCCCGGTCCGTGTCGACACGTCGCGGCAACCTGTAGCCGGGCGCATCCGTTTGGACCGCATCCTTGCCGGAGCCGCCGATGAACCTGCCCGCCGACACTTCCAGCCGCACCGTCGCCACCCTGACGATGAACCCCACCATTGACGTGTCCTACGACGTCGAGCGCGTGCGCCACACGCACAAGATGCGCACCGACAACGAATGGTATGCGCCCGGCGGCGGCGGGATCAACGTGGCGCGCGTGCTTTCCCGGCTCGGCACGCCTTCACGCTGCATCTACACTGCCGGCGGAGCCACGGGCCCTGCCCTCGACGGCCTGATAGACCGGCACCAGCTTGCCCGTACCCGCATCCCCATCGAAGGGCCGACCCGCGTCGCTTCCGCCGTACTGGAGCGGGAGACCGGCAAGGAATATCGCTTCACCCCTCAGGGGCCGCATCTGGGTGAAGATGAGTGCCGCGCCTGTCTGGCCGCCTTGGAGGAAGTCGAATGCGGCACGCTCGTACTCAGCGGCTCGCTGCCGCCGGGGGTACCGGACGACTTCTACGCGCACGCGACCGCACTGATGCGAAAGCGCGGTGTCGCTGTGGTTCTGGACAGCTCGGGGAAGGCGCTTGCGAGCGGCATAGAAGGCGGTGGACTGCTGCTGGTAAAGCCGAGCCAGGGCGAACTTGCCGCCTTCGTGGGGCGGCCTCTCGAGAACCTCGAGGCGATCGGCGCGGCTGCGATGGCGATCGTGGAGGCGGGCAGGGCGCAACTGGTCGCCGTCACCATGGGCCATGAGGGCGCCGTGCTCGCAAGAAAGAGCGGGCCGCTGCTCCTGCCAGCCCTGAAGATCGAGGCTGCCAGCGCGGTGGGCGCGGGCGACAGCTTCGTTGCAGGAATGGTCCACGCTCTTGTGAACGGCCACGATGAACTCGAGGCTTTCCGGTGGGGTATCGCGGCGGGCTCAGCCGCTGTCCTGCGCGCCGGCACCGATCTTGCCCGTCCCGACGACATCAAGCGTCTGCTGGAACAGGTCGGGGCACCTGTGGCTCACGGAGAAGTCGAAGCCGGCGTTTTCAGACGATGATCGCGCGCCGGCAGAACTCCCACAGATCATCGGCCAGTCCCTCGCGCTCGGCAGGATCGGCAGCCCCACCCTCCTCCGCCAGAAGAACCGTATGGACGGTGGTGGACACGAGGTTGTAGATCAGACGAGCCTGCAGCTGGGGATCGGCGCTGCGGAACAGGCCTTGCCCCACCCCTTCCGCCACCTGGCCCGCGATCACGTCGAGCAGCGGCTCCAGCGCCGAATTCAACTCGGCGGGCCGGGTCTGGGCGAGGCGAAGATGCTCGCGGCTGAGCGCGGCCCCACGCCGGTTGGCCCCCATCCGATCCTGTCCGAGCTGGCCGACGACAATGCCGGTGACCACGATTTCCAAAGCCTCCAGCGGCCCTTTGCAGCGAGCGGTCATCTCGCGGAACTGCAGCGCGGCAGCGCGTAGTGAACTGTCGAACACCGCCAGCACCAGGTCGTCCTTGCCCTGAAAGCGCTCGTAGAAGGCCCGCCGCGCGAGTCCCGCGCGGGCCAGCACGGCTCTGATCGTCAGGCCCTCGAGCCCGGATTCGTCCAGCAGGTCGTAAGCGGCGCGGATCAGCAGCCGGGTTCTGTCCTGCTCCTTGTCGGCAGGTGCGGGAAGCGTGAAGAGCGAAGGAAACGACTTGACCATCGCTCCCTGCGCTAGTGCGTCATTGCCCGTCGGTCCAGCCGCCCTTCATTGACTTGAGCGGTCAACTCGGCCTACTAAGTACGAGAACGTCGTTCTCCTCTGCATAAGAAGCAGGCGGCGGAACCACGGAACTGAAGAGGAAGAGGAGCCATGGCGAAGGTCACTTATGTCGATCACACCGGAGCAGCGACGCAGGTCGATGTCGCGGTGGGCGAGAACGTCATGCGGGGCGCGCTCTACAACGGGATCGAGGGGATCATCGGAGAGTGTGGCGGCGGCCTCTCCTGTGCCACGTGCCACTGCTACGTCGATCCGGAGTGGACCGTGGAGGCGGGCGGCCCCTCCTCCGAAGCGGAAGCCGAACTGCTCGAATCCGCCGCGGCCGAAGTGAGGCCCTCAAGCCGCCTCTCGTGCCAGTTGGTGGTGACCGATGCGCTGGACGGGTTGGTCGTTCACATGCCCGAGCACCAGTTCTGATCGCAACGAGAGAGAGGAACAACCATGCCCATCGACGCCGCCAATCCCGTTCCCCCCGCCTTCCCGCGTCATGTCGGAATGGACCAGGTGCCCGATCATGTTCCCCCCGAACTCGTCCGGCAGTCAGGTCTCACTATCGGGCCTGACTTCCTGGCCAGCCCGCACGACTTCATGGCGGCGATGCACGACAAGCAACCGCCGATCTACTACGACGTCAGCCCGATGGGGAACATGTGGCACCTGATAAAGCACGAGGATGCGATCTTCGGACTGCGCCATCCGGAGATCTTCTCAAACGAAGGCGCTACCCCCTTCCCGCGCGATCCCGAGGATTACTTCTACTTCATCCCGATCGAAATAGATCCGCCGCACCACCGCAAGTACCGCAACATCGTGGACCCGGTGTTCAGTCCGCAGGGCGTGCTGAAGCTGGAAACTCAAATCCGAAAGCGCGCCAACGATCTCCTGGACACGATCGAGGCGCGTGTCGCGGCCGGTGAAACCTGCGAGTTCACCGAGGAGTACGGTCGCCCTCTGCCCGTCTCCGTCTTCCTCGACATCATGGGCCTGCCCCAGTCCATGCGCGACGAGTTCGTGGACTGGGCCGTGCAGCTTCTGCACTCGAACGACCGTGCGATCATGGCGGAATCGATGCAGAAGATCACCGCCTACCTCAAGAGCGCAATCGAGGAGAAGAAGGCCCGTCCCGACGACGGCGTGGTAAGCCGGATCGCCCATGCAGCACCCGATGGCGCGCCACTGTCGGACAAGGAAATCTTCGGCTTCGTCTGCTTTCTGTTCATTGGCGGACTGGACACTGTGTTCGCGACGATGAACAACATCTGGCTCTATCTTGCCCAAAATCCGGACAAGGTCGAGGAGATCCACCAGCGTCCCGACGACATCGACAAGATCGTGGAAGAATTGCTGCGCCGCTGGTCGGTAACCTTTTCGGGCCGTGTGCTGGACCAGGACTATGAGATGCGCGGCGTCCGGATGAAGAAGGGAGACCGGGTGACTTTCGTGCTGCCCGCCTGCAACTTCGATCCGGACGTCTTCCCCAATCCGAAGGAAGTGGACTTCGACCGTCCGCGTAAGACGATACTCGCCTTCACCGTGGGGGTGCACAGTTGCATGGGCGCGCACCTCGCCCGCCTCGAGGTGAAGATCGGCCTGCAGGAATGGCTGAAGCGCATTCCTCGCTTTTCCGTAAAGGCAGGTACGCAGATCGAGTACCGTCCCGGCGGCGTCATCGGCCCGGAACATCTGCCGCTGGTCTGGTGAGGATCATCGAGGGCCCGCGTTGAATGCTCCGCCGACGGGACCTCACGGGAGAAGACGACGCGCGCCATACTGGCAGGGTCAAGGAGCGGGACGGGGAGATTGCGACGTCCTGACTTGTCGTCACCGAGATGTCCCGCCCGTGTCTGCGATGTGACAGTTCATGGAAATTTCATGCTGCGCAGCACGGACGTGAGATTCGACTTGGCGAAGCCGAAATTCTGCGGCAATGTGGCCCGTGAAAGGTTCTTGCAACCTTACCGGTGTTGGGAGAGAGCGCGCCGGGGAAAACAAACCCCGGCGCGCCGATTTTCTCGCAGCTGCAGCATGACGGCGCAGCGCTTCTTCACCTGACAATCTCCCTGATTTTCTCGGCCGACGCAAGTGCCGATTGTTTGATCGGATATGCGATGCGTGGCTGCACTGCCGCAGCGCAGCATCTTTCTCGCGAGCGCAAGTGCCGCGACTCGCGCATTGCAGGGGCGGCCAGGTCTGGTTAAACGCCCGCCATCCTTTTGCTCCCGAGGTTCCGGACCTTTCCTTGACCCGCGCCGATACCGCCCGCCAGCTCTGGTCCATCGCCTTGCCCGCTATGCTGACGAATGTCGCGACAGCGCTGTTTGGACTGGCGGACATGTGGGCCATCGGGCGACTGGGCGATGCATCGGCGCAGGGCGCGGTGGAACTCGGCGCCAAGTTCATGCTCGGCCTGCTGAACGTCTTCAACTTCCTGCGGATGAGCACTGTCGCCCTCACCGCGCAGGAAAGCGGGCGGGAAGCGGGCGGCTCCACGCAGCGCGCACAGGGAGAGACACTGGTGCGCGCCATGGCGGTGGCCCTTGCGATCGGTGCGGTCCTGTTGGTCGCCATGCCATGGACGATCGGCGCCGGGCTCGACCTGCTGGAGGCGACAGGCCCGATGCGCGGACAGGCGCAGACCTATATCTTCATCCGCTACTGGTCGGGGCCAGTCTGGCTCGCCAACTGCGTACTCGTGGGCTGGCTGATCGGGCGGCGGCGCCTGCGCTTCGTGCTCGGCGTGGAAATCACGGCGAACCTCGTACACATCGCCCTGGACCTGGTTCTGGTGCTGGTCGCAGGCTGGGGCGTCGCCGGAGTAGCCGGCGCGACGCTCTGTTCCGAGGTCCTGAAGCTCGCCCTGCTCGCAACCGTGGTGGCGCGCGAGGGGGCGGTGCACCAGGCGCTGGCCGCCGCGGCGCGCCGGTCCACCTGGGCGAGGGCGGACCTGCTGCGCCTCTTTGCCCTCAACCGCGACCTGTTCATGCGCACGGTGCTGATCACCGCCGCGCTTCTCCTGTTCGCCCGCAGCGGAGCGCAGGCCGGCCCTGTGACGCTTGCCGCCAACGGCATCCTGTTCCAGCTCTTCATGCTTTCCACACTGCTCCTCGATGGTTTCGAAAGCGCCGCTCAGGTGCTCTGCGGCGAGGCTGTGGGGGCCGGCAGGAAGGCCCGGTTCGATGCCGCGATGCGCGCGGCTCTTGTCTCGGGCGGGGCGGCGGGGCTGGCGCTGTCGATCTTCTATGCGCTGGGCGGCGGATGGCTGGCATCGGCCTTCAGCACCGATCCGCAGGTTATCGCAGCAAGCCGCGACTATGCGGTGTGGCTCGCGGCCATGCCGCTCCTCAGCGTCGCGTCTTTCGTGCTCGACGGTGTGTTCGTGGGCGCGGGATGGACACGCGCGATGCTGGGAACGATGGCGGCGGCGATGGCGCTCTACCTTGGCCTGCTCTGGCTGCTGGAGCCCTTCGGAAACCATGGGCTGTGGATGGCCTTCGCCGTGCTTTTCGCCGCACGCGCGGCCGGACAGGCGGTGGTTCTGCCCGGACTTGTCCGCCGCGCGTTCAGCGATTCCTGAAAACCAGCACGAGGTTGTTCGCGGGCATCTCGACCAACCGGTCGAAGGCAATGCCATGATCGGCCGCGCAGGCCCGCACGTCTTCCACACTGCGCAGGCCCCACTCCGCGTTGCGGCGCCTCAGGTCCTCGTCGAATGCCATGTTCCCCGGCTCCAGCGCATGTCCTTCGCGCCGGAACGGTCCATAGAGCACGAGCGCCCCGTCCGGCGCCAGCACAACCGCAGCCCCCGCCATCAGTCCCTGGGTCGCGGCCCAAGGGCTGATGTGGGCCATGTTGATGCACAGCACCGCCTCGACCCTGCCGACGGTATCCGGCCAATCCACGTCCGCAGCATCGAGCGGAAGGGGCGGAAGCAAGTTCGCGCAGCCTGCCTCCTCGCGCCAGGCAGAGACGGACTCTCGCGCGCCTGCGTCCGGATCGGTCGGCTGCCACACGAGGCCGGGCAGCGCGGCAGCGAAGAATGCCGCATGCTCGCCCGTGCCGCTGGCCACTTCCAGCACCCTGCCCGTCGCTGGCAGAACGCCGCGCAGCACGTCGAGAATGGGGCCGCGGTTGCGGGCGGCGGCAGGCGAGTGGCGGCGAGGAGCGTGCTTCATCGCCAAGGCATGGAGGCGCGCACCGCCGCAGGCAAGGCCCGCCGCGCCGCGCAGATGGAACGGCCGGACGGAAGAGCGAGTGGGGGCTCGCGAGACTGTTGCTCGAGAGGCTGGGGGATGCCTCTCCTTCCGTCCGGCCGAACTCTCAGTGTCCGCCGGAAGCCGGCTTGGCGTTCCTGGGCGGACGCGGAGCGAGCCAGATCGTGCATGCAGCGATGAACAGGGCCACCGCCGAGATCTGGAAGATGTGCACGGTCGCCAGGGCCAGACCCTGCTGCGCCACGAGTTGATCGATCAAGCCGCGCGCCTGGTCCATGGAGAAGCCCGTGTCCTGTAGCGTCCTTGCCACCTGCCCCTGCCCGTTGAGCGTGCCGACCATTTCCGCCCGGTTAGTGGTCGCAAGATCGCTCCAGATCGTGGTGATGATGGCCGTCGCCACTGCGCCCGCCAGCGTGCGTCCGAAGTTGGCGATGCCCGCCGCCGAAGCGGTTTCCTCCGGCAGCACCGCCGAGAGGCTGATGGTGGTAAGCGGCACCATGAACAGCGAGACGCCCGCCCCCTGGATCAGCTGTGGGAAGGCGATCGTCCAGAACGTCGCGTCGGTCGACCAGTACGTGCGCACCCAGGCGCAGACCCCGAGCCACGCGATCCCGATGAACACGAGCAGGCGCGGGTCGTACTTCTGCATCAGCTTGGGCACGAAGGGCGAGGCGATGACGGCCAGGACACCGGCGAACGCCATGGCATAGCCCGCCTGCGTCGCGGTGTAGCCCATCGAGGTCTGCAGCCACTGCGGAATGACCACGACAGCCGAGAAGTAGGTCCCGAACGCGATCATCAGCGACAGCGTAGCGGCGGTGAAACCGCGATGACGGAAGACCTTCAGGTCCACGATGGGGTGCTCCTCCGTCAGCTCCCAAATCACGAAGCCGCAGAAGAAGATCGCGGCGGTGCAGGCCAGCGCGATGATCTCGGTGGAGGCGAACCAGTCTTCCTCTCGGCCAAGGTCGAGCATCATCTGGAACGCGCCGACCCAGATCACCAGCAGCACGAGGCCGACCACATCGATGGGCAGCTTCTGCAGCGGCGTATGCACGCCCTTGAGCAGGTGCATCAGCGCGAAGAAGATGATCAGCACGATCGGCACGTTGATGAAGAAGATCCACTCCCACGACCAGTTGTCAGAAATGGAACCGCCCAGGATCGGGCCAATAATTGGCGCGGTGACGACCGTCATCGCCCACATCGCCATTGCCTTTGAATGCATTTCCTTGGGGAAGATGCGCAGCATGAGCGTCTGCGTGAGCGGCATGAGCGGACCGCCGCAAAGGCCCTGCCCCAGACGGAACGCCACCAGCATGCCGAGCGTGCTCGACATGCCGCACAAAGCCGAGAAGACGCCGAAACCGGCAAGGCTCACGAGGAACGTACGCACCGCTCCGAAGCGACCCGTGATCCACCCGGTCAGCGGCACGCAGATCGCCTCGGCAACCGCGTACGAGGTGATAACCCAGGTGCCGCTCGAGTTCGAGACGGCAAGGCCGCCCGCGATGTGCGGTACCGAGACGTTGGCGATCGTCATGTCGAGCACGACGATGAAGTTGGCCATGGCGAGAACGAAGCCCGCCAGGACGAGCCGCGCGCCGGTGAACTGCGGCTCAGCCGGCGCGCGCGCCGGATTGCCCGCTGCCGCGCTCGCCATCAGTCCTTACTCGTCAGGTCGATCTCGGCTTCCATCGAAAGGCCGATCCGCAGCGGGTGCTGCTTGAGCTCGCGCGGGTCCAGCTCGATGCGCACCGGTAGGCGCTGCACGACCTTGATCCAGTTGCCGGTCGCGTTTTGCGCCGGGATCAGCGAGAACGCCGCGCCCGTGCCGCCCGAAAAGCCGACGACCCTGCCATGGTACTTCACATCGTCGCCGTAGAAGTCGGAGGTAACAATCGCGGTCTGGCCCGAGCGGACCTTGCCGAGCTGGTCTTCCTTGAAGTTGGCATCGACGTAGAGCTGGCCGACCGGCACGATCATCATCGCGACCGTGCCCGCTTCCACCTTCTGCCCGACCTGGATCGAACGGCGCGCGATGACACCGTCGATCGGCGCGCGGACCACGGTGCGTTCCATCGCCAGCTTGGCGTTGGCGAGCTGCGCCTTGGCGAGCAGGATCTCGGGCGCGGTCTGGTTGGAGGTGCCGCGCGTCAGGGCAACGGCCGCTTCTTCCTGGCGGCGGGCGCTGTTGGTGTTGGCGCGCGCCTGGACGACGGCGGCGGCGGCTTCCTGTGCAGCGGCGCGGGCAGACGCGAGCGCCTGGCGAGCGGAGGTCAGTTCCTCTCCCGAGACGGCGCCGCCTTCGGCCAGCGCGGCGCGGCGGCGATAGTCTTCCTGCGCACGTTCCAGCGTGGCCTGCGCCGAAGCCTGCTTGGCCTGCGCGGAGCTGATCTGCGCTGCGCTGGCATCGGCTGCGGCGCCCAGCGCGTTGTTATTGGCAAGCGACTGGCCATACCGACGGGTGGCATATTCGACCTGGGCCTGCGCCTGCGCGAGCGAGATGCGCTGGTCCTTGTCGTCCAGGCGGAACAGGATCTGCCCCCTGCGCACCGGCTGCGTGTCGGTGACGAGCACTTCCACCACCTGTCCGGCCGTGAGCGGGGTCACCTCCGCGCTCTCTCCACCGACGTAGGCGTTGTCTGTCGATACCGAGCGGCTGCCGATGAAGATGTCGTACAGGAGCACGGCGGCGGCGATCACCACCACCGCCACTGCCAGACCGATCAGCAGCGGCTTGCGGTTCTTCTTGCCGACCACGCTTCCGCCCGACGGCCGCGAAGGCGCACCCTCGTTGTCTGCAGGGGCAGCAGGCTGGTGCTGCACATCATCACTCATCGTCGGAAGCCTTCTTGCTGGAATTGTCTTCGAACCCGCCGCCAAGTGCGCGCTGCAGCGCGACCTCCAGGGCGAGGGTACGGAAATGGGCATCGATCGCGGCCCGGCGCGCTTCCAGCGCGGCAGTCTGCGACGTCAGTGCATCGAGGTAGTTGGAAAGCCCGCCACGGAAGCGCTGCATGGATAGATCGTAGGCGATCTGCGCCGTGCGGGCAGCTTCTGCCGCATCGACTTCCTGACTGGACGCAGCCTCACGGCTGGCGAGCGCATCGGCGACTTCCTGAAGGGCGCCGACCACGGTCTCGTTGTAGTTGGCTACTGCCGCGTCATAGCCGCCGCGCGCCTGCGTGTATTGGCCCCTCAGGCGTCCGCCCTGGAAGATCGGCAGGCTGAGGGCACCGCCCACGTTGCCGTAGGTGGAACCGCTGTCGATCAGGTTGGAGAGCCCAAGCGAGGTCAGGCCGAACAGCCCGCGAAGCGAGATGTTGGGCATGTACGCCGCCTTGGCCTGATCGATGCGCGCACCCGCCGCCTCGGCGCGCAGGCGCGCGGCGACGATGTCGGGCCGCCGACCCGCAAGGGCGATGCCCGCATCTGCGGGAATACCCGAGACCGGGACTGTGGCGATGGCGGGAGGCGTAATGGCAAGCCCCCGGTCGGGGCCCTTGCCGAGCAGCGCCGCGAGCGCATGACGGCGCAGCAGCACCTGCTCCTCGTTCGCAGAAAGCTCCGCGCGCGATGCGGCGGCGGCGGACTCTGCACGGCGGAGAGGGGCAAGATTGTCGAGCCCCTCGCGAGCGCGCTGGCCAGTGAGGTCCACGAAAGAACGCCGCGCCTCGGTCGCGTCCGAGAGCGCCCTGCCCCGCTCCAGCAGACGCGCCAGGTCGAAGTAGGAGGAAACGACATTGCTGGAGATCATCAGCTCCGCCTGCCTGGCGTCGGCCTCGGCAGCTTCGGCCTCGGAAGTCGCCGCCGCAAGCGCCTTGCGGTTCGCCCCCCAGAGATCGAGGTCGAAATCGCCCGAAAGCGCAAGAGTGCCCGTGCTTTTCCAGCCCTTGGGAACGAAGTCGCTCGGGACTCCGTTGTTGTAGCTCTGCTTGGTCAGCCCGCCGGACGCTTGCCCCCCAAGCGTCGGCAGGAGGTCGGCTCCGGCCACACCTGCCGCGCCCCGCGCCTGGCGGATACGCGCCTGCGCAAGAGCGACACTGGGGGATCCGGCGAGCGCCTCCTCGACCAGCGCGTCGAGCTGGGGATCGCCGTAGACCGTCCACCAGCGCTCCTGCGGCCACTCCGTGGCCGCCCGCGCGGAAGCAAGCGCCTTGGTAGATTCAAGCGCACCTGGCGTTGTGAGCTGCGGGCGCGGACCAAGGTCGGGCGCCATGCATCCGGCCAGGGAAAGGGAGATCGCCAGCAGCGAAGCCGCCGCGAATCGTGGTTTGATTTGCGTACTCATCGGTACATTTTTTACGAAGTGTTGCTTGAACCTGTCAAACGAAAAGCGTACTGAGTGGTACGACTATGACGGAATTGATGGGAAAACGAGAGCTCAACAAGGCACGCAAGCGCGACGAGATCGTGAAGGTCGCCACGCGCCTCTTCTTCAAGCAGGGCTATGCGGCCACAACAATGTCCGCGATCGCTGACGCGCTTGGCGGGTCCAAAGCCACGCTTTGGGCCCATTTTGCCGCAAAGGAAGATCTCTTCGCCGCCGTGATCGACAAGCACGTCGAAACATTCTCGCGCGATATCGACGAGGTACTGACCGGGCAGACGTTCTCCCCGGCCTCGCTGCGGCGGGCATGCCTGCGCTTCATCGACTGCCTGCAGAATGAAAATTCGATGCTCCTGTACCGGCTCGTGGTTGCCGAAGGGGAGCGTTTCCCCGAAATCAACGAGATGTTCTATGCGCGGGGGCCTTCGAAAATGCGCGCGTGCATCACCGAGTTCTTCGCCACCCGCTTTCGGCCCCAAGACGCGGAACGGCTGACGCAGGTCACCGTCGCTGCCGTGCTCGGCTACCGCTCGGACCTGCTGATCCGTCCCGGCGGCAGCGGCACGAAAACGCAGCACGAGGCCTTCATCGACAATCTGATGGCGCACCTGTCATTCCCGCCCGAAAAGGACGTGGCAGCAGGCTAGGACGTCTCGGCTCACCATCCGGCTTTCGCCCGGGCGATGCCTCCCGGGCGTTCCCATTCGGGATTGGACGCCCGAACCTCTGATCGGTCATCCTCCCCGGAGCAGGAGAGGACGAAGACCATGAGCGACGGTACATCCGCAGTGATCCGCGAAGCTCGCAAGGACTGGGCAACCGAACACCGCGAGATGTATCTCGCATCGGGCGGCGCGCACGGACACATCATGGACATCACGCCTGTGGGCGGTCGGTCCTTCGCTACGCACTGCCTCATCAAGTACACCGGTCGCAAGAGCGGGAAGGTCTTCATCACGCCCCTTTGCTATGCCGACATCGGCGGCGAGGTGGTGATCTGCGCATCCAAGGGCGGGGCCGACCATCACCCTGCCTGGTATCTTAACCTCCTCGATAGCGACATGGTGGAGTTCCAGATCGCCACTCAGGCTTTCCGCGGCACCTGGCGCGAGCCGCAAGGTACCGAGCGTGACAAGGTCTGGACCTTCATGACAGACTGCCACCCCTTCTACGCTGACTACCAGAAGGCGACGGACAGGGTTATCCCGCTGGTCATGATGAAGGCGCTCGAAGCGATCCCAGTCTTCAAGCTAAGCGATGCCACCGGCACGCGCCAGTACTGACCTTTCCGAAGAACCATGCCGCCCTGTCCGACGCCTTCGGCGCGTTCGACATTGACCAGCACGGCGGCAACCCGATGGACATCTTGCCTTGCGCGAGGCGCTCGCCGCCAGCGACATCCGCCGCCGGGTTCACGCGATGCACCACCTTAACCTCGTTCTCTACGATCCCGAAAGCGCCGCCCCAGTCGCTGGGAAAGCCGGCCTGACCGTCAGGAGAACAGCGCGCCGTCCCTGGAAACGGTTTCCACGCGACCGGCAATCCACACCTCGCCATCCGCTTCCTGCGAGCAGTGCACCAGCCCATTGGCGCCGGTCATGCGGCCTTGCGCGGCGACGTAGCTGCCGCTCGCCAGGTTCTGCGCGAAAAGGTACTGCGCCACTGCCGCATTGAGGCTGCCGGTGACCGGGTCTTCCACCATTCGCCCCGACGCGTCTGCGAAGAATGCCCTTACCTCGAACTGCGCGGTTCCTCCCGGAGCGCATGGCCCCAGAAGCGCGACGTCGGTGCCCGGATCCGCCCGCGAGGCAGGCTGGGCCGCCAGCACGGCATCCGACGACGCGAGGTGAAGCAGCTTCCAGCCCGGTCCGTTCGAGGCATGGACGCCAGCGACCAGCACCGCTTCATCCGCTCCGGTCAGCCGCAGCGTCTCCGTAAGATCGTCGGCATCAAGCGGGCCTGACCGGATCAGCGGCGGTGCACGGAACGCCAGGCGCCTCTCTTCGCGTTCGCGCACTTCAACCAGCCCGACGCCGCATTCCTGCACCACCTGGCCAGCGCGCTTCGGCACTCCGCCCGCGGCAAGCCAGGCATGAGCCGATCCCAGTGTCGGGTGTCCGGCGAACGGCAGTTCCCCCGCTGGTGGCGTTACCAGATCAAACCACGCAGCCAATGAGGGCAGACACACATGCGTAAAGTCATTCTCGCCGCCACTATGATGGCGCTCACCGTCCCGGCCATGACCGCCGTCACCGTTCCCGCCGAAGCGCGCGATCACCGCAAGTATCACCGCACCAGCGACGGCGTGCGTTACTGGCGCGGCAACGACGGCCGCTATCGCTGCAAGAAGAAGAACGGCACCACCGGCCTTCTTATCGGCGGTGTTGCTGGTGCCCTGGCCGGACGTGCGATCGACACCCGCGGCGATCGTACGGTCGGCACGCTTCTCGGTGCCGCGGGCGGCGCGGTGGTCGGCCGTGAGATCGATCGCGGCGGTTCGGGCTCGCGCTGCCGCTGATAGCGGCCTGCGTACTCAAAGTTCCCTGAGCGAAAAGCGCGTCGTCCAAGCGGACGGCGCGCTTTTTTGTGCCGAGGCGGGTCTTGGCAGCGCCTTGCAAGCGATGCCGTCGCCCGGGAGGCCATTGAACAGGCGCGGGTACGATGAACGATCTTGCTCGCAACGAGCCCTTCCATAGATGGCTCGCCTATGCTCCAAGAGGCTGATGTTCCAGCCGCTTGCGCCCCTCCCATCTACTTCCTTCCGGCAGGCACACGCGATCAGCCTTCCGGCTCGCCCCAGACCGCAAGGACTGTCCGGAGGCGAGCGAAGGGCAGCAAGGCAGGGCAAGCGATGAGCGCCATCGCCGCTCGACCTGCGATGCTGGTAACCGGCGGCGCGAAGCGGATCGGCGCGGCCATCGCAAGGGCTTTCGGCGAAGCCGGCTGGCACGTCATCATCCACTACGGCCGCTCGCGCGAGCAGGCGGAGGCGCTGGCGGCGGAACTGCCCAGCGCCGAGATCGTCTCTGCCGACCTCGACGACTGGATCGAAGGGCCCGCGATGGTCGAGGCGCTTGCTGCCAGGCTGGACGACTGGCGGGTTCTGGTGAACTGCGCCGGAGTATTCGACATCGACAGCGCACAGACGCTCGATCCCGATGTCTTCACCTCCGCCATGCGCGTCAATGCCGCCACACCGACAAGGCTGGGGCAGGCTTTCCTGGCGAGCGCCAGAGCGTTGGGCGGACGCCGGCTGATCCACGTCACCGACCAGAAGCTGCTCAACCCCAATCCCGATTTCTTTTCCTATACAATGAGCAAGCATGCGCTGGCCGCGACCATCCCGATGTTGTCGATGGCCCGTCTGGACAGCCGCGACCGTGTCTACGGCATCGCGCCCGGAGCCATTCTCGCCAGCCATGACCAGACCGAGGCGGAAGCCGAAATCTCGCATCGGATGAACCTGCTGCATCGCCGGGCAACGGCACAGGACGTTGCGGGCGCAGCGCTGTTCCTTGCCGGCGGATGGCTAGCAAGCGGCGAGACGCTTTTCGTCGATTCCGGCCAGCATCTGACCGCACAGCCGCGCGACGTGCTGTTCCTCGCCCGCCAGTAGACCCGGCGTGCTGAATGCGGGTTACGCAACCGGCCGGTCCCCAGCTTTGTGCATTTTGCAACACATGCCCCCTTGCGGCAGCCGCCCTACCCCCGCAGAAACCCCCAATGGCTATCCTTGACCGCTTCCTCGAACGTGGGGTTCGCCACGGCGTCCTCGAAGTCCTCCGCCCCGATGGCAGCCTGCGCCGCTTCGGCACCGCGACAGAAGGCTTCCCCCAGGTCCGCATCCGCTTTACCGACAAGTCGGCCGAGCGCCGCATCCTGCACGATCCGCGTCTCGGCGCTGCCGAAGCCTTCATGGACGGGCAGCTCGTGGTGGAGGAAGGCGACATCATGGAGCTCGTCGAGCTCCTGCGCGCCAATGCCCGCTGGGACCGGGGCGGCGAACTGAAGGAGAACTCACCGCTCAAGCGGGTGGGCGGAAAGCTCATCACTCTCGTCGACGGCATCAATCGGGCGGCCAGCGCCAAGAAGAACATCGCCCATCATTACGATGTGGGCAACGATCTCTATCGCCTGTTCCTCGATGCCGAGCACATGCAGTACTCCTGTGCCTACTGGCCCGATCGCGACATGACCCTGGAGCAGGCGCAGACCGCCAAGCTCGCCCACATCGCTGCCAAGCTGGCGCTTGAGCCCGGCCAGACGGTACTCGACATCGGGTGCGGTTGGGGCGGCATGGCGATCTATCTCGCCCGCAACTTCGACGTCAGGGTGAAGGGCATCACTCTCAGCGAGGAGCAGCTGGCGCTTGCCCGCGAGCGGGCGGAGGAGGCCGGGGTCGCCGACCGCATCGACTTCCAGCTGATCGACTACCGCGACCTTGCGGCGCGGGGCGACAAGTTCGACCGCATCGTTTCCGTCGGCATGTTCGAGCACGTTGGCCAGGCGCAGTTCGGTCGCTTCTTCCGTGACTGCGCCACGCTGCTTACGGACGAGGGCGTGATGCTGCTCCACACGATCGGCCGCATGGGCGGACCGGGATCGACGGACGCCTTCACGCGAAAGTACATCTTCCCGGGTGGCTACATTCCCGCGCTCAGCGAAACCCTCGCCGCAAGCGAGAAGGTTCGGCTGATCGCGACCGACGTCGAAACGCTACGGCTTCACTACGCCTTCACTCTGCGCGAATGGTACAAGCGCTGCGTGGCCAACCGTGACGCCATCGTGCGGCTTTATGACGAGCGTTTCTACCGCATGTGGATCTTCTATCTCTCCGGCGCGACGGCTGCGTTCGAGAGCGGGGGCATGTGCAACTACCAGATTCAGTACACCCGCAGCCGGCACGCCCTGCCCCTGGCGCGTGACTACATCGCAGAGAGGGAACGGCAGCTGGGCGGCGGTTGAACCGGCCCATTGCGGAACAGGCACCCCCCTGCTAACCGCCCGCCCGAAAGTTTCCTGGAGCCTGCCCCATGTCCGACAGCATCAAGAAGGTCGTCCTCGCCTACTCCGGCGGGCTCGACACCAGTGTCATTCTCAAGTGGCTGCAGGTCACCTACAACTGCGAAGTGGTGACCTTCACGGCAGACCTGGGCCAGGGCGAGGAACTGGAGCCCGCACGCGCCAAGGCCAAGCTGATGGGCCTGCCGGACGAGAACATCTACATCGACGACCTGCGCGAGGAGTTCGTGCGCGATTTCGTCTTCCCGATGATGCGCGCCAACGCCCGCTATGAAGGCGACTATCTTCTCGGCACGTCCATCGCGCGTCCGCTCATCTCCAAGCGCCTGATCGAGATCGCGCATGAGACCGGCGCCGACGCGGTGGCTCACGGGGCGACCGGCAAGGGCAACGACCAGGTCCGCTTCGAGCTCTCGGCCTATGCGCTCGATCCCAGCATCAAGGTCATCGCGCCCTGGCGCGAGTGGGACCTGACCAGCCGCACCTCGCTCATCGCCTGGGCCGAAGCGCACCAGATCCCCGTCCCCAAGGACAAGCGCGGCGAGAGCCCGTTCTCAACCGATGCCAACCTCCTGCACACCTCCTCCGAGGGCAAGGTGCTTGAAGATCCATGGGAAGAGACCCCCGACTACGTCTACTCGCGCACCGTCAACCCGGAAGACGCTCCCGATGCCCCCGAATACATCACCGTCGACTTCGAAAAGGGTGATGGCGTTGCTCTCAACGGGGTGGCGATGAGCCCGGCCGCGCTTCTTACCGCGCTAAACGAACTCGGCCGCAAGCACGGCATCGGCCGCCTCGACCTGGTCGAGAACCGCTTCGTGGGCCTGAAGTCGCGCGGCATGTACGAGACGCCTGGCGGCGAGATCTACGCCCGCGCCCATCGCGGTATCGAGCAGATCACGCTGGACCGCGGCGCAGCGCATCTCAAGGACGAGCTGATGCCCAAGTATGCCGAGCTCATCTACAACGGCTTCTGGTTCGCGCCCGAGCGCGAGATGCTGCAGGCGGCGATCGACCACTCACAGGCACGAGTGAACGGTACTGTCCGGCTCAAGCTCTACAAGGGCCTCGCCTCTGTCGTCGGGCGCAAGAGCCCCGATTCGCTCTACTCCGAGCGCCACGTCACTTTTGAGGACGATGCCGGCGCCTACGACCAGAAGGACGCCGCAGGCTTCATCAAGCTCAATGCGCTGCGTCTTCGCCTGCTGGCACGGCAGGGACACCACTAAGTCGTTCCCGAAAGCTTAACCGCATCCGGCGGCCCGTTGCCATTACGCGACGGGCCGCTTTCGCGTGGGTAGCGCCCGAGCGAGGTCGAAGGTAGGACGTCCGGCATCGTCAACGACGAAGCGGGGTTTTGCTTGAATATCCGTCGAACCGGCCGACTGGCCGCGCTTGCCGCCGCCATGACCCTCAACCTTGCGGGTCCCGTCCAGGCCGATTCCGGTATTCTCGCGGTGAACGCCGCTATTGCTCCAGAAGTTCCCGCATCCCTGCTTTCCGTTCCGCACGCCGCGCCGACGCTTGATCTGGAGCCGATCGCGGGCGGTATGGCGAGCTACTATGGACGTCACCTCAAGGGTGCACGCACTGCCAGCGGCCAGCGTTTCGATCCCGACGCGCTGACCTGCGCCCACCGGACGCTCCCTTTCGGCACCCAGTTGCAGGTGACCAATCCAGTCAACGGCGAAACCGTCGTTGTTACGGTGAACGACCGCGGTCCCTTTCACGGCAACCGCGTAATCGATTTGTCCGATGCCGCCGCCGAGGAGATCGGTATCCTCGCCCGGGGAAGCGGCAAGGTGGAACTCGCCATCCTCAACGACTGACCAGTAGCTCGGCCAATCCTCTCTGTTTTTGGGAGGTATGTCGGCCGGCGCAGCTCGGGAGGGGTGGGGGAAGCGCCGCGCCGGCCTTCACTCACGATAACCGCGAGAACGCCGATGCGTTCCCCGCATGCTTCCGCTTCGGCTCAGTCGTTTGATCCCGTCGGCGAACAGTTGAGCACAACCATGTGCAGGCCCATAGGGCAGCATTTTCCGGCCGACATTTCAGCCCTCACCTGCAAAAACTGATCGTCGCACCATTGGGCCGTATTTGCCCGGCCGCCTCATGACGGATCCGGGCGATCGCTGCCGCCCGGCCATTCGCTGCCGCCGTTACTTCGCCCAGCTTCCCAGAAGCGGCTTCAGGTACTGACCGGTGAAGCTGCGCGGTTCCTTCACCACCTCCTCCGGCGTCCCTTCCGCCACGATCTGGCCACCGCGCACGCCGCCCTCGGGGCCCATGTCGATGATCCAGTCGGCCGTCTTGATAACGTCGAGGTTGTGTTCGATGACAACCACGGAATTGCCCTGATCCACCAGGCGGTGCAGCACTTCGAGGAGCTTGCGCACGTCCTCGAAGTGGAGGCCGGTGGTCGGCTCGTCCAGGATGTAGAGCGTCTGTCCGGTGGAACGGCGCGCCAGTTCCTTGGCCAGCTTCACACGCTGCGCCTCCCCGCCCGAAAGTGTCGTCGCCTGCTGGCCCACCTTCACATAGCCCAGCCCTACTTCGTTCAGCATGTGCATGCGGTCGCGAATGGGCGGGACGGCCTTGAAGAACTCTTCGGCATCTTCGATCGTCATGTCGAGCACGTCGGCGATGGACAGGCCTTTGAACCTCACCTCCAGCGTCTCGCGGTTGTACCGCTTGCCGTGGCACTCCTCGCACGTGACGTAGACGTCGGGCAGGAAGTGCATCTCGATCTTGATGAGACCGTCACCCTGGCACGCCTCGCACCGGCCGCCCTTCACATTGAAGCTGAAGCGCCCCGGCTTGTAGCCGCGCGCCTGACTTTCGGGCAGGCCTGCAAACCAGTCGCGGATCTGGGTGAAAGCGCCGGTGTAGGTAGCCGGGTTGGAGCGCGGGGTACGGCCGATCGGCGACTGGTCGATCTCGATCACCTTGTCGCACTTCTCAAGACCCGTGATCCTGTCGTGCGCGCCCGCAATCACCCGCGCACCGTTAAGCTGGCGTGAGGCGCCCGCCTGCAGCGTGTCGATGGTAAGCGAGGACTTGCCCGAGCCCGAGACCCCGGTCACGCAGCAGAAAGTGCCGAGCGGGAACTTCGCGGTGACGCCTGTCAGGTTGTTGGCGCGCGCGTTCTCCACGGTCACGAAGTGGCCATTGCCCTTGCGGCGCTCTGCGGGCACCTCGATCCGGCGAGCGCCGTTCAGATACTGCGCGGTGAGGCTCTGCTTGCTTTTGAGCACCTGCTTGAGCGTGCCTTCGGCCACCACTTCGCCGCCGTGCACACCCGCGCCGGGCCCCAGATCGACGATGTGGTCGGCCGTGCGGATCGCGTCCTCATCGTGTTCCACCACGATGACGGTATTGCCCAGATCGCGCAGCCGCTTGAGCGTCTCGAGCAGCATGTCGTTGTCACGCTGGTGAAGGCCGATGCTGGGTTCGTCGAGCACGTAGAGCACGCCCGACAGACCCGAGCCGATCTGGCTGGCAAGGCGGATACGCTGGCTCTCTCCGCCCGAAAGCGTGCCCGATGTACGGTCGAGATTGAGGTAATCGAGCCCAACGTTGTTCAGGAAGCCCAGGCGCTCGTTGATTTCCTTGAGGATGGCGTGCGCGATCTGCTTCTGCTGGTTGCCGAGCCGCTCCTCCAGGCCGCCGAACCATGCAAAGGCATCCGCGACGGACAGGCGCGCGGCGTCGGCGATGTCGCTCCCGCCGACCTTGACGGAAAGCGCCTCGGGCTTGAGGCGCTTGCCACCGCAGGTCTCACAAGGCTGCGCAGTCTGGAACTTCGACAGTTCCTCGCGCATCCAGGCGCTGTCGGTCTGCACCATCCGGCGATTGAGGTTACCGATCACGCCCTCGAACGCCTTGTTGACGGTGTATTCCTTGCGCCCGTCCTTGAAGGTGAGCGGCACCGCCTTGCCACCGGTGCCGTAGAGGATCACCAGCTTGACCTCGCCTGGCAGTTCGTCCCACGGCGTCGTCAGGGCGAAACCGAAGTGCGCAGCCAGACTGGAGAGCACCTGCATGTAATAGGGGCTGGGTGGATTCGACTTGGCCCAGGGCACGATGGCCCCCTGCTTGAGCGTCAGGTGCTCGTTGGGAACGACCAGTTGCGGGTCGAACAGCAGCTTCTCGCCAAGGCCGTCGCAGGCCGGGCACGCTCCCTGAGGCGCGTTGAACGAGAACAGCCGTGGTTCGATCTCCTCGATGGTGAAGCCGCTGACGGGACAGGCGAACTTCTCGGAAAAGACGATGCGATTGGCTGGGAGGCCCGCGCCCTTCAGGTTCTTGCCCTGCTCGTCGTCCTCGCGCCCGGGAACGTTGCCGTCGGCCAGGTCGGCATAGGCCAGCCCTTCCGCCAGCTTGAGGGCCTGTTCGAAGCTGTCGGCAAGGCGGGTCTGGATACCCTCCTTCACCGCGATGCGATCGACCACGACCTCGATGTCGTGCTTGAACTTCTTGTCGAGCGCGGGCGCGTCTTCGATCGGGTAGAACTCGCCGTCGATGCGCACGCGGGTGTAGCCCGCCTTCTGCCACTCGGCCAGTTCCTTGCGGTATTCGCCCTTGCGACCGCGCACCACCGGTGCAAGCAGATAGAGACGCGTGCCCTCCGGCAGGGCCATGACGCGATCGACCATGTTCGACACGGTCTGCGCTTCGATCGGCAGGCCGGTGGCGGGCGAGTACGGGACGCCCACGCGCGCCCAAAGCAGGCGCATGTAGTCCCAGATCTCGGTCACGGTCGCCACGGTGGAGCGCGGATTGCGGCTCGTCGTCTTCTGCTCGATCGAGATGGCAGGCGAAAGGCCGTCGATATGCTCGACATCGGGCTTCTGCATCATCTCGAGGAACTGGCGGGCATAGGCGGAGAGGCTCTCCACATAGCGCCGCTGGCCTTCGGCATAGATCGTATCGAACGCCAGGCTGGACTTGCCCGACCCGGACAGTCCGGTGATGACGATCAACTTCTCGCGCGGGAGCGCGATGTCGAAACCCTTGAGATTGTGCTCGCGCGCACCGCGCACGGTGATGTGGGTAAGGCTCATGGAGGAGACGTGTTCCAGATTTGTTCGCACGCTTCAAGAGGCGCGGCACGGGTTTTGCGGTAGATGGGGTGCGATGTGCCGGAGGCAAGGCTTGCAAGCGCCGGGCGCGCATTGGTTTCCTCAGCATATCCACGCCCGGGCGCGATGGTGCATGGTACGTCGGGCACTTCATCGGGGCGTGCTGAAGGGGACGGGTCGGGGTTTCCGGAAGTCGAACTCGGAAACCTCGGTCGGCTGCTGCACGTTGATCCTGACAAATGCGGCCGCACCTCTGCGCCGCCTAGATCAGGAGAAAGCCATGCGCCCAATCCGAGAATATGCACCTGCCTTCGCTCTTGCCGCAGTTCTGGCGACTGCGCTTCCCGTTCCTTCACAGGCGCAAGACCGGGCGGAAAAGCCGGTGTCCAGCGCTCCCGAGCCCGGCGATCCGGAAACCCGGCGACAAATGCTCAATGCCCGGCAGGCTCAGGCCGCCCGGCAACAGGTTGAAGCCAATCGCGCGAGCCAGGCCCACCATGAGGCTGCGGTCGCGCTCAACGGAATGGCTCAGGAGCGCAACGACGCGCTCTACTCCGATGCCCTCACCGCCAATGCGCAGGCTCGCCAGCAATACCGCGAGACGCGCAAGCAGTGGGAACGCACCAACCCGTACTGCTGGAACGGCGATGCGGCCAAGTGCCCCGCCGATCCGCTTCCACCCGCCAGCGGCAGCTGACGCAAGGCCCGCCGGCCGCGGGGCGCAAGTTCCCCTTGCACCTTGCGGCCTGCGGGCGCCTTCTCATGTCAGGGCCGGCGCCAGTCCCGCCAGGGCGTGCACTATGATGGCGCCGGCGATCAGCACGCCTGCATAGCGGATCGCACGTGCCTGCCCCGGATCGATCCGGCTGCCCTCCGGCTTCTCCAGCCGAGCGGCAGCGGCCCGGATCAGCCGCGGCGCGTCGGCGGAAATACGTGACAGTTCAAGCAACACCGCTTCCATCCGGTCGGGCGCGGCAAGGCGGGTCAGGCGCGATGTCACGAGCCGGGCGCGTAGCGTTCCCAGCGCTTCGGACAGATCGAAGTCCGGCGCGATGCGCGAGAGCACGCCGTCCATCGTCACCATGGCCTTGAAGATAAGTACGAGGTCCGGCGGCAGCACCAGCCCTTCCTTGCGCAGCAGCGGAAAGAAGTCACCCACCATCGCGTTCAGCACCAGCGCTCCGCTGCCGTGGCGAGCGACAAGCCGCTCCGAGGCGACCAGCAGACGCTCGCGCGGCACCTCGCCCGCCTGCGACCACGAAGCCAGCATGTCTGCCACCCCGCCGGGGTCGTTGCTGCGAAGCGAGAGGATGAACGTCAGGAACTCGTGCTGGCGGCGCGGCGACACGAAGCCGACCGAGCCGAGGTCCAGCAGCGCCAGCCGGTCGCGCCCGCCGGGCTCCGCCGGGGGAAGGCACAGCAGGTTGCCCGGGTGCGGATCGGCATGGAACCGCCCGTTGACGAGCACCATCTCGAGGACGAGCTGCGCCCCGAGCTCGGCGATCGCGTCCGGATCAATCCCGCCGGCCCGCAGTGCGGCAGGCTCGCGAGGGGGGATGCCCTCGACATAGTCCATGACCAGAAGGCCGTTCGAAGAATATTCCCAATGGATGCGCGGCACCACCACCCGCCCGATCGGGGCGAGATCGGCGCGCAGCATGTCGGCATTGCGCCCTTCGTTGGTGAAATCCAGCTCGTCCAGGATCTCGCGACCCAGTTGCTCGATCATCGCGGTGGGCGTCATCCGCCGCACCATGTCGCTCCGAGCCTCGGCGAGAGCGGCAAGGTGGCGCAGCAGCCTCAGGTCGGCCTCCATCGCGCGGCGGATGCCGGGGCGGCGGATCTTCACCACAACCTCCGTCCCATCCTTCAGCGCGGCACGGTGAACCTGCGCGATCGAGGCTGCAGCCAGCGGCTCTGGATCGAAGCGGGCGAAGGCGGTCTCGGGTGGCTCCCCCAGAGCTTCCTCTACTGCAGGCCGTAACGCCTCGAAAGGGAGCCGCGGCGCGCTGCTCTGCAGGTGTTCGAAAGCGGTGATCCACTCATCGGCAAGCATGTCACGCCGGGTGGCGAGTATCTGGCCAAGCTTCACGTAAGTCGGCCCCAGCGCTTCGAGCGCGCGGCGCGTGCGGGTGGGCAGGTCGGCATCCTCGCCCACGTGACCGTCCACCCCCTGCACCGGGAGACCCAGCCGCATCAGCAACGAATCCAGGCCGAAGCGGGCGATCACCGCACTCGCCTCGGCAAGGCGCGCCCGGTCGCGCGCGGCAACGGTCATGGTCTGCAGGATCGTGGGCATCGTGACTCCTTGGTTTGGCAGGAGCAACCGGCATGGTCTTGGCCCGGTTCCGGGCGCGCTTGTGGAAAGCCGGCGTTCTCGCATTGGAGAGCCCGCGCGCCGCCCCTAGGCTGGCGCTCATGCCTGCCTTCCGCAATGCCCTTTCGCTCCTGCTCGCCGGAACGCTTGCCGCCTGCGGTGGCGGCACGAAGTATCGACCGGTCAGCGACGTACCGGTGCGTATCGGCGCTCCTTACAAGGTACGCGGGACCACCTTCGTCCCAGCCGCCCAGCCCGGCTATGACATGCTTGGCTATGCGACCTGGTACGGCAGCGAGAGCGGCAACCAGGTCGCGAATGGCGAGCGGTTCCGACCAAAGTGGATCACCGGCGCGCACAAGACCCTGCCGCTCCCCTCCTATGTCGAGGTGACGGCGCTCGACACCGGGCGTCGCATCCTTGTGCGCGTGAACGATCGCGGGCCCTTCGGCGATTCCCGGCGCCTGATAGACCTGTCCAGAGGCGCTGCGGAGCACCTTGGCATCCGCGACAAGGGCAAGGCGGCCGTTCGGGTGCGCGTGGTGGAGCCTGCAGAGAATGACCGTGCGGCACTACGCAAGGGCAAGCCCGCCAAAGAGCTGCAGCCGTTGCCGGACCGCAGCCTCTCCAGCCTAAGGGAACAGTTCGTGCGCGGTGTCGGCGCTCTTTGAGGAACCGCGCCGCGAACCAGAACGTTGTCTCCCGGAGAGGAGACACGACATGAACATCGGAGCCGAGATTCCCTTCCGTCGCAGCCGCCGCGAGCGCGGCACCGGATCGCTTATCCTCGACCACCAACGCGAAGAGCACCTGCGTGAAAACCGGGCACATTCAGGCGAAATGCGGGTCTGGTCCAAGGAACGGTTCGTCCAGGGCTGAACGGCAGCCAGCCGAGGCACCAAGAGAGCCTTTCGCCCTGCCGCCTCGTCGGCTTGCGTTCGGCGACCGGATCTTAACTCCTTAAGCGTACTCCAGTTCGTTGTACCGCAGCGGGACGACGCGGAATGGCCGGGTGCATCCTGCCTGCACCGTCGCTAGGCCCGGTCTGCACCGCTGCGACTCTTTCGGCTGACTGGAACTTCGTGCCTTTGGCTTCTCCCCTTCCTGAACCTGAGATCGCGACCGCGACGCCGGGTGTGCGGGAGAAAGCACGCATCGAGCGCCCGCGCGACTTCACCGCGCGGTTCGCTCGCCGTACACGCGGGATCGGATATGTGCTCATGCGACTGCACCGGCGCTGGGCACTGGCAGCGGCAATGCTGGGAGCAGTGGCCCTTCCCGCCTTTGCGGAACCCGCGGGTTGGAGCCGGTTCGCCATTGCCGATGCCGGCACTGCCGACATAGAGCCCGCCCCCATGCCTTTCGAGCAGACCGGCGCCGGCTTTCCCGGCTCGGCCTTCTATTACCTTGAGAGCGAATCCGCTCCCCTGCGCATCGGCGAGGGTATCCGCTCGGATTCGGACGACGCGGTTTCCGGCCCAGTCGCCCGCTCTCTCCGGGTGGACAATTCAGGCGTCGACCGCAGCCGTGCGCTGCAGTGCCTCACCGCCGCCATCTACTACGAGGCGGCGAGCGAGCCTGACGCCGGTCAGCGCGCAGTGGCGCAGGTCGTGCTCAACCGCGTGGCTCATCCCAGCTATCCCAAGACCGTGTGCGGTGTCGTCTACCAGGGTTCCGAGCGCAGTACCGGCTGCCAGTTCTCGTTTACCTGCGATGGATCGCTGGCGCGGCGTCCGCAGCGCCTGTTCTGGGACCGGGCGCAGGAGGTCGCCCGCGCGGCGCTATCCGGCTACGTATATGCGCCTGCCGGTCTCGCGACGCACTACCATACGGTTCAGGTGCGGCCCTATTGGGCGCCGAGCCTCAACTATCTCGCCACCATCGGCGCGCACCGCTTCTACAGCTTCCGGGGCGGCGCGGGCAGCCCCGCGACGTTCCGATATGCCTATCTGGGCGGAGAGCCGGTTGCTGCTCCCCACCGCCGCGAGGACACCCTCTCGTCTGCCAGCACCCCCGCCGCGCTCGACCCACTGGCCGTGCAGCGCGCCTTCGGCCTCGTGGAGCCTACAGCAGCCGCGCCCACCGTGTCGCGGCCGGGTTCAGCCGCCGGACCCCAGGCGCCCGAGGCTTCTCCGGCATACACCAGCGAGGTGCGCGAACGGGGCGGCGAATCGCTTTACCGCGCGCAGAATTTGCCCGGCGCACAGGGCATTCGGGGCGAGTATGCGAACTCAGGCAGGTGGATCGCCGACCCGCGTAGCTGATGCCTTGCCTTGCAAAGCATTGCTTACGCAAATACCGGAGGACCTCTTGGTCAAGACTTATGAAACCAAGTCTTCTCATGATGGGTTAGCGCCTGCCATGCTAGGCAGAGCGCGTTCGAATGTGACCCGGCAAGCAAGAGGCCCGTACATGACCATCCGCTTCGCCGCCGCCTGGGGCGGGACGACTCCGGCCATCGCACGTGCGCTCTGTCCGGGTGCGCCCTTGAGCGCGGGCAACGACAACCCGCCTGCAACGCGCCGCCAGACCCGCCGCATGGCCCTTGCACGCACCGCGCCAGCCGGAGAGGCCGCGCTGCAGCCTGCGGACCTCGACGCGGCGCTGGCCGCAGCGCTCATGCACTTTGCCCGCCACGGACTGTCCGCCGCCACTCTGGCTCGAGACGAAGCCTTGGCCGCGCATGCCGCAGGGGACGAGTCGGCAGAAATTCGCTGGCTGGAGATTTGCCGCAGGCTCGACCGCCGTATGGCGGCCGCTGCCGAGCGCCGCCTTGGCCACTGACGGCCCCGTCTCTAGCGTCGTGCCGGCCCCGCGAACGCTCACTTGCATCGCGTGTTCGACGAGTCGCGCCTGAAAGGCCTTGCCTCCCATCCGGCCGTGTACGACACCTTGTCAGGCGAAGACAAAACAGGAAAGTGAAGGCGTCGAAGCGGGTCGATCCGCCAGACCGATCACTTATTGCAATTGCGAACTATTATCACTTAAAAGTGCCTCGATCGCCATGACAGCGGCCGTTTGGCGGTTGCAATGTCCTGCTGGGGGGCGTAGGGCGCGGCTTGCAAACCCGGCACCTGCCTTTTGCGGGATGAAAGCAGGCCGCCTTGAAGTCCGGTAATCCCGCCACTGGGAAGGACACGCACGGATCATGGCTCGTAAGAAGATTGCCCTCATTGGCGCCGGCAACATCGGTGGCACCCTCGCTCACCTCGCCGCGCAGAAGGAACTGGGCGACATCGTCCTGTTCGACATCGCCGAGGGCATTCCCCAGGGCAAGGCGCTCGACCTCTCGCAGTGCGGCCCCGTCGAAGGCTTCGACGCGCAGATCACCGGCACCAACGACTATGCGGACATCGCGGGCGCCGACGTCGTCATCGTCACCGCCGGCGTTCCCCGCAAGCCCGGCATGAGCCGCGACGACCTGCTCGGCATCAACCTCAAGGTGATGAAGGCCGTCGGAGAAGGCATCAAGGCCCACGCCCCGGACGCGTTCGTGATCTGCATCACCAACCCGCTCGACGCGATGGTCTGGGCGCTGCGCGAGTTCTCGGGCCTGCCCCACAACAAGGTCGTCGGCATGGCCGGTGTGCTCGACTCGGCCCGCTTCTCGACCTTCCTCGCCTGGGAATTCGGCGTCTCGGTGCGCGATGTCACCAGCTTCGTGCTCGGCGGCCACGGCGACACCATGGTTCCGGTGGTCGAATACTCGACCGTCAAGGGCATCCCCGTTCCCGACCTCATCAAGATGGGCAAGTCCACGCAGGAGCGCATCGACGAGATCGTCAAGCGCACCGCGAACGGCGGCGGCGAGATCGTCGGCCTCCTGAAGACCGGCTCGGCCTTCTACGCACCGGCCGCCTCGGCCATCGCAATGGCTGAATCGTACCTGGGCGACCAGAAGCGCATCCTGCCCTGCGCCGCCTACCTCGAAGGCCAGTACGGCGTCGACGGCCTCTACGTTGGCGTGCCGGTCAAGATCGGCAGCGAAGGCGTCGAGGAAGTGATCGAGATCGCTCTCGACGACAAGGCCAAGGCTGGCCTGCAGGTCTCGATCGACGCGGTCAAGGAACTGCTGGTCGCCTGCAAGGGCATCGACGCCTCGCTCGCCTGATCCACACCAGTCCGCGCTTCCCGTCCTCGTCCGCCTGGGCAAGGATGGGAGCGAGGGACAGGAAACTGACCCCCGACTGGAACGGCCTGTTCAAGTCACCAATTCAACTGGACCCCGGCGCACGCCGGGATCACGAATGAGGTAGGAATCGATGTCGATCCTCGTAGACAAGAATACCAAGGTCATCACGCAGGGAATGACCGGCGCGACCGGCACCTTCCACACCGAGCAGGCGCTTGCCTACGGCACGCAGATGGTCGCGGGCGTCACCCCCGGCAAGGGCGGTACGACCCACATCGGCCTGCCCAACTACGACACCGTCGCCGAAGCCAAGGCCGCGACCGGCGCGACTGCCTCGTGCATCTACGTTCCGCCGCCGTTCGCCGCCGACTCTATCCTCGAGGCGATCGATGCCGAGATGGAACTGATCGTCTGCATCACCGAGGGCATTCCCGTCCTCGACATGGTCCGCGTGAAGCGTGCGCTTTCGGGCTCGAAGTCGCGCCTGATCGGCCCGAACTGCCCCGGCGTGCTGACCCCCGGCGAGTGCAAGATCGGCATCATGCCCGGTTCGATCTTCTCGAAGGGTTCGGTGGGCGTTGTCTCGCGCTCGGGCACGCTTACCTATGAAGCCGTGTTCCAGACCACCAACGCAGGCCTCGGCCAGACCACCGCAGTCGGCATCGGCGGCGACCCGGTCAACGGCACGAACTTCATCGACGTCCTCGAGCTGTTCCTTGCCGACGACGAGACCAAGTCGATCATCATGATCGGCGAGATCGGCGGCAGCGCCGAGGAAGAAGCGGCGCAGTTCCTCAAGGACGAGGCCAAGCGTGGTCGCAAGAAGCCGATGGCCGGCTTCATCGCCGGCCGCACGGCGCCTCCGGGCCGCCGCATGGGCCACGCCGGCGCGATCGTGTCGGGCGGCCAGGGCGGCGCCGAGGACAAGATCGCGGCGATGGAAGAAGCCGGCATCAAGGTGTCGTCCAGCCCCTCGCTGCTCGGCGAAACCCTTGTGGAAGTCCTCAAGGAATACGCCTGATTTGAATACTCCGGCGGCGCGCGGCGGAACCGCGCCGCCGCCGGAGGCTTACAAGACGCGTAGCGGGTCAGTGCGCCCGTTCGCGAAGTACCCGAGCGGTCTTGCGGCCCTTCCTCCCCGGAACCGTCAGCGCCGCCAATACAGGACAACGCCGGGACAGCCCGTCCCGCGTGGCGACAGGTGATTCCTATGGGCGACGAGAGTTTCGATTTCACCCCTGACATGGGACTCGACGAGCCCCAGGCCGGCCCAAGCTGGCAACCCCGCAACTGGCCCCTCGTCGGCGGCGACGCCGAGGACGACTGGACGCAGGGCCTTGACCCGACGGCCCTCAAGGCGGAGATCGCCAAGGCTGCCGCGAAGGGCGGCGCCAAGGTCGATCAGTCCCGCATAGACGAAGCGGCGGCAGACGCCATCCGCGCCATGATGCTGATCCGCACATATCGCGTGCGCGGTCACCTTGCTGCGGATCTTGACCCCCTCGGTCTCAACCAGCGCCAGCTGCCCGCCGATCTCACCCCCGAATACCACGGCTTCGTCGGCGACGCGCAGGACCGGAAGGTCTACGTCGGCGGCACGCTGGGCCTCGAATGGACGACCGTGCGCGAGATCGTGCAGATCCTGCGCGCGAACTACTGCGGCAAGGTCGGCCTCGAGTACATGCACATCGCCGACACCGAGGAGCGCCGCTTCCTCCAGGAGCGCATGGAAGGCGCCAACAAGGAGATCGAATTCACGCCCGAGGGCAAGAAGGCGATCCTTCAGGCCGTCGTGCGCGGTGAGCAGTACGAGAAGTTCCTCGGCAAGAAGTACGTGGGCACCAAGCGTTTCGGCCTCGACGGCGGCGAATCGATGATCCCGGCGCTGGAAGCCGTGATCAAGTACGGCGGCCAGCTCGGCGTGAAGGAGATCGTCTACGGCATGGCCCACCGCGGCCGCCTGAACGTTCTCGCGAACGTGCTCGCCAAGCCCTACAAGGTCATATTCCACGAATTCTCGGGTGGCACCGCCAACCCCGAGGACGTCGGCGGCTCGGGCGACGTGAAGTACCACCTCGGCACCTCCGCCGACCGTGAGTTCGACGGCATCAAGGTCCACATGAGCCTGATGCCCAACCCCTCGCACCTCGAGACGGTAGATCCGGTCGTGCTCGGCAAGGTCCGCGCCTACCAGGTGATCGCCGACGACATCGGCGACGATATCGGCGCGGGCGCCCGCCACAAGCAGGTGCTGCCGGTCCTCATCCACGGTGACGCCGCTTTCGCCGGCCAGGGCATCGTCTGGGAGTGCTTCGGCCTCTCCGGCGTCAAGGGCTACAACACCGGCGGCTGCATCCACTTCGTCATTAACAACCAGATCGGCTTCACGACGAGCCCGCAGTTCGCGCGCAACTCGCCCTACCCCTCGGACGTCGCCAAGGGCGTTCAGGCGCCGATCCTGCACGTCAATGGCGATGACCCGGCCGCGGTGACCTTCGCGTGCAAGCTCGCGATCGACTATCGCCAGAAGTTCGGCCGCGACATCGTGATCGACATGTGGTGCTACCGCCGCTTCGGCCACAACGAGGGCGATGAGCCCGGCTTCACGCAGCCGCTGATGTACGCGAAGATCCGCCAGCACCCGCCGGTCAGCCGGATCTACGCCGATCGCCTGAAGGGCGAGGGCGTGATCGACGACACCTTCCTGCCGCAGACCGAGGAAAGCTTCACCGCCTATCTCGAAGAGCAGTTCGAGGCGGCCAAGACCTACAAGGCCAACCAGGCTGACTGGTTCGCCGGCCAGTGGAGCGGCTTCCACAAGCCCGCCGATCCCGAGACCGCGCGCCGCAACGTCGACACCAAGATCGAGCCCAAGCTGTTCGAGAGCCTTGGCCGCGTCCTCACCACGGTGCCCGAGGACCTGACCGTCCACAAGACGCTCGCCCGCGTGCTTGCCGCCAAAGAAGAGATGTTCAAGTCGGGCGACGGGTTCGACTGGGCGACGGCGGAGGCGCTTGCCTTCGGCAGCCTCGTCACCGAAGGCTACGGCGTTCGTCTGTCCGGTCAGGACTGCGGCCGCGGCACCTTCTCGCAGCGCCACGCCGTCTGGACCGACCAGACCGACGAGCACAAGTACGTCCCCCTCGCCACGCTGCCGCACGGCCGCTTCGAGGTGCTGGACTCGACGCTGTCGGAGTATGGCGTGCTCGGCTTCGAGTACGGCTACGCCAGCGCCGACCCCAAGACCATGGTGCTGTGGGAAGCGCAGTTCGGCGACTTCGCAAACGGTGCGCAGATCATCATCGACCAGTACATCGCCTCGGCCGAATCCAAGTGGCTGCGCGCGAACGGCCTGGTCATGCTGCTGCCGCACGGCTACGAAGGCCAGGGCCCCGAGCACTCCTCGGCCCGCCTGGAACGCTACCTGCAGCTGTGCGCACAGGACAACATCCAGGTCTGCAACATCACCAGCCCGGCCAACTACTTCCACGTGCTGCGCCGGCAGATGCACCGCCCCTTCCGCAAGCCGCTCATCATCATGACGCCCAAGTCGCTGCTGCGCCATCCGTTGGCGAAGTCTTCGGCCAAGGACTTCATCGAAGGCGACTTCAAGCGCATCCTCTCCGATCCCAACCCGGCTTCGGACGCGGAGACGAAGAAGGTCATCCTGTGCTCGGGCAAGGTGTTCTACGACCTGCTCGAAGCCCGCAACGCGGCCGAGATTACCGACACCCAGATCATCCGCCTCGAGCAGCTCTACCCCTTCCCGGGCGAGCCGCTGGCCAAGCGTCTCTCGCAGATGCCGAACCTCGAGGAGATTGTCTGGTGCCAGGAGGAGCCCAAGAACAACGGTTCCTGGTTCTTCGTCGAGCCGCTGATCGAGGAAGCCGCCAACGAGGCGGGCGTTTCCGCGCCCCGCCCGCGTTATGCAGGCCGTTCCGCCTCGGCATCGCCTGCCACCGGCCTCGCCAAGCGCCACACCGCCGAGCAGGCGGCGCTGGTCGCCGATGCCCTGCATCTTTCCGTTCGTTCCGAACTCCGTCGCAAGCAGAAGGCTTGAGATAAATCATGTCCACTGAAGTCAAGGTCCCCACGCTCGGCGAGTCCGTCTCCGAGGCCACCATCGGCCAATGGCTGAAGCAGCCGGGCGAAGCCGTCGCTGCCGACGAGCCCATTGCCAGCCTCGAAACCGACAAGGTCGCGATCGACGTCATGGCGCCCCACGCGGGCGTCATGGGCCAGCACCTCGCCAAGGAAGGCGACACCGTCACCGTCGACGCGCTGATTGCCACGATCGAAGCCGGTTCGGGTGCTCCCACCGCTGCCAAGCCGGCAGCAGCTGCCCCCGCGGCTTCGGCGCCTGCGCCCTCCCCCGCCCCGACGCCGGCTCCCGCCGCCGCTACGGAAGAGGCGTCGGCAGGCTCGTCGGTTCTCTCGCCGGCCGTGCGCCGGGCGATCCTCGAGCACGGCATCGATCCCGCGACCATCAAGGGCACCGGCAAGGACGGCCGCATCACCAAGGACGACGTCCTTGAAGCGGCCAAGAACAAGCCAGCCTCTGCCCCCGCCTCGGGCGCATCGGTTCCGGCCACTGCCGCAGCTCCGGCCGCGCGCAACGAGGAACGCGTCAAGATGACGCGCCTGCGCCAGACGATCGCCAAGCGCCTCAAGTCCGCACAGGACAACGCGGCCCTTCTCACCACCTTCAACGACGTCGACATGTCGGCCGTCATCGAGGCGCGCGAGAAGTACAAGGACATCTTCCAGAAGAAGCACGGCATCAAGCTCGGCTTCATGTCGTTCTTCGCCAAGGCTTCGGTCCTGGCGCTCAAGGACATCCCAGCCGTCAACGCGCAGATCGACGGTGACGAGATCGTCTACCACGACTACGTCGACATCTCGATCGCGGTCTCGGCGCCCACCGGCCTTGTCGTTCCGGTCGTCAAGGACTGCGACAAGCTCGGCTTCGCGGGCATCGAAAAGGCCATCGCGGACTTCGGCAAGAAGGCCAAGGACGGCAAGCTGACCATGGAAGACATGAAGGGCGGCACCTTCACGATCTCCAACGGCGGCGTGTTCGGGGGTCTCATGTCGACCCCGATCATCAACCCGCCGCAGTCGGCTGTGCTGGGCCTTCACCGCATCGAGGATCGCCCGGTTGTTCGCGGCGGCGAGATCGTGATCCGCCCGATGATGTACATCGCGCTGTCCTACGACCACCGCATCATCGACGGCCGCGAGGCGGTCACCGCTCTCAAGACCATCAAGGAAGCGATCGAGGATCCCACCAGGCTCCTGATCGACCTCTGAGACCGACAAGCCCCGCCCGCCGCGAAATTCAGGTCGGGCGGGGTTTTCGCTTGCGCTGAAACGATTCATTACCGCTCGTGTCTGTTGTGTGCGAAGCACGAGCGTGAGGAGGCCTGAACATGGCTGATTACGACTACGACGTTCTTGTCATCGGTGCCGGCCCCGGCGGCTACGTTGCGGCGATCCGCGCCGCGCAGCTGGGCCTGAAGACCGCCTGCGCCGAAGGGCGTGAGACGCTGGGCGGCACCTGCCTCAACGTCGGCTGCATCCCCTCCAAGGCGCTGCTTCATGCTTCGGAGTATTTCGAAGCGGCGAAGGAAGGCGGCTCGATGGCCAAGATGGGCATCAAGGTCACGCCCGAGCTTGACCTTCCCACCATGCAGGGCCAGCGCATCGACGCGGTGAAGGGCCTGACCGGCGGCATCGAATTCCTGTTCAAGAAGAACAAGATCGACTGGCTGAAGGGCTACGCGCAGTTCAAGGACGCGCACAGCGTCGAGGTGGCCGGCAAGACCGTCACCGCCAAGAACATCGTCATCGCCACCGGCTCCTCGGTCACCCCGCTCCCGGGCGTCGAGATCGACAACGCGGGCGGCGTGGTCGTGGACTCGACCGGTGCCCTGGAACTGGCTTCGGTGCCCAAGAAGATGGTCGTCATCGGCGGCGGGGTGATCGGCCTTGAGCTCGGTTCGGTGTGGCGGCGTCTCGGCGCGGAAGTCACCGTCGTCGAATTCCTCGACCAGCTGCTTCCAGGCATGGACGGCGAAGTGCGCCGTGAAGCCGGCAAGATCTTCAAGAAGCAGGGCATGGCCCTGAAGCTCGGCACCAAGGTCACCGGCGTTTCCGTCGAGGGCAAGACCGCCAAGGTCACCGTCGAGCCCGCAGCCGGTGGCGACGCCGAAGTGATCGAGGCCGACGTGGTGCTCGTGTCGATCGGCCGCCGTCCGAACACCGAGGGTCTTGGCCTCGACAAGATCGGACTGGAACTGAACCAGCGCGGCCAGATCGAGACCGACCATGACTTCGCCACCAAGGTGGACGGCGTCTGGGCGATCGGCGACGTTATCCCCGGCCCGATGCTTGCCCACAAGGCCGAGGACGAAGGCATCGCCGTTGCCGAGAACATCGCAGGGATGACCGGGATCGTGAACCACGACGTCATCCCGGGTGTCGTCTACACGCAGCCCGAATTCGCGGGCGTGGGCCTGACGGAAGAGGCCGCCAAGGAGCGTGGCGGGGTGAAAGTCGGCAAGTTCCCGATGCTCGCCAACTCGCGCGCCAAGACCAACCACGAGCCCGACGGCTTCGTGAAGGTGATCGCCGATGCCGAAACCGACCGCGTGCTCGGCGTGTGGTGCATCGCCTCCGTCGCCGGCACCATGATCGCCCAGGCCGCGCAGGCCATGGAGTTCGGTGCCACCAGCGAGGATATCGCCTACACCTGCCATGCTCACCCGACGCACTCCGAGGCGATCAAGGAAGCGGCGATGGCTGTCACCGGCAAGCCGATCCACATCTGATCGGCCGCCAGGCAAGAAAAAGAAAAGGGCCGGTGCGAGGAGCGCCGGCCCTTTTCGCATGCGCGGCGAATCGACCATTGGCGTCCTACAAGGCTCCCGACGAGATCCGAACCTGAGCGAAGTCGAGCAGACGATACGGTGCGATCGTGTGTGCATCCGGAACACATTGCCCGCCGGCGAATTGCAGCCTTTCAATGCGCATACCGGGGCAACACGGCAGATGAGGATTCCGCGACAGATCACCGTAGCAGCCGCTGTCGCTGCCCTGCTCGCGCTTCCCGCCTGTAGCCGCCGCGATGACGAGCCGCCGCGACGTGCGCAGGATACGATCAGGATCGATCCGCAGGCTTCGCTCATCACGGTGCCCATCCATGCCGACCTCGGCGATCTCACAGCGGCGCTGGAGCGCGAAGTTCCCCGTACGCTCTGGACGATCGACAAACCCGGCCAGACCTGCGTGCCGTCAAGAGGCGTTGATATCGGCATCGCGAAGATCAGGACACCCGAGATCAAGTGCCGCATCGTCGGCGAGGTGGCGCGCGGGCCCCTGCGCTTTGCTGGCAAGGGCGAGGAAATCGTGCTGGCCATGCCGCTCCATGCGGTCGTGCGTGCCGAAGACATCGGCGGTGTCCTCAAGCGCGAGACCGCGACCGCCGACGCCATGGCACATGCAGTGGTCCGCCTGACGCTTGCCCAGGACTGGACTCCTAGGGGCACGATAGACATACGCTACGACTGGACCAATCGCCCGCACCTGAACTTCCTGGGTCAGCGGATCGACTTCACCGAGCAGGCCGACGCCAAACTTGCCCCGGTGATCGCCCGCCTGGAGCGCGAGTTGCCGCGCCAGCTCGGGAAGCTCGAAGTGCGCCGGCAGGTGGAGAAAGCCTGGAGTTCAGCGTTCACGACACTTCTGCTCAACCGCGACAACCCGCCGGTGTGGATGCGCATCAGCCCGCGCGAAGTGCAGTACGGCGGCTACCGGCTCGACGGCAAGCGCCTGGTGCTTAACCTTGGCGTCAAAGCCCTAACCGAAACACATGTCGGCCAGCGCCCGGCCGATCCCAGTCCGACCCCGCTGCCCGCAGTTCGCCCGCTGGAGGCTGATGCGGGGCGCCTGGCCTTCTTTATCCCGGTCATCGCCGACTACGCACAGCTGGAACCTGTGCTGACAAAGGCTTTGCACAAGCGCTCCAGGCGTCCCTTCCAAGTGCCGGGTGTCGGCCCGGTGCGCGCCGACTTCCGAAAAGTGACGATCTACGGCACCACCGGCGGACGGATCGCCGTAGGGGTCGAATTCACCGCCACGGACCTTGCCGGAAGGGTTGATCCGACAAAAGGAACGGTCTGGATGACGGGCGTGCCCCTCAACGCCGACAACTCCCGCCGTGTGGGGTTCGAGAACTTCGAAGTCAGTGGCACCACCGACATGACGGGCGGCAACCTCATCCTGCGACTTGCCAACGCGCCGGGCATGGGCCGGACCATCGCCGCCGCTCTCGCGCAGAACTTCGAAAAGGACTACAACGAACTGCTCGGGAAAATCGATCGCGCTATCGAGGACAAACGAGAGGGCGACCTGGTGATCCGGGCGAAGGTGTTGCGCACCCGTACCGGGCGCATCAAGGCGGCGGGACAAGGCCTCTACCTTCCGGTGTGGGCCGATGGCACCGCCTCGATCACAGTCGACAAGTAACACACGGACCAGCACTGCGGCCGGGGCTATTCCGTGAGACCAGGGCGCGGCCCGTGGTCAGGGCCGCCCTCGGCTGCTCCACGCAATGAGGTCAACCGATCACCACCTGCACTCCCCGTACGGCTACTCCTGGCGCCCTCGGAAGGAGGCAAGGACGGCACTGGGCCACTCCCGCAGTTCATTGCAGCCTTCGGAATCGTGCGGGAGCCGCCAAGGAGAGAAAGAGCGCCCGCCGCCGATGTCCGCCCGACATCCTCTTTCTGGTCCATCGGGAGCAAAGATCATCACACTGCGGCAACAGATGGGAAGCAATCGACACTTAACTCGCCTTTGCACAAGTAATGTGCAGATGTGCCTGGTTTTTAGGCACTCCATCGATAAAGGGAGACGATATGAGCCTGCTTGCCCTCACCGCCTTTGCTGCCGCTGCGACTGCCAGCGTGCCAGTCCACAGCGTGGCGCTCGATCATCGGGGCGGAACCTACAAGGTGGACTACCGCGCCGCTGTGGAAACGCGCGCGCGCACGATCGGGATGTCCGCAGGAACCCGCCCTTCCACGCAGCGCTGCATCATGACGGCGACCGTCTCGGTCGATCGCATCATCGCCGACGGCGGGCATGAACTCCATGCCCGGGTACCCGGCGAGAAGACCTTCACCCGCAACCTTCCCGGCGACTGCCGCGGCCGCGCTGAGCAGTTGACCGCGCTTGTTGAGGATAGGCAGCCGGCTATCGGCGCGCATCTTGCCGCGGCGGCAGCCAGCGATCGCCAGCATGCCCTCGCCGCGATCGACGCGGCACACAACCTTGCCTCCAACTGACGGATACGTTTTCCCCATATGACGCGACCCTTCCGGACGACCGGTGCCTGCTGCGGTGCCATTCTGCTCGCCACCGCCTGGGTTGCTCCGGCAGCCGCGCAGTCCGCGCCGTCGATCTCCTTCGAGGCGGAAACCGATCACCGCGAGCGCGGCCTTGGATGGAGCGACGGCAAGGCCGCGCTCGGCATCGGCGCTACCGTGCCCGTCACCTATGACCTCGCACTCGACATGGACGCCGTGACGCTGCGCGAAAGCGCTCGTCATGGCGGCGCGGACATCGGTGTCGGCATCGCGCCGCGCTACAGCATGCAGGCCGCCGGTTGGGAGTTCGACGTCGGAGTGCGCGGCAACCTGTTTATCGGACGCTCGGGCACCAGCTATGTCGAGGTGACGGGACAGGTCTCGCGCACGCTCGGCCTGGCGCAACTCTCGGTCGGAGCGGCCTTTGCCCCATCGCAGGACGCGATCGGGGGGAGCAACCTCTACGTCGACGCCCGGCTCTCCGCGGGCATTCCCGGCACACCCCTGACCCTCTACGGCGGTGTGGGCCACACCAGCGGGTCAACGAAGGACGGCGACCCACGCTCGGCTCGCCTGCGACCGGGCGGCGATTATCTCGATCATCACCTCGGCGCCGAATACGCTGAATCCAGCTTCGCGGCCGGTGTGCGCTATTCCGGCACTTCCATCGGCGCCAGCGAGGTGGACCGATCCTCCCCCTGGACCGACCGGCATTACGGCTCGCGCCTGGTCGCATACTTCCGCTTCACGCCTTGACCGTCGCCGGCCTGTTCAACTGAACGGACACGTACACACCCTCAGGAGGGGTGCGTACCGAGGAAAGCCGATGCCGATGGCGCACGGGACACCCCGCGCGCCACCGGCAAGGTATCTTGCCGGAGCGGCGGGCCTTTTCAGATCGCGTCGGGATAGATGGGGCGAACATCCACGGGAAGCGAACTCATGGCAGCGATGGCGCTCTCCGCCTCGGCGTCGAGCCGCGCCCATTTGCCCATGAAGGCCTTGGTCCCCTCGTAGTCTCCCGTTGCCTGCAGCATCAGGATGTCATGCAGCAGCGCCTTCAGACCAGCCTCCATACGCGCGTCGTCGACTACATAGCGGCGCGCCGCGGCATCGTAGGAGAAGGCTCCGTGTGCGCGAAGGTAGGCGTACTGCAGCGCCGCGCCCTGTCCATGCGCTTCCACCGCGCCAAAGCGAACCGCACGGAAGATGCCGGTGAAGTAGGTTGCGAACAGCTCCGGCCGCTCGGCTGCAGGAAGTTCGCCCTTCCGCATCATCAGCAGGATGTTCCACACGCCAGCCACGTCGGCCTTGGCCTCCTCCAGCGCCGAGTTCTGCTCCTTCAGCGCCTTGTCGACGGTTGTCTTCGTGCCGTTCACGGTGATCGAGCCCGGACCCAGGCTATGCGACAGTTCGTGGAACAGCGTCTCGTACTGCATATAGCTTTTCGCCACGAGCGCAGCCTGGTCGGGCTTCAGCACGAGCGGCGCCATGGGCTTGAGGATGCGGTCGAACTTGGCGCCGAGTACGTTCGAAAGGATGACCTTCTTCGCGCCCTTGGCCTCGCGCACGCGCTCGTCGTTGGGAAGGTTGAAGGCGATCGTCTGCGAGCCGGGCACGTTGTCTCCCCCTCCGCGCACCTGCTCGGCGACGGCGATCGGGCTTTCGAAGCCGCGCTGGAAGTTCTTGTACCGCTCCTCGATCGGAAGATTTGCTTCCATGTCCTTCAGATGGTTCTTGTACTTCGCCAGGGCCGCCGACTCTTCGGGGTTCTTGAGCGTGACGAAGCTCTCGAAAGAGGTCTTCGCTCCCATCAGGCGATCGGTGTAGACCTCATAAGGCCCGATCGCGACTTCGATCGGCGTGCCCGCAAGGTCCATCCAGGCCAGCTCGCTCTCGTAGTAGTCATCGGTGCGGAACGCCTTGGCACGCAGGGCAAGAAAGCGCTTCAGGCTTGCGTTGCTCGTCCGCGCGGCGGCCTGTTCAAGCAGCTTCGCCGCAGGCTCCAGCCACTCGCGGTAAGCGACGGAGTAGGGGACCGCCACGAGCTTTGCGCCGTTCCGCCGCACGACAGTGTAGGGACTGAGCAGCGCTGCCTTCTGATCGGGATGGGCTGCAACGTAAGCCTCAAGCTCAGCGCGGGTGAGATCCTCCGGGTAGAAGCCGGCGCCCTCGGGCATGGGGGTCGTGCCCCAGAACGGGCGAAGGTCCGCCATTTCGTCCCAAGGACCGAAGTTGCGGTCGAACATCTCGACCAGCAGGTCCCGGTCCGCGCGGCGGTTCATCGAGATCACCCGCCGCACCTCCGGGTTCTTCTCGTAGCGCTGGCGAAGGTAGATCTCGCTCATCAGGTCGGAGGCCTTGATGAGCAGGTTCACCACGTCGCGCTCCTCGGCGCTCAGGAAGGCGGTGTCGACCTCCATCGGGATCGTCGCCAGCTTTTCCTTTTGCGCGGCAAGGTCGTAGTCGGGCTCTCCGGTCCCCGCAGGAAGAGGGACAGCCGCCGGGGGAGCGGGCGCGGCTCCTTCGAGCCCGGTGGGCGACTGGGCCGTGGTGCAGGCGGCACTCGCCAGCAGAAGGGCGGCCGGGGTTACGCGCTTGAAGAAAGTCATGAACTCGTCCGTCGGATGAAGGTCTGCCCGCAAACTAGAACCCCGGGCGCAGGGTGCAAGCCCGCTTGCCCGATCAATCCATAGAACGTTCGCCAATCGCCCAAGGCAGCGGCGGGGGAAGTGCAGCCGTAGGTGCCGATGCGATCGTGCGCGCCGCGCATTTTCACAGAGCCCCAAACGCGCTGGCCATGCTAGGGCCGGGGCATGACGCCGCCCCTCACCCCTGCCCTTCCCCCTGCCCTCGACCTCGTCGGCATCGCCGTCTTCGCTCTCACCGGTGCACTGGCAGCCGCGCGGCTGCGCCAGACTTTCGTCACGGTGGCCTTCTTCGCGCTCATAACCGGGGTGGGCGGAGGCTCGCTGCGCGACCTCCTCATCGGCGCGCCTGTCTTCTGGGCGCGCGACCCCTTCGTCGCTCCGGTGTGCCTCGCCGTGGCTGTCGTCGCCTGGTTCACGCCGGTCCGGTGGTGGGCGGGACGCTTGCTGGAGTGGGCCGATGCGCTGGGCCTCGCGATCTACTCGGTATTCGGGACGATCAAGGCACTGTCGTGGGGCGTGCCGCCGGCACCCGCTATCCTGATGGGCGTGGTGACAGGCTGCACCGGAGGCATCATCCGCGACGTCCTTGCCGGACAACCCTCTATCCTGATGCGCCCCGAACTCTATGTGACCGCCGCAGCGCTCGCCGCGGGCCTCAGCGGCGCAGGCATCGCGCTGGGCGTCTCGCCCGAGCTTACGTGGGTGCTTGCCGTGGCGGCAGGCTTCACGCTGCGCGGCGCGGCGATCCACTGGTCGCTGGGGCTACCGCCGCACCGGGGCGACGACTGAGCGCGGGTGGCACCCACAGCGTCAGCCGCACCCCCTCAGATCATCGCGCGGCCATCTACGGCAACCGAACGGATATGCCCCGCGTCGTCGACACTGCAGGCATAGCCCGGACCATCCTCGAGCCGTCCTTCGACGCTATAGCGTTCGCCCATGCGGCGCACGCCATCGACCGATGCGATCCGCTTGCCGCCGCGCTCCAGCTCGGCGGAGCAGGCGTCCACCGCTTCGCCGAACCGGCCTTGTGAAACGGCTGCAGGCTCACGGTCGCCAAGGCCGGCATCGTCAGGGGGGTCGCCATAGCCCGCCTCACCGTCCGCAGGGCCGCCCGGATAGCGATATGGCGCAGGTTCATCATCGGGCGTACCGGCGCGATCGGTGTTCGAGTTCCTGTTTGCCGACGTCGCGATCGCCACCGCCGCACCGCCCACGAGAAGGCCCGCCAACAGACTACCGGCATCGATGCCGCCGCGATGGCGATGGTGCCGCCCCCAATCGTGACGGTCGCGCGCGGAGGCGGGCGACGCACTCAGCGAGAGCGTGGCGATGATGGCGAGTGCTGCAGCGCCGCGAGAACGAAAGACCTTCATGGATGAACTGTCCGCTTACCGGCGCGCACGTTCGCGCCGCCTCGTGGGGAAGTGCTAGGCCGCGCATGCTGTCGGGCGGCTTAACCACAGGCTCATGGCCGCTCCACGGGCGCTTCCTCTCGGTTCTGGGCCCCCGATGTGCCTTGCGCAAGTTCCAGGCCTGTCCAGCGCGCCACGAACGCGAGGATGTCGGCTCCCTCCTCGATCGCCTTGTCGGTTGGCTTGCCCGACCCGTGGCCCGCCCTCGTCTCGATACGGATGAGCCGCGGCTTGTCCCCGAGTTCGGCATGCTGGAGCGCGGCTGTGTACTTGAACGAGTGACCGGGCACGACCCGATCATCGGTGTCGGCGGTGGTAACCAGGATCGCGGGATAGTCCGCTCCCTCGCGGATGTTATGGTACGGCGAATAGGCGCGAAGCACCTTGAAGTCGGCCTCCCGGTCGGGGTGGCCATAATCGTCGACCCAGTAGCGTCCGGCGGTGAACCGATCGAAGCGCAGCATGTCCATGACGCCCACCTGGGCTACTGCCGCGGCAAAAAGGTCCGGGCGCTGGTTCACGACGGCCCCCACCAGCAAGCCGCCGTTTGAGCCTCCCTGGATGGCGAGGCCGTCGTTGGTGGTGATACCTTCCTTCTTAAGGAACTCGCCCGCTGCGATGAAATCGTCGAAGACGTTCTGCTTGTTCCGCCCTCGTCCCGCGTCGTGCCACTCGCGTCCGTACTCGCCTCCACCACGCAGGTTGGCGAGCGCGAAGGCCCCGCCCGCCTCCAACCAGGCCATGCGCACAGCCGAAAAGCCGGGCGTCAGCGAGACATCGAAGCCGCCGTAGCCATAGAGCAGCGTGGGCACCGCCTTGTCGGCGCGGGCAATGGCCTGCTTGCGCACGATGAACATCGGCACCCTTGTCCCGTCCTTCGAGACATAGAAACGCTGCTCCACCGCATAATCCTTGGCGTCATAGCAGATCTTGGGCGTGGCGAAGGGAGTGGTCGCCCCGGTCGCCAGGTCCATGCGATAAATCGAAGCCGGGCAGTTGAAGCTGGTAAACGCGTAGAACGTCTCCGGATCGCCCGGGCGCCCCCTGAAGCCGGAAGCCGTGCCGATGCCAGCAAGGCTGATCGTTCGGCCGGTCTTACCGTCGAGCGAGAGTATCTCGGCGTGGCTTGCGGCATCGCGCATGTAGTTCAACACGAGCCGGTCGCCTACGATGCCCGCACGCTCCAGAATGTCCTGACGCTCGCTTACGACCTGCGTCCAGGCAGGGCGGGGTGTATCAAGATCGATCGCGACAAGGCGGTAGCGCGGTGCCTCCCAGTTGGTGACGTACCACAGCCGCCGACCCGATCCCTCGACAAGCTTCCAGTCATCCGTGAAACCGGTGACTAGCGGCACGGCTTTCCAGCCCTCGCGCTTGCGCCGCGCAAGATCGATCACCCGCACCTCGTAGCGGGCGTCTGTGCCCACATGGCTGGTGACGACGGCGAGGCGACCGTCATGCGTGACATCGGCGGTATGGCCGTATTCGGGATGATCGGGCGTTGAATAGACAAGCTCGTCCTGTGACTGGCTTGTACCGATGCGATGGAAATAGACCGCCTGGTCGAAGTTGCGCCCTTGGAACGCGGTGCCTTCCTCCGGCGCCGGAAAGCGCGAATAGAGGAAGCCTTCCTCCCCCACCCACGCAAGGCCGGTGAACTTGGCCCAGCGGATCTCGTCCGCCAAGGGCTTGCCGCTCTTCACGTCGAGGATGCGCAGGATCCTCCAGTCGGTGCCGCCATCCTGCACGCTGTACAGAAGGAAATTGCCCTTGTGCGACGGCTCCCAGGCATCGAGCGCGGTCGCCCCGTCAGCCGCCCAGGCGTTGGGATCGAGCAGCAGGCGCGGCTCTCCCGAAAGCCCCTTGCGCACGAAAAGCTGCGCCTGGTTCTGCAGCCCGGCATTGCGCGTGTAGAAGTAGTTCCCGCCCGCCTTCACCGGAAGGCCGAAGCGCTCGTAGTCCATGAAGTGCCTGATGCGCTCTGCGAACCGCTCTCGCTGCGGCAAGCCGGCCATGTAGCGCTCGGTGACGGCATTTTCCTCCCGAACCCACTCGGCCACCTCGGGCGAATGGCGCACATCGCCTTCAAGCCAGCGATAGGGATCGGCGATCACTTCACCGAACTGCGTTTCGACGATCTGCTCGCGGCGGGCTTCGGGATAAGTCAGGTCTGGCATGGTGCCCGCCAAGATGGGCGCAGCCGAGGAAAGCAGCAAGCCCACGACGAGGGCGCGCACGCGGCACATGTCTTGTCTCTCCTGCTTGACGAAAGAACCGGCGGGGTCCGACCGGGTCGACCTCGATAGGATTCCTCCCGCGCCGGCACAACGAAAAGCGGCCGCGAACCGAAGTCCGCGACCGCTCCCTTGTTCCGTCGAAACGCCGTGGCTCAGGCCTCGGCGTACTCCTCCTCGTCAGCCATCACCGGACCGGAGTCCTGGCCCTTGGCTTCCACGTCGCGATCGACCAGTTCGATGATCGCGATCGGGGCAGCGTCCGATGCGCGGATGCCGGCCTTGATGATGCGGGTGTAGCCACCCTCGCGACCGGCGTAGCGCTCAGCGAGAACTTCGAACAGCTTCTTCTCCTGCGTCTCGTCGAGCAGACGAGCGTGCGCCAGGCGACGGTTCGACAGGCCACCCTTCTTCGCCAGGGTGATCAGCTTTTCGATGTAAGGACGCAGTTCCTTCGCCTTAGGCGTGGTGGTCTGGATCTGCTCGTGCTTGATAAGCGCGGCAGCCATGTTGCGCAGCAGGGCGGCGCGGTGACCCGAGGTGCGCTGCAGCTTGCGCTGGCCGTACTTGTGACGCATTTCTTTTCTTCCTGTTCGTCAGGCAGCCGTTCAAGGTACTGCCTGCCGGGCATGTGTGGTGCGGCCACAGCCCAAAGCCGGTTCACTCGCGTGTGAAGCGCGCCCTCAATACGAAAACAGGTTGCGAGTCAAGGGTGGATACTCTCGCCCTTGCCTCACGTAGCTTACGATGCCCAAATTTCCGTTTCGCCGGGCGCTTACTGGAGCATCCATTTCGCAGCGCTCGGCGCAGATCAGAAGAAAAAGGCCCCGCGGTTTCCCGCGAGGCCCTCTTCATTCCAGCATCGGAAGGTCCGATCAGCCGAGCAGTTCCTGCTCCAGCTTCTTGGCCATCTCCTCGATGTTCTCGGGCGGCCAGCCCGGGATGTCCATGCCGAGGCGCAGACCCATCGACGAAAGCACTTCCTTGATCTCGTTGAGCGACTTGCGGCCGAAGTTCGGCGTGCGCAGCATCTCGGCTTCGGTCTTCTGGACCAGGTCGCCGATATAGATGATGTTGTCGTTCTTGAGGCAGTTGGCCGAACGCACCGAAAGCTCCAGCTCGTCCACCTTCTTGAGCAGGTAGCGGTTGAGCTGGTTGGTGTCGCTCTCCTCCGAAGTGGCGGTGCCACCTGCGGCCATGCCGATCATCGGCGACTGTCCAACGGGAGCGATGTCCTCGAAGTGGACGAACAGAGCCAGCTGGTCCTGGAGGATGCGCGCAGCGTAGGCCACCGCGTCTTCCGGGGTGACGGTGCCGTCGGTCTCGACCGTCAGGTTGAGCTTGTCGAAATCAAGCTCCTGACCGATGCGGGCATTGTCCACCTTGTAGCTGACCTGGCGAACCGGCGAGTAGAGCGAGTCGACCGGGATGAGACCGATCGGGGCGTCCACCGGACGGTTGGACACGGCGGGGACGTAGCCCTTGCCGGTGTCAGCCGTCAGTTCCATGTTGAGCGTCGCACCTTCGTCGAGGTGGCAGATCACGAGGTCCTTGTTCATGACCTCGATGTCACCCGAGACGGCGATGTCGCCAGCCTTCACCGCGGCCGGGCCGGTGGCGGAAAGCTGGAGACGCTTGGGCCCCTCACCGGTCATCTTGAGCGCGATCTGCTTGACGTTCAGGACGATGTCCGTGACGTCCTCGCGCACGCCGGCAAGCGACGAGAATTCGTGAAGCACGTTCTCGATCTTGATCGAGGTGATCGCGGCGCCCTGCAGCGAGGAGAGCAGCACGCGACGAAGCGCGTTGCCGAGCGTCAGGCCGAAGCCGCGCTCGAGAGGTTCGGCAACGAAAGTCGCCTTGAGCTTGGGGTCGGGTCCCGGCTTGATCTCAAGGCTGTTCGGCTTCTTGAGTTCCTGCCAGTTCTTGATGTTGACAGTCATGGACTTCCCCTGGGAGTGATGGCGGTTACGCCCCGAAGGCCTGGTGGAAAGGCCCGGGACGTTCCGAAGACGGGCGGCGACCGGTCACCGCCCGCATTAGCTCGATCAGACGCGGCGGCGCTTCGAGGGACGTACGCCGTTATGCGGAATCGGCGTGACGTCGCGGATCGAGGTAATCGTGAAGCCCACGGCCTGAAGAGCGCGAAGCGCGCTTTCGCGGCCCGAGCCGGGTCCCTTGACTTCGACTTCGAGGGTGCGCACGCCGTGCTCGGCGGCCTTCTTGCCGGCATCGTCCGCGGCCACCTGAGCGGCATACGGGGTCGACTTGCGGCTGCCCTTGAAGCCCATCATTCCGGCCGAGGACCAGCTGATCGCATTGCCCTGGGCGTCGGTGATGGTCACCATGGTGTTGTTGAAGCTTGCGTTCACGTGCGCGATGCCGCTCGTGATGTTCTTGCGCTCGCGGCGCTTAATGCGCTGGGGTTCGCGTGCCATGATCGTGGTTCCTGTCGATTAATCGCGTGGGAAAACCGGGGGCCGGATGCCGGCCCGCCCGGCTTACTTCTTCTTGCCGGCGATCGGCTTGGCCTTGCCCTTGCGGGTGCGCGCATTGGTGTGCGTGCGCTGGCCACGAACCGGAAGGCCCTTGCGATGACGCAGGCCACGGTAGCATGCGAGATCCATCAGGCGCTTGATGTTCATCGCGGTCTCGCGACGAAGGTCACCCTCGACCGTGTGGTCGGCGTCGATGGTTTCGCGGATCTGGAGGACTTCGGCGTCCGACAGGTCCTGCACGCGGCGGGTATGGTCGATACCGAGCTTGTCGGCGATCTCGACGGCCTTGGTGCGGCCGATACCATGAATATAGGTCAGCGCGATGATCACGCGCTTGTTGGTGGGGAGATTGACCCCGGCAATACGTGCCACTTAAAAACTCCTGCTCCACAGGGACCGATGGCGGACCCTATCTCAACGCTGCAAACACCCTTCAGAACCAATGGCAAAAGGTCCGGCTGGCGAAACTCGCGGGTGCTGTTAACACTGCGGTCTGGGCCTTCCGGACTTGCCGTTGCTTTCGAGTGAAGGGCGCGCTTAGCTCGATTCGAGCAGGCTGTCAACGCTTGCAGCGTCCACAAGCGTCCGAGGCCCGCCGATGCACGGCGCGCGCTGGGGCCTGGTCGCAATTGTTTAACGCAAACGGCAGCGACAGTCAAAGTGCCGTTGCGAACTGGCGTCCGCGCTTGACGGTCAGCGCCCACGCATGCTGCCATCGCTCGGCAGGGGAACGTCGGACAGGGGAACGATGCCGTTTCCTTCGGAGATCGGCGCAGCCGGCTCCGCCTCGGCGCCCGCTGTCGGATCCACCGAGGCAGATGGAGGAGCGGCAGCGCCCTCCCCTTCGGCCGCACCATGCGGGAAAGCGGCGGCAAAGGCACCTCCAAGCTTCTGCGAAAGCCTGCGCATCTGCTCGGCAAGCATCGCATCGACAGCGGGAGCGAGCTTCTCGAAAGCGGTGCGGGAAAAACCGCCGACCACATACTCGAGAAGAAGCTGCGTGCCGCCCTTCTTGTCCGCGTTTATCTGGATCGTCAGTGTCGCGGTGACGGCATCCGCCTGAAGCGGCCCGAGTGCGCCGGACATGCGGATCGCACGCGGCCGCTCCGAATAGACGACCCGCATGTGCTCGACGCTGCCACGAGGGGAAGCGCCCGGCGACGAACCACCAGGCAGAACTTCGCAGAAGCAGCCGCCCGCGCGCGCATCGATCGACAGGTTCGCCGCGCTGCCCGACCATGTATGGTCAGGCGCCCACCAGACCGAGGGCTTCACCAGTACCGCCCAGGCTTCCTCAGGCGTCGCGGGGAGGCCAACCACATGGCGGATGACAAAGCCGTTCGCCGAAACCTGCGCCACCTTGGCAGACGCCGGAACCGACACGAGCACAGCTGCCCCGGACAGCATGAGAGCGGCGCTCGAAAGCAGCGGCCTGCCGATCTTCATCGAAGCGCTCCCCATCTGCCCTGCACGGTGCCTGGCCTCGATCGCCTCAGTCAGGCGAAGCGAGAATGGCCTCGATCATTGCCGTCACATCGTCCATGTCCGCCATGCCGTCGACCTTGCTCACGATGCCGCGAGCCTCGTAGATCGGCAGGATCGGCGCGGTCTTGGCGCGGTACTCCGCCATGCGGGTGCGAACGGTTTCGGCATTGTCGTCGGGCCGGCGCTTGAACTTGTGCCCGCCGCACTTGTCGCAGGTCTGCTCCACCTTCGGCTTCTCGAACGTGTCGTGATAGCCCTTCCCGCATGTGGCGCAGGTGAAGCGGCCCGTGATGCGCTCGACAAGCGCGTCCTCGTTCACCTCGAGCTCGATGACATGATCGAGCTGGCGGCCACGCACTTGCAGGATCTCGTCGAGCGAGGATGCCTGTGCCTCGGTCCGCGGATAGCCGTCGAAAATGGCGCCTGTTTCTGCGCCCATCGCGTCAAGCTCGTCTCCGATCAGAGCGGAGACGATCGCGTCGGAAACCAGTTCGCCGCGATCCATCACGGCCTTGGCTTCCAGGCCCGTCGGCGTGCCCGCCTTGACAGCCGCGCGAAGCATGTCGCCTGTCGAAAGCTGGCGCATGCCGTGCTTGTCGACCAGTCGCTGCGCCTGCGTCCCTTTGCCTGCTCCCGGCGGCCCCAGAAGGATGATATTCACGCCTTTACCCCCTCAAATTCACTTCCGCGCGTTTCGATGCGCGAAATGCCTTCAGCGCAGGCGACCCTTCAGCTTCGCCTTCTTGATGAGATCGCCGTACTGATGCGCCAGCAGGTGCGACTGGATCTGGGTGATCGTATCGACAGTGACGTTCACGACAATCAGCAGACTCGTGCCACCCATGAACAGCAGCGGCAAGCCCGTCATCGACAGGAAGTACTCAGGCACCGTACATACGATGGTCAGGTAGATCGCGCCGATGACCGTGATCCGCGTGAGAACATAGTCCAGATAAGTGGCCGTGTTCTTGCCCGGACGAATGCCCGGGATGAAGCCGCCATTCTTCTTCAGGTTCTCCGAGGTTTCTTCCGGGTTGAACACCACGGCGGTGTAGAAGAAACAGAAGAATACGATGCCTGCCGCGTAAAGCAGCATGTAGAGCGGCTTCCCGTGGCCGAGGTACTGGTTGAGCGTGACGACGACCTTGCCCATCGTCGAGTCCGGCGTCAGCGAATTGCCGGCGAACTGGGTGATGGTGAGCGGCAGCAGCAGCAGCGAGCTCGCGAAGATCGGGGGAATTACGCCCGCGGTGTTGATCTTGAGCGGCAGGTGGCTGCGATCGGCCTGCATCATGCCGCGTTGGGTCGCGCGCTTGGGATACTGGATCAGCAGGCGGCGGGTGGCGCGCTCGCAGAAGCAGATCATCAGGATCATGGCGATCAGCAGAGCGATCAGGCCGATGATCAGGATCGTGCCCGTGTCCCCTGCGGAGTAGGCCTGGCCCAGGTTGCTGGCGAAGGTCGGCATCTGCGCGACGATGCCCGCCATGATGATGAGCGAGACGCCGTTGCCGATGCCGCGCGACGTAATCTGCTCGCCCAGCCACAGCAGGAACATCGTGCCGCCCACCAGGCTGATGACCGCGCCGATGCGGAACAGGATGCCCGGATCGACCACGGCCTGCAGCCCGCTCGACGCTCCATAGGCTTCGAGGCTGACCGCCAGGAAGTAGCCCTGCAGCGCACAGAGGCCGACCGTGCCGTAGCGGGTGTACTGGTTCAGCTTCTTGCGACCGGCTTCGCCTTCCTTCTTCAGCGCCACGAGAGCGGGGTGAAGCGAGGCGGCAAGCTGCACTACGATCGAGGCGGTGATGTAGGGCATCACGCCAAGAGCGATGAGGCTCATGCGCGAAAGCGAACCGCCCGAGAAGGTGTTGAACAGGTCGAGGATGCCACCCTGCGTCTGGCTGTAGAGCGATTCGAGGATCAGCGGGTTCACGCCCGGCAGCGGCACGAAGCTCAGGAAGCGGAACACGATCAGCGCGCCGATAGTGAACCAGATGCGGTTCTTCAGCTCGGTCGCCTTGGAGAAATTGGCCAGGCTCAGCGTACTGGCAATGTTGTCGGCGCGGGAAGCCATGACTGTGTGGAAGCCTCGAATGATCTAATCGGATTCGCCCTTAGCGGCTGTGGCCTGCCTTGTCGAACCTTGGAAGGAAACTGGCCATATAGACATTGCAGCGATGTCTGAAAGGCCTTCGCGTTCCGAATTGGGCGCCCATGTGTCACGCGGGCACCACTGGGTGCGCGGCGAGAAGCCGGCTCCGATAGCAAGAGAGGGCGAAGCGCCTGGCGCCCGCCCTCTCCGTTTGGCTTGGAACTGTCGCCCGGCCTCAGGCCGCAGCTTCTTCCTTTGCGGGAAGAATGACCGAGCCACCGGCCTTCTCGACGGCGGCGACTGCACCGCCCGATGCGCCGGCGACGTTGAAAGTCACCTTGGCGGTCAGTTCACCCTTGCCCAGCAGGCGCACGCCGTCCTTGCCGCCACGGGCAAGACCAGCAGCCTTCAGGGCCGAATGGTCGATGACGCCAGCAGCGTCGAGCTTGCCGGCCTCAATGGCCTTCTGAACGAGGCCGAGGTTCACTTCCGCGTAGTCCTTGGCGAACTTCTTGTTCGAGAAGCCGCGCTTGGGAAGACGCATGTGAAGCGGCATCTGGCCGCCTTCGAAGCCGTTGATCGAGACGCCGGAACGTGCCTTGGCGCCCTTCTGGCCGCGACCGGCAGTCTTGCCCTTGCCCGAGCCGATGCCGCGTCCGACGCGGATACGGCGGTGACGGGCGCCGGAGTTGTCGCGGATGTCATTCAGTTTCATGTCTTGCACTCGCTTTCGCTTTTGTCGCGCTGATAGGAAGCGGCGCCGTTAGACGAACGTGGCCGCAATGTCACGCATGGAATCGGCGACCGCCCGGAAATTCAGTTTCCGCCGCCAAAGCCCACCAGAAGCCGCGCGCTCTCCGGCACGCGAGTGCCAAAGGCGTCGCGAGCCGGCGTCCAGCGTACGATTTCCACCGCCAGACCGCACAGTTCCTTGTCGAAGCCCGGCGAAACGGAGGCAGGCTCCATGCGGCATTCGGTCGTGTTGCCCTGCTCGTCCACCTGGAACAGGAGGTCGTGGCGAGAGAAATTCTGCCGGCGCAGGATCGCCCGATAGCGCTCCTTCAACTCGGTGAGAGCATGATTGAATTCTGAAAGGCTCGCATCGTCCCATCTCGGTTTCTGGCGCAGCGCCGCAAACTCGTCCTCGGTAACGAGCGGCCGCATGCGTCGGATCATCCCGTACCAGCGCATGATACGCGCCACCTGCAGGGGCGATTCGCGGTCGATCACCGACTGGCAGGTTGCGCCTGTCGGGCTTGCCTTGGCACGCAGCAGCGCTTCGGCGGCGGGCCAGCGATGATAGGCAACGGCCCAGGCGAGCGGCGTAAGCCCGAACAGGTCAGGCGTGTTCACGGCCTGCCTCTCACGCTCGATCAGCACCCCGATGTCGGACACCGATCCCCGCCGGGCCGCCGCACCCAGCCCGTGCGCCATTCGCGCCGTGCCAAGTTCCGCAAAGCCGTAGGGCTGCTCGATCCCGGCGTCCTGGTTGTCGGGCAGCGCGGGCATCGGTCCCGCCTTGTCGAGAGCACGGCAGACGTCGCCATAAGGATAGCGGGGGTCTGCCAGCATCGCGGCGTTGTACCGCCGCCCGAATCCCGTCACCGTGTCGTCAGGCACGACCTTCCCGGGGGCTGCCGCCTCATCGGCAACGAAGGCGATTGCGCGGATGCTCCAGGGAGAAAGCCCTCCCAGCACCCGGCATTGCACACCGTAGGGTTCAGTGGAAATGCCTGTTGCCGTGGTCGCTCCCACGAGCCTGAAGTCGCCAGCATCGAGCGCCTTGTTTGCCTCCGCCACGGCGTTGGCGCTGCCTTCCGCCAGGCCCTTGCGCACGGCTGCGTCGCTCTCCCGCATGGCGGCGAGAAACGTGGTGTCCGCCCGGCCATCGTTGCACGCGGAAACCGACGTCCCCTCGACCAGAACATCGCCTTCCGGCTTACCCTGCGTGCAGGCCGCAACCCCGAGCACTGCCAGGGTCAGACACGAGGCTGCCAGTAGTCGCTTGCGGTTCAAGAAAAGTCCTCGGATGTAAATGTGCGTTCCCAGACCTAGACCCGGGGGGGAACTGCCCGCGAATAGCACAGCGACCGACGGTGGGAAGCCCTTGTGCACCCCCTTAGATCGCGCTGCTTCAAACGGAAAAGGCCCCGGTGTTTCCACCGAGGCCCTGTCCGGCATCGCTGCCGATCCCTAAGAAGGATCAGTCGACGATCTTCACCATGTGCGGCAGCTTGGCAATGGCGCCACGCACTTCGGGAGTGTCTTCACGCTCCACGATGCGGTGCATCTTGCCAAGGCCCAGACCGATGAGGATCTTCTTCTGGCTCTCGGGACGACGGATCGGCGAGCCGATCTGCTGGATCTTGATCTTGGCCATGTCGCTTACTCCACGATGGCTTCTGCGGCGGCCTCGGCCTCCACTTCGGAAGCACCACCGCGGCCGAGCAGGTCCGCGATCTTCTTGCCACGACGCTGCGCGACCGACTTCGGCGAAGTCTGGTTGGTCAGCGCGTCGAAGGTGGCGCGGATCATGTTGTACGGGTTCGAAGTGCCGACCGACTTGGTCACGACGTCGGCGACGCCCAGGCTCTCGAACACGGCACGCATCGGACCACCGGCGATGATGCCCGTACCGGCCGGAGCCGTGCGCACGTTCACCTTGCCTGCGCCGAAGTGGCCCTTGCCGTCGTGATGGAGGGTGCGACCCTCCTTCAGCGCGACGCGGATCATCTTCTTCTTGGCCGAAGCAGTCGCCTTGGTGATCGCTTCCGGCACTTCGCGAGCCTTCGAGTGACCGAAGCCAACGCGACCCTTGCCGTCACCGACGACGACCAGAGCTGCGAAGCCGAAGCGCTTGCCGCCCTTCACGGTCTTCGAAACGCGGTTGATGTGGACGAGCTTCTCGATGAGCTCCTCGCCCTGCTCTTCCTCGTTGCGCGGACCGCCACGGCGATCGTCACGGCGACCGCCACGGCCACCACGTTCGCCGCGGTCGTTGCCACCACGGCCACGGCCGCCACGACCACGACCGCCTTCGCGACCGCCGCCGTCGTGCGGAACGCCGCCCTGGGGCGCGTCAGCCGCGATGGGCTGTTCGTTGTTGATTTCGTCTGCCATGATCAGAACTCCAGCCCGCCTTCACGGGCGGCTTCGGCCAGCGCCTTGACGCGACCGTGGTACAGGAAGCCGCCGCGATCGAACACGACCGAGGTGATGCCAGCGTTCTTGGCGGCCTCGGCGAGTTCCTTGCCAACGCGGGTGGCGGCATCGATGTCAGTGCCCTTGGCGCCCAGCGTGTTGGCTGCGGCGACCGTGCGGCCCTGTGCATCGTCGATGATCTGCGCGTAGATGTGACGGCCGGTGCGATGCACCGACAGACGCGGACGGCCGCCCGAGCGGGCCTTGAGCGCAGTGCGTACGCGGCGAGCGCGGCGTGCGAAGAGAGACAGCTTTGCCATTACTTCTTCTTCCCTTCCTTACGGAAGATGAACTCGCCACGATACGCGATACCCTTGCCCTTGTAAGGCTCGGGCTTGCGCCAGCGACGGATCTCGGCCGCGATCTGGCCGACCTTCTGCTTGTCGATGCCCGAAATCTCGACCGTCGTGTTGTCCGGGGTCTTGATCTCGATGCCTTCCGGCACGGCGATGTCAACGTCATGCGAGTAGCCGAGCTGCAGCTTCAGGTTCTTGCCCTGAGCCGTCGCACGGTAGCCGACGCCCTTGATGTCGAGGACCTTGGTGAAGCCGTTGGTCACGCCTTCCATCAGGTTCGACACGAGAGTGCGCTGCATGCCCCAGTGGCTGCGGGCCTGCTTCGACTGGTTGATCGGCTGCACGGCGACGGTTGCCTCGTCGACGGAGTAGGTGACCTGGTCGGACAGACCCATGGTCAGGGTGCCCTTGGGACCCTTTACGGACAGGACGCCGTTCTCGATCTTGGCCGTGACCCCGCCAGGGATCGCGACCGGCTTCTTACCGATGCGGCTCATCAGAAGACCTCCGCCAGCACTTCGCCGCCGACGTTCTGCGTGCGGGCTTCGGCATCCGAAAGCACGCCGCGGGGCGTCGAGACGATGGTGATGCCAAGGCCGTTGCGCACGATCGGAAGTTCCTTGGAACCCGAGTAGACGCGGCGGCCCGGCTTGGAGACGCGAGCGATGTGCTTGATGGCGGGTTCGCCCTCGAAGTACTTGAGCTCGATGCGAAGCTGCGGGTGCGCACCGGTGGCGTCGTCGGAGAAGCCACGGATGTAGCCCTCGCGCTGAAGCACTTCCAGGACGCGCGCACGCAGCTTCGAGGCCGGCGACAGGACGGAGTCCTTCTTCGCCTGCTGGCCGTTGCGGATGCGGGTGAGCATATCACCCAGGGGATCGGTCAATGCCATTGCTTCTAACCCTTACCAGCTCGACTTCGTCACGCCGGGGATCATGCCCTTGTTGGCAAGATCACGCAGCTCGATGCGGCAAAGGCCGAACTTGCGGTAGTAACCACGCGGACGGCCGGTCGTCGCGCAACGGTTGCGAATCCGGGTGGGATTGGCGTTGCGCGGGATCTCCGCCAGCTTCAGGCGAGCGATAAGGCGCTCGGTTTCTTCGAGCGACTCGTCGGCAGCGACCGCCTTGAGGCGCTCGTACTTGCCTGCGTACTTCTTCACGAGCTTCTTGCGACGCTCGTTCTTGTTCACGGAACTCAGTTTCGCCATGGACTTAAGCTCTCTTCCTCAGCGGCTCACGCCGCTTCCTTCTGTTCCGACTCTTCAGCCGGGAACGGGAAACCGAACAGGCGCAGCAGCTCGCGCGCTTCCTCGTCGGTCTTCGCGGTGGTGGTGACGATGATATCCATGCCACGTACCTTGTCGATCTTGTCGTAGCTGATCTCCGGGAAGATGATCTGCTCCTTCAGGCCCATGGCGTAGTTGCCACGGCCGTCGAACGACTTGGGATTGAGGCCACGGAAGTCGCGGATGCGGGGCATCGCGATCGTCACGAGACGGTCGAGGAACTCGTACATGCGCTCGCGACGGAGCGTCACCTTGCAGCCGATCGGCATGCCTTCACGCAGCTTGAACTGCGCGATCGACTTGCGGGCCTTGGTGATGACGGGCTTCTGGCCGGCGATGGCTTCCATCTCGGCAGCGGCGGTCTGGACCTTCTTCTTGTCCTGGCTCGCCTCGCCGACGCCCATGTTGAGCGTGATCTTCTCGATCTTGGGAACTTCCATCACGTTCTTGTAACCGAACTTCTCGGTCATAGCCTTCGCGATTTCGGCGTCGTACTTCGAGCGCAGACGCGGAGTGTACTGCTCAGCCATCGATCGTCTCCCCGGACTTCACGGCCACGCGGACCTTCTTGCCGTCCTTGGTTTCAAAGCGCACGCGGGTGGGCTTGCCGTCCTTGTCCGCCACGGCGACCTTGCTGATCGCCATCGGCGCGGCAACGCGGTCGATGCCGCCCTGCGGGTTCGCCTGGGTCGGCTTGCGGTGCTTGGTGGCGACGTTCACGCCCTCGACCACGACCTTGCCGTCCTTGGGAAGGACCTGGAGCACGGTGCCGGTGCGGCCCTTGTCCTTGCCGGACAGGACGACGACGGCATCACCCTTCTTGATCTTCGCGGCAGCCATTACAGCACCTCCGGAGCGAGCGAGATGATCTTCATGAAACCCTTGCCGCGCAGCTCGCGCACGACGGGGCCGAAGATACGGGTGCCGATCGGCTCCTCGTTCTTGTTGATCAGCACGGCGGCGTTGCCGTCGAAGCGGATGACGCTGCCATCGGCACGACGTACGTCCTTGCGGGTACGCACGATCACGGCGCGATGCACGTCGCCCTTCTTGACGCGGGCACGGGGCTGCGCTTCCTTCACCGACACCACGATGATGTCGCCGACGCCTGCGAACCGACGCTTCGAGCCACCCAGCACCTTGATGCACTGGACGCGCTTCGCGCCGCTGTTGTCCGCCACGTCGAGATTGGATTGCATCTGGATCATCGATCCGGGTCCTTCTCATCTGGCTTGCCGGAACCAGTCCGGCAGTTCCTAAAAATACAGGCCCCCGAAGAGGCCCGAGTCGCCCTGCGCGGGCGAAGGCGGCCCTTTGCCGCATTCACCCGCGAAGGTCAACACTCGTGTCAGGCAAGGCCAGAGCCGGAGACATCAGCCCCCGGCCCCGATCTCGACCGGGGTCTCAGACCTCGGCCTCGAACGCCGTACCCTTGCTCGCCTGAAGACGGTCAAGAACCTTCCAGGTCTTGGTCTTCGAGTAGGGAGCGGTCTCCTCGATCCGGACACGCTCGCCGGTCTTGAAGACGTTTTCCTCGTCGTGAGCGTGGTACTTCTTCGAGCGGCGGATGATCTTCCCGTAGAGGGGGTGCTTCACCTTGCGCTCGACGAGCACGGTCACGGTCTTGTCCGTCTTGTCGGAGACGACGGTCCCGGTCAGAATACGCTTGGGCATCGTTGCTTCTCCTTACGCCTTCGCCGCGGCGGAACGCTCGGCCTGGAGCGTCTTGATGCGGGCGATGTCGCGACGGACTTCCTTGATACGTGCCGGGGCCTCGAGCTGGCTCGTGGCGGCCTGGAAACGCAGGTTGAACTGCTCGCGCTTCAGATCGACCAGATCAGCGGTGAGCTGGTCGTCGGTCTTGGCGCGAAGGTCCTCGATCTTGTTTGCCATGATGGACTTCCTTACTCGGCGCCAAGGTGCGAGGTGTCGCCGAGACGGGCAACGACCTTGGTCTTGATCGGCAGCTTCATCGCAGCGCGGCTGAAGGCCTCGGCCGCGAGCGGACCGGCAACGCCGTCGAGCTCGAACAGGATGCGGCCGGGCTTAACGCGGGCCGCCCAGTATTCGACCGAACCCTTGCCCTTGCCCTGACGGACTTCTGCAGGCTTCTTCGAAACCGGCACGTCGGGGAAGACGCGGATCCAGAGGCGGCCCTGGCGCTTGATGTGACGCGTGATCGCGCGGCGAGCCGCTTCGATCTGGCGGGCGGTGATCCGCTCGGGCTCCATGGCCTTGAGGCCATACGAGCCGAAGTTCAGGTCGGTGCCACCCTTGGCATCGCCCTTGATCCGGCCCTTGAAGGCCTTGCGGAACTTGGTCTTTTTCGGTTGCAGCATGGTGCTTCTCTATCCTGGGCTCAACGGGCCGGACGGACGCCGGAGGTCTGAGCCTCCATCATCAGTCGGTCCTGCGCCGTCGGGTCGTGGCCCAGGATCTCACCCTTGAAGACCCAGACCTTGATGCCGATGATGCCGTACGCGGTCAGCGCCTCGGCTTCAGCGTAGTCGATGTTCGCACGCAGCGTGTGAAGCGGCACGCGGCCTTCACGGTACTGCTCGACGCGGGCGATCTCGGCGCCGCCGAGACGACCGCCGCACATGATCTTGATGCCCTCGGCGCCAAGACGGATGGCGGACTGCATCGCGCGCTTCATCGCACGGCGGAACGCCACGCGGCGGATCAGCTGGTCCGCGATGCCCTGGGCGATGAGCTTGGCGTCGACTTCCGGCTTGCGGATCTCGACGATGTTCAGCTTCACCTCGCTCGAGGTCATCGACGACAGCTGCTTGCGCAGCTTCTCGATGTCCGCACCCTTCTTGCCGATGATCACACCGGGACGGGCCGCGTAGATCGAGATGCGGCACAGCTTGGCCGGACGCTCGATGACGACCTTGGAGATCGCAGCCTGCGGCAGGCTCTCCATGATCGACTTGCGGATCTTGAGGTCTTCCTCAAGCAGCTTGCCGTAGTCCCGGCCTTCCGCGAACCAGCGGCTGTCCCAGGTACGGTTGATCTGCAGGCGCAGACCGATCGGATTGCTCTTATGACCCATGGATCAGGCCTCCTCGACTTCGCGAACGACGATCCGCAGGCGCGAAAACGGCTTGAGGATGCGGGTGGACTTGCCGCGGCCACGAGCGTGGAAACGCTTCATGGTGATCGACTTGCCGACCGACGCCTCGGCGACGACGAGAGCGTCGACGTCGAGGTTGTGGTTGTTCTCCGCGTTGGCGATCGCCGAGGCGAGCACCTTGCGGGCATCCACGGCCATCGCCTTGGTCGAGAACGCGAGGATGTTCATCGCGTCTTCGGCGCGGCGGCCACGGATCAGGGCAGCGACCAGGTTGAGCTTCTGGGCCGAACCACGAATGTTCGTGTTGACCGCGAGAGCCTCCTTGTCACCTACGCGACGGGGTGCTGCTGGCTTGCTCACTTGCGCTTGCCCTTCTTGTCGGCGGCATGACCCGGGAACGAGCGGGTGGGAGCGAACTCACCCAGCTTGTGACCGACCATGTCCTCGTTGACCGCAACGGGGATGAACTTGTGCCCGTTGTAGACCTGGAAGGTCAGACCAACGAACTGCGGGAGAATGGTGGAGCGACGCGACCAGGTCTTGATCGGACCAGCGCGGCTGCCGGCATCCTGCGCGACTTCGGCCTTCTTGAGAAGGTAGAGGTCGACGAAGGGGCCTTTCCAGACGGAACGTGCCATCGTGACTTACCTCTTCTTCTTGGCGTGACGCGAACGGATGATGAGCTTGTCCGTCTGCTTGTTGTTGCGGGTGCGCGCACCCTTGGTCGGCTTGCCCCACGGAGTGACCGGGTGACGGCCGCCCGAGGTACGGCCTTCACCACCGCCGTGCGGGTGGTCGACCGGGTTCTTGGCGACACCGCGGGTCAGCGGACGACGGCCCAGCCAGCGCTTGCGGCCGGCCTTCGCGAGGGTCTGGTTCGAGTTGTCGGGGTTCGAGACCGCGCCAACCGTGCCCATGCAGTCACCACGCAGGTAGCGCTGCTCGCCCGAGTTCAGACGAACGATGACCATGCCGCGGTCGCGGCCGACGACCTGCACGTAGGTGCCTGCCGAACGCGCGATCTGGCCGCCCTTGCCGGGCTTCATCTCGACGTTGTGGCAGATCGTGCCGACCGGCATCTGCGCGAGCAACATGGCGTTGCCCGGCTTCACGTCGGTCTTCTCGCCTGCGACGATCACGTCGCCGACGGCCAGACGCTGCGGCGCGATGATGTAGGTCAGCTCGCCGTCGGTGTACTTCACCAGAGCAATGAAGGCCGTGCGATTGGGATCGTACTCGATCCGCTCGACGGTCGCTTCCATGTCCCACTTACGACGCTTGAAGTCGATGAAGCGGTACTTCTGCTTGTGACCGCCGGCGATGCCGCGCGAGGTCACATGACCCTTGTTGTTACGGCCGCCGGTCTTGCTCTTGCCTTCGGTCAGCGCCTTGACGGGCTTGCCCTTCCAGAGCGACGACTTGTCGACGAGGACCAGGCCACGGCGTGCCGGGCTGGTCGGGTTGTAGTTCTTGAGTGCCATCGGAATTAACCCCGCACGCCTTCGGTGACGTCGATCGACTGGCCTTCGGCCAGCGTGACAATCGCCTTCTTCACGTCGCTGCGACGGTAAGCCTTACCGCGCCAGCGCTTGGTCTTGCCCTTGGTCACGAGCGTGTTCACGCCGGTCACCTTGACATCGAAGAGCGCCTCGACGGCGGCCTTGATCTCGGGCTTGGTCGCCTTGTCGGCAACCTTGAAGACGACTGCATTGTGCTCCGAAAGGAGAGTCGACTTCTCGGTGATGTGCGGCGACAGGATCACGTCGTAATGACGGATGTCCACGGTCTTAGCCATTGAAACGCGCCTCCAGCTTCTCGACAGCGGCGCGCGTCAGCACCAGCGTATCATGCTTCAGGATGTCGTAGACATTGGCGCCGACAGCAGGAAGCACGTTGACGCCGATGATGTTGCGGGCCGCGAGCGCGAAGCCCTCGTTGACCTGCTCACCGTCCATGACGAGAACCTTCTTGCCGAAGTTCGCCTTGGCGAGCTGACCGGCAAGCGCCTTGGTCTTGGCATCGGCGACGTCAAGCGAGTCGACGATCACGAGACCGTTCTGGGCCTTGGCCGAGAGAGCCATCTTCAGACCGAGTGCGCGGATCTTCTTGTTCAGCGAGACGTTGAACTCGCGGCGACGGGCACCGTGAGCCTTACCACCGCCGATGAAGACCGGAGCTGCGCGGTCGCCGTGGCGAGCCGTGCCGCCGCCCTTCTGGCGACCGAACTTCTTGCCCGTGCGGGCAACTTCCGAACGCTCGCGGGTCGCACGGGCGATGCCGCGACGGTTCTCGAGCTGCCAGGTGACGACGCGGTGCAGGATGTCCGCGCGCGGCTCGAGGCCGAACACGTCGTCCGAAAGCTCGATGTCGCCGTTGCCGGCCGAACCATCGATGTTGAGGACCTGAACCTTCACGACTTAGCCCTCCTGGCCTTCGGTCGCCTCGGGAGCCGCCACGTCTGCGGGGGTCTCGGCAGCGGCCGGTTCATTGGTGTTGGCAGCAGCCTTGAGCCCTGCCGGGTACGGAGCCTCGGCGTGACGGTCGACCTTGACGGCGTCCGAAACGGTGAGCCAGGCGTTCTTCGAGCCCGGGACCGAGCCCTTCACGAAGATCAGGCCACGCTCGTCGTCCACGCGGACGACTTCGAGGTTCTGCTGGGTGCGCTGGCGGTCGCCCATGTGGCCGGCCATCTTCTTGTTCTTGAAGACCTTGCCCGGATCCTGGCGGTTACCCGTCGAACCGTGTGCACGGTGCGAGATCGAGACGCCGTGAGTGGCGCGCATACCGCCGAAGCCCCAGCGCTTCATCGCGCCCTGGAAGCCCTTGCCCTGCGTGTGGCCGCCCACGTCGACCAGCTGGCCGGGCACGAAGTGCGAGGCTGCGATCGTGGCGCCAACCTCGAGGAGGGCGTCGTCGGCGACGCGGAATTCCGCGACGCGCATCTTGAGGGGAACCTGAGCCTTGGCGAAGTGCTCGCGCTGCGGCTTGGCGACGTTCTTCTGCTTGGCTTCGCCTGCACCGAGCTGAACCGCGACGTAACCGTCACGATCTGCGGTGCGAACCGAAACCACCTGGCAATCCTCCAGGGCCAGGACAGTGACGGGCACATGGCGACCGTCCTCCTGGAACAGGCGGGTCATCCCGACTTTCTTTGCGATCACGCCGGTACGCATGACCTTACTCCTTACAGAGGCGTACGCAGGACCTTCCCCGCACGCATGTCCAACCCTGTGTGTGATACGTACCCCGTCCGGGTCAGGTGTCCCCTGCGAACCCACATGGGCCGCGGAAACGAGACGGGGGACGCATTCCCGGCATTTCCCGTAGGCCATGCCGAAGGTATCCCTTGTGTCCCCTCCGGTTTCCCTTCGGGGCGCTGTCTCTGCGGGTTTCTCCCCGCAAAGCCGGCTTTAGGAGCCGACAAGAAAAAGCCTCGATCGTTTAAGGTCCGATCGGAAAGGACCAGCGGGGCGACCTTCTCAGGCCACCCCTGAAACCGGCTCAGGCCAGCTTGATCTCGACGTTCACGCCGGCCGCGAGGTCCAGCTTCATCAGAGCGTCGACGGTAGCGGCGTTCGGCTGCACGATGTCAAGCAGGCGCTTGTAGGTGCGGACTTCGAACTGCTCACGCGACTTCTTGTCGATGTGCGGACCACGGTTGACCGTGAACTTCTCGATCTTCGTCGGCAGAGGAATGGGGCCCCGGATCAGAGCGCCGGTGCGGCGGGCCGTGTCGGCGATTTCGCCAGTGGCCTGGTCGAGCACGCGATGGTCGAACGCCTTCAGGCGGATACGGATGTTCTGAGCTTCCATTACCTACTACCGATGAGAAAGAGCCAAAGGACCGAAGTCCCGTCAAATTCGAGCCGCGCCCCTACACCGTGCCAACGAGTCGGGCAAGGGGTAGTTTCAGGAAAACTGCGGCACCGCTCATTAAACGCGAAAGGCCCGGGCTCCTGGAGGAGCCCGGGCCGATCACTTTCAGCCGAAGCCGACGATCAGCGAATTACTTCGTGATCGTGGCAACAACGCCCGAACCGACGGTGCGGCCGCCTTCGCGGATTGCGAAGCGCAGACCTTCGTCCATGGCAATCGGAGCGATCAGCTTGACCGAGATGGTCACGTTGTCGCCCGGCATCACCATCTCGGTGCCCTCGGGAAGGATCACTTCGCCGGTCACGTCGGTGGTGCGGAAGTAGAACTGCGGACGGTAGTTCGCGAAGAACGGCGTGTGACGGCCACCCTCGTCCTTCGACAGGACGTAGACTTCTGCCGAGAACTCGGTGTGCGGGGTCACGGTGCCCGGCTTGGCGAGAACCTGGCCACGCTCGACGTCGTCGCGCTTCAGGCCGCGGACCAGCGCGCCGATGTTGTCGCCTGCTTCACCCTGGTCGAGCAGCTTGCGGAACATTTCGACGCCGGTGACGGTGGTCTTCTGCGTGTCGCGGATACCGACGACTTCCACTTCCTCGCCGACCTTGACGATACCGGTCTCGACGCGGCCGGTGACGACCGTACCACGACCCGAGATCGAGAACACGTCCTCGACGGGCATCAGGAAGGGCTTGTCGGTCGGGCGCGGGGGCTGCGGGATGAAGTCGTCGACGGCCTTCATCAGAGCGAGGATCGATTCCTTGCCGATGTTGTCGTCGCGACCTTCGAGAGCGGCCAGAGCCGAACCCTTGACGATCGGAATGTTGTCGCCGTCGAAGTCGTACGACGAGAGCAGCTCGCGCACTTCCAGTTCGACGAGCTCGAGGAGCTCCTCGTCATCGACCTGGTCGACCTTGTTCATGTACACGACCAGAGCCGGAACGCCGACCTGGCGAGCCAGCAGGATGTGCTCGCGGGTCTGCGGCATCGGGCCGTCAGCAGCGTTCACGACCAGGATCGCGCCGTCCATCTGGGCAGCACCGGTGATCATGTTCTTCACGTAGTCGGCGTGGCCCGGGCAGTCGACGTGCGCGTAGTGACGTGCGTCGGTCTCGTACTCGACGTGCGCGGTCGAGATGGTGATGCCGCGCTCGCGCTCTTCGGGAGCCTTGTCGATGTTGGCGAAGTCAACGGCTTCACCGCCGAACGCCTCGGCCATCACCTTGGTGATCGCGGCGGTCAGGGTGGTCTTGCCGTGGTCGACGTGACCGATGGTGCCGATGTTGCAGTGCGGCTTGTTCCGCTCAAATTTAGCCTTGGCCATCTTTCAAACCTTCTTTCGTCTTGATTTCGAATCTGCGGGTATCGGAGCGGAGCCCGCGGATGCAGGCGCCGCCCCTAGAACCAATCCTGCCGTCAGGCAAGCTTCTCCTTGACTTCCGCGGCGACGTTGGCCGGAACCTCGTCGTAGTGCGAGAAGATCATGGTGTACTGCGCACGACCCTGGGTGAACGAACGCAGCGTGTTCACGTAGCCGAACATGTTCGCGAGCGGCACATTGGCCTCCACGACCTGCGCGTTGCCACGGCTGTCGGTGCCCTGGATCTGGCCACGACGCGAGTTGAGGTCGCCGATGACGTCGCCCATGAACTCTTCCGGGGTCACGACCTCGACCTTCATGATCGGCTCGAGCAGCTTAATGCCTGCCTTCTGCGCCACTTCGCGCATCGCACCGCGGCCGGCGATTTCGAACGCCAGGGCGGACGAGTCGACGTCGTGGTACGAACCGTCATACAGGGTGATGTCGAAGTCGATGATCGGAAAGCCGACGAGCGAGCCCGAGGCTGCCGTCTCACGCATGCCCTTCTCGATCGCGGGGATATATTCCTTCGGAATGTTACCGCCCTTGATCTCGTCCTTGAAGGTGATGCCCGAACCGCGCTCACCCGGCGTGACCTTGACCTTCACGCGGCCGAACTGACCCGTACCGCCCGACTGCTTCTTGTGGGTGTAGTCGATGTCGACCGGCTTGCCCAGGTACTCGCGGTAAGCCACCTGCGGCGCACCGACGTTGGCCTCAACCTTGAACTCGCGGCGCATGCGATCGACAATGATGTCGAGGTGAAGCTCGCCCATGCCCTTGATGATGGTCTGGCCCGACTCGTGGTCGGTGGTGACGCGGAACGAGGGATCCTCGGCCGAGAGACGATTGAGCGCAACGCCCATCTTCTCCTGGTCGGCCTTAGTCTTCGGTTCGACCGAGAGCTCGATGACCGGCTCGGGGAACTCCATGCGCTCGAGCACGATCGGCGCCTTTTCAGCGCAGAGCGTGTCGCCCGTGGTGGTTTCCTTCATGCCGGCCAGCGCGACGATGTCGCCGGCGTAAGCCTCTTCGATGTCCTTGCGGTCGTTGGCGTGCATCTCGAGGATGCGGCCGACCTTCTCCTTCTTGCCCTTCACCGAGTTCAGGTACGAACCCTTGGAAAGGGTACCCGAATAGATGCGGCAGAAGGTGAGCGAGCCCACGAACGGGTCGTTCATGACCTTGAAGGCAAGCGCCGAGAACGGTGCGCTGTCTTCCGGCGGACGGCTGTCGGGCTCGTCGGAATCGACCTTGACACCCTGGACGTCTTCGATGTCGAGCGGCGAAGGCAGGTAATCGACGACGGCGTCGAGCAAGGGCTGCACGCCCTTGTTCTTAAACGCCGAGCCGCAGACGACCGGAACGAAGGCGTGGCCCAGCGTGCCCTTGCGGATCAGCGCCTTGAGGGTGTCGACGTCGGGCTCGTTGCCTTCGAGGTACGCTTCCATCGCCTCGTCGTCCTGCTCGACGGCGAGCTCGATGAGCTTGGTGCGGTACTCGGCGGCTTCGTCAGCCAGATCGGCCGGGATTTCCTCGTAAAAGAACTCGGCGCCCAGCGACTCGTCCTTCCAGACGATCGCGCGGTTGTGGACGAGGTCGACCAGGCCCTTCAGGTCGGCTTCGAGGCCGATCGGGATGTAGAGCACGGCAGGCGTCGCACCGAGGCGGTCGATGATCGACTGCACGCAGTACTTGAAGTTCGCGCCGGTGCGGTCGAGCTTGTTGATGAAGCACATGCGCGGCACGCCGTACTTGTCGGCCTGACGCCACACGGTTTCCGACTGCGGCTCAACGCCGGCAACGCCGTCGAAGCATGCAACCGCACCGTCGAGCACGCGCAGCGAACGCTCGACTTCGATGGTGAAGTCGACGTGCCCGGGGGTGTCGATGATGTTGATGCGGTATTCCTGGCCCTCGGAAGTCCAGAAGCAGGTGGTCGCTGCCGAGGTGATGGTGATGCCGCGTTCCTGCTCCTGCTCCATCCAGTCCATGGTCGCAGCGCCGTCGTGCACTTCGCCGATCTTGTAGGACTTGCCGGTGTAGTAGAGGATGCGCTCGGTCGTCGTGGTCTTGCCAGCGTCGATGTGCGCCATAATACCGATGTTGCGGTACATATTCAGCGGATGGCTGCGTGCCATGGGAGAATCCTTAGCGAGGGTTTCGGGAGCGGAAAGCGGCCTTCAGATAAGACCTTGCCCCCTGAAATAAAAGTGTGACGCCCGGATGACCAGTTCACCCGGGCGCAACACCGTGCATTACCAGCGGTAGTGCGAGAAGGCGCGGTTCGCGTCCGCCATGCGGTGCGTGTCTTCGCGCTTCTTGACCGCGTTGCCGCGGTTGTTGGCGGCATCGAGCAGCTCGCCCGAGAGGCGCGCGGCCATGGTGGTCTCGGGACGGTTGCGCGCCGCGCCGATCAGCCAGCGGATGGCGAGAGCCTGCGAGCGCTCGGGACGCACTTCCACGGGGACCTGGTAGGTCGCACCGCCGACACGGCGCGAGCGCACTTCGATCTGCGGCTTCACGTTGTTCAGCGCGTCGTGGAACAGCTGGACCGGATCGGTCTTAGCGCGGGCTTCCATGGTTTCCATGGCGCCGTAGACGATCGCTTCGGCGACCGACTTCTTGCCGTCGTACATGAGGTTGTTCATGAACTTCGACAGGATGAGATCTCCGAACTTGGGATCGGGCAGGATTTCCCGCTTCTCGGGACGACGACGACGTGACATCGTTGGTATTCCTTGTTCTTTCGGCCGGGCGCCTGGCGCTCACCGTCCGGTAAATCCGTATCGCGCGGCGTTCTTCACGCCGCCAGCGACTTACTTCGGACGCTTGGCGCCGTATTTCGAGCGGCTCTGCTTGCGATCCTTGACGCCCTGCGTGTCGAGCACGCCGCGAAGGATGTGGTAGCGAACGCCGGGAAGGTCGCGGACGCGGCCGCCGCGGATGAGCACGACCGAGTGCTCCTGCAGGTTGTGGCCTTCACCCGGGATGTACGAGATGACTTCGCGGCTGTTGGTCAGGCGCACCTTGGCGACCTTGCGGAGAGCCGAGTTCGGCTTCTTCGGGGTCGTGGTGTACACGCGGGTGCAGACGCCGCGCTTCTGCGGGTTCTGCTCCATCGCAGGGACCTTCGACTTGGCCTTCTGCGGCTCGCGACCCTTGCGGATCAGCTGGTTGATAGTGGGCATCTATACTCTTCTTTCAAATGGGAGTGCGATGGATGCGCGCCGAACGAGATCGACGCGGACCGATCGCACCCCGGCTTTGGATACCGGGCCCGGCCATGCCTGCGAAAGGAAGAGTGTGAAGAAGGGTCACGCCGGAGGAGCGAAGGAATGCGCGAACCGCGATCACCGGCAAGGACCGGGACCGCCAGGGTCCTGCGCGAGCCATTCGAAGGCCGCAGGCGTGAGCCGAAAAACACTCCACCCGGCGCAAGGCGCAACCGGATTACTCTGCCACCCGACCGCCCTTCCCCGAATCGGAGGAAGGAACCTGTCCCGCAAGACCGACAGCGGCGAAACCGCTGCAAACCCTGATAAAACCGCCGGAATGGCAATGTTCAGCTCTATGTCGTCCACCGCGAGCAGACCCGCGAGGGATGCGCGCCTGTAGGGGATTGGCGGGGCTGGGTCAAGGATTGAGGCGCGTTGGCAGCTTTGCGCCCAACTCGGTCATTTGAAGCAGCAAGTGCCGATCCTGAAAGCTGCCGCGGGCGCTGATTAGCCTCTGTGGCGCTCGGCCAGGTATCCAAATGGCGCTTCGGGGCGGCACGATCCAAAGACCGCCATCCACCTCGCAACTGGTCGCGACATTCAGCTACAAGGTCGATCTATAACTCATCGTCGGTACAGCACATACCGTATTTAGCGGATTGAGAATCCTGCCAAATTGTATCTCGCGGGGCAGCGGGCGACCCGCACAGACCTTCGACTTCGCTAAAAACCGCGTCATAATGGCACATTATCTCCACTGGTGATAAGCGATCTTGCGGCATTCTCGGTTGGCCTCTAGCTAGGTTTGGCGATGGTAGCTCACACTGAACCCGTCAGAAGCTGGGGCGAGAACAAGCCCTGTGAGAGGATTGTCCTCTCAACCATGACCTGTGTCTCGAGGGGGGGGGCGGCGAGCCGCGCCCGTCCGGGACCGGACGCGGCATGCCCGAGGTAAAAGCGCTCCGGAACATAGCTCCTACCTGTGCCGACGGGCGCCGATCAGTTGGATCGGTGTGGCCGAACAAGGAGCGCCAAATGAGCAACAAAGACCCTCGCACGCAGCGGCACCAGCCGCCCGCCCCATCAAAATGGCTCCTTCTTGCGAAGGTAGTTATCGCGGTTGGCCGGGTGGTTTCCTTTCTGGCGCTTTTATCAAAGCATCACGAATAGGCGGTGACCTCGGGACAGCCCGCGTACCTGAGAGAAATGATATGACGAAACGACCTACAATTAATGAAGCACTGCGATTGCTTCGTTTGTATTGTCGGTACTCGCAAGCTGAGATGGCTGCTAAGCTCGGGGTTGCACAATCCTTGGTTTCGGACATCGAGAACGCCAACAAGTCCGTAAGTATGGACCTTTTGGCGGCTTACAGCGAGGCAATGGACATTAAAATGTCTCAACTTCTCTTCTTTGCCGAAGAGATAGAAGGACAACCCATTGCACGGAGAGGACAGCTAATCATAGCTGAGAAGGTTTTGCAGCTTCTAGAAAACCTTCGTCCGGCTGAACGTGACAAAGCCTAACAGCGCGTTGACGAAGTCGGTGTGATCTGATTCAGCCTGGATACGGAAAGAAGGCGGTCAGCGACGATGGCGATGCGACGTGATGGTGATGTGCAGGCGGATCTGATCGTGTCGTGGTCAG
>NZ_WVTD01000010.1 GCF_009856825.1 Novosphingobium silvae | reverse complement strand
GAAAACGCGCTGATCTTCGCCCTCGTCGGCCAAGTCGCAGCCGAAGCCGGCGTGCTGCTGATCATCATGTCTGCGGGGCCGGGCTGAGCGCCGTCCCGAAAAATCGACTTCGGCAGCGGGCTGTTAGGGGGCGTCCGTCGAGAAGGCGGAGGTTGCCAAAGCACCCGTCCAACGCCCGATGCCTCTTGTTCACAGCCCCTTGGGTGATCCCAAGGAAGTTCGCAGCAGCCTCTTCATTTCCGAAATCAACAACCGCAACGAAGGCTCTCAACCAAGCGAGCGACAGGTCATCGTGCTTGGGCATCAAAACCAACCTTCAGAATCTGCAGCGACCGTCGTCCAATAAAATTCCACCATGGAATACTCAAGGATGAAAAGGACTTTGGCGTTGAGCATTCCAGGTTTGATTTAAATTGCTTATAATACAGCAACTTACCGATTGCCTCCCGGTGTTTCGCAGGCGATGAAGGCTGCGCGGCTGGCCATTGAACGCCATCCGCAGGCCATGGCGGAGCCCAGATCTGCCAACGGTAGGGTCACTCCTCCCGGTTCTTTGACATCGTTAGGCCCCAATGAATTAACCCTGATTCCGGGGCTTAGCGCCCTTTGGAAAATAACGAGATGACAGACAACGTCACGAAAAACACCTGCGTCGTGGATGCGATCCTCGATGCAATCGAAGAGGTTGCGTTCAAGCTTCGGCTCCTTACGGATGACCAGCTTGCGTGCCTCGTCACCAACCTAGTCAGCGAAGGGACCGATAAGGTCTACGCCGTTGTGAAATTTGCCGAGCAGCATGGCGGGCCTCTTTTGGCCGCCCGTGTAGCAAAGGTCGTGAAGGCGCACGGGCCGTATGGCTCAAAAGCGCTCCTTTGGAACCGCGCTATCGGCAACAGGATCGTTCTGGTGGAGGGTAGCAATGCCTGACGCCAAGGACATTCAGGTGGGGGGTGGGGGAAGCAGAAATGCAACTCTCGACTTCGCCAGATTCCCGCATCGGGGAGAACGCGGCAAGCTCAGGGTGACACTTGAGAACATCCGCTATCTGCTCGATCACAGCAATCTGTCCGTAGGGTTCGATGTGATCAAGAAGAAGGTCGTCGCCCTGCGAAACGGGGTGTCGATCAGCCATCTTGAAATCGTCAGCCTTGCGGCGCAGCATGGGATGCAATCGCAATACCTTGATGCCTTCATCGACCAGATCGCCATGGAGCGTCCGCTGAATCGGGTGAAGGACTGGATCGACAGCAGACCGTGGGACGGCATCGACCGTCTCGATGAGCTGTTCCAGACCATCACCTTGGCGGATGACTATCCCGCCTTTCTGGGCAGGGCTCTGTTCTACCGCTGGCTCTTGAGCGCCACGGCGGCAGCGATCCTGGAAGGCAGGCGCTTTTCCTCGCGAGGGGTGCTTACGCTTCAAGGGCCTCAGGGTATCGGCAAGACCACGTGGATTAGTCGGTTGGTCAGCGATCAAAAGCTGGCTGAAGACGTTGTGAAACGTGACCATTTTATGGATGGTGCGAGTAAGGATTCAACCAAGCTCGCCGTCAGCCACTGGATAGTGGAAGTCGGTGAACTCGACGGCGCATTCAGGAAGGATATCGCCCGATTGAAGGGCTTTATCACGAACGACTGCGACAAGTTCCGGCTGCCCTACGGCAAGTCCGAGGTCGAGTATGATCGCCGGACCGTCTTTGCTGCAACCGTCAACGATTCCGCGTTCCTCGTGGACCCTACCGGAAACAGCAGGTTCTGGACGCTTGCCGTGGAAAGCCTCGATTTCCGTCACACCATCGATATGCAGCAGGTCTTCGCTCAGACGAGCCTGGACGTGAAGCGTGGCGAGCAATGGTGGCTGACGCAGGCAGAAGATCAGGCGCTAGCCGCCTACAACCTGAAGCATCGGGCTGTCAGCGCCATCGCCGAGCGGATTAAGGACTTCCTCAACATCGAGGCCAGCGGCGGTTCGGTCGGCACCTACATGACAGCCACCGAACTCCTGACGGCCATGGGGACCACCAATCCCAGCAACCCTCAGGCCAAAGAGGCCGGAGCGACCCTGCGGGAGCTCTTCGGACCTCCGAAGCGGGTGAACGGGAAGGACAAGTGGAAACTGGTTCGATTGACTGACGGGCAACCCCTGAAGGCCATGCAGCCTATGGGAACAGCCGTTATCGACCCGGAGCATGAGTTCTAACCTTCCGGTTTAGTGGGGGCAGGGGGAGGGAAATAAAATTATAAAGGGAAGCAATTCCTGGCAGCTCGCCACGAATTGAGTCTTTGAGTGATGCTGCCCCCTCCCCCACCTCGCTGACTGCCCGAGAACCGGGGGCCTCCTCCGCCCCTGAAACTATCCAAAATTTGCCGCTGTACGCCCACTGGTCGCCAAAACCTGGCTTCCGGTGCTGCACCCTTGCGCCTGCTCTGCGGTGCCCAGCGGTTCCTTCATGAACAACATTTCCACAAGGATACACACAGATGCCAAAGGCAAAGCTAGATGCTGCCTTATGTCTCACCGCGCGCTGCCAGGAGGGTAAGAAGCGCACCGACTACTGGGACACGTCGATATCCGGCTTCGTGCTGGAATGCAGGGCCAGTGGCTCCAAGGCTTTCGTGCTTCGATACACCAACGAGTACGGGAAACAGGCCCAGCGAACTATCGGCATGTACGGTGACATCACCTTCGATCAGGCCCGGCGCGTTGCCCAGCGGTGGCGCTCCGAGGTTGTGCTCGGCGGTGACCCTGCAGCGAAGAAAGCCGAGAAGAAGGCAATCCCAACCTATGCCGAACTTGCCCGGCAGCATATCGCCCACAACGAGACGTACCAGAAAACGCCCCACAACACCGAACGGGTCATCCGCTGTCACTTGCTGCCCAAATGGGGAACAATGCGGCTCGATGAGATAAAGTCTCAGGCTATCGCCACTTGGCTGGCGGGATTGCGCAAGACCCTTGCCCCAGCGAGTATCGACAAGGTCCGCGTGACTTTGAACCGATCGTTCGAACTGGCAGCCAAGTGGGGTATCCCCGGCGCTCAGGTCAATCCAGTCAGGGCGGTGCCAAGGACAAGGTACAACAATAAGAAAGAACGCTATCTGACGGCAGAGGAGGCCGAACGTCTCGTGGCTGCGTGCAAGGAATCGGCCAACACCCAGCTCGCTGCTATCGTTCAGTTATTATTGCTGACCGGAGCGCGCAAAACGGAAATTCTCACGGCTCGATGGTCCAACGTCGATCTTGATCGGCGCACGCTCTATCTGCCCCAGACAAAGAATGGGAAACCCCGTCATGTCCCGCTCGCCAACGCAGCAGTCGAAGTCATCAGAAGCCTACCTCGCTGGGACAAGTGCGACTGGCTGGTACCGAGCCCTTTGACCCGTAAGCCCTTCACGGACCTTAAAAGGCCGTGGGACACTGCACGCGAAAAGGCTGGCCTGCCGGACGTAAGAATACATGATCTCAGGCATAGCGCTGCTAGCTTCATGGTTAATAATGGCGTAGATTTATACGCTGTAGGTAAAGTATTAGGTCATAGTAGTCCCGATACTACCCAGAGATATAGCCATTTAAGTAACTCAACTTTACTTTCTGCGGTGGAGGCCGGTGCCGCCAAGATGCAGCTTACCTAAACTTTTGCGCCCTCTCCTTGCGGGGAGGGCCATCCCCTACATCGAAGGAATTGATATGACGCAGCCGCTTATTGAGGGGATGACCCCTGCAGAATGGAATCAACAATGGCAGACGCTTGAAGGTGGCCTATCGCGGCGTCCCGACGAGTTGAAAGGAGTAGTCGGGGTGTTCCGCTTCCGCCGAAAGAACGAGGTCGTCTACATCGGCTGTGCCCGAGAGTACGCCAAGGGTGGTCTATGGAAGCGCCTGTTCGATTTCATCCGCCCCGGCGACAGCGGACGGACGCATTACGCAGGCCAGAAGATCTTTGAGCACCGGGAAACCCTTGAGGTCGATGTGATCGTTACCGGCACCGACTATAAAGCGGGCTGGGCTGCACAACGCTTGAAGGCAGCACTCCTCGGAAAGAGGAAACCCGTTTGGAACGTCGCCCGCACCTGACCCTATCGCCCCGGATTTGCCATGCGCAGGTCTGGGGCTTTTTGCTTATTATTTTTGCGCTTCGATGTTGGAAATCCGGGTGCGTTCGCCATCGCAGGTGCGGATGGTATCACCGTCATGGACATTGGCGATGGAGGCGGGCGTTAGAAATTTCTTAGGAACCCTCGACGCAGAAGAAACTTCACTTATATGTAAACTCGAATCAACGGTCTGAGTTTATGTTGAAGCCTGAAGGTTACACCATTCGTTTCCCGGTAGAGGGTGGGCCAGCAGGTAAGCATGGCTCTGTGGCGTTTGATGATAAATTGTGGAAATCATTCGGAAAGGCTCCTGAAAAAGGTAAGGCGCAGATCGAAGCTATCATGAAGATGTGGTGCCGGTTTGGACCTTCCGACCTTCCCGAATCGAAGTTCAAGTTTCAGGACCGTTACGAAAAAGGTGGCAAAGGCGTCCGCATCGACGAGTTCAAAGGCTGGCAGGTCCGCTTTTACGGAACGACGGTTGAGGTGGACGGCAAGCCTATGTTCTTGGTTACGGGTGCCGACCTCGCGAAGAAGAGGACGAGAGCCGATCCAGACATCCTTAATGCCGCTGGCAAAGCGGCATACAACCTAGTATATCCAGAGAAGAATAGGCCAAAGAAATGAGCAAAAATAGCGCAAAAATCATGCTTGGTGGTGACAAGTATGAGCTTTTGGTTGCTGAGGAGGAATTGATCCTTCATGCGCAGATGCTTATTCAACGTGTGCTGAAAGCTCGAAAGCTGAGCCAGAAACAGCTGGCTGAGCGGCTCGGCGTGGGCGAATCTTATATCAGCCAAATGTTGGGCTGCTCCGCCCGCAATTTGACCTTGCGAACTGTGGCACGTGTTTTGAAGGTGCTTGATGCTTCGGCAATCCTCACCCTCGACGATGAGGCTCATCAGCATGCGGTGGCGGATGATGTGCAGGTGGTCGAGCGTAACGCCGTCGCCCATGAACAGTCGAAAATGCCCCTGACTTCGGATGCTTGGGGAGCAATCGTCGACCTTAAGCCGCGAGGTCGTGGGCGGAAAAAATCGGGTAAAGCCGAAGCGTTCGCTGCGTATGATCCGCCATGTCATGAGTTGGCATTGGCTGCCTGAGAGGTGTCATGACCAATACCAAAAATACATCGATCGCAAAGGTCGATCCGGAAAAATATAATAGCGTCGTCTCGCACGCTACCCTTCGTGATATTCGACTGGTTGGGACCAAATTTGATCTCAAACCAGAAGCCATCGAGATTGCGGAGCGAAAGTGGGATTTTAATATCACTGAGCAATTGGAAGATTGGACTTGTGATAATGAGAAAGGGACGCTGACGGGTATTTTCTCTTATAGTGCTTCGTGTGTTGAAGGGCGACGGAAGCTGCTCAATGTCACCACGCGCTATATGTGCAGCTACCGTTTGTCTGACCTTTGCGATGATACTGCCGCATATCATTTCCTTAAAAGAGTGGGGCGTTTTGCGGCTTACCCCTATTTTCGGGCAATCTTCGCCACCTTGACTCAGCAAAGTGGTATTATTCTTCCTCCGCTTCCCGTCATTTCGGATGGCCCTCGATGGGTGAACTCCCCTAATGATATCAAAAGTCGATCCTTGAAGGACGATTCTAACGAAGACTGAATTGATCCGCCCCGGATTTGTCACGCGCAGATCCGGGGTTCCTCTTATCAATTTTGCGATTTCCCTGATGCTACAGCGTAGATTGCTATGCGAGTTGACCCATAGGCACCTCGGATGGCGACGTGCTCTACGGCATCAACTGTTTCGATAGCTTCCGCCTTGATTGATGCTCTCGCCCAAGTGTTATGCCCTCAACGCACCAGCGATCGTGCTATCAGATGCGCCTTGGCGCCTTACAAGCCGCTCACATCTTGCCCAGTGCAGCCTTCGATTGCAGTAAGCATGGCGTATGATCGAATTCGTCGCCCCACCACATGAAGACCCGGCCCTTGCCCAATCACCCCTGCTACGGGGTGCCTTGCTGACCCTCGGCTATATTGTCGAACATGGTCCTATCGGTCTGACGCAGAGCAAGGCGTTGAAGCGGTATTTCGTGACGTGGGCTGCCGAAACGTTCGACTGGCCGTGTTACACCGCCGATGACCTTTACGGGGTCAACAAGGTGCTGAACGAACATGACTTCCCGCCGCTTGTGGTCCTGCATGACCTGCTGGTAAGCGCCAAGCTGGCTCGGCATCGCAAGGGCTTCCTGCACATCACGAAGACCGGCAAGGATCTGCTACAGCATCCCGGCAACCTCTGGATCGCCTTGGCCCATCATATCCTGTTCGTCCTCGATCACTCCCGATACACGCGGTATGGTGACGAACTCGCCGGTGATTGGCTGCTATTCCTCAACGTCATCAACGTCGAGGCCCATACTGGCTTGACCTACGAGCGTTTCGCAGAGGTGCTGTTCGGGGCTGGACCGGAAGACCATTGGGCGTACGCAATGGCCTACATCCACATCCTGTGCCCCCTGTGCTGGCTGGGGTTGCTGGACGAAACCCGCCACGGGAAGCCCTATCCGACAGAGAAGCTTTTCACGAAGAATGAACTATGGGCTCGGGTTATCCAGGCGGAATCCGACACGGTTTTGCCGGATATCACACGGCATTGATCCCCTCGCTCTTTTGTTGGCAGCGAGCACACATGAATTTGGTCGATGAAGCCGTTACAATAAAATATTTAGGAAATCTCATGTAGCGGGCTGGTAATGCGCGGGTGCCACTGAGCGCCTGCATTTATCTTGGGAAAAATATGTTAAAATATTTAGCACTTCTGGCGGGTTTGTTGGCTGCGCCTGTAATCGCTGAAGACCCTATAGTTTATAGCCCTTTGAAAAATGGGCAAAGATTTGTCTGTGCTGATTTGACGGAAGGTAATGTCAATGACAGCAACCAAATAAGGCAGTACGTTCTAGGCTATTGGAGTGGATTTAATGCTGCTAACTCATTTAATTCATTGCCTGGCGTAGACGTTGGAGCGACTACCAGCGCTAATGGGGTTTTTGGAGAAATTAAGCTATATTGCGCCCGCAACCCGTCTATGGATATTCCTACTGCGGTTCTGTCGACGTACCTTCGCTTCAAGCGAAGTGGTCGATAATGTCTCAGAATAACGTAAAATCATTTGGTTGTAATTGCTGAGAGAAATTTCGTGCGTAAACTTTGGGGCTTATTCATTGTCTTTTTTCTCGGGGTTGTCACACCTGCGGTGGCTCAGGATGGCGAGCCCTTTTGGATTGGAAATAGTTGGGCTGTTGGGCGTGAACATATTTCTGAGGAGAAAGACGTTGGCGGCGGAATAAGCTGCTCCGTATACACCAAAAGTTCTTCTTACAGCGCCATGCTTGGCATCAAAAACCAGCCAGCGATAATCACGATGTTCATGGGTACAATGCAGATGACGTCCCTATCGTTTGCGTCGCCCATCGCTCCAATTGACGAAACAAATTCCTTGAGCATGCGCATACTCATGCGAGATTACACGACAAACGATTTATCTTCTGACGTTGTGGCGCTCCCCTTCCCTGAACGTGGTGGCCACACGTACATTTGGATAATGCCCAATGAGGAGGGGCGGAGGCTTGCCCATCTGCTGTCGAATGCCCTGACCGTGACCATCAGGAATGCGAATAGCGCGGTTGTTCAGACGATTGCCGTGAACGATGAAGGGCATATTGCCTTTGAGAAGCTTGCTGATTGCGTATCAGGGTAACCGGCAAAGCTGCCAAGGCTCGTCCACATCTGTCTTTACGACTTCGGATGACGGCATTTATCACGCGATCGTGGGTTGCATTTTTAGGCGCGCTGAGTAAAGGATTCTTTTTTAAATTGTTGATTAATATATCACAAATACGGAGTCCACGTGTCAATCCATCCCCTGCTCGCTGAACTTGAAAAGCAGATTGCTGATAACCTCGAAGAACTTCGTAATCTGTCAGATTCGAACCTTCCCACCAGCGTTATTGAGCCGCTTCAAGAGCACTACAGCAAAATTGACGCAGCCCTGATTGACGCTAAAAACTACCTGTCGAATGCTTTGGCGCGAGCCCATGAGGCACAGACAAAAAATAACGGGTGAGGCAGATGTGATTGTGCCCGGACCGCTACCCGAGCCTGACCCTCTACCGCCCCTGATTTGCCAGGTGCAGGCCTGGGTTTTTCCTTATTATTTTTGCGATTTCCCCGATGCTACAGCGCCGATCGCTATGGCAGTCGCACCCAAGGGCAGCTTGGGCGGAGACGGGCTCTACGGCATCAATGGTTTCAATAGCTTCCGCCTTGATTGATGCTGGAGGCCAAGGTTTATGCCCTCAATACCAAGGCTAGGCCAGCTCACTACCCCATTGATCCGGCTCATCCAGACGCTTAACCCCGTACAAATAAGGGGAAGAAAGTGATGGATGAGCCTGTAAAGCCGAGGATTAAGAATCGAAGCAAGATTCTTGAACGCGACCGAACGGAACTGAAACGTTTTCTTCTGGAACTCGATGGGCAAGGCGTTGACGCTAATGATGCGCAGCGGCAGGCTGGTGAGAGGTTCCATTACACATCGAATGCGATGTCAGATTTCTTCTACAAAGAAGTCCATGCGGAGGTGTTCAAAAGAGCACAAGAACGTGAGGCCTTCGAACGCCACAGCACGATGTTTGAAGCACGTCAGGCGAAAGAGCGATCCTATAAGGTTGCTATTCTTGTCGGGCTTGCCCTTGTTGCCCTCTTCATTCTTGGACCGGACATCCCCCTGATTTGGAACAGCGGCGGTAGTGCACCGACTGAGAGTCGCTTAGACGATCAGTTCAGCCCATCAGATGCTTACGCGACGTGCAAAGCGAAGCTACAGCCCTCATTTGAAAGCTGCGTAGCTGACACAAAGGAAGGTGCTTGGCAGGCATGCAAACAAATCTTCATGGACGCGATGTCTGATTGCACCGATCAGCCGCGCTAGGCGCTAACCTATATCTCTTTCAAACCTTTGCAGCTACTTGCCTTCGCACATCAACGATGGAATGGCTTTCGCTGACCACTGGGGTGCTAGAATGTAATGATCGCCCTCATAAGGCAAATCCGGTCGGCCCTCGACCACCTATGCCGTCCCTATAAATGATCCGGGTTCTGACCGGGTTGAAATTCAAGATTCCACCGAGCCAAAGTGCTTTCGCTAGGAAGACGCCCAGATCGGATTTCGGCACAATCTGGGTATCGCTTGGGCGACCCGGAAGGCTGGGCGATTTCCGGCATCAGAAGCCTCGGAAACCCTCGATTTCTGCCGCTCTATCGCTCGTGTTCGTAATGATGGGGTCACGTGTTCGAGTCACGTAAGCGGCACCACCTTCCTCAAGGCACTTCCACCAGGACATCGGCGGTTTCCCACGGGGAGGGCTTTCCAGCTTGGGTCGATGCTGGGGTGAGTGGAGGCGTTCCATTCTCGCCCGGCTGGCCTTGATCGCGGGAAGGCGGCGGGGCGTGATACCATGGCTCCGCTCGCATGATGCATGGTCTTTCATGCAGCGCCTGCCTTGCGTGTCTGCATCACCACCATGGCGCCGTCCTGCACCGCGCTTCGATCTGCAGCCAAGGTGGTTTTGCGTCCGTTCGTTTTTTGTGAGTCGCCAGGCGCGTGGCGGCAGGTCGCCACGCGCCTTGGCCTCAGAAGCGGAAGCGCGCGCCCAGTCCGAAGTACCTGCCTTCGTCGCGAACGTCGCGAGGATACCGGCGGTCATCGCCGTACTGCCAGTAGTTCTGGAACGGCTGGGCCAGCAGGTTCGTGGCATCGAAGGTGAGCGTGACCTGCGGAATGGGATTGATGTTGAACGAGTAGTCGAGCCGGGAAATGCTGCGCACCGCCTCGCCGTTGTAGACGCCATTGGCATCGAACAGGTTGCTGATCAGATGCGGCGACCTGTGGTTGTACGAAAGGCGGGTGGATATCTTTCCTTTTTCGTAGAACAGGGCGGCGTTGTAGGTCCACTTCGAGAGGAACGGGATCTTTACGAACGGAGGATCTTGCACGGCTGAGTTGAGGAAGGCTGCGGGGTAGCGGTTCTTGCCGTCGAGGTAGGTGACGTTCGCCTGCACGCCAAAGCCGCTCAGCAGGCCCGGCAGGAAATCGAGGAACGTCTGGCCGCCCAGTTCGAAGCCCTTGATGCGCCCCTTGCCCGCGTTCTCGGGGATCGTGATCTCGAGAAGGCCATAGAGCGGATCGCGCACGCGCCGGGCGTAGGTATTGATGAAGCCGTCGAGGTCACGGTAGAAGAACCCTGCCGTGATGGAGGCTGTCCGGGAGAAGTAGTACTCTGCGGTTGCGTCATAGTTGGTGGATGTGAGGGGCCGCAGGTTCGGATTGCCGCCGCTGCCGAAGGCATCGGGCCGGCCCTGCAGGTCGGCGGGGAAACGCGGGTCCGGTGGCGCGTCCGGGGTCGGCGCCGCATTGTTCTGGGTGATCGTGATAGCGGGATTGAGGCGGCCGAACTCCGGGCGCGTACGCGTCTTGGTGTAGGCGAACCGCAGCTGCAGCCGGTTGGTCGGCCGGATCCGCATGCTGAAGTTCGGCAGCAGGTCGACGTAGTTCGCATTTGTCACGCGCGGCTCGGGCTGCCGCACGCCGTCGAAGGTCACGCTCGAAATGCCGCTGTACTCGCCGACGGTATTCACGACGCGAAGTCCGACGAGGCCGTCGATCTCCCAACTGCCGATGGGCAATTCGTACTTGGCCTGTCCATAGGCGGTGTAGGTCGCCTCCTTCGCGGCGAAACCCGTGTATGGGTCGAGTTGCACTTCCGGGGTGGAGAACAGGCGGATCGCGTCGCGAAGCCCGGCTTCGGTGGGGAAACGGACGGCAAGCTGCTGCAGGCTTTGCAGGGCAAGCTCACGAAGTTCGGGCGCTCCGCCGACGATCCCGGCGCGCGAGGGCATCAACCACTGGCGGAAGCCCTGGACATTGGTGCGGAACGCATCGGGGATGAGGTTCAGCTCACCGATGGGAAGGCTGTCGAGCGCGATGTTCAGCCGCTCGGTTCCCGCGTAACGGCTTCCCTGCTGCAACGAGGCATTCCGGTCGGACCAGCGCAAGCCGACCTGGATCTTGGGCAGGAAGGAGACGTCCGTTTCCAGATCGACGTCGGTGCGCCACTGCCATCCCTGGCCCTTCACCCGGTTGGTCAGCTCGAAGAAGCCTCGCCACTTGTAATTGGCCGGATCGTTGGCATCGAAGCCGGGCAGGTCGAAGGCCACGCCGCCGTCGTTGAAGAACTCCACATCGATCGTGGGCGCGCTGGTGTTGGCGGTGTCGAAGCTCCATTCGTCGCGCCCGAATTCGCTTTTGGTGAAGGCGAGATCGCTGGTGATCCTGGCGCGGCCGACGTCCCATTTGAAGCCGCCGGCGTACTGGAAGGTGTTCGTGTAGCTGTCGGCGGTGCTGCGATACATCTGGGATCGCTCGCCGCCCACTTTCGTAAAGCTCTGTACCTGATCCGGCTTCCCGTCGACCATCACCACGTCGTTGAGCGTCGGGCTCATCGCTCGCAGCGATGCCTCGAACAGATCATTTGCCGCATTCTGCCGGAAGCCCTGGTAAAGGAAGTCGGCATAGACCTCGAAGTTCGGCGCCGGCTTCCATTGCAGGCTGGCATTGGCGGACGGGCGCCAGCGCTTGCCGCTGTTGCTGAAGACGCCGATGCGGTCGGGATAGCGGAAATCGCGGCCGACCGAGCCGGGGTTGACGACCTGCGTGGTGCCAAGGGTGGTGATGGTGCTGCTGCCGAAGCGGACAGCGTTGCGGTACTGCGACTGGGTGTAGGACCCGTTCACCAGAATGCTGATCTCACCGATGCCGGTGTCCTTGCGCCAGGAGACCATGAGGTTCCCCTGCGGATCGTACTTCTCGCTCTGGTCGTTGTAGGTTCCGCGAATGCCGCCGGCGACCGTCACTCCGTCCTTGAAATCGAAGGCGCGGCGCGAGCGCACGTTGATGAGGCCGGCGAGGCCCGGCTCGATAAGCTCGGCGGTGCCGGACTTGTATACTTCCAGACCGGACAAGGATCCCGAGGGGAAATCCTGCAGGCGCACGGTGCGCAATTCAGCCGTGAAGATTTCGCGGCCATTGAAGGTGGTGACGATATCGCCCAGGCCGCGAACCAGGACGCCGTTCACTTCATCGCCAAACCGGGTGACTTGAACACCGGTGATGCGCGCCAGCGATTCCGCTGCAGTGTTGTCAGGCAATTTGCCGATGTCCTGCGCCACGATCGAGTCGAGAATGGCGTCGGAATCGCGCTTGATCGCCTGAGCCGTGCTCAGGCTGGCGCGATAGCCGGTGACCACGATGTCGCGCGGATCGACAGCGCTCTGACCCGATCCGCTTTCCGTAACCGACGGCTGATCGCCTTCCGCATCAAGATGTTGAGCAGAGATGTCGGTAGTATTCTGAGCATGTACATTAGTGGAAATCAGCGCAAGTGGCGCAGCCGAAATCAAGAGCGCAAAGCGGCACATGGAATCTCCCCCCCGTTTTCGATGGCGGCGTATTCCCCGCCGCTCCTGTACTTATTTGTCAGACTTATTTCCGCGTCAAGATGGTTTTGCCAGCGGTGGCATAAATTTTCAGGACTTGGCGAAACGCTGGTCGGGAGCGTGACCGGAGAAGCATCGCCATGTACGCGCTAGCGCTTAGGGAAGAAGGCCTCGTGCGAATGGTGTTGCGTGAGGAACGCAGCTCGGGCGTGGAACATAGGCTTGCACGAACGCCTCCTAGCAGCATTCAGGCGACTATGCCAGCGCTAGACATTCAGGCATTGACTTCGCTGCGCTCTGCAAATACCCGGACAATAGACTTGTCATGGGGCAGGCAGTCCACGCGCGTCAGCCGCACGGTGGAAGGCAATCGGCTCGGTCGTTTACCTGCAGACCGGACACCGGGCGAGCGCTGGCGGACCGGCTACGTGCTCGTCTCGTGCCGCAACACGATGCCGCGATGTGGCACGTTGGAAGATTACGGAAAGAGGATGAGGATGTCGCGTTTCGGGTGGCTATTGACGACGGCCTGCATTCTCGCACCGTCCGGAGCAATTGCGGCGGACGATCCGAAAGTGCAGGCCGTGCAGGTCGATCCCTCGCGCCCCGATTGGGAGAACCCGGCGGTCTTCGCCATCGGCAAGTTGCCGGCAAGGGCCACCGCGTTTCCCTTCGAAAGCCGGGAACTCGCCATGGCGGACCGGCCCGAGCGTTCGGCGCGGTTCCTGTCGCTAAACGGCCCGTGGAAGTTCTCGTTCTCGCCCAGTGCGGACAAGCTGCCTACCGGGTTCGAGCAGCCCGGCTACGATGTTTCCGGATGGGCGTCGATCAAGGTTCCCGCCGACTGGCAGGCCGAAGGCTACGACCAGGCGCGCTACAACAACTGGCGATACCCCTTCGTGGCCGATCGTCCGCTCATCCCGCACGAGACCAATCCGGTCGGCTCCTATCGCCGCGACTTCGTGGTGCCGGCGGGATGGAGCGGGGAGGACGTGATCCTGCACATCGGAGCCGCCGGGTCCGCCTACTACGTCTGGGTGAACGGCCGGAAAGTGGGGTATTCGGAAGACAGCAAGCTGCCTTCCGAGTTCGACGTGACGGATCACGTCCGGCCCGGCGCCAACACCGTCGCGATCCAGATCTTCCGGTGGTCGGACGGATCGTACCTGGAGGACCAGGATTTCTGGCGCGTCTCCGGCATCGAGCGCGACGTCTACGTGATGGCGGCGCCCGGATCGCGGATCCGGGACCATTTCATCCGCGCCGGTCTGGATGCCACGCACACCGATGGAACGCTCGCGGTGGACGTGGAGGCGACGCCGGGACCGCGCGGGCGGGTCGTGCTGACGCTGATGGAGGGCGACAAGGTCGTGCTGCGGCGCAGTGCGGCGCTGGCAGCATTGGGCTCGGAACGCCGCGTGGCCCTGACAGGGACGGTGCCCGCGGTGCGGGCGTGGAGCGCCGAGACCCCGAACCTCTACACCGCACTGATCGAGCTGGAGGACGGCTCGGGCAAGCTGCTGCAGTCCACTCCCACGCGGGTCGGATTTCGCACCGTGGCGATCGAGAACGGCCTCGTCACGGTGAATGGCAAGCCGGTGACGATCCGCGGGGTGAACCGTCACGAGCACGATCCCGAGACCTTCCACGTGATCTCGCGGGAATCGATGGAGCGGGACATCGAGTTGATGAAGCGGAACAACATCAACGCGATCCGAACCGCGCACTACCCCAACGATCCCTACCTCTACGAGCTTGCGGACCGCTACGGCCTCTATGTGATGGACGAGGCGAACATCGAGAGCCACGCCTACATGGAGTACGGCAACCGGGTGGCGGAGCAGCGCGCCAGATACCAGTTGGGCTTCGACCCTGCATGGCGCGACGCGCACCTGTCGCGGGTGATGAACATGGTGGAGCGCGACAAGAACCACCCTTCCATCATCTTCTGGTCGCTTGGTAACGAGGCGGGCATCGGCCCCACCTTCGAGGATGCGGCCAAGGCGGTGAAGGCCCGCGATCCCGGCCGTCTGCTGAGCTATCTGGGCTGGGGGCCGCTGCGGCCGGGCGACCACCGGCCCAACTGGTACGCGGACATCTACGCGCCGATGTACGACCCCGCCGCCAAGATGGACGACTACGCCGCGAACTGGTCCTACCGCCAGCCGATGATCCAGTGCGAATACGCCCATATGATGGGCAATTCGGGCGGCAACCTGAAGGAATACTGGGACACCATCCACGCCCATCCTCATAAGCTGCAGGGCGGCTTCATCTGGGACTGGGTGGACCAGGCGATGTACGGCTACACGAGCGACGGGCGCCGCTACTGGGCGGATGGCGGCGCGTATGGCCCTAATCCCACCGGCGACATCGAATTCGGGGACGGCATCATCCAGGCGGATCGTACCCCGCATCCCGCGCTCTACGATCTTCGCAAGGTTTCCGAACCCATCCAGTTCGACGCTTTCGATGCCGCAGGCGGCACGGTGAGGGTGCACAACCGGCAGGACTTCCTCGACCTGTCGGGCTACGATTTCGAGTGGCAGGTGCTCGAGGACGGCAGGCCGGTGACGGGCGGGCGGGTTCCTGCACCCGGGATCGCGGCGCGCGGCAGCGGGACGCTGGCGCTTCCGCTTGCCGCTTCCGGCCGAAAGGCGGGCGCGGAGTATATCCTCACTGTACGTGCGCGCGCGAGGGAAGGGACGATCCCGCTCGTCGCCGCCGGGACGATCATGGCCTGGGAGCAGTTCCCCCTGCAGGCGGCGGCGGCAGCTGCCGGGGCGGTGGACCGATCGGGAGCCGTGTCGGTGGCGGACAGCGCGGGCACGGTGCGGCTGGCGGCCGCAGGTTCCACGCTTTCGATCGATCGCGCCACCGGGCTGATCCGATCCTACACCAGGGACGGGCGCCTGCTTCTGCAGGGCGGCGCGCCCAACTTCTGGCGTGCCGAGACGGACAACGCCATCGGCACCGGCGCTGCGAAGAAGCTGGCCGTCTGGAAGGAGCTCAGCGAACAGCGCCGCGTCACTTCTCTCGACCTGCGCAGGGAGGCGGACGGCGGGCGCTCGGCCGTGGTGGAATTCACGCTCGGTCGAGGCGAGACGCTCGGCGCGGCGAAGTTCAGGTCCACGTACCGCATGAACGGGGACGGATCGGTCTCGATGACGGCGGACTTCATACCCGTGAAGCAGGACCTGCCCCCGCCCTATCGCGTCGGGCTGATGTTCGATCTTCCCGCCGATCTCGACACTGCCGAGTGGTACGGACGCGGGCCGCACGAAACCTATGTCGACCGCAAGGTAGGCGCGCCCATCGGCATCTGGCGCGGCGCCCTTGCCGACCAGCCTCACGACTACAGCCGCCCGCAGGAAACCGGCAACAAGGTCGATGTGCGATGGATGGAGCTGTCGGGCGCAGGGCATGGCCTGCATGTCGAGGGGATCGGGCCCCTGATGATGAACGCGCTTCCGTTCGCCTATTCCAAGCTCTACCGCCGTTCGCCCGGCACGTGGAAGTGGACCGACATAACGCCGGGGCCTTCGGGCACCTTGCTGGTGGACACGACGCAGTGGGGCATCGGCGGAGACGATCAGTGGAGCGACCTGGGCCGTCCCCTGCCGCAATACCGCACCAAACTCGAACCCGCGCATTTCGAACTGCGCCTGTCACCCACTCCAGAGCGGTCACCCACGCCAGCGCCTTCGGCATCCCGGTCCTCCGATGGGGACAGCGCGGACGACTGGGGGTTCTTCGAGAATTAAGGGCAAGCCCGCGCGTAGACACCGCGCTCAGCCTCCCTGAGCGTCAACCTGCAGGCTCCTGCCCTAGGTGGCGGGAGCCTGTTCTTGTCACGGCATGGCGGTCATGGCCGTCGATTCCGCCGGCACCACCTCCATCGTGACCTCGGGCAAGGGCGGAAGCTCCTTTCCTTCGATCAGGGCGATCAGGCGCCGTGCCGCCCCTTGCGCCATTTCGCCGAAGGGGCGGTAGACCGAAGTCAATGCAGGCGTGAGCATCCGGGTGATCATGCTGCCATCGAAACCGATGACCGAAAGCTCCGAAGGGATCGCGATGCCAAGGCTGGCGGCGACCTTCAGCACGCCCGCCGCCATGATATCGTTCGCTGCGAATATGGCTGTGGGCCGCCGCTCAAGCGAAAGAAGATGCGCTGCCCCCGCCACGCCCGAGGCGAAGCCGTAGTCGCCCTCAGCTTCGAAAACCGACGCGCCGCGCGCCGAGGCTTCATCGACGAACCCTGCGCGCCGCTCCTTGGCGGAGGCCACCTCCATCGGGCCGTTCACCAGACCGAGGCGCTTGTGCCCAAGGTCCATGAGGTAGCGCGCGACAAGCGCTCCGGCTTCCCGTTCCCTGCTGATAACGACATCGCTGAAGCCGTCGATCGGCACGGAAGACAGCGCGACGGCGCGAACGCCCGCGTCGGACAGGGCCTTCGCCAGTCCGGGGATGCCCGAGACGGGCGGAAGCACGATCAGGCCGTCCACTCTCGAACGCTCGACGAAGGCCAGCAACTCGTTCACCGCGTCCTGCGATCCCAGCGAAGCGGGATGCGTTATCAGCTCGTAGCCGCTGCTGACGGTGGTGGAGATCACCGCCCGCTGCAGCGAGTCCAGCACCAGCGCATTGTGGTCGTTGTGGATCAGCCCGATCAGGAACGAGCGGCGAAGGGCCAGCCCGCGCGCCCGCGAACTCGGCGAGAAGTTCATGCTGGCGATGACCTGCTCGACCTGCAGGCGCGTTGCAGGCTTCACCAGTGACGAACCGTTAAGCACGCGGGAGACCGTCCGCACGGATACTCCCGCGGCCGCGGCCACGTGATCTATCGTTGTCTCGCCGTGGTTCTGCGCGTCTGGCTGCCTTTTCATACCGCGTTCTTGCCGAGCCGGGCCGTGGCACGCAAGCTTGGCCGTTCGCGCGGGCGCGGCGATCCCGATCCCGGGGGAGAGTTCCGGGTCAGCGGGCCGGCCGCCACCGCTCCAGCTGCGAGAGAACGTCGTGCGTGATCTGCTCTTCCGAGAAGTCCGTCAGATCCCGGTATTTCTCGCCCGAGACCTGCCCGGTCAGCATCCAGGTGAGACTGCGCCGACCTTCGGGGGCCTCCAGCGCGGTATAGGCCGGGAGAGGCCTTGCCTTGGCAGCGAGCCTGTAGGTGAACGTGGCCTCGGAGTTGAACAGGATGGTGAGGGTTGCCTCCAGCTCCTCGACTTCGACGTGGCTGTCGGCCCAGCCCTCGGCCAGCATCGCCTCGCAGACCTGACGCAGCGCGGGCACGCCGCGTTCGGAAAGCTGGCGCGCGATCAGGGCCTTGCGTGCAGGGACGAAAAGCCGCTTCAGGCGCTCGGTCACATCGACCGTCTCGTCGCTCAGGGTGATGCCTTCCACGTCTGCCCGGGTCTGCCGCACCAGACCGAACGCGAGCATCAGCATGACGAAACAGAAGGGAAGCGCCGCCAGCAGGGTCGCCGTCTGAAGGGCTCCCAACCCTCCGGCAAGCAGCAGGAGCGTCGCGGTCAGGCCAAGCAGGATGCACCAGTACATCCTCTGCCAGCGGGGCGTCTCCTCCGCACCACCGGAGGCAAGGGTATCGATCACCAGAGCGCCGGAATCGGCCGAGGTTATGAAGAAAACCCCGACGAGAACGATGGCCAGCGTGGATGTGAAGCCGGCGCCCGGCAGGTATTCAAGGAACTTGAAGAGCGCAGTCGAGAGGTTCGCCTGGACGGCATCGGCGATGGCGCCATGGGCTGAACCCAGATCGAGGAAGATCGCGGTGTTGCCGAAGACCGTCATCCACAGAAAGGTGAATCCGGTCGGCACGAACAGGACGCCGATCACGAATTCGCGGATGGTCCGCCCCCGGGAAATGCGGGCGATGAACATGCCCACGAACGGCGACCAGGCGATCCACCATGCCCAGTAGAACAGGGTCCAGTCGGCCATCCATGCCCGTGGCTCATAGGCATAGAGCTTGAAGCTGCGCTCGAAGAAATGATCGAGGTAGAGACCGAAGTTCTGCACCAGCGCCCGCAGGAGGAACAGGGTTGGCCCCCATGCAAGGACGAACAGCATGAGCAGCACGGCCAGCACCAGGTTAAGCTCGGACAGGCGCCGCACGCCCCGGTCGGCGCCGCTCAGCACCGAGAGGGTGGCAGCCCCCATTACCAGCGCGATGACCCCTACCTTCATGGCGGTGGTGTCCGGCAGGCCGTAGTTGTACGCGAGCCCCGCCGTCATCTGCGAGACGCCGAACCCCAGCGACGTGGAGACGCCAAAGACCGTGCCGCAGACCGCGAAGATGTCGATCGCATCGCCGATCGGGCCACGGATGCGCTTGCCAAGGATCGGGAACAGTCCGGAGCGAAGCGTCAGGGGCAGGCCCTTGCGGTAGGTGAAATAGGCAAGGCTCAAGCCTACCAGCGCATAGATCGCCCAGGCATGGACGCCATAGTGATGGAACGTGATCGCCATGGCTTCGCGGGCCGCGTCGATGGTGCCGGGCTGCGCTTCCGGCGGCGCGCTGTAGTGCTGGATAGGCTCGGCCACCGCGAAATACATGAGGCCGATACCCATCCCCGCGGCGAAAAGCATCGCGAGCCACGACACGTAGGGAAAGTCGGGCTCGGCATCGTCAGGGCCGAGCCGCAGCCTTCCAGCCGGACCGAAACCCAAGGCAAGGACGATGACGAGAAAGGCGACGACGGCTGCTATATAAAGCCAGCCGAAAGTTCCGATCGCCCAGGCCTGCGCAGCCTTGAATATGAGGTCCGAAGCACCGGGAGCCAGCAGCGCGCCGCCAAGCATCGCAGCGATGACAGCGGAGGCGCCCCAGAAGACGCGCGGGTTCATTCGGCTTTCGATCATTGTGGCTCATTAGCTTGTTCGGGGCGATTTTACAAAAGCGCGCCACGGGACAGGGTGTTCCTGTCGAGGCATCTCCATGCGGGGGCGCGGTCCGCAGCGGCCCTTCCGCCGTGATTGGAGAGAACGAAAAAAGCCGGATCCCTGCGCCATCAAGCGAGGATCCGGCCTTTCGTTCCGGCCGCCTCGCCAACCCGCGAGGCACGGCGCATCGCTTACTTGAAGCGCACGCCCACGCCTGCCATCACGCGCTGGCGGCCGGTGTTCCCGTGATAGTTCGAGTAGACGTACTGCGCGTTCACATAGACCGGCAGCGCGCCCTGCGGCATCACGGTGTACTCGACGCCGCCGCCGACCTGATAGCCGTCCGCACGGTAGTGGTCATAGACCAGGGTGTTGCCGGCCGGGCCCTCGATGCGCTTGCGCTGCTCGCCGTTGACGTAGCCGGCCTTGCCGAACACCAGGAACTGCGGGGTCACGAGATAGCCGGCGCGCACGGCAGCGCCCCATTCCTCGAACGCCTTGTGGTCGATGCTGTTGCCGTCGGCGAGGGCGGTGGTGTTCTCGTTGCCGCTGCCCGGCTTCCAGAAGCTGCCCTCGGCGCCGATGACGATCCGCTCGCCGATGGTTCCGTCGAAGCCGACGGTGCCGCCATAGCCGAATTTGTCGTTGTGGTTGCCCTGCGACTGGAAGCGATCACCGCCGATGTTGCCCTCGACGCGGATGCCGCGAAAGCCGGTTCCGTTGGCGGCGACTTCGGTGCCGGTGGGGGTGGCGTCCTGCGCGAGAACGGGTTGAGCGATACCTGCCGCAGCAACCGCCGCGAGAGTTAGAGCACTCAGTTTCATGGTATTTCCTTTGTGGTAGATTTCGCCATGGAAACGGCATCGACCGCAGGGGAGTTTCCGGCAAAGTGCCTCACGAGGGCAGATGGTGACTGAACTGTGACATCCGTGCAACATCAATCGCGGCGTGTCGCAGCCATCCTGCAGGTGCCCGGGGTAGCCGTCGCCGGGCCGATCTGAGCGTCAAAGGAACCGCGCGCAAAGGTCCGAAAGAAACCGGCTGCAGGGGAGATACGGCGGCGCGGATTGCTCCTGTCGGCCCACCCGAGCGGGGGGACTTTTCAGGAAGCCGGCGGCACGGTGTCCGTCGGACGGCGCTTGCCAACCGGGCGCCATGGCTGGCCGATGCGTGCCTCGAACCTGTCGCGAAGGGCCCAGAGCCAGTTGACGCGCCGCTCGGCGAGTCCCGGCAGGCTGAGGAGATCGCCGCCCAGCCAGGGCAGGTAGGGGTTGCGCCGCGAGTACGACCAGATTTCCACCCGCTCGCCCGGGCGCGCCGAGGCTCCGCGCGCATGGAAGCCGAGCGTATCCGCCACCACCAGTGTGTTGCCCTGAACCGCCAGCGCTTCCGCGTCTCCCAGCTTCATCGCCGCCAGATCCTCTGCGCTGACGCGCGGAGAGCCGCGCCCCGAAAGGCGGTCGACCGCCTTGGGGTCCGCGAGCGAGCGGCGGCGCTCCCAGTCGAGCCGCTCGGGCGTGAAGCGGTGCGAGCCCCGCACATACGTGAACGGCCCCTGGTCCGCCGCGACCGGGTTCAGGAACAGCCAGGCCTTCATCGAGGAATGGAAACTGTCAGCGTGCAGCGCCTCCTGCGGATCGGGTTCGTTGCCGTCGAAGTGGCTGACGATGGTCTGCACATAGTGCAGCGGCGCGGTGCGGAAGCTGGCGACGTAGTGGAACAGGGCGACCACGTCGGCACGCTCCAGCAAGGTCTTCAGCCCCGGCACGGCCGCCAGCATGGCCGGATCGATCGCGAACCTGCGGGTGATCGCATCGCCCTGCCGCATCTCGCGCGCGGGAGCCTCGTAGGCGAGCAGCGCCTCGCGCAGGGCGGGGAACTCGGCCTCGGGCACGATGCCGGGTATGGCCACGAAGCCGTCCCTGTCGAATGCCTCGCGCCAGGCGCGCGGGACCTTGTTGGCAAGGCGGCGGCGACGCCACGCCGCCATCCCGGCGGCAAGTTTCACGCGGCCCACATGGAGCCCGCGTGCATTGAGCCGGCGCGAGCCGATCAGCGGATTGTCGAGAAAGCTCTTCGCGCCGGTCAGGAGCTGCAGGGCCCAGATCGGTGCCAGCAAGGCGCGCGAGAGGCCCATGGCGCTCAGCCCTTCGTCCCTGCGCGGGTGGGAGCAGTCCAGGCGACTGCGAATTGAGCCGCATCTTTGGTGAGGACGTGTCCGCGAAGGTTCATGTTCCAAGGGCCCAAGTGGTTCAAATGCCGCAACGCGAAGCGCGCGTTCCCGCTGTACGGCAGGTTGCGGCCACTTCCGCCTCGATGTGTTCCTAGGCCGGGAGGGAAACGGCTGGCAATCCCCCGTCCTCTGAAATGTGGCTCGACGCCCCGTTCCACGTGGAACGCAGACGTGTCTTGCGGCCTGCATTGCCTGACCGCCATGGACTGGTATGAGATCGCGGATGATGCCCACGAAGCACCCACCCGCCGCTCTTCCGGCCGCCGCGCTTGTTGTCGCTCCCGCGCGGGTCGGATCGGGCAGGCCCGGCGGGCTAGGGTCTCGGCCATGAGCCTCCCTGTGGCCGGCGCCGCCATCCTGCGTGCGCCGCCCTTTCCGGGCATCGCTGTCGAGGTGTCGAGCCCCTCCGCCAAGCCCGGCGCGTGCCTCGACGCGGCCGCTCTCTTCCAGGCAGTGCGCGAGGCGCGCGTGGGCGGGCGCTTCTGGGCGGATCCGGCGGACCTGGCCCGCCCGGTTAAGGTCGTTCTGCGTCCACGCGACCGCCAGGAGGTCGCCAGCCTCTCCCGCAAGGGCGCGTTGTGGATCCTGCCATGCCCCAAGGCGCATTCGGGCCGTGCCGAGCGGGCCCGCTGGGCCAGGGCGCTTGCCGGCGAGCAATGGCGCTTCGACGTCGATCCCTGGTCGGTGCTGCCGGGTGCGGGGCTGCTGGTCGCCCATGGCGACGACGAGTGGATCGTCCTCGCGCGCGCGGCAAGGGTGGCCGTGGAAGTGCTCTCCGAAGGGCGGTTCGGCGCGCCCGGTGACGATGGCGAGGCGCTCGACAGGCGCGCGGCGACCGCCCTTGCGCAGGCACACTGGCGCGATCCCTTCACGGGAGCAGCGTCCAGTCTCGACGCGGTGGTGGACATCCTTGCGATGTGGCGCGCCTCGCTCGATGCGAACCGCGCGATCGTGGCCGCATGCGGAATGGCATGGTGGAAGCGGGCGGAGATACGGCGTTTCCTCTGGCACCCGGAGCGCCCGCTCGCCCTCGTCTCATCTCCGGCGCGCGCTCTTCGGATCGCCCGGCGCACAGGCGGCGCGGTCGCGATCTGGCCTTCGCGCGTGTCGACAGCGCTCGTGGAGGCGGCGCGTGCGCAGGGCGTGCCGCTGGTCAGGGTGGAGGACGGGTTCGTGCGGTCGGTGGGCCTCGGGGTCGATCTCGTGCCGCCTTCCTCGGTGGTGGTCGATCGCGCGGGCATCCACTTCGATCCCTCGCGCGAGAGCGACCTCGAGGCCTTGCTGGAAAGCGCCCCGATGTCCCAAAGACTGCTCGCGCGGGCGGGGGCGCTGCGGGACGCGATCGTGGCGGCGGGCATCAGCAAGTATGCCGCCGATACCGGGGAGGGCGGCATGGCTGTTCGCGACCCGGCAAGGCGGCTCGTCCTCGTCACCGGGCAGGTGGGGGACGACATGTCGGTCCTCGCCGCCGGGGGCGACCTCGTCCATGAGCCAGGCGGGCCCAATCTCGCGCTGCTGCGCCGTGCCCGCGCGCTGGAGCCCGCTGCCGAGATCTGGTTCCGCCCTCATCCCGACGTCGATGCCGGTCACCGGAAGGGCGCGGTGCCCGACAGCGAGGCGCTCGCCTTCGCGGATCGCGTGGTGCGCGGCGGGGGAATGGCGCCGCTGCTGGCCAAGGTGGATGCCGTGCACGTGCTCAGTTCGCTGGCCGGGTTCGAGGCGCTTCTGCGCGGGCGCGAGGTGACCTGCCACGGCACTCCGTTCTATGCCGGGTGGGGGCTCACCCGCGATCTCGGCGATGTTCCCGCGCGGCGCACCCGCAGGCTCACGCTCGACCAGCTGGTCGCGGGCGTGCTGATCCTCTATCCGCGCTATCTCGATCCGGTCACCGGCCTGCCGTGCCCGCCGGAAGTTCTGGTGGGCCGCATGGCCGGTGCCGCCGCCACCAACCGCCTGAGCTGGATCGCGCCGCTGCGCCGATGGCAGGGCAAGCTGATGAACGCCCTGCGATGAACGTCCCCGCATGACCGTGATCCTCGACATATCGCGCCTGATCTCGCGCGTGCGCTATTCCACCCCGTCGGGCGTGGACCGGGTGGAGATGGCCTATGCACGGGGGCTTCACGCGCTTTATGGCGAGCGCCTGTCGTTTGCCGCCGTGCATCCCTCCGGGGTATACGGCAGGCTGAGGCAAGGCGCGGCGCTAACCTACCTCGACGAGCTTGAACGCCGCTGGTCGAGCGTGGCGGCACCCGATGCCGCCCCCCCGCCGCGCCAGCGCTCGCTGTCATCGGTCATGCCGCAACTGGCGGCGCTGCTGCCGACCCGCCGGGGTGTGGGCTCGGCCGATGACGGGTGCGCGCCCGTCTATGTCCAGGCCTCGCCGCACCACCTGACGAACGCGGCCAAGGTCCGGCGCATCCTCGCGCGGGAGGGCGCACGGTTCCTGTGTCTCGTCCACGACCTTATCCCGATCGAGTACCCAGAGTATGCGCGGCCTTCGGGCGCGGCGCTCCACCGCCGCCGGATCGAGACGATCGCTTCGGCCATCGCTTCCACCGGGGGCGCGGCAATCGTCAATTCCGCCGCCACGGGGCGCTCGCTCGCGCCCTGGCTAAGGCCGGGAACCCCGATCCACGTTGCCCTGCTCGGAACCGAGGCGCTGCCGTCCGCTACCGGCGAGGCAGGGGACGGGCGTCCCTACTTCGTGTGCCTGGGCACCATCGAGCCGCGCAAGAACCACCTGCTGCTGCTGCACCTGTGGCGCCATCTGGCGCAGACGCTCCCGCCCGCCGCCGTGCCGCGCCTCGTGGTGATCGGGCGCCGGGGCTGGGAGAACGAGCAGATCGTCGACATGCTCGAGCGCTGCCCCGCGCTCGTCGGGCATGTGGAGGAGCTGGGCAATTGCCCGGATGCGCGGCTCTCGGCCTTGCTGCGCGGCGCCCGCGCGCTGCTCATGCCGTCTTTTGCGGAAGGCTATGGAATGCCCGTGGCCGAGGCGCTCTCGGTCGGCACGCCGGTGATCTGCAGCGATCTGCCCGCCTTGCGCGAAGTCGGGGGGGACACGCCCGATTACCTCGACCCGCTCGACGGCCCGGGCTGGAAGACGGCGGTGATGGACTACGCCGGGCGCGGCGCGACGCACCTTGCCCAGCAGGCCCGCCTGCCCGGCTGGCATAACCCGAGCTGGCATGAGCACATCGCCATCGTGGCGCGCGCAATCGAAGGGCTCAGCCAGAACGCCGGGGCGCCGACTGGCTGAGTGCGGCAAGCGCGGCATCGGGGCGCAAGGGACGCGCTCCGCCGCCCCGCCTTCTTCAACGCGCCCGCGCGCTGCTTTCCCGCTCGATCGCCTTGCGGATATCCCTGACGAAGCGCGAGTGCCGCACGCCCTTCAAAAACAGGTTCTGGATCAGGTTCCCTCGCCAGCGGCAGGGGCGCTTGATCTGGATGAGCAGGATGTAGCGGCCCTCGTCGCTCTCGTTCCAGACCTCGTGGTTGAACATGTCATCGAACAGGAAGGACTGCCCATCCTCCCAGTGCATCACGTGAAGCCTGTCGCCTTCCTCGATGTGCATGCGGCACTTCTCGCGCTCACGCGGGGCCCTGAGCGCCAGATGGTAGGTCAGCATGCCCTTGGTCATTCCCCAGTGGCGCGGAATGTGGCCGCCGGCCTCCATCACCGAGAAGTTCGCGGTCACGAGCCCGGGCACCTTCTCGATCAGCGCCGCCGTCACCGGCGCCCGCGCGGCGTTGGCCTCCATGCGGTAGCCATAGCCCTTGAGGAAGAAGGCTCGCCAGCGGCGATCGGCAGCGATGCGCCCATGGTCGAAGGAAATGTCGCCGAGCGATGGTATGTCCTCGGCCCGGATCCGAAGCGCCTCGTTGCGGATGGCTTCCCAATGGCTCTCCAGTTCGGCGATCCAGGGGAAGAAGGACTTGTCCTGCACGGCTGCATCGGGGATTCTGGAGCTGCGCATGATGACCCGGTCGATCGCCGGGCGCAGGTCCTTGCCGATCTGGAACAGCGACTTGCCCACGAACGGGACTTTCCAGCCCCGCGCATTGACGGTGTTCTGCCAGTTCATCTCGATCCTCAGCGCTTCAGCGACGTGATCCTTGAGCCGAACACGCGGTCCCAGAAGATCGCGGAGATGGCGAAGTTGCCGCCCTCGTCAATGTGGTGGTGGCGCATGTGATGGCGTTTCAGGACCGCGCCCAGGCCGCGGCGCATCGGCAACTGGTGGCAGGCGTAATGAAGGGCATCGTAGATCACGTAACCGGTCATGAAGCCAAGCAGAAGCCACGTTCCCGCAGGGCCGAGCACCGCCACGCTGACGACCCACAGCACCGCTCCCACGCTCACGCTGACAGGCAGCGGCATGAGGCCGCGCAAGGGGTCGCCGGGGGTTTCGTGATGGTTGCCGTGCATCAGGAACACCACCCAGCGGACCGGGGCGAAGCGGCTCTCGAGGTGGAAGAGATAGCGGTGCATCACATATTCGAAGAGCGTCCATGCCAGCAAGCCCGCGACCATCAGCGCGGCGGCGTTCGTCAGCGTGGCAGAGCCCCAGCCCGTCCATGCGATAAGCGGCAGCAGGATCGCCCAGCTCACCGCGAAGGTGCGAGGCGAGATCAGGGTAAGCTTTTCCAGGCGCTCGCTTTTGAACAACCGGACGCGGTGTGGACTGGAGACCTGAGATGGCATTGCCGACGATGCTGGACAATAGCCGTGTGGGACTGTCAAGTCGCGATGCCTCCGAACGGGGTTAAAACATGACAAGCGGATTGCGATCGATGAATTCAGGACGATGACGGAGACACTGCCGCACAACCGTAAAACTCGCCGCATCCTCATCACCGGCGCCTCGGGAGGGCTAGGGGGAGCGCTGGCCCGCCACTATGCGCGCAGCGATACCGAAACGGGTGTGAAGCTCAGCCTCTGGGGCCGGGACCGGGCGCGGCTGGAGGCCGTCGCGCACGACTGCCGGACCGCCGGGGCCCAGGTGTCGGTGCGCTCGCTCGATCTCGCCGATGTCGATGGCGCGCTTGCCGCGCTGGCCGGCGAGGACGCGGCCGATCCCTTCGACCTCGTTCTTCTGGCGTCCGGGCGGGGAGACGTGCGGGCAAGCGGCGATCTTGTGGAGGATGCCGCAATGGTGGCGGCGCTCGGCACTGTCAATTTCACGGCGCCCGCCGCGATGGCTGCCGCGATCGCGGCGCGCATGGCGGAGCGGGGAAGCGGGGGCATCGTGCTTGTGGGGTCCGCCGCGGCGTTCCACGCCTTGCCCTTTGCCGCAGCCTATGCGGGAACGAAGGCGGGACTTGCCCGCTTCGCCGATGCGCTGCGGATCGGCGTCGCCCGGCACGGCGTCAGTGTCACGCTGGTGTCGCCCGGTTTCATCGATACCGCCGCCGGGCGCAAGGTGCCGGGCCCGAAACCGATGCTGATGGCGCCCGGCGCGGTCGCCGCGCGGATCGCGCAGGCCGCCGAGACGCGCCGCGCCCATCTCGTGCTGCCCTGGCCCTTCGCGGTGCTGCGCTGGATCGATCGCCTGCTGCCCGGGCCCTTGCGGGACAGGGTGCTGTCGAGCCTTACCCCGCCGGAGTAAGCGGCGTTCCGAGGACCGCGTCGAGCACCGCGTGGTGCAGCTGCGCGGGGGTCAGGTCGGCGCGGGCATCGTCGCCGGGAAGAATGCGGCCGGCAGCGTCCATCCGCACCATCACGTAGGGCGTATGGCGATCGCCGCCGGGCGCCGTGGCTCCCGGGATGCTCGGTCGATGATCGCCGAAGAACACCAGCAGCGCCGGGCGGGACAGGCCCGCGATCCGGTCGAGCAAGTCGCCCAGCATGGCATCGCTGCGGCGCACCAGGCGCATGTAGCCCTCGACCAGGTCTTCGCCGCCCTGCGTCTCCCAGGGACCGTGGTTCTCGATGGTGACGGCGTATAGCAGGGTTGGGCCGCTCGCCGCCGCGGCCAGTGCGATGATCTCGTCCGCCATTGCAGCGTCCGTCACGTAGCGGCCCTCGCCCGGACCGGGCGGCGCGAACCGGTCCTCGCCCACCAACTCGGCAAAGCCGCCCGCCGGCATGATCCGATCGCGCCCGTAAAAGCGCATGTCGTGCGGGTGAACGAAAAGGCTGCGCCATCCGGGGCCGCCTTCCGCCTGCAGCCGGGCGGGCAGGGCATAGCTTGCCTCGCCCACGGCGGTGAGGAACGGGTCGAAGCGGCGGAACCCCAGTTCCTCCTCGCCCCGGCCGAACAGCACCCCGTATTCGGTGCGCATGGTATAGGCGCCAAAGCCGCTGACGTGGAGGTTGCCCCAGCGCCAGGCCTTCGCCCGTGCGTTCCCGAGCGAGCGCAGCGCCAGGGCCGGGTTGGCGAAAAGCTCCTCCGGATCGGCGAAGCTTTCGCACTGGATCATGACGACCAGTTCGGGCGGAGCCGGCGGCGCGGCTCTCGGTAAGGCGGGGCAGGGCGGCGGATCGCGGCTTTCGCGCCAGCGCAGCCAGAAAAGGAGAAGCGCCGCAAGCAGGCCGAACCGGCGGGTGTCGGCATGGGCCCGGGCGTCCGGCACAAGGCGGCCGGGAGAGGCAAGCCGCAGCGTGATCGCGAGAGTGACGAGGGCGCCGATGGCAAGCGCCAGGCCGGCCATGTGCGAGGCGATGTCGGCCACGGAAAGCCATGCGACGAGCGCCAGCAGCACCGCCGCAACGATCCCCGCCGCGATCCGGTGCGAGAGGCGCACGGCCGAAAGGTAGAACTGTGGATGGCGGAACACCGCGCCGACCAGCGCCAGGTCGGAGAACAGGAGTGGCTCGCCCAGCATCGCATGCTTGGCATTGGAAGCGACGGCAAGGAGCGCCTGCACGGCAAGAGCCAGCACCATGGCCACGCCGCCATTGCCGCAAACGGCCAGGAAAGCGCCGTAAAGCGCCGCGCTCATGCAGGCGAGCAGCCACAGCCCCATGCCCGTGCGCATGGCTGGACGCTCGCCAGCGCGGGGGCGCACCAGCGCATCGATGAGGCCCGCGCCAAGGAGCGTCGCCCCGAATGTCAGTCCATCGAAAGTCACGTACCGGTGGCAGCCTCATGCCCTCATGGGCGGAAGGGATGGGCTCATAGCGGCCGCGATCAAGGCTGTCATCAGCCGACTCCGTCTACCTTGCGCAGGCTCGGATAGGGAGCCTGCCGGGCTTGCCGCATGTCTCCGACCCTACTAACGCTCGGCCGGACATGCATTCGGGCCTGCGACCTAAGTACTTGTCGCCGGGCAGCAGATGCCGGTCATTACGGAGCACGTCTTTCGGCATGCCAGAATATCGAGATGCGGGGAAAGCGTCCACAGCGACTGCCATCCCTATACCTGCCAACAATGCGGCGGCGGGCTGCAATGCCGACGGCTCCTCCGCGCAGGGACGGGCATCCCGCACGGTGCTGCTGCTGCAGGGGCTGATGGGCCCGCTGTTCCGCCGCCTCGGGCAGGAACTGATGCGCACCGGGCACAAGGTCCACAAGGTCAACTTCAACGGCGGCGACCGGGCGTTCTGGCGGCTCCCGAACGGGATAGATTATCGTGGCACGCTGGCGGAGTGGCCCGCCGCCTTCAAGGCGCTGCTCGAGGTGCATCGGGTGACCGACGTCGTCCTGTTCGGTGACTGCCGAGACCACCACATGCCCGCCATCCGCATCTGCCGCGATGCAGGCGTGCCGGTCCACGTCTTCGAGGAAGGCTATATCCGGCCCGACTGGGTGACGCTGGAACTGGGGGGCGTCAACGGCCACTCCTCGCTGCCGCGTGACCCGGCGTGGTATCGCGCGACGGCGGCCGCGCTGCCGCCCGTTCCGCCGCACAGCCAGGTGCCGTCCTCGTTCCGCCGCCGGGCGCTCGAAGGGCTCGCCTACAATGCCGCCGACGTGCTGACGCGCTGGTACTATCCGGGCTGGAACAACCATCGCCCCTGGCACCCGGTGGTCGAAGGCATGGGCTGGCTGCGCAAGCTGCGCCGCCGCAAGCAGCGCGAGGAGAGCGCGGCGGCGCTGATGGGGCGGCTCGCGCACTCGCAGGCGCCTTATTTCCTGTTCCCGCTCCAGCTCGATTCCGATGCGCAGATCCGGCTGCACTCCCCCTTCGCCGGTATCCTGCCCGCGCTGCATCTGGTGATCGCCTCGTTCGCGGCACATGCGCCTGCCGGAACCCGCCTGGTGGTGAAGGAGCATCCGCTCGACAATGGCGTGCGCGACTGGCAGCAGGAAACCGCAGACCTTGCTAACCGCTTCGGCGTTGCAGACCGGGTGGACTATCTCGCCTGGGGAGACATCGTTCCCGTGACCCAGGGCTCGCAGGGGGTCGTCACCATCAACAGCACGAGCGGTACCTTCGCGCTGGCGGCAGGCGTGCCCGTGGTGGCGCTGGGCCATGCGGTCTACGATATCGCCGAGATCACGTTCCAGGGCAGCATCGACGCTTTTTGGCAGGATCCGCCGCCGCCCTCGCCCGAGACCTTCGCCGCGTTCCGCCGGGTGCTCATCGAACGATGCCTGATCCCGGGAGGCTTCTTCTCCGAGGAAGCCCTGGACAAGGTGGTGCGCCATGCCGTCGCCCGGCTTGAAGGACGGCCGATGCCGCCCGAGTGACGGGCGCCAGGGGAACCTTGGCTGGATGGTTGCGGAAGCGTAAAGATTGAAACACCCGTGTCACGAACTTTGCCTACTTGATCGTACCGATCTCGAGGGGGAAAGCGCCGTGAACGCCACGATAGCCGCGAAAAATTACGAAGGGCCCGAGCTGGACAAGGGGTTGGGGCTGGCGGGGCAGCTGGGCTTCGGTGCCGCCATCCTGGCCGCGATCGCCTACGTTGGCTACAGCGTTCTGGCCGACGCCAGCTCGGCAGGCATGTCCGCCATCGCGGTGCTGCCGTTCCTGCTGCTCTTCCTCGCCCTGATCATTGCGCTCGGCTTCGAGTTTGTGAACGGCTTCCATGACACCGCCAATGCCGTGGCGACGGTGATCTACACCAACGCCATGCCCGCCAACGTCGCGGTGGTCTGGTCGGGCTTCTTCAATTTCCTCGGCGTGCTCCTTTCAAGCGGAGCAGTCGCCTTCGGCATCGTCTCGCTGCTGCCGGTGGAACTGATCCTGCAGGTGGGATCGAGCGCGGGCTTCGCGATGGTCTTCGCGCTGCTGATCGCCGCCATCCTGTGGAACCTGGCGACCTGGTGGCTGGGCATCCCCTCCTCGTCCTCGCACACCCTGATCGGCTCGATCATCGGCGTGGGCGTCGCCAACGCGATGCTGCACGGGAAGAGCGGCACGGCCGGTGTCGACTGGACCAAGGCGACCGAAATCGGGCAGGCGCTGCTCGTCTCGCCGCTGATCGGTTTCGGCATGGCGGCGCTGCTGTTCCTCGCCATGAAAGTGCTGATCCGCAACGAGGCGCTTTATCAGGAGCCCAAGGACGGGCTGCCGCCGCCGTTCTGGATCCGCGGCCTGCTGATCTTCACCTGCACCGGCGTCAGCTTCGCGCACGGATCGAACGACGGGCAGAAGGGCATGGGCCTCATCATGCTGATCCTGATCGGCACGGTCCCCACCGCTTATGCCCTGAACCGAGCGGTCCCGGCAGGCTACACCGATGAATTCCACGTCGGGGCCGATGCCGCCTACGAAGCGCTTGCAGGTGGCCAGACGCCCACCATCCAGCCGGCGCAGGCGCGCGGCGCCGTCACCAGCTACATCGCCGACAAGACGTACCAGCCCGGCACTCCCGCCGCCCTTGCGGTGCTGGTCCGCGACATCGACCGCCAGGTGGACGAGTACGGCTCGCTCGCCCGCGTGCCCGCCGCCGCGGTGGAGAACGTGCGCAACGACATGTATCTTGCCTCCGAAGCCATCAAGCGCCTGGCAAAGGACGATGCTGCCGGCCTCGACGATGGCCGCAAGGCTGCTGTCAACGGCTTCAAGGCGTCGCTCGATGCGGGCACCCGCTTCATCCCCACATGGGTGAAGGTGGCCGTCGCCTTCGCGCTCGGGCTTGGCACGATGGTGGGGTGGAAGCGCATCGTCGTCACCGTGGGCGAGAAGATCGGCAAGTCGCACCTCACCTATGCGCAGGGCGCCTCGGCGGAACTTGTCGCGATGGGCACGATCTTCGCGGCCGACCACCTCGGCCTGCCGGTATCGACCACCCACGTCCTTTCCTCGGGCGTTGCCGGCACGATGGCCGCGAACCGCTCGGGCCTGCAGATGAGCACCGTGCGCAACCTGCTGATGGCCTGGGTCCTGACGCTGCCGGTCTCGATCCTGCTGGCGGGCGGCCTCTACGCGGTCTTCTCCAAGATCTTCTGATGGCCGACGGGCCGACCGCGAGCGGCGCGTCTCCCCGTCCCGCGCGTAGCCTCCCGGTAGGCGCGGGGCCGGGCCCCGGGCTCATCTGGGGCCGGGATTTCGACGCCGAAGGCATGCGCGAGGTATCCTCGTGCGACAGCGGCCATGAGGCCATGTTCCGCTGGCTGCACCTGAACCTGGCCGATCAGGGCACGCGCAGCTGGATCGAGGGCGCGGCGGGCCTCTCTCCGGCCACGCGCGAGCTGCTGCTCTCCGCCGATTCGCACCAGCGCGCCCTGGTGGAGGGCACCGCAGTGTGCTGCATCCTCCACGACCTTGAGCGGGACTTCGACGTGGGCGACACCGCTCGCGTGGGGGCGCTGCGGGTCATGGTCACTCCCGATCTGGTGATAACGGCGCGTCGCCATCCGCTGGGATCGGCGGACATCGTGCGCCAGCGGATCGAGGCCGGCGCGCGCATCCAGGGCGCGGCCCACGCGCTCGACCTCCTCGTGGGCGCGCTCAGCCAGAACATCGACCTGGTGATCCGCCGCCTTTCGACCGACGTACAGGCCGCCGAGGACGGCTTTCTGGAAGGCCACAAGCCGCCCACCCGCCACCAGCTTCTGGGCATCCGCCGCCGCCTCGCCCAGATCCACCGCATGCTCGATGGCACCCAGCGCGTGTTCCGCCGCCTGGAGCAGGACGACGACCTTCCCGAAGCCCTGCATCCCACGGTGGAGAAGCTCTCGCAGCGGCTGCAGGGGCTCGATGCCGATGCGCTCGAAGTGCAGGGGCAGCTGCGCCTGCTCCGCGACGAGCTGGACCTGCAGGCCGACCAGCGCACCAACCAGAACCTCTACCTGCTATCGGTGATGACCGCGCTGATGCTGCCGGCCACGCTGGTGACCGGGCTGTTCGGCATGAACACCGGCAGCCTGCCGTTCACCGGGTCGTACGGCACGCTTGGCGCAACGCTCGTCGCTGGAGGCACGGCGCTGGCGACCTACCTGTTCCTCAGGAGCAGGGGTTTCTTCCGGTAAGGCCAGCCTCGACAGGCAAGTCCCGGCAGGACCGATCTCTCAGAAAACCTGCGGAACGATCATGTCCTCGGGCACCGGATGGCGGATGTAGTCGGCATTGCGCACGCGTTCGGGCAGGATCACCGGTGCGCGGGGCACGTCCTCGTAGGGGATCTGGCTCAGCAGATGCGAGATGCAGTTGAGGCGGGCGCGCTTCTTGTCGACCGCCTCCACCACCCACCATGGCGCCTCGGGGATATGGGTGCGCTCCAGCATGGCTTCCTTGGCGCGGGTATAGTCCTCCCAGCGCCGGCGCGACTCCACGTCCATGGGCGAGAGCTTCCACTGCTTGAGGGGGTCGTGGATGCGCATGTTAAAGCGGAACTGCTGCTCGTCGTCGGTGATCGAGAACCAGTACTTGAGCAGGATGATGCCCGAGCGGACCAGCATCCGCTCGAACTCGGGGACGGAGCGGAAGAACTCCTCCACTTCGTCCTCGGTGCAGAAGCCCATCACCCGCTCCACCCCCGCGCGGTTGTACCAGCTGCGGTCGAAGAGCACGATCTCGCCCGCGCCCGGCAGGTGCTGGACATAGCGCTGGAAATACCACTGCGTGCGCTCCCGCTCGCTGGGAGCGGGCAGCGCGGCCACGCGGCAGACGCGCGGGTTCAGGCGCTGGGTAATGCGCTTGATCGCGCCGCCCTTGCCCGCGCTGTCGCGTCCTTCGAACAGGACGACGACCTTGAGGCCCTTGTGCTGGACCCATTCCTGCAGGCGGACCAGTTCGTGCTGCAGGCGGAACAGCTCGCGGAAGTAGAGCCGCCGTTCGATCTGCGCGCGGTCGGGGTGGTCGGCCATGTCGCCCAGCAGCGCTTCGAGACGGCTCTCGTCGATCTCCATCTCCAGCTCCTCGTCGAAGCTGTCGGCGATCTCGTCCTTGATCCGGTCCATCTCGAAGGCGTCCGACATCGACATGCGTACTTCCCTTGGCTGATCCCACGCTACTTGCGCGAAGGCGATGACATGGGCGTGACGCCCGCCTCAGGCGGGAGCGCGCCAGCCCATCCACGTTTGCAGCGAGGGGGCAAGGCGCGGGAGAAGCGCTTCCGCCGCCACCGCGAGCGCGAGCGAGAGACCGAACAGCGGCATTGCCAGCGCGAGCACGGCGACAAACGCCACCAGCGCCCACGAGTGGCGCAGCGGTGCAAGGCTTGGCGGGGCGCCCAGCCTTCCGGTCGGGCGACGGCGCCACCACAGGATCACGCTCGACACCGAAAGGAGCATCAGCCCCAGCAGCACGGCCAGGTTGACCAGCTGGTTGGCAAGTCCCCCAAAGGCGCCCTCGTGGATGGCGACGCCGTAGCCCACGGCGCGATCGATCCAGTGCCGGTCTCCGAAGCGCTCCACCCCAACGAGCGTCCCATCGTCGGCGATCTCGGCGCTGTCCCGGCGGGGGCGATCGGCGGCCTGGCTGCGCACCTGCCAGGGAGCGCCATGCGCCGTGGGCGGGCTGACTTCCACCGGTCCCGCAAAGCCCAGGCCCTGCGCGCGTGCGACCACCGCATCGAGCGCGGCGGGCGCCGGCGCCATATGGTTCATCGCCATGCCCTGGTGCCCCGCGTGATCGGACATCATCGCGCGCATCGCCGCGTCGGCATCGGCGCGGCGGGCGGCATCGGCCTGCGATCCGGCGGACCAGTCCTGCGGACCGGCGGCCGTCCCCGTCAGGGTCCGCACCTCGCGCAGGTAGCTGCCCCAGGCATTCGCCCAAGGCAGCCCCGAGAGGATCAGGAACAGCGCGCCCAGTGAGATCCAGAGGCCAGTGACGGCGTGGATGTCGCGCCAGAACAGCGCGCGTCCTCGCGTTAGCCGGGGGTAGAGCACGCCTGCCAGTCGCGTGCCGCCTCTCGGCCACCACAGGAACAGGCCGGTCAGCAGCATGACCACCGTCCAGCAAGCCGCGGCCTCGACCAGCGCCGAGCCCGTGCTGCCCGCCAGCAACTCGCCATGCAGGCGGAAGACCACGCGCATCAGCCGGTCCTCCTCGGCGACCTTGTGGAGCACCGCTCCGGTCTGCGGGTGGACCCAGACGCGCACGTCCTGAGCGCTCCTGCCGACCAGCACTTCCACCGCGTTGTCGGGGCTATCGGGCAGCACGTACTTGTGGAGCACCGATCCCGGCACCGCATCCACTGCCCGGTCCGCGATCGCCTCCGCCGCCAGTCGCGGCGCGTCGCCCGCCGCCACGCCGCGATAGGAAGCGTAGAGCATATCCTCGATCTGCGGCTTGAAGAGGTAGATCGCGCCCGTGACGGACAGCCACAGGACGAAGGGCACGCAGAACAGCCCGGCGTAGAAGTGCCAGCGCCACACGGCGCGGTACCAGCGCTCGGTCCTCGGGCCCGCACCGCTCACAGCATCCGTCCCGCTCACAGCGTCCACCCCGCTTCGACGAGGAAGCTGCGCTGGGGGTAGGGGTGGTATACCCAGGCCCGGTCGTTGGTGATGTTGTCGATGCCTGCACTCACGCGCAATTGCTCGGTCACGTTCCAGTTCACGCGCGCGTCGAGAGCGAAAAGTTCCGAGGTGTAGCCGTATGTGTCGCCGCGCTGCAGGCCGAACAGGTCGGTGTTGGGGCGGCTTGCATATCGCACGCCGAGGGAGAGGAGCACCGGCTCCGCCACGCGGTAGCGCAGGTTACCGTTGATCCGCCACCGGGGAATGCGCGGGAACTGCACGCCCTCGGCGGCCGGGGCGGCATCGTTGCGCACGGTGACCGAATCGATCCACGCCGCGTTGGCGTCCACGTCCAGACCCGGGATCACCACGTCGCGTGCCTCCGCGATCAGTTCGAGACCGACCTGCCGGGTGCGATCGATGTTCTTGTAGCTGGAAGTCGTCGCGCCGTTCTGGTTGAAGCCGGTGAACGAGAAGATCGTGTCCTTCACCCGCTGCCAGAAGGCGGATGCCGTCAGCTTTACGCGTCCGAAGTCGTGCGCGACAAGGAGGTTCGCGTCTGTCGAACGCTCGGGCCGAAGGTTCGGATCGAAGCTGTCCTGGTTGAAGCTTCCATCGCCGTTGAGGCTGCCCTGGAACAGCTCGCCCACCGTGGGGAACCGCGTCGCCTTGGCCAGGCTCAGCTGCACGCGGGTCTGGCTGCCCACTGCCCAGTCGAGCGAGGCCTTGGGCTGGAAGCCCCCGGCGCTGCGGCTGGCATAGCGATTGGAGACGGGTGCGCCGCCATTGCCGATCCTGCCGAGCCCGCCGTCGAATGCGCGCCAGTCCTCGTGCCGGGCACCCAGCGTCAGCGTCACCGGATCGAGGGGAATGCGCAGCTCGGCCCATGCGGACAGCGTGCGCGTCTTGCCGAAGGTGCGGGTGGAGAAGGTCCTTCCCCCCGCGCTGCCGTCGCGCCACCGGGCAAGGGCGTAGTTGATGAGGTCGGTCTCGTAGAGGTTGGCGCTGCCGCCGCCTGCAAGCTCCAGCCCGCCCAGCTGCGCCGTGGCGGAAAGCTCGCCGGTCCACCAACCGGTGGGACCTTGGCGGGCCAGCGTCCCGGGTCCGTTCGCCGCGCCCGCATCGAACCCGCGAGAGGTAAAGGCGTCGGCGCGCAGGATGCGATAGGTAGAGACATTGGCCTGCAGCGTCACCGCGTCGGAGACGGGGGCGGAGAGCCTCAGCCCGGCGAGCAGTTCGTCGCGCACGGTGCGCGACCGATTGGCGCCGCTGGCGGTGTAAGTGCGCCCTTCCAGCCGGACGAGGCCGTCGCAGACGGGGGCGCCGGAAGCGCTACGCAAGTAGCAGTCGGGGGCGTTCTGGTCATCGAGGTTGTGCCAGTAGGCCACCAGCAGCTCGCCGCTGAGGCCGGATGCGCCATCGTAGCCGAGGCGCAGCTTGGCCTGGTCCTGCGTGATCCTGGCGGGGCTCTGGCCGGCGAAGATCGGGCTGGCGGCGTTCCCCGGAGCGCCGGGGATGGCCTGTCCGGGATCGACGACAGCCCCCGTGACGTCGGTCGCGCCGCTCGTGGTGGACGACGGCACCAGGCCGAAGAACATCTGCGGGTGACCGGTGTTGCGGAAGTGCCGGTCCGAAAGCCGGACCGACCATGGGCCATCTTCCTGCCGGAAGCCGAAGCCCGCTTCGGCGGAATAGCCCAGGTAACTCTCGTCCGTGCCGTATTGGTCGTAAGGCTGGGCCATGCCCTGCACGGTCGCGAAAGCCTCGGTCCTTTCGGGCGAGCGGGTGGTGATGTTGACCACGCCGCCCATCGAATTGCCGGCGTAGCGCGCCGAATAGGGGCCGTAGACGATGTCGAACTGCTCCACCTCGCCCGGTCCGACCACGCCCCACTTGGGAGCATAGGCGAAGGAGTTGCCGAGGAAGTTGGAGACGGTGAAGCCATCGACCATCACCAGCGTGCGGGCGCTCTGGGTGGAATGCGTGCCCCGGAACCCTGGAACGCCGTTGGAATCGCCCGCGTAGCGAGTGCGCACGAAGAAGTCGGGCGCGTACTTCATGAGGTCTTCCACGTTGCGGGCGTTGACGGCGGCGAACTGCTCGTCTCCCAGGCTCACGGAAAGGCCGCGCGCATCGAGGCTGATGGCATTCTCGCGCTGGCCGACGACAAGGATGCTGCCGCCGGGCGGCGCTTCCTCCGCGGCGAGAGAGGGCGTGGGAAGCAGGGCAAGCGGAGCCGCGCCGAGCGCGAGCAGTGTACGAAGCATGAAGAGATCACCTGAACAGCCCGCCGCCGCCTTCCGGGCGCCGTTTGCGGGCATGCGAATGGAAGCGCGGTCTATTTGTTCCGCGCGCCTGCTCTGGGTTCAGGTAAAGGAGGGCGGCGCCCGGCCCGGAGGCCGGATCCTTGCAGGTGCGCCGGGCAGGACCAGCGCCGTGCGGCGCACAGCGAGCAGGAAGACGAACGCCAGCGCGGCCAGCAACAGCGGCGCAAGATCCGCGCCGGCGAACCCGGCGTCGAGCGATGCAAAGGCGCAGGGGTGGTCGGCCGTGGTGCCGGTGTGGTCCTGATGCGCGGCCTTCCTGGGGATCGTGATCCTGACCGTGCTTCCGGCGGGCATCGTGCCCGAGCACAGCGCGACGATGATGCCGGTGTCCGGGGCGGCGGGCATGTATCCCGCCGGGACAAGCGCCTTGAGGAACAACGCGGCCGCCAGCAGCAACGCTGCCAGGGCCGGTCGATCCCGGAAAAGGTGCCTCATCGTGCCCACGGGGCGGTTCTACCGGGCATGGGCGGTCGTGTCATGCGCAAAGAAGCTATGCAGCGAGGGCTCACATGTGGGGTCACCCGCGCTCAGCCGATGATCGACTTGATCTCCAGATACTCGTGGAAGCCGTACTCGCCCCATTCGCGTCCATTGCCCGATCGTTTGTAGCCGCCGAAGGGTGCGTGGAAATCGAACCCGCCGTTCACCCAGATCGCGCCGGTGCGCAACCTTCGCGCGATCGTGCGGCACTGCTCCACGTCCTCCCCCGAGACATAGCCGCCCAAACCGAAGTTCGAATCGTTGGCGATGCGGACAGCGTCGTCGATGTCTTCGTAGCCGATGATGACCAGCACGGGCCCGAAGATCTCCTCGCGCGCGATGACCATGTCGTTGTCGCCCACGAACACGGTAGGCTTCACGTACCAGCCCCTGTCCAGCCCGTCCGGGCGGCCCAGCCCTCCGGCGATCAGTTCTCCGCCTTCGTCGATGCCCGTCTCGATGAACTGCTGGATGACATCGTACTGGCTTCGGGAGACGACCGGACCCATCGCGAAGTTGCCGGCGGGATCGCCCACGGTAACCCCGTTGGCAGCCTGCGCGGCGACTTTCCTCACCTCTTCCATGCGCGAGGAGGGGACCAGCAGGCGCGAGCCCGCCGAGCACGTCTGGCCCGAGTTACCCATCATCCCCGCAGTCGCGCCCGCGACGTTGGCTGCGAGGGAGGCATCGTCGAGCACGATCCACGCGCTCTTGCCGCCCAGTTCCAGGCCCACGCGCTTGACGGTGTCCGCGGCGTCCTTCTGGATCTGCACACCCACCGTTTCCGATCCGGTGAAGGAGATCATGTCCACGTCCTCGTGCCGGGAAAGCGCGGCGCCGATGACCGAGCCCTGGCCCTGAACCATGTTGAAGACGCCTGCGGGAACGCCCGCCTCGTGCAGGATCTCGGCGAGGATCTGGGCCGAGTAAGGCGCGAGCTGCGGGGGCTTCAGGACCATCGTGCAGCCTGCCGCCAGCGCGGGGAAGATCTTTACGCAAGTCTGGTTCATGGGCCAGTTCCACGGGGTGATGAGACCGCACACGCCGATCGGTTCCTTGCGGATCAGAGTGGGGCCGCGCTGTTCCTCGAACCTGAAGTCCTTCAGCACTTCGATCGCGGTGCCGAGGTGGCCCTTGCCCAGCATCGTGTGGAAGCCGTTGGCGAGCGAGGCCGGCGCGCCCATCTCGACCATGATCGCCTCGCCCAGTTGGGCCTCGCGCCGGAGGTACTCGGCCTGGATGGCTTCGAGTAGCTCGATCCGCTCCCCTACGCTGCTCTCGCCATAGGCTGGGAAGGCGCGCCGGGCCGCGACGACCGCCCTGTCGACGTCGGCGGGCGAGCCGAGCGAGATTTGCCCCGAGACTTCCTCGGTAGCGGGATTGATGACGTCGGCGGTCTTCGGCGAGACAGGGTCCACCCAGCGGCCATCGATGTAGAACTGCGTATAGTTGCGCATGTGCTCTCTCCCAAGTCCTCCCCGAGACGGGAATACGCCTGTGCCTCTCCACCGACCTGCAGGTGGCCCTTCTCCCCAGCCGGCCGGGGGGATTGCGTTCCTTACTGCGTGCCTTCGGCGTACCAGGTGCGGAACTCGTTGTAGTTGGGCATTTCCTCGGAGTTCGCGGCCGGGTCGATCGGTACATGGATCACGGTGCAGCCGCCGCGGGCATAGGCACGCGCGATTGCGGGACCGATGTCTGCCGCCTTTTCCACGTACTCGCCGGCGGCGCCGAAGCCCTCCGCGATCTTGTCAAAGCGGACCTTGTCGGACCAGTGCACGCCTGTTTCCCTGGTGCCGTGGCCGAAGGTGCGCTTGTAGACACCCACTTCGAGGCCCCACTGGAAGTCGACGCCTACCAGGATCACCAGCGGCAGGTTCTTGCGCACCGCGACTTCGAGTTCGCCCACGTGGAACAGGAAAGAGCTGTCCGAAGTCAGCAGCATGCCCGGGCGCTGCCTGCCGGTCGCGGCCTGGTCGGCCAGCATGGCGCCGGTCGCATAAGGCAGGCCGGTGCCGATATGGCCGTAGTTCTGGTTCCAGATGACGTCGCGGGGCTTGGCCTGCGAGTAGGTCCACTGGAAGATCACCGTCGCGCCGCCGTCGCGGATGAGGATTCCGTCCTTGGGGAACGCCTTGGTCGCCTCGGTGACGAACTGGCTGGTGTGCATCTTCGAGGCCGAGCCGTCAGGCCTGGATGCCGCATCCTCGGCCAGTTCCTCGAGCTGGCGGGCGTCACGCTGGATGTATTCCGACAGCGAGGGCGCTGCCTGCCGTCCGCCAAGCGCCTTCAGCGCGCGCGAAAGCTGGGGCACAACGGCGCGCACGTCGCCCACCAGAGGAACGTCGATCGGCCGGTTGACGCCGATCGCGGTGGGGTCCTGCTGGACGTAGATCCACTTGCGGTTGGCTTCGTTGTCCACCCAGTGGCGCCAGCGACCGTAGTGGCTCGGCTCGCCCAGTTCGGTGGCCAGAGCCACGCAGCAGTCGCTTTCCACCACCGCGTCGATCGAGGCTTCTGAAAAGCCGTAAGGGAACGTGCGGTCCTCCAGCCCTTCGATGAACGAGGTGCCCCCCGAAGTCTGAATCACCGGGCACTGCATCAGCTCGGCCAGTTCGCGGACCGCCGCGCCCGACTTCGAGGTGTGGACGCCGTGGCCGACGAGCAGCACCGGGTTCCTGGCGTTGCGGATGATCTCGGCAGCCTCCGCCACGCGGTCGCCGTCGGCGCCTTGCATGGTCAGGCGATACAGGTGCGGCGGCAGGACGGGGGGAAGGTCCAGTTCCTCGAGGATGATGTGCGCCGGGAACTCAATATAGGCCGGCCCCGGAGTGCCCGACAGCGCAACGCGAATGGCTTCGCGCACGATCTCGTCGGTCTGGTCTGCATACTCGATGGAACTGGAGAACTTCACCGAATCCTCGATCATCGGCTCCTGGCGGACGAACTGGATGCGGCCCCGGCGCACGCGGCGCTCGGTGATGCGGGCGCGCTGGCCGCCCATGATGATGATCGGATCGTTCTCCACCTTGGCGCACTGGATCGCCGGCATGAGGTTGGCCATGCCCGGACCCAGCGTGCCGATGCACAGTGCCGGCTTGCCGGTAATGCGCGCGGCCGCGGCAGCCATGTGACCGGCGGATGCCTCGTGATGCGGCGAGACGACGGTCCACCCGCGCGTTTCTGCCTCGAGGAAGAGGTGGACGAAGTTAGGATCGGGGATGCCGAAGAGGGTCCTGATGCCCTCTGCCTCGAACAGGTCGAGGATTCGCTTGTAAACGGGCGTGCCCCTGGTGGCTGTCGCCGGGGCCTCGGCCTGGGGCTGGTCGTCGTACATCGTGGGTAGCCTTTCTTCCGATCCGTTGTCTTCTTGCCGCGTGTTCTACCCGGTCGTGGCGCATCGGCCGGGCTCGCGGGTGGGGCTTGCGAAGGTGGTTAGCCCAAGCCTTTCCAACGGGTCAGTCGAAATCAACAGTGCTGTTTACTTAGACTCGCTGACCATCGCCGGGGCGACGCTTTCGAGTTCGGCCAGCACCGTTTGGTTGTCCTGGCCGAGCATGGGTGCAGGGCCGCGCACCTTGCCGGGCGTTGCCGAGAACCACGTCGGCACGCCGGGCATCCGCACCTGGCCCTGCGGGGTTTCCACCTCCTCGAAGAAGCCGATGGCGTTCAGCTGCGCGTTGTCGAACAGCGCGTCGGTGGATTGGAGGCGGGCGCACGGAATGTGCAGGGCACCCAGGATGTCGAGCCATTCCTGGGTGGTGCGGGTAAGGAAAGTCTCGCCGAGCAGTTCGTAGACCCTGCCGATCTGCTGCGCGCGCTTCTCCAGCGTGGAAAACTCCTCGCTCGCCCACGAGGGGCCGATCGCGGCCATGAAGGCGCTCCAGTGCTTGTCGTTGTAGACGAGCGCGGCAACGTAGCCGTCACTGGTCCGGTAGGGCCGACGGTTGTGCTCCACCGCACGGTGGTAATGTGCGGGCGTCGTTGGCGGCGAGAACATCGCGCCGTTGGCGTGCTCCACCAGCATGAAAGAGGACATCGCCTCGAACATGGTGACTTCCACCTCCTGCCCCTCTCCCTTGCCGCGGCCGCCGGTACGCTCGCGGTGGAACAGCGCCATCATCGTTGCGTAGAGCGCATGCAGGCCCGCCACCTTGTCTGCCATGATCGTGGCGACGTAGCCGGGCTCTCCGTTCATCAGGCCCTGGACGTGAGGGATGCCGCACTCGGCCTGAATGGTGTCGTCGTAGGCGGGCTTGTCGCTCTCGGGCCCACGACGCGAGTAACCGTAGCAGTTGGTGTAGACGATGTCGGGACGGAGGGCCCTGACCGCCTCGTAGCCGAAGCCGAGCTTGGCGATCGCGCTGCCTCGCATCGAGTGGATGAAGACGTCGGCCGTGGCAATCAGGCGGCGCAGCGTCTCGCGATCCCCATCCTGCCGCAGGTCCAGCATGACGCCGCGCTTGCCCCTGTTCACGTTGACGTAGATGCCGCCCATGCCGGGCGCCGGACCGGCCGTGATCCAGCGTGTGTTGTCGCCTGCGGGAGGCTCAACCTTGATCACCTCGGCACCCATGTCGGCCATGATCTGCGTGGCGTAGGGTCCGAAGACCACGCTCGTCAGATCAATCACGCGGATTCCCGAAAGGGGCCCCTGTGCTGCCTTGTCGGCCATGTCGCTCTCCACTCGTTCAGACGCAGGTTATCGAAAGCCGGCGCACAGAGCTATGCACATTCCCGTTCGCTGGGCCGATATGTGAACGATATCATTGGCGTTGGAGGCTCGCGCTGTTAGCACCAAAAGCCCTCGGCAGAGGCGAAGACCGGGAAGAAGGACTGGAGCGCGGTGGATTTCACACTCACACAGGATCAGCAGAACATCCGCGAGGCGGTCCTGAAGCACTGCTCGCAGTTTCCCGACGAGTACTGGCTTGAAAGGGATCGCAGCGGCGAATTCCCGGCCGAGTTTCACAAGTCGATGGCGGAGGCCGGGTGGCTGGGGATCGCCATGCCCGAAGCGGTGGGCGGCGCCGGGCTCGGCATCACCGAGGCGGCAGTAATGATGCAGGCCGTGGCCGAGAGCGGGGGCGGCATGACGGCGGCCTCGGCGATCCATGGTCCGGTCTTCGGGCTAGAGCCGGTGGCGCTGTTCGGCACCGCGGAGCAGCAGCAGCGGATGATCCCGCCGACCCTCTCGGGCGCGGAAAAGATGTGCTTCGCGGTGACCGAGCCCAACACTGGCCTCGACACCACCAGCCTCAAGACCCGCGCCGAGAAGGTGCCCGGCGGCTACCGCGTCACCGGCGAGAAGATCTGGATCACCAACGCCCACGTCGCCGACCGGATGCTGCTGATCGCGCGCACCACGCCGCTGGAAGAGGTGAGAAAGAAGACGGAGGGGCTGACGCTCTTCTATACGAAGCTCGACCGTGCGCATATCGAGCACCAGCTGATCCCCAAGATGGGTCGCCACGCGGTGGGCTCGAACATGCTGTTCATCACCGACCTGTTCATCCCGGAAGAGGACCGCATCGGCGCTGAGGGGCAGGGCTTCAAGATCCTGCTCCAGGGTCTCAATCCCGAGCGCGTGCTGCTCGGCGCGGAGGCGACGGGGCTGGGCCGCGTCGCCATCAAGAAGGCGTCGAAGTATGCGCAGGAGCGCGTGGTGTTCGGGCGGCCGATCGGGCAGAACCAGGGCATCCAGCACCCGCTCGCCAAGGCGTGGATGCAGGTGGAGGCGGCCAGCCTCATGGTGTTCAAGGCCGCGACCATGTTCGACCAGGGGCTCGACTGCGGGGTGGAGGCGAACACCGCCAAGTATCTCGCTGCCGAAGCCGGGTTCGAGGCATGCCAGACCGCCGTCATGTCGATGGGGGGCATGGGCTATGCGCAGGAGTACCATGTCGAGCGATACCTGCGCGAAGTGATGATCCCTCGCATCGCGCCCGTCAGTCCGCACCAGATCATGAACTACATCGCCGAGAGGGTTTTGGAACTGCCGAGGTCGTATTGAGAGCGGCAGCCGATCGTCCTGCACTTGACCCGTGGCAATCGACCGCCAACCAAGGACGACAGCAATCCACGCCTCAGGGGGCGGGTGAACACAAAGCGAGGCGCTGCCTGCGCGGGCGGCGACGAGGTACAGGGACTTATTGCAGATGCCGTTCGATCAACAGCCACCCCGCCACCAGCCTTCAACCGCCCGCTCCTGGCTGTTCGCCCCGGGCGACAGCGAAAAGAAGATGGCCAAGGCGATGGAGGGCGAGGCCGACATCGTGCTCATCGATCTCGAGGACGCCGTCGCGCCCGATGCAAAAGCGGCCGCACGCCCGATGGTGCATGACTTCGTCAAGGCCCACCCCGAGCAGCGCGGGCGCCTCTGGGTACGCATCAACCCGTTCGACGGCCCACACACTCTGCATGACCTTGCCGCGATCATTCCCGCGCACCCCGGCGGCATCATGCTGCCCAAGGTTTACAGCCGCGCCGAAGTGGAAAAGCTCGACCATTGCCTCTCCGCGCTGGAGGTGGCGAACGGCATCGAGGAGGGTTCCACCCCCGTGATCGTGCTCATCACCGAGACGGCGGAGGGCATGTTCCACACCGGCACCTACAAGGGCGCGCCCCGGCTGGTGGCGCTGACCTGGGGAGCGGAGGACCTCGCCGATTCGATTGGTGCCTCGTCCAACCGCACCGAGGACGGGTCCTACTCCTTCACCTATGAGCTGGCGCGCAGCCTTACCGTGCTCGGCGCCGCGACGGCGGGGGTCACCGCGATCGAGACGATCAGCGCCGACTTCAGGGATCTGGACGCCCTGCGCCTCCGGGCCGAGAAGGTCCGCCGCGATGGCTTCCGTGGCATGATGGCGATCCATCCAGCGCAAGTGCCGGTGATCAACGCCGCCTTCACCCCCACCGAGGCCGAGGTCGCGGTGGCGCAGGAGATCGTCGACGTTTTCGCCGCCAACCCGGGCGTCGGCGCAATCGGCTGGAAGGGCGGCATGCTCGACCGCCCGTACCTTGCCCGCGCCGAGCGGCTGCTGCGGCAGGCCGGCAAGCTGTGAGCCCCGAAGGCCTCGACCTCACCCGATACTTTCGCCCCGGCGATCACATCGTCTTCGGCCAGGCCTGCGGCGAGCCGATTACGCTGGTCGAGGCGCTGGTCGAACAGGGCGCGACTATCGGCGATCTGAAGGCCTTCATCGCCACCAGCTTCTCCGGCCTGTTCACGCCCGAGAGCGCCGCCGCCTTCCGCCTCTCGTCGATGGGGGCCATCGGCGCGCTGCGGTCAATGACGAAGGCGAACCTGCTCGACGTCGTGCCTGTCCACGTCAGCCAGGTCGCGCCGCTCGTCACCGCGGGCGTCATGCCCTGCGATGTGGCGATGATCCAGGTCAGCCCCGCGGACGCGAAGGGGAATCATTCCTGCGGCCTCGTTTCCGACTACGTGCGAGCCGCCGTGGACAAGGCACGCGTCGTAATCGCCGAAGTTAACGAGCAGGTGCCTTTCGTGCCTGGCGAGACGATCCCGGGCAGCGCCATCGACGTGGCGGTGAAGGTCTCCCGCCCCCCGGTCGAAGTCGCGCCTTCGAAGATCACTCCTACCGACAAGGCCATCGCCCGGCTCTGCGCCGAGTTCATCGGGGACGGCTGCGTCATCCAGACCGGGGTCGGTGCAGTGCCCGACGCGATCCTGCGCCTGCTGCATGACCGGCGCGACCTCGGGGTCCATTCGGGCATGCTGGGCGACGGGCTGGTCGACCTTGCCGAGGCCGGCGTGCTCACCAATGCGAGGAAGGAGATCGACCGGGGCGTCTCGATCAACGGCGCCCTGATCGGCACGCGTCGGCTGTATGACTGGGCGCACGAGAACCCGGCGATTCACATGACGCCCACCAGCTACACCCACGACGCCGGCGTGCTGGGCCGGCTGTCGCGGCTTGTCACCATCAATTCCGCGCTGGAAGTGGACCTCACCGGGCAGGTCAATGCCGAGCAGTCAGGCGCGGCCTATCTGGGCGGCACTGGCGGGCAGGTGGACTTCGTGCGCGCGGGCGCCCGATCGCCGGGAGGGGCCTCGCTCATGGTGCTCGCCTCGACCGCCAAGGGCGGGACCTTGAGCAAGATCGTTCCGACGCTGTCCGGTCCGGTCACCAGCGCACGCAGCGAGGTTGACGTGGTCGTGACCGAGTTCGGCGCGGCCCGGCTCAAGGGGCAGACGCTCGCCGAACGTGCGCGTCGACTTGTTGCCGTGGCGCATCCGGACTTCCGCGAGGACCTCGACCGGACGGCGTTCGAGATCGCCCGGCGGGGATTCTGACGGTGATTTCCGCGTCTCCGCGCCTCGACGTTAAATCATCGGAGCCTGCCAATGACCGACGCTGTCCTGTATGACGCCCGCCCGGACGGCATCGCCGTCATCACCATCGACCGCCCGGACCAGCGCAATGCCCTCACCCGCGAAGTCCGGGAAGGGTTGCGCGCGGCGTGGGCGCGGTTAGAGGCGGACGAGGGCTCGCGTATCGCCATCCTCACGGCCAGCGGCGACAAGGCCTTCTGCGCGGGTGGTGATCTCAAGGAGATGGTCCACACCGGCATGGCGGTCCCTCCGCGCGACATGTACGCGCTGCCCTACGACACGATAGAGCTATCGAAGCCCACCATCGCGGCCGTCAACGGTGTGGCCTTTGCAGGCGGCTGGATGATCGCGCAGGCCTGCGACCTGTGCGTTGCCTCCACCAGCGCGAAGTTCGCCATCACCGAGGTCAGGGTCGGACGCGGCAGCCCCTGGGCGGCGCCGCTGATCCACATGATTGGGCAGCGCATCTTCATGGAAATCGTCCTTACCGGCAGGCCGATCGCGGCCGCGCGTGCCTACGAGATCGGCCTCGTCAATCGCCTTGCCGAGCCGGGGATGGTGCTGGAAGTGGCCATCACGCTGGCGCAGGAAGTGCTGGAAGGGGCGCCGCTGTCGGTCAGGGCCGCGCGCGAGACGGTGATGCTCTCCACCGAGATGGGCCGCTCCGCCGCGCTCGCCGCAGCGCGCGCCGCGCACGAACACGCCTACAACTCGCACGATGCGCAGGAAGGCCCGCGCGCCTTCGCGGAAAAGCGCAAGCCGGTGTGGAGGGGGCGGTAGGGATCGCCAGATGTCGGAAGGCACGGCACATTGCTAACGAGGTCTGCGATAGGATTTGTTATCTTGGGCGCATACATTGGCTGGGTTAGCCTGTTCGGCTGGCTTGCGTGGCAGAGGAAGGGGCGCGTCCTGCTTGGGGCGGGCGCAATCATGCTGATCGCGTTCGGTTGGGTTTACCGCGCCGTCACGAACGAAATGGCGGCGGCCGACTACCACCACAGTTCGGACATGGCGGCAGGGCTGGTCATCTATTTCGCTGCCGGTGTGTTGCTGCTTCCGGTGGTTGTCTCGGCAGTCATCTATCCGTTCGCACGCTTCTTGCGACATTAGGGACAAGCCCGGTCGCGATCCCAACGGGTGATGGCGGGCAACGATCCCTTGACGTGGCAGCCGTGCGGGAGCGTATGCGCGAGGTTCACTCGAAGCGTTTGGTTTCGGGATGCCGGACTCCGACAGAAAGCCCCGATACGATGCCGCAAGATCCGATGGTCCAGCTCGCGCTTTTCACGCAGGCGGTCGAGGCGCTGGGCGGGCAGCGCGCCACTGCCCGCATCCTCGGCACGGAGGAACCGGCCCTGCGCAAGTGGCTGACTGGCGAGGAGGAATTGGACGCCGGGGCCCTGCGCGACATTGCCCGCGCTCTGATCGATCAGGCAGACCGCTGCCGCAAGCTGGAGCGCAAGCTTTCGCCGGCGTTCTCGGAAAACCTGACGGCGCCGCAGGCGGAGCGGTTCGGCGGCGGGTGAGGTTCGGAAGGAAGGACCTGTCGTCCCCTTCCTCCTCCGGAGCCCATGAGCCTCAGCCGACGGTTTCGCGCGCCTCGAACGCCACGCCCGGCAGGTCGGGGTTCCTGCGCCAGTCGGCGAGCATGTCGCGCCAGGCATCCCAGCCGGGAATGTAGCCCTTGAACAGGGCCCACTTCAGTTCCTTGTCGCCTTCGTTGTTGAAATAGCTGGGCGTGCAGCCCTGCTGGAACTCGGACATATCGACCTCGTTCTCGCGACAGTGCTGGACGTAGGCCGCCACGCCTTCCGCCGTGGCCGCGAACTTGTCCGCGCCGCGCCGCATGGTCTCGCCGATCATGAAGGCGAGGTGCTCGGCCTGGCGGCCGAACTGCTCCGTTGTGCTCGAGTTCGTGGCACCCTGGATATAGCCCATGTAGAACATGCCCGGGAACTTGTCCGTTGTCACGCCGTGGAGCGTCGATGGCCCGTTCGCCCAGTGATCGTAGATGGACAGGCCGTTCTCGCCCTCAACCGTGTCGATGCCCCAGCGGCGCTTGAGGTCGGACGTCACTTCGAAGCCCGAGGCGAAGATCATGAGGTCCACTTCGTGTTCCACGCCGTCTGCGACGAAGCCCTTCTCGGTCATACGCTCGACGCCTTGCGTGGGCGAGACGTCGATCACCTTGACGTTGGGCTGGTTGAAAGTGGGGTAGTAGTCGTTGTTGGACAGCGGCCGCTTGCACATGAAGCGGAACCACGGCTTCAGGATCTCGGCTGTCTGCCTGTCCTTAACGATCGAATCGACGCGGCGGCGAAGGCGCTCCATCACCTGGAAGTCGACGACTTCGCGGCGTGCCATCAGCTCCTCGATGCCGAGTTCGGGGAAGCCGTCAGCCTCCAGCTCCAGGTTGAGGTTGCGGCTGATCTCGGTCCAGATGTCGCAGATCAGGTCGGGCTCGCCGGGCAGGAAGAACTGCTGCGCGCCCCGGTGGAAGTTCGCCATGCGCTCCTGCTGCCAGCCGGGCTTGAGCGAGGCGGCCCAGTCGGGATCGGTAGGCGGGTTCGGCCGCTCGTCGATGTTGGAAGGGGTGCGCTGCAGGACGTAGAGCTGCCTGGCATACTTGCCGAGGAAAGGCACTGCCTGCACCGAAGTCGCGCCGGTGCCGACGATGGCGACGCGCTTGTCCTTCAGCCTGTCGAGCACGGGATTGGTCCACGAACCGCCGGTATAGTCATGCTCCCACCGGCTGGTGTGGAACATCTTCCCCTTGAAATCATGGATGCCGGGAATGCCGGGCAGCTTGGGCATGTTCATCACGCCGCCCGCCATGACCACGAACCGCGCGCGGATGTCGTCGCCTCGATTGGTCTTCACATGCCAGCGCCTGGCGCCGTCGTCCCAGGTGATGCTTTCGACGAGGGTGTGGAACAGCGCCCTGTCGGCCAGGCCGAAATCCTCGGCCATCTTCTGGCAATAGGCCTGGATCTCCCAGCCGTCCGAGAACTTCTTGGAGGGCATGAAGCCCGTTTCCTCGAGCAGCGGGAGATAGCAGTAGGCGTCGTTGTCGCACTGCACGCCGGGGTAGCGGTTCCAGTACCACACGCCGCCGAAGCCACCCGCATGGTCGATGTTGCGCACGCCCGTCACGCCCTGCTGGCGTAGATGGTATCCCGCGAGGATGCCGGAGAAGCCGGCGCCGAGGATGGCCACGTCGATATGCTCGACCAGTGGCGCACGTTCGGCGAGCGGTGTGAAGGGATCGTGTGCGTAGTTATCGGAGAAGTCGCCGGTCGGCCGCACGTACTGCTCCCCGCCTTCGCGGCGCAGGCGCTTGTCCCGCTCGGCCAGGTACTTGGCCTTCAGCGCCGGGATGTCGAGCTCCCCAGGTGCCGGTACGTTGGTCTTCTGGCAGGTCATTGCGGTCCCACTTTCTTCGTGCGGGCGATTCTGCGCGGCAGTTCGCCGATCGCGAGCGATGTGGATTTGACCCCTTTTGTTGTCAACAGTGTTGTTGATTAATGGTCCGCCGTCGTTACTGATCGCTCACCCGATCGCGCCATTTCGAAGCTGTAGCCGATGTGTGCGACATGGCCGTGGAGGCCAAAATCCAGGACCGCAGGATCGTCCGCGCCCTTGCTCCGGAAGGTCTCGCTCAAGGCGGCGACCTCGTCGATGCTCCAGGCCGGGCGGTACGCGCCGCGTGTTTCGGCTATGAAGGCCCGTGCGATGCGCCCGGCGATGGAGGCGATCATCTCGCCGCTGACGGTGCAGGCCTCGTGCGCCAGCCAGGCCACGACCGGGGCGACCAGCTCCGGATCCATCGGCGGATACTGCGAGATGTCGATGCCCTCGGCCATGCGGGTGACGGCGCTGGGCACAATGACGTTGGACGTGACGCCGTAATCCTCGCCCTCGAGCGCGGCGACGTTGCTGAGGCCGATCATGCCGGACTTTGCGACGGCGTAGTTCACGCAGGCCTTGTTGCCGTATATGCCGCCAATCGAACTTGTCAGCACGATGCGGCCGAACCCTGCGTCGCACATGGGGCCGAAGGCGGCCTGCACCACGTGGAACGCGCCCAGGAGGTGGACGTCGAGCACGCTGCGGAAATCCTCGTAGGGAATGTCGCGGATGGTGCCGTAGCGTACGTTGCCTGCGTTGTGGATCAGCGCGTCGATCCTGCCCCAGGCGTCGAGCGCGGCGCGGATGATTGCGCGGCCGCCCTCTGGCGTGGCAACGCTATCCACATTGGCGATGGCCTCGCCGCCGGCTGCGACGATCTCGTCCACGACCTCCTGCGCGACGCCGGTATCCGGGCCATCCCCGCGGATCGCCCCGCCAAGGTCGTTGACCACCACCTTGCAGCCCAGCGACGCGAGCAGCAGGCAGTATGCGCGGCCCAGACCGCGGCCGCCGCCGGTGACCACCGCCACGCGGCCGTCGAAGCGAAGGGGTGCACCGGTATCGCGGCTCTGCATAGGGGAATGTCCTCTCCTGTGGGCTGGCCCAAGGCGCCCTGATGCTTATCGGTCCGGTGCACGAGTATCGGTACGCGATCGCGCTTGGCAACGGCGGGTCCGTCGCCGTGGCGATGGCAGGCGGTGAGGGCGCTTGGACAGGGTGCGGTGCGTTGCGCGGGCGGACGGGTGCCTATACCAATCGCCACAGAACCCGGCACGTACCGGGAGAGGGATAAAGACATGCTCGACGCCGCAGGCCGCAATTCGCATGCTCTGGCCGCCGTGCCCGCGCCGGGCTGGGCGATCCACCGGATGAGCCCGGCGAGCCGGCTTGCCAGCGCAAACGGAATTCGTACCGGCGCGGACGGGCGCATCTACGTGGCGCAGGTCGCCGGCTCCATGGTGAGCGCGGTGAACGTCGAAAACGGTGAGATCGAGACGATCAGCCCCAACGGCGGCGGCATCGTCGGTCCGGACGACCTGGCGTTCGACGAGGCAGGCAACCTCTACTGCACGGAAATCACGCTGGGCCGCGTCTCGATGATGACGCCGGCAGGGGAATACCGCGTCATCCACGGCGACGTGCCGGTGGCGAACCCCATCACATACCACCAGGGTCGGCTGATCGCGGGCGAGCTGCGCCCGGGCGGCCGCATCCTGGAACTCGACCGGGACGGCGGGGCGCCGCGCGTCATCTGCAAAGGCGTGCCGATGGTGAACGCCTTTGACGTGGGGCCGGACGGCAAGCTCTATTTCCCCGCGCAAGGTGCGAACCAGATCTGGCGCATCCCGCTTGAGGGCGGGGAGCCGGAAGTGGTGGCCGGAGAGCTTGGCGTGCCCGATTCGGTCAAGTTTCACCCGGATGGCTCGATCATCTCGACGCAGGTCTACTCGGGGCAGGTGCTGAAGATCGACCCGCGCACCGGCGACAGGATCCTGCTCGCTGATATCGGACCCGGGCTCGACAACGTCGCCTTCGTGGGTGGTCGCACTTTCGTCAGCCACATCAACGGCTCGATCACCGAGATACTGGAGCCCGGGAAGACGAAGCCCCTCGTCGAGAAAGGGCTGCAGTGGCCGCTCGGCATCGCGGTGGACGAGCATGGCCATGTGCTCGTGGCGGACGGCGGCTTCTGCTACCTCCTGCGCGCGGGCGAGCACCTGCAGCTGGCCGGCATGCTGTTCTCGCCGGGCTTTCCGGGCTGGGTGCGCGACGCTGCCGCGTGCGGCCCCGACGAGTGGATCGTGACGACCGCCAACGGCGATGTCGCCCGCTGGAACCCGGCTGCGGCGACCAGCGAAGTCCTGGCAAGCGGATACGACAGGCTCATGGGGGTAGCGCTTGGCCCCGGTGGCAGCCCGGTCTTCGCCGAATCCGCTACGGGCAAGGTCTTCGCCATCGAGAGCGGCAATGCGGTGGAGCTCGCCTCCGGCCTCGACCGGCCGATGGGCATGGCGGTGTCGGCGGACGGCACCGTCTTTGTCGGGGAAAGCGGAGCGGGGCGGGTGGTGAAGCTCGTCGGCGCGCGCAAGGAGGTCGTGCTCGATGGCCTCGCACGGCCCGAAGGACTGGCGATCGCCGGGGGCACGCTCTTCGTCGCCGATCCGGGGGCCCAGGCGATCGTCGCCGCCGATCTCTCGGGCAGCGCGCGCGAAACGATCGCCACGCGCCTGCCGATCGGTGGCGCGGGCGGGGCGCAGCCGGTCCAGCTCGGCGGCGTGGGCGACATGTGCGGACCCATGAACACTTTCACCGGCATCGCCGCAGCGCCGGACGGCACCCTCTATCTGTCCGCCGACGCTGAGGGCAGCATCCTCGCGCTGCGCCGTCTCTGAACCTGGAGCCCGGCCCCATGCTCAAGCAGATATGCTTCTTCAGGAAGCGGCCCGACATGACCATAAACGAGTTCATGGACTACTACGAGAACCAGCACTCGCAGTTGGCCAAGAAGATGGGTGCGGCCCCGGCCATCCCGGGTGCGGTGCGGTATGTGCGGCGCTACCTGGTGCCCGAGAAGAACCCCGTCACCGGGCAGGTCCACGACAGCGGCTATGACTGCATCATGGAGATCTGGTGGAACAGCCGCGAGGACTTCGAGCGCTCACAGGCGATCATCTCCTCGCCGGACCGGCTGGCCATGACCCGCGCGGACGAGGAACGCCTGTTTGCCGGGCATGACAATCCGGTGGCCACCTGCATCGAATACGATTCGCCAATGGGACCGAGCGGTGAGGCCACCCACGTCCAATTGCGACACGGCGCGTGAGGAGAGCGATGCACAGCCATCAAGCCTGCCTGCGCCTACGACGCCGGGCCGAGACGGCCGGGCGGAATACGGGTCACGTCCGCCGCGTAGAGGGCTGACATGCACGGCCCATCATCTCCCCTGACCGCGCGGGACGAGTGGCGCGCTCATCCGCTGCTGCCGGTCGCGGCCGGCCTTGGCTATGCGACGAGCGTCATCCACATCTACGGCATCGGGCCGTTTTACGGACCGGTCGCGCAGGAATTCGGGTGGAGCCGCACCGAGGTCACATTCGGGCTTACCATCGCGACGCTTGTGCAGGCAGTGGGCGGAGTGTTCATCGGCCTTGCCGTGGACCGCTTCGGCCCGCGCCGCTTCGGCGTTGTCGGCCTGCTGCTGCTGGGCCTCGCCTTTGCCGCCCTGGGAAGCGCGGACGGATCACTGCTCAACTGGTACCTCCTGTGGGGCCTGATCGCGCTGGCAGCGCTGCCGGTGCAGGCTTCCGTCTGGACGAGCGCGGTGGCCTCGCGGTTCACCGCCTCGCGCGGCATGGCTTTCGCGGTGACGCTGTGCGGCGCATCGATTGCGGCGGGGGTGTTTCCACCCATGGCTACCGCCCTCATCGGCGAACTCGGCTGGCGAGGAGCCTTCCCCGCGCAGGCGGCCGCATGGCTGTTGCTGGCCTTCCCGCTCATCTTCGTCTTCTTTCAGGGGTGCTACGATAAGAGAGGCAGGCAAAATCCGAACGATGTCGCCGCAAGGCCCGCCGACCTTCCCGGCGCGACGTTGCGCGAAGGGCTCACTTCCAGCGTCTATCACCGGCTGTTTGTGGCCAGCCTGCTGTTCACCTTCACTATCATCGCGCTGGTGGTCCACTTCACCGCGATCCTGGGTGACGCCGGGGCAAGTCCGATGGCGGCGGCGGGTATCGCCTCGTTCATCGGCTGGTTCTCGCTGGCGGGGCGGCTGGGGACGGGCATGCTGCTCGATCGCCTGCCCGCCTCGCTGGTCGGCGCCGCGGTGTTCATGTTGCCGGTACTTGGCTGCCTCGCCCTCCTGCTGGGCGGCGGCTCGTTCGCGGCGATGGCGAGTGCCTCGGCGTTGATCGGGCTGACGCTGGGGGCGGAGATCGACGTCGTGGTCTACCTTCTCACCCGCCACTTCGGCCTCAGGAACTTCGGCGGGCTTTACGGTGGGCTGCTGGCGGCGCTTTCCATCGGTACGGCGATCGGCCCACTCGCCGCCGCGCAAGTCTATGATCGGACGGGGAGCTACTCCGGCTTCCTCTGGCTCGCACTCGGCTCCATGGCCGCGAGCAGCGTGGCGATCGGCACGCTGCCGCGCGGCAGGGCAGCCTTTCCTGCGTCGTGAGAACCGAAGCATCGTCGCGGCGAGCGGTGTCATGGGTGACGCTCACCGCTCCGGCGATTTGCTCCTGTGTGCCAGTAATGAGATAACCGGCGCAAATCCGTACAGTCAGATGCGAGGATACCATGGGTGAGATTGGCAGGATCGTGCAGGCACCGGAAGACTTGGTCGCCCCGGTCAGCGTTCCGGCCGAGGCCTACGTCTCGCCCGAATATGCCCGGGCTGAGCGCGACAGGTTGTGGCGCAGGGCCTGGCTGCAAGCCGCCCGAATGGAGGATATCGAACAGGTCGGTTCGTACATCACTTTCGACATCCTCGACGATTCGGTGATCATCGTGCGCGCTTCTGACAGCGAGATACGTGCCTTTCACAATGTCTGCCCGCACCGAGGTCGCAAGCTCGTGGATACTCCGCCGGGCAAGCGCAACGCTTCCGGCAATCGCGCGGGGTTCATCTGCGGCTATCATGGCTGGACCTTCGGGCTGGACGGGCAGAACACCTATGTCGAGCACGAAGCCGACTGGCAGGGACACCTGTGCGGCGGGCGTGCCGATCTGGGCCGGGTGAACGTCGATAGCTGGGGGGGGTGGATCTGGATCAACCTCGATCCTGGAGCCGGGCCGCTGGCGGAGTACCTCCATCCGGCCGCGTCGATGCTCGACCCCTACGGGCTTGAGAAGATGCGCCCGCGCTGGCGCAAGTGGGTGGTGTTCCAGTGCAACTGGAAAGTCGCGATGGAGGCTTTCTGCGAAACCTACCACGTTTCGACTACCCACCCCGAGTTCATGGAGTTCGGTCAGTTCCGGGGATGGGCCCGCAACCAGGGCCTGCATTCGAACATCGGCTACGAGGCGCCCAAGGGCCAGGAGGAGGATTCGGGCAAGCTGCGCCTTGGCGTGGGCGAGGATCCGCGCCTGACCACGGCGGAAATGCAGAACTTCACCTGGGAGAACGCCAATACCAATACCACCGCCACGCTGGTGGCGGTGGCGAACCGGCTGAAGGACGAACTGCCCGAAGGCACCGCTCCGGCCGATGTCTCCGCCTACTGGATCAGCACCGCACGGCGCGAGGACGAGGCGCGCGGCGTGGTCTGGGCGCAGGTCGACCCGCAGCACACCGCGCAGGCAGGCACGGCCTGGCAGATCTTCCCGAATTTTCAGATCGGCCACGCGGTCAACAACATGCTTTGCTACCAGGCCCGCCCTTACAAGGGTGACCCTGACATGTGCATCTTCGAGGCCGCAGTCTATGAACTCTACCCCGAGGGACAGGCTCCGCAGACCGAATGGGAGTACACCGAACCTGCCGACTGGCCGCCCGTGCTGCAGCAGGACTTCAACAACATGGCCGCCGTGCAGCAAGGCATGAAGAACGTGGGATTTCGTGGTGCGCAGCCCAATCCCTACATGGAGCGCTCGGTCGCCTCGCTGCACATGAACCTTGCGCGGTACATGGGGACCGGCTCGCCCACGACGTATTGAAAGGCCTCATCCCGCAAGTCCGTCTCGAGGCTCCGGGCACATCCCGGCCCTTCTACAGAGAGTTGTGACGCTGCCCGGCCCGGCAACCAATCGTTAACCACCCTTTTCTATCCCGACCCCGCTCAATACGTAGGTAATTGTGCGGGGGCACATGCAGGGGCAGCGTTTTGGATTATTGAGGCAGTTCTCACCCGCGTTCGCGTTCTGGTGGGTGCTCGTTCCCAACCTTGGAGCCGTGGTGATGTGGGTCATCGGAGGGCCTTCTATGGCCTTCCCGATGTTCGTCTCCGGTCTTCTGGCGATACTCGTCTGCCACAGCCGCGCGGTGTGGCTGCGGCGCCTCGGCGTTTTGGCCTGCTTCGCCACGAGCCTGCTCATGTACGTGGCCTATTCATTCAATCTCGACTTCGAGAAGATCGCCGCCTCGCTCGCCTATGCGGGCGAGCTCAACCTCGGGAACTCGCCGGAGTATGTCGCCGCGGCGCTGATCCTCACCATGGCGCTTGCGGCCGCGCTCCGGTTCGCGCCGCACACGCCGCGGCTTTCCGAAGGCGGGCAGAAGCTCATGGCGCTTGCCGCGGTCTCGCTGCTCATCAATGCCGACAGCGTCGCCACGGCAGGAACGCGCGGCACATACAAGATGGCCGCCCCCGCCGGCACGCCCATCGACTCCGCCCTGTTCCAGACCCGCATCGCGCCCGAGACCTTGAAGTCGAGAAACCTCGTCGTCATTCTCGTCGAATCGCTGGGGCAACCCAACAACGCGCATGATCGCAGGCTCTTCGACAGGGCCTGGGGCGCGCACCGCTGGTCCGCGAGGTACGCTGTCTCGAGCGGGATGACGGCCTACTATGGCTCCACCACCAATGCCGAACTGCGGGAATGGTGCTCGATCTGGTCCGACTACGACCGCTTCGACTTCGCGAACGCGCATTGCCTGCCCGGCCGCTTCCGCGAGGCGGGCTTCGCCACCACCGCGATCCACGCGTTCACGGGCGACTTCTTCGACCGGCAGGACTGGTACGCGGACCTCGGCTTCGACACTGCGCTGTTCAAGCCCGACCTGTTGCAGCAGGGCGCAAGCGCCTGCGGCGGGGTGTTCGCGGGGGCGTGCGACGTCGACGTGCCGCGCATCATCGGCAAAAGGCTTCGCGCCTCGGGCGATCGCCGCAACCTCATCTACTGGCTGACGCTCAACAGCCACCTGCCGGTGCCGTCCGACCCCAGCCTGCACACCCAGACCTGCCACACCGACGATCCCGAGTGGGACGCCCGGCTGCCGATGCTGTGCCGCTCCTACCAGATTCAGCAGAACCTCGCCGATGCCATCGCGGCCGAGATCATGCGGCCCGACTTTCCCGAAGCCGACGTGCTGATCGTGGGCGACCACATGCCCCCCTTCTTCCCCCGCGCGCTGCGCAGCCGCTACGATACCGAGCACGTCCCCTGGATCCTGCTGCGCAACCAGGCGGCATCGAAGCGCAGTTCACCCCCGCCGTCGTCCTGAGCGGCGATTGATGAGCGGTACGGGGTGCCGCGACCACCAATAGCGGACTTTCCTCTTACGCCGCTATTGTGGACATTATTGCTGAGCCTCGTTGGTCGTGGCATGTCATCATGATGCTCAAGCGCTACGAACCTCCCTCGGAATTTCTCAAATCGGTTATAGCCGAGCAAGTGCCGCTGACCGATGGACCTTTTGCTACTGAAAATCTTAACAGGCTCATAGAACTTACGTGCGACCCCGATCGCGCAAATCGCGATTGGGCCGTATTGCTTCTAAGCCAAGAGGGCAGGGACACACCTGCTGTGCGAGATGCTTTGTATCGGGCGGCCTCAGACGCGGACGATTGTGTCAGGGGCGAAGCAATATTAGGACTTGCCGGTCTTGATCCCGTTATTGCTCTCCCATTCGTGCAAGCGGAACTTAGCAAGCAATCAATTACGATCCCTGCGCTGGAAGCAGCCAGCATTTGTGCGGACCCTTCATTGATCCCCGACCTGAAAATATGGGCAGAGCCTTCCAAAGAGCCTTACGCAGACAAGTTAGCTGCGGAAGCGTTAGCCGCCTGTGAGCGGGTAGTCCGCTAACCACCCATTGCCGCCGCTGGCCGGAGGTGCCGAACAAGGAAAAAGGGACGCTGAGCCGCGGGGGTGGTTTTGCGGTGATGCCGCCTTTTCCTACGATGCCGCGGTTGTCGCCGAGTTTGCAGGAACGGAAAAGGGCTGCGGCTTTCCCGGCATCTTCCGCGCCTCCGCGCCCATATACCTCTGGCATGGCGCCAGGCAGCCGCGTTGTCAGCAGGTCGAGGGCATCGTCAGGCGGAAACACGTCTCGTGTTCGTCGGAGGCAACGTCGATGCTGCCGTTGTGGGCTGTCGCGATTTCATGGGCGATGAACAGCCCCAGTCCCAGCCCCTTGGTCCCGTCCGAATTTCCGGAGAAAGGATCGAAGAGGTGGCGCATCTTGTCCTTCGCAATGGGCGCCCCCTGGTTGGCTACCGTCAGAACGAAGTGGCCATTTCTGCTCTCCGCCCGGACCCGGACGGGCTTGCTTTTGGCGCCATGGGTGAGGGCATTGCTGACCAGGTTGGAGAGTAGCTGCGTGATGCGATCCACGTCGCATCTCACCGGCTCGTCGAAGGCGGTGTCCAGTTCGATCGGCTGGTCGGGGTGGACGATCTGCAACTCCGCGATGGTTTGCCGCAGGGGTACTCCCAGGTCCGGGTTGGAACTGATCCTCAGCGTCAGGCCGTTGCCGAGGTGCCCCCGGGCGAAGTCCAGCAAATCATCGATCAGCAGCTTCGCGCGTTGCAGGCTCTGCTCCATCTGCGCCAGGATGAGCGTGGGTCTGGGCGCGCTGTTGATGCGCTTCAGCATGTCGGTCCCCGCCGCCAGCGCCGCGATGGGGTTTCGCAGGTCATGCCCAAGGATCGCGATGAACCGCTCGCGTATGATGGCGGTGCTGCCGGCCTGGGCGATCTGATCGTCCTTGCTGGCCAGCTCGTCCTGCATGGCAAGCTGCATGCCGATGAGGTGCGCGAAGTTCTCGAAAGTCGCGACGATGCCCGGCTCGCGCAGTTTCGCCGGGAGCGGGTCGAGCGCGCACAGCGTGCCGAAAAACTCCCCCGAGGGTTTCACGATGGGGATCGAGATATAGCTCTCGAAGCCGTATCGACGCGGCGTGTGATGGGTGCAGAAAACCGGGTCTTCGGAAACGTGATCTATGATCACGCCGGTTCGGGAATCGCGGATTTCATCGCAGATGGTGGTTTTCAGGTCCAGCGAGCCACCGACCTGCAGGCCGAATTCGATCTCGTCGCGGACCGCGCATGCCACCCACTCCTTGTCGGTCACTCTGGCGACGGCTGCAAAGCGCAGACCGGTTATGCGGCACACGATCTCCAGGATCGATGGCACCGCATCGATGCGGCTTACCGCCGCGACATCTTCCAAGATCACTTCCGTTGCCATCGTGCCGCCTCCCCGGGAGAGTGCGACCCTCTAGCGAAAGGTCTCCGGATTAGACAAGCGCATCCATAAAGTGTGAGCAGATCCTGCCTGCCGACCTGACAGGCAAAGGCGCGGGACCTGTCTCCTCAGGCGGCGGCCTTGGGAGCGGCCTTCCTTGCTGCCATGTCCTTCTCGTCCGCACGCAGGGTCAGTACGCGAACGCCTTCCGCGGTGACGGCGACGGTGTGTTCGAACTGGGCCGAGAGCGAGCCGTCCTTCGTCACCACGGTCCAGCCGTCGTCCAGCGTCTCCACGTTGCGGCGGCCGCGGTTGAGCATGGGCTCGATAGTGAAGACCATGCCTTCGCGCAGGACAAGGCCGGTGCCGGGCTTGCCGAAGTGCAGCACCTGCGGCTCCTCATGCATTTCCCGCCCGATGCCGTGGCCGCAATATTCACGCACGACCGAGTACCCATGGCGGCGCGCATGGCGCTCGATCGCGAAGCCCACGTCGCCTAGGCGCGCGCCCGGGCGGACGGCGCGAATGCCGTGCCACAGCGCCTCGTAGCAGGTCTGCACGAGCTTGCGGGCGGCGGGGGCGACGTTGCCGACCAGGTAGGTCTTGCTGGAATCGGCGATGAAGCCGTCCTTCTCCAGCGTGATGTCGAGATTGACGATGTCGCCGTCATGCAGCACCTGCGAGGCACAGGGGACGCCGTGGCAGACCACCTCGTTTATCGAGCAGTTGAGCACGAAGCCATAGCCGTACTGCCCCTTGCTGGCAGGGCGCGCCTGGAGGTCCTCGACGATGAAGCGCTCGACCATGGCGTCGATCTCCAGCGTCGATCTGCCCTGGAGCGGCGTGCGGTCGAGCATCTCGAACACCGAGGCCAGAAGGCGTCCGGCCCGGGCCATGAGCTCCAGTTCGTGGGGCTGCTTGATCATGCCTGCGCTATGCCGCTTCCTGCGGCACGCGCGGCAGAAGAGGAGGCGGAGCGACGCCCGCCGCGTTCATCTCGCGCGCGACGATCTCGTTGAAGCTGAGGGCGGGCTCGGCCTCGCACAGCATGCCGATCCTGATCCACCACGCAGCTTGCGCGTTGATGGAGCGCAAGGTGACCTTGCTCGCCTTGCGCATCTGGTCATGCAGTTCGTCGTCGACGTTGACGATGCCCATTTCGCGAAGTCCTATATGATTCGTATATCGCGATATACGAATCATATATTGACGGGCAAGGCCTTTCATCAAGGCCCTTGCCCTTCAGGGAACGGGCGCCGTCTCCGTCACTTGGCCTCGGCGATCAGCTTCAGCGCCTCGGGCGAGGTCCAGTCGTTGCCGCCGGTGTAGCGCCAGACTTCCTTGCCCTGGCTGTCGAACAGCACCGTCACCGGCAGGTTGCCGCCGTACTGGAACCCAAGATCGCCCTGCTCGTCCACCCAGGGCTGGATCTGCTCCAGTTCGCGGCGGCGCAGGATCTCGACGACCTTGTCGGTCTGGCCGATGTCCTGCGAGATCGGCAGCACGGTGACGCCCAGTTCCGGTTCCCGCGCGATCAGCTTGGCGAGCGTCGGCATCTCGGCAATGCACGGGGCGCACCATGTGGCCCACAGGTTGATCAGCAGCGGCTTGCCCTTGAACGAAGACAGGTCGAGGCTTTCGCCCGTGTTGTCGACGAGGCTGACCGTGGGCATCGCCTCGCCCTTGTGCGAGCGGTCGAGCTTGTCGGAAGCGGCGGCAGGGCCATCGGCCGGGCCGGCCTGCTGCGCACCCTGGGAAGCCTGCGGTTGCGCGTCCTTCCCACCTTTACTATCGCAGCCCGCGACCACGAGCGCCGAGGCCCCGGCGAGCGAACACAGGACGAGCGACTTGAGCGAACGGGAAGACAGCAAGGCGGCAGGCTCCAACCAGATGTGGGGCGGACGGTTCGCACAGGGACCGTCGGCAATCATGCGCGAGATAAACGCCTCGATTCCCTTCGACAAGGCACTGTGGCGGCAGGACATCGCGGCGAGCAAGGCGCACGTCGCGATGCTGGGCGCCTGCAGGGTCGTTTCCGGCGAGGATGCGGTGACCATCCGCGACGGGCTCGACGCGGTCGGGGCGGAGTACGAGGCCAGCGGCGTTCCCGAGGACTGGGACCTCGAGGACATCCACATGACCACCGAATCGCGCCTTGCGCAGCTGATCGGGCCGGTCGCGGGGCGCCTCCACACCGCGCGTTCGCGCAACGACCAGGTGGCGACCGACTTCCGCCTCTGGGTTCGCGATGCGATCGACCAGGCCGAGGCCGGGCTGCAGGCGCTGCAAGTCGCTCTGGTCATGCGCGCAGGCGAACATGCCGACAGCATCATGCCCGGCTTCACCCACCTGCAGACCGCGCAGCCTGTCACCCTTGGCCACCACCTCATGGCCTATTACGAGATGATCGGCCGTGACCGCTCGCGCTTCCACGACGCGCGCAAGCGCATGAACCGCAGCCCGCTGGGCTCGGCGGCGCTGGCTGGAACCGGCTTCCCGATCGACCGCGAGATGACCGCCCAGGCACTAGGCTTCGACGGGCCGACGGCGAACAGCCTCGATTCCGTATCCGACCGCGACTTCGCGCTCGACTACCTCATGGCCGCGAGCCAGTGCGCGCTGCACCTCTCGCGGCTCGCCGAGGAGTTCATCATCTGGGCCAGCCAGCCCTTCGGCTTCGTCACGCTGCCCGATGCGCTGTCCACCGGCAGTTCGATCATGCCGCAGAAGAAGAACCCCGACGCCGCCGAACTGGTGCGCGGCCATGCCGGGCGCATCTCCGGCTGCCTCGTCTCGCTGATGATGACGATGAAGGGCCTGCCGCTCGCCTATTCCAAGGACATGCAGGACGACAAGCCGCCCGTCTTCGAGGCGGCCGGACTGCTGGCGTTGTCCATCGCGGCCATAGCCGGAATGGTAGCCGAGACGAAGTTCCGCACCGAGCGGATGCGAGGCGCCGCCGAACTCGGCTTCGCCACTGCCACCGACCTTGCCGACTGGCTGGTGCGCGAAGGCGACATTCCCTTCCGCGAGGCGCACCACATCACGGGTGCCGCAGTGAAGCTTGCCGAAAGCCGGGGCGTCGCGCTCGACCAGCTGCCGCTGGACGATCTCAAGACCATCGACAGCCGCATCGACGAGCGCGTATTCAATGCACTCTCGGTCGAGGCTTCGGTAGCCGCGCGCAAGTCGCACGGGGGCACCGCGCCCGATCAGGTACGGCTGCGCGTGGCGGAAGCGCGCGCAGCCCTCGGTCTGGAGGGTTGATTCGATGCGGCACGGCATGAAGCAGGGCGCGATGCTGATCCTGGTGGCCACGGCGCTCGCCGCTTGCGGGCAGCGCTCTCCGCTGGCGCTCAAACCCGGGCAGCAGCTGCCGCCGGCGCCGTATGGCCGAGCGGACAAGCCTTCCACGACGGAGCTGCTGACCGCCTCGCCCGTCGCCATTCCGCTGCGCAGCGTCGAGCTTCGCACCCGCTCCGAGGAGCGCGAGGACGATCCCTTCGATCTTCCCCCGCCCGAAGCACCGCAGCCCCAGTAAGGCCACAGATTACATGGATCATTTCGGTTTAGTCGACGGCGAACTCCACGCCGAACAGGTGCCGCTCGCCGCTATCGCGCGCGAGGTGGGCACGCCCGTCTACGTCTACTCGCGCGCCACGCTTTCACGCCATGCGCAGGTCTTCCGTGAAGCGCTCTCGGCGCTGCCGCGCGTGCACATCGCCTTCGCGGTCAAGTCGAACCCCAATCTTGCGGTCCTGCGCCTGCTGGCCAACGAAGGCTATGGCGCGGACGTCGTCTCCGAGGGCGAGATGAACCGCGCGCTGGCAGCAGGCATGAAGGCGCAGGACATCGTCTTCTCGGGCGTGGGCAAGACCCGTGCGGAACTCGCCGCCGCCCTTCGCGCAGGGATTGGCCAGTTCAACCTCGAGAGCGAGGAGGAAGGCGTCGAGCTTTCCGCCATCGCCCAGTCGCTGGACGCGCGTGCCACCTGCACGCTTCGCGTCAATCCGGATGTCGATGCGCGCACCCATGCCAAGATCTCCACGGGCAAGGCCGAGAACAAGTTCGGCGTCGCCTATGACCGTGCTGCTGGCATATACGCCCGCCTCGCTGGTCTGCCCGGCCTCGAGATGCGGGGCCTTGCCGTCCACATCGGCAGCCAGATCAGCGACCTCGAGCCCTCGCGCCAGGCCTTCGTGCGCATGGGCGCGCTGATGGAAGAGCTGCGGGCAGGCGGCCACACCGTCAGCCACATGGACCTGGGCGGCGGCCTCGGCGTGCCCTACAAGGCCGGCGATGCGCTGCCCACGCCTGCCGACTATGGCCGCATGGTGGCCGAAGTCGCCAGGGACTGGGACGTGACGCTCATGTTCGAGCCGGGCCGCGTCATCACCGGCAATTCCGGCGTCCTCGTGACCGAGGTGGTGCGCGTGAAGCAGGGCACCGGCAACCCCTGGGTAGTCGTGGATGCGGCGATGAACGATCTTGCGCGCCCGGCCATGTACGACGCCTGGCACGATTTCGCGGCGGTGAAGCCCACCGGCGAGGCAATGACCGCGAACATCGTCGGCCCGATCTGCGAAAGCTCGGACACCTTCGCCATGGCCCGCGAGATCGATGCGGTGAAGGCAGGCGAGCTTGCGGTGTTCCGCACGGCCGGCGCCTATGGCGCGACGATGGCCAACACCTACAACAGCCGCGCGCTCGTGCCCGAGGTCATGGTGGATGGCGAGAAGTGGGCGATCGTCGCCAACCGCATCGAACCGGCGGCCATCCTCGCTGCCGAGCAGGTGCCAGACTGGCTGCGCTGAGCCGAGGCGGGTGAGGGGCATTCCCCGATGATCGAGACGCTTCCCCTGTTCCACCGCATCGCCGGTCGCCCGGTCGTCGTGCTGGGCGAAGGCGAGGCGGCGGAGGCGAAGCAGCGCCTGGTGGAGCGGGCCGGCGGGATGGTCGTCGCGGACCTCGAAACCGGGATCCGTGCCGGTGCGCGCCTGGCTTTTGTGGCGCACGAGGATGCTGCCCTTGCCGAAGCGTGCGTGGAGCGGGCCCGCAGTGCCGGGTTGTTGGTGAATGCCACCGACCGGCCCGCGCTTTGCGACTTCACCGTGCCGTCCATTCTCGACCGCTCGCCGGTTCTGGTGGCGGTCGGCACGGGCGGGGCATCAGCCGGGCTTGCCAAGCAGCTGAGGCTCCGACTGGAAGCGATCCTGCCGCAGTCGCTGGGCGCGCTCGCCGCCGCCCTTGCCGCCGCGCGCGACCGTCTGCGCCAGCGTTTCCCGGAAGCGGGGGATCGCCGCCGCGCGCTCGACGCGGCCCTTGCGAGGGGCGGCGCTCTGGACCCTCTCGACGAGGGCGCGGCCGCACGGGTGGAAGCATGGCTCGAGAACGGCGAGCGCGGTGAAGCGGGCGTGGTGAAGATCGCCCTGCGCAGCGACGATCCGGACGACCTGACCCTGCGGGAAGCAAGGCTGCTGGGCGGCGCCGACATCGTCCTCCACGATCCTCGGGTGGCGTCGACGGTGCTGGACCGGGCGCGCGCTGACGCGGTGCGGATCAGCGGGAGCGAGATGCCGACCGGAACTGCTCCCGGCCAGCTGATCGTCGTTCTCGCCGCGCCCGCCTGAGGCGCTAGAACATCCCGCCGTTGAGCGCGTCGAGCGCGCCCTGGAGAATTACTGCGGCGGCGGCCGAATCGATGCGCGTCGCGCGCCTTGCCCGGCTCATGTCCTGGTCGATGAGCGCCCGTTCGGCGCTGCTGGTGGACCAGCGCTCGTCCCAGAGCAGGACCGGCAGGCCCAGCACCGAAAGGTTGCGGGCATAGGCACGGCTCGACTGCGCCCGCGGGCCTTCCGAACCGTCCATGTTGAGCGGAAGGCCGATGACGATGCCCTTGATCGAGCGTTCGCGGATCAGCTCTTGCAGGAGCGCCTTGTCGGCCCCGAACTTGCCTCTTTTTATGGTCTTGCCCGGCGAGGCGATCCGCCAGCCCGCGTCGGCGAAAGCGGTGCCGATGGTCTGGGTTCCAAGGTCGAGCCCGAGCAGGCCGCCTCGCTGCGGCAGCGCGTCGCGGTAGGCGAGGGCGCCCGTAGTGACGAGTGCGCCGCCGGCGGGCGCTCGGCCGGCCGGGGCCGCGCCCGCCTGACCCGAGCCACTCGCCACGCCATCCTCTGACTGGCCGCCACCTATCTTGTCGGTCCCTGTCGTGTTGCCTGCCATGCGGCGACGCGCCTTTCAAAGTCGGCCCGCAGATTGGCCCAGAACAGCATCACGTCATAGAGATGGTAGTTGTTTCCGGGAAGCACGTAGGGACCAAGATCAAGCTGGGGCGGATCGCCGATGTGGAGAAAGTGATCGGGACCGCAGGCGGCGGAGACGATCCCCGGGCTCAGCGTGCCGGTGCGCGCCTCGAAGTCGGGGACGAGGGTGCCCAGGTTCTCGCTCGCGGCGGCCGGGCCGGGCAGGGAGGTGCCGGTGAGCGGGTTGGTGCACAGGAAAGGACTTCCGCCCACTGCCCTGCCGTCCAGCCCCCGCCTGCGCGCATAGGCGCGCAGCAGCATTCCGGTATCGGCAGGGTCCGCCACCGTCAGCCAGCTGAGCACGCATCCCGGCTGGTCGGCGCGGCTGCAGGCAGGCATCCCCATCTGCGGGAGGTCGTGGCCGATCGACACCGGCCATCCGATCACCCAGGCTCCCACCACGCGCCGGGCGAGCGGCGTGCCGGCCACCCGGTCGCGGAGCAGGCGACGCAGCAGGAAAGCGCCCTGGCTGTGTCCCACCAGTGCGATCGGGCGATCCGCGGGAAGCTTGCGGGTAAAGATCTCGAAGGCGGCGAGCACGTCGGCGTAGGCAAGGTCAATCGCCTGCGTCGCCTCGGGCTTGTCGGTGAGGAAGGCGCCGACCGCCGCCTGCCGATAGCGCGGCGCCCAGAGTTCCTGCGCCGCGTTGAACGGGCTCGCCATCCCTTGCACGAAAAGGTCGGCGCGGTCGCGGCTGGTCGCGTCCTGAAGCGAGGCGTTCCAGGCGTCCGCCGCGATGTAGCTGGTAGGATGGACGAAGAAGACCGAGACCGGCAGTTTTCCTGCAGGGCGCGGAACGCCGGGGGGAAGCCACCCAGCGGGATTGTTCCCGAGGTCCGGGCGCGCGACCCACATCCCCGGTTTCTCCCAGGTTTCCGGAGGAAGAGCGCCTTGCGGAGCGAAAGAGACGCGGGGCACGAAAGCCAGTTCGGTCAGGTCTTCGGACCAGACGCGCAGAGCCACCAGCAGGAGCAGCAGCACGACGACCATACCGGCGATCACATACAGGAACTTGCGCGCCAATTCAGGCCCTCTCCAGCTTCTCGACGTCCTCTGCCGGTTCGCCCCCGTTGCGCGCCGCTTCCCGCTCGAGCCAGATCTTGATCATGGCCACCAGCGGGTCGGCGAGGGCAAGGCCCAGCAGGCCGAACAGCACGCCCATGATCAGCTGCGCGGCGAGCACCAGCGCGGGCGGCAGGTCCACCGTCTTGCGAGCGATGTAGGGCACGATGAGGTAGCCGTCGATCAGATGGATCAGAAGGTAGACGAATATCGTGTAGACGCCCATCTCCGCGCTCACCGAAAAGCCCACCAGCACCATGATCCCCCCCGAGATCGGAGCGCCCAGGTTTGGAAGGAATGCGAGCAGCCCGGTGATGAGGCCCAGCAGCACCGCCATCGGCACTCCGAACAACTGGAGCATGAACCAGGTGAACAGCCCCTCGACCGTCATGCCGATGACGCGGCCGAACAGCAGGCGGCGCAGCGCCCGGCCCATGACCTGCGCGGTTTCCTCGAAGTGGTCGCGCCTGTCGACCGGAAGCATCCAGCCCACCCCGCGTCGGTAGAGGCGCGGCTCCATGGCGATGTAGATGCCCAGCACCAGGATCAGGAACAGGGTGGTGATGCCGCCCAGCAGGCCACCCAGCACGGCCGTGACCTGGCCGATGCCGCCCATTGCTTCCTGCGCCAGCGAGCGCAGGTCCCGCACCCGCACGTCCATGCCATGCCGCGCGAGCCAGTTGAGGCCGCGATGGAACTGGCTTTCGATGGTGTCGGGCAGTTCCGCCGCCTGCGTGGCGATCTGGCTTCCCGCGAAGCGCCCGAGCCAGAGCAGGAACAGCATGGCGGCCAACAGCACCAGCGCCACGCGCCAGCCCCGTCCAATCGGCAGCACGCGCGCGATCATGCGCGCGCCGCCGTCGATCAGCGCGGCGAAGACGATGCCGCCGAAGATCACCAGCAGCGACTGCGAGAGGAACACGCCGAGTGCGAAGAGCGCGACCATGCCGATCCACACGAAGGCCTTTCGGGCCTCGTGCCGGATCAGCGGGTCGGTGATGTCGGTGGGGCCAGGGCGAACCGGCCCGGGATCGGCCTCGACGGCCTCGTCTACGGAGCCGCCCGTCGTCGCCATTAGTCCGCGGCGCCTGCAGGGGCGGGAGCCGGGACGCGGGAAGGGCGCAGGCTCGAGAAGGCGCGTCCGCTCCGAAGGGCGGTCCACCAGGACAGCGGGTTCCACCCCTGCGTGCCGTCCAGCGAGAAGGTGATGAACTCGGCCCGGCCGCCGATGTCGGAGAGCGGCACCGGCCCGCCGAGCCCGCCGTCTCCTTCGCCGAGCGCATTGACGTAGAAGGGCGCGCGGCTGTCGGCCGAGCGATCGCGATCATCCCCCATCAGGAAGACATGGCCTTCAGGCACGGTGATCTCCCCATAATTGTCGAGGTCCTGGTCGGTATAGTCGATCACCTGGTAACTCGCGCCGTTGGGCAGGGTTTCACGATAGGTGGGCAACTCGTAGACTTCGCGGCCGCTGGGAAGGCGGGTGCGGTACTGGCCGAAACCGTCGTAGCAATGGCCGGGCAACTGCCCTTCGCAGGTGAGCGCATCGTCGGCCGCGATCTGCACCGGGGGCTCGATCTCGCGCGGGATGAAGCGGCCGTTCAGGCGAATGCGCCCGTCGATCACGGCGATGCGGTCGCCGGGCAGCGCCACCACGCGCTTGATGAGGTCGGCCTTGCGATTGCGCGGCACGACGATGACGATGTCGCCGTACTCGGGCGTGCTGCCGAAGATCCGCCAGTCCGACCGGGGCAGGAGATGGAAGCTGAGCGACGACCAGTTCCAGCCATAGGGATATTTCGACACGATGAGCCGGTCCCCCACCAACAACCCCGGCATCATCGAGATCGAGGGGATGTAGAAGGGCTTGGCGACGAAGGAGTGGAACGCGAGCACCCCCAGCAGCATCAGCGCAAGGCCTCGCAGCTCGTGCAGCCAGTTGGTCACGGGCTTGTCCTTCCCCGCGGAAGGAGGCGAGGGCTCGCGCTGGGCGAGCGGGGCGGTCCGTTCGGTCATGGAAGGGGAACTCGAAAAAAGAAGGTCAGGCGGAAGCGGAAGGGCGGGCTTCGATGATGACGAAGGCCTGCGCCCAGGGGTGGTCGTCGGTAAGCGTCAGGTGGACGACCGCCTCGTGGCCGGTCGGCACCATGCTGTCGAGCCGCTCCTTCGCGCCGCCGCTCAGCGCCAGCGTGGGCGCTCCCGACGGAGCGTTGACGACGCCGATGTCCTTCATGAACACACCTGCCTTGAAGCCCGTCCCCACCGCCTTGGAGAAAGCCTCCTTGGCGGCGAAGCGCTTGGCGAGGGTGCCGGCGATCGTGTGCGGGCGGCGGGCGGCCTTGGCTCGCTCCACTTCGGTGAATACGCGCATGAGGAACCTGTCGCCGAAACGGTCGAGCGAGTTCTGGATGCGCTCGATGTTGCACAGGTCCGAGCCGAGGCCGATGATCACGCCGCCTTCTCCATCACCGTACCTCGTCCATCAGCGCGCGCATCTTCTTCACGCTGGCCTCCAGCCCGATGAAGATCGCTTCTCCGATGAGGTAGTGGCCGATGTTCAGTTCCGCCAGCTGCGGGATGGCCGCGATGGGCTGGACGTTTTCGTAAGTGAGGCCGTGGCCGGCGTGAGGCTCGATGCCGTTCTTGGCGGCGAGCGCGGCCATGTCGACGATGCGGCGCATCTCGTAAGCCACCTGCTCGCCGGTGGCATGGGCGTATTCGCCGGTGTGGAACTCCACCACCGGCGCGCCGAGCTTCATCGCCGCCTCGATCTGGCGGGGTTCCGGGGCGATGAAGAGGCTGACCCTGATGCCCGCGTCCGACAGGCGCGCGACGATCGGGGCGAGCCGGTTGTGCTGCCCCGCCGCGTCGAGCCCGCCTTCGGTCGTGCGCTCCTCGCGCCGCTCGGGCACGATGCAGGCCGCGTGCGGGCGGTGACGCAGCGCGATCTCCAGCATCTCGTCGGTCGCGGCCATCTCGAGGTTGATGGGCAGGCCGGTGGCGTCCGCGACACGGTGGAGATCCTCGTCGCGGATGTGCCGGCGATCCTCGCGCAAGTGCACGGTGATGCCGTCTCCCCCTGCGCGCGCGACGATCTGGGCGGCGCGCGCGGGGTCGGGATGCTCGCCGCCCCGCGCGTTGCGGATCGTCGCGACGTGGTCGATGTTGACGCCCAGGCGCAGGCGCGGCGGGTTGAGGACGCTCATCGAAGACCCTTCGAAAGATCAGGCCTGAGCCCGGCTGCCGGGCTTTACCGCGGGAGTGCCGGCGAGCGCCGGGGGCAGCTCGTCGGGGGCGTAAGTGGGGAAGTTCAGCGCCACGAGCGGGAAGAAGGGAACGCCCAGCTCCACGCTGCCGGCCGAACGGTCCACCAGGGCGGCGGCGGCGATGACCTGACCGCCGGCTTCCTCGATCGCCTTGATCGCCTCGCGGCTGGACAGGCCGGTGGTCACCACGTCCTCCACCATCAGCACCTTGTCGCCCGGCTCCAGCGTGAAGCCGCGGCGCAGCTCGAACGTTCCGGTCGGACGTTCGACGAACATCGCGTCGACCTGCAGCGCGCGGCCCATCTCCTGCCCGATGATGACCCCGCCCATCGCGGGCGACACGACCTTGTCGATCTGGCGGCGGATGTCGTGCGGCAGCTTCGCGGCAATGGCGACGGCAAGGCGCGCCGCGCGGTCGGGGTTCATCAGGACGCGCGCGCACTGCAGGTAGTGCGCGCTATGACGGCCGGACGAAAGCAGGAAGTGTCCTTCCAGCAACGCCTTGCAGGCGCGAAATTCGGCGAGGACCTCTTCTTCGAGCATTACGGACAATACCTCCGGAGCGATTTGCATTGATCGGGCGCAGTTACGATGCGCGCTGCGTCAAAATTTCCCCTAGAGGCGCTTGAGACACGCGGCAAGCGCGCGTATACGCCCGGCCAAAGGGGGTGAAAGCCTCCAGAACAGGGGTGCGCGCTAGCCGACGCGAATCGGCGGCGCGTTCGAAGGAAGTGGAAGCGCAAAAACCATGACATTCGGCAAGTATATCCATGCCCCGGGGCGGGCCGTCGCAAGCCTCGGGCTGGCCGCGGCGGCTGCCCTGACCGCTTCCGTCCCGGCTTTTGCGCAGAACGCGGCATCGTCCGCCCCGGCGGCCCCTTCCGCTCTTGCCACCGGCGCCGCAGAAGGTGCCGCGCTCGCCTCCGGCACAGGCAGCTACACCCCCATGAAGCCTGTCGAGGGCGTGGGCATGCCGGTCGATGGCGGCATCGGCCTGCAGACGCAGTATTCCAAGCTGGGCGAATACGGCGCCTGGATCCACGACGGCATCCTGATGCCGATCATCACCATCATCTGCATCCTGGTGCTGGTGCTGCTGGTGATCATCGCCGTGCGCTTCAACCGCCGCGCGAACCCGGTCGCCTCGAAGACCAGCCACAACACGCTGCTCGAAGTGGTCTGGACGCTCGTGCCGGTGCTGATCCTCATCGGCATCGCGGTCCCCTCGATCGACCTCATCGCCAAGCAGTACAAGCCCGCTCCCGAAGGCGCGCTGACGATCAAGGTCACCGGGAACCAGTGGTTCTGGACCTATGGATACCCGGACAATGGCGACTTCGAGGTGATCTCGAACATGCTCAACATCCCGGGTTCTCCCACCATCAACAATGGCGTGCGCGAAGTCGGCTCGCGTCCCTGGGACGGTCCGGCGCATCTCGAGGTGGACAACCGCATGGTCGTTCCCGTGGGTGAGCCGATCCGCCTGCAGGTCACCGCCGCGGACGTCATCCACTCGCTCGGCGTGCCCTCGCTCTGGCTCAAGATCGACGCGGTTCCGGGCCGCATCAACGAGAAGGTCCTCGTGATCGAGAAGCCCGGCGTCTACTACGGCCAGTGCTCCGAGCTGTGCGGCGCGAAGCACGCCTACATGCCGATCGCCATCGAGGCCCTGCCGCGCGCGCAGTACAACGCCTGGGTCCTGACCCACGCGGGCGGCGAGATCGATGGCCAGAAAAAGCCTGCCGCCGTCCCCGCCGCGGCTCCCGCCGCCGCTCCGGCGGCCGATGCCTCGGAGGCACCGGCCGGCGAAGCGACCGCCGAAGCCGAATAATAGCGATACGAGAGGACAGGGTCCCACCATGGCAACCACCGCTGACCACTTCCAGGCACACTCGGAAGACCACGGCCACAAGCACGAGCACGATCACAAGCCGGCGTTCTTCGCCCGCTGGTTCATGTCCACCAACCACAAGGACATCGGTACGATGTACCTGATCTTCGCGATCTTCGCGGGGATCATCGGCGGTCTGTTCTCGGGCATGATGCGCGTCGAGCTCAACGAGCCGGGCATCCAGTACCTCGATACGTTCGCCCGCTGGTTCGGCGCGGTGAACCCGGACTTCAACTCGACGCTGCATACCTGGAACGTGCTGATTACCGCGCACGGCCTGATCATGGTGTTCTTCATGGTCATGCCCGCCATCATCGGAGGCTTCGGCAACTGGTTCGTGCCGCTGATGATCGGTGCGCCGGACATGGCCTTCCCGCGCATGAACAACATCTCGTTCTGGCTGACGGTCTTCGGGTTCTTCTCGCTGCTCTGCTCGGCGTTCGTGCCGGGCGGCACGGGCAACGGCGCCGGCACCGGATGGACGGTCTATGCCCCGCTTTCGACGAGCGGCTCGCCCGGGCCAGCGGTGGACTTCGGCATCTTCTCGCTCCATCTCGCGGGCGCCGGCTCGATCATGGGCGCGATCAACTTCATCACCACCATCCTCAACATGCGCGCGCCGGGAATGACCCTGCACAAGATGCCGCTGTTCGTGTGGTCGGTGCTGGTCACCGCGTTCCTGCTGCTGCTCTCGCTGCCGGTGCTCGCCGCGGCGATCACCATGCTGCTGACCGACCGCAACTTCGGCACCACCTTCTTTGACCCCGCCGGCGGCGGCGATCCGGTGCTCTACCAGCACCTGTTCTGGTTCTTTGGTCACCCCGAAGTCTACATCATGATCCTGCCGGGCTTCGGCATCATCTCGCAGATCGTCTCGACCTTCTCGAAGAAGCCGGTGTTCGGCTACCTCGGCATGGCCTATGCGATGGTGGCGATCGGCGTGGTCGGCTTCATCGTGTGGGCGCACCACATGTACGCCACCGGCCTTTCGGTGAACACCAAGATGTACTTCACCGCCGCCACCATGGTCATCGCGGTGCCCACCGGCATCAAGATCTTCTCGTGGATCGCGACGATGTGGGGCGGCTCGGCAGAGTTCAAGTCGCCGATGGTCTGGGCGATCGGCTTCATCTTCCTGTTCACCGTCGGCGGCGTGACCGGCGTGGTCCTGGCGAACGGCGGCGTGGACGACGTGATGCACGACACCTACTATGTCGTGGCGCATTTCCACTACGTGCTCTCGCTGGGTGCGGTCACCGCGCTCTTCGCCGGGTTCTACTACTGGTTCCCGAAGATGAGCGGCAGGATGCACTCCGAGCTTCTCGCCCACCTGCACTTCGCCGTGTTCTTCGTCGGCGTGAACATGATCTTCTTCCCGATGCACTTCCTGGGCCTGCAGGGCATGCCGCGCCGCTACCCCGACTATGCGGAAGCCTATGCGCACTGGAACCACGTGGCCACGATCGGCTACATGGTGATGGCGAGCAGCCTAGTGATCTGGTTCGTCAACATCATCTACGCCTACGTGGCCGGACGCCGCGCCGCGGACAATTACTGGGGCGAAGGCGCCACCACGCTCGAGTGGACGCTGTCGAGCCCGCCGCCCTTCCACCAGTTCGAGACGCTTCCCGTCATCGGAGAAACGGCTCACCACTGATCCGCCGGGCGCTCTGAAGCCAGGCTGAAACCTCACGATCCAGGGCCCTTGCGCAAGCAGCCCTGGATCGCTTGCATTCAGGACCCTCGATTTCACCGGGTCCGCAGGTGTATGATCGAATGACGATGACGATTCCCAACCCCGCGCCCGCGAGCAGCGCCCCGCTTCCGGCGGACTGGCGCGACCTTTTCGCCCTGACCAAGCCGCGCGTGATGAGCCTGGTGATCTTCACCGGGCTTTGCGGCCTGCTTGCGGCACCCACCACGATCCATCCGGTGCTGGGCTTCACCGCGATCCTGTGCATCGCCATGGGCGCAGGGGGCGCCGCCGCGCTCAACCAGTGGTGGGAGGCGGACCTCGACGCGGGCATGAAGCGCACCGCGCAGCGCCCGCTGCCTCAAGGCCGGCTGGACCGCACCACCGCGCGCGACTTTGCCGGCGTGCTCTGCGCCGCATCGGTCTTTCTCATGGGCTTTGCGATCAGCTGGCTGGCGGCCGCGATCCTTGCCGTCTCGATCGTCTACTATGCCGTCGTCTACACGATCTGGCTCAAGCCGCGCACTCCGCAGAACATCGTCATCGGCGGCGGAGCGGGCGCTTTCCCGCCGTTGATCGGCTGGGTCGCCGCGACCGGCCATGTCTCGCTGATGCCGGTCGTGCTCTTCGCGATCATCTTCTTCTGGACGCCGCCGCATTTCTGGGCGCTCGCGCTTTTCGTGAAGACGGACTACGCCAAGGTCGGCATCCCGATGATGCCGGTCGTCGCGGGGGAGCGCTCGACACGCCGGCAGATCCTGGCCTACGCCGTGCTGCTCCTGCCGCTGAGCGCGCTGCCCTGGTGGCTGCCCGGTGACGAGCACGCGGGCGCGGTCTATGGCGTCTCGGCGCTGGTGCTCTCCTCGGTCTTTCTCGCCCTTTCCGTTCGGGTGGGCCTGCGCGAGCGGACGGGGCCGGACGATGCCATGAAGCCGGAAAAGCAGCTCTTCGCCTACTCCGTGCTCTATCTCTTCGCGCTGTTCGCCGCTCTCGTCGTCGACCGCTTCCTCCCCTTCTGATCGGAAAAAGCCGATGCCCGACCGCAAGCCCCGAGCCGCCGAGCCCCGCGCTTCCCAGTCCCCAGCCAACCAGCCCCGCACCGCCGAGCAGATCCGCCGCAGCCGCAACCGCGTGCTGGGGCTGGGCCTCGCCGCGTTCGTGGTGCTCATCTTCTTCATCTCGATCGCAAAGATGAGCTGACGCGATGACGACCGCCGCCCGGCTCGAACCATCGCGAAGGGTGCGCAACCGCCGGGTCGCGCTCATGGCGCTGTCGGCGTCGCTCGCGATGCTGGGCCTGGGCTATGCCTCGGTTCCCCTTTACCGCATGTTCTGCCAGGCCACCGGCTTTGGCGGCACCACGCAGCGCGCCGACGAGGCGAAGGCGGCAACGGTGCAGGACAGCGGACGGACGATATCGATCCGTTTCGATGCCAACGTCGGGCGCGACATGCCCTGGCAGTTCAAGCCGCTGCAGCGGACGGACACCGTTTCCATCGGCGCGCGCGACATGGCCCTGTTCTGGGCGAAGAATACCTCGGACACCACGGTGACGGGCACGGCGAGCTTCAATGTCGAGCCCGAGCAGGCGGCGCGCTACTTCAACAAGATCCAGTGTTTCTGCTTCACCGAGCAGACCTTGAAGCCCGGCGAGGAAGTGCGGATGCCGGTGCTCTACTATGTCGATCCGGCGATACTCGACGATCCCGACAACAAGGACGTGGAACAGATCACCCTGAGCTATACTTTCCACGTGACGTCGGTGGGATCGACTTCGCAGGACGGCGCAAAGGCACTGGACCGAACCCGAGCAGGCGGTTAATGCCGCGACGGGAACCGTCTGCGTGATAGACCGCCTGGAGCGGCGCAGGCGGCATACAGATTGGATGAACGGGGACGAAGGCACCATGGCTGGCACGAAGAACCACGATTACCATATCCTCCCGCCGGACATCGCGCCGCTCGCGACGACGATCGGAGCCTTCGTGTTCACGTCCGGCATGGTGCTGTACATGCACGACATGCCGGGCGGCGCGTTCGTTCCCTGGGCGGGCCTCGCGATCCTGCTGGCCTCGATGTTCATGTGGTTCTCCAAGATCGTCAAGGAAGCCCACGCGGGCGACCACACGCCGGTCGTGCAGCTGCACCAGCGCTATGGCATGATCCTGTTCATCGCCTCGGAAGTGATGTTCTTCGTCGGGTGGTTCTGGGCCTTCTTCGACTTCTCGCTGTTCCCCTCCGAACTGGCCGAGACGGTGGGCGGGCAGTGGCCGCCCAAGGCGATCGAGGCGGTGATGGACCCCTTCGCGCTTCCCCTGCTCAACACGCTGATCCTGCTGTGCTCGGGCACCACGGTGACCTGGGCGCATCATTCGCTGATCCATGGCGACCGCGACGGCCTCAAGAAGGGACTTTGGGCGACCGTGCTGCTCGGCCTGCTGTTCTCGTGCATACAGGCCTACGAGTACCTGCACGCGCCGTTCGGCTTCGGTGGCAACACCTATAGCTCGGCCTTCTACATGGCGACCGGCTTCCACGGCTTCCACGTTATCGTCGGCACGATCATGCTGATCGTGTGCCTCAAGCGCGCGTACAACGGCGACTTCACGCCGCGCCAGCACTTCGGTTTCGAGGCCGCTGCCTGGTACTGGCACTTCGTGGACGTGGTGTGGCTGTTCCTCTTCGTCGCCGTCTATATCTGGGGCGGCTGGGGCCATCCCATCCACTAATCGCGCCGGCAGGTCGGCAGGAGCGAAGGGCAGCGGGGACCACCCCGGCTGCCCTTTCGCGTTTACGGCGGCGTGTGGCGCTTCGGTGCGCCGGCCTTGCCGGACAACCCGAAGCGATGCCGGCAGGGCCTGCGTAAGATGGTCGTTCCCATCCTTCGGGCGAGGCGATAGGAGCCTTCCATGCGCCGCATTCCCATACTTGCCACCATCGTCGTCATGGCCGCCGTCGGCGTGATGGTGTCGCTCGGCTTCTGGCAGCTGCGGCGAATGCACGAGAAGGAGGCGCTGCTCGCCCGTTACGTGGCTGCCACCGCCAACCCGGCACCGGTGGAGTGGAGCCCGGCGGGTCCGGGCGACGACATGCTCTACCGCAAATCGCGCCTGACCTGCGCGAGCGTGGGCCTGCGCAGCGGCATCGCCGGGCGGAATGCGGCGGGCGAACCGGGCGTGGCGCAAACCGCGAGGTGCACGCTTGCGGGCGGCGGGACCGCACTGGTGGTGATGGGGTGGTCGCAGCAGCCCCTGGCCGCGCGGGACTGGCGGGGCGGAGTGGTCACGGGCGTGATCGCCCCGGGCCCGCGGCTCGTGGCCGATCCTCCCGTCGCCGGGCTGCAGGCCAACGCCGTGCCCGACCCTTCGGACCTGCCCAACAACCACCTGTCCTACGCCGGGCAGTGGTTCCTCTTCGCCGCCACGGCGCTGGTGATCTACGTTCTGGCAGTGAGGCGCGGCAAGTCCGCAGGCAAGGATCAGCCCCGGGCGTAGTGTTCGCGCACCAACTGCAGGAAGGGGCTGGACACCGCCCCGCTCCCATTCACATCGCCCAGATGCGCGTCGCCGGCGTGGAGCAGGCCGATCTCGCGCACCAGCTCGAAATCGCGGACGGGGACGAAGTGCTCGGGCCCTCCGGCGAAGCATTCGGGCATCATGCCCACCCCTGCGCCGCTGCGCACGATGGAGAGCACGCGCTCGTCGCTCGTGGTCTTGAGCACGAAGCGCGGCCGCACGCCGCGTTCCACGAAAAAGCGGTTGATCTGGGGCAGCGCCTCGCAGTGGCGGCGCAGCGCCATGCGGTCGCGGGCGAGGTGTTCGGCTTCCACCTCGCTCTCCCCGGCGAGCCGATGGTCGGTCGGCAGGACCATCATATAGCGCTCCCGCGCGAGCGGTTCGGGATGGAAGCGCGCATGATGGGGCCGCAACACGGTGAGCGCCACATCGATGCGGCCACGTTCGAGCCGCTCGGCGATGTCGCGCTCGCCGCCGTCCAGGATCTCCAGCGCCTCGCCCGATGCCAGCGCGCGATGGCGTATCAGCCAGTCTTCGACGATGCGGTTGGGGATCGTGTTCAGGATCCCGATGCGCAGCAGCGTGGGGTCGGCCACCTCGCTCAATTCGACGAGCGCGTGTTCGTACTCGGCGGCAATGCGCCGGGCGCGGACGAGGAACCGGCTCCCCGCAGGCGTCAGCGAAACCCCGCGCGCCTGCCCCCCGCCCCGGCCCCTGTCGAACAGCTGCGCCCCCAGTTCGCGCTCGAGCCGGGCGATGCCGGTAGAGAGGGTCGGCTGCGTAACGCTTACCCGCTTGGCAGCGCGGCTGAAGCTGCCGGTTTCCGCAACGCTCAGGAAGTAGCGCAGGAGGTACTGGTCGATCATTGATCGTGTCTATGGCGAAGCGCGGAAACTTTCAATTTCCGCCATCGTTCGGCCTTGGTTAAATAGATGCCGCAAATCGAGGTCGGCTGTCAGCCGTCCGCAGCGAAGGATAAGGGATGAGCGCGCCGGTCCTGCAGAGCAACGTCGATCTCGACAGTCCCGTGGCCAGGGCACGCGATGCGCACAACCGTGCGCTTGCCGTCGAACTGCGCGAGCGGGTGGCGCGGACCGCGCTTGGGGGGGACGAGCGCTCGCGCGAGCGGCACCTGGCGCGCGGCAAGCTGCTGCCGCGCGACCGGGTGGAGCGGCTGCTGGATGCCGGCTCGCCGTTCCTCGAGATCGGACAGCTTGCCGCCAACGGCCTCTATGGCGACGAAGTGCCCGGAGCGGGGCTCATCGCCGGCATCGGGCGTGTCTCGGGCCGCCAGTGCATGATCTTCGCCAACGATGCGACGGTGAAGGGCGGCACCTACTTCCCGATGACGGTGAAGAAGCACATCCGAGCGCAGGAGATCGCCGAGGCGAACCGCCTGCCTTGCGTCTACCTTGTCGACAGCGGCGGCGCGAACCTTCCCAACCAGGCCGAGGTCTTTCCCGACCGCGATCACTTTGGGCGGTTCTTCTACAACCAGGCGCAGATGAGCGCGAAAGGCATCCCGCAGATCGCCAGCGTCATGGGTAGCTGCACGGCAGGCGGCGCCTACGTGCCGGCGATGAGCGACGAGAGCGTCATCGTGAAGGAGCAGGGCACAATCTTCCTGGCCGGGCCGCCGCTGGTGCAGGCCGCGACGGGCGAGGTCATCAGCACCGAGGACCTTGGTGGCGGCGACCTCCACAGCCGCAAGTCGGGCGTGACGGACCATCTGGCCGAGGACGACGAGCACGCGCTCACCATCGTGCGCGACATCGTCAGCCACCTCGGCCCGGCTTGCCAACCGGATCTGGCAATCCGCGAGGCGCGGCCCCCAAGGTATCCGGCGGAGGAGCTTTACGCGATCGTGCCCGAGGACGTGCGCGCGCCCTACGACGTGCACGAGGTGATCGCCCGCATCGTCGACGGGTCCGAGTTCCACGAGTTCAAGGCGCTTTACGGCGCGACGCTCGTCTGCGGCTTCGCGCATATCCACGGTATTCCGGTGGCGATCCTCGCGAACAACGGCGTGCTGTTCTCGGAAAGCGCGCAGAAGGGCGCGCACTTCATCGAGCTTGCGTGCCAGCGCCGCATCCCGCTGCTGTTCCTGCAGAACATTTCGGGCTTCATGGTCGGCGGCAAGTACGAGGCGGAAGGCATCGCCAAGCACGGCGCCAAGCTGGTCACGGCCGTGGCGACTGCGCAAGTGCCCAAGCTCACGGTGCTGATCGGGGGCTCGTTCGGCGCGGGCAACTACGGGATGTGCGGCCGGGCCTACGACCCGCGCTTCCTGTTCAGCTGGCCCAACGCGCGGATCTCGGTCATGGGCGGCGAGCAGGCCGCCTCGGTGCTCGCCACCGTCCACCGCGATGCCGCGACATGGTCGGCCGAGGAAGCCGAGGCGTTCAAGGCACCGATCCGGCAGAAGTACGAGGACGAGGGCAATCCCTACTACGCGACCGCCCGCCTGTGGGACGATGGCGTGATCGATCCCGTCCAGACCCGCGACGTGCTTGGCCTCGCGCTTTCGGCCTGCCTTGAAGCGCCGACACCGGAGGCACCCCGCTTCGGGGTGTTCCGGATGTGATGGCAATGGGCAAGGACACGCTTTTTTTGCTCGAGACCGATTGGGCCGACCCGGCGTTCGGAGGCGAGCGCCGCTTCTACTGCAAGGACTGCGTCACAGTGGAAGGCCTGCTCGCCCTCTTTCCAAAGCTGGCGGCGAACATCGAAGTCGTGCGGGCAGGCTGGCCGCGTCCCCGCAGGCAAGTCGTCGACCGGCTCGGCGAGGCCAACCAGAACCTGCCCGCGCTCGCTTTTGCCGAGGGCGGGTTCGTTAACGAGATCGAAGCGCTGCTGCAGGCGCTCAACACCCGTCACGGCTTCCCGGAGCGTCACCCATGATCACATCCCTCCTCATCGCCAACCGCGGCGAGATCGCCTGCCGTGTGATCCGCACGGCGAGGCGGCTGGGCATCCGCACCATCGCGGTCTACTCCGATGCTGATGCGGGCGCGCTTCACGTGCACGAGGCGGACGAGGCCGTGCACATCGGCCCGAGCGCGGCGCGCGAAAGCTATCTCAGGCCCGAGAAGATTCTTGCCGCTGCCAGCGCGACCGGGGCTGAGGCGATCCACCCGGGGTACGGTTTTCTATCGGAGAACGCGGAATTTGCGCAGGCGGTGATGGATGCCGGGATCGTATGGGTGGGCCCGAACCCCTCCTCGATCACGGCGATGGGGCTCAAGGATGCGGCCAAGAAGCTCATGGCCGACGCCGGAGTGCCGGTGACGCCCGGCTACATGGGCGAGAACCAGGAGCCGGAAGCGCTGGCCGGGGAAGCGGCGAAGATCGGCTATCCCGTGCTCATCAAGGCCGTCGCGGGCGGCGGCGGCAAGGGCATGCGGCTGGTCGAGGACCCCGCCGCCTTCATCGACGCGCTCGCCTCGTGCAAGCGCGAGGCGGCAAGCTCCTTCGGCAACGACCATGTCCTGATCGAGAAGTACATCGCCTCGCCCCGCCACATCGAGGTGCAGGTCTTCGGCGACAGCCACGGCAACGTCGTCCACCTGTTCGAGCGCGACTGCTCGCTCCAGCGCCGCCACCAGAAGGTGATCGAGGAAGCGCCCGCTCCCGGAATGGATGCCGCCACCCGCGAGGCGCTCTGCGCCGCCGCCGTGCGCGCGGCCCGGGCGGTGGACTACGTGGGGGCAGGGACGATCGAGTTCATCGCCGATGGTTCGGGCGCACTGTCCGCCGATCGCATCTGGTTCATGGAAATGAACACCCGCCTGCAGGTCGAGCATCCCGTGACCGAGGAGATCACCGGCGTCGATCTGGTCGAATGGCAGCTGCGCGTGGCGAGCGGGGAGCCGCTGCCGCTTTCGCAGGAGGAACTGACCATCGATGGCTGGGCAATGGAGGCGCGGCTCTATGCTGAGGACCCGGCCAAGGGCTTCCTCCCCAGCACCGGTCGCCTTGAACTCCTGCAGTTCGGCGAGGCCGAAGGCGGGCGGATCGATACGGGTGTCTATCAGGGGGCGGAAGTCTCGCCCTTCTACGACCCGATGATCGCCAAAGTGATCGCCTGGGGCGAGGACCGCGAGGAGGCGCGAGAACGGCTCGGCGCCATGCTGGAGGACAGCGCAGTCTGGCCGGTGCGCACCAACGCCTCGTTCCTCGTGATGGCGCTGCAGCATTGCGACTTTGCCGCCGGCAGGGTCGATACCAGGCTGATCGGCCGGGACGGAGAGGTGCTCAGCCAGCCGCCGGTGCCCTCGGACGAGGCGCTGCAGACGGCGGCGGAGGCGCTGGTCCCGGCGGTGCTGGCACCCGGGCTCAGGCTCAATGCCGCCCCGGCGCGCAAGGCGTGGTTCCTGCTGGACGGCGAGAAGATCGAGATCGCGCTTGAAGGAGAAGGGAGCGAGGAGCCCGCGAACGGCGTGCTCGTCACCGAGCAGGGGCAGGCCTGGCTGCTGGAGCCCTGGCGTCGCGACGGAGCGCATGGCGCCGCGGCGGGCTCGGGCGCGATCCTGGCGCCGATGCCGGGCAAGGTCATCGCGGTGGACGTGAGCGAGGGGCAGGCTGTCACCAAGGGCCAGAAGCTCCTGACGCTGGAAGCGATGAAAATGGAGCATACCCTCACCGCGCCGTTCGATGGCGTGGTCGCGGAACTCAACGCCGGCGCAGGCCAGCAGGTGCAGGTCGAGGCGCTGCTCGCCCGGATCGAGGAGACTGCCTGATGCCCGGACGTTTCTTCGAGGAATGGCTGGTGGGCGACCATATCACCCACCAGCCCAGCCGCACCGTCACCGAGACGGACAACCTGCTGTTCTCGGCGATGACGCACAACATGCAGCCGCTGCACCTCGACGCGGAGGCGGCCAAGGCGAGCGAGTTCGGGCAGATCCTCGTCAACTCCACCTTCACCTTCAGCCTCGCTGTGGGCCTCTCGATCGCGGACACGACGGTGGGCACGCTCGTCGCCAACCTCGGCTTCGACAAGGTGGTGACGCCCAAGCCCACCTTCATCGGCGACACGCTCACCTGCTCCAGCGAAGTGGTGGAAATGCGCGAGAGCAAGTCGCGCCCCGGGCAGGGCATCGTCGTGTTCCGGCACGAGTTGACCAACCAGCGCGGCGAGGTCGCGCTCTCGATGCTGCGCACGGTCCTGCTGAAGAAGAAGGGCTGAGGCGGACCCGCCTACCCTGCCAGCTGATCGCCCAGTGACCGCGCGGCGCCTTTCAGCGCGTCCTTGATGCGCGGCAGTTCGCTGCGCATGGCAGCACCGATGCCGATGGCGACCAGTGCATGGCTCGGCGCGCGCGCGGCATCGCGGCCACCCTTCCACACCGGCGCCGCGATGACGGTCACTCCGGCGATGTAGTGGCCTGCGTCCACGCCGATCCCGGTGTCGCGCGCCTCCTCGACCTGCGCCAGCCACTCCTCCCAGCTCGGCGCCTCGTCCCAGCGCAGGGCGTCGAATCTCGGCCTAAGGTCGTTCATCCGATAGCCTCCGAAAGCGGCGATGCAGCGACCCGTGGCCGAGACCAGCGCCGGGAAGCGGCTGCCGACTTGGGTAGAGAGCTGGAAGTTCTGCCCCGACTGCGACATCGCGGTGACGATGATGCGGTCGAGCCCGAAAAGCTGGACGCCGAGCGTGGTGATCCCGAACTCGCGCGCGAGACGGTCGAGCGGGCCTTGCGCCAAGTCGTTGAACTGGTCGCGTCGCAGCCACGCGCGGGCGAGCGTGAGCACGCCTGCATCAAGGCTGTAGCGCTTGGTGTCGGCGTCGAAAGCTACCAGTTCCTCGGCCACGAGCGCTCTCAGCACATAGAGGCAGGTGCTTGGCACGAGCCCGAGTTCGCGGGCGATCGCCTGCACGCCTAGAGGCGCCTCGCTGCGGCCGAGCAGGCGCAGGGCCGCAGCGGCGCGGGCGATGGCAGGGGCCTTGCTGGCCGTCGGTGCAGGTACAGTTTGGCTAATCATTCAATATATAGAATAACATTCAATATTTACAAGATCAAGCGAACTATGTCAGTCCGTGCTGAACACAAGGACAATCGCCTGCCGACGTGATTCGGCCTGGCATGACGGGGACGGTTGATGGCCAGGGTGATTGCGGGGCTTACAAACTACACGCGCTATGCCGATGCGCAGGCGCACGCCTCCTCTGCGGCGCTCTGGGAGCTGTTCGACGGCGACCGGGAATACTTCAACATCGCGCACGAATGCGTGACGCGTCATGCCGATGGTTCAAGCCGGGCAGCGGTGCGCATCGCCCATGCCGACGGCAGCGACGAAGTGTTGACCTTCGACACGATCGCCGCCGGCGCGGCCAGGTTCGCGCACTGGCTTGACGCAGAAGGCGTGCAGCCGGGCGAGCGGATCGCCTTCATGCTCGAGCCGTCGCTGCCCTTCTATGTCTGCCTGTTCGGCGCGATGCAGACAGGCGCGATCTCGGTGCCGCTGTTCACTCTCTTCGGTCCCGACGCCCTGCGCCTGCGGGTGGGTGACTGCGAGCCCTCGATCCTTGTCACCAATGCCGAGAAGGCGGAACTGGCGCGCTCGGTGGCGGTCGATGGCAAGCCGCGCGTGATCGTGGCGGACAATGCGTTCCTGGCTTCGCTTTCCGGCCTGCCGACCAGCTACACGCCACGGACCAGGGCCAACGACATGGCCGTATTCCAGTATACCAGCGGCACCACGCGCGAACTGCCGGAAGCGGTGAAGCATTCGCACCGCACGCTCGTCACTCTGATGTTCGCCGCGCTCTATGGCACCGGCATTCGTCCCGGCGACGAGTTCTTCTGCCCATCGAGCCCGGCATGGGGCCATGGCCTGTGGCACGGCACGCTTGCGCCGCTGGCCATGGGGGTGACGACCGGCACTTTCGCGGGCCGCTTCGATCCGGTGCGCCTGATGAAGGCACTGGACGACTTTGGCATCACCAACATGTCGGCGGCGGCGACGCACTACCGCATGATGAAGAACAGCGGCGCGGCGGCGGACTTCGCGTTCCACTTCGACAAGCTCTCCTTTACCGGCGAGCCGATCGACCCGGCGACGCTGGAATGGATCGACACGTGGTTCAAGGTGTCAGCCTGCTCGATGTACGGCACCACCGAGATCGGCGTGGTGCTGGTGAACTATCCTGGCGCGGACGACTTCACGGTGAAGCCCGGCTCCCTAGGCAAGGCAGTTCCGGGACAGAAGCTGGAGGTCCAGCGGGGCGACGGAACCGCCTGCGATCCGGGCGAGATCGGCGAGCTGATGCTGTGGAGAGGCGGCGGGTGGATGACCACCAAGGACCGCGCGAAGATCGACGAGGACGGCTACTTCTATCACTGCGGGCGCGCGGACGACGTGATTATCTCGGCAGGCTGGACGATGTCCGCGGTCGAGATCGAGAACACCATGCTGCGCCACGATGCCGTGCTCGAATGCGGCGTTATCGGTGTGCCGGATGCGCAGCGCGGGCAGGTCGTCAAGGCCTTCGTCGTCGCCAACCGCGAGGGCTCGGATACGCTGGTCCGCGAGCTTCAGGACTTCACGCGTGAACGCCTCGCCCAGCATGAATTTCCGCGCATCGTCGAGTTCGTCGACGAGCTGCCCAAGAACCCCGCCGGCAAGGTCCATCGCAAGATGCTGCGCGACCGCGAGGCCGCGAAGGCGGCGGAAGCCGTCGCCTGAAAACAATCACAAGGATCGAGGAGTAAGAAATGGCCACTACAGCAGAACCCAGGAACAAGTTCCCCAAGATCACCGAGGAAGGACTTGATGATCTGCGCCAGCGCATCGGCGTCAAGATCGAGAACACAGTCGAGCCTTGGAACTACGAGGCGACCCGCGACGCCATCCGGCACTACGCGCACGGCATCGGCGACGATAATCCGCTCTGGTGCGATCCGGAATACGCCTCGAAGACGAAGTACGGCACGATCGTCGCGCTGCCCTCGTTCCTGTTCACCACCAGCCGCATCGTCTCGGGCTACTGCGGCGGCCTCTCGGGCGTTCACGCAATGTGGGCGGGTGCGGACTGGACCTGGCACAAGCCGGTCCTGCGCGGCGACACCATCACAACCGTGCCGTACCTCAAGGACCTTGTCGAGCACCAGACCAGGTTCGCGGGCCGTTCATTCCAGCAGATCTACCACGTCGATTTCTACAACCAGAACGGCGACCACGTTGCCGGCGCCGACAGCTGGGTGTTCCGCACCGACCGCGACGAGGCGCGCGAGCGTGGCACCAAGTACACCGAGGCGCGCGGCCGCGTGGAGCCCTTCACGCAGGAGCAGCTCGACGAGTTCTACGAGATCTACGACCAGGAAGAGCAGCGCGGCGCGATCCCGCGTTACTTCGAGGACGTGAACGTGGGCGACAAGCTGCCGCCGATGATGAAGGGCCCGATGACCGTCACCGGCTTCATCTGCTATGCGCAAGGGTGGGGTGGCCTCTACATCCGCGCCAACAAGCTGGCGTACAAGATGCAGAAGGCGCACCCGGGCCTTGGTATCCGCAACCGCTTCAACGTGCCGGACTGCCCCGAGCGCGTGCACTGGGACGAAGCTTTCGCGCTCGAGGTCGGTGCGCCGGGGGCCTACGACTACGGCCCGGAGCGCTGCTCGTGGCTGACCCATCACATGACCGACTGGATCGGCGACGACGGCTTCCTGCACAAGTCGAACTGTCAGATTCGCCGCCACAATCCGGACGGCGATGCGATGATCCTGACCGGCGAGGTGACGCGCAAGTTCGTTGAGAACGGCAAGAGCTACGTCGAGGTCGCGCAGAAGGCGACCACCCATCGCGATGAGCTTTCGGCCTTCGGAACCTCGGTTGCGAAACTGCCCACTAAGGGCTGATTTGCGGCACCGACGCGACGTCCTTCCTTTCGCCGGGCATGGTCTCGGCGGAAGGGACAGGAGAGCGGCCGCGTGCCGGGATCAACGGGCAGACCGAAAAAGAAAGCAAGTGACGCGATGAGCGAGGGCGCTGCATCATCGACCTGGGCCGGCCCCCTTGCAGGGGTGCGCGTGATGGACTTTACGCGTGTTCTCGCCGGTCCCGCGGCAAGCCTTGCGCTGGCCGACATGGGCGCCGAAGTATTCAAGATAGAGCCGCCGGGCACTGGCGACGAGACGCGCAGCTTCCCGCCGATGCGCGAAGGTGAGAGCCACTACTACCTCGCGGTCAACCGCGGGAAGAAGTCTATAGTCGTCGACCTCAAGAGTGCCGAAGGGCTGGCTCTGGTCAAGGATCTCGCCGGGCGCTGCGACGTGCTGGTGGAGAACTACCGTCCGGGCGTCATGAAGCGGCTGGGGCTCGGGTGGGAGGAAATGCACCACATCAACCCGCGCCTTATCTACTGCTCGATCTCGGGTTACGGGCAGACCGGGCCGCTGAGGGACCGCCCCAGCTTCGACATCGTGCTCCAGGCCATGTCCGGCGCGCTGTCGATGAACGGGGAGCCGGGCGCGCTGCCGACCAAGCTGGGCATACCGCTGGGTGACCTGGTGGGCGGCATCAACGGCCCCATCGGCATCCTTTCGGCGCTCTACGAACGCGAGCGGACCGGCCTTGGCCGACACATCGACATCAGCCTCATGGACGGGTTGATGGGGATGCTCGGCTACATTGCGCAGCTTGCTTTCTTCAACGGCTGCGACCCCCAGCGCGTCGGCTCCCAGCACCCGAACCTCGTCCCCTACGGCATCTTCCCGGCGCGGGAGGGCTCCATCGTCATCGCCTGCCTCACACCGGGTTTCTGGAGCCGCATCTGCCGCTCGATCGGCCAGGAGGACCTCTGCAACGATCCGCGCTTCGACACGCTGGAAAAGCGCCGCGACGCGCGCGAGGAGGTCAATGCAATCGTCGCCGCTTTCACCCAGCGGCACACCGTTGCGGATCTGGTGGAGATATTCACCGCGCACGAGGTGCCGCATGCCCCGATCCTTGGCGTCACCGAGGCGCTGGCGCAGCCGCAGGCGGTTGCGCGCGGAATGGTGGTGGAGACGCAGCACGCAGCGCTCGGGCCAATCCCCATCGTCAACCGCCCGATCCGCTTCACCGACGCCGAGCAGCCCGCGCCCCATGCGCCGCCGGTGCTCGGCCAGCATACCGACGCGATCCTTGCCGAAGTGCTCGATCTATCGCCCGAGCGAATCGCGGCGCTTCGGGCCTCGGCCATCGTTGCGTGAGTGCGCGGCGCGGGTAAGGTCGCGCGCATAGCCAGACCAGCGGGAGATCACACATGCCAGACCTTCGCTTCGATGGCCGCGTCGCGGTGATCACCGGCGGCGGGCGAGGGCTTGGCCGCGCCCATGCACTGCTGCTGGCGAGCCGGGGTTGCAAGGTCGTCGTCAACGATCCCGGCGTCTCTATGGCGGGGGACGCCACGGCGGAGGGTCCGGCACAGGCCCTTGCCGCCGAGATCCGCGCTTTGGGCGGAGAGGCCATCGCCAGCACCGACAGCGTCGCCACGCCGGAGGGCGGGAAAGCGATCGTCGATGCTGCGCTCGATGTCTTCGGTCGGATCGACATCCTGATCCATTCAGCAGGCAACGTACGGCGCGGATCGCTGAGCGAACTCGCCTACGAGGATTTCACGGCCGTGCTCGATGTCCATCTCAAGGGCGCCTACCATGTCGTGCGCGAGGCGTTTCCGCGCATGATGGCGCAGGGCTATGGGCGCATCGTGCTAACCGGGTCGATCAACGGGCTCTACGGCAAGGCGGACAACGCGACGTACGCGATGTGCAAGGCGGCGTTCATGGGCCTGTCGAACACTGCCGCTATCGAGGGGCAGCACGCCGATGTCCGTTCGAATGTGATCGTCCCCGCCGCCGTCACCCGCATGTCGGAAGGCATCGACACCAGCAGGTTCCCGCCGATGGAGCCCGAGCAGGTCGCCCCCATGGTCGCTTACCTGTGCCATGAAACGTCGATGGCGACGGGCGAGATGTACGTGGCGATGGGCGGGCGGCTGGCGCGAGCGCGCGTGACGGAGAACGGCGGCGTCTATCGTCCCCAGTGGTCGGTCGAGGACGTGGCCGCGCAGATCGCGGCGATTCGCGATAGCGGCGAGGCCCTGGCCTTCCCTCCGGTTCCGGACGGACAGCTGGAACACCTGCTTCACGGTTTCGCGATGATCCGCAAAGGCGCGTCGGCCTGAGCGCTTGAGCCTGAACGTTCGGGCCTGAGCGGCCGGAACGTTCAGAACGCCAGCGTACCTGCGGCGGGGCGGCTGCGCTTCGCCTGGTAGAGCTTCGCGTCTGCGCTGCGCAGCAGATCCTCAAGATCGGTGCCGCTTTCGTTCGACAGCACGGTGCCCACGCAGGCGGAGATCTGGATCACGTCCTCGCCCATGTGGAACGGCTGTGCGATGGCCGCGACGATGCGGCGCGCCAGAAGGTCCGCCTCCTCGTTGCGGTTGAGCCCGAACTGGACGATGCCGAACTCGTCCCCGCCGAGCCGGGCGACGATGTCGCCGCTGCGCACCGCACCCCGCAGACGGTCGGCGACACTCGCGAGCACTTCGTCACCCGCTGCATGGCCATACCGGTCGTTCACCGGCTTGAACCCGTCGAGATCGAGGTAATGCACCGCGACCACGCTGCCGGGGCCGAGCAGCACGGCGTTCTCCTCGAAGTATTCGCGCAGGGCAAGGCGGTTGGGCAGGGCGGTCAGTCCATCGCGCCGGGCCAGCGAGACCGAGGTCAGGCGCTTGCCGATTTCCGTCCTGACGAGCCGGTGCTGGGCGAGCACGGACTGCGACCCTCCGGCAAGGAAAGCCAGCGCGATGAGAGCCATGCCCGCGTGGACGGGCTCGAACTGCAGCAGGGCGGCGGCGATGGCCGGGCCGATCGCCATGCACATGCTCGGGATCGCGACGAAGGGCCGCAGCCCGGTGCCGGTGGCGACGCCGGCGCAGTAGCCGACGAGGACGCAGATCGTCAGCATCTGCGCCTGAGGGTCGGTTTCCAGGAAGACGTAACCGCCCACCAGCCCCAGCAGGATCGCGTAGAGGTAATAGGGCAGCGCGAACGTCAGTTCGAGGCGGCGCGCCCCGGCCCGGTCGAGCGGGGCGGTCATCGCCCGGCGGCGAAGTGCAACGGTGATGCTGACGCGTAGGACACAGGCGGCGCAGGTGGCCGCTCCCAAAGTCCACAGCACAGGCGAGCCTACGCTCCTGCCCACGAGCAGGACATATAGCCCTGTGACGCCCAGCATGATCTTCGAGGGCAGGACGTTCGCATAGAGACTGCGAACCAGCTCGACGTAGACTTTTTCAGCTAAGGGGTCTGACTGCGTCATGGCTCGGAGTCGTGGTTCGCGAGCGGGCTGCAATACACGAAATTCAGGGACTTGCGAGTAGTCCCGCAGGCATGTCCCTGCACGGCACGGTGCGCGATCGTTCAGGCTGGACGCAGGCTCGCGCAGAAGCTCGGCCAGCGGCGGCGGCACGGCACCGGGCAGGCGTTTGCGGAACTTCGGCAGCGGTACGCCGTTCCATCACCAGAGAGGTTGCCAGACGCGACGCAGAAAAAACAGGTCCGACATGCTCAATCCCGAGAACGTCAAGATCGAGGTTCCCCGCTTCGACATTCCGCTGATCCTCGCCGCGACGGCGGCCTTGTGGCTCGCCATCGCCGGGGTAGTCGCAACGATCGTCTGAAGCATCGGCGTGAGGGTACCGGCGTTCGAAGCCGGCGCCTCGGCCATGGTGGGCGGTGAGGGGCTCGAACCCCCGACCCTCTCGGTGTAAACGAGATGCTCTACCAACTGAGCTAACCGCCCGCGCCATATGGTGGCGCGCTCATGATGGCTTTTGGGCGCGCCGTCAATGCCCTTGCAGCGTAGTCCCGCTTTCGAACCGGCCCTGCTTGCGGCAGGGCCGGTCGGCGGCGGGGGATCTTACCAGTCGAAGAAGCGGCGGCGGCGGCGCACTTCGGGGATGCCGTCGCGGTTCACGTCGGTGACGACGGTGCGCGGCTCGTGGTGGGCGGTGACTGTCGTGGGCGTGCCGTGGGCCAGCGCATCGGCCCGTGCCTCGGCGCGGGCGGCACGCAGCTCGGCGTCGCGCACGCGGTCCTCCGAGGTGCGGGCAGCCACTTCGCCGCGCCGCTCGGTCCGGATCGCGTAGTAGTGGCTCCACATCTGGCTATGCGCGAAGGCGAGCGCCAGGCCGCCGATGATCGCCAGGTTCTTGAGCGCCGCGATGCGCTGCATCGGATCGCCGATCTGGGCGTGGAAGAACAGGATGGTCAGCGCCACGAAGGCGATGAGGAGGGCCGAGACCAGGCGCACCATGAAGCCGGCGGCAAGGCACAGGCCCGCGATCAGTTCGAACAGGGCGGCGGGGATGGCAAGTCCCGACGGCATGCCGGCGGCGACCATCATGGTCTCGGTGCTGCCGATGTCCATCAGCTTGCCTGCACCGGAAAATATGAAGATGAGGGCGATCAGGATGCGCCCGATAATGGCGGCGATCTTCGACAAGGCATGTCTCCCGGCCAGTAGGGTGTTGCCGGGAGAAGCGGGCAGGCTGCGGGATTGTTCCCGGCACAAGCAGCGCAGCGGGCGCTTACCTTGGTGCCAGGCCCGCTTCCGGAAGGAGGACTCTCAGAGGCTGGACTTCAGAAGCGGCCTTTAGAGACGGGGAAGCGTCACTCCGCGCTGTCCCATGTACTTGCCCGCGCGGTCCGCATAGCTGACCTCGCACGGTTCGTTGCCCTTGAGGAACAGGAACTGGCACGCGCCCTCGTTGGCGTAGATCTTGGCGGGCAGCGGCGTGGTGTTCGAGAATTCCAGCGTTACGTGGCCTTCCCAGCCCGGCTCCAGCGGAGTGACGTTCACGATGATGCCGCAGCGGGCATACGTGCTCTTGCCAAGGCAGATCACCAGCACGTCGCGCGGCACGCGGAAGTATTCCACTGTGCGGGCAAGCGCGAAGGAGTTGGGCGGGATCACGCAGACGTCGGTCTTGCGGTCGACGAATGAGTTGCTGGCGAAATCCTTGGGATCGACCACCGCCGAATCGACATTGGTGAAGATCTTGAACTCGTCGGCCACACGCGCGTCGTAGCCATAGGAGGAAAGCCCGTAGGAAATGCACCCGTCCCGCCGCTGCGCCTCGACGAACGGCTCGACCATGCCGTTTTCGAGCGCCTGCTCACGGATCCACTTGTCGCTGAGGATAGACATGGGCAAGTGATCGACGATGGTCGCCGGACGGGCAAGGCCCGCTCGTGCACTTGTCCACACGGACCTGTCGAAAGGCGCCGGAAGAGGTGCGGATGCGCCCTGGAAATGCTTTGTCACGCCGTCGGTCGCGAACTTCGCCGGGCAAGGCGCGTTGCAGGCAGCATTCCCATCCTTCGCACGAGGTCCGATGCCATGACCAGTCGACGCACGTTTATCGCCGGCGCCACCGCAGGCGCGCTCGCAGCCATGTCGGGCGCTCCGGCGCGCGCGAACGCTGCGGAACCACTGCCGCAGAACCCGCCGTCTGCCCGGTTCCGCCCGGCCGGTCGCCTCGGCATCGGCGGAACGCAAGTGGGCAGCAACCACTTCCCGACGCCCGCCGACCAGGCGCAGGGCATCCTGCAGGCCGCCTGGGACGAAGGCGTGCGCTACTTCGACACCTCGCCCTGGTACGGCCTCGGCCTTTCCGAGCGGCGTTTCGGGACGTTCTTCGACGACAAGCCGCGCGATGCGTTCACCCTTTCCACCAAGGTCGGGCGGGTGCTCGTGCCCGACGCGAAAGTGGCAGGAACCAAGGTCGGCAACTGGGCCATGGTGCCGCCCATGCGCCACGTTTACGACTACAGCGCCGAGGGCGTGCGCCGCTCCGTCGAGCAGAGCCTGCAGCGCCTGGGCATGTCGCGGCTCGACGTGGTGTTCGTCCACGACCTGTCGCCCGACAATGCCGACATGGGTGATCGCTGGACCGAATACTTCGAGCAGGCGCGTGCCGGGGCCTTCCCCGAACTCACGCGGATGCGCGAGGAAGGGCTCATCAAGGGCTGGGGCCTTGGCGTGAACACACTGCCTCCTGCGCTCAAGGCGTTCGAGGTGGCCGACCCCGACATCATCCTCTCGGCGACGCAGTATTCCATCGTCAAGCATGCCGAGGCGCTCGACAAGCTGTTCCCACTGGCGGAGAAGCGCGGCGCCTCGATCGTCGTGGGAGCGCCGCTGAACGACGGCTTCCTCGCGGGCGGGGAGCGGTTCAACTACAAGCCGGTGCCGCCCGAAATGCGGGCGAAGCGCGCCAAGGTCGCGGCGCTCGCGCAGCAGCACGGGACGGACCTGCGCACCGCGGCGCTGCAGTTCGCGATGGCGCACCCGGCGGTCTCTGCGATCATCCCCGGCGCGCGCTCGGCCACGCAAGCCTCGCAGAACGCTGCATCGGTCCGCGCGAAGGTTCCGGCGGAGTTCTGGACCGCGCTGCGGCGCGCGCGGCTGGTGGAAGCGGATGCGCCCCTGCCGGCATGACGGCGGGGCACGGCTGCTTCTTATTCCATGGTTAACGATAGGCTGGTAGGCCGGCGGGCATGAGCACTGCCCGCCCCGCCCGCATCCTCGTCGTCTTCGGCACCCGGCCCGAGGCGATCAAGCTGTTCCCCGTCATCCATGCGCTGAAGGCCGACAGCCGGTTCGAATGCGTGGTCTGCGTCTCGGCGCAGCACCGCCAGATGCTCGACCAGGTGCTGGAGATCGCCGGCATCGTGCCCGATCACGACCTCGACGTGATGCAGCCCGACCAGACGCTCGATGCGCTCACCGCGAACCTGCTCACCGGCCTTGGCCGGGTGATGGACGCCGTGCAGCCGGCCCGCGTGATCGTGCAGGGTGATACCGCCACCGCCATGGCCGGTGCGCTCGCGGCCTACTATCGCAAGGTGCCGGTCGACCATGTGGAGGCGGGGCTTCGCAGCTTCAACATCTATCACCCCTGGCCCGAAGAGGTGAACCGCAAGATCATCGGCGCCATGGCCAGCCTGCATTTCGCGCCCACCACCACCAGCGAGGCGGCGCTCCTGCGCGAGAACGTCCCGGCTGGCAGGGTCCATGTGACCGGCAATACGGTGATCGACGCGCTGCACTGGGTTACGGCGCAGATCGGGCGCGATCCGGCGCTGGCATCCGGGCTGGCGGAGCTGGAGGCGCGCTTCGCGGGCAGGCGCATCATCGGCGTCACCAGCCACCGGCGCGAGAACTTCGGCGAGGGGATGGAGCAGATCGCCCGCGCCGTCCGCGAGATCGCGCAGCGGCCGGACGTGGCGGTGATTTTCCCCGTCCATCTCAACCCCAACGTGCGCAAGGTCATGAACGCGCAGCTTGCCGGGCTCGAAAATGTCGCCCTGATCGAGCCGCTGGACTACCCGCACTTCGCGCGCCTGCTCTCCATCGCCGAGATCATGCTGACCGATTCGGGAGGCGTGCAGGAAGAGGCTCCTGCGCTGGGCAAGCCCGTTCTCGTCATGCGCGAGACCACCGAACGGCCCGAGGGCGTGGATGCGGGCACGGCAAGGCTCGTGGGCACCGACGCCGCGCGCATCGTTACCGAATTATCAACCCTGCTGGACGATAGGGAGGCCTACGAGGCCATGGCGCGCGCCCACAATCCCTTCGGGGACGGGCAGGCGGCAAGCCGTATCGTGGAGCTGCTCGCACATGAAATCTGACACCAAGCCATCCGTCTGCGTGGTCGGCCTCGGCTACATCGGCCTTCCCACTGCCGCGGTGATCGCGCGCGCGGGGTGCCGCGTGCTCGGCCTCGATGTCTCGCAGAAGGTGGTGGACACCATCAATCGCGGCGAGATCCACATTGAGGAAGTGGACCTCGACGGCCTCGTTCAGGGCGTCGTCGCGCGCGGGCTGCTGTCCGCCTCGGTCGAGGTGGCGCCCGCCGACGTGTTCGTCATCGCGGTGCCGACGCCGTTCGGAAAGGACCACGCGCCCGACATCTCCTATGTGCTTGCGGCCGCGCGCACGATCGCGCCGGTCCTGAAGGCGGGAGACGTGGTGATCCTCGAATCGACCTCGCCCGTGGGCACGACCGAGCAGATGCGCGACCTGATCGCCGAACTTCGGCCGGACCTCAGGATCCCGCAGTCCGGCCCCGCCCTACCCGCGCGCGAGACGCCCGACATCTCCATCGCCTATTGCCCCGAGCGCGTGCTCCCGGGCCGCATCCTGGAGGAGTTGACCAACAACGATCGCTCCATCGGCGGCATAACGCCGCGCTGCGCCAGGAAGGCACTGGCGTTCTACAAGCGCTTCGTGCGCGGCGAATGCGTGACGACGGACGCGCGCTCGGCTGAGATGACCAAGTTGGTCGAGAACGCCTACCGCGACGTCAACATCGCTTTCGCCAACGAGCTGTCGATCGTCGCCGACCGCATGGGGCTCGACGTGTGGGAGGTGATCCGGCTCGCCAACCGCCATCCGCGCGTCAACATCCTCTCGCCGGGGCCGGGCGTAGGCGGGCACTGCATCGCGGTGGACCCCTGGTTCATCGTCCATTCCGCGCCCGAGGAGACGCCGCTGATCCGCACCGCGCGCGGCGTCAACGATGGCAAGATGCACCACGTCGTGGCCAAGGCGGAGGCGCTGGTGGAAGCGCATCCCGAGGCCCGCGTTGCGTGCCTGGGTCTCGCCTTCAAGGCCAACATCGACGATTTCCGCGAAAGTCCGGCGCGCTTCGTCGCCAGCCGCCTCGCGCGCAAGCTGGGCAGCCGCATGTCGGTGGTGGAACCCTATGCCGCCGAGCTGCCGATCGAGTTCACCGACACCGGCGTCACCCAGATCGACATCGACGAGGCGCTGGAGGAGTGCGACATCCTCATCGTGCTGGTGGATCATGACGTGTTTCGCGTGGTCCCGCTTGCCGAGCGGGCGGACAAGCTCGTCTACGATACGCGCGGCATCTGGGCCGACCAGCCCCGCGTCGTACGCGAGGATGAGGCGAAGCTGGCACTGGCGGCGCAGTAAGGACGCGCGCGGGATCTCGCCGAGCGGGCGTTCACAATCCCCTTATCGCATTAGCCATTCATCGCATTGGGAAAACCGGCAAGTGAAGCGATGAACCGTTCTGCCGGCGCGGTGGCTGCCGCTGGCCTTCGCTATCGCGGTAAGGTTTGGGCGTTATAACTCCCTTCCATGAAAATCGTTCCCGTGGTCGCCGCCATTTTCATGTCTCTTGCCGCAACGGTGTCCACGCCGGCGCTCGCCGGGACGCTGCAGTGCGTGCCTTATGCAAGGGCGCAGTCGGGGATCGACCTTCACGGGAACGCGGCCACCTGGTGGGACCAGGCCGAAGGAACCTATTCTCGCGGCAACAGCCCGCGCGCGGGCTCGGTGCTCGTGTTCAAGGCGAGCCGTGCGATGCGGGTCGGCCATGTCGCAGTGGTTGACCGGATCGTCGATGACCGCCACGTTGTCCTCAACCACGCCAACTGGTCGCGCCCCGGCATGATCGAGAAGTCCGCAATGGCGGAGGACGTTTCGGAAAAGGGCGACTGGAGCAGCGTGCGCGTGTGGTATTCGCCCACGCACTCGCTCGGCCTGCGCGCCAGCCCGGCTTTCGGCTTCATCTATGCGAACGGTTCGAACGGCGGATCGGAAGTCGGCTCCACGCCCACCGCAAAGATGCCCTCCGACGCCTTCCAGGCGGCCTTCTCGGACCTTCCCAAGCAAGGCTGAATCGCGAAGGCTTACCGGCGGTGCGGCTAAGCTGAGCGTCGCCCACCACAAGCGCAGTTTGCGGCTCTTGGCCGCGGTGTTCCGAAAGCGCGCGGACGCTGGACGCGCGTCTATGCCCGCTGGCGAGTGCGGGCTTTACGCCGGGGAGGAGAGCGCTTGGGCGTTGGTACCCCTGATGGGTATCGGGCCGGCGTTCGGGGGCGGCCCGGTTGGGGGTCGCCGAAGCGTGTGCGCCTTGCGAACGGCTGGAAAGCACAGGAACAGTCCAGCTCGACCCTCAGCGAAAGTGGCTCGGATCCGGCACGCGGGCTCGCGATAAGGTGCCGGCTCCACAGGTCCTGGGGGAAGCGCTCTCTTATCGGGAGCCGCGCCGTTTGCCCTGAACCCTGCCGCCTCGAAGGACGGCTCGTGAACCCTTCCGGTGCGGGCACAGGTGGGCTTTGGATGCCCCCGGCGCCGGCCCGATGATCCGTTTGCCCTGTGTACCTCAGGGAGCGGATGCCGGAGCATATAACCTATATGGTTCTACCAGTCAAGGCTTGCAGCTATCAGGCAGCGGGCGGTTCGATCCGCGCGAGCTTGCGGGCGGACTTGAAGGTCTGCGTCAGGAACAGGCCGATCAGCACCACGCCCACCGCGCCCACGAACCAGTCGAAGCCCGTCATCGCCTCCATGTCGCGCTGCTTGTCGCCCAGGATGAGCATCGAGAACGTCAGGCTGATGAGGATGAGGCGCAGCTCGGTCGGTCCGGCGCTGAGGTAGGACAGCCGCATTTCGCCCAGCACCCGCACGGCAAGGAAGGCGTGGATGCACAGCAGCAGGTAGCCGATCATCGCGATGAGCGAGACTTCCAGCCGCACATAAGGGCTGACGCCGATGCCCAGAAGGATGAGGAAAGTGGCGATCCCGTCGCAGCTGTGATCGAGGAAATAGCCGTAGCGCGGACGCTCGATATGGCGAAACCGCGCGAGGCTGCCGTCCATCGAATCGCCGAACCAGTGCAGCAGGTAACCCGGCATGCAGAGCCACAGCCAGTCCTCGTCCAGAAGGCTGGTCGCATAGCCTGCGAAGATGAGGACGGCGCCCACCATGCCGAGCGCAGTCAGCAGATCGGGTTTCACCCAGGCGGGCATGTGCGCGCAAAGCCAGTTGAGGAGCCGTCGTTCACCGATGGCTAGGACGTTGCGCTGGATTCGGGCGGGGGGAGCGATGCGGTTGTCCTGCATGGCGCCTTATTGTGACAAGTCGGTTACTTGGCAAGGCAAACCGGCGCCGCGCTCCCCCGTTTCGTCGTTTCCGGCCCCGGAAAACCGATCCTAGATCCCCGCGTACCAGGCGTAGGCGCCGTTGTCCTCCCAGTAGCCGCCCCGCCCGCCGTGGATCCCGGCCAGCGTGGCGACCGCCTCGATCCGCGTGACGAACTTGGCGTGCTTGTAGCCCAGCTGTCGCTCCACCCGCAGGCGCAGCGGCGCGCCGTGCGCCTCGTCGAGCGGCCTGCCGTTCATCGACCAGGCCAGGATCGTCTGCGGATGAAAGGCATCGGCGAGGTCTATCGATTCGTAGTAGGGACGGCCGTGGTAAAGGTCGGCGCAGTGGAACACGAGGAAGCGCGCCTGCGGCTTCAGGCGCGCCATGTCGAGCAGAGTGGCAAGGCGCGGGCCCTGCCAGCGGCCGATGGCGCTCCACCCCTCCACGCAGTCGTGCCGGGTGATCTGCGCACGCTGCGGGAGCGTGCGCAATGCGTGGAGCGGCACCGCAAGCGGGCGTTCGACCAGCCCCTCGAGCGCGAGCGACCAGTTCGCGAAGCCTTGCGAGAAGTGGCGGCGATAGACCGGATCGCTCACCTCGCGGCTGCCGTTGGCGCGGAACACGGGCGACATCTCGGCCTCGCCATATTCGCGCGCAAGGGCGCTGCCGCCAAGCGCGCGCTGGGTAATGCGGTGGAGGTCCTCGGCGCTTTCGAGAGTGCCGCGTACGGCCGGATTGTCGATCAGACGATCGCAGCCCGGCAGCAGGAGCCCGCCCGCTCCGGCAAGCCCCGTGCGCAGAAGCGTCCGGCGCGTGAGGATGAGCGTCAGCGTCATGCCCGCTCGCCCCGTGGCAGGCGATACCGGCCGGTGACGATCGAGCGCAGTTCGTTGAGCGGCCCCGCCAGCACGGTCATGGTCACATGGACGAGAACGAAGCCGACCAGGGCCATGGCGAAAAGGAAATGCACCGAGCGCGCCGACTGGCGGCCGCCGAACATCTCGCCGACGAGCGGCGCCCAGGCGTCCGTGGCGGGCGACATGGCAAGGCCCGTCAGGATCATGCCGGGCAGCAGGACGAACAGCACCAGCGCATAGGCGAGCTTCTGCAGCACCGAATAGCGCAGCGCCGCCGCTCCCGCCGGGAAGCGCAGGCGTGCATGATCGCGCACGTCCTGCCAGAGATGGGCCGGGCGCCACTCGCCGCGCGTAATGTGAAGGTCGCGCTGCAGGTGCCGGGCGGCAAGCGACCACAGGAGATAAAGCAGCAGCCCGCCCGCCAGCACCCAGGCGAAGGCGAGGTGCCAGATCCGCCCCTCGGCCAGGCTGTAGCGCGAGGGGATCGTCGCCCAGTGGGGGAAGGCCCGCCGCTGCACCTGCCCGTCCGGGTTGGTCCAGAGGCCAAGCACGCCCGTCGTGTCCCAGCGCCGCCCGGCAATCTCCAGGTAGCCGACCTCGCTATTGCCCGTGCGGGCCGAGCCGACCTTGAGCCAGGCATGGTCGAAGTTGGCGCCGTAGTCTCCCCAGTAGAGGCGCGGATGGGCGTTGAAGATCATCAGCCCGCTCATCAGCAGGACCAGCAGCGCGAACGCGTTGATCCAGTGCCACAGCCGCGTCGGCAGCCGATGCCGCAGCACGAGGTCGCCGCCACGTGGTGTGGTCTGCGGTGGCGGCGGTGGCGGCAGGGGAGTCTCGTTCATGCGCACAAGGCCCTGCGATTGCCGCCCTCGACCCGGATGCGCCCGTCGGCCGTAGCCGGGGACGCGGCTCGCCCAGTCCCGGCGAACGGGGCGCTGTCGCACGGGGCGATGCCGAACCGATCCCTGTCTGACCGCTCCATGTCTTCTCCCCTTGGCCGTCCTCGTGCAGGGCGGGCGCGCATGGCTACTCGCCGATCAGGTGCACGGCCACCTGCCGACGATGGGCCGAGCGCCGGTGCTCGGCAAGGTAAATCCCCTGCCACGTGCCAAGGGCCAGGCGGCCGGCGATGACGGGGACCTGCAGGTTTACGCCGGTAAGCGTCGCGCGAAGGTGGGCGGGCATGTCGTCCGGTCCCTCATCGTCATGAACATAGTGGTCGCCCTCGGGCGCGAGGCGGTCGAGCCAGGCGGCAAGGTCGGTACGCACTTCGCGCGCGGCATTCTCCTGGATCAGCAGCGAAGCCGAGGTGTGGCGGCACAGCAGGGTAATCAGCCCATCGCGAATACCGCTTGCCTCCAGCCAGCCCACCATTGCCGCCGTGATGTCCGTGAAGCCGCGCCCGGGCGTGTCGAAGGAGAGGATGGTGGACATCTGTCTCATGGCGCCACGATCCTGAAGGCAAGCGCCGCCGCTTTCAACCGCCGCGTTGACGAGCCGGCGATGTCATGGCAAAGCCGCCCGGTCCGGAACCCGCCAGCCGCTCCTGCCAGGCTCGCGTCTTTCCGGCCGCCGATCGGCCGACCACGCCGCGCGCGGGTGTAGCTCAATGGTAGAGCAGCAGCTTCCCAAGCTGAATACGGGGGTTCGATTCCCCTCACCCGCTCCATCGGCCTTCAAGGCGTAGCCGGCGCAAGGAGGCGGCGCGTACTATGCCTTGCCACCGCAGGCCGCTGCCTGACATGGAGGCGCCATGACACGCTCCGCACATTTCCGCCGCACCATCTTCATCGCAAGTGCCATGGTAGTGCTTGCTGGCGGTGCCGTTCTGGTGAGTGCCAGCAAGAACTCGGCCGCTGACACGTTGCCGGAGAATTTCGCCGGTGCACGCAGCCTGACCGTCTACGGCGCGGTGGGGGATGGGCGGGCGGACGATACCGCCGCTCTCCAGCGCGCACTCGACGACGGCGCGAAAGGCTGTCTCGACGGAAGCGGCAGAACGTATCTTGTCAGCGGAACCTTGCGGGCAAGTTCGGACCTGTGCCTCGCCCGTGCGCACCTTGTCCAGACGCCCCCTGCTTCGCCCATGCAGGCATTCATCGGCGGCGAATGCCCGCGAACGGTCGATCCCGAGGCTGCAGTCGACTGCCGGGACCGCGCCCTTTCGCGGGGCGATGCAGGAGCTTTCCAGCGGTATGCGCAGGTGCGCACGCTGTTCGTCAGACCGGCAGAGGGCACTGGCCCCTCGCGCGTGCGGCTTCTGGACGTGACGATCGACAGGGGCGGGGATCCCAGCTCCGGGTCGCGTACGGATGCTGCCGCGCTGTGGCTTGAGAACGTTTCGGGCGCCGTGCTGGAGAACGTGACGATTACTGGCGCGGGAAAGGGATACGGCCTGATGATCGCGCACTCGCGCGATGTGACGGTGCGCGGCCTTAAGGTGCACGATCTGGTCTGGGCACCCTATGAAGGGGATGCTTCGCTGTCGCTGGCAAGGGTGCGGGGCGAGGGCTGGAACCGCCCGATGGTACGCGAACTGCGCCCGTCGCGGCGCGTTGGCGGGCTGTTCGACTTGCGCGGCACCCGGGTTCAGGAGCAACTCGTCTGCGTGATGATCGCCGGGTCGCGGCAGGTCACCTTGCACGACACCACGATCGCCGGATGCCGCGCGCGCTTTTCGGAAGGCGATGTGCCCTGGCAGGCGGACGGTCTCAATATCAGTCAGGATTCGCGCGATGTATCGATCCTGGGAGACACGCGGATCAGCGACACCTGGGAGGGGATTGATGTCGCAGGCGGCGGGGAGGCGGGCGCCTCGGCCATCAGGATCGACGGAGCGACGATCACCGGGAGCTTCGCCTTCGGCATCAAGCTCGGCCATCGCCTGAGCGACGTGCAGGTGCTCGATACCCGGATTTCAGGCGCAGGGCTGGCAGGCGCGACGATCTACGGCCCGGTGGAGGGCATCTCGCTCAACGGCCTCACGATCGACATGGCGGACCAAAAGCCCGGCAGGGGCAAGGCGCCCATTGCAGAGTGGCCGGCGACCAAGGTCGGCATCCTGATCGACAGGAGCGGCAGCGACGTGCCCCGCGGCATCAGGCTTTCCGACATCGCGGTGACAGGCGGCGCGTCCTGCTCCGCAGGGGTGCGTGATCGCCCTGGCGCCGGGCCTGAGGTCACGGGGCTGCGAGTCTCCGGCTGCAAGACGCGCTTTGCGACCGAAGACTAGGCTCCTTACTGCAGGTTGTCGCCGACGTTGATGAAGGTGAAGACGAACTGCGAGACGATGCCGCTGAAGCTCTGCAGATCGATGAGCGGCGCCTTCGACACGTAGACGAGATCGCCGTTGCGCACCGCGAACTGCTGCGCGAGGAACAGGCTTTCGGGCCTGCTCATTTCCAGCTTGTAGATCACCGGGATGCGCCCGCGGTTGTCGTGCAGATCCTGCGCAGCGGCGGCCTGGTCGAGCCCCAGCGTCTGGGGAGCCTCGAACCTGAACACGAAGACCCCGTGGATGTCGGCCTTCTGCACGTCGAGGCCGCCTACCCGGCCTAGCGCCTGCGCCAGCGTGATGCCGGAGGCTTCGAACTCCACCTCGGAGCTTTTCATCACCGATCCGAGCGCGGTGAAGCTGTAGGGCTTGAACAAAGCGGTCACCACGTCGCCGGGTTGAAGCCGTACGTTCTGCGCGGGATCGGCGATCACCGCGCTCAGCGGCATCGAGACGACCTGCTTGCCGCGGGCGATCTGCACCGTCGTCTTGTCCACCGCCTGCTTCAGCGTCTCGCCCGAGGCCAGGATATCGAGCACGCGTTCGCCGTGCGGGGTCAGCGGTGCGCGTGCATTGACGCCGGTTTCGCCCAGAAGCGTGACCGTGCGGCTGACATTGCCGGCCTGGCTGACCAGTACCTGCGGGTCGTTCGCCTTGCCGCGCAGACGAGCGCGAATGGCGACCTGCAGTTCGGACAGGGTCATGCCACCCGCCTGCAAGGTGCCGACGAACGGCAGGGTGATCCGTCCCGCCTGATCGATCACGACGGGCGGCAGCGATGTCGAGGTGCTGGGAGGAGCGGCGGCCGCGCCGCCCGCGCTCGCAGCGGAGGCGGCGCCGATCGAGGCGGACGCTCCGAACAGCACGGCAGGAGGCGCCTCGTAGATGGAGATCGACAGGGAATCGCCCGGTCCGACGCGAATGTCCTCCTGCGGAACATCGCCCAGTACGCTCGCAAAGTCGTTGCCGGAGGGGCGGCTGAGGTATCCTGCTATGCGTCCGTCGAGCGGCACCACGCGGATGCGGCTGCCGTTGACAGAAGCTTCCTCCGCCTTGCCGAACGACCGCGTGCTTGGTCCGGACGCTCCGAAGGAGGAACATCCCGCAAGGGTCAGAACAAGGACGGGAACCAGCACCTTCCTTCCCGAACGCGTGAAGATCATGTAATTCAACATCCGAAAGACAGGCCGGTGCGCCTCGGCCGGCGTTCTATTGCGCAGAGGGTCACAATTCAAGGAGGTGGCGCGCCGGCCATCGGAGGCAATGGGAAACGGGCCGGCGCGACGCCCCGTCCGGTCCGCCGCGCCGCCGATCATGTACCGCTTGCAAATTCCCGACCTCTACCGCATGAGCCATCGCCTTGATGTGACGGAGACCTTGTCGACAATGCGATTAAGCCTGGCCCGAAGCTTCGGGGCCTCGACAATCCTGTTCGCCATCATGGTTATCCTGCCGACGACCATAGCGATCCTGTACTATGGGCTACTCGCCAGCGACGTCTACGTGTCGGAGTCCCGCATCGTCGTGCGTGCGCCCGACAAGCCCGCGCAATCGCCTTTCGGGGCTCTGCTCAAGACGGCCGGCTTCACCAATGCCAGCGAGGAAGTCTACGCTGTAACCGAGTACGTGGGATCGCGCGATGCGGTGCGCGATGCCAATCGCTCCGGCCTCATCCGCCGTGCCTACGAGAACGACGCGATCTCCATCTTCGACCGGCTGAACGGCTTCGGTTTCAGCGGATCGTTCGAGGATATGTATTCCTATTTCGTCAAGCGAGTGACCATCAAGAACGACAGCACGTCCAGTGTGCTGACGCTGACCGTCCGGGCCTATTCGGCGAAGGACGCGCAGAAGATCAACGAAGCGCTGCTGGACCAGTCGGAACGGCTCATCAACCGCCTCAACACGCGCGGGCGCCGGGACCTTATCGAGTTCGCCCAGCGCGAAGCGAACGAGGCGGCCCAGGATGCACGGCGTTCCGCGGCGACGCTGGCGGCGTTCCGCAACCGCACGGGCACCGTCGATCCCGAGAAGCAGGCCCAGATCGGGCTTGAAATGGTGTCCAAGCTGCAGGACGAACTGATCGCCTCGCAAGTGCAGCTGCAGCAGCTGCGCAGGCTTGCGCCCGACAATCCGCAAGTGCCGCAGCTTGCCGCCCGCATCGCCCAGCTTCAGCAGGCCATGGAAAACCAGATGGGCAAAGTCGCGGGCAGCCGCACCTCGCTTGCCGCGACCGCAGCGGAATACCAGCGCCTGCAGATCGACAACGAAATCAGCGGAAAGCGGCTTGCGGCGGCGATGACCTCGTTGCAGGAGGCGCAGAACGAAGCGCGGCGCAAGCAGGTCTACGTCGAACGCATCGTCACGCCCAACCTTGCCGACGAAGCGATCGAACCGCGTCGCCTCGCGGGCGTACTTGCCGTCTTCGCGCTCGCCCTGATCGCATGGGGCATCGCCAACATGCTTATCGCCGGCGTAAGAGAACATGCCAGCTGACGACCGGTCCGAACCGTTGCTGCCGCTTTCGGGGCTGCGGATCCAGGCACGCATCGTATGGGCCTTGCTGCTGCGCGAGGTCATCACCCGGTTCGGCAGGCGTAACATCGGATTCCTGTGGCTTTTCGTGGAACCCGCGCTGTTCGTGATCGTGATTACCGCGATTTGGACGGCCACTCACGACCTGCACCGCTCGCAAATCCCGATCGCGGCCTTCACCCTGACTGGCTACACATCGATGCTGATGTGGCGCAACACGCCCTCGCGCTGCATAGGCGCGCTCAGTTCCAACCAGGCGCTGCTGTACCATCGCCGCGTCACGATGCTGGACATATACCTCGCCCGTATCCTGCTGGAGTTCGCGGGCGTGACGACCAGCTTCATGGTCCTTGGCCTGGTGATGTGGCTGGGGGGATGGCTGGAGCCGCCTGAAAACGTGCTCCAGGTGATCGGGGGCTGGGGCCTTCTGGCATGGTTCGGCATGGCGCTGGCGCTGACGCTGGGTCCTTTGTCCGAGCGCTATCCTTCTGTCCAGAAGCTGTGGTCGCCCGTCGCGATCCTGCTGTTCATTCTGTCGGGAACGAGCTTCCTGCTCGATACTTTCCCGCCGACCGTGCGCTACTGGCTGCTGTGGCTGCCGATGACGAGCGGGCTGGAATACCTGCGCGAAGGCTTTTTCGGATCGCACTTCAAGGCGCACTACGACCTTGGATACATGTGCTCGGCCACCATGCTGCTCATGCTGTTCGGGCTGAGCCAGGTCCGCCGTGTCGCGCTCAACGAGGTGCGCATCGCATGATACGCCTCGAGAACGTCAGCAAGGTCTATCACACCGCGCAGGGTCCGCGCGAAATCTTCCGTGACATCAACCTTGTCGTCAACAAGGGGGAGCGTGTCGGCATTCTGGGACGCAATGGCGCCGGCAAGTCGACGCTGGTGCGCCTCATCAGCGGGGCGGAGCGGCCGACGTCCGGGCGCATCGTGCGGGACATGTCGGTTTCCTGGCCGATCGCCTTCTCCGGCGGCTTCCACCAGCGCCTGTCGGGCAAGGACAACCTACGCTTTATCTGCCGGATCTACGGCATAGACTACCGCACCCGGCTCGAATTCGTGGAGCGGTTTTCCGAACTCGGCCCGTACATCGACGAGCCGGTCGGCGTCTATTCCTCGGGCATGCGAGCCAAGCTGGCCTTCGCGATTTCGATGGTCGTCGATTTCGACTGCTACCTCATCGACGAGGTCATGGCCGTGGGTGACGAGCGCTTCCGCGAGAAGTGCGAGATAGAGCTTTTCCAGAAGCGCAAGGATCGCGCAATGATCATCATCTCGCACAGCAACCGCTACATCCAGCAGCATTGCAACCGTTTCGTGATTCTCGAGGATGGGAATCTGGAAGAATACGAGGATTCCGAAAGCGCCAGAATGGCCTACAAGAGGCTGATCAAGCGGGCCGCCAAGATCGAGATGAAGCGACAGCACGAAGTCGAAAAAGCCAAGAAGAAGGCGCGCCTTGCCTTGATGGAGCAGGAAGGCGCGCTGCAGACGTCCGCCTAAGGATTGCCCGCAAGGCCAAGCTCAGGAGTTAGCTATGCCAATTCAATCTTTTTCATCGCGCGAAGCAGGGCGCAACATGCGCGCGAACCCCCTCAGCCTATGGCCCGGCGGACGGCGCAGCGGACACCGGCTGGAACAGATCGCCGAGATCGCCGGAGCGCCCAGCTTCCGCTTCTCGATGGAAGACAAGATCATGACGATCGGGTCATGCTTCGCCCGTGAGATCGAGAAGGCGCTGGCTGCGAAGGGCTTCGACCTGCCCGCCATGGCGCTGCAGCTTTCCGCCGAGGAGCGCGGCGGCGGCACTGCCAACGAGATTCTGAACAAGTACACTGTTCATTCGATGGCGAACGAGATCGAATGGGCATTCGCGCCTCCGGCCTTCGACCCTGCGGACCTGTTCGTGACGGCGGGAGAGGGCTTGTGGCACGACCCCCATCTCGTGGCGAACATGTCGCCCGTGACGATGGAATATGCGGTCGAGCGGCGCGAAAAGGTCTACGCGATCATGCGCCGCCTGCCGGAATGCCGGGTGGTCGTCGTGACCCTGGGGCTGGCCGAGGCCTGGTTCGATACCAAGATCGGCGCATACCTTAACGTCATGCCGCCTCAGGCCGCGCTCAACGCAGAACCGGACCGTTTCCGGCTCGATGTCCTGAGTTACGAAGACATTACCGAGGGGGTGGAGCGGCTGCTGGGCCTGCTTCGCAGGTATGGCCACCCTGAACACAAGGTGCTGCTCACCGTCTCGCCCGTGCCCTTCAAGGCCACCATGACCGGGCGCGATGCACTTGCCGCCAACACCTACAGCAAGTCGGTGCAGCGCGCTGCAGCCGAAGCGGCCGTGCTGCGTCACGACAACGTGGATTATTTCCCCAGTTACGAGATCGTGACGCTGACCGATCGCAAGATTGCCTATCGTGTGGACAACATCCACGTGAACCCTGAGGTCGTGAGCGAGATCATGCGCCGGGCGACCCGCGCCTACCTGCCCGAAGAAGCCGCCAAGGATGATGAGCCGGCCGCCGCAGTGGCTTCGCAGGATCCGTCCCGCGATCCTTTCACGACAACCTCGATCCTCTCGGCAGCGCATGCGGCATTGGATGGCAAGGACTATGCCCTCGCGGCAAGCCACTTCTCGGCGCTGCTGTATCGAGGGGGCGAGAACATGCGGCGCGCGGAGATGCGCGACTGCTACAAAGGCCTCCTACAGGCTCTGCAGGCCGGAAATCGCACCAAGGAAGCGCGCCGCGTCTGTGAGGAATGGCTGGCGAGGGACCCGGAGAACGCCGGGGCCGCATTCATGGCCTCCAAGATCATGGAGCGGGACAAACAGCCGCAGGAGGCCCTGCGCTTGGCGGCACGCGCGGTGGAACTGCAGCCGGAAAACGGCATCTACCACCAGCGTCTCGCCATCCTGCTGGACCGCGGCGGCAACAAGGAGCAGGCGCGCGCGTCGGCACGCGAGGCGCTGCACTTCATGCCGGACCTCGAAGGCGCCAGAAAGCTGCTGGAGGCCTGAAAGAAAAGCGGCGCCGGGACCAACGTCCCGGCGCCGCTTTTCTTCATCTACGGCGCTCGATCAGCCGGTTTGGAGAACGGGGAACGACTTCACCAGCGTGTCGACCGCTACCATCTGTTCGAGGAAGGGGCGCAGGAGGTTCAGCGGCAGGGCGCTCGGGCCGTCGCACAGCGCTTTCGACGGATCGGGGTGCGCCTCAATGAACAGGCCGGCAAGGCCCAGCGCCATGCCCGAGCGTGCCAGCGCCGTCACCTGTTCGCGCCGGCCGTCGGCGCTGTCGCTGCGTCCGCCCGGGCGCTGCAGCGCGTGTGTGGTGTCGAAGATGACGGGTGCATATTCGCGCATCTGGTCGATGCCGAGCATGTCCACGACGAGGTTGTTGTAGCCGAAGCTGCTGCCCCGCTCGCACAGCATCACGCGCTCGTTGCCGCACTCGGCGAACTTCCTGATGATGTGCTGCATTTCGTGAGGGGCCAGGAACTGCGGCTTCTTGATGTTGATCGCAGCGCCGGTCGCTGCCATGGCCGCGACGAGATCGGTCTGGCGGGCAAGGAAGGCGGGCAACTGGATGATGTCCGCCACTTGTGCCGCAGGGGCCGCCTGATGGGGCTCGTGGACGTCGGTGATGATGGGCACACCGTATCGCGCCTTCACCGCCGCCAGGCTCTTCAGTCCGCTTTCCATGCCGGGGCCGCGGAAGCTGTGGATCGAGGAGCGGTTGGCCTTATCGAAAGAGGCTTTGAAAACGTACGGAATGCCAAGGTCCTTTGTCACCGCGACGAATTCGCCTGCGACTTCCAGCAGCAGGCCGTGATCCTCGATCGCGTTCATTCCGCCGATGAGGACGAACGGCAATTCGTTGGAAAACCGGATGTCCGGCGTGATCGTGACGGTATGCAAGTGAGGCATCCTTTCAGGGGGGAACGGGATCGGTGGCGCCGGTTCTCAGCAACGGTGCCGGCGGATTTCAGTCGGTGGCGGGCGGCGCCACGGCCACGATGCCGCTGACGGTGCGGGTCGCTGCAAGCCGCGGCGCGTGGCGCAAGGTCATGTCGAAGATGCGCGAGTACCGGGCATGCACGTCCGCCGGATCGATCACCAGGCCGAACCGCGCGAGGAACGCCTCGCGGCCCGATGCGAACGAGGCCGGATCTTCCTGCGCCTTGCGGGCGAATGCGACCCAGTCCGCGAGGGAGGAGACGCCGGGCAGATCGGCGTAGTTGTCGGTGTCCATCAGCCCCGCGCCGTCGCGCCAGACGGCGGTCGGGATACCGGCCAGTACCATGTCGAGCAGCACCGAGGACGGGGCGGAGATGCCGTAGGCGAACCTGCGCATGTCCAGCCGGTACATCGGGGCGTTCTCCACCGTCACGTTGTCTGGCAGCGGCACCTTGTTGCGCAGCATATATTGGCCGCCGGGATGCGGCCTGAGGCACACGGCAGGCGTCCGGGTGCCATCGTCCACCGCCTTGCAGAACGCGGAGAATACATCGACGAATTCCGCCTTCATGTCGCCGGCCGCGTTCAGGCGCACCGAATGCAGGTTCTCGCAGACGAGGCCGGGTCGGCTTGCGTCTTGCGGCAGCGGCTCGCGAAATTGTTGCAGGACGGCGCTCGGCCCCGTCACCACGAGCTTGCCGCGCTGCGCGGCGCTGATCGCGTCGATGTGTTCGGTCGCGAACCAGGCGCACACGATGTCGGCCGCGAAGGAGGCGGTTGAGCCGTGCGCCAGTTTGTGCGCGCCGCTGTGGCGGAAACCCACGCATTCGAAACCGTGCTGCAGCGTGACGCGCAGGTACGATGCCGGGGCGACGCGAAATACGTCATGGCAGGTGGCATGGCCGCGCAAGTGGGACTCGCTTGCGGCGAAGATCACTCCGTGCCCGTCAAGCAGGGCAAGCGCCTCGAACTCAGACCTGAACTGATCGAGGCGCGCGCGGGTTTCCGCAGCAATCTCGGCCAGCTCACGCCGCCAGATGCCCGAGATGTCACGCCCTTCGAATGCCCCTGACACCAGCACGCGAACGTCCATCGCGAAATCGCGCTGCGCCATGACGATCAGGGGGCGCAGGATGTTCACGTCCTGCACCAGATTGACCAGGAATACGGCTTGGGCGCGTGCGGTCATGCGGAGGCACCCGGATCGAAGGGGAGCTTGGAGGATTCCGAAATCATCATCTCGACAGGTCCGAAAACCGCTTCCAGTCGGCGGTGGACGGCGGGGAAGATGCCCCTGTAGGCGGCCAGAAGATCCGGTAGCGATGCACTCGACCAGTCCTTCATCGCCAGCGGCGTGTCCTGCGGCCAGTCCACCGCGACATAGCGCGTCTTGTTGATCTCGCCAAAGAAGCGGATTGGGACGCTCGTGTCGGGCAGCAGGCGCTCCCGCACGGGTTCGGCAATCAGCATCAGCAGTCCGCCATCGGCCGGATGACCGGTGAATATGACGTCGTAAGTCAGTGTCGGCGGCGCGAAGGGCGTCGCCACGGAAAGTATGCCCAGCTTGCGCGCGGCCTTGTGGGCATCGCCGACCGTCTGGTGCCCGTGGACAAGCGCACGCACCTTGCCGCCTTCGCTCGCTGCCGGCCGGCCGAGGCCTTCCACGAAGGTCAGCAGGCGCGTGACTTCGACCTCGATCGAGGCGAGCTCTTCCATGAGCTGCGCGTAGCGGCCCAGGCTTCGGGCGCTGAGCCTCAGCGTGCCCTGTTCCAGATCGTTCACCAGCTCCGCCGGATCGGCGTAGAGGAGGTCGTCGATCCGGTTGTAGAGCGGGTAGCCGGCCCAGACCACCTGGCATCCCGCTGTCAGTGCGCTGATCGCCCGGTTGAGCGACTTGGCGATGCTGAAGGGCTGGGCGTTGACTGGCAGGAAGCAGCAGAAACTGTCCAGCAGCAGTTCCGTCTCGGCCTTTTCGGTCCATAGCTCCACCTGAACGCGGAAGGGCAGGTTGCCGATGGCAGCGAGACGGTCGGCATCCAACGCGCGTGCGTTGGTGAGGACGGTGCAGTCGATCGTCCAGCCCCGCGTCGCAAGGCACGCGAAGCGGGCGCCAAACGCGGTCAGGTCTTCAAGGCCGACCGAGAAGAACGGATTGTCGCCGATGCCGAACCAGCCCAGCTTGATGCGCCGTTCCTGCAAAGCCTGTTCGCGCTTGCCCGCGAGCAGTTCGGGCATCGCATTGAGCCTGAGATCGGATGCCGGATCGTTGAACACATGGACAGGGATTTGCGGCCGCAGCGAAGCCACCAGTTCGGCCATGCGCGGCGTGGAGCAGATGGCAAGGTGCGCCCTATCCAGCATCTGGGCGAGCCAGGTGCGGTACATCGTCATGCGGCTGTCGTTCGACTGGCTAAAGTAGTCGTCGAACAGGTCCACGCCCACCAGCCTGTTCTGCGCCTGGCACTGCGCTGCGAAAACGATCGCGCGGGCATCGAAGCACTTGCTGAAGACCACCACCTCGCCCGGATCGCGCAGATTGCCGAAATCAGCGATGGGGACGAGGTCGAGCGTGTGGCCGGCCTCCTCCATCAGCGTGACCATGCGGAGGTAGCGGATACGGGCGCCCGCGCTGGCGAGAAACTCGCGCGACGGGATTACGAAAGTGAATTTCATCCGTTGAGCACCCGTACGGCGGCGAAGCAGGCAGGGTCTGCGATAGGCGCCTGAAAGCTCATCGAAGGAGCGGCGGCCTCGTTCGTCAAGCTGACGGTGGTAAGCGCCGTGCACCAGTGCTCGCCGTCGTCGCGGGCGAGTTGATGGACGTCCTCGAACACCCACCTGGCCAGCTTGTCGCGCGAAGTCAGCCAGAATTGCGCGATCGGTTCGCGTACCGGGTAGATATGGCGCCACAAGCCACAGGAACTTGCGATCTCGGCTTGAGCATAAGGGCCGCGCGGCGTCTCGGGGAACAAGCCGTTGGCAGCGACCTTGACCGACCAGCTCTTGCCCAAGCGGCTGCTGGATACGAGCGGGCACGAAGCCGAGGCGGCGCCATCGGTGACCATATCCGCCAATAGGCTGAGGGTGCGCCCGTCATGTGGCACGATGCCTGGCGACAGGATGCCGCAAAATTCTTCCGAGCCGTCGGCAAGCGCGTCGCGTAGATCCCGCGCCTGATCCACGCGCCCATCGAACATCCGGCGTGCGCGCCCGAGGCTGCCCTCCCCGGGGTCTCCCAGAAGGACCAGGCGAATGGCCGAGGCGCAGTCCTGCATGGCGAGGGCCTCGAGCGAGCGGTCGAGATCATGCTCGCCCGCGCCGTCGACTGGAACGATCATCCGAAGGGCAGAGGGCCGGAAGGAGGTCAGCGCCACGATGGACGAAACCGGAAACAGGATCTCGGCGTCGCGCACCTGACTGCCGCGATCGGGCGAAATTGCGGCGGCGGGCAGGGGCTTGCGCGGAGCGAAGCTACCCTTCAAGCGAGGGCCGCGGAAATGAGGCGCGCGAAGATGGGGAGTGGTCGCGGTGCAGGGCCCGCGCAGCATCGAAGGTGGCTGCATGAACGCGAAGGAAGGCTGTGACGGATCGCGGCGGACGAACGCTTCGGAAAGAGCGACACATACATCGCCCTCTGGTTTGCCCTCGCTCATGCCCTCCCGGTCCATTGTCGCGCACAGGATCGACACCGATGGCATGGCATCGCCATGGATGAACAGCGTGCCGCCGCCTGGCCGGGGAGTGCCTTCCTGTCCAACAATGCCCGTCAGGTAGCGCTCGCCGGCCTGCAGGAAGGCCACGATCTCCGCCCCCTCGCCGCCTTCGGCCCCGTCGCCGCGCTTGGCTTGCTGCGCAGGTTCGATCAGGATGTCGAAGATGTCGCGCAGCCATCCGCGCATGGCTGGGTCGAACAGCGGCCCGGTGCCGATCGCGCCTTCCAGTTCGACGGCGATCCGTGCGACCGCCGGCAGCGCGCCGTCGCGAATCGCCGCAAGGCTATCCGCCAGCCAGGCGGAATGGGCCAGCGGATGATCGGCTCTGCCCCGGGAAGGCCTGGCGATCTCGCTCAGGAAGTCTGCGTGGTGAGGCCCGTTTCGAAAGAGCGACGGAAACGCCACCGCGAAGGCGTGGAGCAGCACGCCCGAAGGAGCGAACTCTGCCACGAGCAAGGGATGGTAGGCCGAGAGAAGCGTCACGTCGAGCAGATCGCCCCCGCTCCCGCCATCGCCCCCATCGGTCGTGGCCAGCAGCGCCCCGGTGCGTGTCGCCGGGTCGAACTGGCAGACCACGACCTGCCTGGGCTCATCCTGGACGTTCCAACGCATCCGCAAAAGGGTGCCATTCACGAACCAGGCATCGGCGGGCGAGTAATTTCCGTCACTGAAGGCGTCTTCCCACGACGCGGCATCGTAAGCGGCAATGCCGCAAAGCTGCTGGAACCGCGCCAGCGCGGCCGCGCTCCCCGCATCGGCTGCGCAGGCTGCGGCTACGGCATCGAAGGATGCTGGCAGCGGTGCAGTTGCCGGTACCGGTGCAAGTGCGCGCAGGGGAGTGGCTGACGGCGCGGGAACGTATACGGGAGCTGCGGGAGCGAAGACGGGAAGCGTCTCGGCAGGCTTGTTCGACAGTTTCGACTTGCGCGAACTGCGCCCTTCCGCCTGTCCGAACTCGATGAAATGCAGAACCGGGTTCAGCCCGGCCTGAGCGACATCAGGGTTCTCCCGAAGATAGCGCGAGGCGCTGAAATCCGGGCCAGGATCGCGAAGCTCCTTCCAGCCGAAGCGGACGAAGTGCTGCAGCGGATCCATCGAGCCCCCGGCGACATCGGGGTAGCGCTCAAGATACCATGCACGGTCGAAAAGCCCCGATCCGGCTATCGTCTCTGCTACGTTACGACGTCCATGCCGTGTCCTGGCGAGCATCGCCGCGAAAGGCGCCACGATGCTCGCCCACAGCACGGCCAAAGCCCGCGCTAGCCGATAAGGCCAGGCCGCACGGGCAAGATCCAGATCCTGCCGAGTGCGTTGCGCAAGTTCCTTGAACGTGGCGGCGCGCTCCTTCGCGCGATCCAGCCCGGCCTTGGTGCGCGTCAGCGTGGCCTGTGTGGTGCGGTACTTGCGCGTGACTTCCTTGAGATCGGCGCGGACTTCAAGCGTTTCGGCCCGGGATGCCGCGATTTCGCCAATTGCCGCATCGCGTTCCTGCTCGGCGGCTTCCAGAACCTGGCGCATCGACGCGACCTCCTGCCAGGCGGCGGCGGTTTCTTCGCGTGCGGCATCAAGCTCAGCATGCAAGGACAGGCGCACCGATACCAATTCGTCGTGTGCGTCAGACACCTTGTCCAAAGCGGCATCGCGTTCATCCACGAGCCGGCGGATTTCACTGCGCGCGTCCGCCAGATCGGCCTGCAATTGATGTGCAGCCGCTATGGCAGCCTGCACAAGCGCGCAGGCGTCCTGCGCCTGATCACCAGTGCTGGCAGGCGTGTGGGCGAAAGCCTCGCCCGCCGCATCGTGACTGACGACCACGCGGGCCTGCGCGGCAAGGTCCTCAAGTCGGCGGGCGAGGCTATCAAGGCTCGACTGCAAGTCCGTGGCCTGCTGCAGCGCTGTGTCCCGGGCCAGGGCCGTCTCATTCAGTGCAAGCTTCGCCGCATCAAGGCGCTTGCGCCACTCGCGCTCCCGCCCGGCTGTCGCATCCATCGCTCGATGCAGGGCGGAAACTGCGCGCTCGTGATCGTTGCGCAGCGTGGCACGTTCGCGCTCGGCCTCAAGCCGCGCGGCATCGATCCGGATGTCTGCCTTCCGTGCCGCCTCGAGGTCGGCCATAATCGCCTTGAGATTGTGTTCCAGGCTGCGGACGGCGGCGTTCTGATCGTCCTGCAGGCGGGCGATCTGCGCAAGGACAGGCTGGAACTCCGAGTGAGAGGCTGCCGCCTCCTCACGCTTCGCCTTCTTTTCCTCCATCCGACGTTTCTCGAGGACGCGCTGCTGTTCCAGAAGCGTATCCATCAGGGGCGCCACACGATCGAAATCTTCTCGCAGGCTGTCGAAGCGGGCGATGTTGCCGAGAGTGACAGAGCCCGTCTCGGCCCACTCGTTCAGCAGCACCCAAAGCTCCGCCACCATTGGAAACTCGCCGAGTTCGGCGTCCGCCTGCCAGACCGGAACCTGCTCGTGATGAAGGTCGGGGGTCAGAAACGCGTCGACCGCCTTGGCGGCGGGATTTCCCCCGAGGTCGAGCTCCACCAGATCCCGAAGCCCGCCAAGCGCGTTCCGCCAGTCGGCGAGCAGGTCGGCGTATCGGATCAAGCCTCGCCGCTGGTCGCGGGTGGCGCGTTCCGCATCGAGGTAGTGGCGCGCCCATAGATTGAGGCCGAGCGCGGTCGAGAACTTGTTCCGCCGCGAAAGCGATCCGGCAACCTCCACCGGATTGCGCAGGACGAACGGGAAGACGAGATCGCGCGCCTCGCTCTTCAGCGCCTCTATCCACAAGGGGGCGAGCCGGCAGATGCGCGGATCCTTGATGACCGGACGGCGGGCATCGGGAAACTGGTCTGCGACGATGCGCCTGACGGCTTCCTGCCGAAGTGCATCGGCGGCCAGCTTTTCACCGGGAAGGGCGGCGATGCTGTGCCAGTTGGTGCCGTAATCGTCGAGAATGGTCTGGTTGACCGCGTTGATCTCCGGAGATTCCCAGAAGCCACGCTGGTTGGCGCTGTTCGGCTCGAGAACCGCGGAGGGACCATCTCCGTGAAGCAGCATCAGGACCCTCGTCAGGGCAGAAGTGCCCGATCGGTGCATGCCCATGACGAAAGCGGCCATGTCGTAACGGAATTCGACCATCTATGACTGCGGATCCCTGCAAAGTTGAAGGGCAGTTACAAGGCGCAAGAGGCAAAAGCAAATGTGCTGCCGGGCTTTTCGCGTGTTCCTTGCAGCACACCGCGTTTCCCTGTTGTTCTGCAGAAAGAATGAGGCAGCCGGATTGCTTTTTCCCCGCTATTCCAACATACCATTCGCTTGCATCGACAGGCGAGTGGTCTTGGCTAAATGAGCGGTTCTGATAAGTTGAAGGTCTTTATCGGTTACGACAGTCGCGAAGATGTAGCTTGGCAGGTCGCCCGTCATTCGTTGCTCCGTCATTCCGCAAATCAATTGATCGTCAATCCGATCCGGCAGCAATACGTTCGCGATCTTGGCCTGTACACCCGGCCCGTCGATGCCACTGCGACAACGGAATTCTCGTTGACCCGTTTCCTCACGCCTTACCTTGCGGCACAGGAAACTGGGTGGACCGTGTTCAGTGATTGCGACTTTCTATACACTATCGACCTGCGCCGCGTACTGGAGGGGCTCGACCCGGAGAAGGCGGTCTACGTCGTTCAGCATGAATATGAACCGACACAATCGATCAAGATGGATGGCAAGAAACAGACCGTCTATCCGCGCAAGAACTGGTCCTCGTTCATGGTGCTCAACTGTGCGCATCCCGATGTGCGCTCGCTTACGCCCGACCTGGTGAACTCCGCCTCACCTGCGTTTCTTCACCGGTTCGAGTGGGTGAAGAACGATGATCATATCGGTGCCCTCGATCTGGATTGGAACTTCCTCGAAGGGGAGTATGCCGCGCCTGCCACCACGCCGCGCGTGATCCATTTCACCAATGGCGGGCCATGGTTCGAAGAATGGCAGAATGTCGATTTCGCCGATCTGTGGCGGCAGGAAGAAGCGTTGTATCTCGCCTCTATCGAAGAGCGCGAGGCGGCCTGACCTGACTGCGCCTAAATGACTACGGGCGGCGGTCCATACCTCGCCGCCGCCCTGCAGCCTTGCGCTACGGTGCGAGCGCGGGTGTTTCGCGCCGGACGGGCAGGAAAAGTTCGCTCCAGAACTGCCACACGGCGGGCCAGTCGTCCGGCATCTGCCGGCGGCGGTTGAAGTAGGTCGCAAGGCTCATCGCGTAAGGACGGCAATCCCGGCAATCCAGATTGGGTGAGCAGCATTTGCCGGAGTTTCGCTGAAGGTCGGCGTTCCAATGCACATGGCTACGCGTCAGCCGGTTACCGCAATCGGTCGCGACCTGTGCCTCGTCGAGGGTGTAGAGGCTGCCTTCCTGCGTCACCCAGTTGATGAACGGATGCGATATCCTGACTGTGTCCGGATGCAGCTGTTCCGCTTGCAGCATGACGTCGCGGGCGGCGGCAAGGTCGTCCGCGCTCAGACGCAGGTCCGCTCCGCTTCTTGCCGCGTCGGGCGCATTGTATTCCCGTGTCGGCGAAAACAGGCTGAACGTAAGCGTCAACCCATTATCCGCGCACTGTGCGACGACGGCGGCGACTTCGGACAGGTTGTGTGAATTGAGCGTCATGACGAAGACGGCGCGGTCGTCATCCACGTAGTTGCGCATAGCTTTGGAGTTTATGTCGGCACCGCGATACCGCTTAGACCCGACCTCGTCCCCCCAGATGGAAACATGGATGCGGTAATCGATGTCGCTGTCGATCCGTTTCGTGCCGTTTGTGAAGATGACGCCCATTGGAATGTGTTCGTGGCAAGCGCGAATACGGTCGGGAGTAAGTGATGGTTCAGCGCCGGCAATATAAGCGAAGTTGATGCCCCGGTTCGCCTCTGCCGCGAAAAAGCTGCGCCACATCTCGATGCTGTGCTCGGCCGCCAGGATCTCGTCGCCCGCGCCCGAGAAGTACAGACACCCCTCGCACCGCAGGTTGCAGACATTGCTGATGTCGTAATTGCTGGTGCGAAGCCGGCCTATTCTGTCAGCGGGTGTTTCAGGGAACAAGCGGTGTGCTCCTAAGGTCATCGGCGATGAAAGCCGCGAAGATCCCGTCGAGCACCATGCGTGCGAACGAACCGTGGCGGCCCAGCCCCGCCAGCGGGTGAAGGGTCACGCCGGGCAAACCGTCCAGGTGCTTGGCGTGAGCGGCGTCGCTCTCCGAACCGTCCCCATAACACATGACGATCTGCGTCCGGCCGCAGTTTGCGGCAACCTGATCGTACACGTCCAGTTCGGCGCGGCCGAAGGAGCGCTGTAGCCGCCGGACAACGACGCGCCCTCTCTGGTCGGCGTGTCTGTCAAGGAATGCCTCGTGGGCGCAGGTCGCTCCCGATGCGCAGAGCACACCGGAAGCCGACAGGTCCAGTCCGTACCTTATGGCACCCAGGCCCCCTGCAGACGATCCGAAAGAAAGCAGGCGGCGGGTGCCCAGTTCCTCCACGATCCGGCCGATCGCGTCGAGCGAGGACGAATAGTCGAGCGCCAGGTCCGGCACTCCGCCCACGAACAGCGAACGGGAACGATCACGCAAGTAAACGGCCGAGTGCCCCGCGGCTGCGCAGAACGCATCGATGCATCCAATTGGCACCATGGCCTGATCGGCAAGGCCGGTGAACACCAGCAGCGTCGTGTCGCTCGTTCCGCGAGCGCTAACGATGACGTTATCACCATTGTCTTCGATCAGCGTGCGGACACGCGCTTCCGGTGGCGGCACGAGCCTGAGCGCGCGGCGCAGCTCCTCGTCCGTTTCGCGTCCGGTGCCGAGGAGGGCTTCGCTTTCGGCGAGTTGCCCGGCCGTCGCCAGCTCCGCGGCGCGTTGCTGCACACCCGTCTTGCCTTGCGCGCCGATGGAGCCGATACCTTCGACTTGTGCGGCCATTTGCGGCCACTTTTCACGGATCGTGTCCGCGATGGTGTTTCGTTCCCAAGGGGCGAGTTCCCTGAGTGCGAGCCGCAGTTCCGGAAGGTGGAGAGGCGTCACGTCCAGTTCGACAAGGCCGAGCAGGGCAGAGCGCACCAGTTCGATGTTCCCCGAATGCAGGCCGTCGCGATAATCGATGTTGAGCAGCAAGTGCCTGCAATCTTCACGTCCCCGAAGCGACGCCATCACGCCTCGGGCAGCATCCAGATGGTTGGTCTCGATCAGATGGACCGCCCACCGGAACAGGTCCGACGGAGTGCTGTTCCGATCTTCGGCGACGCGCTTCAGCGTCTCTCCGTGTTCCGCCTTCTGGGAAAGTCGCTTCTGGACGTTGGCGCGCATCCGGAGCGTCTTGATGCCGCCCCAGCCCTTCTGCTCCAAGGTTGAGACTGCGGCGTCGGCGGCTGCCAGCCTGCCGGCCGCGATGTGCTCCCCCGCCTCGGCGAGCAGCACGGGCACCATTTCTGATTTACTGCCCCGCAATGGCTTTCTGTCCTTCCAGACAAGTCATGGACCGGAGTATAATGCCACTTCAGGAACCGTCAGCATACGACTGGTTGGAAGTGGATGGAAAATCGGCGTTCTACGCCCCCGAAGCGTTCGCGACGCTGTCACCCGTGCGGTATTCCTTCCGGGCAAACCTGATCGCCGTTCCGATCGCTCGGCGCCTTAGCAGTTTGCCCAGGATCGACCAGAAATCTACCCGTAGCGCGGTGCGATGGTTCAGTTTGTCGTAGATGTCCCAGAACGCGCAAGCGCCCACGGCGTCGATCAGATTGAACGCCCCGTGAAAGCCGAAGGCCGTCCGAACCGAGCCGCGCCGTTCCGCCGAGAAACGGTCCGCCATGTCCTTGTCCGCGAAGCGCAGGCCGTGCTCGGCCTCGAGCATCGCGCGATTGGTGCGGCAGATGGCGAGATCCTCGGCCTCGCCGTCATACCGGAACCGGGCAGTCCGGCACGCATCGATCAGGCGGCGGCTGCGTAGTGAAAAGCCTCCATTCCCGACATCATGGCCATCGGCGAACTGCGGCCAGGAGGCGCCGATGTAGTCGTAGTCGAGGAACCGCACATCCCACAGGCCAGGGTTGATGATAAAGCCATCCCACTGCACGACCAGGCAGTGCGAGGTGTCCACCCAGTCTCCAAGCTCGCGCAGCATGAATAGCGAGTAGGCTTGCGAAGAGCGTAACGGCGCGATCGGCACCCGGCGTATGCCTGGAGGCAGGAGCACGTCGACATCGTCGGTGAACAGCATGGCCGCTCCGAAATCCGCCGTTGCCATACAGCGTTCAAGAGCATGGACGGTGGCTTCGACATTGACGCTGCTGGCGGCGCACAGCGTCACCTGCGGCAAGGCGAGCCGTGCGTTCACAGCCGTACCACGAAGTGCTCGGAAAACGGGCTCAATTCGGCATGGTGATAGGGGTCTGTCTTATGATCGGTGTGCCAGATCCGTTTGAGCGCGGCGAGTTCCCCGGCGAAGCGCGCGCGCTTCTCGGGCGTGTGGTCCGTCCCACGCGATTTGGATTCGTGGTGGATCAGCACCGCGCGCGGCTCGTAGAGGCTTTTCCAACCTCGTGCCGTGAGTTTCAGGCACAAGTCGACGTCGTTGAAAGCGACGGCGAAATTGGCCTCGTCGAAGCCGCCGACTTCGAGGAATCGCGCCTTCTGAACCACCAGGCAGGCGGCAGTCACCGCGCTCACGAACTGGGGCAGGTGCGCGCGAGCGAAGTAGCCTTCGTCTCCCGGGGCCAGAAAGCGATGCGCATGGGCGGCACCGCCGCCCACCCCGGTGACGATGCCGGCATGCTGGATTGTCCCGTCGGGGTAGAGAAGCCTTGCGCCGACCGCCCCGACCTCGGAGCGCCCCGCGGCGACCGCCATGATCTCCAGCCAGTCGGGGCGGATCATTTCGATGTCGTTGTTGAGAAAGCAGATCAGCGGACCGGCCAGTTGCCCCACGATCCTGTTGTGCATGGCGGCATAGTTGAACGGCCCCGGATCGCGCACGATGCGCATACCGGCTTGGGCAAGTTCGAGCAGATACGCCAGCGTCTCAGGCTCGTCGGAGCCGTTGTCGATGATCGTCACGTCATATGAGGGATAGCGCGTTGCGGCGATCCCTTCCATGCACATGCGCAGCAGCCCGCAATGATTGCGGGTGGGCACGACGATGCTGACGTGCGGCAAGTTGCTCGGCGCCGTGGACGAACCTGGACAGGCTGCGGGAATGACCGGTGCCAGCCGAGCGCGGCGGTGGTGCAGCACATACGGGACATGCCGGGGCCGGGCGCAGACAAGGCGGGCCGGTTCCGGCCAAAGTGGCCCTGACCACAGCGGATCGAGCCTGAACACGCAGCTGTCGGTCAGGAAATCGTGGTGACGCGCCAGTTCGGCGTTCCACTCGGGCTTGAAATGAGGCGTGTGCCTGCCATCCGCCAGTAGATCGTCGTCCGCATAGAACAGGCCTGCTGTCGGATCGGCCTCGATGGCTGCGGCGTAGGCCAGCAGCGCCACCGGAGCGAGTTGATCGCCCGCCTTGAGGGTCAGAACCAGCGGCCGGGCACCTGATGGTGCATAGGCATCCATGCGTGGGCTCAGGGCACGTCGCAGCGTCTGCGTACAGGGCACTGTCTGCACATCCTCTGCGAAGGAAGGCGGGGTCGCGGCGTTCCCCAGGACCAGAACACCCGGAAGATCGCCCCAGCCTTTCGAGCGTGCGACGTCGCAGGCCGTTGCGACCGAAAGCAGTGTGTCGGACAGCAGCGAAGCGTCTTCCCGCGCGTCGACGACGATTACGAGGGATGGCGGCACGTCCGGGATCGGATCAGCCAGCAAGGCTTCGTGCCGCTGCGCCTCACGCGTGGCGATCCACAGGGAATAGGCATGCGGCGCATTGCCCATGAGTTCGGACAGGCGATGCCGCGCCCTCAGCTTCAAGCCCCTTGCGCGCCAGCCCAGGCCTTGCAGGTAACGCTGAGGAGCCAGGCGAAACGCCTCGATCCGGACCAGCGTGCCGAGCGCCACACGCCGCCAGAAGGACACTTTGGCGCCCGACAAGCCGGCGCGATCACGCAATGTCGCGTTGCTTCAGTATCCGCTCGATCACTTCGACGTCGCTCGGATTGTTGAGCTCGATCGAATCCCAGGCCAACGGGTCAAGATGGACCACGGCCACCGCTTGGCCTATGTCCAGGAAGCGAAGCTGCTCAAGCCCTTCTAGCTGTTCCAGCTCCGAGACCGGCGCGGCGCTGTAGAGGCGCAGCGCGTCGGGCCTGTAGGCATAGAGCCCAAGGTGCAGGTTGATGGGCGGGTATTCCCGCTCCGCCTCGGCCGCAGGCAGGTAGGGCAGCAGGCGCTTGGAAAAGTAGAGGGCGCGGCCCGCGCTGTTGCACACCACCGTAGTGCCGCCAACCCGGCCTTGGGCGGCGTCTTCGGCCAGGTGCCGGTAGACCGACCGGGAGCACCGTACGCCTGGCGTCGCCATCGCGGCCTCGGTGTCCTGCGCCAGCCTGCGGACAAGATCGTGGACGACGAAGGCCGGCGACAGCGGCGCATCGCCTTGCAGGTTCACGATGACTTCGGCCACGTCCCCCAGTTTGGCGATGGCGTCAGCGCACCGCTCGGTCCCGTTGGCGCAGCTTTCCTCGGTCATGACCACTTGTCCGCCGAAGCCGAGCACTTCTTCACGGATGCGCTCATCGTCCGTCGCGACCCACACGCCCTTGGCGCCCTCGACCGACATCGCGCATTCCCAGCTTCGCCGGATCAGGGTCTTGGCTTCACCGTCGCACCCGCGAAGCGGTACGAGTGGTTTGCCGGGATAACGCGTCGATGCATAACGCGCCGGGATGATGATCGCGAATTCGGGAAGATCCATGACGATGCTGTCCTGCGAGAGCTTTACGAGAGCCCTATACGCAGGAAATCGTGGATGTGAACCACGCCGCAGGGGATCGGGCGGCTCCCCGGTCCCTGTTCGACGATGAAGGCCGCCGAGATCTTGAGCTCGTTCAGCAGTTCGAGCGCGGCCTCAGCACTCATCTCGGCGTCGAGGGTGTGGGGCGCGCTTGTCATCACGTCACAGGCCAGGACGCTGCCAAGAATGTCGAAATGGCGGCGCAAGTCGCCATCGGTGATGACGCCGATGAGAGCGCCGTCCTCATCGATGATGCCTGCGATGCCGAAGCCGCCCGACGTCATCATCGACACCACGTCGGGCATGCGCGCATCGGCGGTGGCCAGCGGCATCGAGGCGCCGCTATGCATCATGTCCTTCACGGGCAGCAGGCGAAGGCCGATCGCGCCGCCCGGGTGCAGAACCTTCATGCCCTCGCGGGAGAAGCCGCGCATGTCCATCACCGTCATGGCCAGCGCATCGCAAAGCCCGAGTTGCAGCGTGGTCGACGTGGTGGGAGCGATGTTGGCGTTGCACGCCTCGCGCGCGGCGGGGATGGGCAGCGCCACGTCGGCATGGCGCATGACCAGCGATCCGGGACGCGAGGCGATGCCGATCACAGGCACTCCGATTGCCCTGGCGTAAGTCAGGAATGCCTGGAGTTCCGCGGTGTTGCCCGAATTCGAGATGACCACCAGAACGTCACCGGGAACGAGCATGCCCAGGTCGCCGTGCGCGGCTTCGCTCGGGTGAACGTAGCTTGCCGGCGTGCCGGTCGCCGAGAAGGTCGCGGCGGCCTTGCGCCCGATGTGGCCCGACTTGCCCATGCCCGTCACGACCACGCGGCCTTTCGCGGCGAGAATCGTGCGGCAGGCGTTCGCGAATGAGGCGTCCAGGCTGTGGCACATGGCCTGCAGCGCGGAGGATTCTATCTGCAGGACCTCGCAGCCCCTCGCCAGGATCGCTTCATCGTCATGAGCGATCGACGGCTGTAACGAGGTGACAATCATCGGCTGATATCCTTCTTGCGAGGGGGTATTTTGTAAGCCCGCTTATCGGTGGTCTATAATTCACGCAAGACGGGGCGACGAACTATGACGTGGGCGCGCGGCGCTTCGTCGCACAAGGTGCGCAGCATGGATCAAGGTGAAGTTAACCGGCGGCCGCAGTTTATACTTGCATCCCCCTGCTCGCTCTTGGACAGCCTCGATATGATTGACGTTCATCGCCTACGTAATACTCCTGGAAACGACCTTATCGGCAGAGTGGGAGCATCGCATGGATAACGCCCTCGACCGGGCGGTCGAAAACGCGATGCGCGAAAGCGCCCGCGCCGCGATCATGCCGCGCTTCACCGCCGGCAAGCCGATTGCTGCGGACTGGAAGGCCGCAGGCGAGGCGGTGACCGCCGCCGATCGTGAAAGCGAAGCCATCCTAACGGAGCGATTGTCCGGCCTCATTCCCGGCGCGCATGTCGTGGGCGAAGAAGCTTCTCACCACGATCCCGCCCTTCTGGGTCGTCTGGGGGAGGGCGTCTGCTGGATCGTCGATCCGCTGGACGGGACCGCCAATTTCGCTGCGGGAGAGGGGCCTTTCGGCATTCTGGTGGCGCTGGCGGAGGAAGGAATTCCGGTCGGAGGGTGGATCCTCGATCCGCTGACCGGGCGCTTCTGCAGCGCCCGGATAGGGGCAGGCGCCACGATCGATGGCGCACCCGTTCGCGCGGGCGCGCAGGCCCGGACAATACCGCATATCGCGGTAACCCGCCTGTTCGCCGACCCAACCCGGCGAGAAGCGCTTTTCGCGACGCTCTCCGGCACTTGCGACGTGCATGACAGCCCGCGGTGCGCCGCCGACCAGTATCCCCGCATCGCACTTGGGGAGAACGACGCCACCTTGTTCACCCGCACCATCGCCTGGGACCACGCCGCCGGCGTCATCTTCCTAAACGAGGCGGGCGGGCGTGCCGCGCGGCCGGACGGCAGTTCATACCGCTGCGACGACGCGCAGGGCGGGCTCATCGCCGCGGCATGCCCGCAGCGCTGGAACGAGGTGGCAACGCTCCTGACGGATGCCGGGGTCGTACTCGCCGGCGCCGCCATCGCGGACTGAGCGCGCGCCTTCCGTGCGCAGCCCTGGCTATGGCCACTGACACGACGGGGCCTTCGTCCTCGTGGCGGAAGGCACGACGTTCATCGATGACGCCCTGTCCACGCCGTCTTCGACAGGGCCGGGGCAGCGGGCATGGACTTGTGCCGCAAGACCGTTCCTCCCGGTTTCTCATGGCGATTTTACCGCAGGCTAGTGGCTGTTGACCTTGTCGGTTCTTGCTGCGATGCGTCATTTGCCGCAGCGGGGTGGCTGCGGCGCGAGGCGGGCGACGGTCGTTGCCCGATCCCTTTCATCCCGCCCCATGGATCAAGGTATGGCACGCAAGGGCATCATTCTGGCAGGCGGTTCGGGAACGCGGCTCTACCCGCTGACCCGCGGCGTATCGAAACAGCTCATGCCCGTGTTCGACAAGCCGATGATCTACTACCCCCTCAGCACGCTGATGCTCGCGGGTATTCGCGACATCCTCATCATCACCACGCCTGAGGATTCCGACCAGTTCCAGCGCCTTCTCGGCGATGGGTCCGAATGGGGCCTTTCGCTCTCCTATGCGGTGCAGCCCAGCCCCGACGGTCTGGCCCAGGCCTTCCAGATCGGCGCGGACTTCCTCAGCAACGATCCCAGCGCGCTGGTCCTTGGCGACAACATCTTCTACGGCCATGGCTTCCCCGAACTGCTGCAGGGCGCAACCGCGCACGGGCAGGGCGCCAGCGTCTTCGCCTACCGCGTCAACAATCCCGGGGCATATGGCGTGGTCGAGTTCGACCAGGCGGGACGGGCGATCTCGATCGAGGAGAAGCCCGCCGTGCCCAAGTCCAACTATGCGGTCACGGGCCTTTACTTCTACGACAATACGGTCGTTGCCCGCGCGCGCGATCTCCAGCCTTCACCGCGCGGCGAACTGGAGATCACCGACCTCAATCGCCTCTACATGGACGAAGGCGCCTTGAACGTGCAGATCATGGGTCGCGGCTTCGCCTGGCTCGACACCGGCACGCACGCTTCGCTGATCGATGCCGGCACTTACGTGCGCATCACCGAGGAGCGGCAGGGCGTGAAGATCTGCTGCCCCGAGGAAATCGCCTGGCGCCAGGGCTTCATCTCGTCCGAACAGCTCGAGAAGATCGCCCAGCCTCTGCGCAAATCGGGCTACGGCGAATACCTGATCCAACTGCTGGACTGAGGACACATCGCCTTGAACATCATCGAATGCGCCATCCCCGGCCCTCTCATCATCGAGCCCAGGGTGTTCGGCGACGAGCGCGGCTTCTTCATGGAAAGCTGGAACACCGATGCCTTCGCGCGGGCAGGCCTCGACCTGGCGTTCGTGCAGGACAATCACTCCCGGTCGCGCCGGGGCGTGCTGCGCGGCATGCACTTCCAGAATCCGGAATCGCAGGGCAAGCTCGTGCGGGTGGTGAACGGCGCGGTGTTTGACGTGGCGGTGGACCTGCGCCGCTCTTCCCCGACATTCGGCAAATGGGCGGGCGTGGAACTGAGCGCGCGCAACAAGCGCATGTTCTGGGTGCCCGAAGGCTTCGCTCACGGCTTCCTGACGCTGGAGGACGACACCGACTTCCTCTACAAGTGCACCGCTCCTTATGCTCCTGAGCATGAGCACAGCCTTGCCTGGGACGATCCCGAGGTAGGTATCGAGTGGCCGCTCGACGGGTTCGACGCCTCGGAACTGAACATTTCCGCCAAGGACAAGGTCGGCACCCGCCTTTCCGATATCGAGCCCTTCGCGTGAAAGTCCTGCTGACGGGCAGCAACGGACAGCTGGGACAGGCCTTGCTCGCGCAGGTTCCTGCCAATTGGCAGGTCGATGCCGTGGCTCGCGCCGACCTCGACCTTTCCGACAGCGACGCGGTCTACGAAAGGGTGGCGCGCGGCGGCTACGATGTGGTCCTCAACGCGGCGGCCTATACCGCGGTGGACAAGGCGGAAGCCGAGGAAGAGCTGGCGATGGCAGTCAACGCCCGCGCCGTTGGTGCCATGGCCCGGGCGCTTGGCGAGACCGGCGGCAGGCTCGCCCATGTTTCCACTGACTTCGTGTTCGACGGCACCTCGCCGCGCGCCTACCGGCCCGACGATGCCCGCAACCCGATCTCCGCCTATGGCCGCAGCAAGGCGGCCGGAGAAGACGCGGCGGGCGAAGACGCCATCGTGCTGCGTACCGCCTGGGTCTACACCGCCGGGGGTGGGAACTTCGTGCGCACGATGCTGCGCCTGATGCGCGAGCGCGAGGAACTGCGCGTGGTGGCCGACCAGATCGGCGCACCGACCTGGGCACCCGGGCTTGCCGCGACACTGCTCGGTCTCGTCGCGAAACAGGCTCGCGGCACGTTCCACCACAGCGATGCAGGCGTCGCCAGCTGGTACGACTTCGCGGTCGCCATCTACGAGGAGGGCAGGGCGCTCGGCCTCCTGGAACGCGATGTCGCGATAGTGCCCATCCCGACCAGCGCCTACCCCACTCCCGCCAGCCGCCCCGCATTCTCGCTGCTCGACAGCAGCGCCACGCGCGCGGTGCTGGGCGATCGTCCACCGCACTGGCGGGTGAACCTGCGAACCATGTTGAAAGAGGAAAAGACGCTTGGCTAACCTGCTCGTCACCGGGGGTGCCGGCTTCATCGGCGGCAACTTCGTCCATTACTGGAGCAAGACGCATCCCGATGATCGCGTGGTCGTTCTCGACTGCCTGACGTACGCGGGCAATGCCTCGACCATCGCCGGGGTGGAACAGGCGGAACTGGTCGTTGGCGACATCCGTGACACCGATCTGGTCGAAAAGCTGCTGGGCGAGCACGATGTGGCAACGATCGTCCACTTCGCCGCCGAAAGCCACGTCGACCGCTCGATCACCGGGCCGGATGCCTTCATCGACACCAATGTTCTTGGCACGAACAGCCTGCTGAAAGCCGCGCGCAAGGTGTGGCTGGACCAAGGCTCGGGCAAGGCGCACCGCTTCCACCACATCTCGACGGACGAGGTGTTCGGATCGCTAGGCCCCAGCGATCCCGCGTTCAGCGAGACCACGCAGTACCAGCCGAACTCGCCATATTCGGCATCGAAAGCCGCGTCCGACCATCTCGTGCGCGCCTACCACCACACCTATGGGCTGGAGGTGACGACCACCAACTGCTCGAACAACTACGGGCCTTACCACTATCCCGAGAAGCTGATCCCGCTGTTCCTGCTCAACGCGCTGTCGGGCAAGCCGCTCCCCATCTACGGCGACGGGATGAACGTGCGTGACTGGCTCTACGTCGAGGATCACTGCCGCGGGATCGAGGCGTGCCTGAGGAATGGCAAGCCGGGCGAGACCTACAATATCGGCGGTGGCGAGGAACTGCCCAACATGGCGGTGATCGACCGCATCTGCGCCGAAGTGGACCGCGCCTTCGCCGAGATCGAGGGCCTTGCGCAGCGCTATCCCGACGCGCCCGCCGCGAAGGGCCGTGCGACGAGCGAACTCAAGACCTTCGTCGAGGATCGCAAGGGCCACGATCGCCGCTATGCGATCGACGAAACCCGCGCCCGTGCCGAACTGGGCTATGTGCCGCAGCACGATTTCGAGAACGGCCTGAGGAGCACCCTTCGCTGGTATCTCGACAATGAAGACTGGTGGCGGCCGCTGCTGGCTAGGTAAGGACGAAGAGAGCCCCTGCACGCGGCAAGGGCCCTCTCCGGATCAGGCGGCGTCGACCAGGACGATTTCGCTGTCCTCGATCGCCTTCACGCGGATGACGTCGAGGTCGCGGATCGCCGCGCCATCACGGGCGTTGACGCGCAGGCCGTCGATCTCGATCGCGCCGGTGGCCGGGACGAGATAACCCTTGCGGTCGGTGCCGATCGGGTATTCCGCTGTCTCGCCCGCCTTCAGCGTCGCGGCCACTACACGGGCGTCGGTGCGGATCGGCAGCGCGTCGCCATCGCTTTCGTAACCCGACGCCAGCGTTTCGAAGCGCCCGGCCCGCTCGCCCTTCGGGAAGGGCCGCGCGCCCCAGCTGGGTGCATCGCCCGTATGGGTGGGCAGGATCCAGATCTGGAAGATCTTCGTGGTCACGTCCTCGAGGTTGTATTCCGAATGGCGGATGCCGGTGCCCGCGCTCATCACCTGGACGTCGCCGGCTTCGGTACGGCCCTTGTTGCCGAGGCTGTCCTCGTGGGTGATCGCGCCTTCACGGACATAGGTGATGATCTCCATGTCGTTGTGCGGGTGCGGGGGGAAGCCCGTCTTTGGTGCGATGGTGTCGTCGTTCCAGACGCGCAGGTTGCCCCAGTGCACCCGCGCCGGATCGTGGTAAGCGGCGAAGGAGAAGTGGTGCTTGGCGTCGAGCCATCCGTGGTTTGCACCGCCGAGGCTGTCGAAGGGACGAAGTTCGATCATCTTGGGTCTCCGGTGAAGCGGCGGGAGTTGCCGTTGGGAATGGGAGCCGCTTCGTTGCACCCTTTGTATGGGTTGCCAGCTTTCCTGTTCAGGTGGATAAAACCTGCCGTTGTATTCGAAGGAATGGAAAAGTGAGCAACCCGGGCACGCCCACTCTCGACCAGCTGAGCATCTTCCTGACCATCGTGGAGACCGGCAGCTTCGCGGGCGCGGGCCGCCGCCTCAACCGCGCGGTTTCGGTCATCAGCTACGGCATCGCCAACCTGGAGGCGCAGCTGGGCCTCCTCCTCTTCGAGCGGGAAGGCACCCGGCGCCCGAAGCTGACCGTGGAAGGCCGCGCGCTGCTGGCCGAGGCGAAGATGATCGCGCAGGGCGTCGACGGCCTTCGCGCCAAGGTGAAAGGCATGCTCGACGGGCTCGAGGCGGAAGTACACCTGGCGGTGGACGTCATGCTGCCGGCAGACCGTCTGGGGCTGGTGCTGCGCGAATTCGCGGATACCTTCCCCACCGTCCAGCTGCGCCTCCACGTGGAGGCACTCGGCGCGATCAGCGCGCTTGTGCTCGACCGCGAGGCAGTGGTGGGCATATCGGGGCCGCTTGCAGCCGGTGTTGAGGGGATCGACTGCCGGTCCGCCGGCTCGGTGCCGATGGTCCCGGTGGCCGCGCCCGACCATCCGCTCGGCCGCATGGCCCGGGTCGAGCCCGGCGCCGGGCGCGACTATACGCAGCTTGTGCTTTCCGACCGCTCGCGCTTCACCGAAGGACGTGACTTCTCGGTCTCCAGTCCCAAGACCTGGCGGCTCGCAGACCTTGGCGCCAAGCACCAGCTGCTGCGGCAGGGGATCGGCTGGGGCAACATGCCGCTGCCGATGATCGAGGCGGACCTAGTGTCGGGCACGCTGGTGCGCCTGGCGATGCCCGATCACGTGGGCGGCACGTACCGCTTTGCGGGGATCTGGCGGCGCGATGCACCGCCAGGCCCTGCCGCGACTTGGCTGCTCGACCGCTTCGTGGAGCTTGGCACCGCGGACGTGGAAATGGAGGGGCTGGGAGACGTCTGAGCAGTGAGGCGCGGCGCGCGGAGTTCGGGGACCATCCGCATAATCCCTTAGGACCGGTGGGAACGGCATGAGTTGCAAGGCTTTCTCACACGATGCACAACGGCGTGAAGGGTCGCCAGGCACGGCGCGCCGATAAGCACTGGCCGACGGCCATGTCATCGGTCATCGTCGCGCCCGCCACATCCGCAGGAGAATGCGTGTACCGTCAGTCGATGATAGCCCTCGCCGCGATCGCCATCGCCTCACCGGCAGCCGCCAAGGCCGAGACGCCACGTGAACTGCTCACCACCGCCGCATTCCAGACCTCGGACAAGCCCCGCGCCCTTGCGCTCATCGGGCAGGCGATCGCCGGTTCCGACGCGATCCTGGCGAAGCGCCCCGGCGACCGCGAGGCAACGCTCCAGCGCGGCATCGCCATCGGTTACCGGGGCAAGCTGACCCGCAGCCGATCGGACGTGAAGGCCTCGCTCGCCGCGTTCGAACGGCTGGCGGCGCAGCACCCCCGCGACGCGGAAGTGCAGATGGTGATCGCGGGATGGCATCTTGGCGCGATCGACCAGCTTGGCGGCTTCCTGGCCCGCACGGCGCTCGGAGCGAAGTCGGCCTCCGGCGAGGCAGCGCTGGGACGGGCGCTGACACTGGGCGGGGAACGCGCCTTCTATCCGGGCATGGCGGCGCTGCTTCAGCTGCGCAAGAACCACTCCGATCTCGCGCCCGCACGCCGCTGGGCCGAAGCCGCCGCGGCCGGGCAGACGCCCACCGCGCTCGATGCCACGATGAAGCGCGCGGCCTCGGCGATCCTTCCCATGCTCAGGGCCAACGACGGCAAAGGTGCCGCGGCGCTCGCGCGCAAGCTTCTGCCTTTCGGCAAGATCGCCGACTAAGGGAAGCCGGGCGCCGCGACCGCTGGATGGCGCCAAGGGTCAGGAGGCGGGCTTCTCCGGCACCTGCGGCTTCTCGGGCGGAACTTGCGGCAGGTCTATGGCGATCTCGACGCGGCGGTTGCGTGCGCGGCCTTCCATGTCGTCGCTGCCGTCGGGCAGCCGGTTGGGCGCGACCGGGTTCGCCTCGCCCATCGCGACAACGGTGATGCGCTCGGCCGGCACGCCCTTGCTCACAAGGAAGTCGCGCACGGCCTGCGCGCGGCGGCGGGATGCAGCCAAGTTCTCGGCATCGGAGCCGCGCGAATCGCTGTGCCCCCGCAGCGTGACCGGCCCCCCGGCGAGATAGGCCGGAGCGGCGAGCACGCGCTCGGCGATGGCCAGCGCCTCGGCATCGGGCTGGGCGCCCTTGGCGGGGAACGGCACGATCAGCTCCTCGGGCTCAATGCGCGGCGCTTCGGTCGGCCCGGTGTCGACTTCGGCGCGGATGATGGACTTCTTGACGATGTCCTCGCTTGCCTCGCTTGCCTCGCTTGCGTCGGCGGGCTCCTCGGCGGCGGCAGCTTCGCTTGGGGCGTCCTCGGGGCGCCCGGCGTCCTCACAGCCGGAAAGAAGCAGCGGGACGGCCAGCAATGCCGTGCAGAGCAGCCGGGCGGGAATTGCGGCGGGGCCTTTCATGATGTCGCCTCCTTCGTCGGGTTCTGGCGGGACGTATCGGGTTCGGGGCTGCGCGGCGGTCCATAGGAGACCACCGTGTCGCCCGGCTGCGGGTTGGGACGCGAGGCGTGGGTGAAGAAGCGGATCCGCCCGTCCTTGCGCAGCACGAAGAGCATGTCCGCCTCTTCGGCAAGCGCGGCCTGCGCGGCGGCGAAGTCGAACTGCTCGCTGATGCGCGTCTTGCGGAAGGCCCAGCCCTGCCCCTCGCGCTCCATGATCTCGGCGACACCGAGGCCTGAGGTGAACATGGCGCGCCCGCGCAATGCCTCGGGCAGGCTGCGATGATCCTCGTCGTCGCCCATTCCGCCCAGCTGGTAGACAGAATCGCGCCCGATCTCCGGCGCGAACTCGCTGCAGACGAGGGCATTGTACGCCTCGTTCTCCGCCGTGGCGACGAGCACCTGGAACTGCGCAAGGTCGAGCCGGTCCTCGGTCGCTTCCGCGAGAATCTCGCCGTGGTAAGTGGAAATCCCGGCCTGTCGCGGCGCGGAGAGGCGCTGCCAGCTGGTGTCCGCGATCATCACCGGCACCTCCATCTGCCGCAGCTGCTGCGCGAGGCTGAGGCTCCACGAAGTGCTGCCCACGATCAGCAGGCCCTTGCGCTCCGCTCCGGTGACGCCGAGCCAGCGCGCGACATGCCGGATCGAGAATCCGTGCGCGACGATGGTGGCGACGACCACCGAGAACGACAGCGTCACCAGGATCTGCCCGTCGCCGTAGCCCAGCTGGTCGAGCCGCAGCGCAAAGAGACCGGACACGGCCACCGCCACGACGCCACGCGGCGCGATCCAGGCGATCAGCAGCCGCTCGTTCCAGGGGATCTTGCTGAAGGCAAGGCTGACGAGGACGGTCGCCGGACGCACGAGGAACAGCAGCGCCAGCAGGAAAGCGATGAAGCGCCACTCGAAGTGGCGCAGCACGTCGAGGTCGAGCGAGGCGGACAAGAGGACGAATACGCCCGAGATGAGGAGGACGGTGACGTTCTCCTTGAACGGGTGGATGTCGCGCAGGGAATCGAGGCGCATGTTGGCGATAGCGATGCCCATCACCGTCACCGCGAGGAGGCCGGTCTCCTGCTGGATCAGGTTGGACAGCACGAAAGTGCCGATCACCGCCACCAGCAGGACAGGCGCCTTCAGGTACTCGGGTATGTGCCCGCGCGGGAAGGCCCAGGCGATCGCGCGCGCGACGACATAGCCGATCAGCCCCGCGACCACGGCCGCCGCCGCCAGCGCGGCGATGACCGAAAGAAGCGTGCCGCCCTCGTCCGAGCGGCGCAGGTATTCGTAAGTGACGACGGCGCAGAGCGCGCCGAACGGATCGTTGACGATCGCTTCCCACTTCAGGATCGCGCGCGGACGGGGCGCCACGTTGCTCTGCCGCAGCAAGGGTATGACCACGGTCGGCCCCGTCACCACCAGGATGCCGGCAAAGAGGATCGCCACGGGCCACACCAGCCCCGCCACGTAGTAGCAGGCGATCGCTCCCAGGACCCAGCCGAGCGGGATGCCGATCACCATGAGACGCGCGACGGCGCCGTCGGTCTTGCGCAGCTCGCGGAAGTTGAGGCTGAGCCCGCCTTCGAACAGGATGAGCGCGACCGCGACCGAGATCATCGGCTCCAGCAGTTCGCCGAAGGTGTGTTCCGGGATGACGAGGCCGGTCACCGGTCCGGCAAGAACGCCCGCGGCGAGCATGAGGGCGATGGCCGGCCAGCCGGTACGCCAGGCGATCCACTGCGCGCCGATCCCGAGGATACCGATCAGCGCGAAGACGAGGGCTTGCTGCTCCATATAGCGGGGCATAACCGACGAGGACGGCGAAGGTAACCGGGCTGCAAAGGTTTTCTACCGCAGAGGCGACGCCCGGCCCGCGCTCGCGGGCGGGTCACTGCGCCGCGAGCAGTTCCTCGGCGGCCCCCAGGTCCACGCTGACGAGCCGGGACACGCCCTTTTCCACCATGGTGACGCCGAACAGCCGGTGCATGCGGCTCATCGTCACGGCATTGTGCGTGACGACGAGGTAGCGGGTCTCGGTCTCGCGCGTCATCGCTTCCAGAAGGTCGCAGAAGCGCTCGATATTGGCATCGTCGAGCGGCGCATCCACCTCGTCGAGCACGCAGATCGGTGCCGGGTTGGTGAGGAACAGGCCGAAGATCAGCGCCACCGCCGTCAGCGCCTGCTCGCCTCCCGACAGCAGCGTGAGCGACTGCAGCCGCTTGCCCGGAGGCTGCGCGTAGATCTCGAGCCCGGCTTCCAGCGGATCGTCCGAATCGACCAGCGCAAGATGCGCCTTGCCGCCTTGGAACAGCTGCATGAACAGGCGGCGGAAATGACCGTCCACCGCCTCGAAGGCGGCGCGAAGGCGTTCGCGGCCCTCGCGGTTGAGATTGCCGATGGAGCCACGAAGCCGGTTCACGGCCTCGATGAGCTCGGCCTTCTCGAACGCGCCGGTGCCAAGCTGTGCCTCGGCTTCGGCAAGCTCGTCGGCGGCGACGAGGTTGACGGGGCCGATCCGCTCGCGCTCGGCGACGAGGCGCTCCATGGCCGAGCCTTCCGCTTCCGCACTGCCGACACCGGCGGCATCGAAGCCGAAGCGTTCGGGCAGGAGAGGGGGCGGGCACTGGAAGCGGTCGCCGGAAAGGCGGTTCATCTCCGTGCGGCGCTCGTCCTCGTGTTCGGCACGGGCAGCGGCGCCGGCCCGGGCCTCGCGCGCAGCGGCAAGAGCTTCCTGCGCGGCCGAAAGCGCGGCATCCGCGCCGCGCGAGGCGTCGGTGGCGGCCGTGACCGCAGCCTCCGCGCGCGCGAGATCGGCGCCGACGCGTGCGCGCACCGCCTCGCCCTCTTCGATCTGCTGCATCAGCGCCGCGGGCCGTGCGGCGACGATCGCGCGCTCGGCCTCGATCTCCTCCAGCCGACCGGCCATCTGCGCAAGCCGGTTGGTGGCATCGCCCGCGCGGCCCTGCCAGCCCTTGATGTCGCCTCGCTGCGCGGCCGTCCGTTCGCGCGCCACGGCAAGCGCCTGATCGTGCGCGGCAAGCGCGGCCATCGCGGATTGAAGCGCCCCGCGCGCTGCGGCATTGCGCGTGCGCGCGGCCTCCAGTGCGCTGCGGCCCGTGGCGGGGTCGGGGAGAGCCGCCAGCCGCGCTTCTGCGGCCGCCACCTCGGCGGTGGCGGAGGCGCGCTGGTCCGCAAGTTCGGCAAGGCCTTCGTCCAGTTCGGCGCGGCGGGCCTGCTGGCGGGCGCGCGCATCCTCGGCCTGGTCGGCGAGGCGCAGGGCATTGCGCTCCGCATCGGCGGCAGCGGCGATGGCGCGCTCGGCGGCGACCAGCCGCGCGGTCAGGGCCGCAAGTTCCTGCTGGACCGAGGCCTGACGCGCCTGCGCTGTCGCCACCGCGTCGCGCAGAGGCGGAAGCTGCGCGTCGAGTTCGGCGAAGCGGTTCTCGGCCTCCAGACGCGCCGCTTCGGCCGCCCCTTCGCCGCGAGCGATGAAGCCGTCCCAGCGCCGCAGCACGCCGCTGCGCGTCACCAGCCATTCGCCCGGGTTCAGGTTGCGGCCGTCGTCCTCGTCCACGACGTGGACAAGCGCGAGGCGGGCGGCGAGTTCGGGCGGGCAGGCGGAGACATGCGCGGCAAGGGTATCGGCCACCGGCACGGGCGCTCGCGCACCGGTCCAGAAGCGCCCGTCCGCCCGCGGCACTTCGCCCAAAGGCGCCTTGGCGTCCCGCCCCAGCACCGCGGCAAGCGCGCGTTCGTAGCCGGGCGCGGCGCGCAGGGCGTCGATGGCGACGGGGAGCCCGTGCGCGGCCTTCGCGCCCTTGGCACGCGCCTCGCGGTCGCGCAGGAGAGCGGCGTGCTCTCGCTCGATGCCGGTGAGGTCGGCCCGTGCCCCCGCGAGGGCGGAGGCGGCGCCGTCGCGCTCGGCCTGCAGCCCATCCTTCTGCGCCTGCATCGCCGCGAGGCCGTCACGCGCCTCGGCCAGGGCGGCAGTGGCGGCCTCGGACTTGCCGCGTGCCACCACGATCGCGGCGTCGAGTTCAGCCGCGTCAACTTGCGCTGCGATCTGCCCTTCGATCCGCGCCGCGTCCTGCTCGATCCGGACGGACCGGCCCTGCGCCTGCGAAACCTCGGCTTCGGCGATGCGCCACTCGGCTTCCACCCCGGCCTGCTGCGCGGTCGCCTGAGCAAGGTCCAGCTCGGCCGCGCGGCTTGCCTGTTCGGCGCCGTCCACGGCGTTGGCAAGGCGCGGCCGCTGGGCCTCGTCGGCCTCCAGCTGGTTTTCGCCCAGCGCCAGCTCGCGTTCGAGGCGGGCCAGCGCCTCGGCGGCATCGCGGGTGAGGCGGTCGGCGTCCTGGCGGTCTCCTTCGAGGCGTACGCGCTGGCGCTCGAGATCGGCGAGCCGCTGCTCGGCCGCTTCCAGCTGGCTGGTCAGCGTGGCCATCCGGTGGCCCTGCGCCGAGGCATCGTCGCGCCGGTCGGCGAGTTCGTCGCGGGCCGCTGCCAGCGCATGCGCTGCGGCGGCCTGCTGAGACTGGGCCTGGGCCGCGAGCGCCTGCGCCTGTGCGACGCGGGTTTCGGCGGCTTGCGCGTCGTGCTTCGCGGCTTCGGCAGCAGCGGCGGCGTCGCGCCAGCGGGCATGGACGAGGCGCGCCTCGGCCAAGCGGATCTGCTCGCTGAGGCCACGATAGCGATCGGCCGCGCGGGCCTGTCGGCGCAAGGTGCCGACCTGTTTGTCGAGCCCGGCGAGAATGTCGTCGAGACGGGCGAGGTTGGCCTCGGTCGCACGCAGGCGCTGCTCGGCGTCCCTGCGGCGAACGTGGAGCCCGGCAATCCCCGCCGCTTCCTCGAGCATGGCGCGCCGTTCGGCAGGCTTGGCGGCGATGACGGCAGCGATGCGGCCCTGGCTGACGAGCGCGGGGCTGTGCGCGCCGGTGGCCGCATCGGCGAAGATCAGCGACACGTCCCGCGCGCGCACGTCGCGGCCGTTCACGCGGTAGGCGCTGCCGGCGCCCCGCTCGATCCGACGAACGACTTCCAGTTCCTCGCGCGTGCCGTCCGCCCGGGCGGCGGTGTCGGCCTTGAGCACGACCTCGGCGAAGGCGCGGGGCGGGCGCCTGTCGGTCCCCGCGAAGATCACGTCTTCCATCCCGCCGCCGCGCATGGACTTGGGCGAGCTTTCCCCCATGACCCAGCGGATGGCTTCGAGCAGGTTCGACTTGCCGCAGCCGTTGGGGCCGACGACACCCGTCAGCCCCGGTTCGATACGCAGTTCCGCCGGCTCGACGAAGCTTTTGAATCCGCTCAGTTTCAGCCGGTGGATACGCACGTTTTCAGACTTGTCGCAGTCGGGAGATCAGCGCGCGCCGGCCTGCTGCAGCTTGGGCTCCAGTTCCTTCCAGCCCATCGATCCCACGTTGTTGCCGTTGATGATGAACGTGGGAGTGCCGGTGACGTTGAACTGCTCGGTCGCCTTCTGGGTCATGTCGGCAATCGCCTTCGCCTTCGCGGTGTCGGCAAGGCAGACCTTGGCCTGGTCGAGGGCGATCCCGCGCGAGGAGAAGAACTCGGTCATGCCCGCCACATCGGCGAAGGCGGCGAACTGCTGTTCCTTGGGCAGGGCGTCGAGCTGGCGAAGGCGCGCATCGCCGGCGGCCTGCAGGTTCTCGAACATCTTGGGCTGCCATGCCCAGAACTGCTCGCTGAGCGGGATCACAGCCTCGGTCGAGCCGCAGGTCGCCAGCAGCGATGCCGGCACGTCGAGCGCGTTCAGCATGAAATAGCGCAGCTCGTAGCTGACGCGGCCACTGGCGACGTAGTCGTCGCGCAGCTTCTCGAAGCTTTCCTTCGCGAACTCGGCGCAGTGCGAGCAGCTGAGCGCACCGTACTCGATGAGCTTGATCGGCGCGTCCGGGTTGCCCATGCGATAGCCGCCCTCGGCGGTCTTCTCGATGGTGTCGGCCCAGGCCTTGCCTGCGGGAGCGGCGACCTTCGCGAGCGGTTCGCCCGAAGTGGTGGCTCCGGCACCGGCCTCCTCCTTCTTGTCGCCGCAAGCCGCAAGCCCCAGGGCGAGCGGCGCGACGAGGAGACCAAGGGCGATCTGGCGGAAACGGTTGCGGATCATCGGGGCGAATCCTTGAAGGGTGCGGTTGTGAAAAGCGCTAGCCCAAGCACGGGGGCAGGACCAAGTGCGGGCGGGCCGGGAAGGGCCATGTCTCCACAGCCATTCCCGGACAGGGTATGTTTCAGATGTTGCCGGAGCGCTGGCGGGCGAGGCTCTCGGTAATGGCCTTGGATACCGAGGGCCAGTCGTGCTCCTCTATCAGCTTGCCGTTGAGCGTGAAGCTTGGCGTGCCTTGCACTCCCAGCGCCTCAGCGTCGGCCTGCTGCGCGCGCAGGCGGTCGAACGCAGCCTTGTCGTCGAAGCAGGCGTCCACCTGGGGGCGGGAGATGCCCCAGCCTTCCATCTTCGCGTAGAAGCCCATGTCGCTGGCGATGGCGCGCATCCGGATCGGCAGCTCACCCTGATACCAGCGGGCCTGCTGCTCCTTGTTGAAGCCCTGCGCCTTGGCGAGCCAGGTCTCCTGCGTGCCCATGAATGCGGCGTGGCGCACGAAGAACCGCTTGGGATCGCCGCAATTGGTCAGCGTGGCGACAGTCAGGTCCAACGGGTTGCGCAGGAAGTTGGAGACGGTGACGGAAACCTGTCCCTTGGGCACCACGGTCGCGCGCAGCACGGCCTCGGACTCCTTGTGGAAGTGCGCGCAGTGCGGGCAGGTGTAGCTGACGTATTCCACCAGCTTCACCGGCGCATCCGGATTGCCATAGCGGTGGGCGCCCTGGGCCGTGAGCCCCACCTGGGTAAGCCAGTTCACCTTGCCGGCCGCAGGCAGCGCCGGCTTCTTCGCCGGGCCTGCCCCAAGACCGAGAGCGGCGCAGGCGAGGATCGCGGCGATGCGCGCGGTCTTGCGGGGAACTTTCATCACAGGCCTTCCAGAAATCGCCATCAGTCCTGACCGTCCTTGGCTTCGATGCTCCGTGCGAGCGATTCCAGCACTGCCCGCAGTTCCGGGTCGCCGATGTCGCGCAGCGATTCGCCCAGTTCGAACGGCACCGGCTTGAGCGAGGGCGGCGCTGCCGGGCGCGGCTTTGAAGCAGGCGGCGGCTTAACCTCGCCTTGCCGGATCTTGACGCGGGCCACGGCATTGTAGCCGAAGAACCGGTTCACCCGGTCGACGATCTCGGGGATGACGTGCTGGATCATGGGCGCGTGCGCGGCCACGACCACCAGCTGGAGGATGCCGTCGCTCTTCTCGCCCGGAGGGAAACGGATGCTTTCGGGAGAGCAGACGCGGGCATGGCGGGCGCCCACGATCTCGGGCCAGCGCGAGACCACGCTGGACTGCACGAAGCCGAAGCGGCGGAAGGCGGTGCGGCCGACTTCGGGCATGAGCTCGGCGATCGGACGCGCCGCGCCGCCGCGCGCGCGCTCGAACCGCTTCGCGCCTGGGGCGGTCTTCGTCATCGACTTACCCCTGGAGGCCACATTGTCAGACTGTTTGCCGCGATCGCGTTCCATGGCCCGTTCCATTGCTGGGGCTCCAATGCCATAGCAGCGGGATGGACGCCAGTTCGGATACCGCAGCAAGCTCCCGGATCGCGCAGGACCTGCTCGCCTGGTACGACGCCCATGGCCGCACTTTGCCCTGGCGCGTGGCGCCGGGTGCGGCAGCAGGCCCCGATCCTTACCGTGTGTGGCTTTCCGAAGTGATGCTGCAGCAGACGACGGTGGCGGCGGTGAAGTCGTACTTCGCCGCGTTCACCGCCCGCTGGCCGACGGTCGAGGCGCTTGCCGCCGCGTCCGAGGAAGACGTCATGGCTGCCTGGGCGGGGCTTGGATACTATGCCCGCGCCCGCAATCTCCTCGCCTGCGCGCGCGAAGTGGCGGCGCGCGGCGGGCGTTTCCCCGATACCGAGGAAGGGCTCCGCGCCTTGCCCGGGCTGGGCGCCTATACCGCCGCCGCTGTCGCCGCGATCGCGTTCGGGCGGCGTGCCGTGGTGGTGGACGCCAACGTCGAGCGCGTCGTCGCCCGCCTCTTCGCCATAGATACGCCGCTCCCCGCCGCGCGGCCTCTCATCCGCGAAGGGGCCGACGCGGTCACTCCGGACGAGAGGGCAGGCGACTTCGCGCAGGCCATGATGGACCTTGGCGCCACGATCTGCACTCCGCGCGCGCCGCGCTGCCTGCTCTGCCCGCTCGCCGCATCCTGCGCCGGGCGGGCGAGCGGCGAACCGGAGCGGCTGCCGGTGAAGGCGGCGAAAAAGGCGAAACCGGCGCGCCGAGGCCGCGCCTTCTGGATCGAGCGGGAGCGGGGCGGCGCGCGCGACGTGTGGCTGGTCCGCCGTCCGGGCAAGGGCATGCTGGGCGGAATGCGCGCGCTGCCCGACGATGGGTGGAGTGCGCGCGCGGACGGTTCCGGCGATCCGCCGCTCGCGGGCTCGTGGGAAAGCGCGGGGCGGGTGAGCCACGTCTTCACGCACTTCGCGCTCGAGCTGGAGCTTGCGGTGCTCCCCGGCGAACGAACCCGAGCGCCCGGGCAAGGGGAGCCGTCCGGGCCGGGCGAGTGGTGGCCGGTTGATCGCCTGGACGAGGCAGGCCTGCCCACGCTGTTCGCCAAGGCGGCCCGTCTTGCGCTTGCGGCCGAAAGGGAGCCGGCATGATCCGCGACCTTCCGGCCCTGGAACGAGCGATGGACCGGCGCGCGCTGATGCGCATGGCAGCGGCAGCGGGCGTCGGCGCGGCGCTCTCCGCCCGGCTTGCACGAGCGGCGGCTGCGCCCGAAACGGCCACGCGCGTCAGGGCCCTGGTGGAGCGCTGGGTCGGGCCCGGCAGGTTCCCCGGCATCGTCGCCTCGCTCGGCCTGCCCGGACGCGAGGCGGAATACATCGCCCGCGGATCCGAAGGCTTCACCGACGCCGATCCGGTGACCCCCGATAGCCTGTTCCGCATCTACTCGATGACCAAGCCGGTCACCGCGATGGCGGCGATGCAGCTTGTCGCGCGGGGAAAGATGGCGCTCGACCAGCCGGTGCACGAAGTCCTGCCGGCATTCCGCGACATGCTGGTGCAGGATACGTACGACGGCTCGATCACCGCGCTTCATCCCGCGTCCGGCCCCATCACCATGCGGCACCTGATGACGCACACGTCCGGGCTCGGCTACACGATCGTGCAGGAAGGTCCGATCCGCCAGCTGATGCAGGACCGTGGGCTCGTGCCGGGCCAGGTCACGCGCATGAAGGCGCCGGGGCTTGATTGGGGAACCCCCGTGAAGGGGCTGGACCGTTTCGCGGACCGTCTCTCGCAAGTGCCGCTGGTCGCCGATCCCGGCACGCGCTGGAGCTATTCCATGGGCCTCGATCTGATGGGCCGGGTGATCGAGGTGGTCACCGGCACACCGTTCGACCGCCACCTTCACGAAAGCCTGTTCGTGCCAGCCGGCATGACGAGCACCTGGTTCCGCGTGCCTGCCGCCGAGGCGCACCGGCTGACGGTGAACTATGGCGCGCTGGGGCAGGTGCTGGTGCCGATCGACGAGGCGCCGACCTCGGTCTACCTCGACGAGCCGGCGTTTCTCTTCGGCGGGTCCGGCCTTGTCAGCACTCCGCGCGATTACGACCGGTTCCTGCGCCTGCTTGCGCAGATGGGGACGATAGGCGGCGTGCGGGTGTTCGATGAAAGCGCGGTACGCGCGGGCACTTCCGACCTGCTGCCGCCCGGCGCCGCCATGCCCGCGCACATGGGCGCATCGGGCTTCGGCGCCGGTGGCCGGGTGGGGAAAGGCGCTGAGGCGGGGATATACGGCTGGTCGGGCGCTGCCGGAACCGTGGGCATGGTCGACATGACGCGCGGCATCCGCTCGCAAATCTTCGCCCAGTTCATGCCGCCCGACGCGCTCGACCTGCTGCCCCAGTTCCAGTCGGCGCTGAAAGCCGATGTCCTCGCGCTTCTGGAGACCCGCTGACGTGCTTTCCGCTACCCGCCCGCCCATCGCTTTCGCCGGTTCGCGGATCGACCGCGCCGATCACATCCGCGCCGATCCTGCGGCCATAGCCGCGCTCCAGACGGCAGGCGCGCGCGTGTTGCGGCTCGATGGGCTCGATCCGGTTCTGACGGAGCAGGGCGGGCTGGACTGGGGAACGCTGGCCGATGCCGACCGCGGCGCGGAGCTGATCTTCCTGGGTATCGACGAGGCGCAGCGCGGCTGCTTCGTCGAAGTGCCGAGCGACGCTCCGTCCGGAGGGCCGCACGCGGGTCCGGCAAGCTGGAACGCGATGAGCGTGCTGGAAGCGGGAGAACTTGCGGCCTACGGCGGGGCCCGTGCGCTCGTCAGCTGGCATGCGCGGCATCGCTTCTGCTCGTTCTGCGGCCAGCCCACGGTGCTGGCGAAAGGCGGCTGGCAGCGCACCTGCTCGGCCTGTTCCTCGGAGCATTTCCCGCGCGTGGATCCGGTCACGATCATGACCGTGGAGCATGACGGGCGCCTGCTGCTCGGCCGCCAGCCTCGCTTCCCTGCTGGCCGGTACTCCGCGCTCGCAGGCTTCGTGGAGCCCGGCGAGACGATCGAGGAAGCGGTTGCCCGCGAGACGTTCGAGGAAGCGGGCGTGCGGGTGCGGGACGTCGAATACGTGGCCAGCCAGCCCTGGCCGTTCCCTTCCTCGCTGATGATCGGCTGCCACGCCTACGCCGACGATCCTGCCATCACCATCGACACGACCGAACTGGAGGACGCGCGCTGGTTCACCCGCGGCGAAGTGGTGGATGCTCTGGGCGCGGTGGGCAGGGGAGAGAGCGGGCGCGCGTTCGGCGCGCCTCCCGCATATGCGGTGGCGCACTTGCTCCTGCGGTGGTGGGTGGAGCGAGGCTGACCGGCAGGGCCAGCCCCGCCCGGGTTCATTCGCGATTGGTCTTGGATTGCGGCGGTTCGGGCGGCTTGTCGCCCTTCTCGACGCCGGTGGGCTCGGGATCGCTGCCGGTGGCCTCGTTCAGTTCGGCCCGGGAGCCGACATCCCGCTGCAGGTCACCTCCGGCGGCGCTGCCCTGTCCCGTTCCGCCGCCGTCGGCGGCAAGATCGTCGATCAGGTCGTTGTCGGCATGGGGATCGCGCTTGGTCATTTTCCTTCTCCTATGAAGGAAGCAACCGCGTCGGCAGGCGCCCCGTTCCCGCAAGTCGATCAGGCGAGCCCCAGCCCCGCCGGTCGGTTCAGGCAAGGACGGACGTAGGCGGGAATAAGGGGACGGCTTAAACCAGCCCCAGCCGCATCAGTTCGTGCGCGAGCCTTGGCGGCATGATGTCGCCCGCGTCCTCGCCGGCGGCGAGGTCACGCGGGGCATCCTCGTCCTTGAGATAGCGCCAGCCCTGATGCGCGCGCTTGGGCTTGGTTTCCACCGCCACGAGCTGCGGCGCGAGGCGGATGTGCCAGCGTCCGTCCTCCTGCCGCTGTTCGAAGCCGAGGATGGGCGAGCGGCCGATCAGGGCATGCTCGAGGATCCAGTACAGCGAGCCGCCCGCCATTTCCTCGTGGCGGGTGGGCAGATAGCGGGTGGTCAGGCGCGCCTCGCCCAGATCGGCATGGCTTTCCAGCCATTCGCGCAGGTCCGCCGGGCTAGTCGCGGAAAAGGCGATCTTGGTCATGTGCAGCGGCATGGCGCGAAGATAGGAAGGCGCGGCCTACCCTACCAGCCCGGAAACCGTCGCGAGCCCGAGGAACACGAGGAAGCCCATCGAATCCGTGGTCATCGTCACGAAGATGGACGATGCAATCGCCGGGTCCGCCTTCAGCCGTTCCAGGGTCAGCGGGACGAAGACACCCGCCATGCCCGCGATCAGGATGTTCGTCATCATGGCAAGCGCGATGACGAGGCCCAGGATCACGTTGCCGAAGATCAGGCTTACCGCGATGCCGATCACCACGGCCACCGTACAGCCGTTGAGCAGGGCGATGGACAGTTCGCGCCGCACCGCGCGCCAGGCATTGGACGCGGTGAGCTGGTTGGTGGCGAGGGCGCGCACGGTGACCGCCAGGGTCTGCGTGCCGGCGTTCCCGCCAAGCCCGGCGACGATCGGCATCAGCGTCGCAAGCGCGACCATCCTCGATATCGTGTCCTCGAACATGGCGATGACCGAGGATGCGAGAGTGGCGGTGAGAAGGTTAGCGATCAGCCAGCGCACGCGCGCGGAGTAGGCGTCGCGAATCGGCTCGTTGATGTCGCCGTCGCCCGCGCCCGAAAGCAGCAGCGCGTCCTCGCCCGCTTCTTCCTGGATAATGTGGACGATGTCGTCGACGGTGATCTGGCCGATCAGGCGGCCCGACTTGTCGACCACGGCGGCGGAGATGAGCGCGTACTTCTGGAAGCGCAGCGCCACTTCCTCCTGGTCCATGTCGGCCGGGATCAGGGTCTGGTCGCGCGCCATCACGTCGTAGAGGGGGATGTTGCGCGGGCAGCGCAAAATCCACGAAAGCGCGCAGGTGCCGACCGGGCGGTGCATCGGATCGACGCAGAACACTTCCCAGAACTCGGTCGGCAGTTCGCGATGTTCGCGCAGGTAATCGATAAGATCGCCCACGGTCATCGTTTCGGGCACCGCGACATGATCGCGGCTCATCATGCGGCCCGCGGATTCGTCGGGATAGGACAGCGCCGATTCGATCGCGGCGCGGTCTTCCGGCTCCATCTCGGCAAGGACCGCCTGCTGGTCCTCCTCGTCGAGGTCCTCGAGCATGGCGACGGCGTCGTCGGTGTCGAGTTCGCCCGCGATCTCGGCGACGACGTCGGCGGGAAGCGCTTCCATCAGCGCCTCGCGCACCCAGTCGTTCATCTCGGCGATGACTTCCACGCCCATGAGGTCGCGGATGGAGCGGGCGAGCGTCAGGCGCTCGCGCTCGTCGACCAGTTCGAACAGGTCGGCGATGTCGGCGGGATGAAGCGGCTCGACCAGGTCGTAGACGCGGTCGGAATCCTCCTCGTGCAGCGCTTCCTTCACGCTGCGCACGAACTCGGGCTTGAGGCGGTTGTCCTCGTCGAGCGATTCGGATTCAGGCGCATCGACGACCGCGATGTCTTCCGCCTCGCCCGGCAGGTCGTCCTTGAGGTCCGCGTCGCTCATAGGCGCCGGTCTACGCAGCTATTTCGCAATTGCAACAGGGGGGAGAGGGGAAAACGGGATCGAGCGGAGGCGCGAAGGCGCAGCGGAGAAAAGGAAACGCGATGGAACGCAGGGACGCGGCAACGGCGCCTTCCCTTTCGAGGTTGCACCTCCCGCCGCGTCTCTGCGGGATCGCCATCCTTTCGTCTCCGCGCCTCCGCGTGAGATGCTCTCCTTTCACCTGCTCCCGGCGTGACATTGCCGCGCCGCGCCTTATATCGGGCGCCAAGCCGACCGGCGCGGCCAGCGCCGGGCAGAAGGAGACAGGCACAATGGCTGACGAATTTCTCACCCTCACGCTCGACACCGGCAACGGCGAAGGCGGCGACGTCAAGATCAAGCTGCGCCCCGATCTGGCGCCGGGCCACGTCGAGCGCATCAAGGAGCTCGTGGGCGAAGGCTTCTACGACGGCGTCAAGTTCCACCGCGTGATCCCGGGCTTCATGGCGCAGGGCGGCTGCCCGAACGGCACCGGCATGGGCGGATCCGACAAGCCCGACCTGCAGGCCGAATTCAACGCCGAGCCGCACGTGCGCGGCGTGTGCTCGATGGCGCGCACCAGCTATCCGCACTCGGCCAACAGCCAGTTCTTCATCTGCTTCGACGATGCGCGCTTCCTCGACAAGCAGTACACCGTCTGGGGCCAGGTGGTCGAAGGCATGGACCACGTCGATGCGCTTCCCAAGGGCGAGCCGCCGCGCGAGCCGGGCAAGATCGTCAAGGCGACCGTCAGCGAAGGCTGAGCGGCTCTTCCGAGCGTAGACGAGGGCGGTCCCGCGGGGCCGCCCTTTTCGTTTGTGGGGTCCGTTTCGCAAGAGCATGTTCGCGCGCCGGCGGGGTTCCGGCTTTTCCTTGGCGCAACCACCCGGTAGACGGTGCGCCATGGATCTTGAAATCGACATCGAAGAGCCGTGGCTTCCCGGAACCGACTGGGCCGACCTTGCGCAGCGGGCCCTGGAAGCGCTGCAGCAGGTCGCGCCCGAGCTCGACAACCCGCGCCTCCTCGCCAGCGTCCTGTTCACCAGCGACGCGGAAGTTCACGTTCTCAACCGCGAGTGGCGGGCCAAGGACAAGCCCACCAACGTGCTTTCCTTCCCCATGATGGAGCGCGAGGACCTGCTCGATCTGGCGCCGGACGGCCCGCCCGAGATGCTGGGCGACCTTGCGCTGGCATGTGAGACCTGCACGCGCGAGGCTTCCGAAAAGGGCGTGCCGGTGGAACATCACGCCGCGCATCTCATCATCCACGGGCTGCTTCACCTCGCCGGCCACGACCACGAGACCGGCGAGGCCGAGGCCGAGGCGATGGAAGCTCTCGAAACAAAGGCACTTGCGATTCTTGCCATTCCCGACCCATATGGAGACCGTTTCTAGGCAACAGGGATTATCAAGCACGATGGCCGACAATGGCCGCCACACCGAGCCGGGCTCGGGAGAAGGCGACAGTAGCGGCACGCTCTGGCGTGTCTTCCGCAGGCTGTTCCAGAGCGACGGCGATCAATCGCTGCGTGCCCAGCTCGAAGAGGTCATCAACGACCACGAGGGCGAGAGCGAGGCGAGCTCGAAGGGCGATCTTTCGCCGATAGAGCGGCAGATGCTGCGCAACCTGCTCCATTTCAGCGAGCATGACGCCGACGACGTGGCGATCCCGCGCAGCGAGATCATCGCGATTCCAGCTTCCGCCAGCTGGGCCGAAGTGGTCGAGGCCTTTGCCGAGCATGGCCACAGCCGCATGCCCGTCTACGGCGAGACGCTGGACGAGATCAGGGGCATGATCCACATCAAGGACGTGTTCCCCCTGCTGGCACGGGCGGCCCCGGCTCCCGAGGACTGGACGAAGCTGATGCGCCAGCCCCTGTACGTGCCCCAGTCGCGCGGGGCGCTCGACGTCCTTGCCGACATGCGCGCCCAGCGGATCCATCTGGCAGTGGTGATCGACGAGTATACCGGCACCGACGGGATCATCACCATCGAGGACCTGGTCGAGGAGATCGTCGGCAACATCGAGGACGAGCACGACGACGCGCCCGAGGATTTGCTGGTTGCAAACGATGAGGGTATGTGGGACGCCGACGCCCGCGTGGAACTCGACGAGGTGGCGCGGCGGATCGACCCGCGGCTCGCCGAAGTGGAGGAATCGGTCGACACTCTCGGCGGGCTGGCCTTCGTCCTTGCCGGACAGGTCCCGCAGGTCGGCACGATCGTGGATCACGACAGCGGCTGGCGAATAGAAGTGACGGACGGGAACGAGCGCCACGTCACGCGTCTGCGGCTGCATCCGCCGGTGGAGGAACTGGAGAGAGAGGCAACCTAATCGCCGTTTCCCGCTTAGCGGCGGGGCGCGGCCACAGCTGAGTGAAAAGACCAAGACATTGCCTGTACGCCGCCTTCCCCCCCTGCGCGCCCTCGAGGCGTTCGTGCGTGTCGTGCGCCTCGGTTCCGCCAAGGCCGCCGCGAACGAACTCGCGCTGAGCCCGTCCGCCCTCTCGCGCCGTGTCGCCGCGCTTGAGGACTTCACCGGCAAGCGCCTCTTCACGCGCCAGCACCAGGCGATGAAGCTGACCGACGAGGGGCTTTCGTTCTACAACGCCATCGGCCCCAAGCTGGAAGAGCTCGCCGAGGCGGTTGAGGCGCAGATCGATCGCGGGCAGGTGCTGCGCCTGCATCTTGGCGTGCCCTCGCTGTTCGGCGGCCAGCGGCTGTTCCCGCGCCTTCCCGAACTGCGCAAGCTGCATCCGCGTCTGCACATCGACATCGACACGGGCGCCCATCTGGAAGACCGAGTGGGCGACACGCTGGATGCCGCGATCATCCTCGCGCGGGAGCCCGATCCCCAGTACTACCGCGTGCAGCTCGACCACAATAAGGTCTATGCCATCGTCTCGCGCGAACTGGCAGAGGAACTCGGGTCCGAGCCGGACGAGGTCAAGCTGTCGCGCCAGACCTTCCTCATCCACCAGGACCTGCCCGAAAGCGTGGACGCGTGGAAGAAGGCCATCGGCGTGCCCGATCTGGAGCCGGCTTCGGTTGACCGTTTCGATTCGGGCCAGCTGGTGCTCGAAGCCGCTGCGCAGGGCCTTGGCATCGCGATCATGCACGACGACCATTTCCGCCGCGCGCACGATACCCGCCTGGCCCGCCTCTACGATATCGACGTGGAAAGCCCCTACAGGTACTGGTTCGTCTGCCGACCCAAGTCGCTCGAGGCGCGCCCCGTCCGCATCTTCCACGAGTGGCTGCTCCAGGCAGGGCTGTAAGAGCCCCGTTGGGCCTTGCTGGCCTGCTCTGCCACTCTGACGGGCATTTTCATTTTCCCTGTCACGCGAACGCGCTAGGCTGCGGCCTCGCGCTTCGCGATCTCAGGGGAAAATCGATATGCGTCCCGTCCTCGCCGCCGCCGCCGCGGCCCTGCTCTCCCTTTCCGCTCCCGCTTTCGCGGCGGAGCCCGCGCAGACGGCGCAGGCCGATCCCGCGCGCCTCGCCGCGGCCCGGCAGACCGTCGACTATGTCTTCCCGATCGGCACGTATGCGCGGATGATGGGCGAGACGATGGACAAGATGATGGATACGATCCTCGATTCCACCATGCGCATGCCCCTGAAGGACCTTGGCGGCACCATGGGCGTCGATACCGGCAAGATCGGCGAAGGATCGCTGGCCGAGATGATGGAGATTTACGATCCCGCCTACAAGGAGCGCATGCGCCTTTCCACCCGCACCATGATGGCGGAGATGTCCACGCTCATGACGCGCTTCGAGCCCGACATCCGCGATGGCCTCGCCACCGCCTACGCCCGCCGCTTCGACGCGGCGCAGCTGGGCGAGCTCAACCGCTTCTTCGCGACGCCCACGGGCAAGGCCTACGCGGCGGACGCCTACATCATCATGATGTCGCCCGACGTCATGGAGAAGATGCAGGCTTTCATGCCGCAGGTGATGCAGGCCATGCCGGCCATCGTCGAGAAGGTGAAGGTCGCGACCGAGAAGCTGCCCCAGCCGCGCGCCTACGCCGATCTGTCCGACGCCGAGAAGGCGAAGCTGGCGAAGATCCTGGGCATCTCGCGCGAGGAGCTGGAGGAAAAGGAAGCCGCCAAGGCCGCCGAAGCGGAAGCAGAGGCAGAGGCAGAGGCAGAGGCAGAGGCCGGTGCAGGAGACGAGGCCGAATAGCCGGGCCCTATCGCGCTAGCAGGAGCCAGCCCGCCACCGCGCCCGCCGCTACCAGAGCGGGCGTGACCCACGCTCCCCTGACTTTCCACGCGATCGCCAGCGCCGCCGCGAAGATGCACAGCGCCGCTGCCGGAGCGGTGACCCGCGCTTCCGTCGCCGCGCCGAGCTGCAGGAAAGTGGCCGCGATGATGCCAACCACCGCTGCCGCCACGCCCTCCAGACACCGGTGCAGCGCCGGGTTCTCGACCAGCGCTTCGAGCCGTTCGAACAGGATGAGCGAGAAGGCGAACGCGGGAAGGAACATGCCTGCCGTGATCGCCAGCGCGCCGCCAAGCCCTCCGGCCACGTATCCCACGAAAGTCGCGAAGATCACGAGCGGCGCGGGCAGGATGCCGGCTGTGGCGATGCCGTCGAGGAAAGTGGCATCGCTGATCCACCCGCGACCCACGCTGTCCGCCCGCACGTACGGAATGGCGGTATAGGCGCCGCCGAAAGTCAGCAGCCCTCCCTTCAGGCCGGCCAGGAACAGGCCCTGAACGGTGACCGGCGCCATGGCGCCCGCCTGCGGCAAGCTTCCGGGCGAGGCGGCGATGAAGTGGAGGAGGGCGGCCAGTGCCAGTGCCGCCAGCACGATCAGCGCGGCGGCTGCGGGACGGCGGCTGAAGGCGTGGACCAACCCGCCGGCGAGCAGGGGTATCCAGAAGGGCACTGCGGCCAGCGTCGCGATCAGGCCGGCCGCTGCGATCATGCCCAGAAGCGGCGTTTCGACGATATGCTGCGCGATCCGCACCACCGCGCGCAGGATCACCGCAAGCACCACGATCTGCACGCCCAGCAGCACGCCCGAAAGATGGATCGCGCGCGCCACCCAGGTGACATAGGCCCAGCCCGCCAGCAGCATCAGCACGAGCCCCGGCAGCATGAAGCCCAGTCCCGCGAGGAGACCGCCGATGCGTCCGCGCGCGATGATGCCAAGGTGTACGCAAAGCTCGTGGGCCTCGGGCCCGGGCAGCACCTGCAGCACCGCCAGCAGGCGGTTGAACCGGTCCTTCGCGATCCAGCGCTCTTCCTCGACGAATGCCTGGCGCAGCATGGCGATTTGCGCGACCGGCCCTCCGAAGGCGAGCCCCCCGAAGCGCAGGAACTTCAGGAACAGCGTCCCGAGAGTGATGGAAGGGGCAACGGGCTCGACGGCCGTATTTGCATGCGTGATCGTCATTCGAACGCTCCTTGCGCCGCAGACGCGGCGAATGGAGCGGACTTGGACGGTAGCCGTCTGGACGGGCGTCCGCGTCAGGCCCGTTCATGCTTGTTCGTGCACGACGGGCGGTAAGTCAAGCGCGCGCTGCGAAAGCCACCGGAGCGGCCGCTCCGGAGCAGACCGCACGCGCTGGTTGATACGGCGAACGAACGCCGAGACCGGGGAGTCAGCGCCTTCCTTGCCCGCCTGCGCTGGCGCGCGTTCGGGCCTGGCGACCACGTCCTGCGTGGAAGCTTACTGCGTGGGGCCTTCGTAGGCTTCGACGATGCGGCCGACGATCGGATGGCGCACCACGTCTGCGGCGGTGAAGCGGGTGACGGCGATGCCTTCCACCCCTTCCAGCCGGCCGACCGCGTCCGCGAGTCCCGACATGCGTTCGCCGCCCGGAATGTCGATCTGGCGCGGATCGCCGCAGATCACCATCCGGCTGTTCTGGCCGAAGCGGGTGAGGAACATCTTCATCTGCTCGCGCGTGGTGTTCTGCGCTTCGTCGAGGATGACGAAAGCGTCGGCCAGCGTGCGGCCGCGCATGAAGGCGATCGGCGCGATCTCGATCTCGCCGCTGGCAAGGCGCCGTTCCACCTGTTCGGGCGGCATGCAATCGTAGAGCGCGTCGTAGAGCGGGCGCAGGTAGGGGTCCACCTTGTCCTTCATGTCGCCGGGCAGGAAGCCCAGCTTCTCGCCCGCTTCCACCGCAGGGCGGGAGAGGATGAGGCGCTGCACCGAGCCGGTCATCAACTGCGAGACCGCCTGCGCCACGGCGACATAGGTCTTGCCGGTGCCCGCCGGGCCAAGCGCGAAGATCACGTCCGAGCGGGTGAGGGCACGCATGTATTCGATCTGCGTGGCCGAGCGCGGCACGATGGTCTTGCGCCGGGTGCGGATCATGATCGGCGGTTCGCCCCCGCCCGCATCGCCGCTGATGATGCCTTCCAGCGTCGGTTCGGACGACATCGCGATCAGCGATTCGATCGCGCCCGCGTCAAGGTCCTGCCCCATCTCCAGCCGATGATACATGCCCTTCAGGGTATCGCGCGCCCGCGCGACGGAATCTTCCGGACCTTCGATCTGGATCTTGTTCCCGCGCGCGGCGATGTAGACGCCGAGGCGGTTTTCCACCTGCACGAGGTTGGAATCGAACTGGCCGAACACGGCCCCCAGCAGCGTGGGCTCGTCGAATTCGATTTCGACACGCGCCCGACGGTGAGTCTCTGGGCGGAACTGCGCCGGATCAACGGCACGTGCTGCTTTGCGGGCCATGCGCTCCTTTCGACGAGATGAGTCTCGGTCTGGTTCGAAGATGGGCCCGCATTTCGCCTCCGGCAAGGGCGAATGCAGGAAATTGCTCGCCCTTCGTGGGGGATAACCTTTGTCGCCAGGCAAGTTGTCGCAGCCGGGCGACACTTATGACTCGAAGCTGCAAGCAATGTTCCCCGGGCATTCAGGGGCGGAGGGGCAGCTTGCAGTCACAAGGCCGGTCGGGCCGGTCCCGACCAGCTTCGAACCAGGAAAGAAGGAGATGTCATGCGCAAGTTCCTCATCGCGGCAATTGCTGCAAGCGTTGCCCTGCCGACCCTTGCGGTACCCGTCGCCGCCTCCGCGCAGAGCGCCCGCGAAGTTCGCGAGAGCGCCCGTGACCTGCGGCGCGACCAGCGCGACTTGCGCGACGCACAGCGCTATGGCGACAGGCGCGACGTGCGCGATGCCCGCCGCGACGTCAACGATTCGCGCCGCGAACTTCGCGAGGACTGGCGCGATTATCGCCGCTCCAACCGCCAGGCCTTCCATCGCCCCGCCTATGTCGGCCCGAGAGGATACGCCTATCGCCCCGTGGCGGTCGGTCACCGCTTCGACCGCGCCTACTACGGCGACCGCTACTGGGTCCGCGACTACCGCAGCTATCGCCTGCCCGCCCCGCGCGCCGGGCACCGCTGGGTTCGCTACGGCAACGATGTGGTCATGGTGAACACCCGCAACGGGCGTGTCGCCACCGCCTACAACGGCTTCTTCTGGTAAACCGCCAGGCAGACGCAGCGCCCCGGAGCCTTGCGCTTCGGGGCGTTCCCGCGTTCGCGCACTATCTCGCCAGCCACTCGCGCAAGGCAGCATTCACTTCCGCCGGACGCTCCATCGGAGCCATGTGACCGCAGCGCTCGATCCTTTGCAGCACCGCCCCCGGCACGGCGGCGGCGATCTCCTCTGCGTAGCGGGGCGGCGTGGTGCGATCCTCTGCGCCCACCAGCACGAGCGTCGGCACCTTCACGCGCGCAAGGCTCGGCCGGTAGTCGGCGCGGGAGATGATCGCTCCCTGCTGCCGCTCGAATGCCTCGATCCCCACGCGCAGCGCCATCGCCACCACCGCTTCGCCGAGCGCGGGCAGAGCATCGGGATGAAGGAGCAGGCCAAGGCTGCCGCGCAGCACTTTTTCCAGGCCCCGCTCGCGCGCCGTGCGGACGGCTGCCCGGCGAACCGCGGCGCGGCCCGGATCGTCGGCCTCGGCATTTGTGTCCAGAAGCGCGAGGCGGCTCACCCGTTCAGGAGCGCGGCGCAGCACTTCCATTGCGACGTAGCCGCCCATGGAGAACCCGGCGAGCGCGAAGCATGCCGGCGCATCGGCCAGCAGGCGCTCGGCCATTGCCGCGATGCTGTCGTCCAGCAGCGTGTCGGCCACCTGCATCGAGGCCGCATCGCCCAGCGCGCCAAGCTGGGCGCGCCAGACCTCGGCGTCGCAGGTGAGCCCGGGGACGAGGACAAGCGGCTGGGGCGCGATCAAGCGAGCGCGATTAAGCGAGCGCCGGGGCGAGCTGCACGGCGCCCAGGCTGTTGGGTCCGGCGCTGGTGATCTCGACCCGCACCAGCGCGCCGATGTCCGCCTCGCCGGTGAAGTGCACGGATTGCAGCCACGGCGACTTGCCCAGCCATTGCCCCGGCAGCTTGCCCCGCCGCTCGACCAGCACGTTGCAGACTTTGCCCAGCGAAGCGGCGTTGAAGGCGTGCTGGTGGCGGTTGAGCGCCGCCTGCAGGCGCTGGAGCCGCTCGTCCATGACGGCCGCAGGCACCTGTGCGTCCATTGTCGCGGCGGGCGTCCCGGGGCGGGGCGAGTACTTGAAGCTGAAGCACTGGGCATAACCCACGGCATCGACAAGGCGCAGCGTGTCCTCGAACTCGGCGTCGGTCTCGCCCGGGAAGCCGACGATGAAGTCTCCCGAAATCGCGATGTCGGGGCGCACCGCGCGCACGCGATCGAGGATCGCGAGGTAGCTGTGCACCGTATGGCTGCGGTTCATCGCCTTGAGCACGCGGTCGTTGCCTGCCTGCACGGGCAGGTGGAGGAAGGGCATCAGCTTGTCGATCTCGCCGTGGGCGTCGATCAGGCCCTGGGTCATGTCGTTGGGATGGCTGGTGGTATAGCGGATGCGCGCCAGGTGCGGGATCGCCGCAAGTTCACGCACCAGCCCTTCGAGCCCCACGCGCCGGCCTTTCGCATCTTCCCCGGTCCAGGCGTTGACGTTCTGGCCCAGCAGCGTGATCTCGCGCGCGCCGGCATCGACCAGTCGCAGCGCTTCGTCGACCAGCGCTCCGTGCGGGCGGGAGACTTCGGCGCCGCGCGTATAGGGCACGACGCAGTAGGTGCAGAACTTGTCGCAGCCTTCCTGCACCGTCAGGAACGCCGTGGGGCCCGAACGCTTGCGGCGGGGCAGGGCATCGAACTTGGTTTCGGCAGGCATGTCGGTATCGGTGACGCGCTGCCCTTCGCCTGCCGCGCGGATCATCTCGGGCAGGCGGTGATAGGCCTGCGGACCCACGACCATCTTCACCGAAGGCGCGCGGGCCATGATCTCCTCGCCCTCGGCCTGGGCGACGCAGCCGGCGACGGCGATGAGCGGCGAAGTGCCGTCCGCCCGCTTGAGCCGGCCGATGTCGGAGTAGACCTTCTCCGCCGCCTTCTCGCGGATGTGGCAGGTGTTGAGCACGACGAGATCCGCCTCCTCGCCTTCGGGCGCGGGGGCGATGCCCTGCTCGGCCAGCAGTTCGGCCATGCGGTCGCCATCATAGACGTTCATCTGGCAGCCAAAGCTCTTGACCCGGTAGGTCCTGGGATTCGCGGTGGTTTGCATGAGCGCGCCGTTAGCTCAAAACCGCTGGCGTGGACAGGGGGCGGCGCTGCGCGGCGGCGCGCGAACATGACTCTTGTAAATGCTCGGGAGCCTTTCGGCCTCCACGCGCATTTGACTGGCATGGAGAGAGACTTTCAGGACAAGGGCTTGGCCCTGGTACTCGGCGGACCGCGCACGGAAGCGGCCCGTCAGGCCCTTTCGCTACGCGAGAGCGGTTACCGCGTCCGGATGCCGGAGACGGCTTGGGACGCGCTTGCCCTGTTCGGCGAAGAGATGCCCGCGGTCGCCTACATAGGGACCGTTGCCTTCACGCCTCGGGTGGAGCTCCTGATCGACGATCTGCGGCGCTACGGTGTGCCGATCCGGTACTTCGGACAGAACCGGATGACCGGCGCAGACCACCCCGCCTTCACTGCCAAGCGGACGGCCGCCAAGTGGACGACCCATGCCGGCACCCACCGACCCCACGCATAGCCCTGCCTCGGCGGGCCGCGCCCAGCTTTTGTCGTGCCTTCGCATGACACGGCGCGCCGCCTGCGTCCTGATGCGCTTCGGAGATTCCTGATGCTTGAACTACCCACTCCCGACCGTAACGCTTCTGCGGAGTTCTATTTTTCCGACGATTTCCAGCAGTCGCTCGCGCGCTGGAATCGCACCCGGCTCGAGCCGCAGTTCCCCAGGGAGAACTGGCGCCAGACCATGCTCGACGACACCCGCATGCAGACCCTCGAGGGCGACTTCCTCGAGAGCCTGCGCATGAGCGTGCTGGATAAGGCGGCCGAGGCGCCAATGGACGCGGAAGCGTTCGTGGCCTGGTTCGAGACGCTCAAGGAATGGGGTCCGGGCCAGAACGATCCGCTTTTCCCGTGGCTGGCCGAGCACGCCACCCGCGAGGAACTGCGCTGGTTCTTCGAGCAGGAAGCGGCGGGCGAGGCCGGTTTCGACGACCTTGTCGCCTATACGCAGGTCAAGCTGCCCGATCAGGCGAAGATGGAGCTGGCCCGCAACTACTGGGACGAGATGGGGCGTGGCAACATGAAGGGCATGCACGGCCCGATGCTGCAGATCGTCGCGCGCGCGCTCGACGTTCACCCGACGATCGAGAATACCGTGCCGGAAAGCCTGGCGCTGGCGAATGCCATGACCGGCATGGCCACGTCGCGACGATATGCCTGGCATTCGGTGGGTGCGCTCGGCGTGATCGAGTTGACGGCGCCCGGACGTTCCGCGCTGGTGGCCAAGGGCCTGCGCCGTGTCGGCCTCTCCAATGCCGAGCGGCGCTATTTCGATCTCCACGCGGTGCTTGACGTGAAGCACAGCGAGGACTGGAACCGCGAGGCCTTGATCCCGCTCGTCCGCGAGGATCCGCGCCGCGCGGTCGCCATCGCGGAAGGTGCGCTGATGCGGCTTTGCTGCGGCGAGCGTTGCTTCGATCGCTACCGTTCGCACCTCTGGAACGGGCGCGAGGAAAGTGCTGCAAGGGAGCACGCCCAGGCCGCCTGAGGCGCAGCGCCTCGATCTGGCGACAGGTGCGACCCAAGCGGGAGGGCCGGAACCCGGCCTCCCGCAGCGGCGTTGAGGCGGTATGGTCCACCATGTCTCCCTTGGCACGTCCGATCTCGACCGTGCCCGCCGTTTCTATGATCCGGTGATGCACGAACTTGGCCTGCGGCGTACGCTCGACGTGGAAGACGCCGTGGGTTACGGAGCCGGTATCACGGTCTTCAGCCTGAACCGGCCGACCGATGGAGCGCCGCCATTGCCGGGGAACGGCGTGCATGTGGCTTTCGAAGTGGAACGGCGCGGCGCTGTCGACGCGTTCTTCCGTGCAGCGCTGGACAATGGCGGCACCGCCGATGGCGAGCCGGGGCTGCGGCCGCACTACGATCCCAACTACTATGCGGCCTTCGTGCGCGATCCCGACGGCAACAAGATCGAGGCCCTGACCTTCGCGGGTCAGTGATGGGCCCACGGATCGGGCGTAGCGCGCTGTCTTGCGACAGGGCCGCGCACCCGCCTGTTCCCCTTTGCGCGCAACTGGGCTATCCGCGCGCGTCATGAGCAAGACCCAGACCCTCTACACCGCCTTCGCAGGCCACCTCTCTGCCGCGCTTGATGCGCTGGAAGCCGCCGGAACGCTGCCCGGCGGCCTGAAGCGAGGAGCGATCACGGTCGAGCCGCCGCGCGATACGTCGCACGGGGACCTTTCCACCAACGCGGCGATGGTGCTGTCCAAGCCTGCGGGCATGAAGCCGCGCGATCTCGCCGAGGCGCTGGTGGCGGAACTGTCGAAGCTGGAGGCGGTGACTTCCGCCGAGATCGCCGGGCCGGGCTTCATCAACCTGCGCCTCGCGCCTGCGGCATGGCTGGCCGAACTGCGGACCATCGCCGCTCTTGGGGCGGACTATGGCCGGTCGGACATGGGCGGCGGCAGGATCGTCAACGTCGAATACGTCTCGGCCAATCCCACCGGGCCGATGCACATGGGCCATTGCCGCGGCGCTGTGGTGGGCGATGCCCTCGCGGCGCTGCTGGAGTTCGCGGGCCACAAGGTCGTGCGCGAATACTACGTCAACGATGCGGGCGCGCAGGTGCAGGTACTCGCCCGCTCGGCCCACGTGCGCTACCGCGAGGCACTGGGCGAGGACGTGGGCGCGATTCCCGAGGGGCTCTATCCCGGCGACTATCTGGTGCCGGTCGGCCAGGCACTCGCCGCCGAGTTCGGTGACCGCTATGCCGCCGCTCCCGAATCGGAGTGGCTGGCGCTGTTCCGCGAAAAGGCCGTCGCCGCCATGCTGGTGATGATCCGGCAGGATTTGGCGCTTCTTGGCATCCACCACGACCTGTTCTCCTCGGAAGCGGAGCTTCAGGCCTCGGGCAAACCCGACGAGGCCGAGGCGTGGCTGCGCTCGCGCGGGCTCGTCTACGATGGCGTGCTCGAAGCGCCCAAGGGCAAGACGCCCGAGGACTGGGAGCCGGTGGAGCTTCCGCTGTTCCGCTCCACCCGGTTCGGCGACGACCAGGACCGGCCGATCAGGAAGTCGGACGGCACCTGGACCTATTTCGGCGCCGACCTCGCCTATCACTTCCAGAAGGCCCAGAGCGCCGACGCGCTGGTGGACATCTGGGGCGCGGACCATGCCGGCACCGTCAAGCGCATCAAGGCCGCCGTCGCCGCCATGACCGGCGCCGAGGGCGAGCCCACGCCTTTCGAGATCAAGCTCGTCCAGATGGTGCAGCTTCTGCGCGATGGCGAACCGGTGAAGATGTCGAAGCGCTCGGGCAACTTCGTAACGCTGGCCGAAGTCGTCACCGAAGTGGGCAAGGACGTGGTGCGCTTCACCATGCTGACCCGCAAGCCCGAGGCGCAGATGGACTTCGACTTCGCCAAGGTGGTGGAAGCCTCGAAGGACAACCCGGTGTTCTACGTCCAGTACGCCAATGCGCGCGTCCACTCGACCTTGCGCAAGGGCGTGGCCGAAGGCGATTTCAGACCCTCGGCGGAGAACCTGGAACTCCTCGGCGAAGAGGAACTCGAGCTGGTGAAGCTGGCGGCGCAGTTCCCGCGCATCGTCGAGGCCGCCGCAGCCGCTCGCGAGGCGCACCGCATCGCCTTCTTCCTCGGCGACCTTGCTGCCGCGTTCCACGGCTACTGGAATCTCGGCAACGACCGGGTGGAAAAGCGCTTTGTTAACGCCGGGGATCGTAAGCTCACCGAAGCGCGGCTTTTCCTTGCCGCGCAGATCGGGCAACTTGTCCGCAACGGGCTGGCGCTGCTCGGCGTCGAGGCTGTGGAGGAAATGTGATCTATGGCGGGCGCTGACGAAGGCTACTTCCCCCGGCCGGAAAAGAAGAACCCCGTCTTCGGTGACGGGAGCCCGGCGCAGCCTTACTTCGAGAAGGACGCGGCGGCCAATGCCGCGCCGTTCGGCACCGGCTTCGAGCAGCACCGCCAGCTCCCGCTTGGCGAGGCGGAGGTGCGCCTGCCCTGGCTCGAGGGCGACGAGGACGACTACGAGGAAGAGAAGGGCGGCCTTGGACAGGGCCTGCTGCTTGGCGGGCTCGGCGTCGTCGCGCTCGGCATGATCGTCGCCGCGGTGGTATGGGTGGTGAACAGCCGTCCGGAGCAGCCGCTGGTCGCCGATGGCGGCGTGATCGCCGCTCCCACCGAGCCCTACAAGGTGCGGCCCGACAATCCCGGCGGCGAAGTGGTCGCGGGCACGGGAGACACCAGCTTCGCGGTCGCCGAGGGGCAGTCGCGCAGCCCGCAGATCGATGGACGGTCACAGGCGCCCGGCCCCGGGTTCGAGACGATGGCGCCCCCTCCGCCCCAGGCGAAGCCCTCGCCGGCAGCCACGGCCGCTACTACGGCCACTGCCGCGACCAATACCGCGCCGGTCTCCGGCGTGGGCGTCCAGATCGGCGCCTATGCCTCGCGCGAGCAGGCGGAAGCGGGCTGGGCGACACTCAAGGGCCAGTACGAGCCGCTTGCGGGCGTGAGCCACCGGATCGTGCAGGGTCAGGCCGACATCGGCACCGTCTACCGCCTCCAGGCGGTTCCGGGCGATCGCAATGCGGCACGAGCGCTCTGCTCGGGAATGAAGGCCGCAGGGCTGAACTGCCAGGTCAAGAACTGACGCGGCAGCCGCTCGGCGGCGCGATCCCCTCGTCGCGATCCTTCGTTGCGCTGCGGCATGACGAGTATTGCTCAACGCCGCGTTCTGCGTAGTGCGTCTTTTGCAGACGCGAATGAACCCTATCTCGCAGGCGCCGGCGGAAGAGTTCGCCGGGGCGATTTGCGAGGAACCTCCACATGACAGTAATGGCCTATGGCGCCACCGCCGGTGACAAGCCGCTGGAACCCATGACGATCGAGCGCCGCACACCGGGCGAGCACGACGTCGCGATCGACATCGCCTATTGCGGCGTGTGCCATTCGGACCTTCATACCGTGCGGGCCGAATGGTCCGGCACCCTGTTCCCCTGCGTCCCCGGGCACGAGATCGTCGGCAAGGTGACGGCCGTGGGCGGCGGCGTGACCAAGTTCAAGGTGGGCGACGTCGTCGGCGTGGGCTGCATGGTCGACAGCTGCCAGCACTGCGCCTCCTGCGACGAGGGTCTGGAGCAGTACTGCGACAACGGTTTCGTCGGTACCTACAACGGGGCCACCGACGACGCGCCCGGCCACACCTTGGGTGGATACTCGCAGTCGATCGTCGTGAACGACCGCTTCGTGCTGCGCATCAGCCATGCCGAGGACCAGCTTGCGGCCGTCGCTCCGCTGCTGTGCGCCGGGATCACCACCTACTCGCCGCTGCGCCATTGGAACGTGGGTGCGGGCTCCAAGGTGGGCATCGTGGGCATCGGAGGCCTTGGCCACATGGGCGTCAAGCTGGCCCACGCCATGGGCGCGCACGTCGTGGCCTTCACCACGTCTGAATCGAAGCGCGAAGACGCCTTGAAGCTCGGCGCGGACGAAGTCGTGGTCTCGCGCAATGCCGAGGAGATGCAGGCGCATGCAAACAGCTTCGACTTCATCCTGAACACGGTTGCGGCCAGCCATGACCTCGACCAGTTCCTGGCGCTGCTGAAGCGCGACGGCAACATGACCCTTGTCGGCGTGCCCGAGCATCCGCACCCCTCGCCGAACGTCGGTGCCCTGATCTTCCGCCGCCGGTCCATTGCCGGCTCGCTGATCGGCGGCATTGCCGAAACCCAGGAAATGCTCGACTTCTGCGCCGAGCATGGCGTCGTCGCCGATATCGAGATGATCCGCGCCGATCAGATCGAGGAAGCCTACGAGCGCATGCAGCGCAGCGACGTGAAGTACCGCTTCGTCATCGACAACGCGACGCTGGCGGCCTGATTCTGGGGACCGGCTCCGGCACGCCCGGGCCGGTCCCTACAGACAGAGCGCGTGCACTTCCCACCATCGGAGATGTGCTCACCAGCGGCGTCGCGATGCCGCTGGTCGTGCCGGCGTCTACCGGAGCAGGCGTGGCAGGGCATCCGCGATGGCGGTATGCCGCGCAGTCGGCTTTCCTGCGTTCAGGTAGGGGAGCGGGCTCAAATCGCCGGAAGGGCGATCATTCCCACTCGATTATTGATTGAAAGCATAAATCCTTGAAATATAGCAATTAAAAATATTTCTTGCGGCGATATACCGTCATACATCCTGGAAAATTGGCCGGCTTATGAATTTATTGGGTTTTTCCGAGATGCCCCGAAAAACCGTACTTTCGGGATCTATCGTCAAGCGAGAAACACAGGAAACAATCCGATCCGATCCATGCATTCCGCCGATTTCACGACGTAGCTCTATCATCAATGCGGCCAACTATCACGCGGGTCACGTCAGTGCCTTCGAGAGAGAATATCGCCATCTGACGCTACAGCATTTCAAGTGGACGACGGTTGCCTGGCCTAGGAAATGCCGCGTCGAGCGTCGCAAGTTGGGCATCGGAAAGAACGATATCGGCGGCCGCGCGGTTCTCCCGCACATGTGCGACTGAACTCGCTTTCGGGATGGCGATGAGGCCATCGTGCCGCAACGTCCAGGAAAGTGCGACCTGCACAGGGGTTGCACCAACCTCGGCTGCAATTTTGTCGAGAGCGGGGTGCGTAGAAAGTCGTCCCTGCTCGACCGGACTATACGCCATGACAGGCACTTTGTGCTCGGCGAGCCAAGGCAAAAGGTCCAATTCGGGGCCCCGACGGACCAGATTGTAAAGGATCTGATCGGTCACGCAGCCCCCCCCGCCGGCAGCGACAAGCTCGTCCATATCATCGGTATCGAGGTTGCTGACACCCCAGTGCCGAATTTTTCCCGCCGATTTCAGCGTCTCCAATGCCTCCACTGTTTCAGTGAGCGGCACCGATCCCCGCCAGTGGAGAAGGTAGAGGTCGAGCCGATCGGTGCCGAGCCGCTTCAGGCTCGCCTCGCACGCACCAGCAAGGCGGGAGCGCGATGCATTCTGCGGATATGCCTTGCTGACGAGGAACAACTGGTCGCGAAAGCTGCCCAGCGCCTCGCATATCAGCGTTTCCGCCGCACCGTCGCCGTACATTTCGGCGGTGTCTATGAGCGTCAGGCCCAACTCGACACCGGCGCGTAGCGCGGCGATCTCATCGGATCGCCGCTCGGCACGTTCGCCCATCTTCCAGGTGCCTTGACCCATTGAAGGAACGACTTCCCCGCCTGGCAGCGTCACGCGTTTCATGTGCTTTCATCCTATCAGATGTGTTCGGCTATTCGTTCGAGCGAGGCGGATAGGTAGATCCCCGCCACGCACAAATAAATATCGATACTTGGTGTCACAACTTTCCGCGGCTGTTCAAAAATCCTGTCGAACGCTGCGGTCTCCCGGAATGGGATGATGATTTGGGCATGCGGACTTCGGTCGGAGTGGGCTTTGCTGCAGATCGACAGAGGCTTGTTGCAAGAACACCGAGGACGAGCACGCTTCGACCATCACACCGCAGCCGGCCATCGATCGAGTGCCATTTTGGCGATGGAGAGCAGTTCGTTGATCGTAGCGCCGTCGCGCGCCTGAACGGACATGCCTTCCATGACCGTATTGATGAATTTGCCTAGCACGGCCGGATCGGCATTGGCCGCAAGCTCGCCCTGCGCGGCGCCGCGATGCAGACGCTCGATCAGGAGGGCCTCCGCCGCGATACGCTTGTCGCGCAGCAGGCATTCGATGGCGGCGGACGCCGGCGAAACGGCTGCCGCTGCCGAATACATGAAGCAGCCGGCCGGCGTTCCAGGCTCCGAGAACGATGACGCCGCTCGCTCCAGCAGGCCTTTGACGGCCTCGAAGGTGGACAACGCCGGGTCGTTGATGGGGGCATAGAGGTGGACGCTGAACGTCGCGGCATAGCGCTCGATCACCGCCGCGAACAGCCCCGCCTTGTTGCCAAACGCCGCATAGAGACTGGCGGCGGCGACGCCAGTCTCCGCCACCAGATCGGCCATCGAAGTCGCCTCGTAGCCGCGCTGCCAGAACAGCCGTACCGCCTTGTCGAGCGCTGCGTTAGTGTCGAACACGCGAGGGCGACCTGCGCCGCGACGTGCTTTCGTCTCTGTCATGTCTGGCGCCCGATATGGAATGATCGATAAATAATATCTTGAACCTCGTCGCTGACATCGATACAGAACGATCGTTCAATAATCAAGGAATGGTCCATGAGCCGCATCGTTCGGATCCACGAATATGGCGACGCCAGCGTCCTCAAGATTGAAGATGTGGCAGTGCCCGCGCCCGCGGCCGACGAGGTGCAGATCGCTGTCAAGGCGATAGGCATAAACCGCGCCGAAGTGATGTTCCGCAACCATGCCTACCTTCAGGAAGCCGAGTTCCCGAGCCGCCTCGGCTACGAGGCTGCCGGCACTGTCGTTACGGTCGGGGCGGACGTGACCGGGTTTGCGGAAGGCGAAGCCGTCAGCCTCATCCCCCCGCTCGATATCGCGCGCTGGGGCACCTATGGCGAGGTCGCCAACGTGCCTGCCCGCCTCGTCGTCAAGCATCCGGCGGCGCTTTCGTTCGAGGAAGCGGCGGCCGTGTGGATGCAGTATGTCACCGCTTGGGGTGCGCTGGTGGAGCAGGCGAAGCTCGGCGAGGGCGATTTCGTCATCGTCACCGCTGCTTCCAGCAGCGTCGGTCTTGCTGCCTTCCAGATTGCGCGGATGGTCGGCGCGACGGTGATCGCGACGACGCGTACCGGCACCAAGCGCCAAGCCCTGCTTGATGCCGGTGCACATCATGTCGTCGCGACCGGGGAAGAGGATCTGGTAGCAAAGGTGATGGAGATAACCGATGGTGCAGGTGCGCGCGTGGTGCTCGACCCGGTCGGAGGCCCGTCGTTCGAGCCGCTGACCGCGAGCATGGCGCGCGGCGGCATTCTGCTTGAATATGGCGCGCTCAGCGGCGAGCCGACGCCGTTCCCGTTGTTCTCCGTGCTGGGCAAGAGCCTCACGCTCAAGGGTTATCTCTACAGCGAGATCGTCTCGGACGACGCCGCCCTTGATCGCGCCAAGGCGTTCATTGTGGCGGGACTGGAATCGGGCGCGCTCAAGCCGCGGATCGCGCGCACCTTCTCGCTCGACGCCATCCAAGACGCACACCGCTTCCTCGAATCGAATGACCAGATCGGCAAGGTCGTCGTTACGGTCTGACCGGCAAACCTGGGGGAGCGAGCGATGGCTCCCCCTCCCGGACACAGGATCGGACCCTAAGCGCGCATGCCGTCGTTGCTTGTGGCGCAGGCTTGAGAGCATGATGCTCCTCGTCCGCGTGCCAGACCTGTCTCAGGGTAACATGGCGGCTATGCCTGCCCGATCTGGGGGCGAATTTGGAGATTGGCCAGGCAACCTCGCCTGATTACAGAAGCGCCAGTCTCTGGATAGGATTGAAACTCCCCCCCTGTATAGTATGCTGAAGCGATTTCTTGGGAAAGCGCGATGCCACATTCACCAGAGGACAAGAAGCGAGCCATCACACGCTTGCGTCGTATCAAGGGCCAGGCGGACGCTTTGGAACGCGCGATCGAAGCCGGGGCCGATTGCGCTCCCCTGCTGCAGCAAATTGTCGCCATGCGTGGCGCGACAAACGGGCTGATGGCAGAAGTGATGGAGAGTCACCTCAGGGAAACATTCGGTTCCGGCGCAGATCCGGCCCTCAAAAGCGAGGGTGGCGATCACGATGACGGCGTGGAGGGCGTAATGAAGATTCTGCGTACTTATCTTAAATGACGATTTCAGGCTCATTTTCTTGCCCGTGTTCTCTCGCACTTAGAAGCCAGCCCCTGCTGCCTTCTCTGGTTTGAGATCCTCGGTAGGACACCTCTTGTATACTGTCAGGGAGTATGACAAAGATACTCCCTGACAGTATGAGAACGTCGACGAATTTGCGATGGCGCAACGGCCTCGCACCGGCAATCAGTTTCCATCAACGAGGGTATCCCAACATGAAATCTCGCGCCGCTGTAGCCTTCGAGCCGGGCAAGCCACTCGAAATCGTCGAAATCGATGTCGCCCCACCCCGGAAGGGTGAAGTGCTCATCCGGGTGACGCACACCGGTGTGTGCCACACCGATGCGTACACGCTGGCGGGCAGTGATCCGGAGGGCGTTTTCCCGGTGGTTCTAGGCCACGAGGGCGCGGGCATCGTTGTCGAGGTCGGTGAGGGCGTCACCAGCGTCAGGCCGGGCGATCACGTGATTCCGCTCTACACAGCCGAGTGCGGCAAGTGCGATTTCTGCGTGTCGGGCAAGACCAACCTGTGCGTCGCTGTCCGCGAAACGCAGGGCAAGGGTTTGATGCCCGATGGCACCACCCGCTTTTCGTACAATGGCCAGCCCCTTTATCATTACATGGGCTGTTCAACCTTCAGTGAATATACTGTCGTCGCCGAAGTTTCGCTCGCCAAGATCAATCCCGAGGCTAACCCCGAACATGTCTGTCTGCTGGGCTGCGGCGTCACGACCGGCATCGGCGCAGTCCACAATACCGCCAAGGTCCAGCCCGGAGACTCGGTCGCCGTGTTCGGCCTGGGCGGCATCGGCCTCGCGGCGATTCAGGGTGCGCGCCAGGCGAAGGCGGGTCGCATCATCGCCATCGACACCAATCCGTCCAAGTTCGAGCTGGCACGCCAGTTCGGTGCGACCGAGTGTATCAACCCCAAGGACCATGACAAGCCCATCCAGCAAGTGCTGATCGAGATGACGGGATGGGGCATCGATCATACCTTCGAGTGCATCGGCAACGTCAATGTCATGCGCGCCGCTCTTGAATCAGCGCACCGTGGCTGGGGTCAGTCGATCGTGATTGGCGTTGCCGGCGCGGGCGAAGAAATCTCCACCCGTCCATTCCAGCTCGTTACGGGCCGCGTCTGGAAGGGGTCCGCTTTCGGCGGCGTCAAGGGACGGACACAGCTCCCCGGCATGGTCGAGGACGCCATGAGAGGCGATATCGATCTGGCCCCGTTCGTGACCCACACCATGGGTTTGGAGGAGATCAACGAGGCGTTCGAACTGATGCACGAAGGCAAGTCGATCCGCACGGTCATTCACTACTGACCCGCCGATCCGAAGCGGCGCCAGGCGCTCGGATCGACAAGCCAGCCTTCATCATGGCCCGACCCCGGCCATGATGAAGGCTCCCTGGCAACTGAGCGATGCGGTACAACCGCCGAAGTGCAGTCGTTACACGCCGATAGCGGCACGGACCACGGCCGCCTAACCCGTGCGCTTACCTGCGGGGTGTGTGGCCTCGTCGCGCGACCCGACGGAAAAAGGCTTTGTCGTACCTTAGTTTAGTGCTGGAAAATATTCCAAAGGTTTCGAAGCTCGGGCCATCGTGGCCGTTGGATGTGACGTGACCCCCTGAAACTCCTCCAGGAATAGCTAGAGTCCGCCCCTCGAAAGGACGGACAGAATGAAGCGATCACGGTTCACAGAAGAGCAGATCATCGGGATCCTGCGCGAGCAGGAGGCCGGT